>CAVUFT010000034.1:0-222520 GCA_963740725.1 uncultured Actinomycetota bacterium
GCGGATCGCGGCATGAGCGTGCACTTCGAGTCGGGGTGCTTGGATGTGGAGCATGTCTCGGGAGAACGCACGGTTGCTGTACCTGGCGCGTCATGCCGAGCCCGACGGGGACAGCGCCGGACTGACGTCGAACGGTGCACGGCAGGCTGAGCACCTGGGCCGACGCCTCGCACCTCTATCGGTCGGCCGGATCACGCACGGCCCGCTCCCACGTGCGGCTGAGACGGCACGAGTCGTGGCAGAACAGTTCGAGCAGAGCCCCACACTGTTCGAGGACGAAGCCGCAGGTGACTACGTCCCTCACCTGCCGGGTCGTGACGAGGTGCCCGACGCGTGGGCGGACGCCGTCTTGTCGTTCCTGGCGGACGTCTCCGAGGACGAGGCAGCCCACGGCGCGCATCTCAGCGCCCGCGCGATTGACCTGCTCGCCGGTCCTGCGGTGGAAGGACGGCAGCCCGTCGATGTCGTCATCACCCACGCCTTCACCATCGGGTGGCTGGTGCGCCACGCGCTGGACGCCCCGGCCTGGCGCTGGTTCCCGCCGAACCAGTGCCACGCCGGACTGACGGTCATCCGGTACGAGGTCGGAGGTCCTCCATCGGTCGTCGTCGCCAACGACATGACTCACCTACCGGCCGAACTCCAGTGGACCGGATTTCCGAAACATCTGCGGTTGTGAGGAACCCGTCCGCTCATCGGCATGACCGCGCACCATCAGCGGCATGGTCGGGCGGAGCTAACCTGGGGGTTCATGTGCGGACGTTGCGAACACGCGAACAACGGGCGGCCAGTCTCCCGCGACTGGCCCGGGACGTCAGAAGACCTGAGCGTGCAAAGTCCCCTCGTAGTCCAAGGCGGTCTGCACTCGGGCCGCCTGGACACCGCCGAGTTCGCAGATCGGAGCCCACCGAAAGTCGCTGTGCTCCTCCGAAAGGTGTATCGCGGCTCCGCGGGGGAGCGCACATCGAAAGATGCCAACCTGCGACTCGAACTCGCGGTGGTAGTACCACCCGGTCAATGGACCTAACTCCACCTCGACGCCGAGTTCCTCACGACACCCCGCCCCAAACCGGCCACGATCGTCTCTCCCGGCTCGACTGCACCCCCAGGCAGTCCCCATCGCCGGTCGCCGAATGACCGTCGCAGCAGAAGTACGGACTGACTCGTTTCGTCCACCAATGCCGCGTGGACGCGAACCGATACCGATCGTCAAAGGCCACCCGCGCATGGTTCCAGAGGTGTAGGACGGGCCGAAGGCAACACGTCCTGTCATCGGCAGTCGCCGGTCAGCCGCATGAGCAAGCGGCTCCGCGCGCACGCTATGCGGCATGAGCGGGCGGCTGTTTCCTTGGGCTCGCTTCACCATGGGATGCAGTCGAAGTGTGCGTTCCCATGGTGAATTCGCCGTGGAAGCACCGGTTCGCCTGCATCCCATGGTGAAGCTGTGACGACGGAGCCTCATCTCGGCATGAGCGGGCGTCTCGGGGCGGGAGTCATCACACCTCAATCGCAGAGGGGGGAGGTGGCGGAGCTGCTCGGTCCCCGAGTCGGTCGGGTCGGCGGGGTCATAGTCGGCGTCCTGCCAGTTTTCCTGCCCGACAGAACTGGCGGCGGTTCGTTTTCAGGGTTCGCGCTGGCAGAAGCAGCGTTCAGCGACAACGGGTCGTAATGGCCGAGTGCCCACCCGCCAGCCCCTGCCCCGACAACCAGGGTCATCAGGAGAACCCCGCGAACCAGCTGGCGTGTCCGGCTGCGCCGGCCGCGAGGTCCTGGCGGGCCGTTCGTGGCCGGGTCGTTGGGGTGGAGGCTCATCCGGGGCTGCCATGACAAGGGTCGGGCGCGGCGCGTCCCGGTCAGAGAGTAGGGCTCATCGGGTAATGAACGAGCCGGGCTCGCTGTCCTGACCCCGCGCAGTTCGCGGCTGCCGTGATCGAGGTAGCACCCCCGCGAGTGCGCGGAGGCGAAGAGGTCGAGCCCGCGAGCCTGTCTCCCACCCGGAGTCGGGTTGGTCGAAACTGGCGCGAGCGCAGAACATCGGACTAGTGCTCAGGGTTCGGCCGGAGGATATAGGCGGAGTCTCTGAGGTCGACCTCTCCGTCGCGGTCGCTGTGCTCCTGGGCAAAGTCAACGATGGCGTCGACCGATACAGAGTCGAAGACAGATTCGAGCGGCTTATTGCCCATTCCGAAAATCAGTTTCCATCGGGCAGCTTCTCGATGTCCCAGGCTTTCTCCCTTCCGCCATCGGTGGCCTTGGTGGTTGCGATCATCTGGCTGTCGTCGATCTCCGCCTCGTGGAGGTGCTCGATGGCGTTGCGCGCCAGCCTCAGACCGGGAATCTCGGCTACGCCGGGATCGGCGAGCCGCACCCACTGCTGGGCAAGGTGAGCAGAGATGACGAGTCGGCAACCCGCGATCCACATGGCCTGGACCCAGCGCGCGAACTGCCGCTCGGTAGGCGACCAGTCCTCCCCACGTTCCATTGCCCAGTTGGCCCAACTGCACTGACGAGCGGCCTGGTAGTAGCGCTGAGCATCGTCCAGCGTGAGGCGGCACCAGAGCGCTGCCATGACGTCAGGGTGTCCCAAGCCGCTGACCCCGATCGGCGGAAACCCTGCAGCGGCACGCCGGGGAGCAGTGTCGGCCAGGGTTCGCGGTCATCGAAGGGCTCGGTGGGCGGCCACGCGAGCGTCATCTTCCGTGCCCCCGAAACGCCAGAGTTGCTGGGAGAAGAGGGGCGGATCGGACGCTCGACATGAACGTAGAGCATGCCATCGGTGAACTGCCCCTGCGGGTCAGAAGATCGCCGGGTCGGTCTGGCGGTGCACGCAGATCGGAGAACCGGTAGGTGGCGGTCACGTACTTGCCGACCCACAATGCATGACGAGCCGGCGTCGCGGTAGGTCGCGCGGCCCCTGGTCTTCCGGACTTCGCCTGCGGTCTCAGTTGCCTTGCTCGCTCGATGTGGTCGCCAGGACCTTGGTGACCACCGCCATTGGCAGCCCCTCCGTGGCAGGCACCCTCCTCGGGTGTCGCAGTGATCTGAACCGGTACCCGCCGGCCGGGACGAGCGGCCCGGTCTCCGAGGTTCGACGTCCGTTCCACGTCAGCGGCGCAGGCCAGGCCGGGCGCCAGGACCGCGACGACACCCGACAGGGCCACGAGCCGAGTTCCCGCATCCGCATAGCTCACCGAAGCCGACCAGGGCCAGTGCCGGGAACTGTTGGAGCGCGTCGACGTAGCCGCGACCAGGGAGTCGGCGAACGCGTACGGAGCGGGCACCCGCAGCCCAGGCAGGGGGCCGAGCGCGACGAGGAGGCCGGCGAGGATGCCGATCAGGAGGAAGAGCATGGGTCCGACCCCGGCGCGGACCAGCCCGGACGCCACCAGGTCGCGCCGAACAGCGTCGGGCGCCTCCACATCGGTCGGGGTCAGGTGGCGAGGACGAACTCGAAACCGCGTGCCAGCAGCCGGCCCACCAGCGTTCCTCGACGCGCACCGACACCTGGAGGCGCTCCCCGGGACCACCGGCAGCACCGTGGCTTTCCGCAGCGGCCGCCTCCACGTTCAGCAGGGCGAACCGGTCCCCGACGGTCGGCATCCGTTTGAGCGTCCAGTCCTAACCAGCTGGGGTTGACGGGACCCGGAGACCGCCACCAGGGGGCCGTCGGGCGCCCCGGTGACGACCACCAGCCGGACCTGCAGCAGCTGCCCGACCCCGGCGCCACCGGACCCGTTGTGGCCCCCGTCGGGTGCGCCCCGGGCTCGCGGGTGCTGCCCGATCCCTGGCGCTGTGCCCGGCCCAGGTTGGCCTGGGCGGTGGCCTTGACCAGGCCCAGCCGGATGCCGTGCCACATGCGGGCTTCCTCGACCCCATTGTAGTTGCTGCGGGCGGCGCTCTCCTTGTAGCCGGCCCTGCGCGCCGCGTCCTCAAAAGAGAGAGGGCCTCGGGGTCCGACTCGGCGTACTCGCTGATCGTGTGGATCGTGAACGCGTCGCCCCTGGCGAGGAACTCGGCGTACTCCAGCAACCGCATGACCTCTGAATAGCCCACCGCACACCTCCGTCGCCGCCGAGCAGCGAGACCGCCGATCCGCGCATGGCTGGTCGGCCGAGTTTAGGCCCAACCCTCGAGGTGGTGGGGGATGGGCGAGCACCTGCCACCCCGGGCCGGGGCGGGTGGGGCGGATCGAGCGGAGATGCGCAGAGGGCAGCGTCCAAGCGATGGCTCAGGCTTGGGGCTCGTGAGGCCTCCGAACGACGGGCGCCTCCTGGCTCTGCGACAACCAGCGAGGCGTCCACCAGGATTGCTGACTACTCCTCACTGGCATCCTGAGGGTTGTGCATCCACTCTTGGTGCGTGACCCACGTCTTCGTAACAAGACGGGCAGCAAGTACCACGCGGCTTTCGACTGCTCCGGCATGGTGGACGCCGAAAAGAAGAACGGCCGCTCCATTGAGCGATGGTCCACCGCGCTCGAAAATCTGGATCAGGAGCCATGCTCCATCTGCTGGCCACGCACAGGATCTTGGGACTCCTGGACCCAACTCGAGCACCGCGTGGAACGCGCTGGGGGTGCTGAGTTCGAGCGCGTCTTCGTCAAACAGGTACTCAGTCACGTACGCGATCTGCGCGCCTTCGATGTCTCGGTCCAACGCGACGCCAAAGGGCAAGCGGGAAGCGCTATCGCCTGGACTTCGCAATTTCGGCGAGGGAGACATCCAGGTTGCGATCGAGATCGACGGCAAGAACAAGGCCCCCGGCGAGCGAACCATCGAGGAAGTGCAGCGATACGTCGAACAACGCAGGGCTGACCTACTCGCCGCAGGATGGCAGGTCGTCAACCTCACCAACGAGCGCGTCGCCAACTACTCCAGCGAGTGCATCGCGGAGGTCGAAAGCGCCCTGCGAGAGGCCCTGCGACCACGTCGAACTCGGTCCGGCCGCGACGACTCCATGCAGGTGGAACAAACGACCTACTCGAGTCCGGGCCCGTCACCCGCCTCAGCAACTTGTCCGGCCCAAGTTACGGGGTCCTCACCGACAGCCCGCGAGCGCGGGCGCGACGACGATGGGTCGTCGGCATTGTGGTCGCCGGGGTGCTGGCCGCCGCAACAGGAGTGTGGTGGACCACCACGAAGGGCCCGGAGTCGACGACGGACCTCAGCAACCGGTTGGGTCGGACTGTCCTGTTGAGGCACCGGTGAAAGGCAACGTTCGCGACGACGGGAGAGAAGCTCTTCCACGAGCCGAGCTGGACCTACTACTCCCGGACAACCCCGGAGGAATGCTTCGCTTCCGCAGCAGACGCAGAGGCGGCCGGATACCGAGCTTCAGAGATCCAGTAAGTCGCGTGCCTATTGCCAAGACAAAGTAGGGCGCGGTTCTCGTCATGAGCGTGCGCTTCGACCAATCACGACGGAAAAGGGAGCCCGTGACCGGCTGCAGACTGCCTCCACTAGCCAGGAAGGGAGTGCTCAGGGGATTTCCGTCCTGCCGGGGAAATGGGGCCTGAAGACGTCCGGAAATCGCTCCAAATAGTCTGGATGTTCCGGCCCACCCTCCCAAAACACGCCTGCTGGGCTGATCCGGGTTACCGTCTTGCCGAGCCAGTGCCCAGACGCGTCCACATCGCGGATCTCTCTTCGGCCCTTGTCTGTTGCTCCTCACTCGTGCAGAAGATCTCGGAGCGGTAGATGGAGCCGACGACGGCTTCGGCGAGGTCGGCTCGGTGGACCTGGAAGAAGACCTCCAGTAGTCCTCGATACGAGAGCCGCTCGGGGTCAAAGACGACTTCGACGGTCTCCGCGTGGCCGCCGTCGTTATCCTCGGTCGGGTTATCGCCGTCACCACCCATCCAGCCGTCCGAGTGCTGATCACTCCTTTCGGGTGGGAAAGAAGTGGCTGCATGATCCACGCACAGCCTCCGGCGAGAAACGCGGTCTCGGCGTTGTCGTCCATAGCGCACTCCGTTCCTTGGCGCAACCCCTCACGCTACTGCTACTCGTTTTAGGCGGTCAATGGACCCGAGTGGCTCGTCTGCACCTCATCGGGCATGAGCGGACGTCTCCGCGCGGCGCTCCCTGCCCGACCGATCGCCCACTTTCTACGCTACCGAATCCCCACCTATGGCAAGGAGCCCCAGCGACTGGCGCACCGGCTCTGGCGCCCCGGCGCATGCTCGGCAAGGTCGAAGAGTCGGCCCGCCCCGAAGACTGCCCCTGCCGAGAAGGAAGCCCACGGAACAGAGGTGACTTGAGAGCCGACGTGATCAGGTCATCGGTCCGCGATGATGATTCCACGGTCTCGGACCAGGGGCGCGTACTCCTCGCCGATCTGTCCAAACACCATTACGTCCTCCACATTCAGGAAACGCCCCAAGTTGGCGCGCGACGCCACGACCTTCTCCGCAGCGTCGAGCGGCAGGCCACACACCTCGCTCAACTGCTGTGCCGTTGCAGAGTTCAGGTCCAGCAGGCCACCGTCGTCGTATCCCCGCTGCGACCCCGGACGCCCAATCCCCAGGTCTCGAGCCATCATTGGGTCCCTGGCAGCGAGCTTTCGTGCCTCGTTCCGCTTGCGCCGGGCCTCCTCGATACCCGTCATTGCGCCCTGGTTTCCATTGGGCTGCACGGGAACCGAGGGTTGGTAGACCTCCCGTCTAATGCCGATCAAGAGGAGAGTGGCCACAAGCACCACCGCAAGCAGGATGAGCACGGCCACATTCGACAGCCATCCGGTCGGCTGGTCGGCGTTGTCGGTAGGGGACACGGCAATCAGTGCGTAACCGAGTAGGCCCCCGGCAGCCATTCCCGCGCCAACTTTACGAAGCTCCGGTCTGTCTAGGCGTGAGGCGGCGTGGAAGAAGGGCAGGGCGGCGAGCAACCCGACGGTGGCGATGGTGACGACGAAGTACCACTTCCCGGTGGCGACCTGCGGTGCGGGTGCCTTCTGCGCGATGTAAGCAGCCGTAGGTGCTTGACCTCGTGGACTTCGGTGTTCCGTCCACGCGTTTCCGCTCCAGTATCGGAGCTGTGAAGCGTCGTGTGGGTCCGTGTACCAACCGGCAGGTTGCGCGTTCATCTGATTCCCCCGTACATATCCCGAACACGTTGCCCGGTGGGAGCAGCCGACTGGTCGTGCCACACATCGATCAGGTGGAATGCCCACGCGGCTGCCTTGCCCACCGTGCGAGCGTACGGGAGACAACGGTGTTCCGATTTCTGCCAACGGACGGAGACGGGTCAGGTCGCCGGGTCCAGAGGCCAAGGCCTACGCCGTAGCGGGCAGGAGGCGGGTCGTCTGCGCTTTGCTACGTATAGCTGGCGAAACGAAGCGGCGCGTTCGGCTGCCTCCGGGCGGCGAACCCTCATTGCGAATCGGAGATCGGACCGGGCGCCAAACCCTCGATGAGACCTGAGCGACCATTGAGACCCAACTCCTTCCGGGCGAGCTGCCCGCTACGCGCCTTTTCCCAGAAGATTGCGGAGAATCCTTCGCGAACCCAAAACATCCCATCGGTGGCCATGAAGTACGACCGCGCAGTCCACGTCCGAAAGTTCGAGCAGTCCGGTAGGCGGGTCGAATACAACCGCCCAGGTGCAGTCTTCCTGCGCGACGCGAAACATCTCTCGGCGCCGCAAACGCCCGTCCACGGACGCCCAGTTCACACCGATGCAGTTCATCGCGATGATCAACCAATCATGATTCCCCGCCCGCGCGACGCCGCGCAGGACGCCGCAAAACATCGGTGCGACCAGAGTGGGAAGTCCGGCCTTGACCTCGCAGCCGTGTGGGCGAGGTGTGCAGCGACTGATCTATTGGAAATGGCGTGACCCACGGCGTTGTCCAGCCACAAATAACGCTCCATGGGATTCCAGTCTGCAAGGATGAACCCCTCGCCCACGACGGTAAGGGCGACTCGCTGGCCCTGGAGTCGAGACAGCCACCGGCCGAGGTAGTCGATCTCATCGACGAACCGATGCTCGCCGAACTGGGCGAGGTGTCGGTCGATCCAGTAGACAGCGCGGAAGAGGTCGGGGACCCACTCGTTGCACGTCTCGATGTGGTCCAGCGTCGTGAGGACCCGGCCAAGTCCGTCCCGGTCGGAGTTGCCGAGCGACCACTGACGAGCTGGTTCGACACCGACGGTGATCGGGACGTGCAGTGCAACATTCCCCGGGACGTTCCAAGTGGATCCGGCAAGACGCCACGACCCGCCACGCAATACAACGTGGTGCACCGTCCGCCCCAAGGCCACACGCAGCCGACGGTGTTGCTCCAGCGCATCGGTCTCGGCGGTTTGCTGCCTACTCCGGAAGTCCCCCGACGCAGGCGCCTTGGCCTGAAAGTCCAGCAATACGCCGTCGACCTCCACGGCGGCGTCGACTTCACTTTCGTGGGAACTGGGTCTTGATGGGCTCGTCACCCAGGCCACGTTCGGCTTTACGGTGCCACCGACCTGCCCGAGTCGGCGAGCTTCACGTGCAACTGCGAGTTCGTGCCAGGCACTGGAGGCGTCACTGCCGACGAGCCCCAGGACGGACAAAAAGAACGACTCGCTCCAACCCTGCAGATCCACTACCAGCATCTCGTCATCTATGACCAAGAGATCGAGTCTCGGGTAAGCGATTGACATCGATCGGGCGAGGACTGCCCGCCAGGCCTCTCGCGGAGCAACAGGGATCCAAGGGTGCGGCGGCCCGTTGCTCAGCAGGAGCGTCGCCACGTCCGTTGGCCGCTCGAAATAGCAACCCACACTCGTCGCAGCGAGACGGGCTGTGTGCTGCGCTGCAAGCCATTCGCTTTCAGCCGGACTAATCCCCGACGCCAGAACCGCGCGGTCGTACTCGGGTAGGAGCCCGGGATGTTGGCGCAGCAATCGACGCAGGTGCCCGTTCCGCCTCCTCACGCTCGGTCCGGGAAGCGGTCGCAGCATCGAGTCCACCGTCGCCGCCCGGTGATGCGTCTCCGTCCCGCCGGCGATGATCTGGTCGGTGCGGTGCGCACTCTGGCCCTCGTGGGACAACCGCGCCAAGGTCCACACAGCCAGGGACTCAGCGGCGGGGCGGATCGTGGCGGTCTCCGGCAGCGGAGCGCGCACCTCGGCGGCCAGCGCCCTCAGCGACCCGAGGTGCGCGCCACCCCAAGAGCACGAGGTATGGAGCGTCTCAACCGACCGAGCTCTGCGCGACATCTCGGCCGCCCACTTGAGGTGGCAGCCACGCTCATCCACAGGCATGGTCTCAAGCGCGTCTCGTAGAGCTTTGCGGGCTTCGGCTGCCACCCGACTCGTCGTAGACAAGGGGGCGAAGCCCAAACTGTCCACGGTGACTGAAGGAGTTAAAAGTTCACGAAGTGGAGAAGCAGGTGGCGCCCATTCAATGGCAACCTTAGTCGCCGCGTCCGCAATGTCGACTGAGGTCAAAGCTCCCCGCTTCGGGTCGTTCGTCGGTGTTCGTGCGAGCGGGTCGTACTTGGCCATGCTGGATGCTCTCATCGATGAGTTCCGCGCGAGGGAGTTAGCGGCGCGATGGTTCAGACAACATCCGAGCCCGCGAGGAAGCGACTGCAAACAGCGCCCCACGCTGAGGGTGCAGTCAGAATTGCCGCCGTCGGCTGGCCAGGTCAGCCCTCGATGGTGATCGCCTGAATCGGTGCGGGGTACGTGCGCGCGTCTTCGGGAAGGTTCAAGTAGCGCGCGATCTCACCACGAGGTCGGTATCGGCCGAGCCTCGCTGTCACCTGTTCCGTGGTTTCGCAATTCATCGAGGACAAGATTGGGGCGAAGGAAGGCCCAAAGGCCTTCGCCATGACGAACCGCCTCACCGGGAGGCCTGGCAACACCCTGAGCGGGGGCTGCTTGAATGCCTTGGCGTGCGCCTGCGCGAGATTCGCCACGCTTGCAGAGGCCGACATGCGTCCGTCTGCTCCTGAATGGCAGTCGAAGTAGGCCTCCTCAAGGCGGGACTGGCTGTAGCTGGCGGCCAGCAGATGGGCCCGGTGAGTCACTTGGCACACGACGCTCCAGGCATCCCGAGGTGTCCGGACCTCTCGCTTGAGTTCGAGAAGAACCATGCACCCTGCGCGGTCCAGGAACAGGAAGTCGATGGAGGGCCGGTTCCAGTGTCGGCGCGAGTCGTTGACCCTGTAATTGGTCATCACCTCCCAGGCGGCCAGGAAGAACGGCTCCTGCTTGAGCACTACGACGTCGTGCTCTAACCAGTTCGTCGTCAAGCGCTTCTGAAGTGACCATTCAGTCTCATCGGTGGGCATGGCAAGAAACGTAAGACTCGATGCGCTCGCGGGTGAGAGTTCTTGAGCTTTCGGTCGAAATCGGTAGGCAATTGCGGCGATACGACGCGGGCGCGATGGGAATGGCGTGCGTTTGGCTGACAGGTGACCCGGCGGCTGAAACGATCGGCATTCACGCACAGGGGAGAGAGATGTCGCTGCTCACGTGTATCGATTGTCACCAGCCGGTCTCATCGCAGGCCGATGCGTGCCCCGGTTGCGGACGCCTCATGCGCGACCGCAGCTACCTGACTCCGGGGGCACAAGTAGTGGTTGGAGCGCTCGTGCTTGTCGCGTGCTTTGCGTGGCCGCCGATGATCTTCATCATGCTCTTGGTTGTCCTAGGCCGCTATCTCGGCCGCGCGCGGCGAGGGAGCGCGCGAGGACCTCCTTGTTGCTGCGGGCGTGCTGATCTCGCTGAGCGTGGTGTTTGTGTACGTCGTGCCTAGCTACGGCCTGGTCGGCCTAGTCCTGGCGCTTGCTGGTTTGGCTTGGCTCGCAAGCTCGCGTGTCGGCGACAGAAAGTTGCAGACCTGAGCATGCCGCTTGAAGTGTTCGTTGCATGACCCGCAGCAGGGACACGAGGGGCCTGACCGCTGCCGAGGTCGAGTCGATCAGGGTGTGAGTGCGCCCTCGATCGCGGTGAAAGGACGCTGCCTGGAGGAGTCAGCGAACCAACTGACGGAAGCGGGTCCACCACTGGAGCTTCTCAACGTAAGGCATGGTCGCGTGGGCGCCGCTGCTGTTCGGTACTACAAACACGCGGCTATCACCGATGGCCCACGGTTGCTCGCCCAACGCGATCTCCTTCGGACGACCGAGGCCGAGCTGCCTTGCCGCAGCTCGTCCCGCCGTCAGCCCGTTGAATGCGACCCATTGCGGCGCGGCAGAGACAAGATGTCCTGCCACCTCGCTCGTCCGTCCGAAGTCCAGGCCTCGGTCGTGGCTTTGAGCGATCCCCTTCACGAGATCAGTCATACCTATGCCATGGGACAGAAGTGAGCCATCGTCCTCAGGCTCCAGACGGTATGGGGTGAAGCCCGCCTCGTGGAGGAGGTTCGAGAACTTGTTCCCTCTGCCCGAGTAGTAGTGCCCACGCTCGGTAGACGCCTCCGGGTATCCGGAGTTTCGGATACCTCGGGCTCATCGTCCCTTCGACAGCACGATCTTCGCGGCCACCGCCGTTTCGCAGAACACGACGCGCAGACCAGGACGAAGGAGATCAGGCAGCACCTTCTCATTATGACCGTCGGACCGATCGGTAGCGCGCCCTCCAAAGCGGTGATGCAGGAGACGGAGACGGCACGCGGTGGTGTGATGCAGCTGCCCGGCTCGGCTGACCTACGGCTGGGTCATCTCGGTGTCATGCGCCGCGATGCCCTGACCGCTGTCGAGCCACACCGACATCGGGGCGTCGCCGTCGCGCGCCGGCGTCCGGTGCGCTCCAGTAGGCGGTCAATCGGCGGCTAGGTCTGGGTGCGCGCCAGGCAAGCCGTGTCGTCGGCTGCGAACTGGGGGTGGACTCGCCTACCGTGGCTCGCGGCGCGCGACGAAGCGTTGCGGGCACGACAAGAGACATCACGACCCTGGGGGTCACCAATGGCAAGAAACTCCGGCCGCTTCGAGTTCCGGGGCGGTGCCGGCACCTACTTCGGCACCGGCCTGCTCGCAGCGCTCATCACCATTTTCACGCTCGGCATCTGCTACCCGTTCGCGCTCGTCCTACGCGAGAGGTGGCGGGCCAAGCACGCTTACATCGACGGGCGCCAGCTCGTCTTCACCGGCTCGGCGTGGGCCCTGTTCGGCAACTGGATCAAGTGGTTCCTGCTCATGATCATCACCTTGGGCATTTACTCGTTCTGGGTGGGCCCGCGCATCGCCCGCTGGAAGTGGGAGCACACCGACTTCGCCACGACGCGCCCAGGGACCGGCCAGCCGCTGGACGAGGCGCAGCACGAGTCGGCGCTGCCACCGACTCAGCAGCCGGCGCCCATGCTCGAAACCGGCTCGCCGTCTGTTCGGGTCGATGAGCACACCGAACACCCTCGCTGAGCTCGTCCGCAGCCTCATCGCACACACTGTTCACGCCCCGCATCGTCATGGTGCGGGGCGTGCGGCGTTTCGGGACAGTCCGAACGAGGCCCAACAGGCTTCAGACTGTGCGCAGCCCAGGTGGGCATCGTCGACCTCGACGGCACGGCAGCAGCGAACGCTCACTCCGCCACCATGGTTCGCTGGACCAAGGTCGTCGCAGCCGCCACCGTCGTCCTGACCTCCGCCACGCTCGCCCTCATATGGGCAACCCTCACCGCCTGAGCGATTGCACTCAACAACTAAGTGCGGTGCGCCGCCCAGGCGAAGAACGTCGAGCCTGGGCTACCGCTTGCCCACGTTCTGCGCGACCGATTCCCCCGCGTCCGCACTAGACCTTGGTATGGCCACGCGATACCAACTTGGTATGGCCACGCCATACCGGCACTCAGCGCTCGTCACCGGGCGTGTCCCTTGCCGTGCGGATCGCGGCAGAAGCGGACGTTCACGCGACTGCCGTGACGGTGGTAGACACGCGACGCTGGAGGCCACTCAGTGCGGCATGGCGCGCGTCACCGCGCTCGCAGAGCGTGATGACAGAGCTATCCGTATGCGCTTAGACGGGCCTGCTCGGCAAGTGCATTACTTCAACCGAAACCAGACTCCGCAGTTCTCGGTGTAGAAGGAGTAGTCGCTTGCAGCGATGGTGACCGTGATCGTCTGTGCTCGGCCTTGGTTCGCGCCGCCCTGCTCAAGGGCCCGGTCGGAGGAGTTCCGGCGCGACCAGTAGCAGTCCAATGCGCCACCCGCAGTGAAGGTTCGGTAGGTGCCTGGTTCGACCTCCTGGTCGACGAGGTAAGTATCGCTACCGCTGATGGTCTCTCCGCTGCGGATCTGCTGCTCGAAGTCGCCTTGAATGACGATCCGCTGCCGGAGCGCATCGGCATTTGGGTGGTCAGGACACAACCACAGCATGGTCTTGGCTTCCTCGACCAGATTGGGCGAGCCCGGATAGTCCTCAAGGAGCGGTCTGGTGTCGTGCTCGACGCACTGCACGTACACGTCGGTCAAGGTTGAGCGGTTGCGTCGAGTACACGCTGTCCTGCGCGCCGTTCCAAATCGTCTGCTCGACAGCGGTGACCGGCGTGAGTTTTGGGCCACCGCCGTAATCGCCCGTGTTCGCCTCAGAACAGAACGCAATGCCGTACTTCTTGTCGAGAGGAATCGGGATCGACCAAGCCTCGCTGAAGTCGGGGTTCAACCGCTCTATGGTGAACGAGATCGACTCGGTTGTCTCGCTGTTGTAGCACTCGACCGTGACGGTCGGACCAGTCGGCGCGGCGGTCGCCTTCACTGTTTGCGAAGGCTCCACGGTCGGCGAGGTGGCGTTCTCGCTCGGGGTTTCGCTCGCACCTTCCGACGACGATGTCGTGGCTTCGCCGGGTACATCCTCTTCGCCTTGGAGCGCGAAGACGCCGCCAATGACCGCAATGACGACGATGGCGACGACCGCGAAGGCCGCGATCAGGCGCCATGGCGTCGGCTTCTTCACACGGCGAAACGACAGTTCCGACCGCAACAGTCCCTGGTCCCGGCTGTGAAATTCCCACCCGTCGCTCTGCATCCTCGTGATCGTCATGGCCTCACGGCCTCGGATGACCTTCATGGACCGGTACCGGTACTCCACCTCGCCGCTGTCGGCCATCTCGCCTTCTCCCCGTCTGCGCACAGTCATCGCCGAGCGCGGTTGGATAGTAAGCGGACTCAGCGCTCGCATTGACTTCGGCGGCGCCGTACGCGCAACCGAACCGGCACCCCAGGCAACCGAGCAGCGACCAGGAGCGCCTGCAACGGCGACGAGCCCAACGACCGACCATGCCGCGCATCGCTGACTTGAACTCAGCACGAACCGAGATGTGTCCGCTAGGCATCCAAGCGCGCGGCATCTCGGCATGTGTATGCGAGCGGTAAAGACTCGGCGTCGGCCGCCTGAGCGGCATGGTCGGTCCCACAATTGAGTCCCAGAAATCGAGAGATCTGAGACCAACCTGTTGGGACGTCCTGCGTGTGTCACACGGCCCTGGGCGTTTCCAGAGCGCACGCCACGCGGCAGATCCGCACGGCCGCGTGCGCACGCTACGCGGCGCTACGACGCACCAGCTGCGCGTGGGCGACGCGCCCCTCGGACCTTCTCCCAGGGCGGCGTCTGCGTGGCTGACTTCGAGGTTAGGTGCCAGCGCTTACATGTACCGCAGAGGTACGCGCCGGTGGGGCCCTTGAGCCCCCGCGCGCTCTTCTTGCGCCTGATCGCACGCATGGCGATTGTCGCCGTGGTGCGGCTGGCGAAGGGAATCTTCGAGCAGTCCGACATGCCGATAAGTCCTCGAACCCATCGCACTCGGCAGGCTCACATCCTGCCCGGTGCGGCGGTTCGCGCGTAATGGCGCTCAGCCTGCAAAGGAACCTGAAGGCTCCACCTGCGATCGACCATAGGGCAATTTGCCCGCGCTCGCGATGTTCGCCTGTTTGGTGTGCGTCCGAAGGCAGCGCTAAGACGCAGGTCCAACGTCCCGATTGAGGATCCCCGTGTGGGACCGCCCCGGGCAACCGCGTCAATGGCGAAGTGACGCGCGACACTTCGGGACGGGCTAAACGAGTCGCTTGGGGCCATCGGTGTGCCGAGGCATGCGTGATGCCTCCCGCGCATGACGGACTTTGTCGAAGTTTCGCCGCGCGACCCGCAGCCCAACCATATTCTTCGTAGGGCTCAACTGTAAGAACATCTACGAGTCCGGCGTGCCAACACCGGGGCGACTTGAACCGTCGGAACCAGGCTTCCACACCCGTTCTGCCGATCACCGCTCCATCCGACAAGAAATGACGAGCACCTTCATGCTCGGCAGTCACCCCGCCTTCGTTATCAGCAGCGCTCTCGCTTCGCTCGTTCTGTCGGGTTGCGGCAGCGGCAGCGGCGAGCCTCTGCAGGACCCCAAAGCCGAGCCTCAAACGATCCTTGACGCGTGGAAAGAGGCGATCTGCGAGGGCGGGATCTACAAGCAGACCGACGCCCAGTACCTCGAAGGCGACGAGGTGGCCGGCGCTGGTGCGCTTCCTGAGCGGTGCGAACACCATCGAAGATCGCCACCAGATTTCGGTTGGGACTCTGAGGAAGCAGTTGAGGTGCACATGGCGGGTCGGGACTGTGACAACTATCTGTATGTCGTGGGGCCAACATGGACGAGCGGCGTGACAACGCAGACTGTCGCTACCGACCTCGTGCAGGCCGGTGGGCAGCTCTGCAAGGGGTAAGCGCCAGTCCCGTCCCGTCCTTTTACAGGCGATGCTCCTGCCGCACTCTTGGCGTCGAGCCGGCCGTCAGATCAGTGCCCATCGTCCCCCCCGCATCGCCGCATGATGGCGCGCAGTTTTCCCCCACCGCGCTGCTCTCCAGGCGTGGAGACAGGTAGGCGTTGTCGCCCGTCTTCCCCGCGTCAGTCTGGGCGGAGTGACGCAGCGGCTCATCGGCGTCCGCGCTGGCCGGGCATGTTGCGCAAGACGGTGCCCCCGGACGGTGGCGCCCGTGCATCGGGCCTGCGCGACCGATTGCCCCGACGTGTAGCCACCTTGGATTCGTCTTGGTATGGCCACGCCATACCAAGTTGGTATGGCGTGGCCATACCGGCACTCAGGCCCCTCGTGGGCGCTCAGCCGTGGGCGCAGGTAGACAAGTCTGATCAGCCACGCATCTCCGGGTTGCGTCTCCCCGAGAGCAAGCGTCGAGCGCGTCGCGGAACTCCTGGTCGTCGCTCCACATCACCCGGGCGTAGACCCTCATCAGCGTCGCCGGGGAGTTCCCCAGCTGCTGCGCCACCCGGGGGACCGGGATCTTGGCCTTGAGCATCATCGACGCTGCCGCGTGCCGAAGCTCGTACGGGGTCAGCGTCGCGAATCGACCGTCGTCGAACGCTCGGGTGCGGGCCTTGCGCCACACCTTGCTCATCGACGAAGGGTCGATGGGCTTGCCGTTGCTGTTGGTGAAGAGGCGGTCCCCGAGGCGCACCTCGTTCGTCTCGATGTGCTCGCGCAGTGCACGCACCGTCTCCGGCGGCAGCAGCACCACCCGGGTCGCCTTCCGCTTCCGGGCCTTGAGCCGGTCCCGGTCCTCGTACTGCGACTCGCCCGTGGTCGTCCACCGGGCGCCGGTGTGAATCATCGGCTTGCGCAACGTCACCTGGCCCCACCCCTGCTGCGGGAGCACCAGGTCCGCGTTGTGGTGGATGCCGGACGCCTCCGACGGGCGCATGCCAGTCGTCCACAGCAGGGTCAAGTAGCCGTGGTACTGCCGGCGGGCGACCTCGGAGACCGCGCATGCCGCAGCCACCAACGCGCGCGCCTCCTCCGGCGACGGAACCAGCGACGGGTCGACCTCCTCGGCCTCGTCGTCGACGCGGCGCTTGGTCTCGCGGACCGGGTTGGTGACCAACAACTTGTCCGACACCGCCCGGGCGCACAGCAGCGACAGCGACGACCGGGATCGCTGGACAGTGTCCGCCGCGTACGGCTTGCCGTCGGGGGACACCGCTGCCGCCTTGAGCGCCTTCTCGACCAGACGGACATCAGCGAGCGCGGACACGGGGAGCGAATGCGCGACGAGCCAGTCCGCCGCCTTCTCCTGTTCCGCGACCGTCCACCTCTTCGACCTGATGCGCTCCTCCTGGGTGACCGTTCGGCGACCCTCCGGAGGCAGCTCCTTGTCGCGCGCCCAGCGACGCATCAACTCCCGATCCGGGCGACCCCGACCGTCGTCGACGAGGATGGCGCATAGGTCCGCCAGGGCCTCCACACGGGCGCGGCGATTGCCCGGGGACCATCCGGCCCACTCGTCCGCTACGAGCTCGCAGGCGAGGTCCAGGACGGTCTCGCCGGCCCCCGCCACCAGCATCGACTCCGGCAGCCCGGAGGTTCGGTCGAACTTCTCGCGGCCGTCTGCGGCCGCTTCGAGCGCGGTCTGGAACTTGCGGGCTGCCGCCGCGTTGGCGAAGGATCGGGTCTTGTCGGCCTTCGCGACACTCCACTTCACCAGGTGCCGGGTGCCGGCTGTTCGCTTGCGCTTCACGATGCCGGGCCGGACTTGGACGTGGACGGCGTCGATGAGGGTCAGGTGCGCGGTGGCGTTCACGCTGCCACCTCGAAGGAGGCGATGAACGCGGCCACGTCAGCACGACGGAACAGCAGCTGCCCGTTCGGCTTGCGCAGTGCGGTCGGGAAGTCGAGGTCGGTCCGCTTGCGCCACTTGTTCAGCGTGTGGCGAGTCTCGCCGAGAAGCTCACACATCTCCGCGTAGGTCATCCAGGTGCCGAGGGTGGTGACGGTGACGTCGGTCGGGTCGACCTTCGTCGTGGACGGGTGCTTGTGGCGCCATTTCGGCGCGAAGGGTTGGTCGTCATGACCAGACCGGTGCCGGCCACGACCCTGGCTGCAATCGGCCCACACAGAGACACGCGACGCGCCGCGAGCGGCGCACGGTGGCCGGTGTCTGGCAGCCGAATCGGCCGTCGCTTGGGTACACAGTGGGTACGAGGGGTCGACCTCGGGTGCGAAAAGGGGCTCTGACCTGCGGAAACGAGGCAATGGCCCTGTGGCGGAGTACGCCGTCGGGACCGCCGCCGGCGCGGGGCTGGCCGGCCTGCTCTACAAGCTGCTCACCAGCGAGCTCGGCGAGCAGCTGCTGCGGGCGATCTTCGACCACGTCCTCGGCCTGCTGGGGATCGGGTGATCAGAGGTCCCCGCGACCAGCGTGGCGCAGCCACCGCGGAGCTCGCGATGTCGCTGCCGGTGCTCGTGGCGGTGACCCTGGCCCTGGTGTGGGTGCTCTCCGTGGGCATCGCCCAGGTCCGGGTCGTCGACGCAGCCCGGGAGACCGCCCGGGCCGCCGCGCGAGGTGAGGCCTCCCGGGACGCCGTCGGACGTGGCCTGCGGGTCGCGCCCGACGGCGTCCGGATCAGCCTCGAGCGAGAGGGCGGCAACGTCACCGCCGTCGCCGAGGGCGAGGTCTCCGGGCCAGGCGGTGTCTTCGGGGTGCTGCCGTCGGTCACGGTCCGCTCGACTGCCGTCGCCGCGCTGGAGGTGGCTCCGTGAGCCGCCGCCGTGAGCAGGGCTCGGTCAGCCTGTTCGTGGTCAGCTGCGTGGCCCTGCTGCTGCTCCTGGGTGCGGCCGCGGGCGTGGTGGTGGCGATGGTGCACGCGCACCGGATGGCCCAGTCGGCGGCAGACCTCGCGGCCCTGGCCGCCGCGTCCGCCATCTCGGGTGACCCGTGCGCGGCGGGCGACGGGATCGCCACCGCCAACGGCGCCCGTCAGGTCTCCTGCCGGCTGGAGGGTCGCGACGCGATCGTGCGGGTCGTGGTCGACGGGCCCCACTGGCTGGGTCAGGTCGCCGATCTCGAGGCGATCGCGCGAGCCGGCCCGACGTGACCGGCGCCCCGGGTCGGTGCTCAGCTCCCGCCGAGGAGCACGTCGAGCAGGGACGCCGCGCCGGCCTTGTCCAGGGGGTTGTTCTGGTTGCCGCACTTGGGCGACTGGATGCACGAGGGGCAGCCCTCGTCGCAGCCGCAGGCGACGATCGTGTCGCGGGTCGCGGTCAGCCACTCGCGGGCCGACGCGAAGCCCCGCTCGGCGAATCCCGCACCACCCGGGTGGCCGTCGTAGACGAAGACGGTCAGCTGGCCGGTGTCCGGGTGGACGGCGGTGGACACGCCCCCGATGTCCCATCGGTCGCAGGTCGCGAAGAGCGGCAGCAGCCCGATCGAGCAGTGCTCGGCGGCGTGCGCGGCCCCGGGCAGGTCGCGACCGGTCAGGCCGCTCTCCACCAGGATGTGCTCCGGCACCGTCCACCACACGGCACTCGTGCGCAGCGACCGGACCGGTAGGTCGAGCGGCTCCTCGCCCAGCACCTCGCCCCCCGGCTGTCGGCGACGCAGGAAGGACACGACCTGGTGCGACACGTCGACCTCGCCGAACGAGAGCCGGCAGCCGGACCAGTCGCGGTACTCACGCTCCTGGACGATGGAGATGTCGGTGACCTCACGGGCGGACGTCGAGTAGGCCGGCTCCGCGCGGTGGATCACCGCGACGTTCTCCTCCAGATCGAGGGACTCGACCAGCCAGGTCTCGCCGCGGTGCACGTAGACGGCGCCGGCGTGGGCGACGCCGTGCGAGCTGGAGGCGTCGACGGTGCCGATCACCCGGCCGGTCTCGGCCTCGATCAGCTGGACCGGGGCACCGCCGGTCGAGCGGATGTCGGCCAGGTCGCAGGCCCGTCGCCGGTCGGTCCAGAACCAGCCCCGCGGGCGACGACGGAGCAGGCCCGCGTCGGTCAACGACTGGAGCACGTCGGCGGCGGTGGGCCCGAAGAGATCGAGGTCGGCCTCGGTCAGCGGGATCTCGTGGGCGGCCGCGCACAGGTGGGGGCCGAGGACGTAGGGGTTGGTCGGGTCGAAGACGGTCGCCTCGACCGGGCCGCCGAGCAGCGCCTCGGGGTGATGCACCAGGTAGGTGTCCAGCGGGTCGTCGCGGGCGACGAGGATCCCCAGCGCGTCCTGGGCGCCGCGCCCGGCCCGGCCCAGCTGCTGCCACAGGGCTGCCCGGGTGCCGGGGAAGCCGGCCATCAGCACCGCGTCCAGGCCGCTGATGTCGATGCCCAGCTCAAGTGCGTTGGTGGCGGCCAGGCCGGTCAGCTGCCCCCCGCGCAGGGCGTCCTCCAGGGCGCGGCGCTCCTCGGGCAGGTAGCCCCCGCGGTAGGCGGCGACCCGACCGGGCAGGGACGGGTCGACCTCGGCCAGCAGCTCGGCGGCCGTCATCGCCACCTGCTCGGCGCCGCGGCGGGAGCGCACGAAAGCGAGTGTCCGGACGTCCTCGGCCACCAGGTCGGCGAGCAGGTCCGCAGTCTCCGACGTGGCGGCGCGGCGAACGGGTGCGCCGTTCTCGCCGGCGTACGACGTGAACGGCGGCTCCCACAGTGCCAGCGAGACCTGGCCGCGGGGCGAGGCGTCCTCGGTGACCGCCCGGACGTCGAGCCCGGTGAGCCGACCGGCGGCCAGCTCGGGCTCGGCCACCGTCGCCGAGGCCAGCACGAACGTCGGGTCGGCGCCGTAGGCGGCACAGATCCGACGCAGCCGGCGCAGGACGTGGGAGACGTGGGCGCCGAAGACGCCCCGGTAGTGGTGGCACTCGTCGACCACGACATAGGTCAGCGAGCCGAGGAACGACGCCCACCGGGCATGGGTCGGCAGCAGCGAGCGATGCAGCATGTCGGGGTTGGTGAGGATGTACTCGGCATGGTCGCGCGCCCAGTCGCGCTGCTCGCGGGAGCTGTCGCCGTCGTGGGTGGTGATCCGGACGTCCAGGCCGAGCGAGGTCAGCCCGGCGAGCTGGTCCTGCGCGAGCGCCTTGGTCGGGGCGAGGTACAGCACGGTCGCGCCCCGCTGGCCCCGCTCGCCGCGGGCGGCCCGGACCGCCGAGAGCGCGGGCAGCTGGTAGGCGAGCGACTTGCCGGACGCGGTCCCGGTGGCGAGTACGACGTGCTGGCCCGCGTGGGCGGCCTCCGCGGCCGCCGCCTGGTGCCGCCACGGCAGCGCCACGCCCCGGGCTGCGAATGCGGCAACCACCTCCGGGCTGGACCAGTCCGGCCAGTCGGTCGTCGCGGCGGCGCGGCTCGGGAGCACCTCGAGATGGGTCAGCCGCCCCTCCCGGCCCGGCACCGAGGTGAGCCGGTCGACGAGGTCGGCCACCGATCTCGGAGTCCGGGCGAGCGCGATGTCCACGCCTGACAGTCTCCCAAACGACACCGACACCCGCCGCCGCGACCGGTCTGGGCATCTCGACAACGCGGGGGCTACGTTGTACGCCCAGCGCTCGGGCGTGGTTACATAATGGTGGCTGGACCCGCTGTCGATGTCAGTTGCGACGGGTCGGGTCCGGGAAATCTCAGTGGCTCAAGGAGAGAAGCGCGTGGACCTGACTCTTGCGACGCACGATGTCGATGGGAAGACCATCGTTGCCGTCGGCGGCGAGATCGACGTCTACACCGCACCCAAGCTCCGCGACAAGATCACCGAGCTGGTCGCGGCCGGGGTCTACGACATCGTCATCGACATGGAGGCCGTGGAGTTCCTCGACTCCACCGGCCTCGGTGTGCTCGTCGGCGGCCTGAAGAAGGTGCGCGCCCACGAGGGCTCGCTCCAGCTGGTCTGCAACCAGGACCGGCTGCTGAAGATCTTCCGGATCACCGGACTGGCCAAGGTCTTCGTGATCCACGACTCGACCGAAGCGGCGCTCGCGGGCGAGTGAGCCCCGCCCCCTGAGCCCCAGCCCCGTCGACCGGCCCGCCCTGCGCGCCCGTCGGCGTGTGGTTCACGTCACACCACCCTGCCTGCCGGGGGTGACTCATGCGTAGACTCCCCGTCGTTCGTGAGACCTGAATCACTACTTGAGCTCGCAGGAGGAAACACATGACGGGGATTGCTCCCGCTGTCGTGGAACTCTCCGGAGGCAATCTCGTCCTGGTCATCGTCGTCGCACTGATCGCGCTCGGCGCGCTGGCGATGGCGGTGATGTTCCGCCAGGAGGTTCTTGCTGCCGGTGAAGGCACCGACAACATGAAGAACATCGCCCAGGCGGTGCAGGAGGGCGCCAACGCCTACCTGACCCGGCAGTTCCGGACGCTCGGCATCTTCGCCGTCATCGCGTTCTTCCTGCTGCTGGCGCTGCCCGCCGACGACACGGCGGTCCGGATCTTCCGATCGGTCTTCTTCCTGGTCGGCGCCGGCTTCTCGGCCTCCGTCGGCTACCTCGGCATGAACCTCGCCGTGCGCGCCAACCTGCGGGTCGCGGCCGCCGCCAACGAGGCCGGCCGCGAGCCGGCGATGACGCATCGGCCTGCGCACCGGCGCGATGGTGGGCATGCTGACCGTCGGCCTCGGCCTGCTCGGCGCCAGCCTCGTCGTGCTGCTCTTCCAGGACAAGGCCCCCGACGTGCTCGAGGGCTTCGGCTTCGGTGCCGCGCTGCTCGCCATGTTCATGCGGGTCGGCGGCGGCATCTTCACCAAGGCCGCCGACGTCGGCGCCGACCTGGTCGGCAAGGTCGAGAAGAACATCCCCGAGGACGACCCGCGCAACGCCGCCACGATCGCCGACAACGTCGGCGACAACGTCGGCGACTGCGCCGGCATGGCCGCGGACCTCTTCGAGTCGTACGCCGTCACCCTGGTCGCCGCGCTGATCCTCGGCTCGCAGGCGTTCGGCGACAAGGGCCTGGTCTTCCCGCTGCTGATCCCCGCCATCGGCGCCCTGACCGCGGTCGCCGGGGTCTACCTCACCAAGCCCAAGGCCGGTGAGAACGGCCTGACGACGATCAACCGCTCGTTCTACCTCTCCTCCGGCATCGCCGCGGTGGCCAGCGTCGTGCTGGCCTACGTCTACCTGCCGAGCAGCTTCGCCGAGTTCACCAACATCGCCGCGCGACCTCGCCGGCTGCCGACGGCGACCCGCGCTTCATCGCCGCGTCCGCGGTGGTCATCGGCATCGTGATGTCGGCCGGCATCCTGGCGCTGACCGGCTACTACACCGGCACCGAGTACCGCCCGGTCAAGGACGTCGGCAAGACCTCGCTCACCGGCGCGGCCACCGTGATCCTCTCCGGGCTCTCGGTCGGCTTCGAGTCGGCGGTCTACACGACACTGGTCATCGGGGCCGCCGTCTTCGGCGCCTACCTGCTCGGTGGTGCCGCGCTGACGGTGTCGCTGTTCGCGGTCGCGCTCGCCGGCTACCGGTCTGCTCACCACGGTCGGCGTGATCGTGGCGATGGACACCTTCGGTCCGGTCTCCGACAACGCCCAGGGCATCGCCGAGATGTCGGGCGACGTCAGCCCCGAGGGCGCGCAGATCCTCACCGAGCTCGACGCGGTCGGCAACACCACCAAGGCGATCACCAAGGGCATCGCGATCGCGACCGCCGTGCTCGCGGCGACGGCGCTGTTCGGGTCCTACGCCACCTCGGTCTTCGAGTCGCTGCGCGAGGCCAACGTCGGGCGCGGACGAGGCCTACCTGCTCGACTTCAGCGTCTTCAACCCCGCCGTCATCGTCGGGGTGCTGCTCGGCGCGGCGCGTGGTCTTCCTCTTCTCCGGGCTGGCGATCAACGCCGTGGCCCGGGCGGCGGGCGCGGTGGTCTACGAGGTGCGCCGCCAGTTCCGGGAGATCCCCGGGATCATGGAGGGCACCGGCCGGCCGGAGTACGGCAAGGTCGTCGACATCGTCACCAAGGACTCGCTGCGCGAGCTGGTCACGCCCGGCCTCCTGGCCGTCCTGGCGCCGATCGCGGTCGGCTTCGGCCTCGGCGCCACCGCGCTGGCGGGCTTCCTGGCCGGCGCGATCGGCAGCGGCACCCTGATGGCCGTCTTCCTCGCCAACTCCGGTGGGGCCTGGGACAACGCCAAGAAGCTGGTCGAGGACGGCCACCACGGGGGCAAGGGCTCGCTGGCCCACGAGGCCACGATCATCGGCGACACCGTCGGCGACCCGTTCAAGGACACCGCCGGCCCGGCGATCAACCCGCTGATCAAGGTGATGAACCTGGTCTCGCTGCTGATCGCCAGCGCGGTGGTCTCGATGAGCGTCGGCGACGACCAGAACGACGTGGTCCGGCTCCTCATCGCGCGGTCGCCATGGCGATCATCGTGGTGGCGGTCTACATCTCCAAGCAGCGCGAGGTGTCGATGGGCGACGACGCACCCACCCCGCCGCCGGCCCCCGGCGCCGGGGACACCGGCCACGCCACCCCGGGGGAGACCTACACCGGCGACCCGACCGCGACCCAGCAGCGGGTCCCGTCGGCGCAGCCCGGCTCCCCGGCGTACGACGAGGAGGCCACGCGGCGCTTCGACGCCCCGTAGCCGCGGGCGCGCCACCCGCACCACGAGCAGCACCGCACACGACCCGCCCCGGCCACGCCGGGGCGGGTCGCTGCCGTCCGGGCCGGCGCCGGAGGCGGCGCAGCGCCCTAGGGTGACGGCGTGCGCACCGACCTGCCCGCCCGGCTCCGCGACGCCCTCGAGGCGGCGGACTTCACCGACGACGCGGTCGCGGAACGGCTCGGGTCCGCGGCCCACGCGGCGCTCGGGCGCAACGAGACCACGCCCGGGCTGCGGCGTACCTCCGCCGGATCCGGCCTCGACACGCTGATCCGGCTCTTCCTGCTCCAGCGGCCGGTCCCCACCGCCGCGGCCGAGGCTGCGCTGCCCGGACTGGTCGAACGCCTGGCCGTCGAGGGCCTCCTCGACCAGTCCGTCGGCGAGGTCGCGGCCCGGCTGGACGTCCGGCCGTACGCCGCCGACGACCGGCACCTGTGGGTGGTCAGCGACCTCACCCCGGGTCTGGACGGCTCGCCGCACCGGGTGAGCGGCGACCACGTGCTCGGGATCAGCTCGGCCTCGACGTCCCTGGCCCAGCTCACCCTCCGGGCGCCGGTGGCCTCCTCGCTGGACCTCGGCACCGGCTGCGGGGTCCAGGCCCTGCACCTGGCCGGGCACAGCACCCGGGTCGTCGCCACCGACGTGAACCCGCGGGCGCTGCGGCTGGCCCGGCTGAACGCGGCGCTCAACGGGGTGGCGGACCGGGTGGAGGTACGCGAGGGGTCCTTCTTCGAGCCGGTGCGCGGCGAGCGGTTCGACCTGATCGCCACCAACCCGCCGTTCGTGATCTCCCCGGGGACCGGGGAGCGACTGGTGTACCGGGACTCCGGGCTGCCCGGCGACCAGGTGGTCGAGGACATCGTCCGCACCGCGCCGGAGCACCTGACCGACGGCGGCTGGTGCCAGGTGCTGGCGAACTGGGTGATCGAGGACGGCCGCGGCTGGGACGAGCGGCTGGGTGGCTGGCTGCGAGCCGACTGCGACGCGTTCGTCGTGCAGCGCGAGGTGCTCGACCCGGCCTCGTACGTCGAGCTGTGGCTCAAGGACTCCGGCCACCACGGCGGGCCGGACTACCCGGCCCGCTACGACACCTGGCTGTCCTGGCTGGAGGAGCAGGGGGTGGCCGGGATCGGGTTCGGCTGGATCAACCTGCGCCGGCGGGCGGCCGGGGCCGGCGCCGGCACCGTCGAGCTGCTCGACTGGCCCTACGACGTGGAGCAGCCGATCGCGCCGGCCGTGGAGCAGTGGGCCGCGGCCGTCGACGTGGTGGCCGGCCCGGCCTCGCGGCTGGTCCGCCGCCCCGACGTGCTCCAGGAGACCCAGGGTCCCCCCGGGGCGGAGGATCCGGAGACGGTGGTGCTGCGCCAGCAGCGCGGGATGCGCCGGGCCCGCAAGGTGGACACGGTCGAGGGGGCGCTGGTGGGTGCCTGCGACGGGGAGCTCACCGTGGGACAGATCCTGGACGCGGTCGCCCAGCTGCTCGACGCGGACCCGGCGGCCACCCGGACGGCGTACCTGCCCGCGGTCGCCGAGCTGGTCGCCGAGGGGTTCCTGGCCCCGGCGCCCCGACCCTCTCCAGCCGCCGGCTGACCCCCGGGGGTCGTGTGCCCCAGGCCGCGCCGGGGCGCGTCACCAGGCACACGACCCGTCCGAATCGACCGCGGCACCAGGCCCACGACCCGAGGAAAAGCTGGTCCGGCACGTACTGTCCACAGGGGTCCGCGCGGGGCCGCCCGGCCGGACCCAGGCCGAGCACGCGCTACCGTGTTCGGCCGTGAGGCCCCTCGAACCGGGCCGACGACACCCCAGCGTGAGGAATGGCAGCGCAAGTGACACACAAGTTGGTCATCGTCGAGTCACCGGCGAAGGCCCAGAAGATCGGGGGCTTCCTCGGCAGCGGCTATGTCGTGGAGTCCTCGGTCGGCCACATCCGGGACCTGCCGCAGAGCGCCGCGGACACGCCCGCGAGCATCAAGGACAAGCCCTGGGGCCGCCTCGCCGTCGACGTCGAGAACGGCTTCGAGCCGCACTACGTGGTGCCCAGGCGGCAGAAGGACCAGGTCCGCAAGCTCAAGGGCCTGCTCAAGGACGCCGACGAGCTCTACCTCGCCACCGACGAGGACCGCGAGGGCGAGGCCATCGCGTGGCACCTGCTCGACGAGCTGAAGCCGAGGAACATCCCGGTCAAGCGGATGGTCTTCCACGAGATCACCGAGCCGGCGATCCTCGCCGCCGCCGAGAACCCCCGCGAGATCGACATGGACCTCGTCGAGGCGCAGGAGGCCCGGCGCATCCTGGACCGGCTCTACGGCTACGAGGTCTCACCCGTGCTGTGGAAGAAGGTCATGTCGGGCCTGTCCGCCGGGCGGGTGCAGTCCGTGGCGACCCGGCTCGTGGTCGACAAGGAGCGGGAGCGGATGCGCTTCCGGCTCGCGTCCTACTGGGACCTCGAGGGCACCTTCGACGCCGGCAGCAAGCACGAGCAGCGGATGTTCCCGGCCAAGCTGTACTCCGTCGACGCCGCCCGGGTCGCCCGCGGCTCCGACTTCGGCCAGGACGGCCTGCTCAAGGCAGTCCGCCGAGGGCAAGGTCGTGCACCTGGACCGCAGCCGGGCCGAGGGTCTGGCCGCGGCGCTGCCGGAGTCGACGTACGACGTCCGCTCGGTCGAGTCGAAGCCCTACCGCCGCTCGCCGTACGCCCCGTTCCGCACCACCACGCTGCAGCAGGAGGCCAGCCGCAAGCTCGGGATGAGCGCCTCGGCGGCGATGTCGGTCGCCCAGCGGCTCTACGAGAACGGCTTCATCACCTACATGCGCACCGACTCCTCGACCCTGTCGGGCGGCGCGATCGAGGCGGCGCGGTCCCAGGTCCGCGAGCTGTACGGCGCGGAGTACCTCCCCGACGCCCCGCGCGTCTACGCCTCCAAGGTCAAGAACGCCCAGGAGGCGCACGAGGCGATCCGCCCCTCCGGCGACACCTTCCGGACCCCGGCGCAGACCGGGCTGACCGGCGAGCAGTTCCGGCTCTACGAGCTGATCTGGATGCGCACCGTCGCCTCGCAGATGAAGGACGCGGTCGGCAACACCGTCACCATCCGCCTCGGCGGCACGGCCGCCACCGGGCGAGGACGTGGTGTTCTCCGCCAGCGGGCGCACGATCACCTTCCACGGCTTCCTCAAGGCGTACGTCGAGGGCACCGACGACGCCGGCGCCGCGAGCGACGACGCCGAGACCCGGTTGCCGGCGCTCGCCGAGGGCGACGCCGTGTCGGCCGCCTCGGTCACCGCGTCCGGGCACGAGACCAAGCCGCCGGCCCGCTACACCGAGGCCACCCTGGTCAAGGAGCTCGAGGAGCGCGAGATCGGCCGGCCGTCGACGTACGCCGCGATCATCAAGACCATCACCGACCGCGGCTACGTCTACAAGAAGGGCACGGCCCTGGTGCCGGCCTGGCTGGCGTTCTCGGTGGTCCGGCTGCTCGAGGAGCACTTCACCCGGCACATCTCCTACGAGTTCACCGCCGACATGGAGGACGTGCTCGACGAGATCGCCGCCGGGCGGCGCGACCGTACGACGGAGCTCGGCGAGTTCTACTACGGCTCCGACAAGGTCCAGGGCCTGCACCCGCTGGTCACCGAGCTCGGCGACATCGACGCCAAGGAGCTGGCGACGTTCCCGGTCGGTGGCCCCGACAGCGGGATCAACCTGCGGGTGGGCCGCTACGGCCCCTACCTCGAGGGTCCCGACGACGAGGGCAACCCGATCGGCAAGCGCGCCAACGTGCCCGACGACCTGCCGCCCGACGAGCTCACCTTGGAGAAGGCCACGGAGCTGTTCGCCAACCCCGCCGGGGAGGAGATCGAGCTCGGCGCGCACCCGGAGACCGGACTGACGGTGGTGGCCAAGAACGGCCGCTTCGGTCCGTACGTCACCGAGCTGCTCCCCGAGGACGCCAAGAAGAACGACAAGCCGCGCACCGGCTCACTGTTCAAGTCGATGTCGCTGGACACCATCACCCTCGAGGACGCGATCAAGCTGCTCTCGCTGCCGCGGGTGGTGGGGGCCGCCGAGGACGGGGAGGAGATCACCGCCCAGAACGGCCGCTACGGGCCGTACCTCAAGAAGGGCACCGACTCCCGGTCGCTGGCGGCCGAGGACCAGCTGCTCACGATCGGGCTGGACGAGGCGCTCAGGATCTACGCCCAGCCCAAGCAGCGTGGGCGCGCTGCCGCGGCCCCGCCGCTCAAGGAGCTCGGCAACGACCCGGTCTCCGGGCAGCCGGTGGTGGTCAAGGCGGGTCGCTTCGGCGAGTACGTCACCGACGGCGAGTACAACGCGACCCTGCGCAAGGACGACTCGGTCGAGGAGATCACCCTCGAACGGGCCGCCGAGCTGCTCGAGGAGCGACGCGCCCGCGGTCCGGCGAAGAAGTCGGCCAAGAAGGGCGCCAAGAAGAGTCCGGCCAAGAGCACCGCGAAGAACAGCACCGCCAAGAAGAGCACCGCGAAGAAGAGCACCGCGAAGAAGAGCCACCGCGAAGAAGAGCACCGCGAAGAAGTCCTGACCCGCGTGGGTGGGCACCGGGTCGGTTTGGGTACAGGATCGGAGTACCAGCCACCCGAGACCGACCGATGAGGAGCACGCATGACCAGCACCCCGGAAGAGCCCCTGAAGGACGAGGACATGACCACCGTGCCCAGCGGTGACCCCACCCCGGGCGGCGGTGGTGGTGACGCCGACGGCACCGACAGCGACGCCTCGGACGGGGACGCCACGGACACCACCGACGGGGACGCCTCCGACGGCGACGCCTCGGACGGGGACGCCACGGACACCACCGACGGGGACGCCTCCGACGGCGACGCCTCGGACGGGGACGCCACGGACACCACCGACGGGGACGCCTCCGACGGGTGAGTGCCCTCGACCTGCTGACCGGTGACGCCCGGACCTTCCTCGAGAAGGTCTGGGCGTCCCGCACGCACCTGCACCACGCCGAGCCGGCCGACCTGGTCGGTCTGCTCTCCCTGGCCGACGTCGACCACCTGCTCACCTCGACCGCGATCCGGACCCCGTCGGTGCGGCTGGCCCGGGACGGCGCGGTGCTGCCCGAGTCGACGTACACCCGCTCCGCCACGCTGGCCGGCCGCAGCCTCACCGGGCTGGTGGACGCGCGCAAGGCGCTGGCGCTGTTCGCCGACGGCGCCACGGTGGTGTTCCAGGGACTGCACCGCTACTGGCCGCCGCTGACCCGGCTGGTCGCCGAGCTGGAGCTGGAGCTCGGCCACCCCTGCCAGGCCAACGCCTACCTGACCCCGCCCGGCTCGCAGGGGTTCGCGGTGCACGCCGACAGCCACGACGTGATCACCTTCCAGACCGCCGGCGCCAAGCAGTGGGAGATCCACACCGGCGAGGGGGTCGAGGAGGTGAGGATGCTGCCGGGGATGTCGCAGTACCTGCCCACCGGCACCCCGCACGCCGCCCGCGCCCAGGACACCGTGTCGCTGCACGTGACGCTGGGGATCAACCAGCTCACCTGGCGAGGGCTGGTGCGCCGCGCCGTCACCCCGCTTCTCGACGAGGTCCCGGACGCCCACCTGCCCGCCGGCTACCTCGAGGACCCGGCCGTGCTGACCTCCGACCTGGCCGACCGCCTGGAGACGCTCGCCGCCCGGGTCCGCGAGCTCGACGCCGGGGTCGCCGTCGAGCAGGAGGTACGCCGGTTCCTCACCGGCCGCGGCCCGCGGCTGCCCGGGGGGCTGGCCGATGTGCTCGCGGTCGAGGACCTGACCGACCGCACCCGGCTGCGCCGCCGCCCCGGCCACCCGTGCGTGCTGCTCGACCACCCCGACGGGGACGCCGCCACCGCCACGACCGGGCAGCTGGAGGTGCTGCTGGGGGATCGGGCGCTGATGGTCCCGACTCGGCTACGGCCCGCCCTCGACGTGATCCGCGCCCGTCCCGAGCTCCGCCCGGCCGACCTGACGATGCTCGACGAGCAGTCCCGGCTGGTGCTGTGCCGACGACTGGTCCGCGAGGGCCTGCTGCAGGTCGTCGACGCCGGCGGGGACGACCGCTGAGGGACCCCCGCTCGGACCGGGAGTGAGCCCGCCCCGCCCCGATCGCCCCCGCCCCGACGCCCCCCGGCCCGGGGACCGAGACTGGCGCTGCGCGGTGGCCAGCGCGGACCGGGACGAGTCGCTGTCCGGCACCGCCTCCACGGTGCGCGCCTTCGTCCTGCTCGAGCACAACGGACCGTGGGGGACCAACGCGCCCCGGGACGCCCGGATGCCCGACGGGCTCGGCGAACGGATCGACCTGGCCGCAAGAGCGGCCGGGGTCCGGGTGCTGCTGGCCCGACGGCCCGACCGGTACCGGTCCACCGTCGACGGACACCGGCTGCTCGCGGCGTACCCCCATCCCACCCGGTCCCGGCTCGAGGGCACCACGCTGCACTCGCTGGGTGACGTGCTGGACCTCGACCTGGGCGCGCTGCGACAGCAGGGATCGCTGGGGCTGCCCGCCCTGCACGGTCCGGTCTTCGGGGTCTGCACCCACGGCCGGCACGACGCGTGCTGCGCCGAGCTCGGCCGGCCGGTCGCCGCGGCGCTGGCCGAGCGGCACCCGGAGGAGACCTGGGAGGTCACGCACATCGGCGGCGATCGCTTCGCCGGGAACATGGTGGTGCTGCCGCAGGGGCTCTACTACGGGCGGATGACCCCGGCCGCCGCGGTCACCGTCGCCGACGAGGTCCGCGCCGGTCGGCTGGAGCTGGAGCACCTGCGCGGCCGGACCTGCCTGGCGATGCCGGTGCAGGCCGCCGAGATCGCGCTGCGCCGCCGGCTCGACGTCACCGAGGAGAGCGCGGTCCGGGTCACCGGGCGGAGCGTGGAGGACGAGGTCACCCGCGCCACCTTCCGGGCAGGTGACCGGGAGTACGCCGTGCGGGTGCGGACCACCCGCGGGCCGGAGCGGTCGCTGCTGACCTGCCGAGCCGACCGTGACAACCCGCTGCCGCACCACGAGGTCCTCGACATCACCGCGGTGGCCTGACCGGGCCGTCCCGACCGCAGGGGCCGACCGGTCCGCAGTCACCCCCGTGGGGTGCGGTCGGTGCCGCCGCGTAGGTTCGGCGCGTGAGCAGCACCGACGCCCCGGGGCCGACGTACGCGACGTCCGGCGTCTTCGTCTGCTTCGAGGGCGGCGAGGGCTCGGGCAAGTCCACCCAGTCCCGGCTGCTCGGTGAGTGGCTGGCGACGCAGGGGTACGACGTCCGGCTCACCTTCGAGCCCGGCGACACCCCGGTCGGCGCCGAGCTGCGCCGGATCGTGCTCAGCCCCGAGACCGGCGCCCTCGCGGACCGGACCGAGGCGCTGCTGTACGCCGCGGACAAGGCCGAGCACGTCGCCACCGTGGTCAGCCCCGCGCTGGCGGCCGGCGGGGTGGTGATCACCGACCGGTACGTCGACTCCACCCTGGCCTACCAGGGCGCCGGCCGCGCCCTGGACGTGGCCGAGGTGGAGCAGGTGGCCCGGTGGGCCACCGGCGACCTGCGGCCGCACCTGACGGTGGTGCTCGACCTGGCCCCGGCCGACGGGCTGGGTCGCTTCGAGGGTCGCGACCGGATCGAGGGGGAGTCGCTGGAGTTCCACCAGCGGGTCCGCGAGGCGTTCGTGACGATGGCCGCCGCCGACCCCGAGCACTACCTGGTCCTGGACGCCCGCGCCGCGGTCGAGGAGATCGCGTCCGCGGTCCGCGGCCGGGTCGAGCCGTTGCTGAACCGGGCGTCCCGGAGGCTGCGATGAGCACCGTTCAGCGGTCCGGCCACCAGTCCGACGGGCAGACCGGTTCCGTGTGGGACGACCTGGTCGGCCAGCGCCGCGCGATCGAGGCGCTGAGCACCGCCGCGGGCGGGCACGGCATGAGCCAGGCCTGGCTGGTCACCGGTCCACCCGGCTCCGGTCGGTCCAACGCCGCGGTGGCCTTCGCGGCGGCGCTGCAGTGCGAGCACGCGCCCGAGGACGCCGGTTGCGGCCGGTGCCACGCCTGCCGCACGGTCCTCGCCGGGTCGCACGCCGATGTGGCGATGATCCGCACCGAGAAGCTCTCCATCGGGGTGACCGAGGTCCGCGACCTGGTCCGGCGCTCGGCGTTGGCCCCGGTCGGCGACCGGTGGCAGATCCTCATCGTCGAGGACGCCGACCGGCTCACCGACCAGGCCTGCAACGCCCTGCTCAAGGCGATCGAGGAGCCGACCGTGCGGACGGTGTGGATCCTGTGCGCCCCGACCGTGGAGGACGTGCTGCCGACGATCCGCTCGCGGTGCCGGCTGCTCAGCCTGACCACACCGACCGCCGTCGACGTGGCCGCGTTCCTGGCTCGGGCCGACGGGGTCGATGCCGCGCTCGCGTCGTACGCCGCCCGCGCGAGCCAGGGTCACATCGGCCGCGCCCGGGCGCTGGCCCGGGACGAGGCGGCCCGCAGCCGACGACGCGACGTGGTGTCGCTGCCGGCCCGGCTGCTCACCCTGGGCGACTGCATGCGCGCGGCCACCGAGCTGGCCGAGGTCACCAAGGAGGAGGCGGACCTGGCCACCACCCGGCTGGATGCCCGGGAGAGGGCGGACCTGGACGCGTCCTACGGCGTCGTCGAGCGCGGCCGTCGGCCCCGGGAGTACGGCCCCGCGCTCGCCGCCCTGGAGAAGGGGCAGAAGACGCGGGCCAAGCGCCGGCACCTGGACATGGTCGACCGTGGGTTGATGGACCTCGCCTCGGTGTACCGGGACGCGATCGCGCTGGCCACCGGCGCTCCCGGGATGCTGGTCAACGAGGAGATCCGCGGTGACGTCGAGAAGGTGGTGCGCTCCTCCACCCCGGAGCTCAACCTGCGTCGGATCGGCTGGATCTTCGAGGCCCGCGAGCAGATGCTCGAGTTCAACGTCCCGGTCGCCTTGGCGCTGGAGGCCATGATGGTCGCCCTGAAGGTGCCCGAGGGGAGCAGGACGTGAGGACGACGACGCTACGGATCGTGGTGGCGGTGCTGGTGCTGGCCCTGGTCTTCGGCGGTGTCGGGGTCGCGCTGTTCGGGCTCGCCTCCGGAGGCGGCGGCACCGACGTCGACCGGAGCCAGCGCCCGGCCTTCCCGGCGCCCACCTCGACCCCGGATGCCGCCACCACGCAGCCGCCGGAGCCGGCCCTGGCCGAGTACTACGCCCAGGAGCTCGACTGGCAGCAGTGCCGGGACGCCTTCGAGTGCGCCACGCTGACCGTCCCGCTGGACTACACCGACCCGGGCGCCGGGGACCTCGAGCTGGCCCTGCTCAAGGACCCGGCCGACGAACCCGAGCAGCGGCTCGGGTCGCTGGTCGTCAACCCCGGCGGCCCGGGCGCGCCGGGGACCAGCTACGCCGAGAACGCCTCCGCGGCCTTCCGGCAGCCGATCCTGTCGAGCTACGACGTCGTCGGGTTCGACCCGCGCGGCACCGGTGCGTCGAGTCCGGTGGACTGCCTCTCCGACGCCGAGCTGGACACGTTCATCGCCACCGACCCGGACCCGGACAACGCCTTCGGAGGCATCCCAGTTCCAGGACCTCTCCGCCGCGCTCGGCGACGGCTGCCGACGGCGGTCCGGCGACCTGGCCGCGCACGTCTCCACCGTGGAGGCGGCCCGCGACATCGACGTGCTCCGAGCCGCACTGGGTGAGCCCGAGCTGCGGTACTTCGGCGCCTCCTACGGCACCCAGCTGGGCGCGACGTACGCCGAGCTCTTCCCCGACCGGGTGGGCCGGATGGTGCTCGACGGCGGAGTCGACCCGGCGCTGGACTTCCGCGAGCGGTCGCTGGGCCAGGCCGCCGGCTTCGAGACCGCGCTGCGGGCCTATGTGTCCAACTGCGTCGAGCAGTCCGAGACCTGCTTCCTCGGCGCCGACGTCGAGTCGGGGCTGGCGCGGATCCAGCAGTTCCTGGCCGAGGTCGACGCCGAGCCGCTGCCGACCGAGGGGGACCGCACCCTCCAGGTGGGCAACGCGTTCTACGGGATCGTGCTGCCGCTCTACGTGCGGGACTACTGGATCCTGCTGAGCCAGGCGCTGCAGGCGGCCTTCGACGGCGACGGCACGGCGCTGCTGCGTCTCTCCGACTTCTACACCTCACGCAGCGCGGACGGCTCCTACGAGGACAACAGCGCCGAGGCGATCTACGTGATCGGGTGCCTGGACGATCCGTCCTCGGTTCCGGTCGACGAGATCGACGAGGAGTTCGCTGCCTTCGAGCAGGCCTCGCCCACCTTCGGTCGGGTCTTCGCCTGGGGGCTGAACAACTGCAACGGGCTGAGCACCCGGGCGGCCGAGACGATCGGGGCGATCGACGCCGAGGGTGCCGAGCCGATCGTCGTGGTCGGCACGACCCGCGACCCGGCGACGCCGTACGCCTGGTCGGTGGGGCTGGCCGAGCAGCTGGAGTCCGGGGTGCTGATCACCCGGGACGGCGACGGTCACACCGGCTACAACAGCCGGGAACGCCTGTGTCGACGCTGCGGTCGAGGAGTACCTCCTCGACGGCGACGTGCCCGAGGACGGGCTGGCCTGCTGAGGGCCGGCTGGCTTCAGGAGCGCGCGGCCACCCGCTACGGCAGCCCGGGCCGCACCGGCCAGGCCGAGCAGGGTCGAGCGGCCGGCGCCGAGCCAGCTGAACCGGTCGTCCCAGAGGGCGACCTTGCCGTGCCGCACCACGAACGGTGCCGTTCACGGTGAACGTCGAGCGCACCCGACCGACGATCAGCGTGTCCGTGCGGTCGGTGAGGACCGCGTCACCGTCCGCCGCGACATGGTGCATGACCACCTCGAACCCGACGCCGCGGCGGACCATGCCGCGCAGGGCGTCGGCCACCCGGCGCCCGTGCAGCGTCGGCAGGCCGCTGTTGCGCCACTCGACGTCCACGTCGAGCAGCTCGACGGCGGCCTCGGCGTCCTGCTCGGCGAGGCGGTCGAGCAGCGCCCGGACGACAGCGATCGGGTCGGGCTCGTGGTCGCTCATGCCCCCAGCCTAGGCAGGACCCGGGTGTCCAGGGGGTCGCCCGCCACGGCCCCTTCCGTCGCTGGTGCGCCCTGCGATCCACCGGGTGGGCTCACCGGCCCGAAGTGACGATGGCCGGTCGACGGCCGCGCTCGTACGCTCGATGGAGGCGCTGGCGATGCAGCCCGGCGCAGGAGGTGGGTCATGGCAGAGTCGGTACGTGTCCTGAGGCACGGGGACGGCGAGGCGCTCGGGAACGCCGGAGTCGTGCACGGACCGGTTCATGATCGACGGTGCGGACAGCGGGGGCCGATTCGCGCTCGTCGAGCACACGGTCGCCCCGGGCGCGCTGGCGGCACCGATGCACCGCCACACCCGCGAGGACGAGTTCACCTACGTGCTGTCCGGGACGTTCGCCGCCGTACTCGGACGGCGAGCAGGTCATCGCCCGACCGGGCGACCTGGTCTTCAAGCCGCGCGGTCAGTGGCACACCTTCTGGAATCCGGGCGACGAGCCGACGCGCGTGCTCGAGCTCATCTCTCCTGCCGGGCTGGAGGAGTTCTTCCGGCTGGTGGGCTCCCCGACGTCGAGGAGAACGCCGAGCGGATCGCGGAGCTGGCGGCGGCCATCGGGTGCGAGGTCGACGAGCCGGCGACGGCAGCGCTCGTCGACCGGCTCGGGCTGCGGTTCTGAGCTGGGAGAGTCAGCGGGACCGGACGGGCTCGCGGCTCGACCAGCCTCACCGGCGGCGGCCTCGTGGGCCAGTTCCAGGTGTCCCCGCAGGGCGGCGAGGGTGTTCCTGACCCGGTGGTCGGCTGGCTCAGCCACCATCGGCCGCGGCACCGTTGGGGGCGACGTTCGTCGCGACCGGGGGCACCCACCGGTACCCGATCCGGGTCTCGGTGCGGATGAACCGAGGCTCCTTGGAGTCGTCGCCGAGCTTGGCCCGCAACGAGCGCAGGTGGGCCCGCAGCGTCTGCAGCGTCTCGCCACCGTGGCCGGCACCCCAGATGCGAGCGATCAACCACTGGTGGGTGAGGAGCTTGCCCGGTTGGGAGACGAACAGCTCCAGCAGTCGCCACTCCGTCTCCGCCCAGGTGGTCGCCCGGTGGGCCCCCGGAGGATCCGTCGTCGAACACCTCTCCGACACCCATTCCAGAGTCACGCTCGGCGCCTGGTCCTGGGCCGGAATCGCCGGTCTCCTGGCCACCTTCGACGCGCCCGTCGCCGACGTCCAACCTGCAGAACTGAAAGACGCTTGCCGCACTCTCGCTCAACGCTTTCGAGCAGCCAGCCGGTAGCAGCTCCTTGTCTACCGGTGTGCTGTGACCGTCTGAGCGGCGCCGGCTGCAACGGAACGGCGGTCGCGGTCTCGGACTGCTGAAGTTGCCGGCGGGGTGTGGGCGGTGGGGATTGGCAGGCCGGTGAGGGCTTTGTGGTGGTGGGTGTAGAGGGACTCGGCTCGGGTGATGTCGGTGTGGAGGCGGGAGAGCAGGGACTGGGTGGTGGCTTTGGCTCGGGCGGTGGCTTGGGCGTGAGGGAGGAGTTGGTGGGGGTCCAGGGAGGCGAGGCCGGTGCGGAGGAGGGACTCGAGGTGGAGGCGGGTTTGGGGGCCGGTGGGTTCTAGGTCGGGGAGGCGGGTGGAGTTGTAGTAGAGGGTGGTGAGGAGGTCGACCTGGTGCTCGGCGGTTTGGTTGTTGAGGACGGTGAGGACCGTGCCGGGGGTGAGGTCGGCGCGGGTGTCGAGGTCTGCGGTGAGCATCCGGACGGCGGTGACGTACGGGGCGTAGTGGCCGTTGGTGCGGAACGAATCGATGCCTGGGGCAACTTTCTCGATGCCTAGGTGGTGGATGTAGTCGTCGAGGTGGGTTTGGGTCCAGGCTTCGGCGATGCCTTCTTCCAGTTGGCGGCTGCCGGGGCGGACGAAGGCGGCGCGGGCCGCCTCCTGGGTGGCGCCGGCGGGGCCGAGGAAGTGTGAGTGCTCGTGGAGGATCGTGGCCAGGGCCTCGCGGTACCGGGCCAGGTGTCGCGGTTCGATGCTGCTTGCCGGCTAGCGCGTACATCTCCCGGAGCGGATCGAGGATGTACTCGCGGTCGAGGTGCAGCGTCCCGTCCCAGTGCGCCAGACCGAGAATGTCGTCGACCGACTCGACGATCCGGCCGTTCCAGGCGGTGTGCTCCGCGCCGGACAGCTCGAGTGCTGCCTGCCCGCTGCGCAGCAGTAACTCCTCCAGCGAGGCAGGTGCAGCGCGGGTGGCGGTGCTCATGGTCGGTACGCCGTGGCGAGGCGGACGAGCGAGTCGGCCGAGCGGTGGAGGTTGGCCCGCTCGACCGGGTTCTCGGTGCCGGCCGCCATCCGTCGAAGCTCGGCAACGAGCGCCTCCGCGCGAGCCCGGTGCTCAGCGCCCGTGCTCCGAGCCATGGCGGCTCGCGGCGGCGCGGCGTCCCTCCGGGCTGCGCCGGCGGTCAGGGATGTCTCGATGTGCTCCATGGGTTCTCCTCCGAGGTCTGATCTCGGCAGAGAACATATGGAGATTCACCCCACTCCCAGCAGCAAACTTTCGACCTGTGGATAACCGACTCTTCTGCCGCCCAAAGAGCGGCCCTCCGCTCCTCAACCACCCCGCTGCTCTTTGTGCACTCCGCTCATCTTTGGGAACCCACCAACCATTTCGGAGCTGGCCACATGGTCGGTGGGTGCACAAAGACGGAGTGGGTGCACAAAGAGAAGGCGACCCACCTTTGGGCGCGTACCCCGACTAGGTGACCGCAGCACGCTCGTCACCTCCACGCCGGCCAGCAGAGCGCCGTACTCGCAACGTCCGAAAGAACCGCAGCCCTGGTCTCCGGATCTTCGGACGTTGTGGCGGGAGTGACGGGAACTACCCACGCATCAGACAGGAGAGCTGGATAACTCAGAACAGGGTGGGTGGCTCGACCGGGACCGGCTCGGGTAGCGGTTCCAGGGCGGGCAGGCGCGCTCGGAGCGTGCTGTGGAAGAGCCGGGCGAGGTTGAGCGCCTCGGCGTTGTCGGGCGTGTGCAGGAAGATCGTCGGCGAGCGGCCTTCGGTGAGCCACGAGTGCACGAGCTCGACGAGATAGGCCCAGCCCTCGACGGTCTCGTCGACCGAGTCGCGCCCGATGTAGCGGACGATCGGGTAGCCGGTGAGGGCGACGGTCCGGCGGGCGACGCGGGGCTTCTTCATCCAGGCTTCGCGTTCGGCGAGGCTGGTCGCGCGGCGTGCCGAACAGCGTCACCGTGTCGAAGGGGACCCATTCGGCGCCGGCGCGGCCGAGGACCTGCTCCAGAGAGGCCGGCCGCGCGGTCGTCGTCGAAGAAGGCGCGGTGCCGGACCTCAACGGCGTACCGATGTGTGCGCGGGGAGCCCGTGCAGGAACGCGGCCAGTGACGCCGAGATCGCCCGGGCGCGAAGGACGCCGGGAGCTGGATCCAGAAGGCGTGGTTGCGGGGGCCGAGTGGTTCGAGCGCCGCAGGAACGCGTGGAATTCGGCGTCGACGCTGCGAGGCGGCGCTCGTGCGTGATCGACTTCGGCAGCTTCACCACGAAGCGGAAGTCGGGCGAGGTCTGCGCGGCCCAGCTCTCGACCGAGACTGCGGACGGCGTCGCGTAGAAGGTCGTGTTGCCCTCGACCGCGGTGCACCAGTGCGTAGGCGCCGAGCGTCGAGGCGGTCCACGGAGGCGGGGTCAGGCTGCCCTGTCCACGGCGCGCGTCCACATGGAGCCGCACATGGAAGGATGTCGTCAGACGCTGAGGTCGGAGACGATGCGACCGGGAAGGTCGTCGGAGGCGAGGCCGCCGCGGCCGGAAGAGCCGCGGGGCCCGCAGTACCCACGCTCGGAGCGAACGGAGTACTGAGGTCAGCGCTCGACCTCGCCCTTGATGAACTTCTCGACCAGGTCGCGGCAGACGTCGTCGGCGTACTGCTCCGGCGGCGACTTCATGAAGTACGACGAGGCGGACAGGATCGGGCCGCCGATGCCGCGGTCCTTGGCGATCTTCACCGCGCGGATCGCGTCGATGATGATGCCGGCCGAGTTCGGCGAGTCCCAGACCTCGAGCTTGTACTCCAGCGACAGCGGGACGTCGCCGAAGTTGCGGCCCTCGAGCCGGATGAAGGCCCACTTGCGGTCGTCGAGCCAGGCCACGTAGTCGGACGGGCCGATGTGCACGTTGCGCGGGTCGATGTCGTCGACCAGCTGCGAGGTGACGGACTGGGTCTTGCTGATCTTCTTGGACTCCAGCCGGTCGCGCTCCAGCATGTTCTTGAAGTCCATGTTGCCGCCGACGTTCAGCTGGTAGGTCCGGTCGACGGTGACGCCGCGGTCCTCGAACAGCTTGGCCAGCACGCGGTGCGTGATGGTGGCGCCGATCTGCGACTTGATGTCGTCGCCGACGATCGGCACGCCGGCCGCGGTGAACTTGTCGGCCCACTCCTTGGTGCCGGCGATGAACACCGGCAGCGCGTTCACGAACGCGACCTTCGCGTCGATCGCGCACTGCGCGTAGAACTTCGCCGCCTGCTCCGACCCGACCGGCAGGTAGCAGACCAGCACGTCGACCTGCGCCTCACGCAGGGCCGCGACGACGTCGACCGGCGCCGCGTCGGACTCGGTGATGGTCTCGCGGTAGTACTTGCCGAGCCCGTCCAGGGTGTGGCCGCGCTGCACGGTGACGCCGCTCGGCGGCACGTCGCAGATCTTGATCGTGTTGTTCTCGCTGGCGCCGATCGCGTCGGCGAGGTCGAGGCCGACCTTCTTGCCGTCCACGTCGAACGCGGCGACGAACTCGACGTCGCGGACGTGGTAGTCGCCGAACTGGACGTGCATCAGACCGGGGACACGCTCGTCGGGCTTCGCGTCGCGGTAGTAGTGCACGCCCTGGACGAGCGAGCTGGCGCAGTTGCCGACACCGACGATCGCTACGCGGATCGAAGTCATCTGGAACTCCTTAATTGGGGGGTGAAACAGGCGGGGAATGCTGGTCGGGGGGCCGCTGCCGGCTGCCGTTCGCCGTCGATCAGCTCGTTCAGCCAGCGGACCTCGCGCTCGGCCGACTCCAGGCCGTGCCGTTGCAGCTCGAGGGTGTAGGCGTCGACCCGCTCCGCGGTCCGGCTCATCGCGGCCCGGAAGTTGGCCAGCCGCTCCTCCATCCGGGCCGCGGCGGCCCTCGAGGATGCGCAACCGGGTGGCCGGATCGGTCCGGCCGAAGAACGAGAACCGGACGCCGAACGTGTCGTCCTCCCACGCCGACGGACCGGCGTCGTGCATCGCGTGCGCGAAGTGGTCCTTGCCGTCGGCCGTGATCGTGTAGACGATCTTCTGCCTCCGGCCGTCCGGCGTACCGGCGTCGGCGGAGATCAGTCCGTTGCGGAGCATCGCCTTCAGACACGGGTAGAGCGACCCGAACGAGAGCACGCGTCCCCAGCCGAACTGGGCGTTGACGCGCTTGCGGAGCTCGTAACCGTGCATCGGCGCTTCGTGCAGCAGACCGAGTACGGCGAGCTCCAGGACCCCACTGCGGTTTCCCATGACCCACCTCCCTCGGACTAGTTTGTCATGACCTGATGTATCGACTCGATACATCGTGCCGCCACTGTAAGCAGGTCGATCTGCACGACGACAACTCATGACAAAGGCGACCTTTGTCACCTCCGCCCACGCCACGCTGCCACAGAACCTGTTACGTCAGGCTCTGATCTGCGTTAATTCAGCTGACACACAGAGTCGTGGTCCAGGAGCGGAGGGTCATGGCCGACAGCCATGGGAAGCACGCGAAGCACGGCATCGAGGGCGAAGGGCCGCTGGCCCGTATCGCGCTGCGCTTCACCGCATTCACCGAGAAATGGTTGCCGGACGCCTTCGGGTTCGTCCTGGTCGGCACCTTCGTCGTGCTGCTGTTCGGGCTCGTCACCGGCGAACCGCTGCTGAAGCGCCCCGACGACCCGGCCGCGACCAAGGGCTTCGGCCTGGTCGACGCGCTGGGGGCTGGGCTTCTGGAGCCTGATCACCTTCACGCTGCAGATGGCGATGATCATCATCGGCGGGTACGCCGTGGCGACCAGCGGCCCGGTCGCCCGGCTGATCACCCGGCTGGCCCGGATCCCCAAGTCACCGCGCGACCGCGGTCGCCTTCGTCGCGGCGGTCGCGATGCTGGCGTCGTACCTGAACTGGGCCTTCAGCCTGATCTTCGCCGCGATCCTGGCCCGCGAGGTGGCCCGCAACGTGCCGAAGGCGGACTACCGCGCGCTCGGCGCGATGGCGTTCCTCGGCCTCGGCACGGTCTGGGCGCAGGGCCTGTCCGGCTCGGCCGCGCTGCAGGTCGCCAGCGCGAGCAGCAGCCCGGCGCCGGTCCAGGAGGTGATCAAGGCCGGCGGTCACGCCAGCGGGCTGATCCCGCTCAGCGACACGATCTTCACCTGGCAGGCGATCGTCGCGACGATCTTCGTGTACGCCGTGGGCGTGGCGATGGCGTGGTTCATCGCGCCCGGCGAGGGCAACTGCCGGACCGCCGAGGACATCGGCATCGAGCTGAAGCCGCTGATCGGCCGCGGTTCGGCGTACAACGGAAACGAGGGTGAAGACGGTGAGAAGCGAAGGCCGGGCGACTGGCTCGAGCACTCGCCGCTGTTCAGCCTGCTGATCGTTGCTGCTCGGCGCGGTCTATCTCGTCCGGTACTTCGACGGGCAAGAGCTTCTTCAACGCGCTCGACCTGAACACGGTGAACCTGATCCTGTTCCTGCTCGCGATGCTGCTGCACTGGCGGCCGTGGCGGATGGCCCGGGCGGTGCGCGACGGCGCACCGGCGGCGGCCGGCGTACTGCTCCAGTTCCCCTTGTACGGCGGAATCTTCGGCATGATCGCCTACACCGGCATCTCGGCGCGGCTCGCCGGGTGGCTGGTGCAGGCGAGCAACCAGTTCCTCTTCCCGCCGCTGGTCGCGATCTACTCGTGCATCCTGGGCGTGTTCGTCCCCAGCGGTGGCAGCAAGTGGGTGATCGAGGCGCCGTACGTGCTGCAGGCCGCCAACGAGCTCAAGGTGGACGCCGGCTGGATGGTGGTCGTCTACGACCTCGGCGAGGCCAGCGCCAACCTGCTGCAGCCGTTCTGGATGCTCCCGACGCTGGCCATCCTCGGCCTCAAGGCCCGCGACATCATGGGCTACACCTTCACCATGTTCCTGGCCTGCTTCCCCGCCGCCCTGATCGCCGTCACCCTGCTGGCGCCCCACGTCACCGGCTGAGCCGCACGTGAAATACAGCACAAGGAGGAGCCTCCGGGCGAGTCGCGGCCTCCTCCGAAGGGATGAGACCGAGTGGCCGCCAGGAGCGTTAGGATTCCTGCCGGAATAGGGAGCGCTACCACATCGCCCGTACTCTGGGTGGCAATGACTTCAGCGAGATCGTCGAGGATTGCACTGTGAGTGAAGGTCGTAGGAAAGCCGCCCCGGTCCGTCGCGCGACGGAAGAGACACTGGGCGCTGCGGGTTCTCGGCTGGATGCTGGCGCTGTTCTTCCTCGGCGTGATCGGGGTCGCGGCGGCCTTCTTCATCGGCTACCAGACGACCGACATCCCGGACCCGAACACGGCGTTCAAGACGAACACCACCACGGTGTACTTCTCCAACGGCACGACCCCGATCGGCAGCTTCTACGACCAGAACCGGCAGCTCGGTCCCGCTGGACCAGATCCCGAAGACCGTCCAGGACGCGGTGATCGCGGCCGAGGACCGGACCTTCTGGACCAACCCGGGCGTCTCGCCGTCCGGTATGGCCCGGGCCGCGTTCAACATCGCCCGCGGTCAGCAGCTGCAGGGTGGCTCGACGATCACCCAGCAGTACGTGAAGATCATGTACCTGACGCAGGAGCGAACCTTCTCGCGGAAGTTCTCCGAGCTGTTCATCGCCACCAAGCTGAGCCGGCAGACGGACAAGAAGGAGATCCTCGCGGGCTACCTGAACACCATCTACTTCGGTGAGGGCGCGTACGGCGTCGGCGGCGGCCGGCGACGCCTACTTCAGCAAGCCGAACCCCAAGGAGCTGAATGTCGGCGCAGGCCGCCCTGCTGGCGACCGTGCTGAACAACCCGACCCAGTTCGACACCGACTCGACCGACCCGGTGGTCAAGGCGCGGATCCTCGATCGCTACCGGTACGTGCTGGACGGGATGCGGCAGACCGGCACCATCACGCGAGGCGCAGTACAACGGCTGGGCCAAGGCGGTGCCGCCGATCCACAAGAAGCCGAAGGGCAGCCGCTTCAAGGGCGTCCAGGGCTTCCTGCTCGACATGGCTCGCAAGGAGCTGTCCAGGCTCGGTGTCCCCGATGACGAGATCAGCGGTGGCGGCCTCAAGGTCGTCACGACCTTCGACGTGGATCTGCAGAACGAAGATGAACGCCTGCGATCGCGGAACGCCCGAAGAAGAAGGGCGACCTGCACATCGGGATGGCTTCGGTGCGGCCCGGCACCGGTGAGCTGGTCGCGATGTACGGCGGCAGCCGACTTCCTGAAGAGCCAGTTGAACTGGGCCACGCTGCGGGCTCGTCCCGGTTCGTCCTTCAAGCCGTTCGCCGTCTCCGCCGCGCTGCAGAACGACTTCGACATGTACTCGACGTTCCAGGGCGACAGCCCGATCATCGTCCAGGGCCAGAAGCTCAAGAACGAGTTCAACGACGACTTCGGTGATGTCAGCCTGAAGCAGGCCACCGAGCAGTCGATCAACACGGCCTTCTACGACCTGGTCGACAACCAGATGGAGGACGGCCCGGACAAGCTGGTCGATGCTGCCGAGAAGGCGGGCATCCCGAAGACGACCGCGCTCGAGCGCGGCCGGAACAACCCGTCGACCGTGCTCGGCCCGGACCCGTACGCGAGCCCGGTCGAGATGGCGAACGCCTATGCGACCTTCGCCGCCCGCGGTCTCTACGTCCCCGTGCACACGATCAAGACGATCGACTACCCGGGCAAGGCCAAGGACTGGTCGGACAAGACCGAACCGAAGTACAAGCCCCAGCAGAACATCGACCGCGGCCGTCGCCGACCAGATCAACTACATCCTCCAGGACGTCGTCGACGGCCCGAAGGGCACCGGCAAGCTGGCCAAGGACCTGGACCGGCCGGTGGCCGGCAAGACCGGTACCGCGGGTGGTGTCGGGGTCGAGCACCGCGCGGCCAACGCCAAGTGCGACGGCTGTAAGGACGGCTCGGACACGCTGACCTCCTGGTGGACGGGCTACACGGCGGGGTACAACTCGCCGACCGACTCGAAGGGTCTGTCGACCTCCGTGCTGTACCGCGCGGGGAAGACCGGTGAGAGCGACCTCGACCCGTTCAGCGACGACCCCGCCTTCTTCGGTGGTAACTGGCCGCTGCGGACCTGGCTCGCCTACATGGACCCGGCGCTGGCCGGCTCGGACAAGGCCGACTTCACCGAGCCGGACCCCGACGCCATCAAGGACACGACGACGCCGAAGTACACCCCGTCGAACACGCCGAGCAACACGCCGTCGAACACGCCCAGCAACACGCCGCTCGAACACCCCGAGCAACACGCCGACGAACACCCCGACGGGCAGGCCGACCGGCAAGCCGACGGGCAAGCCGACCAAGACGCCCGGCTGGCCGCCCATTCCGACCGGCGGTCCAACAACTCCTCCGGACAACGGAGACCGGCGGCCAGTAGTGGCCGGTGTTTGAGCGGGTGGCAGGAGAAGACCGGCCTCGCCGAGCCCGGAGGGCTCGCGAGGCCGTCGGCCTGACGCGGCTACGGCCCGACCTCAGCGCCCGCGAGACGCTCGGCTGGTGGCTGGTCAGCCGGATCGGGATCTTCGTCATCTCGGTGTCGGCGCCGTTGCTGTTCAACCGGGGCACCGACTACCCGAACGTCTGGCGGGCCTGGCTGCAGTGGGACGTCTGGCACTTCAAGGCGGTCGCGGAGTTCGGCTACAACCACGGTGAGCCGTCGGGCGCGCCGCTGGCCGCGTTCTTCCCCGGATTCCCGGCGCTGATGCGGGTCGCGAGCTGGCTCGGCATCGGGTACGTCGGTGGCGGCATCCTGGTCTCGCTGATCGCCAGCGCCGTCGCGGGGATCTACCTCGCCCGGCTCGCGCAGTACGAGTTCCCGCAGTTGGCCAACCTCGGGCCGAAGGCGGCGCTGATCTGGTTCAGCGCGCCGGTCGGCGTCTTCCTCGCCGCGCCGTACACCGAGGCCCTGTTCTGCGCCTTCGCCTTCCCCGGCTGGCTGGCCGCGCGGCAGGGTCGCTGGGCGCGGGCGGCGGTCTTCGTCGCCCTCGCGTCGACCGTGCGGGTGTCCGGGATCTTCCTGATCTTCGCCCTCGGCGTCGAGTTCCTCACCTCGAAGAAGCGCGACTGGTCCTCGCTGCCGTGGCTGCTGCTGCCGGTCGTCCCGGTGGTCGCGTTCATGGCGTACCTGAAGAAGATCCACGGTTCCTGGTTCGCCTGGCAGCAGGCGCAGGAGAAGGGCTGGGCGCGCGAGTTCACCTGGCCGTGGACCTCGGTGGTCCACACCGTCGAGGCCGCGACCACGGGCCACTTCCCGGCTGACCACAGCGACTGGACCTGGATGTTCCGGGCCGAACTCGTCGCCCTGTTCGTCGGGCTCGTCCTGCTGGTCTGGCTGCTCTGGCGCCGCTCCTGGGGCGAGGCCGCCTGGGTGGCAGCGACGCTCGGCGCCTTCATGACGTCGTTCTGGGTCTACTCCCTGACCCGCGCCACGCTGCTCTGGTGGCCGCTCTGGATCGGCCTCGCCGTCCTGGTCGAGAAACGCCGCTGGCTAGGCCGCCTCTACCTGGCGATGGCCCTACCCCTGGCCGCCATCTGGGCCGCCGCCTTCTTCACCGGCCGCTGGACCGGCTAGCCGCGCACCAGATACCGGAGGTACTGCGGCGCGGTTTCGCCGTACGGCGTGGCGATGGTGACCGTGAGTTCGTGGGTGCCGGGGGTCAGGTCGAGCGGGTAGTGCCTCGACGACCTCGCCGTTGACCGCGATGCCGGTGCCATAAGGGTGCGAATGGGTGAAGCGGACGGTTGGTGCGTCGACCTTCCCGCCCAGGCCGGTGGTGAGTGCGGAGAGCGAGGGATAGGCACGGTCGCCGTCGTGCACGAGCCGCGGCGTACGGATGATGCCGATGCCCTGGAAGACCGGTGCGAACGGCCCTTCCGACCAGGTGTAGCCGGTGGTGGTCACCGACGCGAAGTAGCTGAACCAGGATGCGGCCTCGTCTGTACTCAGCGACTCGACTCCGCGCGCTCCGACGAAGGCAGGCGGCTCGGTCAACTGCTGAAGCTCCCGTACGCCGAGCGGCTGCCCGTCGGTGCCGACCCAGTACGACCCGTTCTGCCCGTCGAGCAGCACCCATCGGTCGAGGTCGTCGATCCAGGCCTCGCTGACGACGTGCCCACGGCCGACTCCGACGTGATGGTTCGCCTGGCGCAGTTCGAGGCGCCGGGCCGGGATCCGTACTGCGTTCAGCACCTGGCTGAGCACGATCGAGTATTCGACGCAGGCGAACCGGGCGCCGGCGTCGACCCGCTCCAGCACGTTCAGCGCGTCCGGATCCTCGACATGGTCGTTCGCGTGCTCCCACCGGGTACGGACCCATTCCAGCATCCGGGTCGCGGTGTCCCACGCCGAGTCCGTGGCTGCCGGTAGCCGGTCGAGCAGCGCGCTCTCGCGCTCGGGGTCGATCGTGTACAGCTCCACCGGTCCGACGGGGCCGGCGTCCGGCCACTCGATCAGCTCCAGCGTCGGCAGCGGGATGTTCTCCCGCATCCGGCGTTGTAGCCGCGGCCAGTCCGGGTCGGTGCCGAAGGCCTCCTCCAGGTCGCCGTCGAACAGTTCCGGCTGGCTGAAGCCGGCGGCCACCGCTTCGGCCAGCAGGACCGATGCCTGCGGCGAACCGAGCCGATGGGCGGCCAGTGCGGCAGCGGGCCCCCAGAGGTGAGCCCACCACTGCTCGTCGCTGCGCAGGTCGTCGACCAGATCGAGCAGGGGCTGGTCGTTCTTGTCGCGCAGGAACTGCTCGGCCCGGAGTCGCAGGTCAGCCAGTTCGCGGGGCGGGAGGTCGTCGCGGAGTTCGCTCACCGGGCCATCATCGCCGCGGCCGGGGTCGCGGGCCAGTCTCACGATGTGGACTGTTGTGGGTCGAGGCAACCTATCCAGGGGCCCGGTCGTCAGTACGGTGTGAAGGGGTGGCAGGCCGGGCGGGGTCGCCACCCCTCCATATCTTTCTGAACTGAACAAACGGGACAAACATCCGGCGGAACCTCTCAGGGGCAGGTTCCGCCGGACATTTTTGTCTCAGCCGTAGTTGCGGTCGATCGACTGCGACGGAGTCGGGCTCGGCTTGGCCTCGGCCACCCGCTGGTCGCTCGGGTGCGTACCCGCCTCGACGCCCTTCAGGGTGCCGAGCAGCTCGAGCTCGGACAGCGTCACCCCGTCAGCACCCGCCGCCGGTGTCAACACCAGCCGGTACTGCGTATAGGCCTTCGGCGAAGCGACGCTGAACGACCGGGTGTACGCCGGGAACGCCCAGCTCTGGCCGGTCCGCTTGTCCACCTGTGTCCAGCTGGTCCCGTCGTTCGACCCTTCCAGCACCCAGGCCGACGGCGCGGCCCCGGTGTTGCCGCTGGTCAGGCTGTACATCGTGACCGGCCGCCCGGTCGTCAGGTTGACCGTCACGGTCGGAGTGGCCCCGGTCAGCGTGACCTGGGTCTTCGAGTCGTTGTCGGTCAGCGCGCTGACGTCGGCACCGCCGGCCGCGGTGACCGCGCCCTCGTCCTCGGTCGAGTCGCGCCACGTCTTCGGGTCCTCGCCCGGCGTCGTGATCGACGGCGGAGCGTCGTTGCGGCCGCTGCCCCAGCTGGACGGCTTGTCGGTCATGTCGAACTCGATCTTGCCGCCGTCCGCGATCAGCGAGTGCGGCAGGTTCGTCGAGGTCCACTTCTTGCCGTTGACCTTGACGCCCTTCACGTACAGGTTCTTCGCGCTGTTCTTCGGCGCGCTGACGGTCAGCTTCTTGCCGTCCGGCCAGCCGGACCGTCGCCTTGGTGAACAGCGGCGCGCCGATCGCGTACGTCGGGGAGCCCACCTGCAGCGGGTAGAACCCGAGCATGCTGAACAGGTACCAGGACGACATCTCGCCGTTGTCCTCGTCGCCCGGGTAGCCCTGGCCGATCTCCGACCCGAGGTACAACCGGTCGAGCACCTCGCGGACCTTCTCCTGCGTCTTCGACGGCTGACCGGCGAAGTCGTACATGTAGGCGATGTGGTGCGACGGCTGGTTGGAGTGGCCGTACTGGCCCATCCGGACGTCCCGCGCCTCGAGCATCTCGTGGATCGTGCCGCCGTACCCGCCGGTGTGCAGCGCGTCTTCCGGAGTACTGAAGAACTCGTCGAGCTTCTTCGCCAGGCCGTCGCGTCCGCCGTACAGGGCAGCCAGTCCGGCGCCGTCCTGCGGAGTCGGAGAAGGCCATGTTCCAGGCGTTCGTCTCGGTGTAGTCGTGACCCCAGTCCTGCGGGTCGAACGTCGTCGGCGAGTTGCCCCAGACGCCCTGCGGATCCTTGCCCTGGAAGAAGTTCAGCGCCGGGTCGAACAGGGTGACGTAGTTGCGGGCCCGGTTCAGGTAGTACTTGTAGTTGTCCAGGTACTCCTGCTTGCGCGGGTCGCTCTTCTTCGCCTTGTCGTACAGGGCCTTCGACATGTTGGCGATGCCGAAGTCGTTGATGTAGCCGTCCATCGACCAGCTGAAGCCCTCACCGGTGGTGTTGGCCGTGTAGCCGTTGAACACGGACCGGTCGAGACCCTTGCGGCCGACGTTGTCTGTCGGCGGGCGCACTGCCGCGTTCTTCAGCGCAGCGTCGTACGCCGCCTGGACGTCGATGCCCTTGATCCCCTTGAGGTAGGCATCGGCGAAGGCCACGTCCGAGCTGGTGCCGACCATCAGGTTGGCGTAGCCCGGCGAGGACCAGCGCGAGATCCAGCCGCCGTCCTTGTACTGCTGGACGAAGCCGTTCACCAGCGCGGCCGCGTCGTCCTGCGAGAACAGCGAGTACGCCGGCCAGACGGTCCGGTAGGTGTCCCAGAACCCGTTGTTCACGTAGGTCTGGCCGGCCACGATCTTGGAGCCGGTCTCCGTCGGGGTGTCCGCACCGACCTTCGGGGAGGTCGGCGAGGCGTAGGTGATCACCGGCTTCTTCGCCGTACCGGTGTTCTCGGAGCCGTTGTTCGGGTAGAGGAACAGCCGGTACAGGTTCGAGTAGAGCGTGTGCAGCTGGTCCGCCGTCGCACCCTCGACCTCGATGGTGCTGAGCTTGCTGTCCCAGGCGTCCTGGGCCGCCTTCTTCACCTTCTCGAACCGGCTGCCCTCGCCGAGCTCCAGCTCGAGGTTCTTCTTCGCCTGCGCGGTACCGATCAACGAGGTCGCGAGCCGCAGCTGGACCTGCTTGACCGACGGGTCGAAGGAGAAGTAGCCGCCGACGTTCGCGCCGCCACCGTTCGAGAGCTTGCCGGAGGCAACCACCTTCTGGTCGACCACGCCGTACACGAACAGCCGGCCGGCGCCGGTGGACAGGCCGGACTTGATGTCGCTGTAGCCGGTGACGACGCCGGTCGCCGCGTCGAGCGTCAGCCCGCCGAGGTTGCTGGCGTTGTCGAAGACCAGCGACGACTTGCCGGCCGGGAACGAGAACCGGAGCATCGCCGCGTGGTCGGTCGGCGCGATCTCGGCCGCGTTGCCGTTGTCGAAGGTGACGCCGTAGTAGTACGGCCGGGCGATCTCGTTGTCATGGCTGAACGCCCAGGCCCGGGCCTCGCGGTCCGCGGTCGGCGTGTCGGCGCTGTCGATCGGCATCACCTGGAAGGTCTGCCGGTCGCCCATCCACGGGCTCGGCTCGTGGCTGATCGAGAGCGCCTGGATCTCCGGCTTGTTCTGGTCGTTGTTGCCCTTGGCGTAGTCGTACAGCCAGGAGATCGAACCGGCGTTGGTGACCGGCGTCCAGAAGTTGAAGCCGTGCGGTACGGCGGTCGCCGGGAAGTTGTTGCCCCGGGAGAAGCCGCCGGTCGAGTTCGTGCCGCGGGTGGTGATCGCGAGATCCGACGGGTGGCTGCGGGCCGTCTTCTGCGCGGCGGCATCCGGGTCCTGCGCCTTGCTGATCCGTACGTCGTCGATCCAGCCGCGGAAGTCCGCCGGCCCGGCCGGCTTGTCGTACCCGACCAGGATCCGGGCGATCGTCTTGCCCGCGGCGACCTTGCCGAGGTCGGCGTCGATGTTGTTCCACTGGTTCGTGGACAGCCCCTTCGCGTCGCCCTGACCGCGCGGGCTGAGCGGGAAGCCGTGGTTGTCCTTGGCCTTCAGGTCGCTCAGGTAGGTGCCGTCGGTGAACGCCAGGTCGACGGCCGCGTAGGTGCTCGGGTAGCTCAGGTCACCCTCGACGTGCTCGGGGAAGATCTTGTACCCGAGCCGGGTGTCCTTGGTGACCTTCAGCGAGACGTCGGCGATCTTGTTCCAGGTGTAGCCGCGGCCCTCGGTGGTCTGGTGCCCGGCGTACCGGAAGGACTTCACGCCGGTGAAGCCGGTCCGGGCGCGGGCGTTGTAGGCGCTGGTCGGGCCGGAGTCGAGCCGCGACTCGGCGGTCGGACCGGGCGGCGGCAGCGGGTCGCCGTTCGACAGGTACCAGTCGGCGAGCTGGACGATGTCCTCGCCGTGGTTCTCGGTGATGTCGAGCTTGTAGTACGTGTACGCCGTGGCGTTGTCGAACGTGTACTCCTTGGTCTGGAACCGGTTCGCGAAGTCCTCGTTCGTCCGGGTGTCCAGCGTGGTCCACGTGCTGCCGTCGTTCGAGCCGGACACGGTCCAGTTCTTCGGGTCCCGGCCGTCGGCGTCGTTCGCCGAGGTCAGCGCGTACTTCCTGATCGTCACCGGCGCCGAGGTCTGGTAGGTCAGCCAGCCGGTCGGCTCGAACACCAGCCACTTGGTGAACTTGTCCCCGTCGGCGACGTTCGTCGCGATCTCACCGCCTCCGGTGTTCTCGCCGTTGGCCTCGACCTTGGTCACCTTGTCCATCTCGCTGCCGCCGATGCCGGTCGGCGTCGGGCCTTCGACCCCGTCGGTCCGGGGCTTGCCGTCCGGGCCGGTCTCGACCGCGTCGGTGTAGCCGGGCTGCGGCTGGCCGGGCTCGAAGGAGGTGAAGAAGGAGGAGCCGGAGACCACCGCTTGCTCGGGGGCGGTGGCGGCCTGGCTCGCGGTGGGTGGGGAGGCACTCGCTGACGTCATGGCAGACATTGTCACAACAAGACCGAGAGACGTGACGAGCCCCAGAGGGCGGCGGAGATTCATCTACGCTCCTTGCACGGCAGAACCGGCGGTCGGTGGATCCCGTTCGCCGGAGGTTTACGCGGCCCCGATGACAAGGTTGTCAGCCCGCGTCCGGGGTGATCCTGCCCATCATCGTCACCCCTGGTCAAGAGTTCGTCGCGGACCGTCCGCGGCGTGGTCCGGATCCGGACGCCCGGCCGGGGGAGCGACCGCGCTCCGGACCGGCGGGCGCCGGGCGCGTCGTGGGCGGGTTGCGACCCCGGCGGTAGGTTGACCGGCATGGACGACTATGCGGACAGGGTCCTGGTCACCGGAGCGGCCGGCTTCATCGGCCGAGCCGTCGTCGCGGCGCTGCGAGCCCGCGACATCCCGGTCACAGCGGTGGACCGGGAGCCGCCGGACGCGTCCTGGGACGAAGGCGTCACGGTGATCACCGGCGATCTCGCCGAACAGGAGGTCTGCATCTCGGCCTTCGAGACCCGGCCGCGCGCCGTCGTCCACCTGGCCGCTCTGACCTCCGTACTCCGGTCCGTCGACGCCCCGATGCGGACCTTCGCCGAGAACGTCACCATCACTCAGGTGCTCCTGGAGCTCTCCCGCGGCAGTGGCGTCGGCTCCTTCGTGCTCGCCTCCACCAACGCGGTCGTCGGCGACGTCGGCACCGCCACGATCACCGCCGAGCTCCCGCTGCACCCGCTCACGCCGTACGGCGCGACCAAGGCAGCCGGCGAGATGCTGCTCTCGGCGTACTCAGGCAGCTACGGCCTCAGTACTGCGGCCCTGCGGTTCACCAACGTCTACGGGCCGGGCATGTCGCACAAGGACAGCTTCGTGCCGCGCCTGATGCGCGCCGCGCTCACCGACTCCGGCGTACGCATCTACGGCGACGGCAAGCAGCGCAGGGACCTCGTGTACGTCGACGACGTGGTCGGGGCGATCCTGCTCGCGCTGGAGACCGGCTACAGCGGCCGGGCGATCGTCGGCTCCGGCAACTCGGTCTCCGTGCTCGACCTGGTCGACGCAGTACGCGAGGTGACCGGTGCTGCGATCCCCGCCGAACACGTGGACGCCCCAGCGGGGGAGATGCCCGCAGTAGTGGTCGACGTATCGGCCAGTGCCGAGACGCTGGGTTACAAGCCGAGCGTCTCCCTCTCAGACGGTCTGGCACGGACGTGGCAGTACTTCAAACAACAGTGACCTCGGTACTGCGTAAGCACTGGCTGCTCGCCACCTTCCTGGTGTTCGGCCTGGTTCTCCGCGTCCTCGCGACCGTCGCCTACCGCCCGGCGATCATCTACACGGACTCGGTGCAGTACCTGACCAACATGAAGCTGCTCAAGCCCGATCAGCTCAACCCGATCGGCTACGACTTCGTACTGCGCCCGCTGGTCAGCCTCGGCGGTCTGACCACCGTGGTGATCGTCCAGCACCTGGCAGGACTCGCTCTGGGAATCGCCATCTACGCACTGGCGCGCAGGCTAGGTGTCTACCGCTGGCTCTCGGCCCTGGCCGCCGCACCGATCCTGCTGGACGCCTATCAGGTGCAGATCGAGCAGAACATCATGGCCGAGACCCTGTTCGACGTACTGCTGGTCGCGGTCCTCTGGATCCTGCTGGGCAAAGGCAAACCGAGCTGGCAGCGTGCTGCTCTCGCCGGCCTGCTGCTGGGCGCCGCCTTCGCAGTCCGGACGATCGGCCTGACCCTGGTGGTCGCGGCCGTCCTCTACCTGGTCGTGGTCGGCAACGCCTGGCGCCACCGCCGCACCTGGCCCAGCTCGTACTGCGTACCGGTGCCGCCCTGGCTGCCTTCGCGCTCGTGTTCGGCGCCTACGTCGGCTACTTCCATGCGGAGACCGGGAAGTGGGCCATCTCGGGCGCCGAGAACCAGGTGCTCTACGGACGGACCGCCGTCGTCGCGGACTGCGCGAAGCTGCCGCTCAACGAAGGCACCAAGCTCTTCTGCCCGAAGGAACCACTCGGGCAGCGGCTGGGCGTCGACAACTACGCGCACAACCACTACGGCGATCCGAACTGGCCGGGTCCGCTGCCGCCCGGGACGACCAAGCAGCAGTTGGCGCAGGAGTTCAGCGCGCTGGTCATCCGGCATCAGCCGTTCGATGTCGCCTGGGCCGTGTTCAAGGACTTCCTGAAGGGATTCGCTCCGACCAGGACGACCTCGCCGGACGACGTACCGCTGAGTCGCTGGCAGTTCCAGCTGACCTATCCGAACCTCACCGACCCGCACACAGCCCAGGCCGCTGAGGAGTGGGGCGGGACCGCGCCGTACGTGAATCACGGCCCTGCTGTCCTGCTGCGGGCCTACCAGCTCAATGGCGGCTACACCTCCGGACTGCTGCTCGGCTTCGCAGTACTGATCGCGCTGGCGGCAGTGGCGGGCTTGGGGCGAGCCAGGAAGTCTGGGCTTCAGGCGGCGGCGCTGCTGCCGGCTGCCGGTGGTGTGATCCTGCTGCTGGGTTCTGCGGCCTTCGAGTTCTCCTGGCGCTACCAGTTGCCAGGGCTCGTGCTGTTCCCGTTGGCCGGAGCGATCGGGTTGCGCGCGATCCTCGGTGCGGATCAGGGACGGCCGCCGATGGACGCCTATCCGGATCAGGTCGACTCAGAAGCGCTGGACGACTTCCGAAGCAGGCATGGCGAGCCGTCATTCGCCCCGCTGGTTGTGGTGATTGCTGCGTACAATGAGGCCGGCGGGATCGGCCCGGTCCTGGCGAACATGCCGAAAACCTGCGCGGGCCTGCCTGTCGACATCACTGGTCGTCGTAGACGGTGCGGAAGACAACACCGCCGAGATCGCGACTGCTGAGGGTGCCTACGTGGTCGTTGCCCCCAGCAACCGTGGTCAGGGTGCTGCGCTGCGGCTCGGGTATCACCTTGCAGCACAGGGCGGAGCGGAGTACATCGCTACGACCGATGCTGACGGGCAGTACGACAACAGCGAGTTGGACGTACTGCTGAAGCCGATCCTGGACGGGCAGGCCGACTTCGTCACCGGGTCGCGCAGGCTGGGCGCGGAGGACGCGGACAGTCGGCTGCGCTGGCTCGGCGTACGGGTTTTCGCTGCTCTGGCGTCGATCCTGACCCGACGCAAACTCACCGACACGTCGTTCGGGTTCCGGGCGATGCGGGCCGGGTTGGCGTCCAGCGTGACGCTGCGCGAGCCGCAGTACCAGTCGTCGGAGCTGCTGCTCGGCGTACTGGCCAGTGGTGCGCGCGTGGTCGAGCTGCCGATGACCATGCGGCGGCGCGGCGACGGTTCGAGCAAGAAGGGCCCGGGACTCGTGTACGGCGCCAACTACGCGCGGGTGATGACGACTACCTGGTGGCGCGAATACATCCTGAACAAACGGCCCGTACTACGAAGGCGCGCCGCCCGAATCTCAGGATGAAACCCTCGCGACGCAGAGCACGGTCTGGCCGAACGGCACCCGGACCCGGCTCTCGATCGCGCGGGTGGTCGGGACCACGAACCGGTCGTAGAGCGCGACCAGCTTGGGATTCGGCGACGTGCTGCCGCCTCGGCGAACGGCTGCCCACCAGGCGATTCCGCCCAGCAGGTTGACCGGTTTGGCGACCTCCACCTGCAGCCCAGCACGCAGTACGGCATCGGAGACGGTCGACGGGGTGTAGCGGCGGACGTGGCCGACGCGGCGATCGAACTCGCCGTACAGCTGCTGATAGCCGGGCACCCAGAGCACGATGGTGCCGCCCGGTACGACGAGCTTCGCGAGCGAGCGGAGCGCCTCGGCGTCGTCCTCGATGTGCTCCAGCACGTTGATCGCGATCACCGAGTCGACCGGCTTGTCCAGGGCAACTTCTCCGCCGAGCGCGAGCTGCCGGGCCTCGACCTCGGGCCGGTCGGCGAACCTTGCCGCCAGCAACTCGACCGCACCCGGGTCTGCGTCAGTGACCACCAACCGGTCCAGACCGGTGAAGCCCTGGGCGAATTCGCCCAGGCCGGCGCCCACCTCCAGCACCGTGCGCCCGCAGTACGGGGAGATCAGGTCCAGCTGGAAGCGACGGTAGCGCGGCTGGTCGGCGCCACCTTGCTCGAGGTCGCGCCCGGTGGCGTTGCTGAAGGCTCCGGAGTGTTCTTCCACCCCGCCCACTATGCCTGCTATCTGGTGGCGTGCGTAGCGACCTTCGCGTCTTGCGGCCGGGCGAACAGGTACCGGTCGAAGATGACGAACTTGATGACGAAGGTCAGGCCGTTGGAGGCCAGGTAGGCGGTGCCGGCCAGCAGGGTCCGGGCCGAGTGCGCGTACGTCATCGTCCGGATCCACTCGTCGGCCACCGTGGTCAGGTAGGTGATGACGAAGCCGGAGGCGATCGTGATGAGTACGTAGGGCAACAATTCGCGGGTCGGGTGCGAAGGCCCGGTCCGGCCCCAGGCCCACTGGCGGTTCAGCAGGTAGCTCGGCACGGAGCCGGCGGCGAAGCCGATCACGGCAGCAGCAGTCGCCTGGGTGCCGGCCGCGTAGCAGACGAAGAACACCAGTTGACTGATCGCTGTGGCTACAAGCGATGACGCTGAGTAGCGAAGAAGGACCCGCACGGCCCCCATTGTGCACGTTCCAGGGAAACGCTTTTGCCGATTCACAGGAAATTGCCAGCAAGTGCCCAGCTAAATCCTCTGCGCGATGGGTACACAGGAGGTTGAAGACACAATTTTCCGTCGAAAAGGGGTCTGCTCGTGCGAGTTCTCGTCCTGGGTGGTGACGGTTACCTAGGGTGGCCGACCGCGCTGCATCTGTCCGACACCGGCCACCAGACGGCGGTGCTGGACAATTTCGCCCGGCGTGGCTACGACCAGGAGCTCGGGGTTCAGAGCCTGGTTCCGATCGAGGACCTGGAGACCAGGGTCGCCGCCTGGGAAGAGGTCTCCGGGCAGCGGATCACGGCGTACTCCGGTGATCTGCTCGACGCCGACTTCGTCTACCGGGTGCTGACCGAGTTCCGGCCGGAGGCGATCGTGCACTTCGCCGAGCAGCGGGCGGCGCCGTACTCGATGATCGACCGGCAGCACGCCGTCTACACCCAGCAGAACAACGTGATCGGCACGCTGAACCTGATGTACGCCGTGGCCGAGATCGATCCGTCGATCCACATCGTCAAGCTCGGCACGATGGGCGAGTACGGCACGCCGAACATCGACATCGAGGAAGGCTGGCTGGAGGTCGAGCACAACGGCCGCAAGGACCGGATGCTCTACCCGAAGAAGCCAGGCTCGTTCTACCACCTGAGCAAGGTGCACGACTCGCACAACCTGGAGTTCGGCTGCCGGGTCTGGGGACTACGGGTCACCGACCTCAACCAGGGCATCGTCTACGGGCAGGAGACGCCGCAGACCGCGCAGGACCCGCGGCTGGCGACCCGGCTCGACTACGACGCGGTGTTCGGCACAGTGCTGAACAGGTTCGTCATCCAGGCCGTCCTCGGCGAGCCGCTCACTGTGTACGGCGCAGGCGGCCAGACTCGCGGCCTGCTGGACATCCGGGACACGGTCGAGTGCATCCGGCTCGCAGTCGAGCATCCTGCCGACGCCGGCGAGTTCCGCGTCTTCAACCAGATGACCGAGAGCTACTCGGTCGGTGAGATCGCCAAGGTCGTCAGCGAGGCATTCCCCGGCCCGGTCCAGGTCGAGCACCTGGAGAACCCGCGGGTGGAGCAGCCGGAGCACTACTACAACGTCAAGCACACCGGTCTGGTCGGCCTCGGGCTCGAGCCGCACCTGTTGTCGGACACGCTGATCGAGTCACTCTTCGACATCGTTGCCGCCAACAAGGACCGCGTCGACTTGAACGCGCTGCTCCCGACCGTCCGCTGGCAGGGCAGCCTCAAGATGAGCTGACCACGACGCCGCTTGGTCGGCGCTTAGCGGGTCGCGGCGACCAGGAGGGTCGGCAGGATCGCGAGGAACCGGTCGTGCCGGCCGCGGTCTGCCTGGTCGGCGAGCCATTCGTCGGCGTCCTGCCTGGTGATCAATGCCTTCTCGACCGCGGCGTCCGCCGCCGACTCCAGTTGCTTGGCCAGCTGGGCGTAGTCGGTGACCACCTCGTTGTGGACGACGACTTCGGGGTCACGGAAACCCAGGTCGAGAAGGAGGTCGCGATAGCTTCTGGCTGCTCGCGGCGCCGGCGTACGGGACTCGAGGCCAAGCAGGACCACGTCGGTCAGGTCCTGGTCGGTGCCGTCGAGGAGCAGGAAACCGTAGTCCTGGCCGACGAGCACGATCCGGCCACCTGGTCGTAGTACGCGCTGTGCCTCGGTCAGGGTCGGCAGCGGATCCGCGAGCAGGTGGAAGAGCCGGGCGGCGCGATAGCCGTCGACCGACTCGTCCTCCAACGGCAACTCGTCGGACCGTGCCACGTGAAACATTGCATCCGTACTCCGTGCTCTCGCGGCGGCGACCGCGTCCGGATCCGGGTCGACCCCGATCGCCTTCAGCCCGGCCGCGGCCAGTTCGGCGACCGCATGCCCCGCTCCACACCCCACATCGACGACCGTGTCGCCGGCCGAAAGTCCGAGCAGCCGGTACGACTCCGCCCGCAGCGCCCCCGCGCCGGGCGTCTGCCTCGATCCGATCCAAGAAGCTCATACCAACCACCCGTGCAACTTCAGGTGCACCTGAAGTCAAGACCCGAGGACAGGCTCAGTCCATCGACACCTTGTCGAAGATGGTGGTGGTGTAGCGGACGTCCACGCCGACCTCGTCGCCGACGGCCGGAGGGGCGACCGAGGCGGGCAGGAAGAGCATGCTGGCCTGCATGTGCGGCGGTTCGGCGAACCAGCGCTGCTTGCCCTCTATCGTGAACGGCGACAACGCCATCCCGGCCGCGTCGAGACTGCCCTTGGCCATCGCGATCGCGCGCTGCCGGACGCGTGGCGGCCGCGGTCGGCGCCTCCAGACCGACGCCGTGCGCGGTCCCGCCGGAGACCACCAGGATGTGGCCGTCGCCGGTGACCCGGCGCTGGCGGTAGCCGACCCGCTCGCCACGGCGTACGGAATGCACGTCGAGCACGGTCGCGCGGACGGTCGAACGCGCCGCGGTCGCCGAGCCAGAGCGCGGTGCCCATCCGGAGCTTCACGCTCTCGCCGATGTCGGCCAGCTTCTGCGCCGGCACGTGCGACACCCAGAGCGGACCCTGCCGGACGGCGCGCGCCTGCTTGCCGAGCTCCGCGGCCTCCCGGATGTTGGCGGACGTACCGCCGGCGCCCATCGGGAAGTGCAGCGACCAGCCCTCGAACTTGATCCGGTCGAGCGCGTTCAGCAGCATCGTGTGGCGCAGCTCGCGGGCGCCGATGCCGTGCCGGCGCATCGAGGTCTGCACCTCGATCAGCACCCGGCTGCCGGCCGGGATCGAGACCAGGTCGGCCAGCCGGCTGACCGTGTGGATCACGTTCTTGCCCTGCGGGACCTCCAGGAACGAGCGCCACGGCGAGAGCACCACGACGTCGTCCTTGGAGTCCGGCGGGACCTCGTTGTACGTGCCGACCGCGACCGTCTTCGCGCCGAGCGCGCGCGACTCGGCCAGCAGCCGCGGGTTGCCCACGCCGTACCCGTTGCCCTTGGCCACCGGGATGATGTCGGCGTTCCACGTGGAACGGAGATGGTCGCGCCACCGATCGGAGTCGATGTGCAGGGTCAGGGGCATGGTGTCAACGCCGTCTCATGTAGAGGTCGAATGCGGTGTAGAGCGCCTTGTTCAACGGCAGATCCCACTCACCGACGTACTCGACGGCCTCGCCGCCGGTGCCGACCTTGAACTGGATCAACCCGACATGCGAGTCGTTCGGGTCCAAGGTGTCGGTGATGCCCCGTAGGTCGTACACGAACGCGCCCGCTGCGAGCGCGTCCGACATCATCCGCCACTGGATCGCGTTCGATCCACGGACGTCTCGTTTGGCGGTCGAGCTGGCCCCGTAGGAGTACCAGGAATGACCGCCGACCCGGACCCAGATCGTCGAGGCGACCAGATCCCCTTCGTGGTAGGCGTTGTAGAGCCGGAAGTCGCAGCAGTCGGCCGGCTGGTTCGCCATCGCCTCGTACATCTTCACGAAGTACGGCAGCGGCCGCGGCGTGAAGTGGTCCCGCTCGGCCGTCTCGACGTACAGCGCGTGGAAGGCCTTCAGGTCCTCCGGCGTGCCCTGGGTGACCTCGACGCCGAGCTTGTCGGCCTTCTTGATGTTGCGCCGCCAGAGCTGGTTCATGCCCTTGAGCAGGTCGTCCGGCGTCTTGCCCGCGAGCGGGACCTGGAACACGTACTGCGGTTGGCCGGCCGCGAATCCCTCGACGATCCGCGGCGCCTTCCAGCCGAGCGCGCGCAGCTGGGCCGAGACGGTCGCACCGGACGGCTCGATCACGTCCGGGCGGACGTCACCCAGCTTCGGCTGCTGGCCACCGGCGATGGCGTCCTTGATCGTCTTGGCGCTCCACCGCCGGGCCGGGACCGGCGGACCCATCCGCAGCCCGAACGCGCCCTGCTCCTGGGCGTGCTCGGCGAGCGGCCGCAGGTACCGGCCGAGGTCGATCGCGTCCCAGTCGATCACCGGACCTTCGGGCAGGTAGGCCAGGTAGCGCTTCACCTTCGGCATCTGCCGGTAGAGGACCAGAGCGACGCCGACCAGCTGCTCCGGAGTGGCCGGATCGAACCAGCCGAGCGACTCGGCCTTCCACTCGCTCTTCACCGCCGCCCAGCCCGGGGTCTGCAGGAAGCTCGCCGACGGCTGCGCGTTCAGATAGGCGGCATGCTCGTCGGCGGAGATGGTCCGGATCCTCAAGTCACTCACGGTCGGTCAGGTTACCGGGCGGGAGCGCAAGACCCTAGCCGAGCCGGAAACCTGACCGGATACAGCTCACTTTGATCAGGGACGCCGCCGGTCGGCTAGGTTCTGGTGGTCGAAGCAGCTTCGGGAGGGGGAGTGGGATGACCGAGCGTCCGTTGCGGGCCGATGCGCAGCGCAACCGCGATCTCCTGCTGTCCGCGGCCGTCGAGGCATTCTCCGAGTGCGGGCTGGAGGCGACGCTCGACGCGATCGCCAAGAAGGCCGGAGTGGGCATCGGCACGCTGTACCGGCATTTCCCGACCCGTGAAGCGCTGGTCGAGGCCGCCTATCGCAATGAGCTGGCGGTGGTCTGCGCCGCGGCGCCCGAGCTGCTCGCGAGCCTGCCGCCGGCCGAGGCGACCCGGGCCTGGATGGACCGCTTCATCGACTACATGACCCGCAAGCTCGGCATGGCCGACGCCCTCCGCGGGATCATCGCGGCCGGCGCCGATCCTTATGCGCACACCTTCGAGCTGCTGGTCGGCGCGATCCAGCCGTTGCTGACGGCGAGCGCCGAGGCCGGCGAGATCCGCTCCGACATCGCGGCGGCCGACGTACTGGTCAGCTTGAGCGGAGTGGCCCTGGCCTCGGGTGCGAACCGCGAACAGGCCGATCGCCTGCTCGACCTGTTGATGGATGGTCTCCGTTACCGGGCCTAGGGTCGCGTTGGTGACCGGGTCCACGACCGGGATCGGCGAAGCGACGGCGCGGCGACTGGCTGCTGACGGGATGACCGTTGTGGTGCATTCCCGGTCAAGTCGCGATGCTGGTTCGGCGCTGGCGGCTGCATTGGGTGGGACCTATCTCCAGGCTGATCTGGAGAACTCCGCGGAGGCCTCGGAGCTGGTGCCGCGAGTGCTTACGCAGTACGGGCGTCTCGATGTCTTGGTCAACAACGCGGGCATCAGCTGGCCGGTGCCGCATGACGACCTGGACGGGTTGACCGCGCACGACTGGCGCCGCCTGCTCGAGGTCGAACCTGATCGCGCCCTGGTTGCTCTGTACTGCGGCTCTTCCCGCGCTGCGCTCTTCCGGTGGTTCCATCGTCAACGTGACGAGCCACGCGGGGGTGCGGCCGAAGGGGAGTTCGATCGCGTACGCCGCGAGCAAGGCTGCGCTGAACCACGTCACCAAACTGCTCGCGGCGGCGCTCGGACCCGACGTACGGGTGAATGCTGTTGCTCCTGGACTGGTGGATACCGCGATGACCGCGTCGTGGACGGATGCGCAGGAGCTGTGGAAAACCAAGAGCCCGATGCGGCGGGCGGCACAGCCTTCCGACGTGGCGGATCTGATCGCAGCCGTCCTGGGCAATGAGTATCTGACCGGTGAAGTGATCCTGCTCGACGGCGGCCTGAACCTGCGCTGACTGATCTGCGCAGTCGGCCGCGGTTGGCGGTGCGCGGTTTCTGTCGGCGGCGGCTTCTACCATCGGCCGATGCCGTCATCGCTGGGTCCCGACTTCCGGCGGTTGTGGACCGCCTTCGCCGTCAGCGCGCTGGGCAGCGGGATCGGGGCCGGCGCGTTGCCGCTGGTCGCCGTCCTCGCGCTCGACGCGAGCACCTTTCAGGTCTCCTTGCTGGCCGCGCTCTCGGCCCTGGCCGGCGCCGCGATCGCCCTGCCGTCGGGTGCGTTCATCGAGCAGCGGCACAAGCGGCCGATCATGATCGCGGCCGATCTCACCCGCTTCGTCGCGCTGGGAAGCGTCCCGGTCGCCGCGCTCCTACACCTGCTGACCTATGCCCAGTTGTGCGTGGTCGGCGTACTGCAGGCCGCGGCGCTGATCGTTTTCACCTCCGCCAGCGGCGCGCATCTCAAGGCACTCGTGCCGGCCGAGGGGCGCGTCGAGGCGAACAGCCGGTTCGAGGCGACCAGCTGGACGACGCTGAGTATCGGCCCGCCGATCGGTGGCGCACTCGTCGGGCTGGTCGGAGCGACCGTCACGCTGGCCGTCGACGCGGTCTCGTTCCTGCTGTCCGCTGTCGGGATCCGCCGCATCCGGTTGCCTGAGCCGGTCCCGTCGCGGTTGACGACCCGTCCTGATCTGCGGGACGGCTGGCGGTACATTCTGCGACACCGCGGGTTGCGCGCGTTGTTCTGGAACTCGCAACTGTTCGGCGGTCCGGTGATGATGACCTCGCCGCTACTCGCCGTACTGATGCTCCGCGATCTGGGGATGCAGCCGTGGCAGTACGGCGTGGCGCTCGGCGTGCCTTGTCTCGGTGGCGTGCTCGGGGCCCGGCTCGCGCCGCCGCTGACCCGGCGGTTCGGGCTGCACCGGATGTTGATCGTCTTCGGCGTACTGCGGACGCCGTGGTTGCTGTTGTTGCCTTTGGCAACACCTGGTGTCGACGGGATGGCTGGTGATCCTGCTCGCCGAGACCTGTCTGCTGATCGCGGCGGGCGCCTTCAACCCGTCGTTCACGACGTACCGGATGGAGGCGACCGACGACGGCTTCATGGCGCGCGTCCAGTCGTCCTGGTCGATCACCTCGCGCACGGTCCAGCCCGCGTTCATGGCGCTGGGCGGCGTACTGGCAGGCCTCACCAGTCTGCGGACGACGCTCGTGATCGCCGGCGTGCTGTGTCTGGTGAGTGCTTTCGTGCTGCCGTGGAAAGCGGCTAGATCAGCTCCATCGCCATTGCCAGCCTGACCAGGTTCGCCATCAGGCCGTCGTTGTCGTTCATCGCGTCGAGGAACTCGATCGCCTTCTCCGGCGGCAGGACCAGGACCTCGACCACCTGCTCGCCGTCCGGCGGGTTGGTCGGCTGCCGATCCACCACCACGTCGGCGACCACGTTCACCCAGTACGACACCGGGTGCGGCAGATGCGGCCGGTACGGCGCGGGGCGGCGGTGATCGGCGCGATGCCCACCGAGCCAGGTCAGCGGGCCGGTGAGCCGGGCGCCGGCCTCCTCGAGCAGCTCGCGGCGGGCGGTCTCCTCGATCGCCTCGTCGGGTTCGCGGGTACCGCCCGGGAGGAACCGCCAGCCGAGATCGTTGCGGCAGACGACGATCCCGCCCTCGGCGCGCGCGACCACATGCACGTTGCTGATCAGCTCGTCCGGCGGCTGCTCCAGCGTGAACTGCGCGTCGAGATCACCCCAGTGCCAGAACGCCGGCGCGAACAACTCGGGAAACTGTTCTTTCCAGGTCTTCACGCCTCATTCTCCCTTGCTGAGGTACCGTCCGCGCATGGCGGTCGCTGAATCACGTGCACACATCTACTGGGCTTGCTCCGCCCTGAGCGCCCTCACCCTGCTCTTCCTGGCAGCAAAGCTCAGCAGCTCCTTCAGCACCCTCGCCTGGATCTGCACGACCCTGATCGCCATCGCAACCCTCGCCCTAGCCGCCCTGTACGCCGCTTGCGCCCTAGGCCGCGTCCAGCTGTCCACGACGGTCGCCGGCCGAGCAACTCTCTTCCAGCTCTCCGTAGCGCCGCTCCTGATCGCAATCGCCTCAGGCGCCACCCTCCCGAACCACTACACAGGAACCCTGGCCCTACTGCTCCCCTGGGGCATCTCCTACTGGCTCCACAACCTCAACCAAACCAACCCCACAGACCAAGAACTCACCTGACAACACCAGCCCTCCGCCCCCTCGCGCGAACGTTCCTGCGGACTGCTGTCCCCGTCCCCCGCACACCTTCCGCAATAACCCGCACCGCGTCAGCGCCCCGCCACGGCAGACTCCACGCCGCACACCCCGCGTGCCCTCGCAGTAACCCGCACCCACTCACCCACCCGCAGCCGCGCCAGCCCCCGCAGTACGCCGGGATGCCGCCCCTTCGCGCCACCTCCGCAGCAACTCGCAGCTGATCGCCTACCTGCAGCCGCGTTAGCGCGCGTAGTACGGCGGGCACCCCGCGTGCTCCACGCAGTAACCCGCACCCGACCGCTGACCTGCAGCCGCGTTAGCGCTCGTAGTACGGGGGATTAGTTCAGGTGGGCTCGGAGGTAGTCGATGTCTGCCTTCTGGCCGTGGTCGCCGTTCGGGGTTTCGACGACTACCGGGGCGCCGGCTGACTTGACGACTGCGACGATCTTGGCGGGGTCGATCTCGCCCTCTTCGAAGTTGCTGTGCCGGTCGGCGCCGGAGCCGAACGCGTCCCGCGAGCCGTTGGCATGGACGAGGTCGATCCGTCCGGTGATCGCCAGCACCTTCTCGACGACCGTCGTCCAGGTCCTCGCCGCCGGCGTGGAAGTGGCAGGTGTCCAGGCAGAACCCGACGTTCGCGAGGTTCTCGTTGCCCGAGTCCTGCACCGCTTCCCACAGTCGCGCGATCCGGTCCAGCTGCCGCGCCATCGCGTTGTCGCCGCCCGCCGTGTTCTCGATCAGCAGCGGCACCGGCAGCTCCGCGCGCTCGATGCACTTGCGCCAGTTGTCGAATCCCGTCTCCGGGTCGTCCCCCTTGCCGACGTGACCGCCGTGCACGATGACGCCCTTCACGCCGACCTCGGCCGCCTTGTCCAGCGTCTGCTGCAGCAGCTTGCGGCTCGGGATCCGGATCCGGTTGTTCAGCGTCGCGACGTTCAGCACGTACGGCGCGTGCACGTAGAGATCGACTCCGTCCGCGGCTGCCCGCTCACGCAGCGCCTCGGCCCCGTCGGCGTACGACACCTTCGGGCCCTTCCACCCCTGCGGATCGCCGAGGAAGAACTGGACCAGGTCCGCACCCCGGTCCGCGGCCTCCGCCAGCGGGTCGTCCTGATCGACGTGCGCACCAAGTTTCAAGCTCATACCGGCACCCTATGACCGCCCACCGACAGTTCCGCAACCACGTCAAGACACGCGACCGGATCGGCGGCTGTTGAGGCGGAAGTGACGCCTGGGAGCGCGATATCGCCCGCGGCAGGCCTGTGGATAAGTGGTCAGGGGGGTGTCCGGAGACTGGTATTCTGTCAGTGTTGGCCCGGTCCTTCGACCGGGCTTACTGCTTGAGCCGACGGCGATTGTCGGCGAAGAGCGCACCGCATCGCCCTCCTGCCACGGAGAGACCGTGGCCGCCAAGTCCGAAGGAGGTGGAGTTCGCGCATGCGTCGTTATGAAGTCATGGTGATCCTCGACCCTGAGCTCGAAGAGCGTACCGTCGAGCCGTCGCTGGACACGTACCTGAACATCGTCCGCAAGGAAGGTGGAACGGTCGAGAAGCTCGACATCTGGGGCCGCCGCAAGCTGGCCTACGACGTCAAGAAGAAGTCCGAAGGCATTTACGCCATCATCGACCTGACTGCCGAGCCGGCGGTCGTGAAGGAACTCGACCGTCAGCTCACGCTGAACGAGTCGATTCTCCGGACCAAGGTCATCCGTCCGGACCAGCACTGATCCCTGAGGGTCGTCAAGCAGCCTTCAGTGTCGGTCGTTACCGGTATTGATAGCTGTAGACACAGTCACACCCGAATGCAGGAGGAACGGCAATGGCAGGCGAAACCGTCGTCACACTGGTCGGCAACCTTGTCGACGACCCTGAGCTCCGGTTCACGCCGTCCGGCGCGGCCGTCGCGAACTTCCGGATCGCGTCGACCCCGCGGACGTACGACCGGCAGTCAGGTGAATGGAAGGACGGCGAGTCGCTGTTCCTGAGTTGTTCCGTCTGGCGGCAGGCCGCGGAGAACGTGGCCGAGTCGCTCCAGCGCGGGATGCGCGTGATCGTGCAGGGCCGGCTGAAGTCGCGCTCGTACGACGACCGTGAGGGCAACAAGCGCACGGTCTTCGAGGTCGACGTGGACGAGGTCGGTCCGAGCCTGCGGAGCGCGACCGCCAAGGTCACCAAGGCCATGCGGTCCGGCCCCGGTGGCGGTGGCGGCGGACTTCGGTGGTGGCGGTGGCGGGAACAACTCCGGTGGTGGTTTCGGCGGTGGCGGCGGCCAAGGTGGCGGCGCCCCGCAGAACGACCCCTGGGCGACCCCGCAGGGGGTGGCGGGGCGGCCAGGCCGCCCCGGCGAACGACCCCTGGGCAGGTCAGGGTGGCGGCGGCTCGATGGAAGAGCCTCCGTTCTGATCCGTCAGCAGGACATTTTTCCGAGTGACCATTCCGGCAGTAGCCGGGCTCTAGTAGTAGGAAGAGAGCACCACAATGGCCAAGATCATTCGGAAGCCGAAGAAGAAGGTCTGCGGCTTCTGCAAGGACAAGGCAACGTACGTCGATTACAAGGACACCGCGCTGCTGCGCAAGTTCATCTCCGACCGCGGCAAGATCCGCGCGCGCCGGGTGACGGGCAACTGCGTGCAGCACCAGCGCGACGTGGCCACCGCTATCAAGAACGCTCGTGAGGTCGCTTTGCTGCCTTACACGAGCACCGCTCGCTGAGGGAGGTCTGAGACATGAAGCTCATCCTGGCGCAGGAAGTAGAGGGCCTCGGAGCCCCCGGCGACATCGTCGAGGTCAAGGACGGCTACGGCCGGAACTACCTCGTACCGCGTGGTCTGGCCATCGGCTGGACCCGTGGAGCCGAGAAGCAGATCCAGTCGATCAAGCGGGCGCGTGACGCCCGGGCGATCCAGGGCAAGGAGCACGCGAGCGAGGTCAAGAACCAGCTCGAGCAGCTCACTGTCTCGCTGGACGTGAAGGCCGGCGACACCGGTCGTCTGTTCGGCTCGGTCACCCCGGCGGACGTCGCCGGCGCGATCAAGTCGGCCGGCGGCCCGCTCCTCGAGAAGCGGGTCATCAACATCGGTTCCCCGATCAAGACGACCGGCAAGCACGCCGTCTCGGTCCAGCTACACCCCGACGTGGCCGCCACGGTCCGCCTAGAGGTAGTAGCAGTCTGACCCAGCACCACCCAGCACGGCCCGCCCTCCCCGGAGCGCGGGCCGTCTGCTTGGCTCCCACCCCACCGTCCGCGCCCCCCAGAGGACGCGGGCCGTTCTGCCTCTCCTCCGATGTTGCCCGGTGGCTCTGATGAGGCCGGCAGCCGGCCTCTAAGACCGCGAGGGTGGTACCGGGCCGAAGAGGTCGAGCGATGGTTGGCTGGGCTCTAGCGGTTGGTCAGTTTTGTTCTGGGGCCGGCCATTCGGTGGGTTTTGGGTCTTCGTCGCCTACGGCGCCTTGTTGTTTGACGGTGGGGAGTTCGGTGGGGCGGGGGTCGGACTGGTCGGCGCCGCCCTCGGTGGGGGCTTTGACGGTGGGCCATTCGGTGGGGCGGGGGTCCTCGTCGTCGGCTGCTGCGACCAACGGCATCGCCCCGAAGCCTCCGAGTACCAGGACGGCCGCCAGCGCGCCCATTCCTCGGCGTACGGCGTGCCCTGCCGGTACGGCGTGCTTGCGCCTGCCGGTCGGTGGGGTTCGGCGTACGGGGGTCACTTCTTGTCCAGGGCGTAGAGGACTGAGTCGTGGACGACTATGGCGTGGTCGCCGGCTACGCCCCAGGGGCGGGCGGTGTTGGGCTGGAGGTGGTTGAGTTTGCCGCCGGGGACGGTCGAGACCAGGTCGCCGCTGATCTGGCCGAAGATCGTCGTCTGGGTCACCGACTGGGGCTGGAACTGGGCGACCAGGCCGGTCTTGCCGGTGGTGAAGTTGATCAGGCACTCACCGAGCGCAGCGACCTTGCCGGCTTGGTCCGGCAGCCAGTCCCAGTCCTCGGCCTGGTCCGGGCTGACCTTCGGGCAGGTCGCGAGGACGGCGCCGTTGGCGGTCGAGTTCACCGTGACGAGGACCTCGTTGGCCTTGCCGGTGTTCCAGTGCACGATCACCCGGCCGGCGCTTGCCGCGACGATGTGGTTGATGCTCTTGGCCCCGCCCGGCGGCTTGAGCTGCAGCTCGACCAGGTCCTTGTCCGGCTCACTCCAGTACAGCGGACCGGCGTACCGGGCCATCAGTGCACGGTTGCCATCGGCAAGCAAGATGGTGGAGAGCCGCGGCTGGTTCGGTACTGCGTGCAGCTTGCCGCCGCTGACCACGCTGGCGCCGGCTTCGGAACCCATGTCGACCAGCGGTGAGGAACCGAAGAACTGCACGTTCGCCGAGTCCGGCAGCTCGATCTCGGTCGGCAGCGCGCCGTCGCCCGGCCAGTAATACAAGGCGCCTGGTGCCGTTGCCGCGAGCACCGGCTTGGAGTCGATGGTGGTGTAGACCGGACTGGTGGTGTCGCGCGGCACCTTGTCCTGGTAGATCACCTTGCCGGCGCTGTCGAGTACGACGAGCTTCAGGTCCGGCGTGATCACCGCGACCTCGCTGCCGTCAGGTGACACGGCCGGGTGGGTGTCCGGCTTGATGTTGATCGTCCAGGCGGCGTTGGTGGTCCAGCCCGGCGGGGCGGGCCGCGCGGCGAACTGGTCCGGAATCACCTCCGGCTTGGGCAGCTCGGGCAGCTTGGGCGACTCGGTCGAGGTCGGCTTGGCCGGGCCGTGATCGCGGATCACCAGCAGGTAGACCGCAGTACCGCCCAGCAGGACGATCGCCAGCGCGGCCGCGGCGATGATCGGCCAGATCGGCTTCTTCTTGGCCGCCACCTCGACGGCCTCGACCTGGCCGTCCGGGTGGATGATCAGCGGCCAGGAGGAGCCGTCGGACTCGACCGCGGTGGCCTTCACCGCCCGGCCGAGCTGGGCGGACCGCTCGGCCACCAGGGCGATCGCCGCCTGGCGTGGATCGTGATGGTTCACCGGGTGACTGCGCCCGGCGATCTTCACCTCGGCGTTGTGGTCGTCGTACAGCCGGATCGTGACCTTCGGCCAGGACGGGATGCCCTTCTCAGCCACGGTCGCGCCTCGTCCCAGCCACAGAACTCCCTCGGTAGTCGGCCATCAGGCCCTACGTTCTAGCATTTCTTCCGCCTGAAGACATGCGGTTGTCCACAGGCATGCCGATTCACGAGCCGTTCGCGGCTCGTCTGACCCCGACAAGGGGGTAGAAACATCCTCGCCTGTGGATGGGTCACATCAGTACACCCGGATAGCGAGAGAATACTGTGGGCGACAGCCCGTGACACGCCGCGAGAGGAGGGGCCATGACGCAATCGCAGCAGAACCCGTGGACTCGGCAACAACCGCCGAACCAGGCTCAGCAGCAGCCGCAGCAGGGTCCTCCCCAGCCGGTGGACATGACGCCGAGAGGTCCGTCCGCGCCGCAGCACGGAGTGACCGCGCCGGCCGAGGACCAGCGGCTGCCCAAGTTCGCGATCCCGGCCGCCGACACGCTCTGGTGGGTCGGCGTGCACGGCGGCTCGGGCGAGTCGACGATGTCGCAGCTGCTGCCCGGGACCAGGGCGGCCGGTCATCGCTGGCCGATCCCGCCGCCGCCGGTGCCGACCCCGGTGGTGCTGGTCGCGCGGACCCATGGCGCAGGCCTGCGAGCAGCGCAGCGAGCAGCGATCGAGTGGGCCTCCGGTGTGGTCCAGGGCGTCGCCGTGCTCGGCCTGGTGCTGATCGCGGACGCTCCGGGGCGGTTGCCCCGGGTGCTGGACGATTTCGCCGACATCGTCGGCGGCGGGGTGCCGAGGGTCTGGGACATCCCATGGATCGAGGAGTGGCGAAGGGGGGAAGACCCTACGCCGGAAAATACCCCCGACGAGGTTTTCGAAGTACTTGAATCCATCTACGCTCTTCGCGCGTCGAACCCAGCGGATTACCCCGCCCCTTACTGAGAGGTCCCTACTGATGTTCGCACAATTCGTTCCGTTGCTGGCTCCCCTGGTCGGCATCGAGCCACCGACCGATGCCTCCTCCGGGATCAAGACGGTGGTCGGCTGGGTGACCTGGATCGCCTTCTCCATCTGTGTCCTCGGTGTGATCATCGCCGGCGCGATGATGGCGATCGGCCAGCGTCGCGGCGAGGGTGGCGAGCACGCCGCCCGGCTCGGCTGGGTGCTCGCGGCCTGCATCGTGATCGGTTCCGCGGCCGGGCTCGTCGGGGCGCTGCTGAAATGACCGCCCCGGCCACCGCCCCGGCCGGCGTCACCGGCTGCTGAACGCCCGTGGGACTGTTCAGCGGCCGGTCGGGCGACGGCGACGACGATGACGACGACGCCACGGAAACCTCCTCTCCGTGGGAGAACCGCGGGTACGTCGCTTCGGCGATCGTGATCGGGGCAGTGGTCGTGTGTGTGATCGTGTTCCTGGCGGTCGGCCGCAACGGCGGCGACGACCGGTCCGGAGCCGGTACGACGCCGGCCACGACCGTGCCGACCGACGTACCGACCGACGTGCCCAGTGACGAGCCGACCGAGCCGCCGGCCACTCCGGGCGACCCGACCAGTGGACCGGTGACGCCACCGCCGGTGAACAACAGCACCGGTGGCTGCAAGGCCAAGAACCCGGACCAGCGCATTCCCCGGAGCGCGCCTGCGGCCGTCTCCTGGCAGTTCGAGACCAACATGCTGATCCCCCTGCAGGCGCAGGGCGGACCGGCCAGTACGGACGCGAGCGGCCTGCGGTACTGCTTCGCCCATTCGCCGACGGGTGCGGTGCTGGCCGCGATGGTCACCCTCGGGCAGATCCGCAATCCCGATCTGACCAAGGCCGTCCTGCAGCGCCGGATCGCACCGGGCGAGGGCCGGACCAAGGCACTCAACGAGAACCGGATCTCGCCGTCGCCGGCGCACGACGTCGGCGGCACCCCGCAGTACACGGGGTTCAAGGTCGTCGACTACCTGCCCGGCCGCGCGATCGTCGCGCTCGCGGTGCAGGTCGACTTCCGCAGCGTCGCCTCGTTGCCGATCACGCTGGTCTGGCAGAACGGCGACTGGAAGGTGGTCCTGCAGCCCGACGGCAGCTTCAACGGTGAGGTCCAGCCGGACATCCTCGGATCCCTCGACGGGTACGTCCGGTTCGGGGGCGCGTGATGCTCGCCCTCGGCTGTTCGCGCTGGATCTGGGACTGGCTGGACTGCGCCTTCGAGGCGCTCGGCCAGGCGGTCCAGGACGTCATCGGCGGTATCTTCGGCTTCCTCTTCGACACCCTGAAGAAGATCATCATCGATGCCGTCGTCGCCGTCCTGAAGGCGGTCGGCCGGCTCTGGATCGACATCAAGACGCCGGGCATCGAGGACAACACCGCCGTCACGTTCGTGCAGGCGCACACGTTCTACATCCTGGTCTTCGCGGCCACCCTGTCGGTCATCATCGGCGGCATCCGGATGGCGCTCACGCAGCGCGGTGAACCGTTGCGGGACATCATCAAGAGCCTGCTGACGATGGTCGTGGTGTCCGGCGCCGGCGTCACCGTCGCCAACACCCTGATCAAGGTCTCCGACGCCTTCTCCGGCTGGATCATCGACCGGGCCGTCGGCGGGTCGAACTTCGACGCCAAGCTCGACCGAGAAGATGACGAACCCGCTCAAGGACAGCGGCGTCGGCCTGATGCTGGTGATCGTGATCGGCATCCTGATGGTGATCTCGGCCCTGATCCAGCTCGCCCTGATGATCATCCGGTACGGAATGCTGGTGCTGCTGGTCGGCGTTCTGCCGCTGACCGCGGCGGCCACCAACACCGAGGCCGGGATGATGTGGTTCAAACGGGCCTGCAGCTGGCTGGTCGGATTCATCATCTACAAACCGGTGGCCGCCCTCATCTACGCCACGGCGATCACTGCTGATCGGCACGCCCGAGGGCGCGGCGGACGCGAACCTCAAGGTGATCACCGGGGTCACCATGATGATGCTCGCGATCATCGCCCTGCCGGCCATCCTGCGTTTCGTCTCGCCAAGACGGGAAGCTGACATGATTCCGTTCTTCTGTGACGGCGGCTGGCTGGAATGCCTCAAGGAGGCGTTGCTGGGCGCCGCCAAACTTGCGATCGATGGGCTGATCACCTTGATCTTCAACCCGATTTTCGACGAGCTGGCCAAGGCCGTCGGCAGCGTGATGGCGACCATCGGCACCTTCTGGATCTACATCAAGACCCCGGCGATCGGCACCGAGGGCGGCAAGCCCGGCTTCGCGGTCGACTGGATCTGGCAGCACACCGCCTGGATCGCGGTCTTCGCGGCCACCGTCGGCGTGATCGTCGCCGGGTGCCAGATGGCCTGGAGCCAGCGCGGCGAGTCGGTCCGCGAACTGCTCCGGTCGCTGTTCACGCTGGCGATCGCGTCGACGATGGCGATCGCGGTCGCCCAGGTGCTGCTGCAGGCCGGCGACAAGTTCTCCGAGTGCATCGTGTCGACCTCGCTGGACGAGCAGGGCCGGGCCTGGGTCTGCGACGCCCATGACGCCAACGCGGCCGGGTTCGGCCGGGCGATGCTGTTGCTGCTCGGACTGGCTGCCCCGACCGGGACGCTCGGCGTCGGGTTGATGATCGCGATCGCCATCATCGCCCTGCTCGCGTCGCTGATCCAGGTCGTCATGATGGTGGTCCGGTACGCGATGGTGATCCTGCTGGTCGGCGTGCTGCCGATCGCCGCGGCCGCCACCAACACCGAGATGGGCAAGGGCTGGTTCAAGCGGGTGATCTCCTGGCTGGTCGCCTTCATCCTCTATAAACCGGTGGCCGCGCTGATCTATGCGACGGCGATCAAACTCACCTCGGTCGCCACCACGAAGGGGCCGAAGACCGGTCCGCTGGCGTACACCGGTACGACCGACGGGGACAAGATCATGAACATGGTCACCGGCGTCACCATGCTGGTGCTCGCGCTGTTCGCACTGCCGGCCCTGATGCGGTTCATCGCACCGATGGTGTCGGCGACCGCGGGCGCGGCCGGTGCGGGCATGCTGGCCGCCAAGATGCTCGGCGCCGACAAGGCGGCCGAGAAGGTGTCGGACTCGACCAGCAAGCAGAGCGGCGACGGGGACGGCCCGACCGGGTCGGACAACCCCGGGCCGCAGCGACCACCCACCCAGACCGGACGGAGTAGCCCCCGCGGTGGCGGCGAAGGCGGTGGCGGCGGCGGTGAAGGTGGCGCCTCCGGAGGTGAAGGCGGCGGAGGTGGCGGCGGTGGTGCCAGTGGCGGTGCCAGCGGTGGCGCCGGCGGTGGTGCCAGTGGCGGCGCGAGCGGTGGTGCCGCTGGCGGTGGCGCTGCAGCAGGTGGCGGCGGGGCCGCGGCCGGAGGTGCGGCGGCCGGTGGTGGCGGTGCGGCGGCAGGTGGTGCGGCCGCCGGTGCGGGTGCGGCAGCCGGTCCCGTCGGGATCGCGGTCGCGGCAGCCGCTATCGCCGTCAAGAAGGGCGTCGACATGGCCAAGGAAGGCGTCGAAGCAGTAGGCGAAGAAGTCGACTCAATGGATGAGGGACCAAGTGGCAGCGGCTGACAGCGTGCGGAGCACGCCCAGGACCTACGGCAACTGGCGCCGGCCGGCGTCGGCGGGTATCGCCGGGTCTGGGAATGCTCGGCACCATGATCATGATGGGCGGACTGATCGTCACGCTCATCGCCACCATGGCCGCGGGCCTGGGCGGCGCGATGATCTCGATCGTGATCGTCGGCGTCGCCCTGCTGCTGCTGATGACCAAGGACAAGCACGGGCAGTCCAGCCCTGCAGAGACTCTCGACCCGAATTGGATGGCAGCGAGCAAAGATGGCCAGGCACAACGTGTACCGATCCGGACCGCTCGGTCGTACGGCGTGGGGCAAGTTCCAGCTGCCCGGGCTGGCGGCCGCCTCCCAGCTCAGCGAGTACCAGGACTCCTACGGCCGCCCGTTCGCCCTGCTCTTCTACCCGAGCACCCGGCACTTCACCGTCGTCATCAACGCGGAGCCGGACGGCGCCTCGCTGGTCGACGAGGACCAGGTGGACGTCTGGGTCGCGCACTGGGGCCAGTGGCTCGCATCGCTCGGGCACGAGCCGGGCATCGTCGCCGCCTCGGTGACGGTGGAGAGCGCGCCCGACACCGGGATCAGGCTGCGGCGCGAGGTCACCCACAACATGCAGGACGGCACTCCGCCGATCGCCCGGGCGATGCTGGCCGAGGTGATCCAGACGTACCCCGAGGGATCCGCGCTGGTGAACGCCCGGGTCGCCCTGACCTTCAAGGGCACCGACCGGCAGGGCAAGCGCCGCAAGGAAGAGGACATGGGCCGCGAGCTCGCGTCCCGGCTGCCCGCACTCACCCAGAGCCTCAACTCGACCGGTGCCGGCGCTGCCCGGCCGGTGACCGCGCAGGAGCTCTGCGAGACCGTCCGGATCGCCTACGACCCGGCCGCCGCAGTACTGATCGACGAGGCCCGGAGTCAGGGCATGTCGCCGGAGCTGCAGTGGACCGATGTCGGTCCGGCCGGTGCGCAGTCGTTCTGGGACAAGTACCGGCACGACAGCGCCTGGTCGGTGACCTGGCAGATGTCGCAGGCGCCTCGCGGTGAGGTGTTCTCGTCCGTGCTGTCGCAGCTGGTCGCTCCGCACCCGGACATCGACCGCAAGCGCGTCACCATGCTCTACCGGCCGCTGGACGCGGCCACCTCGGCGCGCATGGTGGAGGCAGACAAGCGCAACGCCTCGTTCCGGGCGACCGCGTCGGCCCGTCCGTCGGCCCGCTCGATGGCCGAGGCGAGGGCCGCGGACCGTACGGCGAAGGAAGAGGCGCGCGGTGCCGGCCTGGTGAACTTCGGCATGGTCGTCACCGGCACGGTGATGTCCGTCGAGCAGCTGCCCGACATGATCGCCGCGATCGACAACCTCGGTGCCACCGCCCGGGTGCTGCTGCGCCCGGCGTACGGATCGCAGGACTCCGCCTTCGTCGCCGCGCTGCCGCTCGGCGTCGTCATGCAGAGCCACCTGTCGGTCCCGGCCGGCATCCGGGAAGCGCTATGACCCAGCGGGAGGCCTTGTGAGCAAGCAAGAAGCCTGTCGACCCGATGCGGGGCGGCCGGCGCCCGATGCCCCGCGGCTGGCCCGGCATGGGCGGCGGCTACTCGACCTACCTGCAGGCACCGGACGAGTGGCGCGGTACGACGGTGCAGGTCTGCGGGATGTGGCCGTTCGCGGCCGGCACCGGCAGCCCGATGGTCGGCGTACCGATCGGCCGCAACATCCTCTCCGGCGCGACCATGTGCTGCGACCCGATCAGCTGGTTCATGCGCGCCAAGCTGATCTCCAACCCGTCGGTCTTCGTGCTCGGCAAGCCCGGTCTGGGCAAGTCGACGATCATCCGGCGGATGGCGCTCGGCCTGGCCGGCTACGGCGTGATGCCGCTGGTGCTCGGCGACCTGAAGCCGGACTACAAGGACCTGATCGAGGCGCTCGGCGGCCAGGTGATCGAGCTGGGTCGTGGCCGTGGGCACCTGAACGTGCTCGACCCCGGTGAGTCCCGCAAGGCCGCGCTGCGGCTGACCGGCAGCGCCCGGCAGGCGATCCAGGCCGACGCGCACGGCCGCCGGTCGACGATGGTGTCGGCGCTGATCTCGATCATGCGCTCCGCGCCGCCGACCGACCGCGAAGAGACCATCATCGACGAGGCGCTCAAGGTCCTCGACGAACGCCATCCAGGCACGCCCGTACTCCGGGACCTGCTGCAAGTCGTCCAGGAAGCCCCGGACCGGGTCCGTGACGTCGCCCTGGACCGCGGCAGCATGGAGCGCTACCGGCAGATCACCGAGGGCCTCGAGGCCTCCCTGATCGGTCTGGTCGGCGGTGGCCGGCTCGGCGAGATCTTCTCCGAGCAGACCGACCAGCCGATGGTGATGGACCGGCCGGTCGTCTTCGACGTGTCCAACATCGACGACTCCGAGACCAGCCTGCAGGCCGCCGTACTGCTGGCCTGCTGGTCGTACGGCTTCGGCGCGGTCGCGGTCTCGCAGGCCCTGGCCGACGCCGGGCTGGAGCCGCGGCGGCACTACTTCGTCATCCTCGACGAGCTCTGGCGCGTACTACGCGCCGGGCGCGGCCTGGTCGACCGGGTCGACGCGCTGACCCGGCTGAACCGGCAGCGCGGTGTCGGGATGGCGATGATCTCGCACACCATGTCCGACCTGCTCGCGCTGGAGCACTCCGAGGACCGGATGAAGGCGAAGGGTTTCGTCGAGCGGTCCGGCATGGTGATCTGCGGCGGACTGCCGCGGGCCGAGATGGAGAACCTGACCGCCGTCGTACCGCTGTCCGGCGAGGAGCAGAACATGCTCATCGGCTGGCAGGACCCGCCGGCCTGGGACCCGGCCACCGGTGAAGAGGCCGCGCCTCCCGGCCGAGGGAACTTCCTGGTCAAGGTCGGTGGCCGGCCGGGGATCCCGGTGCACGTCGCGCTGACCTCGGTCGAGCGCGAGATCAACGACACCAACAAGCTGTGGAAGACCGGCGCGGACGGCCGGCCGCTGAAGGTGGAGATCGGCGAGGACGGCACCGAGGAGGTCGTCGCGGAGTACACCTTCGACGACCCGACCACGCTGCCGCCGCCCGACCCGACCACCCGGCTGGCCCCACCGCCCGACCCAGCCACCCGGATCGTCGCCAAGGCGGGAGTGGAGGAGTAATGGCCCAGGGCAAGAAATCCACCGGTCCGGCGGGGCTGTCGGTCGAGTCGATCCTGGTCTTCATCGGCATCGGCTTGTTCGTGGTCGTCGTCGGGGGGATCTGGTCGTCGCTCAAGATCGCCGCGGCGATCAACGACACCATCCCGGTCCGCGGTAACCCGGTCGGCGCGATCACCGACCTGCTCAACGGCCGGCTCGAGTGGTCCGGCGCCGCGACCGGCGTACTGCTGCTGGAGCTCGTAATCCTCGCAGCCCTGGTCGGCGGCGGCTACTTCCTCGTCGTACGGATGGGAAAGCCCGGCTCGCGGGTCGACCGGTCCGCCCAGCTGATGTCGAAGCGCAGCGAGATCTACAAGCTGACCCGCAACGGCGCGCAGGAGATCGCCAACCGCCTCGGCACCGGCCACGCCGGTCCCGGCGTGATGATCGGCCGCACGGTGCGCGACGACGTCGAGGTCTTCGGCTCCTGGGAAGACATGCACGTCGACGTCTGGGGACCAAGAACAGGGAAAGCGCTGGCGGCAACCACCCCCGTGCTCACCCCCAACGGATGGGTCGCGATCAAGGACCTGGCCCGCGGCTGCCGGGTGATCGGCAGCGACGGCCGCCCGACCATGGTGACCGGTGTGTATCCGCAGGGAACTCGTGCCGCCTACCGGCTGCACGTGAGCGATGGTACGTCGATCCTGTGCGACCCAGATCACCTGTGGACCGTTCGTCCCAAGATCAGGGCTGACAAGAAGAACCCGGAGATGTGGCGAACCTGGACCACCCAGCAGTTGCTGGATCGAGGTCTGCGGCGCTTGAGCGGTGGCGCCAAGTACTACCTGCCCATCGTCGAGCCTGTTCAGTTCGAGGGGGAGTTGCCGCCCGGACGCCCGGTTGAGGCGCGACCGCCGGCTGGCAAGGGGCCCAACATCAAGCCCGAGCTCATCGCACCGCCCCTGCCGGTCGCTCCGTACCTGCTCGGTGCCCTGATCGGTGACGGCGGACTGCGGTCAGGATCGATCCGCTTGTCGACGGCGGAAGCAGAGGACATGCTGCCACTGCTTGCGCCGTACCTTCCCGACGGTGTCGAGGCGCGGCGGGTCAGCGGCAGTGCCTACGACTGGGCATTGACCTCTGGTCGCGGTGGGCGTCGTAACGAACTGATGGCGGCAATGCGTGGGCTCGGCCTGATGGGCCACAGCTCGCTGACCAAGTTCGTTCCGGCTGCCTATCTGCTGGCCGGAGTCGAGGACCGCGCTGCGCTGCTGGCCGGGCTGCTCGACACCGATGGCTCTATTGATGAGAAGGGGATCATCGAGTTTTCGACCTCGTCGCCACAACTGTCCGAGGACTTCCGCTTCCTGGTGCAGTCCCTCGGCGGAACAGTCACGACGACTCGACGCGAGACCACCAACGCACCGTCCTACCGTTCGCATGTCCGGCTGCCGATGGTGATGGGATCCCCCTTCCGGCTTCCACGAAAACGACAGCGGTGGGACGAGCTGGCGCCGTATCGGCGAAACGCCAAGCCCGTTCGCGCGATCACCGCGATCGAGCCCGAAGGGGAGATGGAGATGGTCTGCATCTCGGTCGCCGCCGCCGACGGGCTGTTCGTCACTGACGAATTCATCGTCACCCACAACACCACCTCGCGGGCGGTGCCGGCGATTCTGGATGCGCCGGGGGCGGTCGTGGCTACCTCGAACAAGCGCGACATCGTCGACGCGACCCGGGACCCGCGGGCAGCCAAGGGACCGGTCTGGGTGTTCGACCCGCAGGAGGTCTGCGGCGAGGAACCCAACTGGTGGTGGAACCCGCTCAGCTACATCACCGACGAGACGAAGGCCCGGCAGCTCGCGGAGCACTTCGTCGCATCGCAGCGGTCCGAGACGGCCCGCACCGACGCCTTCTTCGATGCCGCCGGCACCGACCTGCTGGCCGGCCTGCTGCTCGCCGCCGCGGTCGCGAAGCGTCCGATCACCCAGATCTACACCTGGCTGGCGGATCCGCGCAACGACGAGCCCGAGCGGATCCTGCGGTCCACGCCTGGTCTGCAGCTGTCCGCGGACGCGCTCGCCGGTGTGATCAGCGCGCCGGACAAGCAGCGCGGCGGCATCTACGGCACCGCTCAGCAGAGCGCGCAGTTCCTGATCAACCGCAAGGTCACCCGCTGGGTCATCCCGAACGGGCCGAACGACAACCGGCCGCAGTTCAACCCGTACCAGTTCGTCCGCGAAGGCGGCACGCTGTACAGCCTGTCCAAGGAAGGCGCCGGTACTGCGGGCCCGCTGGTCACCGCGTTGACGGTGGCCGTGGTCGAAGCGGCCGAGGACTACGCGAAGACCTGCGCGGGCGGCCGGATGCCGAGCCCGCTGGTCGGCGTACTGGACGAGGCCGCGAACGTCTGCCGCTGGAAGGACCTGCCGGACCTCTACAGCCACTTCGGCTCCCGCGGCATCGTGCTGATGACGATCCTGCAGTCCTGGGCCCAGGGCGTGGAGTGCTGGGGCGAGCGCGGCATGGAGAAGCTCTGGTCCGCGGCGAACATCCGCGTGTACGGCGGTGGTGTGTCCGACGCCAACTTCCTCGAGCGGCTGAGCAAGCTGATCGGCGACTACGACATCACCTCGAACTCGGTGTCGTACAACAAGGGCGAACGCGGGACCAGCAAGCAGACCCAGCGGCACCACATCATGGAGGTCTCCGACCTCGCCTCGATGCCGCCCGGCCGCGCGGTCGTGTTCCCGTCCGGTATCCCCGCGACGATGATCAAGACCGTGCCCTGGATGGTCGGCCCGTACGCCGGCGCCGTGAAGGCCTCGTTCGCGCATCACGACCCGGGTGCGTCAGCCCCGGCCATCACGCAGACCGGCGCCGGTGCCTGGATCGCGGCCGGCCGCAACCAGCCGTCGGCCCCGGCCGCCCCGAGCGGTCCGCCGGCCCCGGTCTGGGAGCAGACCGAGGAGCAACGCCGTGGATGGTGAACAGGAGCTCTTCTATCCCGCACGTCGCCGCCTTCGTCGAGGACCGGCTGGTCTACCTCTACTGCCGCCGCATCGGGCAGCAGTTCGTCTGGTGCCCGGAGTGGTACCGGCACGCGGAGGCGCTGAGCCGGCTGGACTCGATCTGGCGCGCCTGGGAGCACCTGCGGCTCGACCCGGCGACCGGTATGTCGGTCTGGTGGCGCGATCACGCGGACCCGCACATGATGGCGCTGCTCGACCCGGACGGGCCGTTCGCGGCCTGCCGCGGGTCGCACAGCGACTACCCGATCCCGCCGCTTGCCGGTGGAGGAGCCGCCGGCCGGTCTGTTCTTCGACCAGCGCCAGCCGAACCTGCGCGGGGTCTAGGCCGGCAGTCCGAGGGTCGCGCCCAGCCGGGCCAGTTGGTGGTCCAGGTGAGCCGGGAACTGGGTGACCGTGTTGGTGAACTGGCCGAACAGTTCCAGGCTCACCAGGCCGCACAGTGACGAGAAGACGAGCAAGCCGCGGGCGAGGATCTCCGGCTTGAGCTCGCCGGGCAGGGCGGGACTGACGCGCTCCAGCTCGCGGTGGAGTGCCGCGGTCATCGGCGGGTCGTCCTCAGACGGCTCCAGTTGGGCATCTGCGAGCAGTCCGAGGATGAGCAGGGGGACACGGCTTCCGGCAGCGGTGGTCCGCTCAGGCGGCGCGTGGTAGCCGGGGACGGGGCTGCCGTAGAGCAGGGCCCACTCGGCCGGATTGGCGACGGCCCACCGGCGTACGGAGCGGCCGATAGCCTGCCAGCGGCGGCTCACGTCGTCGCGGCGGCAGCGGGCCTCGGCGGCCTCGACCGCGTCACCGAAGGAGTTGTACGACTCCTCGATCAGCAGCGTGAGCAACTCGTCGCGGCTCGGCACATACCGGTAGATGGCCGACGAGACCAGACCCAGCTCGCGGGCGATGGCCCGCAGCGACAGCCCGGCCGACCCCTCCGTGGTGAGCTGCTGATGAGCGATCCGCAGGATGTCGGCCATGGTCTGCTGATGCGCGCGCTGCCTCGGCGTCGTCATCTCCCGATCATGGCCGGTTCTGCGAGCAGCAGCAACTTGGGAGAGCACTGCTCTTGCTTTTGACCGGCCGATCGCGCAGACTTACGGCAAGAGAGAGCGGTGCTCTCGCTAAGTGAGGGGTGTGGAGCAATGCACGAGATCTGGCGGCTGGGCAACTTCGGACTGGCGTTCGCGGTCGAGTTGGCCGGGCTGGGCATCTTCGCCTGGTGGGGTTGGCGGACCAGCGGCAGTACACCGGTCCGGCTGCTGCTCGCGATCGGACTCCCGGTGCTCGCCATGGTCGTCTGGGGACTGTTCGCGGCACCGACCGCGGACTACCGCGGCACGGTCGTCACGGCCGTCGTCAAGGTTGCCTTCTTCGGTCTCGCCGGTCTGGCCCTGTGGAGCCTGGACCACCGGATCCTCGTGGTGATCTTCGTCCTGGTCGTCGCGGCGAACCTGTTGGCCATCCGGGTCGGGCACCTCACGGTCTGACGCGGTGGCCGCGGCCGCTCTGCGAGCGGAGTACGGGCGGTTACTCGCCGAGGCCGAAGTCGCGGAGTTCCTTGGTCTTGGGCTTGCGGCGGGAGAGGTTCTTGCGGGCGCGGGGGGTGCGCTCCGGGGGATTGCGGACCGCCTCCGCGGCGGGTGGCTGCTCGAGCCTCCGCCCGTCGGCCTCGCGGCGGTACTCGCGGGACTCGGCGCTGTAGGAGTCGGCGGTGGCGTCGTCGCGGTTCGCCCGGGCGTTCTCGATCGAGCCGGAGACCCGGGCCCGCCCGGCCTCGGCGCGGTCCGCGTCGGCGGCGGGATCGTCCCGGCCGGCCGCACCGGCTTCCAGGCCTGCCGCGCGGCTGAAGTCCTGCCGGGCCAGCCGTCGCTCGGAGTCCGCGTGGGAGCGGTAGTTGTCCCGGCCGCGGTCGCCGGCATGCGCCAGTCGCAGCGCCTCCGCGACTTCGGCCTCGGTCCGCCTGGCGGCGATCCGGCGGCGCTCCTGCTCGTCGAGGGCATCCTGCTCGATGTCGTCGCGCTGCGCCTCTGCCTCGTCAGCCGCCAGGCCGGCGCTCTCGGCCTGCGCCAGGTCGGCACCGGCCTCCCATTCCTTGGCACGACGATCCTCGCCGGCGGCTTCCGCGCCGGGTGCGCCCTCGTCCTCACCCTTGGCGTAGTCCGGTTCCAGCCCGGCGCTCTGCTCGTCGTCCATGCCGCTCCCTTTCGTTCAGACCCCACGATGCCGCAAACACAGGTCAGCTGAACAGGAAGAGTCTGCCCGCGCGTGTTGTTGGCTTGCGGTATGAGGATCGGAGCGGCCGCGCAGGCCAGCGGGGTGAGCCCGAGATCGCTGCGGTACTACGAGGACGAGGGCCTGATCGTCCCCGGCCGGTTCAGCAACGGCTATCGCGACTACTGCCAGTCCACCATCGACCGGGTCGCAGTGATCCGCTCACTGCTGGAATCCGGGCTGCCCGTCCGGCTGGTGCGGGACCTGCTGCCTCATCTGGGCGCCGAGACGGTCTGCTCCGAGTTCGTGAGCGAGGTGACGCAGTACCGGGATCGGCTCGCCGAGCGGGTCGCCGTACTGACTGCTCAGCAGGAGGCGCTGGACGCCTATCTGCGTGAGGTCACTTGACCTTGACGCCTGTGTGAGGGTTCTACGTTCCCTCGCATGGAGATGATGCGCGCACTGGTCCAGCAGTCGTACCGCGGGCCGGAGGATCTGGTTCTGACCGACGTACGCCGCCCTGTGGCGGGGCCGGGTGAGTATCTGGTGCGCGTGGGTGCCGCTGGGGTCAACTTCGCCGATGTCACGCAGACGCATGGACGCTACGGGGGAGGACCGCAGCCGCCGTACGTCGCAGGCTTCGAGGCAGCGGGCGAGATCGTCTGCTGCTCCGGCGTCGAGGGTGGGCTGCCGGTCGGTACTACGGTCGTCGGGGCGGGTGCGGGTGCTTTCGCGGAGTATCTAGTGATGCCGGCCGCTGGCGCGCTGGAGGTGCCGTCGGGATGGAGCGCTGCTGAGTCTCTCGGTCTGGTGTTGAACTGGGCGACTGCGCTGGCTGCGCTCAAGCCGCTGGGGGCCGTCGAGTCAGGTGAGACTGTGCTCATCCATGCGGCGGCAGGGGGAGTGGGGCAGGCTGCAGTTCGTCTTGCGCATCACTACGGCGCTCGGGTGATTGCTACTGCAGCGCCTGGGAAGCACGACGCCGTACGGGCGCTGGGTGCTGACCTTGTCTTGGACAGCACGTCGCCAGAGCTGGCAATGGAGCTTCTGGGGCTGGCTGGTGGCGTTGACTTGGTTCTCGAGTCAGTGGGGCGCGCTACCTTCTCTGCGAGCTTGGCTGTCGCTAGGCCGATTACCGGGCGAGTGGTTGTCTTCGGTGCGTCCTCCGGCGATGCGGCGCTCACTACGCACGACCTGGTTTTCACTCATCCGGTGCAGGTCAAGGGACTCCACATCGGCGTACTGGCTGATACTGCTCCAGCCGTCTATCGCTGGTTGCTTGGGGAATTGCAGGAACTCGTTGCCCAGGGCGTCTATCCGCCAGGGCGCCCAGAGGTGCATGCATTGGCTGATGGGCCTGACCTGCTTGTTGCTCTCGAAGCAAGGCGGACCAGTGGCAAGCACGCTCTTGATCCTTGGCGCTAGCGGATTGCGCCGGTGACCAGCCATTTGTCGCTGCGCTCTCTGATGGTGAGAGTGAGGAAGCGCAGCAGCATGTATCCGCCGAACGCCCACCAGAGCGCGACGATGCCGCCGCCGAACCACTGCACGCTGAGCGCGAGCGGTACGAACAGGACCAGCGCGATGATCCCGGCGATCGCCAGGTACGGCCCATCACCGGCACCGATCAGTACGCCGTCCAGCACGAACACCACACCGTTGATCGGCTGGGAGATGGCAGCGACGAGCAGCACTGCTGCCAACGTGTGCCGTACTGCGTGGTCCGTGGTGAACAGAGGGATGTACAGATCCCGCAGTCCCCACAGGGCGAGGCCGCCGATCACACCGGACACCAGACCCCACCACATCATCCGGCGGGTGATCGCTCTCGTCCCTTCGACGTCTCCCGCGCCCAGTGACCGACCCGTCAGAGCCTGGGCAGCGATGGCGATCGCGTCCAGCGCCAGGGCGAGGAACGACCACAGGGTGAAGGCGACCTGGTGCGCCGCGACTGACGTAGTACCGAGTGAAGTGGCTACGAAGGTGACCAGCACGATGGCTACGCGCAGCGTGAGGGTCCGTACTACGAGCGGGACGCCTGCTTGTGCCGAAGCGATGATGCCCGGGCGGTCCGGGCGGAGTTTGGCGCCGTCCCTGCGGGCGCCACGGACGACCACGACCGACGAGTGCGATACCGGCGGCAGTCTGGGCGAGCGCAGTACCGAGGGCTGAGCCTGCGATGTTCAGGTCGAGGCCGTAGACCAGGAGAAGGTTCAGGCCGATATTGGCCAGGTTGGCCGTGATCGCGACGACCATGGGCGTCTTGGTGTCCTGTAGACCGCGCAGTACGCCGGTGGCCGCCAGGAGGAGAAGCATGGACGGTATGCCGAGACAGGAGATCCGCAGGTAGGTCACTGCGTAGTCAGCGACGTCTGGGGACGGGTGGAAGCCAGCTATGGCGAGTGGTGCAAGCAGTAGTCCGGCAATGGCCAGTACTACGCCCAGCAGGAGGGCTAGCCAGAGTCCGTCGATGCCCTGGGCGAGTGCGCCCTTGTGGTCGCCTGCACCGATTCGCCGGGCTACTGCTGAGGTCGTGCCGTAGGCCAGGAAGACGCAGATCCCGACCAGGGTCTGCAGGATCGTGCCCGCCACTCCGAGGGCTGCCAGTTGCGGCGTACCGAGGTGTCCGACGATCGCCGAATCGGCCAGCAGCATCAGTGGTTCGGAGACCAGCGCGAAGAACGCCGGCACGGCCAGCCGGAGGATCTCCCGGTCCTGGGCCGGCCAGGTAAGGGGCATGGGGATCATTGTGCCTGGCCACGCCTGTGCACCTGACCGGGGCGGTGGGGTGGGGAAAGAATTGAACACAGCGGCGGACCCGGGGTATCGAATCTTTTTCTTCTCCACAGTTGTGGGCGGACAAAACCGCAGGTCAGCGCGGGGTTGTGGATCTTTGTCCCCAGATATCCACAGGGATATGCCCAACCTGTGCACACCCCATCGCCGGGTTATGCACGGCTTGTCCACACCCCCTGTGGACGGCTGGCTACCAGGGTCCGGCCACCTCGGCGTACGGTCGCGTGACTGACACCGTCCGCCCGCAGTCTCGGGGGCGAGAACGCCTGCGGATGCTGCCAGGAAATTGTCGGCGCGGCTGGTTAAGATTCGATCAGTTGTTCGAAATGGCGGACGAGGAGGTCGGACCAGTGAGCGTTGCGGAGTTCCGCGGGGGGCCCGGAGGCGGCGGGAACGAAGAGCGCGACCCGCAGTTGGGGTTCGACCGCACGCCACCGCAGGACCTGGCCGCTGAGCAGTGTGTGCTCGGCGCGATGATGCTCAGCAAGGACGCGATCGCGGACGTGATCGAGACCCTGCGCGGCACCGACTTCTACCGGCCGGCGCACGAGATCGTCTTCGACGCGGTCACCGACCTGTATGCCCGGGGTGAGCCGGCCGACGCGATCACCGTCGCCGCCGAGCTGACCAAGCGCGGCGAGATGGCCCGGATCGGCGGCGCGCCGTACGTGCACACCCTGGTCGCCTCGGTGCCGCTCGCGGCGAACGCGGGGTACTACGCGCACATCGTCCGGGAGAAGGCGATCCTGCGCCGGCTGGTCGAGGCGGGCACGAAGATCGTCCAGATCGGGTATGCGGGTGAGGGCGAGGTCGACGACGTCGTCGACCAGGCGCAGGCGGAGATCTACTCGGTCACCGAGAAGCGCACCACCGAGGACTACGCGCCGCTGAAGGACATCATGGAGGGCGCCCTCGACGAGATCGAGGCGATCGACTCCCGCGGCGACGCGATGGTCGGCGTACCGACCGGGTTCACCGACCTCGACGAGCTGACCAACGGCCTGCACCCGGGCCAGATGATCATCGTCGCGGCCCGGCCGGCGATGGGTAAGGCGCTGGCGCTCGACACCGAGCTGCCGACGCCGACCGGCTGGACCACGATGGGCGAGGTCGCGGTCGGCGACTCACTGATCGACGCCGATGGTCTTCCCACTCTGGTGGTGGCTGCCACCGAGGTGATGTACGACCGGCCCTGCTTCGAGCTGACCTTCTCGGACGGAACCACGTTGGTTGCCGATGGCAATCACCAGTGGGTGGTCGAGGACGGCGGCCAGTCGGTCGTGTGTACGACGTCCGACCTGCACAGCGCGATGGGCGGCGGCTCCGGGCTGACTCCGCCGATCCCGCGCTCGGCTCCGCGCGAGGTGGTCGGGCACGGCGTGTCGACCGGCTTCGTCGGCGATCCGGATCGCCGGATCGAGCGGGTCGTCCCGGTCGGCAGCGTGCCGGTGCGGTGTGTGGAGGTCGACAACGCCGACCATCTGTACCTGGCCGGCAAGTCGATGATCCCGACGCACAACTCGACGCTGGGGCTGGACTTCGCCCGGTCGGCGTCGATCAAGCACGGTCTCACCTCGTGCGTGTTCTCGCTGGAGATGAGCCGCAACGAGATCACCATGCGGTTGCTGTCCGCCGAGGCGAAGGTGCCGCTGCACCACATGCGCAACGGCAAGATGACCGACGAGGACTGGGCCCGGCTGGCCCGCAAGATGGGCGAGGTCTCCGAGGCGCCGCTGTTCATCGACGACTCGCCGAACCTCACCATGATGGAGATCCGCGCCAAGGCCCGCCGGCTGAAGCAGCGGCACGACCTCAAACTCATCGTCATCGACTACCTCCAGCTGATGACGTCGGGCAAGAAGGTCGAGTCCCGCCAGCTCGAAGTCTCCGAGTTCTCCCGCTCCATCAAGCTCCTCGCCAAGGAACTAGAACTCCCCGTCATCGCCATCTGCCAGCTCAACCGAGGCTCCGAACAACGCTCCGACAAACGCCCCATGGCCTCAGACCTCCGCGAATCAGGCTGTCTGACCGCGGACACGAGGCTGATGCGCGCCGACACCGGGGCAGAGATCAGCCTCGGTGAGCTGCTCGCGGCCGATGCGCGCGATATCCCCGTCTGGTCGCTGGACGACCGGCTGAAGCTGGTGCCGCGCACGATGACGCACGTCTTCCCCAGCGGGGTGAAGGAGGTGTTCCGCCTCAAGCTCGCCTCCGGCCGGGAGATCAAGGCGACGGCCAACCACCCGTTCCTCACGTACGACGGTTGGAAGGCGCTCGGCGACCTGGTCCCGGGGACCCGGCTCGGCTCGCTCCGGCATGTGCCGCCACCGCTCGACCTGAAGCCGTGGGACGACGACGAGATCACCTTGCTGGCTCACCTGCTCGGTGACGGCTCGTTCGTGAAGCGGCAGCCGATCCGCTACGCCAGCATCGACGAGGCGAACCTCGAAGCGGTCGGCTCCGCGGCCAACCGGCGATTCGGCATCACGCCGATCCGCGATGAGTATGCCGCGGCCCGGGTGACCACGCTCCGCCTCCCCGCGCCGTACCGGTTGGCTCGCGGCAAGCGAAACCCGATCGCCGCCTGGCTCGACGGACTCGGCCTGTTCGGACTCCGCAGCCACGAGAAGTTCATCCCCGCCGGCGTCTTCAGCCTCCCCAAGCAACAGGTCGGCGCCTTCATCCACCACCTCTGGGCCACCGACGGCTCAGTCCGCTGGGACGCGAAGAACAACCAGGGCACGATCTACTACGCCTCCACCAGCCGCCGCCTCGTCGACGACCTGGCCCGCCTCCTCCTCCGGTACAACATCTTCAGCCGGATCAACGTGGCGAAGAAGAGTCGGCTACCGAGACTCTTATCATCTCAACATTTCTGGCGTCCAGAATCAATTGCGGTTCTGTGATGAGATCGGTGTCCACGGTCTAGCGGGGACAGAAAGTTCGTGAGGTCGCGACCACCTACAAGGCATTGAGTCTGCACCGAAACTCGATACCATTCCCAATCAGGTCTGGGATCAGGTGAAGGCGGCAATGCATCGACGCGAGATGACGAAAGTTGCACTCGGTGCGGCTCTCGGAAGGGATGCATTCCGGCCGTCTTTTTGCTGGATCGCCAACGAGGCAGCGCCTAGCTGAAGTTGCCACCATCCTGGACTCCTCCGAGCTTGAAATGCTTGCAACTAATGATATCTTCTGGGACTCCATCGTGCAGATTGAAAGCATCGGCAATCAGGCAGTATATGATGCAACCGTGCTTGGAAACCATAATTTCGTCGCCGAAGGAATTGCTACACATAATTCGCTTGAACAAGATGCTGACGTTGTCATTCTGCTTCACCGGGAGGATGCCTACGAGCGGGAGTCGACTCGGCCGGGGGAGGCTGACTTCATTGTGGCTAAGCACCGGAACGGGCCTACGGCGGACATTGTTGTTGCGTTCCAGGGGCATTACTCGCGGTTCGTGGATATGGCCCACGACGGCTGAGTTAGTGCTGGGGGTTGAGGGCGCTGAGGGTTACTGCTGCCAGGCGGTGGGTGGCGGCCTTGGTGGGGAGGGTGGCGGCTGCGGTGAGGGCGTGGAGGCAGTAGGTGGCGAGCTCGCCGGGGGAGACGTCGGTGCGGATGTCGCCGGATGCGGCGGCCTCGGAGATCAGGTCGCGGAGGTAGGCGTGGAGTTGTCCTCGCGCCTGACTGACGTGGTCGGCTCGGTGGAGGGATGCGGCCAGGTCGGAGTTGGGGTGTTGGTGCGAGAGGGTGGAGTACGCCGTCAGGACTGCGGCTAGGCGGTCGGCGGGTGGGCCTGGTTGGGAGCCGACCTGTGCGAGTTGATCGAGGTGCGACTGGACCTCTCGCTCGTGCCAGGCGGTGAGGATCGTGTCGACGTCGGGGAAGTACTTGTAGAGGGTTGCGCGGCTGATGCCGGTGCCCTCGGCGATGCGCGACATCGTGACCGCGGCTGGGCCGTGCTCGGCTACCAGGGCTGCGGTGACGTCCAGGGTGGCGTCGCGCACCGCGCCGCGATGCGCCTCGATCGTCTCGTTCCACAACTTCGGCACGGACCAGACTCTACAGGTTGTCGTGGATATAGACAGATCGCAGTGAGATTGACACTCTGTTCAGTAAAAGGAGATGTCGATGGTGACTTCGGCGGCGTTGGTCGCGACTGGGCGGGCGGATAGGTATCTGGAACAGTTCGCCAAACACTTCGCTCATCAGCCAGGTGGGATCCGGGCTCGGGTCGATGACGCCGGCTGCCTGGTGGTCGACTTCGGTACGGCTACCTGCACGATGGAGGCGACAGGCGAGGGGTTGAAGTTGAGCGCCGAGGCTGCAGGGGTCGCGGAACTCGGTGGGCTTCAAGCTCGCTTGGCTGAACGGATCGAACAGATCGGTCGCCGGGACGGATTCACCGTGCGCTGGACGCCCGACTTCACCGCAGCCGCTGGGCAACACTCCACCGGCCACCGACAGCATTGAAGCTATTGGTGCCAGCGGTGGGCCGAGGTCGACTCTTGGGCTAGTAGGCGTAGGGAGCTGATGAGGGTTTCGCCGAGGATGGTGCCGATGATGACGCTTTCGGCTATTTGGTCGGGGGTGGGGTGGTTGGCGGTGACGGCGGCTACCTCGAGGGCGGTGAATTTCTCTACGGCATCGGCGTAGGCCCCGACCAGGTCGGTGAGGTGTTCCTGGCCTAGGGAGCGCATGGTGGCGATCGTTTCGGTCAAGGTGGTGAGGGCGGGGGCGTCGGGGTCGACTTTCCAGTTGCGGGACTTGAGGAGAGCATCGACCTGGGTGGCGGCTGCTTCGGTATCGGGAGTGACCGAGGCGAGTTGGCGGTGGGAGGTGATCGCGCGGTGGGCGCGGCCGATCTGGTCGTGGAGGGACATCGTGTCCGAGTCCAGTCCTTCGAGGACCTCCTTCACCTGGGCGACCGGGACGCCGGCCAGGTCCACGAGGGCACGGATCAGTCGCAACCGGCGTACGTGGAGGTCTCCGTAGCTCGCCTGGTTCGGGCTGGTCAGCTCGCCCGGCGGGAGCAGGTTCTCGCGCAGGTAGTACTTGATCGTCGGCACCGGGACTCCGGAGACCCGGCTCAATTCAGCGATCCGCATATTCCCTTGCCTCCCCGTCGACCGTCATGGATAGTATCAGTATCCATAAACGGATACTCCCACTATCTATAACAGAAGGACACCATGGAACTGAGTGACCCGTCCCGCCTGATCGCGGGCGCCATCCTGTTGACCATCGCCACGATCGAGTTCGGTGGCTGGTTCATGACGAAGATCGTCCGCGGCGACGTGCCGATGACGGAGTTCCAGAAGTCGTTCGCGCGGGCCGGGCACGGCCATGCCGGGGTGCTGGTGATCCTGAGTCTGGTCGGACTGCTGTACGTCGACTCGACCAGCCTGTCCGGGTTCTTCCTCTGGGTCGGCCGGCTCGGCATCCCGGTCGCGGCCATCCTGATGTCCGGCGGCTTCTTCGCCTCGTCGGCCGGCAAGGACCGGACCAAGCCGAACCAGTTCATCTGGATCCTCGCCGCCGGTGCCGCCAGCCTCGCAGCCGGCGTCATCACCCTCGGCATCGGGCTCCTCACCGCCTAACACCCCGAACGTAAGCTGGCGATGTCGAAGAAGGGGAACGATGTCGCTGATTGGTACGCATGTCGCGGTCGCCGGTGGGTTGGTGAAGAGTGGGTTGGCCGAGGCGAGCGAGGTCGGTGCCGAGATCATCCAGTTGTTCGGCGGCAATCCGCGCAGTTGGGTGCAGCGGGCGCCCGACCCGGCCGGCGATGACGCCTTCCGGGCGGCCTGCGCCGAACGCCAACTCCCGGTCGTGGTTCATGCGCCCCACCTGATCAACCTCGGGTCGCCCTCGGAGCTGGTGCTGAACCGGTCGCTGGCCGGACTCGAAGCGACCATCCAGCGGGCAGCGGCGATCGGCGCCATGGCGGTCGTCGTTCACGCCGGAGCGTTGGTGGTCAAGGGCCGGCGTGCCGAGGTGCTCGCCGGCCTGCACGATCAGCTCGCCCCGATCGTGGATCAGGCGGAGGTTCGGTTGTTGATCGAACCAACGGCCGGCGCGGGGGAGGCGATGGCGTCGACCGTCGAGAGCACCATCGACCTGATGGTTGCCCTGAACGACGAACGCATCGGTCTCTGCCTCGACACCTGCCACCTCCACGCCGCCGGCGAGGACCTGGCCGAGCCGGACAAGCTGGTCCGCACGATCACCGATGAGCTGGGTCCGCAGAGCATCGGCCTGATCCACGTCAACGACAGCCGCGATCCGATCGGCTCGCACCGCGACCGGCACGAGTCACTCGGCCGCGGCACGCTCGACCCCGCTGCCTTCGAGGCACTACTACAGATCCCCGTACTACGTGACGTCCCGATGCTCGTCGAGACACCAACCCACAGCCGCGACGTCGCCCTCCTCAAAACCCTCCGCAGCAAGACGACGCAGTACGAGAGTTCCCGTACTGCGTGAGCGTCAGCCCAGTTGGGTGCCTTGGTCGGGGCGCGTCACCTGCTGGTGAGGGCGGGCCGCGGTGTCGGACGAGACAGAGGGCTGAGCCGAAACCCGTGGGCCACCCGAGGCCTGGGTCATTGCCTGCACGTTTTCGACGACAGCTTTCTTGTCCTGCAGGGTTTCGGCGACGTCGAAGCTCTGCCAGACCTGCTGGCTGACCTCCGGCGTCTGCCCGCTCGACTCCAGCAGCGCATCGAGTTGCCGAACCATCCGGTGGTCGTCGCGGTGAACGAAGCTGTCCATCAGCACCTTCAGCTCCGGATCCAGCGCCGCGTTGTCGTGCGTCAACCACGCCCGCACCTGCAGCGTGAACTGTTGCTGCACAGCAGCGGTGTCCAGCGGCGCACCATCCCGCACAGCAGCCGCCGAATCCAGCACTGCCCGCAACCCAGCGACCTTCGTCGCCTCCCGTACTGCGGGGTTGGTGTACGGCGGATCGATCAGGATCGGGTTGCATCCCCAGGTCCGATCAGGCTCGTCCATCAGCCGTGTCTGCGCCGGCCCCTGGTCCGTCAGCTTCTTCGGACTGCTCAACGGACCCTGCAACGAGTTCTCGATCGTCCGGATGGCCTGCAGCGACCCGAAGGTCAGCGCCGGATCCTTCGGAAGATCCTTCATCCCGCCGCCGATGCCGTCATCCCGATGCAGCACATAGCCGAACTTGCTCCCCGGATGCGGATCGGACGCGATGCCGTCGTAGAACATGTACCGCCCGGTGAACCGAGTCTCCGGATAGCTGGCAGCAAGCAACTCCTGCACAGTCCCCTTCAAGCAACTGTCGACGAGCGTCACACTGCTCCCCGGTACGCCGACAGGCACGCCCGATCCCCGCAGGTACCGCGTGAGTCGCTGATACGAACCAGCCACGTCGGCATCGGAAACACTCGCCGTGTTCTCCCGGTACCCCGCGACCTCCGGGAACTCCTGCCCACCGTTCCGCTCGAGGTCCTGTACTGCGGACTCCGCCACCGCACGAGACAACACCGCATCGTGGCAGTGCGCCGCGAAGAACTCGGGATCAAGTGTCCGGGCCGCAACCGCCAGGCTGTACCCGTCCCGGCCGAGGAACACGACCCGCGTCTGAGGATTGCGCGCCACCTCCTGGCGCAGATCCTTCAGCATGTCCCGCGCGATCGACGTGACGAACGGCCCGTGATGGGCCCGGAAGGCGTTGTAGGCGCGCTCCACCGCATCCCGGTCAGCCTTGGACGTCAGTCCGTAGGCGGTAGAGATAGCGGCAAGCGGCGGAAGCTCCTGCTCGATAGCCACGATCAGTTCTCACCCGCCGTACGGTCGAGCCAGCTCTGCAAAGCACCGGCCCGGTCGGTGAAGCCCCACCACAGGACGACTCCGCCCTGCTCCAGCTGGAACCGCCCGGCCTCGTCCTCACCAACCGGAACCTGCCGGAAGTCCACAAAGGGGACCAGCAATCCTGCAGCCACGGCAACAAGTGGCCCGATCTCCCCGTCCGCAGGGTTCGGGCTGACGATGTCCAGCGACAGCCGACCAGCTGCAGCCGCCTCCAGCAACCGCCCGGCGCCATTGCCGACCTGCAGCTGAGTCACCCGCAACCGCGAGACAACATCCGTGTCCAGCAACGCAGTGAGCTGATCCGGCTGCCCCAGCCCGATCCACCGGACGGGGCCGCCGGCGGCTTCGAGAAGGTCTTCAACAGCCGCCAGTGCATCAGCAGGGCCGGCCACCCGCACCTCACCCCGTCCAAGGCCGGCGAGCTCCGCCCTGACGGCCTCGGCTCCAGCATCGGCCGCACCGGCGCGCTGGCGTCCGCGTCACTAGTCAGCACCAGGGCCAACCGAGCGGACGCGCGAGCAAGCACGCTCAACGCTTCCGTTGCAGCCCTACCGCTTCCCGTAGCGAGGATGATCGGTGTGTGCTGGAGCTCTTCCGGCCAGCCGCGAAGCTGGTCGGCGCTGTCTCCGAGCGCAGTACCAGGAAAGAGTTCGCCCACGCTCCGCAGCGCTTCCCAGTCGTCCTGCGCCTGTTGCGCCACACTGCGTCGATCTGGCTGATCCACTGTCACTCCAGTGTCCTTGAGGTCTGTTGTTGACTACCGCTACCAGTCCACTTGCTCACGGTCTCTTGCACTGCCGAGGCCGGTCGTGCGCCACCAGGCGGAACCATCGCAGGATCCGTCAGCGGCGACAACCGCGCCTGACCGTCGACCTGCTGCAAAGGGCCCGCAGGCTCGAGTTGCAGCGGCTCGATCTCGTAATCCGTCGCGGTCTGCACCCGCTCCAGCAAGGCGTCCGGCCCGCCCCGCAGTACCTCTTCATAAGGCACCCGATCAGCACCACTGTTGCCAAAGGCAACGGTCAGCTGGCTGGCCGTATCGGACCGAGAGGCCCGGACGTTGATCAGTACGGTCGGCGCATCGGCCCCGAGCTGCACCGACTTCTGCACCCGCTGCCAGTCCGGATTGGTCCCGATCTGGGCGACCGCCGAGTCGATCAGCGCCTGCACCTGGTACCCGTCCGAGCGACTCGGCGAAGCCGGCAGCACGAGTCGGTGCTCATGCGGTCCCACCGCGCGTCCATGCCCGACATGCGGAGTGGCAGCGCGCAATGCCGCCCGATCCGCCCAGGTCTGGGCTCCCGAAGCGTCGCCGCGCAGATACCGGCGTACGGACTGCCGGACGAAGTCGTCGGTCGGCCGCTGCACGTCCACAGCAGAAGCGCTGTACTCCGCGGTGACGGCGTGCGCAGTCCGGTCCCACAGAGACTCAGCAAGCTCCGTGCGGCCGAGGCCTCCGACTGACGAAGGCAGCGCGTGAACGGTCCGCGCGAGCCACTCGGCCCGCTCCTGAGCGACCGGCTGAGCCGCGAGATCCGGCGTACGGCGCAGCAGGTCACCGGCACTCAGCGGCGCCGGCCCCGAAGTACTGGCAGCCCACCCACGCACCGCGGCGAGGTGCTCCCCGGTCATCCCCACGTCGGGATCGATCTTCAGCAGCAGCGTCGGGATGCCCCGGTCGAGCACCCGGTCCTCGGCCCACTGCTTGTCGGACTCGACCAGGAAGTCGTCCATCCAGGCGAACGGCTGATCGCCCACACCGGCCAGCACGCTGACCGCCTTCCAGTTCTCGCCGAACTTCACCGGCCCGGCCATCGCCCGGTCGATCGGTACGACGTCCCACTGCCGATCCAGCCCGATCGCCGGCGCGACCGTCCGGTTCGCCGCGTCGTTCCAGGTGGTGCCCCAGCGCAGCTCGACAGCACCCTCGCGGTCGAGCTCGTTCAGCATCCGGCCGTGATCGCGGCTGAGCCAGACCAGCTCGTCCTCACCCTTCAGCCGGTACGGCGTGAAGCCGCGCGCGGCCTGGTCCTTCCGCGGATTCAGGACGCCGTCGATGTCCACCAGCACCAGGGGACGCGTCACCGTTCGACCGTCGGCTGCTTGATCGGCGTCACCGAACCGTTGAACTCGCGAGCGCCCTGGTTGGCCTGCGTCGAGCGCACCGCCGGACCGCCTTGTCCGAGGAACTTGGTCAGATCGTCCGGTCCTTTGACCTCGGCAGCAGCCTCCTTCGGCAGCAGGCCGTGGGCACCCAGATCCGCGACGAGCTGATCGGCCGCGTGGTCCCAGGTGCGGTTCTCGGCAAGGAAGGTCCGCCGGTCGCCGGCCGCCTGCCAGGCTGCCTCCGGATTCCGCAGCTTCTCCTCCGCCTTGTCCGCGAAGGCGAGGTAGTACTCGTCGTGCGGCAGGTCCTTCGTGTTCACCACGGCCGGCTGCCCGAGCTCGGGTGGAACCCGGTTCGCATCGCCCAGGTACATCCCGACGCCCGTGTGGTCGCCGACGATCACCGGTACGCCGTACCCGGCGACCTCCAGCGGCGCCAGCCCGAAGTCCTCGTGCCGGGCGGTGTGCATGACCAGGTCGGCGCCGCGAATCTCGGCCGCCATCATGCTCAGGTCGCTCGTGTAACCGCGCACCCGAACCGGGAAGCCGGCGATGTCGGACAGCGCCTTCTCCTGCTCCGGTACTTCGGACGCCATCGCGCCGAGCATCGTCAGCTGGACCGGCAGCCCTCGTTGCCGCAGCTCGCCGGCCGTCCGGGCCGCGATGTCCGCGCCCTTCAGATGGTCGTCGGTCCGGGTGAACACGAGCAGGTTCATCATCCGCTGGTTCGGATCCCGCTGAGCCGGCGTCTCCGACACCATGCCGGGCGTCATCTCGACCACCGGCGGCGGCTTCTCACACATCCGGGCCAGCCGCCGGCCCTCCTCGGTGAGCAGTGGTCCGACGCCGACGACCAGGTCCGCCCGCTCGACGATCTGCCGCTCGGTGTTGGTGTGCTCGTTGGACTGCATCGGGTTGCCGCGGCCGCGGTCCATCTCGTCCGCGGTGACATGCATGAAGTGCACGACCTTCGCGTTCGGATAGAAGTTGTCCCGCACGTACGCCGCGGCGCCACCGGAGAACCGGCCGTGGCCGACGATCAGGTCGATGTCGCGCGGCAGGTTGTCGGCTCGCAGCAGCTGGGCCCGCTGGTCGCTGATCCCAGGAACCGGCGGCAGGACCTGGATGTCCACCAGGTCGTGCGCCGGGGTCGGGGTGGTGACCCGGGTGGTGACGTGGTGGCCGAGCTTGGCCAGCGACTGGGAGACCTCACGGTTCACCGCGAACGGCCCACCGCCGTACCACTTGTCGGCCAGGCTGAGGACGCGCAGGCGGCGTCCGCTGAATCCCTCGAAACTCATGGCGACAGCTCCCCTCAGCCGCGCAGGCCGGTGACGGTGTAGAACCGTTCGGCCAGCTCGTCGGACAGGGTGGCCAGCTGGTCGGCGTCGGGGCTCAGCGCGCCCCGCGCGGCGTCGTACCGCAGGCGCGCGGAGAACTCCCGCAGCAGGCTCGCGGCGACCAGTACCTCGGTGCCGGCCAGCTCGACGGCGCGGGTCTCGCCCGGTGCCCGGAGGCTGGTCAGGGCACCGTCAACGTGTTCGCGGAAACGGACCGGCAGCTGGACAGGTTGACCGTCCTCGCCCCACTGGTGGTGGCGAGTGCTGAGCAGGTGCTGCGCAGGGTCGGTCGACGACGCAGAATTCATAGCGGAAAGGCTCCCATGCGAAAGGTCGAAATCGCGGGCACTGTGACGTACTACGAATCGCCCGGGTTCCGCACCAGCCGACGGCCGACCTCACCGATCAGGGCAGCCAGCTCCGCGGTGACCTGCAGCCCAACCAGCCGATCTAAAGGGCGGCGGTGACGTCGACCTCGACGAGTTGGCCCGGGAAGCCGAGTTGGGCGACGCCGAGCAGCGTGCTCGCAGTACTGAACGCGGGCGCGAGCGGCGACTCGGTCAACCGGGCCCACACCGCGCTGAGGTCCTCCCGCACCGGGCTGACCACGTAGATGACAGTCCGTACGACGTCCTCCGGGCGCGCGCCGACGGATTCCAGCGCCGCCAGGATGTTCCGCACCACCTGATCGGTCTGCCCGACGAACCCACCGTCGACCAGCACCCCGGTCTCGTCCAACGGACACTGTCCCGCCAGGAACACCAGCCGCTCAGCCTCGACCTTGGTCACATGGTGATACCCAGGAGTCGCATGCAGCCCCGCCGGATTCGTTCGCTCGATCGCCACCCCCCGAGCCAACGACATCCCCGCAGAACCGTCAACGGAATATCAACAGTCAGTGGCCTGCGAAGTGCCGGACGAATCTCTTCTGCCAGAACGTCTCCACGGCATGCACGTCGTACTTCGTGCGCACGAACTCCACAGCCTCAGTAGGCGGCACCCCATCGAGTACGGCCAGGCACGCCAACGCGGTCCCGGTCCGCCCGCGCCCACCGGCACACGCGACCTCGACCCGCTCGGACCCCGCGCGTTCCAGGATCTCCACGAAGACCGACTTTGCCTCGGCGTGGTCCTTGGGAAGCCGGAAATCCGGCCACTCCAGCCAGCGTGACTCCCAGTCGACCAGAGGCGGCTGCTTGCCCAGTAGATAGACCCCGTACGTCGGCAGCAGTCCGGCCGGCAGCGGATTCCGCAACCCTCGCCCGCGGACCAATCGTCCTGACGGAAGTTCCAGCACCCCGGCTCCGGCCCGATCCCACGAGTCGCTCACCTCGCCACCGTAGGTCAGGCCGGAGTTCACGGCTCAGGCGGTCAGGCGTTCCTCGGTGGTGCTGGAGAAGAGGTGGAGCTTGGTCGGCTCCGGGGCGAGGTGGACGATGGCGCCCTTCTCGGTGTGGAGCCGGGTGCCGATCCGGGCGATGATCTGCTGGTTCAGGTCGGTGTGCTCCGCGTTGCCGTAGAGGTACGCGTCCGAGCCGAGCTCCTCGATCACCGAGACCTTCACCGGCAGACCCTCATCGGCGAGGTGGAACGACTCCGGCCGGATCCCGAGCATCAGGGTCTTGTCGTCACCGGCCTTCGCCAGCAGCTCACGCTCGATCGGTACGACGTAGTCGCCGATCTTCGCGCCGCCCTCGGTGATCTGGGCCTCGATCAGGTTCATCGCGGGGGAGCCGATGAAGCCGGCCACGAACAGGTTCTTCGGGTTGTCGTACAGGCCCAGCGGAGTGTCGACCTGCTGCAGTACGCCGTCCTTCAGTACGGCGACCCGGTCGCCCATCGTCATGGCCTCGATCTGGTCGTGTGTCACGTAGACCGTGGTGACGCCCGAGGCGGTGCTGCAGTTCGGCGATCTGGGTGCGGGTCTGGACCCGGAGCTTGGCATCGAGGTTCGACAGCGGCTCGTCCATCAGGAAGACCTGCGGGTCACGAACGATCGCGCGGCCCATGGCGACGCGCTGACGCTGACCACCGGACAGGGCCTTCGGCTTGCGCTCGAGATACTCCTCGAGGCCGAGCAGCTTGGCCGCTTCCTGGACGCGCTTGGCCCGCTCCTCCTTGTGGATGCCCTGCATCTTCAGCGCGAAGCCCATGTTGTCGGCGACCGTCATGTGCGGGTAGAGGGCGTAGTTCTGGAACACCATCGCGATGTCGCGGTCCTTCGGCGGGCGGAAGGTGACGTCCCGCTCGCCGATGTAGATCTTGCCCTCGTTGACTTCTTCGAGGCCGGCCAGCATCCGCAGTGCGGTGGACTTCCCGGACCCGGACGGCCCGACGAGCACCATGAACTCGCCGTCCTCGATCTCCAGGTCCAGCTTGTCCACGGACGGGGTGTCGTTGCCCGGATAGACCCGGGTGGCTCCCTTGAACGAGACGGTTGCCATGTCGCGCTTCCTTTCCTTCGCCGGCAGGAACGTGCCGGACGATCCGTAGCAAAGGCCCCCAGGCTGGGTGTCTACAACGATGGTACTTCGCATTGGTGATGCATCAACAAAGTCAGAAGGCGGCACCGGGACGGATCGAATCCAGCATCAGATCGAGCAGGGCGGTCACCGCTCTGCTCGGGCGCTTGCCGCTCAGCGTGATCGCCGACAACGTCCAGGTCAGGTCCACATCGGTCAGCCGCAGCCGGGCCACCCCGGGCTGCTCGCCGACCCCGATCGCCGGTACTACGGCCACTCCCAGCCCGGCGCGGACGTACTCCGGCACGGTGGTCAGATCGGGCACCTCGACCTGCACCCGGCGAGGGATCCCGGCGCTGTCGAAGGCCCGATCGACCGTGGTCCGGTTGCCGAACCCGCGCAGCATGTCGACGAACCGTTCACCGGACAGCTCCCGCAGCTCGACGCCGTCGCGATCGGCCAGCGGATGCGGCGGCCGGCACCAGCACCACGAAGGGCACACGTCGCCAGCTCGCGGACCTCGAACCCGGTCAGCTCGGCGGCGCTCAGGCCGACCAGCGCGAAGATCGAGCCGGCCGTGCCGGACGTCGTCGGCCAGCCCGCTGGAGCCGGTCGGCGAGGTGGTCACCTGGACCTCGACCAGTGGATACCGCTGGTAGAACGCACCGAGCAGCCCGGGCAGATCGACCATCCCGATCCTGGTCATCGTCCCGATCCGGATGCTGCCGCGGAGCCCGGTCGACGCCTCCTCGACCACCGCCCGGGCGCGGTCCAGCGCCTCCAGTGCGGCCTTCGCCTCCGGCAGCAAGCGCCTGGCCGGCGGCGGACAGCGACACCTGCCGGGTCGACCGGTCGAACAAGCGTCGTCTTCAGGTCCGTCTCCAGGGTCCGGATCGCCGCCGAGACCGTCGACTGGACCGTGAACAGCCGCTGCGCCGCCCGGGTGAAGCTCAGCTCCTCGGCCACCGCGACGAAGTACTCCAGCTGCCGAGAGTCCATGGCGGCAATTATCGCCAGACTCGATAAGTGCATGCAAGAAGATTCGTTGGACTCGATAGATCAATCGAGTCACTCTGAAGACATGACAACACTGACCGACCGGCCGCGTCACCGGGTCGGCGCCGGCGTGCGGTTCACCCATAGCACCGGCTTCTGGGTGATCGCCGCCGCTTTCCTGATCACGATGGCCTTCTCGACCGTCCCCACTCCGCTCTACGCGATCTACCAGCGCCGGGACGGCTTCCCGACCTTCCTGATCACGGTCATCTTCGCGACCTACGCGGTCGGCGTGATGGCGAGCCTCTACCTGGCCGGCCACGTCAGTGACTGGCTCGGGCGCCGCCGGGTCGCGCTCCTCGCAGTACTGGCTGAGGCTGTGTCTGCGGCGATCTTCCTGATCTGGCAGGACGTGCCCGGGCTGCTGCTGGCTCGCTTCATCTCCGGGGTCGGGGTCGGCGCGCTGACCGCGACAGCGACCGCGCACATCTCCGAGCTGCGGCAGATCGCCCGTCCGGAGCAGGACCCGAGCCGGTCGGCGCTGATCTCCTCGATGGTGAACCTCGGCGGGCTCGCGTTCGGTCCGCTCGTCGGCGGGATCCTCGCGCAGTACGTCTCCGCTCCGCTCGAGCGTCCGTACGAGGTGTTCCTCGTCCTGCTCCTGGTCAGCGCGATCGGGATCGCCCTCGTGCCCGAGACTGTCGAGCGGCTGGAGGAGCGCCCGGCGTACCGGCCGCAGAAGGTGGCCCTGCCGAGTGCCGCGAAGCCGCTGTTCTTCGCGACTGCCGCGGGCGCGTTCGCTGCCTTCGCGATCTTCGGGCTCTTCACCTCGTTGGCACCGACCTTCCTGGCCGGCACCTTGCATCACACTTCGCGGCTGCTGGCCGGTGTCGTGACCTTCGCGGTCTTCGTTGCGGGCGCGCTGAGTCAGGTCGTCGTTCGTGCAGCTGAGCCGGCAGCGGCAGTTGCAGCTCGGTCTGGTGCTCATGTCGGCAGGCCTGGTCGGTGTCGCGGTCGGCGGTTTGGCGCCGAGTCTGTGGCTGTTCGTCGCGGGCGGAGTCGTCGCCGGTGCGGGCGTCGGACTGGTCTTCCGCGGCGCGGTCGCGACCGCTGCCTCGCTGGCCGATGCCGGGTCGCGCGGCGAGGTGCTGGCCGCTCTGTTCCTGATCGCGTACGCCGGACTCGCGGTTCCCGTCCTCTCCATCGGCATCGGGATCGCGTTCCTCCCGGACCAGGTCGCGTTGCTGCTCTTCTCGGCGATCATCCTGGTGATGGTGAACATCGCCGGCGTCCGGATGCTGAAGGCGCAGCGATAACCTCGCGGGCATGAGCATCGAAACGTCGACTGTTTCCGTTGGGGATCTCACCGCCTACCTGGCCCGCCCGGCTTCGGCCGGAGCCGGGCCAGGGATGCTGCTGCTGCCGATGATCACCGGGATCGGTGAGCAGCTCAGGGCGTGGGCGGACGAGCTGGCCGGGCGTGGGATCACCGCGCTGGTCTGGGATCCGTTCAAGGGCCGCAGTACGGACAACTCCACCCGCGACGAACTGGCCGAGTTGATGGGCGGGTTCGACGACGACGTCCTGCTGGCCGAGCAGGTCTCGCTGCTCGATCATCTGCTGGGTGAACTCGGCTGCACGAAGGCCGGCGTGATCGGCTGGTGCCTGGGCGGCCGGTTCGCTTTGTTGCTAGGGGCAAGGGATCACCGGCTCGCGAGCGTCACGGCGTACCACCCGACGACGCCGTCGGAGCTCAAGCCGCAGCACACGTACGACGCGATCGCGGAAGCCGCCTCGATCACCGCACCGGTGCTGGTGGTCTACCCGGGCAGCGACGCCGCGGTCTCGGTCGCCGACTTCGAGGCGCTGCAGACTTCCTTGCAGGGAAGGGCAACCGGCGCGACCATCACCCAGTTCTACCCGGGTGCCGAGCACGGCTTCACCGACCGTTCTCGCCAGGACAAGCAGGTCAACGCCGACGCTTTCAAACTCTCTTGGCCTACGGGTCTGTCTTTCATCGAAACGACAATTGCCTAAGGCGAGGTCGGCGCGGGGCGAGGTGAGGGAAAGCGGAGGGGGAGGGGCTCCGATCGCCTAGGCAGACTGCAGTGCCGTACGGCGGTGCGCGGTGGGGCTGGTGCCGCGGACTCGTTTGAAGGCGACCGACAGGGCGAAGGCGTTCGCGTAGCCGACCCGGCGCGCGATCGCCTCGACCGTGTCGGTCGTCTCGCGCAACCTGTCCGCGGCCAGCGCGATCCGCCAGCCGGTGAGGTACGCCATCGGTGCCTCACCCACCAGCCCACTGAATCGCCGCGCGAGGCTCGCCCGCGAGACCCCGGTGCGGTTGGCGAGCTCGACAACACTCCACGGGTACGCCGGGTCCTCGTGCAGCAACCGCAGCGCGAGCCCGACGACCGGGTCGCTCTGCGCCTGGTACCACCCGGGTGCATGCGACTCCGGCCGGGCGAACCACGCGCGCAACGTGGTGATCAGCGCCAGATCCAGCCATCGGTCCAGCACACTCTGCTGCCCCGGCTCGTCGCGCTGGATCTCGCCCAGCACCATCGCCATCACATGCCCGGCGACGTCACTGGCCGGTACGACGAGCACCGACGGCAACGCGGTCAACAGGCGTCGGCTGACATCACCTTCCAGCTGATAGGTGCCGCTGACAACCATCGCCTCACCTTCGAGCCGACCGCCATAAGTCCGTACGCCGAGCCGCGCGCTGTAGTCGACAGGCGCCCCAGGCAACGGTTCGCAGATTCCGCCCGGATGGATCCGCAGTTGCGGCTCGGTCTCGGTCGAGTCGCCCACGACGTACGGCTCGGGACCGTTGAAGATCGCGACGTCGCCCTCTTCCATCCGGACCGGCTCGATCCCGTCCCGGACCACCCAGGCCGATCCGCGGACCAAGGTCGCGAGCGCGAGCTGCGCCTCGTCGCGGATGTCGAGTGCCCAGGGGGTGTCCATGATCGTCAGGTTGAACACGCCGCCCCGCGCGCGGGTGCCGGCCAGTAGGTCGTCGAGCACATCCATACTTCCGAGCCTACCTCGGCGGTGAGACTCTCGGACATGGAATTGCGCCGGACAACCATGGTTTGTCTCATCGGATCACGATGAACTTGGGTCATGACAACAACGCAGCCCATCCTCATCCTCGGCGGCCAAGGCAAGACCGGACGCCGCGTCGCCGCCCACCTCACCGCCCGGCAACTCCCCATCCGGCTCGCCTCGCGCTCCGCCGAGCAGCCCTTCGACTGGTACGACGAGAGCACGTGGTCGGCGACCGCGGCCGGCATCGACACGGCGTACCTGGCCCCGCCGGTCGGTCCGACGGGCATGACCCAGGCCGGCCGGTTCATCCAGCAGGCAGTCGCTCAAGGTCTTCGCCGGCTGGTGATGCTGTCCGGCCGGGGCGTCGGCAGCCCGGGCCGCGACTTCGCGGTCTACGAGAGCAACCTCGAACTGGAGCACACCGTCAAGGAGAGCGGGGTCGACTTGACCATCGTCCAGTCTTCCTGGTTCGCCCAGGGCTTCAGCGAGGACTTCTTCCTCGACTACGTGCTGGCCGGCGAGCTCCGGTTGTCGGCCGGAGACGGTGCCGAGGCCTGGATCGACCTGGACGACGTCGGCGAGGTGATGACCGCCGCGCTGCTCGATGACAGGCACATCGGGAAGACCTACGTGCTGTCCGGTCCGCGCCCGCTGACTATGGCCGAGGTCGCGGCAGAACTCAGTACGGCGATCGGCCGGCCGATCAGCTACGTCGATCTCGAGCCGGAGGAGCACGTCGCGGAACTTGTCGCGTACGGCGTACCGCAGGAGGACGCCGAGGCAGTTCGCGATCTGTTCGCGGTGATTCGCAACCACCGGTCCGAGTACGTCTCCGACGGGGTCCAGCAGGTCCTCGGCCGGGCTCCCCGCGATTTCCGTGACTACGCGCGCACCGCAGCGCAGACAGGAGTGTGGTCCGCATGAACCTCACCAAGATCCTCACCTTGGCCGCGCTGGTCGGCACCGCGTTGATGGGCGGTCTGTTCTTCGCCTTCGGGACCGCGGTGATGAGTTCGCTGCAGCGGATGCCGGCCGGACAGGGCGCCACCGCGATGAACCTGATCAACGTCCGGATCCAGAACCCGCTCTTCCTGCTGATCTTCATGGGCACCGCGCTGGTTTGTGTGGCGCTCGGGATCATCGCGCTGGTCAAGGACTCGCCCGGCAAGTGGTGGCTGGTCGCCGGCGCCGCGCTCTACCTGGTCGGCGTGATCGTGCTCAGCTTCGCGGTCAACATCCCGCTGAACGACAAGCTCGCGGCGATCGACCCGAACTCGGCGGCCGGCGCGGCGGAGTGGACGAAGTACCTGGCCAACTGGAACCCGGCCAACAACATCCGCGCCCTCGCCTGCGCCCTGGGCGTCATCGCCTTCGGTCTCGCCCTCGCCTCAAGCGCCGGCTCAACAAACCGCTCCGCCCCCGCCCACCAGAGCTACCGCACCCGACCCAGGTCCAGCACCCCGAACCCTGGGCAGCACCCGAACCCCGGGCGGCACCCGAGCCAGGTTCAGTTGCCGAACCCCGGGTGGCAGACGCCGCCGCAAGCTGCGCCCCGCCCGCAGTCCTGGCAATAGCCGCCGATGCCTCACCCAGCTGCCAGGCCGCCTCCGACGCGGTCTGGCAGCGTCACGTCCACAGAGATTCCACATCCACCCTGGATAAGGTCGGCGCTCTTACCGAGGAGGGGCGATGGAACAACTGCTACAGGCCAACGGTGTCGAACTCTGTGTGGAGACCTTCGGCGCGAAGACCGACCCGCCGATCCTGCTGATCCACGGCGGCTCGGCCTCGATGGACTTCTGGGAGACGCCGTTCTGCGAGCGCCTCGCGGCCGAGGGGCGCTTCGTCATCCGGTACGACCATCGCGACACCGGCCGCTCGGCGAGTTACGAGCCCGGCAAACCGCAGTACACGTCGGCCGACCTCGCCACCGACCCGATCGGCATCCTGGATGCCCTCGGCATCGACCGCGCCCACCTCGTCGGCCTCTCGATGGGCGGCGGCATCGCGCAGACGATCACCGTCGACCACCCCGAGCGCGTCGCCTCGGCAACCTTCATCTCCACCAGCCCGATCGCCACAGCCACGCCGATCGAGTACCCGCCGATGGCCGACCGCCTGCAAGAGGCCTTCGCCACCGAACAACCACCCACCGACTGGTCCGACCCCGACGCAGCCCTCGACGCCTTCATCCGCGACGAACGCCTGTACGCCGGAACGCACCCGTACGACGAACCGGCCCGCCGCGAACTCATGGCCCGGATGATCGCCCGCACCACCAACGTCGAGTCCTGCATGACGAACCACTGGATCCTCGAAGGTGGCGAGGAGAAGGACCGCACCCTCGCCGACATCGCCGTACCGGTCCTGGTGATGCACGGCTCCGAAGACCCCATGTTCCACCCGGCCCACGGCGAGTCCCTGGCCAACGAAATCCCCGACGCCCGCTTCGTCCTCCTCGAAGGCGCCGGCCACGAACTCCCCCACCAGGTCTGGGACGTAGCCATCCCCGAAATCATCGCCATCACCAAGCCCTGAACTTGTGCGGGTGTCCGAGCGGGTGGCCGGTGCATAAGTTCTGTTGAACCGGTCGGTAGCGTGACGGTGTGATCACCATTGAACGTGTTGTCACCGTCAGCAAGCCCGTCGAGACCGTGTTCGGCTATCTGTCCGACTTCGAGAACACCGTCGAGTGGGATCCGGGGACGGTGTCGACGGTGAAGGTCGACGGTGATGGGGGCGTCGGCACGAAGTACAAGAACACCTCGTCGTTCGCCGGCCGCGAGACCGAGCTCGAGTACGTCGTACAGCAGCTCGAGCCCAGCCGGATCTTCCAGTTGCGCGGGGAGAACAAGACGGTGACCGCGCTCGACACGATGACGTTCGCCGAGACCGGCGAAGGGACGCAGGTCACCTACCGGGCCGAGTTCGAGTTCAAGGGCGTCACCCGGCTGATCGAGTCGCTGTTCCGCGGCCAGTTCAAGAAGCTCGGCGACGAGGCCGAGACCGGCCTCGCCACCGCACTCCAAAAGCTCTAAGCCGAGCGCAGGATCATCCGTACGCCGACCGCCAGGCCGGCCGCAGCGGTGACGATGGCGGCGACCCAACCCCAGAGCGCCGCCATCGAGCCGACGTCACCGGCGAACAACGCCCGCTCCGCGTCGACCAGATAGGACAGCGGGTTGAACTTCGATGCCACCTGCATCCACCCCGGCCCGGTCTCCAGCGGCAGCAGCATCCCGGACAGGATCATCAACGGGAACAGGAAGGTCTGCTGCACCACCCAGAACATCCAGTCCTGCTTGCGTACCGCGATCGCCAGCGCATAACTGAACGCACCCAGCCCGATCCCGAAGACGGCCAGCAACGCCAACCCGACCACAGCACCGGCGACATGCAGGTCGAACCCGAACGGCGTCATCACCGCGATCACGATCAGCGCCTGCCCGAACAGCGGCACCATCTCCTTCAGCGCCCGCCCGATCAGCAGCGACGACCGCGACAGCGGCGTCACCATCATCCGTTCGTGCGCCCCGGTCTGGAACTCGAACAGCAGGTTCGCCCCGGTCGTCGAGGTCCCGAACAGCATCGTCATCACCAGGATCGACGGCACGAACCACTGCCAGACGCCGTCCCCGAACGAAGCGCCCATCGAGCCGCGCAGCAGCGGCCCGAACAGCCCGAGGAAGATCAGCGGCTGGATCATCCCGAACAGCAGCGAGAACGGATCCCGCAGTACGGGCTTCAGTTCGCGCGCCATCACGATCCGGATGTCGCGGAACAGATTGCGTGACGCGGGCTCGGAGGTCTGGATAGAGATGGTGGGGACGGTGAGCGTGGTCATGCCGCTGCCTTTCCGTTGGTGCCGGCCTCGCGGAGGCTGCGGCCGGTGAGGTTGAGGAACACGTCGTCGAGAGTCGGCCGATGCACCTGTGCAGTAGCAATCGGTACGCCGAGTTGGTGCGCGCCGCCGAGGAGTTCGGGCAACGCGGCCGGCCCGTTCGTCACGCGCACCGTGAGCTGGTCGCCGTCGACCGCGACATCCCGCGCACCGGGCAACTGGCCGGCCAGCCGGCGTACGGCGGACTGGTTGCTAGGAGCAACTGTCAGGACCAGCTGGTCACCGGCCAAGGAGGCCTTCAGGGCATCGGCGGTGTCGTCGGCGATCACCTGGCCGTGGTCGACCACGACGACCCGCTCGGCCATCGAGTCGGCCTCGTCGAGGTAGTGCGTGGTGAGCACGATCGTCATCTCGTACTGCGTCACGCATCCGCAGGATGTGGTCCCACAGATTCGCCCGGTTCTGCGGATCGAGCCCGGTCGACGGCTCGTCCAGGAACAACAGCTTCGGCGCATGCACCAGACCCATCGCGACATCGAGTCGCCGACGCTGACCGCCCGAAAGCTCGGACACCTTGCGACGAGCGAGGTCTTTCAACTCGAGCGATTCGAGCAACTCCTCAGCGCGAAGCTTCGCCGAGCGCCGGTCGAGTCCGTAGATCACGCCCTGCCCGGACAGTTCGTCGTAGACGCGTTGCGAGTGGCCGGCGCCGTTGCCCTGACCGACGTACCCGATCTGCCGGCGGACCTGGCTCGGCTGCGCGCACGACGTCGTACCCGGCGACCTTCGCCGTACCGGAGGTCGGGGCGATCAGAGTGGTGAGCATCCGCAACGTGGTGGTCTTGCCGGCGCCGTTCGGGCCGAGGACGGCGACCAGCTCGCCGGGTTCGACGGTCAGGCTGATGCCGCGGACGGCGTGCACGGTCTCGGTCCGGCTCACCTCGAAGTCCTTGGTGAGCTCTCGGGTGCTGATCACGATGTCTCCTTGGTCGGGGGCTCTTGGCGACGACATTTCCAGCAGTAGAGGACAGGTTCTGGCCGTTACTCGTGGCAATCTGAGGTCATGTCCGAAACCTCGGCTCGACTCCTCTCGCTGCTGTCCCTGCTCCAGGCGCGCCGCGACTGGCCGGGCGCGCTGCTGGCCGAACGGCTGGAGGTGAGCCCGCGCACGGTCCGCCGCGACGTGGACCGGCTGCGCGATCTCGGCTATCCGGTCCGCGCGAGCAAGGGCCCGGACGGCGGCTACCGCCTCGATGCGGGCGCGGACCTGCCGCCGCTGCTGTTCGACGACGACCAGGCGATCGCGGTCGCCGTCGCCCTGCAGACCGCGACCACCACGGTGACCGGGATCGAGGAAGGCGCGCTCCGAGCGCTCGCCACGGTCCGCCAGGTGATGCCGGCCCGGCTGCGCCAACGGGTCGACGCGCTGCAGGTGACGACGGTCGACAAGTACGCCGACTCGCGGCGTACGAAGGTGGACTCCGAGCACCTGATAGCGATCGGTACTGCGCTCCGCGCCCGCGAGGTGCTCCGCTTCGACTACGCCGTCGCCGGGCGCCACGCGACGAGTGGGTCCCGCCACGCAAGGTCGAGCCGCACCACCTGGTGACCTGGGGCGGCCGCTGGTACCTGGTCGGCTGGGACCTGGACCGCAACGACTGGCGGACCTTCCGGGTCGACCGGATGCTGCCGAAGACCCCGACCGGCCCGCGCTTCACCCCGCGCGAGCTGCCCGCGCCGGACGTCTCGACCTATATCGCGAGCCAGCTTCACCGGTAAGAGCCAATGGCCGTGCCGAGGCGAAGCGATCCTCCAGGCGAAGGCGGCCGACATCGCCCAATGGGCCGGCCGCGACGCCGATGGTCGAGGAGATCACCGAGACCAGCTGCCGGCTCATCCTCAACGGCGTGGTCGTGGACCGGCCTGGCCGCGACCTTCGGCATGTTCGAGGCCGAGCTGGAGTTCGTCGGCCCGGTCGAGCTGAAGAAGGCGGCCGCCCAGTTGGCGATCCGCTACGCGAATCTGAGTAGAGGCCAGAACCTGACCGCTACCTTCGAGAGGCTGAGGGCATGACGAATCCAGGTGGCAAGGAACTGTGACTCCGTATGTGGCCGTGCGTGGTGCGGCCGCTTGGCTGGAGTTCGTGGAGCAGACGTTCGAGACGAAGCCCCCGTTCGTAGTACAGAACGAGGACGGCACCATCGGGCACGCGGAGATCACCGTCGGCGACTCGATCGTGATGGCCTTCGACGCGCAACCGGACTGGCCGGACCTGCCGAGCCTGCTGAGCGTGTACGTCGACAACGCCGACGAGGCCGTCGCGCGCGCGGTCGAGGCAGGGGCGACGATCATCACCGAACTCACGACCTCGCAAGATCGTCGGCGACCGCGGGGCCCGGATCAAGGATCCGGCCGGCAACATCTGGTGGCTGCATGCACCACGTCTACGACGTGGATCCGGCGACCCTGCCGGACCTGTTCGCCGATCCTGAAGAGGCCGCCAAGATGGCCACGTACTGCAGGAGTCGTTCGCGGCCGAGATGCGGTCGCGGAAGGTCTAGTACAGCACGGGATTCAGCGGCGACGAGATGCGGTCGCCGGGCTCGTTGCCAGGCATCCAGGTCGCCAGATCGGCCTCCTGGAACTTGTTCGCGGGCTCGGCGATCTCCATCTCCGCATCGACATAGATGACGGTCATCACGCGGCGCGGTACGTCGGTCTCGTTCGCCGCCGCGTGATGGAACGTCCAGCCGCGGTGATAGCTGACCTCACCCAACTCGAACGGCTCGATCACCTCGGGGAACTCCTGCTCGACCAGCGCCTTCTGCAGGATGCGTTCCGACTCGTCGCTGATCGGAAGATCGCGGCCGTGGTCGAACGTCTGGCTCCCGGCGGCGAACGCCAACGGCCCCATCTCCAACGGCGTGTCCTGCAACGGGATCCACGCGGTCACACACCGATCCGTCGCGAACGGCCAGTAGTACTGATCCGCATGCCACGGCGTGACCCCGCCGCCGGACTCCTTGTAGAGCGCCTGATCGTGGTACAGCCGAACCGACCGTACGCCGAGCAGCTGGGCCGCGATCCGCGCGAGCCGCGGCGACGACACGAACTCCAGCACCAACTCGCTGTCCTGCCACAGATTCATCACCTGCAGGAACGCCTTGCCGTAGGTGTCGCGGTCCTCGAGCGGAAGGTCCTGGGTGTTCAGCTCGATCACCTTGCCGGTGATCTCCGGTTCGTACGCCGCGATGGTCGCCGGACTGAGCACGTTCGGTGAGCTTGACGAAGCCCTGTTCGGCGAAGTGGGCGATCGAGGCCGGGTCCAGGTCGTAGTCGCTCTCGAGCTCAGCGCGGGTCACCGTCATCCCGCAAGCCTGGGTGGCGGAGTCTATCGTTGTAAAGCCTTTCGAGCCTGGTGAACTTCCGACTCAGCTCTGGCGATCGGCGAACCGGTCGAGGGCGCCGAGGACGAGGTCGGACATACTCGCCGTACCGAGGCCGTGCCCCGCATCCTCGACCAGGTGCAGCTCGGCATCCGGCCACGCCTGCGCCATGTTCCACGCGATGTCGGCCGGGCTGCTGATGTCGAGCCGACCATGAATCAGTACGCCGGGAATCCCCGCGAGCTTGCCCGCTTCGCGAAGCAGCACGCCTTCTTCGAGCCAAGCGGCGTTGCCCCAGTAGTGCGTGACGATGCGGGCCAGGCGCAACCGTAGTACGGGATCTTGGTACCGCGGATCGGGCCGATAACCGGGATGCGTCGCGACATGGGTGTCCTCCCAGTCGCACCAGGCCCGCGCCGCCTTGTCGCGGACGGCCGGATCCGGGTCGTGCAGCAGCCGGCTGTAGGCGAGCGCGAGATTCCCGTCCCGCTCCTCGGCCGGTACGACGTCCCGGAAGCGCGCCCATTCGGCCGGGAAGATCCGGCCCATGTCGCGGGTGATCCAGTCGACCTCGCGCCGGGTGGTGTTGGTGACGCTGAAGAGGACGAGCTCCGAGACCGACGCCGGATGCTGTTCGGCGTACGCGAAGCCGAGCGTCGCACCCCAGGACCCGCCAACCACGAGCCACTTCTCGATCCCGAGGTGGTTGCGCAGTTGCTCGATGTCGGCAATCAAATGCCAGCTGGTGTTGGTGCTGAGATCCACCTCAGCCTCAGCGGCATCCGGCGTACTCCGCCCACAGTTCCGCTGGTCGAACAGCACGACCCGGTAGCGCGCCGGGTCGAAGTACTTGCGCCAGAACGCCCCCGCGCCCGACCCCGGCCCACCATGCAACACCACCGCCGGCTTCCCGTCCGGGTTGCCGCAGACCTCCCAATAGACCTGGTGCCCGTCCCCGACATCGAGCATCCCGTGGTCGTAAGGCTCGGTCTCGGCATGCATCGTGGATCTCAACTCTCTGTGTGGCGGAGGCGGTAGGCGCGGGTCTTGTTGCGGTTGCCGCAGACCTCCATGAAGCACCAGCGGGCACCGCCGCTGCGGGACGTGTCGTAGAAGGCCCAGCGGCAGTCGGGTGACGAGCACAATTTCAGTCGTCCCCAGGTGCCGCCCGCCACGTTAGCCGCGACTGTCTCGACGATGGTGTCGAGGGCGGCTCTGCCGCTGGTAGCGGTGATCCGCAGGCGGCCGTCCTCCGTCGATAGCCGCAAGGGGAAGCCGGCGAAGGCCTGCGCCGCTTCGGCGTCGCCGTCGATGAGCGCCGAGCGCAGTGCTGCGCGGAGGGCGACCGCCGCGTCGAGGTCTGGGGTTGCCAGCCCTTCGGCGGGCAGCCCATGGTTCCCGAGCCAGCCGGCCAAAGCGCTGACCGAGGTCAGTTGCATCGCTCGGGACGTGCTTCTTCCCGTGCCAGCTGAAGGTTCTCTCGTCGAGCGTGTTGAGGAACTGCTCGACCACGACCAGGTCTCCGGTTGCTTCCACCACGACACCACCATAGCCGAAAGCTGGTGTTGCCAAATCGATCGACACCGGCTATAGCTTTTACTGGTGTCGATATCAGAGAAAGCCCAGACCGCTCGTCCCGTGCTCGAGGTGACCGAGGCCGACCTCGACGACCTCAGGACCGCCTGCGCGCCACGCGGTGGGCCGCGAAGCCGTGGCCCGTCACCGACTGGGAGGCGGGCACCGATGGCGGGAGCTGAAGCGCCTCGTCGGCTACTGGGCCGACGGCTACGACTGGCGCCGCCACGAGGCCGCCATCAACGCCTTGCCGTCCTGGTTCGCGGAGCTCGACGGGACGCTCGTCCACTACCTGCGGTTCGACGCCGAGAGCGCAGACGCGCTGCCGCTCGTGCTGACCAACGGCTGGCCGAGCACCTTCCTCGAGCTGGTCGAACTGGCGCGCCGGCTCTCGACGCCCTCGCGGTACGGCGGAGATCCCGCGGACGCCTTCACCGTGATCGTGCCGTCCCTGCCCGGGTTCGCCTTCTCCGCACCGCGTCCCGGATCTCGGTGATCCGCTGCCCGCGCACGAACTCTGGCACCGGCTCGATGCACGACGAACTCGGTTTCGACCGCTACGGCGCCCATGGCAGCGATCTCGGCGCGGAGCACGAGCGCCTGGCTCGCCCAGGCCCATCCCGAGTCCGTCGTCGGCATCCATCTCACGGATCTACCTGACATCCCGCCGCGAGGAACGGCGTCGAGCCCACCGCGAGGAGCAGGCCTACCTCGATGCCGCTCGCCGCCTGGTCGCGGACGCGAGGGCGCCTACGCGCCACCAGCAGGGCACCCGCCCACTCACCCTGGCCCCGGGCTGACCGACTCGCCGGCCGGACTGCTCGCCTGGATGCTGGAGAAGTACCGTGCCTGGAGCGACTGCGACGGAGAGCTGTCCACCCGGTTCAGCGACGACTTCCTCCTCACCCAGGCATCGCTGTACTGGTTCACGAACACGATCGGGACCTCGTTCATCCCGTACTACGAACGCCGCAACGGCCTCGTCCCCAGACTCCAGCGGGTCGACGTGCCGACCGCCATGGCGGTGTTCCCCGCCGACGTCGGACTCCCCGCACCGGCTAGCTGGCTGGAGCGCGGCTACCGCCTCACCCGCTACACCACGCTGCCGCGCGGCGGGCACTTCCCCGCCCATGAAGAGCCGGAGCTGCTAGCCGCCGACATCACCACCTTCTTCCGCGACCTCTAGGCGGCCCCGTCGAGCACCGGTCCAGCGCGGACCTAGGCGGCGTCGTGGAACACCAGGCCGAGGGTGTGCCGGATGCCGGACCGGACCGTGCTGACCCCATGGCGTACCGGCGCCGCCGACCAGCCGCGTGCAGACTCCACTGGGCGGTCTCTGGTCGTGAAGATCAGGCCTTGTCCCTGCGGCAGCGTCGTCACGGTCCCGCGTGACTGGGCTCTCGGCCGCTGCTCGACCAGCAGGAACTCACCGCCTTCGTGATCGACTCCTGGCTTGTCCAGGCCGATCACCACTTGCAGCGGGAAGACCAGGTCGCCGTACAGGTCGCGGTGGAGCGCGTTCCAGTCACCGGCCTGGTATTTGAGCAGGATCGGCGTCGGCCGGTCCTGCCCGGCGCGATGACAGTCGTCGAGCCACTCGGCGAACGTGTCGGGCCAAGGCGCGGGCCGGCCCAGCTTCTCGGCCCACTCGCGCGCGATCGGCAGCAGGTGGGGATAGAAGGCCTCGCGGAGTTCGGTGACGACGTCGGGGAGCGGGTGGTCGAAGTACCGGTACTGCCCGGAGCCGAACCGGTAGCGCTGCATGTCGATCGTCGCCCGGAACCGCGCGACCTCGTCGTACAGGCCGGAGATCTCGCGGCATTGCGCCTCGGTGAGCAGGGGAGGCGTCAGTGCACATCCGACGTCGTCGAGGTCTGCCGTCAGCTGCTTCCAGTCGAAGTCCATGGTTGTGGAACGCGATGGGAGGCATTCATGTGAGGACGCCGACGTAGGTGAGGGCGAAGGCGGCGCAGGGGAGGAGGAAGAGGAAGGAGACGGTGATGACGCCTTTGAAGGTCTGGCCGGGGCCGATGTAGCGCCGGTACGCCGCGATCAGCACCGGGACCATCACGATCTCCAGGACGAGCATGCTGCGCGGGATCACCAGGTCGGCGGCAGCCAGTACTACGGACAGTCCGGCCGCCGCGATCCAGGCAGCGAACCCCAGCCGGTACGTCGTACGCGCGCCGAGGCGGACCGCGATCGTGCTGTACCCGGCGGCTCGGTCGGCTTCCAGGTCAGCCAAGGTGGTTGGGAGATAGAGGCCGACGGCAACCAATGTTCCTTGGAGTGCCATCAGCCAGGGGAATCCGTGCAGGTCGTTGGTGACGGCTGCCCACCCTGCTAGTGGTCCAAAGGCGCCTAGGGCAAGGGAATTCACGGCGACGTCGAATCCAGCTCGGGTCTTCAGCCTCACTGGTGGGACGCTGTAGGCGTATCCGAGAACGACCGCGAGCAGGACACCAAGCGCGAAGACCGGTCCGACGGCGAGACCTGCTGCCAGGGAGGCGATCCCGGCGATCGCCGCGATCCACTTGGCGGTGCCGACCGAGACGCGTCCGTCGAGGAGCGGGGACTTGGACTTCCGCGGATTCAGCAGGTCGCCCGGGAGGTCATGCGCATCGTTGATCGCCAGCACGGATAGCCACAGCAGCGGACCCATCACCAGGGCGCCGAGTGCCAGTCGCGGCCAATCAGCCGGCGCCGGGACCAGTCGATGAGTAGCGAGCAGAACCCCAACGTAATAAGGCAGAACCGACACCGCCCAGAACGCCGGGCGCCCCACCGCGAGCACATCACGCACGCGAGTACGAAGTACTGCACTGCTCTGTAATCCCACCGCTGTGGTCACATCACCACAGTGCTCCTGGCTCTACTCTTCGCGCCTCCCTCCCCGGGGTGAGTCGCCTCACTCCGGGAGTTGTCAGGCGTGAATGTGAGCAAGGGAACCCGACTCGAGCGCGACCCACACCGACCCGTCCGTCCCGACCGCCAGCCCGTGCGGCTCGGTCCCTTCGCCGAACACCACCTCGTCCAGCACCGCTCCCTCCGCATCCAGCCGCAGCGCGGATCCCGAACCCCACAAGGTGATCCAGCAACCGCCGTCATCGGTGGCGACCACCGCGTGCGGCTTCGACGCGCGATCCGGCAACGGGTAGCTCTGGATCTTCCCCTCAGCAGTGATCCGCCCGACCTGGCCGGCCATGATCTCCACGAACCACACCCCGTCCGGGCCCGCGCTGATCCCGACCGGCCCGGCGCCTTCGGTCGGCAGGGGATAGGTCGTCACCGCGCCGTCGACCGACATCCGGCCGATCGCGTTTCCCTGGTTGAGCGCGAACCATAGCTCCCCTCCAGCACTCGTGATCATCGCCGGGAATCCACCCGTCGTACCGATCGGAAACACCGTGATCTCGCCGTCCACGGTGATCCGCCCGACCTGGTCCACGTTCATCAACGTGAACCACAAGGCTCCGTCCGGCCCCACACACAACCCGTACGGCGCGCCCGCCGCCTCGTACTCACTCACTGTCCCGTCAACCGCGACCCGCCCGATCCGGTCGTCCCCGTTCCGCGTGAACCACACCCCACCATCCGGTCCCGCCACAATCACCGTCGGCTTACTCCCCTCACCGCCAACCTCAAACCGCTCAACTGCCCCGCTTCCGCCGGCCAGGCGGGTGACGGCTCCGGTGTGCACCAGGGTCGTCCACACGTCGTCGCCGACCAGCGTCACGCCGTACGGGCCCTCGCCCTGCGCGCCGACCTTCACCTCGGTCCAGTTCGTAGACATGCACCACGCTCCCTGTTAATGCGACGACTGTTGCATTAAGATCGTGCCATGACCACAGCCGACGACGCAACCCGCATTCCCCGCCCCGGCGGCCGGACGGCGCGCGTGCGGGCCGACGTACTCGCCGCAGTCCAGCAAGAACTCGCCGCGACCGGCTACGACAACCTCACGATCGAGGCCGTCGCGCTCACCTCCGGCGTCCACCGCACGACGATCTACCGCCGCTGGGGGAGTGTTGCCGGCCTGCTGGTCGACCTGCTCGCGTCCGGCGCCGACGACAGTTGGGAGCCGGCCGATATGGGTTCGCTCGAAGCCGACCTGATCCGCCTCAACCGCGAGGTCCGCGACTCCCTCGCGCAACACCCATCCCTCACCGGCGCCGTCATCGCCGCGTCCTTCCGTACGCCGGAAGCCGCCGAGGCGCTCACCGCCTTCTGGCAGGACCGCTACCAGCGCAGCGCGATCGTCGTCCATCGCGCGATCGATCGCGGCGAGATCCCACCGGAGACCGACGCTCATCGCGTACTGATGGCGTCGACCTCGCCGGTCTACCACCAACTCGTCCTGCTCCGGCAGCCGATGCCTCGGGCAACAGCCGATCGCGCTGCCAAGGACGCCGCCGCAGCCGCCCGAGCCGGCGTCTACGCGAGCAATTAATCCAGCGGCGCGCTGCCGGAGATCTTGTTACGGTGCCTGAGTCCGTCGGAGAGAGGGAGACCATTGCACGCGTCAGAGGCTCAGCGTGCAATCGCTGCGGCAATCTCCACCGCCTCGTCACTCGGTCTGACTGCCGACGACGCGATCGTCATCCAGGACTCGAACCGGATCACGCTGCGCCTGCTCCCCTGTGACGTTCTGGCGCAAGTGTCGCCGGCATCTCACAACCCGCAGTTCGAGATCGACCTCGCTCAGCGCCTCATCGAGGCCGGAGCTCCGGTTGCCGCACCCGAGCCCCGAGTGGAGCCTCGCGTCTACGAACAGGACGGCTTCCTCGTCACGTTCTGGACGTACTACGAACCTCTCGACACCGAGATCTCACCGGCCGACTACGCCGACGCACTCGCTCGGCTGCACGCCGGCATGCGCAAGATCGACTACCCGACGCCGCATTTCACGGATCGGATCGAGTCGGCTCAACTCATCGCGTCGAGCCGCGAGCACAGTCCTGAACTCGCCGATGACGGCCGTGAGTTGCTCAGCGACGTGTTGCGAAGGCTGCGACGGACGGTCGGCGAGAGCGGTGCTCCCGAGCAGTTGCTGCACGGCGAGCCGCATCCGGGCAACCTGCTCGCCACGAAGGACGGGCCGCTGTTCATCGACCTGGAGACCTGCTGCCGCGGTCCGGTCGAATTCGACCTCGCCCATGCGCCCGACGAAGTCGGCGACCACTATCCGGGGATCGATCAGGACCTGCTGCGTGAGTGCCGGGTGCTGATGCTCGCGCTCATCACCGCATGGCGCTGGGATCCGGACGACCACCTTCCGGACGGACGCCGGCTCGGCCTGGAGGGGCTGGACCAGCTGAGAGCGGTCCGGAGCTGATCCCGGTACTAGGCTCCCAACACCCCTAGCTTTCAGGAGGAGCCGAGTGTCTGGACGTCTTGCCGGCGAGGTCGTACTGGTCACCGGCGCCGCCCGCGGCATCGGTCGCGCAGTCGCCGTCAAAGCCGCCGAGGAAGGCGCCGCGGTCGCGCTGCTCGACGTACTGGCCGACGAACTCGCCGCCACAACGGCAGCCCTCGAACAGACGGGTGCGAAGGGTCGCGGCCGCCGTCGGCGACATCACCGACGAACACGCCGTACGCCGATCCGTCGATCTCCTGGTATGTTCCCGTACGCCGCGGCGAAGGCCGGCCTGGTCGGGATGACCCGCAGCCTCGCCCTCGACGTCGCCCAGCACGACATCCGGGTGAACGCGGTCAGCCCCGGTTTCATCGCGACCGACCTGCTCGAAGAGTTCTTCGACACCATCCCCGGCACCCGCGACACCGCCCTCGGCGTCCACCCCCTCGGCCGGATCGGCACCCCTGAGAACGTCGCCGAGGTCGTCTGCTTCCTCGCCTCCGAAGCCGCCGCCTACGTCACCGGCGCCAACTGGGCCGTCGACGGCGGGCTCGGAATCCGCTACGCGTAGTACGAACTCACCGCGTTGATGGTGTGGCTTGTGGCGTTTGCGGCGGTGTCCGGGGTGACTGCGGTGGCGTCTGACGTGATCCCCACGGACTGCTCGGCGGTGTAGAAGGGGTTTGCGGTGGGGTGCCGGGGTTTCCTGGGGATTCGGGTGGCGTCATGGGCGTCCCGGGAGGTGTTTCCGGTGTTCCGGGAGGTGTTTGGGTTGGCGTCGCCGGAGGTGGGGTCGGGGGCAGGCTGGGAGTCTGTGGTGGGGTGGCGGTCGGTGGTGCGTTGAGCGTGGGTGGGTTGGCCGGGGGTGGGGTGGGGCCGCCGTTGGTGGTGGCGGCGACCGCGGTGATCGTCGCGCCGGTGGCGACGACCGCGAACACCGCCGCGGAGACCAGCTTGAGGGTGGTCGAGCGGCGCAGGCGCCGTTCTCCGCCTTGCAGCACGGCGTCCAGCGGCAGCTCGCTCGGAGCGTCGCCCTGGTCGCGCCGGAAGATCGATCGCATCTGTTCCTCGAGTTCCTTCTCGTCGGTCATCGGACAACCCCTTGCAGCTCGAACTCCGTCGTACGCCGGATCGCCTTGAGCGCCGCGGACGTGTGCGCCTTGACCGTTCCCTCGGCGCAGCCCATCACCGCCGCCGTCTCGGCCACGCTCAGGTCGTCCGCGAACCGGAGGATCAGCACCATCCGCTGGCGCTTCGGCAACCGGCTCAGCGCCCGGGCCAGATCGATCCGGTCGTCCGGCGTCTCGTCGACCGCTTCCACGACACCAGCGGCCGGGTCGTCACTCGGTCGTTCCCGGCGACGCCACATCCGCCTGGTCTCGCTCAGGTAGACGTTGACGATCGCCTTGCGGACATAGGCGTCCGGACTGTCCGCCGCGGCGACCTTGGGCCAGACCACGTACAGCTTCTCCAGGCTCTGCTGCACGAGATCCTCGGCGAACTGCCGGTCGTTGCAGAGCAGGTACGCCATCCGCAGCCAATGGCGCTGCCGGGCGACGACGAACTCGACGAAGCTCTCCCGCGATCTGTGGGGCATGCAGGTATAGACGCTCCCAGCGCGCCATTCGGTTTAGTGCCGGCGATCCGTTGCTGTCAGCAACCGCAGGAGTTGCGGTGGACGAGGGTCGGATCGAGGCGGATGCTGCGCACGGGCTGGTCCGGGTCGTCGATGCGCGAGGTGATCAACTCGACGGCCTTCGCGGCGAGCTCCTGATGCGGTTGCGCGATCGTGGTCAGCCGCGGCTCGAACAGATCGGCCCAGGCGAAGTCGTCGAAAGCGACCAGCGCGATGTCTCCCGGCACCGACAATCCCGCATCTCGCAACGCGCGCATCGCCCCGATCGTCATCTTGTTGTTCGCCACGATCAACGCGGTCGGCGGATCAGGCATCTCCAGCAGTTGCGCCGTCGCCCCGCGAGCCGGCTCGGCATCCGACGAACCGCCGCGCAGCAGCGCATCGTCGTACGGGAGCTTGGCCCGCTCGAGTCCGAGCCGATAGCCGGCGACGCGTTCCTGGGTGGTCGCCAATCCGGCCAGTCCGCTGACCATCCCGATCCGGGTGTGCCCGCGACTGGCCAGATGCTCGACCAGATGCGAGGTCGCCTCGACGTTCTCGGTCCCGACCTCGTCCAGCCCCGACCCGATCAACCGGTCGACCAGCACCACCGGAACCTGCCGCATCTGCAGGTAGTCCAGCGTCCGCCCGGGTTCCGGCGACACGGCCAGGATGATCCCGTCCGCCCGGCGCTCGTGCAGATCCCGGGCAACCTTGAGTTCGCGCTCCGGATCGTCGTGGGTGTCGGCGATCAGGATCGAGTACCCGTGCCGCTCGGCTTCAGCTTGCAGGTAATGGGCCAGCTCCCCGAAGAACGGATTGGAGATCGACGACAAGGCCAGCCCGATGGTGTCCGTCTTCGACATCACCAGCGAACGGGCGACGGTGTTCGGCACGTACCCCGTCTCGCGCACAGCGGTGAGCACGGCCTCCCTGGTGTCCGGCGCCACGAACCGCGTCTCGTTCAGCACATGAGAAACCGTCGTCACCGAAACCCGGGCCCGCCGCGCCACGTCCGCCATCTTCACCACCACGCCATTCTCCCCCGGCTCCCGTTCCTTCGCCGGGCCTTACGGCGAGTGGACAAATCGATTGGCGAGGTTCGCGGTTGCGGTGAGACTGGCACCCATGACCGCCGGAACAGTAGCGAGTGACGTTCCCGCCTTGCTCGAAGCGTGGAGCCTGGGTACGCCGACCGAGGTGACCCGGCCGGACCGCGGCACCAACAACCTGGTCTGGCTGGTCCAGGTAGCCGGTGACCGTTATGTCCTGCGGGTTCACCGCAACGCAGGACCCGAGCAGATCGCGCTCGAGCACGTGTTGCTCGCCGAACTCGGCCGGCGCGAGCTGTCGTTCGCAGTACCGGCACCGATTCCAGCTGACGACGGGCGCACCGTCGTACCCACGGACCTCGGCCCGGCGTCGCTCTACTGTCGTCTGCCAGGTGACCATCCACCGCGGAACACGGCCGGGCTGACCCTGGCCGGCCAGGCACTCGGTGAGCTGGATGCGGCCCTGGCCGAGATCGCTGCGGAGTTCGCCCCGATCGATTGGCGGCGGCCGCTGAACGCCATCCACCCGGCGGTGCCCGACCTGGACGAGTTGGCCGCCGACCTGAAGCGGGAACTCTCCTCGGCGGAGACGACGTGGTTCGCCCGGCAGGCTCACGAGACCGATGCACGGGTCCAGGAGCTGCGGAGAACGCTGCCGACGCAGCTCATCCACTGTGACTTCGGCCTGTCCAACTTGCTGGTCGAGAACGGCGCGGTGACCGGCGTACTGGACTTCGAGCTCGCGGGACTCGACCTGCGGGCGTTCGATCTGGCGGCTGCCCTGGGGCAGTCGACCGAGAACTTCGCAGCCGACCAGATGGCGGCGTTTCGGAGGGGATACGACCGCTTTGTCACGTTGTCCGCGGCGGAGGAGGCGGCTCTGCCGGATCTGATGCTGCAACGTGCGCTCGGCTCGGTGATCTGGCGCGCCGGTCGGTGGCGGCAGGGTCTCTCGACCGTCACCGAGGTCGCTGACCGGCTGACCTCGGCGTACCGGCTGGCTCGCTAGCTACTGCGGGTTGTAGGCGCAGGAGCTTTCGAGGTCGTCGGGGTCGGGCTTTGCGGGTGGCTTGGGTTTGCCGGTTGGTTTGGTGGTGGTGGGCTTCGCGACCGGGGCGGTTTTCGGGGTGAGGGCTTTGGCGACGATCTCGCGCATGGCCGCGTAGTTCGGGTTGCGGCCGTTGGGGAAGTTCTTCTTCTTGTCCAGGTCGATGTTGGTGATCTTGGCCGACTTGACCCGCTCGCCGAGCCCGACGAGTTGCGCCGAGCAGGTTCTGCGGGATGTCGGTGCGGATCAGCTGCTTGCCGGCCTTGGCGATCGACTGGTAGTTGGTGAGCACGTTCTGCGGAGTGGCTCTCTCGACGAGCGCCTTGATCACGCAATGCTGACGGTCCTGCCGGGCCAGGTCCGAGCCCTGTACGTCGTACCGGCCGCGGGCGAACCAGAGCGCGTCATGACCGTTCAGGTGCCGGTTCGGACCGGGCTGCAGGTAGCCGGTCGGCAAGATGTCGTCGGCCTTCCCCGGGCCTTTGTAGTCGCCGCCGATCGGGACCTTGTAGTTGATGTTCACGGTGAGCCCGCCGAGTGCCTCGACCATCTGCTCGAACCCGGACAGGTTGATCTGCAGGTAGTAATGCAGCTTCAGCCCGAGCGCCTCGCCGACCGACACCTTCAGCACATCGGCGCCCTGGTTGTCGGACGGCCCGAGGATGCCGTCGTGATCCCGCGGGACGTTCCGGTACATCGCGTCCAGGTAGAACTCGCTCTGCTCCTTGTCACCGAGCTTCGGATTCCAGAAGCCGGTCGGGTAGAACTTGTGCAGCGGGGAGTCTTCGGGGAACGGCATCCGCATGAAGTTCCTGGTCAGCGAGATCAGCTTCGTGTCACCGGTCTTGGTGTCGATGCTGGCGACCATCACCGTGTCGGTCCGGGTGTCCTTCCGCCCGGCCCCGTCGTCCGCCCCGAGCAGGAGCAGGTTGAGCCGGGGGAGCTGCGCCCACGGATCCTTCTTGTTCTTGATCGTCGGCCGGGTCGCACTCTTGGAGTTCCCACCCGCGAACACGTGCGTCACGAGGTCGCGCTGGGCAAGCAGGTTCTGCGCCCCCAACGCAGTACCGGACGCGATCGTGCAGCACACCAGCCCGATCACGAACGCCCCACCCAGCCGCGCCCCGACCCCCGACCCCAGCGGCCGCAACATCTTGTACGACGTAACGACGATCGTGACCCAGAACAGCGCGACGACCGCGAGCCCGCCGATGATCCACAACAGCAGATTCGGATCGACCGCCCACTTGATCACGTCGTCCCGCCGCGCCACCCCCACGTACGCCGCAGTCCCCAGCAACGCGACGGTCATCCCCGTGACCACGCTGCCGAGCTTCCTCCGCCCAGCCACCAAGTACGCCGTACCAGGAACCACCGCCCCCAGCACCGCGACCACCAGCGCCCCGAACGCGGATCGCTGCCGCGCCGCCCTCCGGGCACCCCGTGGCTTAGCTCGTCTAGCCCTACTCGCGTTCGGGGACATATCTCCACTCAACGTCCGGCAACAGAACCCTGGACCCGTCCCCTGTTCGCGTCCACCACCTCAGACTCCCCACCGAATCAGAAAGTTCGACCCAATTTCCCAGCACCGCCACCGGTCCTGTGGATAACTCCACCGCCCTGTCGCCCTCCACCGATAAACTCAGCAAGGAAGAACAGGGGGCGGCACCAGCCATCGCCCTAACGCCACCAACTGTTTGTGGTGGTCGTGTCACGGAGGGCGTTGGTGGCGCAGTGGACCTCGCCGCCGGCCAGGTGGGCCCAGAAGTAGTCCTCGACCCAGTGCACCCGTACGCCGTTCCGCCCGAGCGCCTGCTCGGTGGCGACGCGGAAGATGTCCCGACCGTGCACCTTCGGGCCGTGCGGATCCGGTGCCGCGAACTCGCGCGAGGTCAGGGACAGCCCGTTCACCAGCCCTGGCGTCATCGCCCGCATCAACCCGGTTCCGGCGTGCTTCGCGAACAGCACCGGTAGCCGCACGAGCTCGCTTCGCCGCAACCCGGTCGCCTTGAGCAGGATCGTCGAGCTGCGCGTCGATGTGCCGGGCTGCCTGCTCGTTCTCGGCCAGACCGTTGCTGTCAGCAAGCACCTCGTTCACGGTCGGCTTGCTTCGGCGAATTGGTGTCGGCCGCAAGTCGCTCCCCGCCGAATCCCTTCCGCTGCGCCTCTCGCAGCAACTCGACCGCCAGCCGCGGATCCGCCACCGCAAGCGTCCACCCGCGCGCGTTGTCGGCCCGGACCGACGTGCGTCGTCTCATCGACGTGCCCAACCGCGAGCCACGAGGTGTCGACCACCACCGACGGCTGGAACCCTTGGCTGGTCACCATGCTTGATGAACCCAGGATCCGGGTGCCGCTCGCCCGAGCCGTAGAGAACCCGCCCGTGCGGATACCCGGCGTACGGCGGCAGGGACTCGATGTTCCCGCCCATGTTCAGCAGGTCGTCCATCCCCGGAGGCGATACCTTCGCGAGTTCCTGGACCACCGCGACATCCGGCCCGCGCAGGTCGCGGTACAGCAACCGCCCGGCCGGCCGAGGAGTCGCGACAGGCTTCCCCTGCGCGTCCTCGAAATCCCAGACGTTGCCCGAGCGGATCATCACCCGCATCGTCTGCGAACCACCAGGCTTCGGCATGCTCGCGGTCGCCGGCTCAAAGGTGTCCTGCTGCCAAAGGTCCTTCCACCCGTTCGGCGTACCCTGCACGAACTTCAGCCGCGCCCCAGCCGACCGAGTGGCCGCGCCCAACGACTTCGCGAACGGCTCCCACTCCGCTGGAACCCCTTGCGGATAAGGCGATTCGCCGACCCAGCCGGGTCCGTCGTTCGGCTTGGCGGCGAGTACGGTCTCAGCCCGTTGAAGATCGTTCTGCAGCATCAACGGCGCGACCCGCAGCCGCACGACATCACTCGCCGACCGCCCATGATCCGTCACCGTCAACGTCACCGTGACCTGCCCGTCCCACTTGGCCGGATCGCCGAACGATGTCCCGCCCTTCCAGACCAGCCCGTACTCCGTGACGAAGGTCGGCGGCGCTGAGCGCCCTAGCCGGCTTTCCGTCGACGAACACTCGCGCCTTGTCCGCCGGGCTGATCGTCAACGACCCGGTCGCCGCGTCACTCAAGTTGCCCTGAGCAACAACCTTCAGCGGCGCGAGATCGGCCGCATCCTTGGGCCCGTTGATCCGATCGTCCGCAGCGTCATTACACGCCGCCAGTTCGTCGTCGTACGCCCGCCCGACCTCCTCCAATCGCCCCGGATCAACCCGGCACCGCCCACCGTCATCATCCAGATTCGCCAGAAAGACAGCTCCCCGCCCAGCGCTCCAACTCTCCTCGCTCCGCTCGTCGGCCGCAGTCAACACCCCATCCCGATCAACATCCCCCACGAGATCCGCCCCAACCCCACGCCCGGTCGTCGCCCCGGCGTCGCGTCCGCCCGTCGTCCCAACCTCACGCCCGCTCGTCGCCCCGACGTCGCGCTCGCGCGCTGCTGCGGCGGCGTCCGCAGGTGAGTCGGCCCGGCGTTCGTCGGGGTGGCCTGCCCAGGCGACCATTGCCGGGGTCGAGGCGGTCAGCAGGGTCGCGGTGGCGAGCCCGGCAGTCCAGCGCTTCATCATCCACTCCTTTTTAGTACGCCCGTGTTCTTTCCCAGCAAACTAACACGCTCGTACCAAAACCAGCAGATGGATTCCCCGATCTCCATCCAGAGGTGGAGAGCCGGGGACTTTGTGGATGGGTTGAGCATCCCGGGGCCGGGAACTTGCTCAGGTCGTGCACCAAGTTGGCCTGGCTGCGTCCGGGGGAGGCGTCTCCGGGGTGTGGGGAGAAGGGTTTTTGGGCGGGGTGGCAAGTACGGGGTGAGGACGCGCTCTTCCGAAGGGTGCGGAGTGAGGAGTTGGGATGCGTGGGACGAGGATCGCCGCGTTGGGGATCGTGGTCGCTGTCGCGGGGGTTGCGTTGTACGAGTTGCCGGCGAGCCCGTTCGATCGCAAGGAGGTTCCCGCCCGCCCTGCGGCCGCGCACTCGTCGGTCGACCCGGACGACCCGACCGGCAAGGACAGCCCCGACGGCACCGACGCCGAGCAGGACCCAGGCGCCCAGGACCCAGGCAAGCCGGGCGACCAGGCCAGCGCGAAGACATCCGCGTCGACCCCGGCCGATGGAGCGTCCCAGGTCACCTATCCGATCCGCGGCTCCGTCTCCTACTCGATCCTCCCCGGCGACCCGACCACGATCGGTACTGCGGGCCAGCTGATGAAGTTCCAGATCGGCATCGAGGGCGGCATCCAGGGCATCGACCGCGCTGCGTTCGCCAAGTTCGTCCGCGATACCTACGCGGCGCCGAACGGCTGGACCTCAGCTGGTCAATGGCGATTCCGCCAGGTCGGTCCCGGTCAAGCAGCCGACTTCAAGCTCATGCTCGTCACTCCCGAGACCCGCGACATCCTCTGCGGCGGTGGCCCCGATCGCTACACCAGTTGCCGCATCGGCGACCGCGTCGTACTGAATGTCGCTCGCTGGGCGCACGCAGTACCGAACTACGGTGCCTCGCTTACGGCGTACCGGCAGTACATGGTCAATCACGAGACCGGCCACCGCCTCGGCAACCACCACGAACTCTGCCCAGGTCCAGGTCAGCCCGCGCCGGTCATGGAGCAGCAGACGCTAGGCCTGCACGGCTGCGTCGCCAACTCCTGGCCCTACCTCAACGGCACCCGCTATAAGGGCCGCCCCGGCCAATACGACGACCCAACCCCCACCAGCTAGAACGATGCGCCCCGGTCGATGCCCCGAAGGACCTCTGGGCTACAGCTGGATGATGGACAGGATGTTGCCGGCCGGGTCCTTGAACCAGGCGATCAACGGGCCGCCGCCGCGGACGATCCCCAGCTCGTCGTGATGGTCGTTGTAGCGCTCGAACACGACGCCCTGAGCGGTGAGTTCCTTCGCGGCGGCCTCGATGTCGGGCACCGGGAAGTTCAGGATCGTGTACTCCGCGGGCGTGTGTTCCGGCTTCGGGTAGACCAGGACCGGGATGCCGCCGGCGATCTGCAACTGCAGCATCCCGTTCTCCTCGGTCACGTCGAGCCCGAGCGTGCCGGAGTAGAACTCCTTCGCCGCCGCGATGTCATCGACCGCGAACCCACTGAACGCCTTCGTCTCCTTGAACATCTCACCCTCCACCTCCGAAGCACCCCGATGGCGCCTCTCACCCAGAACGTCGACGCCACCCACAAAACTTCGACACCGACCCGCCACCACTCATCAACCTCCACCAACTGCCGCGGGTCAACTCGCAAGCAAACCGCACTGGCGGGTTGTTCGCCCGCTGGCCGGTTTAATGCGCGGTAGCGGGCGAAAACCCGGTCAGCGGCCGACCCGACGAGCCCGCGGAAGTCCCGGCAGCGGTGCCCCGGCGAAGCGGCACCTCACCGAAGCCGGTGCCCGGGCGGAGCAGCGTCGGGGTTAGTTGTTGAGGGCGGCGGTCTGGTTGGTGACGGCGGCGGTTACTGCGGCTGATTCCAAGCCGTCGGCGACGGTGTGCAGCAGGCGGGCCAGGTGACCGGCGTCCGCCGGACCGAGGATGCCGGTGATGACGTCGAGGACGCGGACTGTCAGGCCGTCGAGCTGGGACAGCCGCGCCTGACCGACTCCGGTGACGGCGAGCTGCGGGCTGGTCCGGACCAGGCCGAGTGCCTCGAGCTCGGCGATCGCCAGCTCCGCCTCGCCCGGCGTCGTACCGACCTGCTCTGCAACAGCTACAGCTGTATCGCGCCCGTTGGAGATCGCACTCAGCACCAGCGCGGCCGGCATCTTCATCCCGACCGCGTCCTGCAGGCCGAGGATCAAGGGGTGGGCGTGTCCGCGGACCCGCTCCACCGCGTCGAGCAGCCGGAGCGCGTCACCGACGTCGCCGATCAGCTGCTCGGTCTGGACAGTGGCGATCCCGGTGGCCTGCGCGATCCGGTCAGGGAGGGCCAGCGCCTTGGTTCCAGCGTCTTCGATGGTCACGTCTTCCAGCCTACGGAGTCGTTCCGACAGCTCGGCGTGTCGTAGCTGAGGAAACGCTATGAATTGCCGGTGAATCGACATTCGAAAAGCCTTTCGAAGCAGAACGGAAAGACTTTCAGATTTTCTGGACAACTGCCCAAAAAACGTCCGTGACTTACCGTCCGCGTCGTCCGTTGGACTTTGCGTGACGGTGAACACACGGCTAACCGACACCGCGCTCGCCCGCGAATCCCGGCCGACCACCCCAAGAGACACCAGCCAGGAGGACCAGTGACAACCGCCACCGCCATCCAGACGTCTGAGCGCCGACGCGTACGAGTCTGGTTCGGTGAGCACGTGATCGCCGACTACAACGCCGAGCCGGCGTTGGCCGAGCGGTACGCCCACGCCATGAGCCGTCGATTCGCCGGACTGCGGGTCACCAACGACCCGATGCCGGCCGTGGACCGTCTCCCCGATCCCTTGCCCGGCGAGCGCATGTGGGACGTAGCACCTCGCTGAAATCCAATGATCGGCGGCAAGCGAGCGTGGGCGCTCTGCCCCTCGCTTGCCGCCCTCAATCCCCTGCCAATCCCCTCAACCCCCTGCCCCCTCGATCGACGTCCGTACCGCCTCCAGCATGACGCGGTACGGACGTTTCTTTTACCGGTACTACGGGCGATGTCGAGCAACGAAGCCCGGCTCCGACGTCAGCAGAAACACCACCTGACGGAGGAGATCCAAAGATGGACAAGCCGGTTCTGAACAGCATGCTGCTCGGCAGCACCGATCCCGAGCGGCTGAAGAAGTGGTACCTCGACGGATTCCACGCCGAGGTCGACGGCTACGGCAATCTGAATCTCGGCGGCTTCGGCCTGGTCGTCGAGCAGCGCGACGATGTCGCGACCAACACCGTCGAGCCCGGCCGCGTAGTACTGAACTTCGCCGTCGAAGACATCGAAGCCGCCGCCACCCACCTCCGCACCCTCGACGCCAACTGGCTGGTCGAACCCGAAGACCGCGGCATCGGCTGGTTCGCCACCTTGATCGACCCCGACGGCAACTACGTCCAACTCATCCAGATGAAACCCGAGTACTACGCCAACCTCTAACCTGTCGGCCATGGTGACCTGGCCTTCAGCGACTAAGCATCAAGCCGTTGGAGCAGGCGGAGGTAGACCACGCCGTCGCCTGCCTCAACGCGATCGCAACCGCCGACAACAGCGGCGTCCACCCCGACCACCGCCGCCGCAGCATCGGCGGTTCGACGTGGACAGCCCGACCGGCGCGTTCCGGCTCTACGGGAACCTCGGCTATCGCAACGTCAGCGGCAAGATCGTCCACCAATTGGTTCAGTAGACCTCGATGTCGTCGAGGAAGACGCCGTCGTCCGTCGCGGTGAACGTGCGGGTGAAGGCGAGCTTCACGTACTGCGCGCGCACAGGCGCGAATCGGACCTCGAATCGGTTGCCTGAGGCATCGTTCGGCCGCGCGAGCCCACCGCGATCGATCCACGTCTGGCCGTCCGTGCTCGTCAGCACATGCACCGAGTCGGGCCGATAGCCGGAGTACTCGACATAACCCTGGACGTCCGCCTCGCGCACCACCCTGGTCGCGCCGAGATCGAACGACACGTCGAACGCCTTCGTCTCACCCGGTCCACCTTGGATCCCGTAGTCCCGCCCATCGCCCCAGTTGTCGGCGATCACCCCATCGGTCGACTCCAGCCCGCTGGTATCCGGGAAGCGATCCGGCGGCGTCCACGACTTCGTGTAAGTCTTGCCGGCAACGAGATTCGGCCGCGGCAACGCGAAGTCCGCTACCTTGAAGCTGGCCAAACCCGGCGCCGCCTCCGCCAGCCGGACGAAGCGCGCCTTCCCGTTGATCGCGACAAAGTCCTCACCGCCATCAGCTCCCGTACGCCGTGCCGCGTCGACCCAGTTCACGCCGTCGTACGACGTCTGGACCGTGTACGCCGCGGGATGCGTCGCGCCCCACCGGAGGTAGACCCCGTCGACCTGGTGCTGCGAACCGAGATCCGCGACCGCGCCGGTCTTGATCGTCGCGGCCAGCTCCCGGGTCGCGAGCGGTTTGCCGGCGGCCGTGTCGAGGACGAGGGACCGGATCCGGTCGAGGTACGTGGCGTCGCCGGTGAACGTTCCCGGCGTACTGGCGAGTGCTTTGGCCAGGTCCGTGGCGAGTTGCGGGTGGATCTTCTTCAGGATCGTCACGACCTCCCAGTCCTCGATCCCGTCGCGCATCGACTCGAGCCGGAGTGTGCGTTCGAGCAGGTTGTGCTCGCGGTCCGGGTTGACCACCCAGTAGTCGCCCTTGACGTCCTGGGCGTCCATCGAGATGTTCCAGTTGTTGAAGGCCCAGTGCAGATGGCCGTTCGCATTCCGCGCGGCCGCGAGCCAGCCGATCAGCCGCTGGTAGTACTCCGGCTGGTCGATGAAGCGGTTGAGGTAGCCGAGCGTCGGGATGTTGCAGTTATAGAGCCAGAGATCCTTGCCATCGGCCCGTGCCTGGTCGAACGGGCCCGGGTTCGACTCGTAGTTGAGCAGGTTCGGGATGGTGATGTCCTCGCGGGTGCTGACCTCGCTGGCGACCGGGTCGTGGAAGGTGGCGTCGCCGATCTTGACCTCCGGCCAGACCGCTTTCACCTTGTCGAAGATGCCGTTCCAGCCGTCGCGGCCGGAGTCGCCCTGCGGCTCGTCGCCGATGTGCATCCACCAGATGTCCTGCCAGCCCATCGCGCGAACGTGGTCGCGCAGCGCTCCGACGTACTGGTTGATCCAGTTCGTGGCGGCCGGCGAATCCCATGGGACGTACTTCTTCACCGCCTTGCCATCCGGCCCCGCGGCGAGGGTCTCTACGTCCCAGTGGGTCCAGTAGTTCGGGCCACCGTTCACCCAGAAGCCTTCGAGTCGGCTGACCGTGCCGCGGTCGCGAAAGAATTCACGACTGGTCGATGGCGCTCCAGTTGAAGTGAACCTTGCCGTCGGCATCGACCGTCGTACCGGCTTGTAGCAGCAGAGTTGCCATTGGCAACGTCAGGTTGTTGTTCCGGTAGTCCTTGCGCAGCTTGGCATAGTCCTCCATCAGCTTCCACCACTTCGGCGTGAAGGGAGAGAAGCCGTAGTTCGCCAGCATCGTCTCGACCGGCGGTTCGTCGTACGAGACCGTGCCGAAGAACAGCGTCCACTCGACGTCGGTGAAGCCGCTGTCCTTCGCGTCCGGGATGGTGACCGGCCGGACGTTCACCGACAACGGCATGACCATCGTTCCCTGGTCGGTCTCGACTCGGACCGAGCCGCGGTAGACCCCGCCGGCTGCGGATTTCGGCGGGAGCTTTGGGCTGGGCAGGTCGGCACCCGGCGGGAGTACCGCGGTCAAGGACTGGCTCGTGCAACCTTGACCGCAGTACTCCGTCCTGGTGCTGCTGTCGGCTTCGAGCACTCCGGCCTCGGCGTCGACGCGGACAGCCCGACCGCGCCTTCCGCCTTACAAGACCGGCGGCACCGCGACCTCCGCCCGTTCCGCCTCTACGAGAACCTCGGCTACCGCAACGTCAGCAGCAAGATCGTCCACAAGTAGATTCATTAGGGTCGTCAGTCATGGACGAGTTCCGGATCGAGATCCCGCAACCCGACATCGACGACCTGCACGATCGCCTAGCGCCGCATCCGCTGGCCCCGGCCGCTTCCGAGGAGGTGGGACCGCTCGCTTCCCGATGGGAGCTGGGAGCGTGGCGTGCCGGTCGAGTATCTGCGTTCGGTGGTCGACCGCTGGCTGGAGTACGACTGGCGCGAATGGGAGGCGCGGCTGAACGCCTACCCGCAGTACCTGAGCCGCATCGACGACCAGCCGATCCACTTCCTGCACGCCCGCTCGCCCGAGCCGGATGCGCTGCCGTTGATCCTCACCCACGGCTGGCCCGGCTCCGTCGCGGAGTTCCTCGAGATCATCGGCCCGCTCACCGATCCACGGTCGTACGGCGCCGACCCGGCCGACGCGTTCCATGTCGTCGCACCGTCCGTCCCTGGGCACGGCTTCTCGGTCCCGCTCGAACAACCCGGTTGGAACCACGAGCGGATCGCCAGGGCTTGGGCAGTGTTGATGAGCCGGCTCGGGTACGGCCGGTACGGCGCGCAGGGCGGCGACACCGGGTCGGTGGTGTCGCCGTTGCTGGGGCGGATCGACCCGGAGCACGTGGTCGGAGTACACATCAACGGTGGTCTCGCGTTCCCGGATGCGCGACCGGGTGATCTCGACGACCTGGATCCGCGTGATCAGGCGAAACTCCGGGCGGCCGAGCACGTACGGCGTACCGGAACTGGTTATGCCGAAGCTGCAATCCACCAAACCGCAGACCGTCTCGTTCGCCTTGAGCGACTCGCCTGTCGGCCAGCTCGCCTGGATCCTGGAGAAGTTCCACGACTGGACCGATCCCGCGCGACCCCTGCCGGAAGATGCCGTTGCCCTGGGCCACCTTCTCACCGATGTGTCGATCTACTGGTTCACCAATACCAGCGCCACCAGCGCCAACCTGTACTACGAGAACCGGGCGGTTGCCAGCGGCACCTTTCGGTCAGCCGTTCCCACCGGTGTCGCGGTCTTTCCGACCGACCCCGCGATCCGGCACATCCTTGAACGCGAGCACACGATCACCCACTGGACGGAGTACGACCGCGGTGGTCACTTCGCCGCGCTGGAAGCACCGGATCTGTTGATCGACGACATCCGGGCATTCTTCCGGACGGTTCGGTAGACGGTCAGCAGTACGAACGGCAGCCGCGGTCGACGCCGTACGCACGCTCGGCCCGGCCGACCACCGTCACCGGTGAGGCCGACTTGCCTTGGTGCCAAGCGTTCAGGAAGGTCTGCGGCGCAACGGCCCCACGGCGAATCCACCACTTGCCAGGCGAAGTTGGCCAGCTGATCCCGAAGTGGAGATGCGCTGGGGTGTAGCGAGCGCTCCCGGTCTTGCCGGTCAGTCCGAGAACCTGACCGGCCCGAACCTGCAGCCCGGGCTTGATCCCCGCCGCGATCGTCGACAGATGCGACCCGTAGTACCGGACGCCGTCAACCCCGACCACGGATACGGACAGCCCACCCCGATCACGCCCGACGTTCGTCTTCGGATCCCAGGTATCCACCCGGGTCACCTCGTCCACCCGCCCATCCACAGGCGAGACGAACTGGCACCCAACCTTGGCGAAGATGTCCGACGCGGGATAGTCATGATGACTCTGCGACGCATCGGCACGGCAACCTCCGATCGGGAACACATGCCGCACCGTTGCCCCAGGCAACCTATTCGGCCGCGTCGTCCCGCCCCGCCCCGGCGTCGGCGTAACCACCGGAGTCCCCGCCTTCGTCGGCGTCGCCGCCTTTGTCGGAGTCCCCACCTCCGTCGGACCAGCCGACACCTCCACGCTCCCAGCCGGCCCCGGCGTCACGGTCGACCCGGCATCCGGGCTCGCGCCGTCCTCCTTCGCCGCGCCACAGCCCGCCAGACTCAGCCCCACCACTCCAATGAGGGCCAGCAAGACAACGCTTCGGGACCGCCTCACTGGAACCAAAACGCGTTCACGACGGCCACCGAGTAGACCGTCTCGCAGGGAATGCCGTTCTTGTCGGCGTCCATTCGGAGAGGCATGTCGTAGTACCACCAGTACGCGACTGCTTCGGCGTACGTCGCTCCACGAGCAGCGAGATCCCGGCAGAGTAGTGCCGACGGAGGTGGCGCGTCTCCATCGATCTCCCGTCCGTTCCAGTAGCGTCCGATGTCACTCCGCGGATACACCGTCTCGCAGGGGATGCCGTTGCGGTCGGCGTCCATCTGGTTCGGCTGGCCATGGAGGCGCCAGTAGTCGACTGCCGCCACATAGCTTTATCCCTTCGCTTTCGGGTCCCGGCAGAACAGCCCGGCCGGCAACGACCGGACATCTTCGAGCGCCTTCGGCTTGGCCGGCACCGGGGCACCCTTCAGAGATGGTGCCACGCCCGAGGTCTTCACCGGCACCGACGCCGTGACTGTAGCCATCGGCGGCGGTGCGCAACAGGCCGGACGGCTGGAGAGGTTGTCCGAGTTTGCGGCCGCCTCGAAAGCGTAAGTCAAGGCTTACACAGTGACACCTTGACCGGGGAATGTGCTGACAAATGCGACATCGTCGCAGAACAAGGGGATTCGGGGCGATCAGTGGCTTGAGCGGTTCACCCGGACAACACCTGGATGTCATCGGGAAAGGTGATGATCCCGCCGGATTCCGCCAGGCGAGAGGAAACACGATGGGACACTCCCACGACGGTCACACCCACGACCACGGGCACGGGCACGGTCACGGGCACGGCCACGGACATGGGCACGACCATGACCACCACCACCCGAACACCGAGCTGGACGCGTCGACGCTGGCCGCGCTGGACGAGTCGATCCCGGACAGCGACCTCTCGCCGACCGAGGTGTCCCGTCGTACGCTGCTCCGCTCGGCCGGCGTCCTCGGCGGTACCGCCGCCCTCGCCGTCAGCGGCGCGGGGCTGGCCGCCGCGCGCGCCGAAGGGTGACTCGTTCCTCTTCAAGCAGGGCAACAAGCCGCGAGTCTGGCTCGCCGGCGACCACCACATCCACACCCAGCTGAGCTCCGACGGTCTGTACCGGGTGATCGACCAGGCCCGGCACGCGGCCGCGTTCGGCCTCGACTGGCTGGTCATCACCGACCACGGTGGCGCCACCCACGCCCGGATCGGTGTCGACCTGGTCAACCCGCAGATCAAGTCGGCCCGGACCGAGCTGAAGGACACCCTGATCTTCCAGGGGCTGGAGTGGAACATCCCGGCCGCCGAGCACGGCACCGTCTTCGTCGCTCCCGGTTCGCGTGAGGTCGAAGTACTGAAGCAGTTCGAGAACAGCTACGACGGCAGCGTGAACAACGCGAGCTCGAACAGCCCGGCCAACGAGCAGCTCGCGCTGGACGGGATCCACTGGCTCGGTCAGCAGGTGGACCGCCGGCGGGTCCAGGACGCGCTGTTCCTGGCGAACCACCCGGCCCGCAACGGTGTCGACAGCCCGCACGAGATCCGCAACTGGCGCGACGCCAACCCGCGGATCGCGATCGGCTTCGAGGGCGCGCCCGGTCACCAGGCCGGCGGTCTGCCGAAGGGCATCGGTGCGGCCGGTGCTCGCGGCCTGTACGGCAACGCGCCGAGCGCGAACTCGTTCCCCGGCTACCCGGCCGAGAGCTACCGCACCTGGGGCGGCTTCGACTGGATGACGTCGACCGTCGGCGGTCTGTGGGACAGCCTGCTCGCCGAGGGCAAGCCGTGGTGGGTCAGCGCCAACTCCGACTCGCACCAGAACTGGAACGAGACCGCGCGCCGCCCGGACGGTTCGGACCAGGCGCAGTTCGACCGCGACGGCCGCTACATGGACCCGGTCTACGGCAACACGGTGAACTCGACCAACGCCGACTTCTGGCCCGGCTTCTACAGCCGCACGCACGTCGGCGCCGAGCGGCGCGACTACCTGTCGGTGATGGAAGGCCTGCGCAGCGGGCGGATGTGGGTCGACCACGGCATGCTCGCCAAGGGCGTCGAGGTGGAGGTCCGCGAGGTCGGCCGCAAGCACGGTGAGCCGCTCGGTGGTGCGCTCGTCGTACGCCGTGGCCGCCCGGTCGAGCTGGTCGTCCGGATCACCGCCCAGACGATGCCGAACTGGGCGAACTTCGTGCCGTCGCTCAACCGGGTCGACGTGATCCGCGGTGCGGTGAAGGGCGCGGTCAGCGACCGGGACACCTTCGTCGCGCCCGACACCAAGGTCGTCCGGCAGTGGGACACCTCCGGCAAGCGCGGCACGTTCGAACTCGTCCTGCCGCTGGGCAAGGCGGAGGAGCCGTTCTACGTCCGCGTCCGGGGTACCGACGGCAACCGCAGCCAGCCGGGTTACCTCGGTGCGGCGATCGACCCGCAAGGCCCGCAGCTCGACGTGGTCGGCGACGCGGACCCGTGGACGGACCTGTGGTTCTACACGAACCCGATCTGGGTCCTGCCGAGCAAGTGATCATCGCCGTCGACGCGGACAGCCGCGACACCGCCGCGGCCGAGCACCTCTTGCACGAATTGCTCGGCCCGGCGGCCGCGGGTGGTCGCCTGCACCCACATGGTCACAGGCGACCATCCGCACGTCGCAATCTCGGTCGGTCCAGTACTACGCACGCAGCGGACGATCTCGCTGAGAGGGCCAAGAGCCGCGGTCTGTGGACCGGTCCATCGGCGCGGGCCGGCCATCACCTGGCCCGGTGCCTCTGGGCCGGAGTTGTCCGGGCCGAGCCCGCTGGTCCGCGGCGCTTACGTCGCCGCGGTCGAGAGCGCTCTGGGGAACACCGGCCGCCTGGTCCGGTTGCCCGGCGTGGAGCAAGCCAGCGGCGTAATGACGGCGCTCGATCTTCGCGCAGCCTGTGGGATCGACCAGGTGGAAGCGCTGGGCGGACATGCCGTCGAGCGACGACACCTTGGTCGACACCCGCGACTTCATCCGGCCGATCCGTCGCGACGGCCAGGTGGTGCTCCACGTCCAGCCGGCTGCGGGCGGGGTCCTGATCCCGTTCGAGGTCGAGCACCAGCAGAAATGCTGCTGCCGATCACTGACTCCGTGACAGCCCAGGCCACCTGGCGTCACGTAGTACCGGCGGAAGTTCACCGATGACGCCGAGGCGTTGGGTGCAGCGGGTCAGGGCGACGTAGAGGTCGCGCAGGCCGCGCGGGGACTCGAGCAGGATGCCGTCCGGATCGACCACCAGGACGGAGTCGAACTCGAGTCCCTTCGCGCCCGCCACCGTCAGCACCGTGATGTCCGGGTAGCTCGCCGATCGCCTCCTGGACCAGCTCGAGCCGGGATCGCGAGGTGATCACCCCGACCTGCCCGTGCTGCGACCTCCTCGCGCGCCACCTTGCTGACGTACTGCGCCTGGTCGGTCGGCCCGACCTCCTCGTGCCACGGCTTACGCCGGTCGATCGCACCGACTCGGGCGCCTTCGCGTTCGGATCGACCTCGGTGCAGCACGTGCGCCGCGAGGTCCATCACCTCAGCCGGAGTGCGGTAGTTGATCGTCAGCTCCGCCAGCCGCCAGCGATCGCCGAACGTCGGCGCGAGCGCCTGCTGCCAACTCGTCCCGCCGCCGGCGGCACCGGTCTGCGCGACATCGCCGACCAGCGTCATCGACCGCAACGGGCAACGCCGCGCGATCGCCCGCCACGCCATCGGCGACAACTCCTGCGCCTCGTCGACGATCACGTGCCCGTACGTCCAGCGCCGATCGGACCCGGCCCGTTCGGCGAGCGTAGCGATCGTCATCCGCCTCGTACCGCTCGGCGAACGCCTCCGCGTCGAGGATGTCCTTCGCAGTCAGGACTTCCGCCTCGTCCTCATCGTCGAAGTCGGTCGAACCCGAGCCGCTCAGAACGTCCAAAGAGCCTTGTGCATAAGCGATCGCGCGTGCCCGCTCCGCCTTCGGCGGGCGAGCATCCTGCCCGTCGTCACCGAGCAGTTCGGCCGCTTCGTCGAGCAGCGGTACGTCGGCGGGACTCCAGTCGTCGCCGTACCGGAGCAGGTGTTCGCGGTCGAGTTCGCTGAGCTGCGGAGCCGCCACGGCGAGCCGCCGCTCGTCGCCGAACAGGTCGACCAGGAGGTCTCGCGGGCTGAGCATCGGCCAGAGCCGGTGCAGCAGCTCCTGGATCGCCGGCTCGGCGAGGACCTCTTTGCGGAGCTCGGCCAGGTCGTACTCGTCGAGAAGGTTGTCGTCGCATCGAGCGGATCGGTGCCGATGATGTCGGCGTACTGGTTGGTGAGCGCGTCGACGATCTCGGTGAGGAAGAACGGCCGGGCCTGGTTGTGCGTCGCCTGCCGCGCGCGCCTCGCGCTACCGCGCGCGTCCTCGGACGACGGCGGGATCGAGCCGCAGTACGGTCCGGTCGACGGTCACCTCGATCGGCTCGGCCGGAACCCACTGCCGATCCGCGACCGCCTGCCGATCACCTCGGCCATCACCGCGCGGCCCTTCACCTCGCCTGACCTCGGCGGACTCCGGCCGGGTCGCGGTCAGGCCCGGGTACAGCTCGGCCAGGGTGACGAGCCGAACACCGTCCTCGCCGAGCGACGGAAGCACCTGGCCGATGAACTTCAGGAACGTCGGATTCGGCCCGACGACGAGAATTCCGCGCTTTTCCAGCTGATCACGATGCGTGTACAGAAGATAGGCCGCCCGGTGCAGCGCGATCGCGGTCTTGCCGGTTCCCGGACCGCCTTGAACGACCAGGACTCCGGCCAGCTCGGACCGGATGATCCGGTCCTGGTCGGCCTGGATCGTCCGCACGATCGACTCCATCGTGCCGGTACGCCGTGCGTTCGAGCGCGCCGAGCAGGACGGCCTCGCCGACCACGCCCGTGCCCGAGCTGCGACTCGCCGTCCGCCGTCCGGCCGAGAGTCGAGCTGCTCGTCCTGGACGTCGACGACCTTGCGCAGCCGGGTCTGGATGTGCCGACGCCGGACGACGCCTTGGTTGTGCACCGCGGTGGCGACGTAGAACGGCCTCGCCGCAGGCGCGCGCCAGTCGACGAGCAGCGGTTCGTAGTCCTCGTCGTGCAGGCCGATCCGGCCGATGTGCAGCACCTCGCCGTCGGCGTCGTCGAGCCGGCCGAAGTACAGGCCCTCCTCGGCCGCGTTCAGTCGGGCCAGCCTGGCGTTCAGGTCGCGAACCCGGCCGTCGCGCTGGTGCAGGGCCTGCGCGTTCCGGGTCCCGGCGACCTGCTCGTCCCTCCGGCGGCGCTCGGTCGGACGCCCGCTCGCGGTCGAGCGTCGCGTAGAAAGTCGTCAGGTGAAACTGTTCAGCCTGGACCGGATTCAGCAATTCTGCCCCTTGTGATAAAATGCGGGCCGTAGGTTCCCAAGGTGGAATTCTTGGAATTCCCTGGTCGCAGCCACAAATACCGAAGTTTAACGCATTTCGCCCTTTGCGCGGCAGGCCGTAAAGGGCACCATCTGTTGGCATGACGGTCCATCACATCATCCCGCCGTACCTGCTCGAACACCTCGAGCGGACCGCGCCGGACCCCACGCTGCGGGCTCGCTACCGCCAGTCCCTGCAGCACGACGCTACGTTCCGAACCAGGCCCGCAACCGATGCCACCGCCGCCGCGGAAACTGCAGGTGGTCTGCAGCGTTCGGTGCACGACGCGCAGCACGAGACTTCGTTGCCGGGGACACTGGTCCGCGCCGAGGGGGCGGAGGCCGTGGAAGATGCCGCGGTCAACGAGGCGTACGACGGGACCGGCGCGACCTGGACCATGTACAAGGAGTGCTTCGACCGTGACTCGATCGACGGCGCCGGGCTGCCGCTGATCTCGACGGTGCACTACGACCGCGACTACGCGAACGCTTTCTGGGACGGCAACCAGATGGTCTTCGGGGACGGCGACGGCGAGATCTTCGGCGGCTTCACCGGATCGGTCGACGTCACCGGGCACGAGTTGACGCATGGCGTCACGCAGTACACGGCGAACCTCACGTACGAAGGGCAGTCGGGGGCGCTCAACGAGTCGATCTCGGATGTGTTCGGCTCGCTGGCGAAACAGCACGCGCTCGGTCAGACCGCGGCCGATGCGGATTGGCTGATCGGCGCGGGGATCTTCCGCCCCGGCGTACAAGGTGTCGCGCTGCGCTCGATGGCAGCACCCGGTACGGCGTACGACGACCCGCGGCTCGGGAAGGATCCGCAGCCGGCGCACATGTCCGACTATGTGGAGACGACTGAGGACAACGGCGGCGTCCACATCAACTCAGGCATCCCCAACCGCGCCTTCTACCTGGTCGCAACAGCCCTCGGCGGCAACGCTTGGTCGGAAGCCGGCCGCATCTGGTACGCCACCCTCACCTCCGGCGACCTCCCAGAAACCGCCGACTTCACCACCTTCGCCACCGCAACCCAATCCGCCGCCACCACGCTCTACGGCGCCGACTCCCCCCAACTCACGGCGGTCACCACAGCCTGGCAACAGGTAGGCGTCCTCACCCCGTCACCCGACGAACCCCCCACCGACCAGACACCTGCCGATCACCCCACCCCGACCGACCCGACCCCGACCAACCCGGATCCGAGCAAGCCCGGATCCGGCCGACCCGGCCTCTGGGGATCCAGCCTCGGACCAGCCGGCCTCGGACGACCCCACCTCGGACGATCCCGCCTCGGACAACCCGGCGCCAGCCGACCCCAGCTCGGACGTGCCGGCCCCGGCCGATCCCACCTCGGACAACGCGGCGCCAGCCGGCCCCGCCTCGGACGAGCCGGCCTCGACCGGCCCCGCCTCGGACAACCCGGCCCCGGACGATCCCAGCTCGGACGGGCCGGCCTCGGCCGACTCCGCCTCCGGGGGGCCTGGTGTGGACGATCGCGGTTCGGATGAGGGTGCGTCTGACGAGGCGCTGGCGGCAGAGTCGGCGGAGTTGATGCGGGCGGCCAACGCCCTCGACACGAGCCCACCACCGGCTCCGCCCGCCCCGCGGGTCGTCTCCAAGGCCGATGCTGAGCCCGATCCCTCCGAGTGAGAGTTGACCTCAAGTCGAGTTGAGGTATTAGCGTCCGGCGGGTGAGTGTGCATCCGCTGGTTGTCGCCGTGGTGGTGCGGTCGACCGAGCCCGGGAGGTTCGGGACCGTCGCCACCGCGTGGTTCGTGCGGCAAGTAGAGCAGCGGGACGACTTCAAGCTCGATCTGATCGATCTCGCCGTGACGCCGCTCGAGTCGCTAGCCAGCCGGATCGACGCTGCGGATGCGGTGGTGATCGTCTGCCCGGAGTACAACCACTCCTATCCGGGCGAGCTGAAGATCGCGATCGACTCCGTGCGTCGGCCCTGGTACGCGAAGCCAATCGCCTTCATCGTGTACGGCGGGCGCTCCGGCGGACTCCGCGCCGCCGAGCAACTCAGACTCGTCTTCGCCGAACTCCACGCGGTCCCGATCCGCGAAACCCTCAGCTTCCACCAGGTCCCCACCTGCTTCACCCCCGAAGGCGAACCAGTCGAACCCGGCACGGCAGACGCGGCAACAACCCTCCTCAACCACCTCGCCTGGTGGTCCCGAGCCCTCCGAGACGCCCGCGCAACCACGCCCTACCCAGCCTGACCCGCGCCTCGCGCCTCGCGACCCCCGCGCCTCGCGACCCTCGCACCTCGCGCCTCGCGACCCCGCGACCTCGCGCCTCGCGACCCCGCGACCTCGCGCCTCGCGACCTCGCGACCCCGCGACTCGCGCCTCGCGACCCCGCGGCCCCGCGACCCCGCGCCTGATCGCTCTCGCCTGTCCTCGACCCGCAGTGTGGGCGCGACGCTCGCCAGCGCTTCGTAGTACGGGGGAGGAATAGGTGGTGAGAGCGGTGGGTTGGCTTTCAGAGTGAGCCTTGAAGCGATGCCGTTGTCTGTGCTTGATCTTTCGCCGGTGCCGAGTGGGACGCGGCCGTCCCGGGCGCTGCACGAGACCTTGGAGCTCGCCCGTACGGCGGAAGCGGCGGGGTATCACCGCTACTGGCTTGCCGAGCATCACAACATCCCGAGCGTGGTCAGCTCCAGCCCGGAGGTCATGATCGCTGCCGTTGCCGCGGCGACCTCGACGATCCGCGTCGGCTCCGGCGGCATCATGTTGCCGAACCACTCCCCGCTCAAGGTCGCCGAATGGTTCCGCGTCCTCGGCGGTCTCTACCCCGACCGGATCGACCTCGGTCTCGGGCGCGCGCCCGGCACCGACCAGCGCACCGCGCTCGCGCTCCGCCGCAGCCGGGAGGCGCTCGGCGCCGACGACTTCACCGAGCAGTACGCCGAACTTCGCGCGTACGCCGAGGGTTTCCCCGCGGGGCACCCGTTCGCGCCGATCTCCGCTCAGCCGGACGACATCCCGTTGCCGCCGGTGTGGATCCTCGGCTCGAGCGCGCACGGCGGACAGGCGGCTGCGATCCTCGGCACCGGGTTCGCTTACGCCGGGCACTTCGGCACGCTCGAGCCGGCCGACGTGATCGGGACATACAAGAAGTTCTTCCAGCCTTCCGCCGAACAGCCCGAGCCGAACGCGATCCTCGCTCTCGCCGCGATCGTCGCCGAGACCGAGGAACGCGCCCAGGAGCTCGCCCTCGCGAACGCGCTCTCGATGCTCCGCCTGCGTTCCGGCCGACCGGGTCCGCTCCCGTCGCCCGAGGAAGCCGCGGCGTACCCGTGGTCCGAAGGCGAACGCGCCGCGGTCGAGGAATGGACCGGCCTCGTCTCGGTCGGTACCCCCGACCAGGTCGCCGCCGACATCGGCCGCCGCGCGAACGCAGCCGGCGCCGACGAACTCATCATCACCACGTCGATCCACGACCCGGCCGAACGCCGCCATTCCTACACACTCCTCGCAAACGCCTGGGGCCTGAAGCCCCGCTGACCCAGGTCGAACCCGGCAATACGCACTTTCGAGTGAGGTGCCGGTTCCTGTCGGTGGAGGCTCGTACCGTCTGGCAAATGATCGTCTGGGTGTCGTCCTTTCCTCGTTCGGGGAACACGTTCCTGCGGATCGTCCTGCATCGGCTGTACGGGATCCGCGCCTCGGTCGTCTACGACGTGGACGGCGTCGCCGAACGCCTCGGCGGTGAGCTGATCGGCTTCGAGGAGAGGGCCGCCGGGTACGCCGAACTGTGTGCCTCCCAGGAGGTCCACTTCATCAAGACCCACCGTCGCCGCGACGACCTGATCGACGAACAGGACCCTGCGATCTGCCTGGTCCGCGACGGCCGCGACGCCCTGGTCTCCTGGGCGCGCATGGCCAGCGAGTCGAACCCCACAAGCTTCGAAGCCGAGCTCCGCGCGATGATCGACCGCCCGTCGGACAAACCAGGCACCGGCAGCTGGGGCCACAACGTCCTCAGCTGGCTACAGCCCTCAGCACCTCACCGCGTCCTCCTCCGGTACGACGACCTCGCGCGCGATCCGCACGCCTCGGTCGCCCACGCACTCACCGCCCTCCTGCCAGGTCTCCGCCCGCTCGCCAACGCAACCCTGCCCACCTTCGACGATCTCCACCAGATCGACCCCGCCTTCTTCCGCCGCGGCCGAACCGGCACTCACCACGACGAACTTCCGCCGGCCCTCCACGACCACTTCTGGTCCAAACCTGACAACGCCGAGGCGATGCGCCTCCTAGGTCACCCGCGCTAGACAGCCGGCCCGGCGAGGCGTCGTCCGCTGCGGCTTGCGCCCGATCTCGACGAACCTGCGCGCGGTCGCGAGTGGGCTGCTGATGCTCGGCGTCGTCTACGCCACACTCGTCAGGAGGTCGGCTCGATCAGTCACGGGTTGCCTTGATCACGTAGTACGCCGGGAGGTTGGCTGCGGTCTTGCCGGCGCCGGTGTAGATGTCCGGCTCGGATCCCTCGTAGAAGGTGACGAGCCGGAGACCGGCGCCGAGGAAGGCCATCACCACGTCGCTGACGGGCCAGACGAAGGCGGCGAAGGGCGGCGGGTTGTCGGCTCCGCGGGCGCCGAGCGGCCGTTTCGCGTCGTCAGTCTCGCTCCGCGGTGTCTGTCTCCCGAAGTAGTTGCCCACCACACCGAACTGGTTGTCGCCGCGGACGGCCAGCACTTCCCAGACCGGGTGGTGATCCATCATCAGCACGGATCCGCCCGGCCGTAACCGCTCGGCGATGATCCCCGCGAACTGCTGCAGGTCCGGCACCCAGCAGATCGCACCCGCGCTGAAGTAGATGAGGTCGAAGTCGGTCAGGTCGACCGGCAGATCGAACATGTCGGCCTGCCGGAACTCAGCCTGGACACCGGCGTCGACAGCCTTCTTCCGGGCGACGTCGATGGCTGTGTCCGAGATGTCGATCCCGACCGCGTCCGCGCCGAGATTGGCCCAGGACAGCACCTGGTCGCCCGATGAGCAAGCGAGTTGAAGCACCCTCTTGCCACGGACGTCCCCGGCCAGCTCTTGCTCGAAGTCGTCCAGTGCGAGCCCGCCCGCTTGGAAGAACTCGGCCGGGTCGCCGGGTCTTTGGGGAGCGATCTGGTTCCAGCTGAGGCGGTTGGCCTCGGTGATGGTGCGGACCGAATCGGACATCGGGCCCTCCTTCCTGTCGTCTGGAATGTATCCAGTTCGGCTCAGGAGGTCGCCGAGTTTTCCACAGGGGTGCCGCGGAGGTGCTCGAAGATCAGGCTGGTTTCGGCGTGGATGACGGCGGGGTCCGCGGTGAGGTGGTCGAGGACGAAGTCGCGGAGGGCGTCGGGGGTCGCGGCGGCGACGTGCAAGAGGTAATCGTTGGCGCCGCTCACGTGATAGAGCGCCAGTACGCCGGGCAGCCGCGGCGCCTTCGTGCGGAAGCGGTCGATCTCGTCGCGCGAGTGGGCGCCGATCCGGATCGCCACCATCGCCTGCAGCGGCAGCCCGAGCGCGCCCAGGTCCACGTCGGCATGGAAGCCGCGGATCACACCGCGATCGCGGAGCGCGCGGACCCGGGTCAGGCAGGTCGACGGCGCGATCCCGGTCGCCTCGGCGAGCGCGTTGTTCGGCATCCGCCCGTCGGCGGTCAGCAGCCGGACCAGCTCCTGATCGACCTCGTCGAGCGCAGCCGGTACCGGCCTCGGGGCCGGTCCGGGCGTCCGGCGATCCTTCGGCATGACCCCACTGTAAGCCGCGTCCACAGAATCCACAGCGTGTGGACAAGCCTGTGGACGAATTTTCTTCGGAACTATTGCCCTCAATCTGCAGAAGATTCCATCCTCAAGGCGACTGAGGAGGCTGTCATGACCCGACTGGACACCCGTTCCGTACACGCCGGCCGCGACGACCTGACCGCGCTGGGCGTGCACGTCCCACCCATCGACCTGTCCACCACCTACCCGCTCCCGGGCGTCGAGGCCGGCGGCGCGTCGTACGACGAACTGGCGCTCGGCAACGGCCCGGACGGCGGCAGCCTCGTCTACCAGCGGCTGTGGAACCCGACCGTCGCCCGCTTGGAAACCGCGCTGGCCGAACTCGAGCACTGCGACGGCGCAGTCGCCTTCGGCAGCGGCATGGCAGCGCTCACCGCATGCCTGCTCGCCACTGTCGCGGCCGGCAAGCCGCACGTGGTCGCAGTCCGTCCCCTGTACGGCGGCTCGGACCACCTGTTGTCCACAGGCCTTCTCGGTACTGCGGTCAGCTGGGCGACCCCGGACGGTGTAGCCGACGCAGTTCGCGCGGACACCGGGCTGGTCCTGGTGGAGACTCCGGCGAACCCGACTGTGGAGCTTGTGGATATCGCAGCCATCGCTCGCCAGACGGATGTCCCGCTGCTTGTGGACAACACGTTCGCGACCCCGGTGCTGCAGCAGCCTGTGGATCACGGCGCGACGCTGGTGTTGCACTCGGCAACGAAGTACCTCGGTGGGCACGGGGACGTGATGGGTGGACTCGTCGCTGGTCCGACCGAGTGGGTCGCGCGGCTCCGGCAGATCAGGGCCGTGACCGGCGGCTTGCTGCACCCACTGGCGGCGTACGAGCTGCACAGGGGTCTGCAGACGCTGCCGGTGCGCGTTCGGGCACAGCAGTCGGTGGCGTCGAAGGTCGCTGGTTGGCTGAGTGATCACCCGGCTGTGGACAAGGTGTTCTACCCCGGGCTGCCCGAGTGTGACCCGCTAGGGCTCGTTGGGCGGCAGCAGTCGGGGCCGGGCGCAGTACTGGCGTTCACTACGAAGCAGGCTGCGCAGGTCGCGGCCTCCACACGGCTGATCACGCACGCGGTCTCACTGGGCGGAGTGGACACGCTGATCCAGCACCCGGCCGGGCTGACGCATCGGCTGGTCGCGGCCGAGGCCAGGCCGGACCAGGACCTACTGCGGCTCAGCATCGGGCTGGAGGACGCAGAGGACCTGATCGACGACCTGTCCCAGGCGCTGGCGACCTAGACCGGGATCGGCGAGGTGAGGACCTTGTCGACGATGCCGTAGTCGACGGCCTCGTCGGCGGTGAACCAGCGGTCCCGGTCGAAGTCGGTCTCGATCCGGCTCACGGGCTTGCCGGTGCGTTCGCTGAGCAGCTTGGCCAGGTCCTTCCGCGCCAGGATCGCCTGTTCGGCCTGGATCTTGATGTCGGACGCGGTGCCGCCGATACCGCCGAGCGGCTGGTGCATCATGATCCGCGCGTGCGGCAGGGCGAACCGCTTGCCAGGAGCACCGCAGGCGAGCAGCACCTGGCCCATCGACGCGACCATGCCCATCGCGTACGTCCGGACGTCGTTGCTGATGAAGCTCATCGTGTCGTAGATCGCCAGCCCGGCCGAGACCGAGCCGCCCGGGGAGTTGATGTACAGCGAGATGTCCGCCTTCGAGTCCTCGGCGTTCAGTAGCAGCAACTGGGCGCAGAGGGCGTTGGCGTTCTCGTCCTTGAGCTCGTCGCCGAGCACCAGGATCCGCTGCCAGAGCAGCCGCTGGTAGATGTGGTTGTCGAGGGCATTCGGAAGGGTCGTCTCGCTCATGTTCTCCAGCGTGACCCCGTACTCCGGCGGAGTCCCGGGAATCTGCCCGTGGCAGATCTGCCCACCGCAGACCTCCAGGGGATGGCACACTCGGTACAGGACCAAGGACCAGGGAGGCCAGACGTGTTGCTACGCCAGGTGATCGGGAACGTCTTCCGCCGGCTGCGGCGCGAGCGGGGCATCACCCTGCGCGAGCTGGCCGAGCAGGCCCAGGTGTCCGTGCCGTACCTCTCCGAGATCGAGCGCGGCCGCAAGGAGCCCTCGTCGGAGATCCTGGCGGCGATCTGCCGGGCGCTGGACCTGGAGCTGGCCGACCTGCTGCACGAGGTCCAGTACGACCTGGCCACGGTCGCCCGTACTGCGCTGCCGATCCGCCTGCAGACCGCGGCGATCCAGGTGCGCGAGTCGCAGTCGGTGCGCGTCTCCTCCTCGGGTCCGGCCGCCTACTCCACCACCGCGCAGGCGTTCGCGCTGGTCGCGTAGGTGCTCTGGCACTACAACGACGCCGCACGCGACTGGCGGTGTCCGGCTGCGCCTGTCCGAAGTACAGGCGTTCCACGAAGGCTTGGCCGGCTATGTGCCGACGCCGCTGCGTGACGTGCCGTCCCTGGCGGCTGAGCTCGGCGTCGGTCGGCTCCTGGTGAAGGACGAGTCCGAGCGGCTCGGGCTGGGAGCCTTCAAGGCGCTCGGTGCGTGGTGGGCGATCCACTGCGCCGTTGAAGAGCACGAGGGGCCACTGGAGCTTGTCACTGCAACAGATGGAAACCACGGTCGTGCAGTAGCTCGGATGGCGCGCATGCTCGGCTTGCAGGCGCATGTGTTCGTGCCGGACGTGATCGGCGACCGCGCTGTCGAGGCCATCCGCGCAGAGGGCGCGACGATCACGGTCGTGCCCGAGTCGTACGACGCAGCGGTGGCTGCTGCGGCTTCGACAGCGACAGGGAGCCGCGTGCTGATCCAGGACGCCGCCTGGCCGGGGTACGAGGTGGTGCCGCAACGCATCGTCGACGGGTACTCCACGCTGTTCCGGGAGATCTCGGTGGAGCCGGACCTGGTCGTCGTACCGATGGGTGTCGGTTCGGTGGCGCAGGCGGCGGTGACGCATTACCGGAGCGGCGCGACTGCGCCCGTAGTACTGGGTGTTGAGCCTGAGCGTGCTGCGTGTGTCATGGCGAGTCTGCATGCGGATGAGCCGGTCTCGGTCAGTACTGGCACCACAGTGATGGCCGGGCTCAACTGCGGTACGCCGTCGAGCCTCGCTTGGCCCGTACTACGTGCTGGGCTGAGCGCGGCGGTCACGGTCGGGGAGGACGAGGCTCTGAGTGCCGAGCGGGATCTCGGTGCAGCAGGGATCTCCTCGGGTGCCAGTGGAGCTGCGACCTTGGCAGGTCTCCGCGCTGCTCTGGCTGCAGGTCACCGTGAAGAGCTAGGGCTTCACGAGGGCAGCACGGTTGTGCTGATCAGCACTGAGGCATCACCGGACTTCAGGAGCTGACGTGGAGTTCAAGGTGAAGTTCCCGGTCGACGACGAAGAGTTGTCGACGCTGCACGCGCTCGCCTTCGAGTCGGCGGTCGAGGTGCAACCGTGGGCTGCCAGGTTGGACAGGCATGCGCTCACCTGGGTTGGTGCCTTCAGCAACGATCGACTGGTCGGGTTCGTCCAGGTCTGCTGGGATGGCGGCGCACATGCCTTCGTGCTCGACACGGCCGTGCACCCGGAGTACGGGCGGCAGGGGATCGGCAAGGAGTTGGTGCGAGTCGCGGCCGCGGAGGCTGCGGCAGCGGGTTGCGAGTGGCTGCACGTCGACTACGAGCCGCAGCTCGCCGACTTCTACCTGAAGGCCTGTGGCTTCTCGCCCACCGACGCTGGGCTGCTCAAGCTGCGGTGAGCGCGGTCAGCCGTTCGGTGGAGGCACAGGAGATCAGGCAGCGTTCCTTGGCGTCGCCGAGCAGGTCGGCGGTCCAGCGGGTGAAACCGCCGTCGCCCAACTCGGCACTGCCCAGGCCGATGCCTAGCGTGGTGTCGGAGTAGTAGTTCAACCCCTTGGACCTGGCGAGATCCTCTCTGAACTCCACCTTCAACCCGGGCCGCACGGTGTCCTCGATACGCTCCCGTACTGCGGTCGGCGTGATCGTGGTGAAGCTCAGGTCGGCCTGCTCCCCGAGTACGTCGGCCCAGAAGCCCAGGTGATCGAGCAGCATCTCTGCCTCGGCCCGGCCTGACCCGGTGTCCCGGGTGCTCGACACCAGGACGAAGAGCTGGAAGTGCGCGAACATGCCGGGTGCGTCGTTCGCCTGGGCCCGCACTACTCGTTGGCACGCAGCCAGATCTACACGCGGCGCGCCGGCCTTCCGGCGTACGGCGGCTTCGATCGCTAGCTCGTTGGTGGGATCACTCGCTACCTCTGTACTGCGGTTGGTGGTGACCACCTTGTTCTGGTCGACTGTGGCGATCGCGGAGCAAGTCCCTAGTGGAGTCAGTGGCGACAACTCGACGCCGTCGAACCTGTCTGGCAGCCGGTCCCAGAGCATCGCCTGGGTCTTCACGAGCTGCCGGGGATCCACAGTCGACGGGCGCACGAAGCGGTCCTCGCGCCAGCGCTGCAGGACTCGTGCAGGCGTCACCTTCGCGGCGCGGGCGCGGCTCACGTCGAGCAGGGCGCTCTGCAGTTCGGACGGGCTCAGACCGTCGATCAGGGCCTCCCGGCTCCCCGTCGGTAGTCGTCGCCAGATCCGCTCGCTCACGTCGCTCATCACCCAAGCTTGACCGGCTTCGCTGGTCTGCGCCTGCCATTTAGTCCTCTGTACCTACTAGTATGTCCAGTGACGTTCCGACGCGAAGGAGTGGCCGTGTACGCGATGCAGTACGAGATCAACCTGCCGACCGACTACGACATGGGGATCATCCGGCGGCGGGTGGAGACGCTGGGGGACCGCACCGACGACTTCGACGGGCTGGGGATCAAGGCCTATCTGGTGCAGGACCAGGCGAACGGCGCGGTCGTGAACCAGTACGCGCCGTTCTATCTGTGGAACGACTCCGCCGGGATGAGCCGGTTCCTGTGGGGCGGTGGGTTCTTCAGTGGGATCTGCAAGTCGTTCGGGCGGCCGGCTGTTTCGCATTGGACGGGGGTCGAGGTGCGGCCCGGCGCTGCGGTGGACCAGCCGGCGGTGGCTGCGACGAAGCACGTTCAGCTGCTGCCGCCCGATGTCGATCCGGCCGAGCCGGTGGCTGCTGCGATTGAACTGCTGGCTGGGACGGCTGCTCTCGACGGTGTCCACAGCTCGGCGATCGCGGTGGATCCGAGTCGGTGGGAGCTGGTCCACTTCACCTTGTGGAGCGGTGAGCCGGGGATCGTGCCGGGGACGCGGTACCAGGTGCTGCACTTGTCCACACCCGGGATAAAAAGTCTGTTGGGGCGGTGACTTCGCGGATACCTTCTTTGGCATGAGATATCCGAGCCCGCATCTTTGACGTCCTGACCGCCTGACAGTCCGCATCGTCGCCTACGCGGCCCTGCAGGACTTCATCCCGTTGTATCCCCTGTACCAGTTGCTGTTCAGGGATCACGGGCTGTCGACATCGCAGGTGTCGACGCTGTTCATCATCTGGTCGACGACCGCGTTCCTGCTCGAGGTGCCGTCCGGCGCCTGGGCCGACGTGTTCTCGCGCCGCAAACTGCTGATGCTCGGTTCAGCGCTGACGTGGCCTCGGCTACGCCAGCTGGATCGTGCTGCCCTCGTACGCCGGGTTCGCGCTCGGCTTCGTGCTCTGGGGGATCAGCTCCGCGCTGATCTCGGGCACCTTCGAAGCCCTCGTGTACGACGAGTTGGCCGCGCGTGGGCGCACCGGAAGGTACGCGGGGCTGATCGGGCGGGCCAAGGCGGCCGCGCTCGTGATGAACCTGGCGGCGACCGCTTTGGCGGCACCGCTGTACCACCTCGGTGGTTATCGGCTGGCGGGCATCGTCAGCGTGCTCAGCTGCGCTGTGCACCTGCTGCTCGCGTTGTCCCTTCCCGAGGCGGCTCCCGTCGCCACGGTCGACGAAACGGAGGAGGTGGAGCCTGGCGCGGGGCATGGTGCCCTCGGACGCTACCGGTTGATGTTGGTGACCGGACTGGCCGAGGTGCGGACCAGTAGGACGGTTCGCAAAGCCGTTGCCCTGGTGGCGCTGCTGGGTGGGTTTCTGGCGTTCGACGAGTATTTCCCGGTCTGGCCGGCGATATGGGCGTGCCGACAGAGACGGTGCCGTTGCTGATCGCGGGAACGGTGTCCGCGCAGGCGATCGCCGGTGTGCTGGCGGGAGCGGCGTACAAGCTGCGGGCGTCGGTGTTTGCGATCGGGCTGGCGGCGACTGCTGGGCTGATCGCCTGGGGATCGCTGAGTGGGAGGGCGCTCGGGTTCGTGCCGATCGCGGTCGGCTACGGGGTGATGCAGTTGGTCATCATCGTGTCCGAGGCGCGGCTGCAGGACGCGATCACCGGACCCGCCCGGGCGACGGTGATCTCGGTGTCGGGCTTGTTCGCCGAGGTGTTCGCGGTCGTCGGTCTACGCAGGCTTCGCCCTGGGCTCGGTCTGGTTCACCCTGCCGGTCCTGGTCGCCGGACTGACGGTTCCGGTCTTGTTCACAGCCTTGCTGACCCCGTTCGCACTGCCACCACCCGGCTCGGGGGCGGACGCGGAGGAGGTTGGAGAGCTGGAGTCAGAGCGCGAGTAGGTCGGTCAGGGACTTCGCCATCCGGGTGACGAAACGGGTGCGGGTGGCTTCGTCGGTGAGTTCTAGGGAGAGGAAGGGGTTGAGGTCTTCGAGTTCGACGAGGAGGAGTTCGCCGGTTGCTGTGCGGCAGGCGTCTACGCGCTGGATGCCGTGATCGATGGTGTTCCAGTCGACGAAGCGTTGCGCGAAGGCCCGGTCGTCGTCGGTGGGTTCGTAGCGCTCGAGTTCCCAGCGCTTGGCCGGATCCGGGGCGTACAACGCGTACTGGAGGTCGCGGTCGATGAAGTAGAAGGACACCTCGTAGCGGAAATCGATCAAGGGTTGGGCCAGCTGACCGTCCAGAGAAAGGTGGGTGAGTTCGTCGCGGGAGACCTTCCGGAGTCCGATCGAGTCGGAGCCCAGCTTCGGCTTGACGACATAACTGGTGGCCTCAGGCAACTTCGATGGATCGCTGTCGGTGGTCGGGATCACCGGGTAGCCGGCGTCGTTCAGGTCGACCAGGTATTGCTTGCCGATCATGTCCGCCTTGCCGGTCAACTGGGTGAACACCCGGGTACCCCGGTCGATCGCGGCTGCGCGGAACTCGTCGTACTCGGCCTGCTGGTGGATCACCGGACCGCTGTTGCGCACAACCACCGCGTCGAAGCCGTCCATCAAGGCGGTGGCGTCGAGCGGGTGACAAAGCGCGAGATCGAAGTGCTCCCGGAGCTGGCGAGTCAGATACGCGTCCTCGTCGCCGTACCGGCGCCCGTTGGCGGGGTAGGTGAGATCGGTGACGTACAAAATCTTCGCGCGCATACAAAGCCTCCGGGTGTGTGCGGTCCGCGGGTTGATTATTCGGTGTTGGCCGAAGGGTGCGGGACTTACGGTCAGCATGTGATCAAGAGCGAGGGGCGCCAAGGGGTTCTGGCTGCGGGCGCGGCGGCTGTGACGGTACTGCTCTGGGCCTCGGCCTTCGTCGCGATCAGGCACGTCGGCCACGAGTTCACCGCCGGCGCACTCTCACTCGGACGGCTGCTGGTCGGCAGCCTCGTCCTCGGGGCCTTCCTCCTCGCCCGCCCGCGCCGCGGGCAGCTCCGGACCGCGCGGGTGGAGCGACGTGGGAGCTGGACCGCGCTAGCGGGTGCGGAGCGCCTTCCCGCGGGGGCGGCTCGGTCGGGTGACCCGGCCTTCCAAGGGTGACTGGAAGTTGTTGCTGTTGTGTGGGTTGTTGTGGTTCGGGGTTTACAACGTGGCGTTGAACGAGGCTGAGAAGCGGCTCGACGCCGGTACTGCGGCGATGCTCGTCAACATCGGGCCGTTGCTGATCGCGTTGCTGGCCGGTCTGTTGCTCGGTGAAGGGTTTCCGCGGCAACTGGTGATCGGGAGCATCGCCGCGTTCGGTGGGGTGGTGGTGATCGGTACGTCGTCGTCGGAGGGCAAGGCCGAGACCTGGGGAGTGGTCCTCTGCGTCGTGGCGGCGATCGCTTACGCCGTCGGAGTGGTTGCGCAGAAGCCGTTGCTGGCTCGGTTGCCCGCGCTCGAGGTGACCTGGCTCGCCTGCACGATCGGCGCGATCAGCCTGCCTGCCGTTCGCGCCGGCGCTGGTCCGCGAGACGGCCGACGCGCGACTGTCGACGATCTGGTGGATCGTGTTCCTCGGCGCGTTCCCGACCGCGCTCGCCTTCACGACCTGGGCGTACGCGCTGGCGCAGGACGAGCGCGGGCCGGATGGGCGCGACGACGTACCTGGTGCCGCCGCTCGACGATCTTCCTCGGCTGGCTCCTGCTCGACGAGGCACCCGGCGCCGCTCGCGTTCGCCGGCGGCGCGCTCTGCCTGCTCGGGGTCGCGATCTCCCGCTACAGGCCGAAGCGTGCGGCGATGCCGCCGACGAAGCGCGACGCCCGATCTCGAAGCCGCTGTCGAAGTCGTAGTGCAGCCGTCCGCGCCCAGTTCCTCGACGATCCGGGTCAACGTCGGCGCCTTGCCGGCGCGGCAGCTTGCCCACCCGCTCCATCAGATCGGGTGCGAGTTCGAAGGTCTCGGCCCGCACCGACGCCTCGCCGAGGCTGAACCCGTGGATGAAGTCGATGAACGTGTTCACCGCCTCGAAGATCTCCCGCGGCGCGAGCCCGGCTCGATCCAGGGCGCGGAAGAACGGTTCGACGGTCACCACGACGACGTCTGAGACGGCCGACGCATCGGACAGCACCTGCAGGGCCAGATTCGGATGCGCGCGCAACGCGTCCCGATAGGCGCCGCGCCGCACCCATCAACTCTTCCTGCCAACTCTCACCGACGCCGGTGGGGTGGAGCATCGAGGTCGGCGAAGACGAGCTCGGCCAGGCCCGGCGAACACTGCCGCCTTGTTCGGCAGGTGGTGGTAGATCGACATCGGGTTCACCCCGAGCGTCGCGGCGAGCCGGCGCATCGTCATCGCGTCGAGCCCTTCGTCGTCGACGATCCGCAGCGCCGCCTGCAAGGATCGCCTCCCGACTCAGCCGCTCCTCGCCCGCTCGCGGTCGTCCGCGACGCCCAGGAACCGGCTTGCCAGCATTAACCATACGCCGTATGGTAGCGAAATCATACAGCGTATGGCTAACCGGGAGGCGGAGATGGACACCAGGAGCAGCGCCCGACGGGCGAGCAAGGCCGGGCGGTGACTGAGCCCGGCGCGAGGCCGGCGGGTGGGGCGGGTGGGCGGCGCGGGGGAAGGCGCTGGCGGGAAGGTGGCGTTGGTGGCTGGGGGACTCGGGCGGCTGGGCGGGGGATGGCGGTGCAGCTGGCGGGGCCGGCGCGACGGTCTACGTGACCGGGCGGACGTACCCGGGCGCAGCGGTCGGAGATGGAGCGGCCGGAGACGATCGAGGAGACCGCGGAGCTGGTCGACGCGGCTGGCGGGCGCGGGATCGCCGTACAGGTCGACCACACGCGAGCCTGAGCAGGTACGCGCGCTGGTCGAGCGGATCGAGCAGGAGCAGGGTGCGCTGCACATCCTGGTGAACGACATCTGGGGGCAGACGGGCGAACCCGACTGGGACAAGACGGTCTGGGAGAGCTCGCTCGACAGCGGTCTGCGGTTGCTGCGACTCGGCGTCGAGACGCACGCGATCACCAGCCACTTCGCGTTGCCGCTGCTGATCAAGACGCCCGGCGGCCTGGTCGATCGAGATGACCGACGGCACCGACGAGTACAACGCGACCAACTACCGCGTCTCGTTCTTCTACGACGTCGCGAAGGGCGCGGTGAGCCGGATGGCGTTCGCGCTGGCCCACGAAGCTCGCGACCGCACGGCGCCACCGCCGTACTGCTGACGCCCGGTTGGCTGCGCTCGGAGGCGATGCTCGACGGCTTCGGCGTCACCGAGGAGAACTGGCGCGACGCGACCAAGAAGATCCCGCACTTCGCCATCTCCGAAAGCCCCTCGTACGTCGGTCGCGCGGTCGCCGCCCTCGCAGCGGACCCCGACGTGGCGCGCTGGAACGGCAAGTCGACCGTCCAGCGGCGACCTGGCGAAGGTCTACGGCTTCACCGACCTCGACGGCAGCCAGCCGGACGCCTGGCGCTACATCGTCGAGGTAGAGGCCCAAGGCAAGCCAGCCGACACCACCGGCTACCGCTGACAGCCCAAGGCCGGGGGTCAGGACAGGATGTTGAGGGCGCGGACAAGTCATTCCATGTTCACGACCCCGGTTTCCTGTTCCAACCCCGGGAGGTGGTGGGTGGGCTAGAGGCGGTGGGGTGGGCAGACTGAGATGGTCGTGGGGTTGGGCGAAATGGGGGCTCCAGTGCTGGTCAGGGCCGTGTGCGGGTGGGCGGCAGCGATGGGAGTTCCGGTGGTGGCCGCCAGGGCTAGGACTTCGTGGCGGGATGTGATGGCGACGGCGGGGTCGCGTTCGTAGACGTAGGTGAGGTTGGGCCAGCGTGCCTGGGCAGGGTGGACCAGGACGTCGCCGCCGAGGATGGCGACGTCGGTGATCACGCACTGGTGGCCAGGAGTGTGGCCGGGTGTCAGGAGCAGGCGTAGGTCGTCCAGAGGAACTGAGCCCGACACCGCTCGTAGTTGGCCGGCTGCTGCGATCGGCTGGAGGTAGCGCTCGTACGTCGGTCCGTCGCCGAGGTGGTCCAGCTCGGCCTGCTGTACGACGTACGTCGCGTTGGCGAAGCGCGGCCGGTCGTCCGAGGTGTTCCAGCCCGCATGGTCCAGATGCACATGCGTGAGGATCACCGTGTCGATCTCATCCTCACCAACGCCGGCACTGGAAAGCAGCGCAGGCAACCGCCCAGCAGTCCCGAGCCACTCCGCTGCCTGGCTTCCGACCGGCCCGATCCCGGTGTCCACCAAGACAGCCCCGCGATCCGAAGTCACCAGATAGCTGTGGAAATGCAGCAACCACCCGCCACCTGCGGCCACATTGCCGGGAAAGCGAGGCCGCGGTCCACGCCTCATGCGCAGCAGACCACCCCGGCAACGCCGTCTCCACAGGCTCCGGGAACACCGCGACGGCATCGCACAACACCGTGACATCCACCCGCACATTGTGCCGCCCCAAGCTGTCAGGCGGGGATCACCAACCAGGTCGCCAGCGATGCCATCACAACGGCAATCCCGCCATCCAGGAACTGCCACGCCCGCGGCCGCGCGAAGATCGGTCCGAGCTTCTGCGCCAAGAACCCCAACGCGAAGAACCACGCGAAGCTAGCGCCGAGAGACCCCAGCCCGAAGATCCATCGCCCGTCCGTACCGCGCTGGTTGGCCAGCGAGCCCAGCAGCACGACGGTGTCCAGATATACGTGCGGATTGAGAAAGGTGAAGCCAAGACAAGTCAGTACGACGCTCCGCAGCGCCGCCGGAGCGTGATCCGCCGGGCTCATCGCACTCGGGTGGAACGCCCGCCGGGCCGCGATCGCGGCGTACCCGAACAAGAACGTCGCGCCGCCGTACTTCGCGATGTTCAGCGCGGTCGGACTGCTCTCGATCAACGCGCCCAGCCCCGCGATCCCGCTGGAGATGAGCAGCGCGTCGGAGCAAACGCAGATGAGCACCACCGGCAGAACGTGCTCCCGGCGCAGACCTTGGCGCAGTACGAAGGCGTTCTGTGCTCCGATCGCGGCGATCATCGCAATGGTCGTGGCGAAACCTGCTAGGAGCGGCATGTCTCGACCGTAGGCGTCCCACAGGCAGCAAACCAGCTAAAGATTCTTCAGCAGCATTAGCATTACTTCATCATGCAGATCGACTCCGCACAGCTCGACACGTTCGCGGCCGTGATCGACGAAGGCAGCTTCGACGCGGCCGCCCGGAAGCTGCGCATCACCCCATCGGCGGTGAGTCAGCGGATCAAGGCGCTGGAGAGCCGGCTCGGTCAGGTCCTGATCCAGCGGACGAAGCCGGCCCGGAGTACGGCTGCCGGCGAGGCGGTGCTGCGGCTGGCCCGCCAGGTCGATCTGCTCGAGGTCGAGGCGGTCGCCGCGGTCAAGGGCAAGCTGGAAGGGCTGCGGCTGCCGATCGCGGTCAATGCCGACTCCCTCAACGGCTGGTTCGTGCCGGCCCTGCTCGACGTACCGCCCGAGTTGGTGACTGCCTTCGACGTTCGTCAGGAGGATCAGGACCACTCCGCCGAACTGCTGCGCAACGGCACCGTGCTGGCCGCGGTCACAGCCGATCCGCGGCCGGTGCAGGGCTGCCGGGTCCGCGCGCTGGGGAAGATGCGGTACCTGGCGATCGCCACCCCTGAGTTCGCCGAGCGCTGGCTGACCGGGCGGCCGCTGGCGGAGGCGCTGCAGACCGCGCCGATGATGGTCTTCAACGCCAAGGACAAACTGCAGGAGCGGCTGGTGCGCAAGGTGACCCGGCGCCGCCTCGATCCGCCGGTCCACACGATCCCCGCGCCGGGGGCGTTCGTCCGGGCGATCCGGCTCGGCCTCGGCTGGGGGATGATCGAGGAGGAGGTGGTCGAGGCGGACCTGGCCGCCGGCCGCCTGGTGGAAGTTGCCCCCGGCAAGTATGTCGACGTCCCGCTGTACTGGCAGCACTGGAAGCTCGACTCCGCCGTCCTGGAGGCCCTCACTACTGCGGTACTACGGGCTGCCGCGTCGGGCTTGCGTAGTCCCTGAGCTCGACCTTGTTGCCGACCTTGAGCGGCATCTCCTCGATCACCTTGCGCCACGGCAGGTACGGCATCATCCGGAAGTTCAGGTTGCGGAACGCGGCGAACCAGCGGCTGCTCGGGATGAACCACATCGCGCCGTCGACGCCCTGCTTCTGGCAGGCCTCGACGAACGTCGCGCATCACTTCGTCGTACTCGTCGAACGCCTTCAGCGTGGTCGCCCGCGGCCGCAGTGGAGTTCGCCGGCCAGGACGTAGGCGCCGACGATGCCGAGGCTGGTGCCCATCCCGGACAGCGGCGAGGCGCAGTACCCGGCGTCGCCGACCAGGGCGACCCGGCCGTTCGAGTAGCTGTCCAGCTTGATCTGGCTGACCGAGTCGAAGTAGAAGTCCGGCGCCTTCCGCATGCCCTCCAGCAGCTTCGGGGTCTCCCAGCCCTCGCCCTCGAAGGTCTCGGCGACGATCTGCTTCTGGGCGTCGAGGTTGCGACGGTCGTAGTCGAGCGGCTTGGAGGCGAAGTAGAACAGCGCCTTCGCTTCGGTGTTGTCGCGGGCGCTGTAGGTGCCGACGGTCTTGCCCGGCGAGTTCATCAGTTGCCCGGTGTGGTCCAGGCCGAGGTGGTTCTCGACCGTGGCGACCGACGCGTAGAAGCCGAGCTCGTGGATGAAGTCCTTCTCGTCTCCGAAGGCCAGTCCGCGGACGTTGGAGTGCAGGCCGTCCGCACCGACGACCAGGTCGAACCGGCGGGGTGCGCCGCGCTCGAAGGTCACGTCGACGCCGGTCGCGTCCTGGCTCAGAGCGGTGATCGAGTCGTCGAAGACGTACTCCACCCGGGCCCGCGTCGCGTCGTACAGGATCTCGACCAGGTCGCCGCGGAGGACCTCGAGTTCGCCGCTGATGTTGCCGGCCGGTGAGGTGGCGAGCTTCTTGCCGTTCTTGTTCACGTAAGTCATGTCGCCCATGTGGGTGGCCCTGGCCTCGACCGCGGCCAGCAGGCCCATCCGGTCCAGCACCTTCAGCGAGGCGCCGCGGAAGTCGACCGCGTAGCCGCCCGGCCGCGGCGCCGGGGCCCGCTCGACCACGGTCACGGCGTACCCGTACCGCTCCAGCCAGAAGGCCAGGGCCGGGCCGGCCACGCTCGCTCCGGAGATCAGCACCGTCTGCTTGCTCATGTCCAGCTCCTTACTCGTCGCGATGAGACGACTGTACGATCGTCTTAGACAGATGTGCAAGACGTTTGTATCAGACGGTTGCTAGGCTGCTGGACATGGGAAACCGCGAGGCGTTGATCGAGGGCGCCAAGACCTGCCTGATGGAGAAGGGCTACACCCGGACGACGGCCCGCGACATCGCGACCGCGGCCGGCGTGAGCCTGGCGGCCATCGGCTACCACTTCGGTTCCAAGGACGATCTGCTGAACGAGGCGATGCGCCAGGCTCTCGACGAGTGGGGAGTGCAGGTCGGTACTGCGATGGCTGCCGGGCTCGGCAGCGATGCAGGGGCGCGCGAGCGATTCGTGGAGACCTGGCGGCTCGCAGTGGGGACGTTGTCGACGCCTAGTACGCGGGCACTGTGGACCACGCAGTTCGAGGTGCTCAGTGCAGGGACGAGCCAGCCGGCGCTGCTCAAGGAGCTGTCCGACCTGCAGGGGGAAGCGCGGGAAGGTCTGGCGTCGCTGTTCGGCGTAGTGGGTCCCGATGCGCCGCAGGGCGAGGTGCAGTTGGTCGGCTCGTTCCTGCAGGCACTACTGCTCGGCGTGGTGGTCCTATGGCTCTTCGACCCTGCCAAGGCCCCGACCGGTGAACAGCTCGCCCAAGCACTAGAGCTGGTCTCGGCGCGGATCCAAGTCAACTAGTCTCAGCACGTCGAAGGGACTAGTGATGAAGAAGGTCGTACTGGTAGCGCTCGGTGTGCTGCTGACCGTTGCCGGTGTGGTGTGGGCCCTGCAGGGGCTCGGGTACATCGGCGGGAGCTCGATGAGCGGCAAGAGTCTCTGGGCGATCGTCGGTCCGATCGTCGCAGCCCTCGGCGTTTCCCTGCTCTATGTCACCTTCCGAGGCCCGCAGCAACGCCGCTAGTTTTTGTCCCAGCGCAGACCCATCGGGTTGTCCGGTGGGACCAGGCCTGAGGCCATGATCGCGCTACTGATCGGGCGGATCAGGGAGTCGAGTTCCTCGGTTGCTGCGTCGCCCAGCTTCGACCAGCCCTGTTCTGCCAACGCGTCTGTCGTGTCCTCGACCTGTTGACGCAAAGCACGACCTTCCGAGGTCAGGGTTCCGTCGGCCGCGAGCAGTCCACGACTGCGCAGGTCCTCCTCAGCCGAGGCCCACTCCTCATCACTCCAGCGCCTGCTCGCCTGGTAGATCGCCTTGGACGGACCTCCGGCTGCGGAGAAGGTGAGGTTCGCTTGGCACGGACTGAGGCCGGCAGCAACGAGTGCGGCGACATGCCCGTCGCCTCGGGACTCCCTGAGGATCGTGGTGGCGTGCCAGAGCGCCAGATGTGGCTCATCGGGCCAGTCCAGAGCCGCGTTCGCTGCTGCGATCGCGCGTCCGCCGAGAGGCGCCAGCTCGGCAGCCTGGCGAGCCAGCTCCGCAGTACGGCGTAGTGACTCGACCGGCGCGGGCAGCATTCGGCGTACGGCGGTGTCGACGGCCGCTAGTCGCGCTGCCAGGACCTGGTCGGGCTTGGCGAAGTTCCAGGCGTCCGGGAGTGCGCGGGCGACCATCGCCGGGTGGAAGTTGTAGAAGACGGCCGTGACGACCTCGGGGCCGACCGGGCCGAGGGGAGCGGCGCGGCAGGCGAAGTAGCTCATCCAGCCACCGCGCAACCCGAGGGCGTCGGTCGCCTGCCGCGTCTCCGGCGCGAAGTAGGTGATCGCGTGATACGGCTCGAGGGCTTTCCACATCCGGCGTGCGCGGGTCTCCGACATATCGACGAGTAAACCAAGTGGACGCGGGCGGTGGTGGCCAGAGAGGGTGTCGGCCATGAGTATTCGTGTGCAGTGCGTGATTTACGACGCCATCGACCCGGCAGCGCAAGGCCGGTTCTGGGCCGAGGTGCTGGGGTGGCGGATCACCCATGAGGTCGAGAAGGAGACGGTGCTGGAGCCACCGGCGGGCAGCCCCGAGGACGGCATCGTGCCGGACATCCTGTTCGTCCGGGTGCCGGCCGAGGAGACGAAGACGGTGAAGAACCGGCTGCACATGGACCTGCGCCCGACCGACCAGGCCGCGGAGGTGGCCCGGGTCGAGGCACTCGGCGCCAAGCGAGCAGCGGTCGGCCAGGACGACTCGGTCTCCTGGGTCGTGATGACCGACCCGGAAGGCAACGAATTCTGCGTACTCCGTGCCTTCACCCCCGAGGAGCTTGCTTCCCTCTCGAGCTAGAGCTTGCGGTGCATCACGTGGAGGCCGACGTAGCCGTTCGTGGCGTGCAGGAACGCCTCGGGGACGGTGCCGATGATCTCGAAGCCGAGGTCCTGCCAGAGCTTGACCGCGCGCTCGTTGGTCTCCACCACCGCGTTGAACTGGATCGACCGGAACCCCGAGGCGGCCGCCCAGTCGATCATGTCCTGGCAGAGCGCCCGGCCGACGCCGCGACCGCGCTTCGAACCGTCGACCATGAAGCTGGCACTGGCGACGTGGGCGCCGGGACCGGGGCGGTTCGGGTACATGTTGGCGCTGCCGAGAACCGTGCCGTCGGCATCGACAGCGACCGTGGTCCGGCTCAGCTTCGATCCGGACGGTGACATCCAGAGCGCGCGGGCCTGCTCCTCGGTGAGGTCCGGGTCGTAGGCGTAGGTCTCCCGCGCGGTGACGATCTCGCGGAAGAACGGCCAGATGGCCGCCCAGTCGTCAGCCGACCGCGTCTCTGATCATGCGAAAAGCATCACCCGCCAAGCGAGAGCTGCCAACCGAATTGCTGCGGCGCGCCATAGAATCGCTGGGGATGACAGAGACGGTTGTCCATGGGTTGCCGCGCTGGAGTCTGGCCGTGCCCCCGCTCGCCCTCGTCGTACTGGTGCTGTCCTGGGGACGGGACCTCAATGCCTTCCTGCTGATCCTGGTCTGCGCCGGGCTCGGGGCCGCGGTGATCGCGGCCGTCCATCACGCCGAGGTGGTCGCGCACCGGGTCGGTGAACCGTTCGGCACGCTGATCCTCGCGCTCGCGGTGACCATCATCGAGGTCGCGCTGATCGTGACGCTGATGGCGTCCGGCGGCGACAAGGCCGCTTCGCTGGCGCGCGACACCGTGTTCGCCGCCGTGATGATCACCTGCAACGGAATCCTCGGGCTCGCGCTGGTGGTCGGGTCGCTGCGGCACAAGACGCAGGCGTTCCGGGTGCATGCGTCCGGCAGCGCGCTCGCGGTGATGACCGCGTTGGTGACGTTGAGCCTCGTGCTGCCCACCTTCACAACCAGTACGCCGGGAGCCACCTTCAGCTCCGCGCAGCTCGCCTTCGCCGGCGTGACGTCGCTGGTGATGTACGGCGTCTTCGTCTTCGTCCAGACGATTCGCCATCGCGACTACTTCCTCCCGGTCCCGGCAGAAGAGGTCGAGGACTCCTGACGAGGTTCACGCTCCTGCTCCCAGTGCGCGGGTTGCCCTGACGAGTCTGGGATTGCTGTTCGTCTGCCTGATCGCAGTGGTCGGGCTGGCGAAGACGGTGTCGCCGAAGCTGGAGTCGGCGGTCGAGTCGGCCGGTGCGCCGTTGGCCGTGGTCGGCGTTGTGATCGCTCTGCTCGTGCTGCTCCCCGAGACAGTCGCCGCCGTACGGGCTGCGTTGAGGGACCGCTTGCAGACCAGCCTGAACCTTGCGCTCGGGTCGGCACTCGCCAGCATCGGACTGACGATCCCCGCGATCGCCATAGCGTCCATCTGGCTCGACGGTCCGCTCGTGCTCGGCCTGGGCGGCAAGGAGCTGGTGCTGTTCATCCTGACCGTGGTGGTGAGCATGCTGACCCTGGCGACCGGACGTGCCACGTTGCTGCAGGGCGCAGTACACCTGATGATCTTCGGCTCGTTCCTCTTCCTGACGGTCAGCCCATGAAGGACCAGTACGAGTTCTTCGCGGCGGACGGCGTCGAGTGGACCGACGCCGGCGCCGGGATCACCCAGCGGGTGCTGAGCCAGGATCCCGTCGACGGGACGCTGACCCGGCTGGCCCGCTGGGCTCCCGGGACGATCACAGAGGCCGGAGTGATCCGGCACGAGTACTTCGAAGAGGTCTACCTACTCTCCGGCAGCCTCACGGATCTCACCCTCGGCAAGACCTTCACCACCGGGTACTACGCGGCGCGCCACCCGGGCATGCCGCACGGCCCGTATCGCACGGACGACGGCTGCGTGATGCTGGAGATCCGCTACACCGTGTCCAGGTAGTCCACGACGTCCTGGTGATGGGCGTGCACGGCCCAGCCGCGTGGCGTGCTGTGGTAGTAGGGATCCTCGACCGTCGGGTCCGCGCCGAGCTCGATCAGCTTCCGCACGGTGTCGAGGTGACCGTTCACCGCGGCCATGTGCAGCGGGGTTCTCATCCCCCCGACGTTCAGGTCGAAGCCCAGTTGCTGGAGCGGTTCCAGCGCGTGGGTCGCGCCGATCTCGGCGACCCGGATCGGCAGCAGCCGATTGCGCGCGACGGCCCGGGCGGCGAGCTCCGGATCCGGGTGGACGGGTTCGCCCCGTAGTACGGCGGCATAGAGTTCGCCGACGTCGTCCAGCTCCTCGGCGCCGTGAGCCAGCAGGAGCTCCGCGATCTCGGTGTGGCCCTGGATCGCGGCCAGTTCGTAGGCGCGATGCCCGGCGAAGATCGGGTGCTCGGTGCCGCGGCCGTCGGGATCGATGCCCTGGGCCAGGACGAGTTGGACTCGGTGCAACAGCCCTTCGTGCGAGGCGAAGACCAGTTCGTCCTCGAGGAGCTGCCGCGGCGTCGGATGGGCGGTGGTCATCCGCTCGTGCCAGGGACCGCCGTCGCCCTTGCCGAGTCCGAACTCCAGCAGGAGTTCGAGATGCGCATCGTCGTACGGCGGGGGACAGCCGGGGCCACAGTTGTACATGGTCTGGCTGTCGTTGGCGTCGGCTCCTGCGGTGAGCAGCAGCCGGGCGAGTTCCAGGCGGTTCTGGTGCGGTGGCTGGTCGTTCTCGCCGCGACCGAAGGCGCCGGTGACTGCAGTGAACGGTGACGGCATGCCTTGCCAGAGATATCCGGCGTTGGGGTCTGCGCCGTTGTCCAGCAGGAGTTTCGCGACGGCCACGCGGTCGTCCGCAGGGAGGCGCGAGTAGGTGAGGTAGATCAACGGTTCCCAGCGATACGGTCCGCCTTCGCGAGCTGCTGCTCCTGGATCGGCGGCGAGGGCTTCGGCGACCGCGGCCGGTGCGGCAGCGACGGCCATCGTGTAGATGTTGCTCAGGGCAACTTCAGGGAAGTCCGTCAGCAGTTGCTCCGCGGACCGTTGCCGGGCGGGGTCGTCGCTGCCGTAGTGCAAGGTGGCGAGCCGGAGGAACTCGTCGGCGCGTTGCTCAGGGGTGTCCAGCGGACCGCCGACCGATTGACGGTGCGGCGAACGGCTGTAGCGATCGACCAGTTCGAGGTGATGGACAAGCCTTGCCCAGCTGGCGAAACCGTAGCTGCGGGCAACGACCAACTGCGCCCCGGCCAGACCGTCCACGCCGGACGGATGGAACTCGGCGACCAGCGAGAGTGCCTCGGGATCGGCTGCCTGGACCTTCTTGAGCAGGGACTTCGCCTGCTTCTTCAGGTGCTCGAGGCTCGGGTCGTTCGGAAGATTTCGGGTCGGCATAGCGACCTCCTCTCTACGTGCCTGCTGTCCGCGTCGTCAGGCGAGAAAGGAGGTGGGTCCTACCGCACAACCTTGCTGTCAGGTGGGCTGAGCCCTTCCCGCGGACCGGTGGCACCCTGAGTGCCTGCCAACGACTGTACTGCGAGCTGCCGACATTTGTCAGGCCCTGAACCTCTCGCGACAAGGCTCGGACGCTGAACCTGCCGCGAGGCACGATGGCCCGCATGACGCGCTGGACGTTCGACGGGATCGGGTTGCCGGACGGGGAGCAGGTTCACTTCGAGGTGGGCAATGGTGATCCGGAGGTGCTGCCGGGCCGGTTCGCGCTACCGGGCCTGGTGGATTCGCATTGCCACCTGACCGTGGGGATGGGCGAGAAGACGCTGGTTCCGCTGGACGAAGACGCTGCCCGGACAATGCTCGACGACCTCGGGCAGGCAGGCGTCCGCGCAGTACGGGATGTCGGTGGGGATCGGTCGATCACGTTGAAGCTCGCGGCGAATCCCGAGGACGGGAAGCCGCTGATCCTTGCTGCCGGGCGATTCGTCGCGCCGGAGGGGTCGTACTTTCCAGGTCTGTACGAGCCTGTGCCGGCTGAAGAGCTGGTAGCTGCAGTCGAGGCCGAACTGGATGCGGGCGCGACCTGGATCAAGCTGGTCGCCGACTTCCCGCCGGTGGGACCGGAAGGTCCGATCCGCGGCAGCGCGATGACGCCGAACTACGAGATCGATGCGGTCGAGGAGATGATCGCGGCGGTGCATGCCCGGGGTGCTCGGGTTGCGGCGCATACCCAGACCGCGCTGGTCAGCGAGTTGATCCGGGTCGGCATCGACTCGGTCGAACACGGCGAGGTGATCACCGCCGAGGACCTCGAAGTACTGGGTGCTCGTGGTGGCGGCTGGACGCCGACGCTCACCGCTTACGGTCCGCCTGATCCGAAGGCGACTCCGGAGCAGGTCGAGCGGCGTCGGCGGCGCGTGGAGCACATGACCGCGATGCTGCCGTTGGCTCGTCAGTACGGCGTACATGTGCTGACCGGGTCGGACGTCTTCGGCACTGTCGCGGGTGAGGTCGAGCAGCTCGTCAAGCATGGGCTGACCGTCACGCAGGCGCTCGAAGCCGCGACCACGTCGGCCAGTGAGTTCCTCGGTCTGACCGGCAGCGAGGATCTCGTCACCTACGACGCCGATCCTCGCGAGGACCCCGAAGTACTCGCCGCGCCCGCTGCCGTCGTACTGCGGGGTCGGCGGATCCGCTAGCCGACTGCGTGACGGGGGTCACCGCCGGCGCTTCTTGAACATGTTCAAAACCTCGGCCTATGCTCAGTGCAGCCGAAGAATTGAACGTGTTCAAGAATGGGGATGTGAGTGCGATGACCGTGCTGTCCTACCTGCTCTACCTGGTGATCGCGGTGCCGCTGACGATCTGGGTGGCCCGGACGCTGAGCCACAACGGGCGGATCTTCCTGGTCGACGTGTTCGACGGGAACGACGACTTCGCCGATGCGGTGAACAAGCTGCTGGTGGTCGGGTTCTACCTGGTCAACCTCGGGTTCGTGACGCTGTTCCTGCGGACTCGCGGCACCGTCGACGACGCCCGGGGCGCGATCGAGCAGCTGAGCGTGAAGCTCGGCACCGTGCTGGTCGTGCTCGGCGTACTGCACCTGCTGAACGTCTGGGTCTTCAACGCGATCCGTCGTCGCAGCCGGCAGCAGGAGCTGACCACCCCGCCTGTCCCGCCGAACGACGTGATCCAGCAAGGCGCTCAGCTCCAGCCGGTGCCTGCACCGTTCGCAGGACCGCAGTACCCGATGCACGGTGGCTACTGAGCCATGCAGTCCCTGGTAGTTCTGTACGACGCGCAGTGTGGCCTCTGCAGGCGCTTCAAGGAGTGGCTGGCTACCCAGCGGCCAGCTAGGAACGGCAGTAGCGGAGTGATCCGGTTCGAGTTCGTCGCGGCGGGGTCGGCGGATGCTCGGCAGCGCTATCCGGCGCTGGATCACCAGGCCACGCTGCGGGAAGTGACAGTGGTCGCCGACGACGGTTCCGTGTACGTCGGCGACCGGGCGTGGATCGTGTGCCTCTGGGCGACGGCGGATCACCGGCACACCGCAGTACGGCTTGCTCGTCCTTCGATGCGGCCGGTGGCCAAGGCGATGGTGCAAGCGGCGGCCGGGTTGCGGACCATGCTGCGCAGTGATGCGGGAGGGGGTGACTACGCTGACGGATGTGACGGACAGTGCGACCGCCAAGGGTGAGCAGACCCGTGAGCTGATCCTGTCGACCGCGCTGCGGCTGTTCCGCGAGCAGGGGTACGGCAAGACCACGATGCGCGTGATCGCCGCGGAGGCAGGCGTCTCGGTCGGCAACGCGTACTACTACTACAGCTCCAAAGAGCACCTCATGCAGGCGTACTACGACCACCTGCAAGCCCAGCACCGTGAGGCTGTCGTGGACATCCTGTCCGGCGAGAGGTCCTTCACCAAGAGGCTGGGCGGAGTGCTGCACAGCTGGCTGGAGGTGTCCGAGCCGTACCACGAGTTCGCCGGCACCTTCTTCAAGAACGCTGCCGAGCCGAAGAGTCCGCTGTCGCCGTTCAGCGAGCAGTCCCGGCCGGCCCGGGACGCCAGCGTCGAGGTGTTCCGTCAGGTGGTGGACGGATCGGACCTGAAGCTCGCGCCGGACCTGAAGGCGGAGCTGCCCGAGCTGCTCTGGCTGATGCAGATGGGGATCGTGCTGTTCTGGGTGCACGACGACAGCGACGGCCTGCGCCGAACCAAGGCGCTGATCGATCGCTCGGTGCCTCTGGTGGACAAGCTGCTCCGGCTGACCCGGATCCCCGGCGTCCGCGGCGTCACCAACGACATCGTTGCCTTGGTCCGCTCGATCAAGCCCTAGCTATTCGCCCGTCTCGCCGTCGATGCGTTCGCGGAGGAAGTCGGCGTGGCCGTTGTGTCGGGCGTATTCCTCGACCATGTGGATGTAGAGCCAGCGCAGGGAGTACCGCTCGGACTCGCGGGGCTGCGGGCGGTGGTAGACGTGGTCGAGGTCGTAACTTGGCGCAGATCTCGTCCGACACCTTGATGATCTCGCGGTACTGCGCGAGGTCCTGCTCCGCGGCGGCAGGGTCGACCAGGTCGAAGTCCCCGTCAGGATGCTCGTCCGTCCAGAACACCGGCGCGATCGGGCGTTCGTCGAGGCAGATCTGGAACCAGTAGCGCTCCACCTCGGTCAGGTGCCGGACCAGCCCGATCAGGCTCATCTTCGACGGCTCCACGTTGGGCTGCACCAGTTGCTCGCCGGTCAGCCCGGCGGTCTTCCACAGCAAGGTGCCGCGGTGGTAGTCGAGGAACCCCTGCAGGAGCTCACGTTCGCCGGCGATCGTGGACGGTTCGGACCGGAAGTCTGAGTCGTTGGGCACCGGCCGACGGTACCCAGAGTGGTAACTCTCTGCCAATGGTCCGGTCGTGCCGTACACTGATTGTGACGGCGCGCCCAGTTCTGCCTCGCGCCGGTTCAGTGCATACGCTGCGCTAGCAGTCGACCACCACGCGCCGCGGCCCACCTGGCCGCGCCGGGCAGGACGACCCCCGATCTTTTGGAGTACTTCATGGCGGCACGCCGCCCCAGTAGCACCACGCCCAATTCCTCTGTTCCTTCGACCTCCGCACGGCGCGCCCAGGGTGAGGCCCCGGCGCGGCCGCGGCGCCGGCGCCGTACCGGTGCCAACGGCAACAATCCGGACCGCGTTCAGCAGAGCACCGTCCGTGAGGAAACCTTCGTCGAGGTCCCCGCGACCGTGATCGACGAGAACCTGACCTTCGACGACCTCGGCGTACCGGCCGGGCTGGTCAAGGCGCTGGCCACGGCCGGCATCCTCAAGCCGTTCCCGATCCAGGCGGCGACGCTGCCGGACTCGCTGGCCGGCAAGGACGTGCTCGGTCGCGGCCGGACCGGTTCCGGCAAGACCTACGCGTTCGTTCTGCCGGTGCTCGCCCGGCTCACCGCCAGCACCAGCAAGCGCCGGCCGAACCAGCCGCGCGCGCTGATCCTGGCGCCGACCCGCGAGCTCGCGACCCAGATCCAGGCCTCGATCACGCCGTTGACCGACGCGCTCGACCTGCGCACGATGACCATCTTCGGTGGCGTCGGCGCCGGTCCGCAGATCACCGCGCTGCGCCGCGGCGTCGACATCGTGATCGCCTGCCCGGGCCGGCTCGAGGACCACGTCAAGACCGGTCACGCCAAGCTCGACCAGGTCGAGATCACCGTGCTGGACGAGGCCGACCACATGGCCGACCTCGGCTTCCTGCCCGCAGTACGGCGGATCCTCGAGGCGACTCCGGCCAACGCCCAGCGGCTGCTGTTCTCGGCCACCCTGGACGCCGGCGTCGACGTACTCGTCAAGCGGTTCATGAAGTCGCCGGTCACGCACAGCGTCGACTCGGCCCAGTCGCCGGTCACCAAGATGACCCACCACGTGCTGCACGTTCAGGCCGACACCCGCTTGCCGGTGCTCGTCGACCTGACCGCGGCACCGGGCCGCACGCTCGTCTTCACCAGGACGAAGTACGGCGCGAAGTCGCTCACCAAGAAGCTCATCGCGCAGGGTGTCCCGGCCGTCGAGCTGCACGGCAACCTGTCGCAGGGTGCCCGGACGCGGAACCTGGAGGCCTTCTCCGACGGTTCGGCCAAGACGCTGGTCGCGACCGACATCGCGGCGCGCGGCATCCACGTCGACGACATCACCCTGGTGATCCACGCGGATCCGCCGATCGAGCACAAGGCGTACCTGCACCGCTCCGGCCGTACTGCGCGCGCCGGCGCCGAGGGCACCGTCGTCACGCTGATGACGGACGACCAGGTCCGCGACGTCCGCGACCTGACCCGCAAGGCAGGCATCGCGGCCACCGTCACCAAGCTCCGCGTCGGCGACCCGCTCCTCGCCAAGCTCGCTCCGGGCGAGCGCACCTTCGTCGCCCCGACCGTCAAGGTCATCGAGGACGACGTACGCCGTACCGGCAGCACTGGCAACGGACGGGGCCGCGGTGGTCGCGGACGGGGCGCCGCAGCCGGCCGTCCTGCCTCAGCTGGTCGCACCGCATCCAGCGGTCGCGGCGGCGCGGGTGGTCGTGGAGGTGCTGGTGCTGCAACCGGTGGCCAGTCCACCCGGGGCGCAAGCTCCGGCGCCGGCCGCTCCAAGGGTCGCGGCGGCTCAGCAGCCCCGAAGACCTACAGCACCACCACCCCAGGCGCGAGCACCCGCCCCGCAGGCGCCGCAGCCTTCTCCGCCGGCACCCGAGCCGGCCGCAACCGCTGAACCCAGCTAGTTAGAAAGGCCCAGTCTCCGGACTGGGCCTTTCTGCTGTGTGCACCTGTGGTTGTGAAGTCCGGCAGTATCAGCACGCTGCGGCGCAACGACAGCCACTTCAGCAATCAGGTGGTTGCTCTTAACGAGACAATGGGTTGGTGAAGGTACGAACTGTTCTTGGGGATCTGCCGGCGAGTGAGCTCGGGGTTACCGACTCGCATGATCACTTGTTCTTCCGGAGTGCGTTGCTGGCGGGGCAGGAGTTGGATGATCCTGACGCGGCGGTGCAGGAGGCTAAGGACTTCAAGCACGCGGGTGGGCGGACGATTGTTCAGTGGACGCCGTACGGGTTGGGGCGTGGGGCTGAGTGGCTGGCCAAGGTCAGTAGCGGAAGCCGGGGTGCATGTTGTTGCGGCGACGGGGTTTCATCGGGCTGAGCATTACGCCCCGGAGGTTGTGGAGCGGACGAAGCCGGGGCTGGCGGAGTTGTTCGTCGACGAGCTGACCGGCGGGATCGGTGAGACCGGGGTGAAGGCCGGGATGATCAAGGTCGCCGGGGGATTCCATGTGCTCGACGAGCATGCGACGTACGTGTTGAAGGCTGCGGCGGAGGCGCATCGGGCGACTGGAGCGCCGATCGGGGTCCATCACGAGTTGGGGAGCGGGCCGGACGCAGTACTGGATCTTCTGACTGAGCAAGGCGTGCCGCCGGCGAGTGTGATTCTCGGGCATCTGAATCGCTTTCCCGATCACGAGTTGCATCTCGAATTGGCTGCACGCGGAGCCTTTCTGGCGTTCGACGGGCCGTCGCGAGCCAACAACGCGACCGATCCGCACCTGTTCGAGTGCCTGGCGGCACTGGTCGATGCCGGGTACGCCGGTCAGCTGCTGCTCGGCGGCGACACGACCACGGCGCGAGCGCGGGCGGCAACCGGTGAAGGGCCGGGGATGCCGTATCTGCTGACCGGCATCCGGCCGCGGCTGATCCGCCGGTTCGGGGAGGAGTTCGCCACCCAGGTGTTCGTCAGCAACCCGGCTTCCGCCTTCGCGGCGGCCTGGGGCGGTACGGTTCGCTCGTGAATACCGTCGCGCAGATCTTCGTCGGCCTCGCCGGCGCCTTCCATTTGGCCGTGTTCGTGATGGAGAGCCTGCTGTTCACCAGGCCGAGCGTCTACCGGCGATTCCTGGTCCCGAACGAGACCGAGGCTGCGGTCGCTGCTCCGTGGGCGCTCAACCAGGGCTTCTACAACCTGTTCCTCGCGATCGGCGCGATCGGCGGCCTGATCGCCGGCGGCGACAAGGGACACGCGATCGCGCTCTTCGCCTGCGCCTGTATGGCGGGCGCCGGTCTCGTGCTGGTCGCGACGAACCGGAAGATGATCCGCTCGGCCGTCCTGCAGGCCGGTCCGCCGATCATCGCGCTGGTCCTCGCCGCCGTGCTGTAATCTCAAGCGTTAAGCCTCTCAAGTGCACTTGAAGTCGATCGACTTGACTTCAAGTGCACTTCAACAACGAGGCTTCTCGGCATGACCGCAACTGCTGAGATCCCTTGACCAGACCGATCGCCGCGACACCGGCAAGGCCCCAGGCGTGCTTGCGCCGCAGTACCGGGCCCTGACGATCGGGATGGTCGCGCTGACCGTCCTGATCGCGTTCGAGGCGCTCGCGGTCGCGACCGCGATGCCGACGGTCGCGCAGGCGCTGAACGGCCTGCCGCTGTACGCGCTGGCCTTCGGCGGCCCGCTGGCATCCGGCGTCGTGGGCATGGTGGTGTCGGGCACCTGGAGCGACCTGAAAGGCCCGGCCCGCCCGCTGTGGCACGGAACCGCCTGGTTCCTCGCCGGTCTGCTGATCGCCGGCCTCGCGCCGTCGATGGAGGTCCTGGTCGTCGGCCGGTTCATCCAGGGGTTCGGCGCCGGCCTGCTGACGGTTGCCATGTACGTCGTGGTCGGTCACCTCTACCCGGCTGCTCTCCGGCCGAAGATCTTCGCCGCGTTCGCCACCGGCTGGGTGGTGCCGTCCCTGGTCGGCCCGGTGATCGCCGGCCTGATCGTCGAGCACGCGAGCTGGCGGATCGTCTTCCTCGCAGTACCGGCGATGGCGATCCCGGCCGCGCTGGTGATGCGACCGGGCCTGGCGCAGGCCGGGAAAGAGACTCAGCAGAGCGACCAGCGGATCTGGGGCAAGCAGGCACTCTGGGCGGTCGCCGCGGCTGCCGGCGTCGGGGTACTCAGCTACGGCGGGCAGCAGCACGGGGCTCTGCAGATCGCGCTCGTCCTCATCGGCCTGGCAACAGTCGCCGTCTTCGCGCCGAAGCTGCTGCCGAGCGGGACGTTCAAGCTGCGCTCCGGACTTCCCTCGGTGATCGCGCTGCGAGGACTGGTCGCCGCATCCGGGTTCGGCGCGGAGGTGTTCCTGCCGCTGATGCTCACCCGTGAACGCGGACTGTCGCCGGCGTTCGCCGGACTGGTCCTCACCGTGAGCGCGCTGAGCTGGACCGCCGCCTCCTGGTACCGCGGACGCCCGAAGCAGCCCTTCTCGCACGCGGTGTTCCTGCAGGCCGGGATGGTCGCGATCGTGCTCGGCATCGTGACCGCCACCCTCACGCTGAACCAGAACGTGCCGGTCCTGGTCGGAGTGCTCGGCTGGAGTCTCACCGGGCTCGGGATGGGCACCGTGTTCCCGACCGTGTCGGTCCTGACGCTCGAGTACTCGAGCCTGACGGAGCAGGGCGCGAACAGCTCCGCCCTGTCGCTCAGCGACTCGTTGTCGACGGCAACGGTCCTGGCGATCGGCGGCTCACTCTTCGCCGCGATCGAGCCGCACTGGCCGATCCCGGCCTACCTGACCGCCTTCGGGGTGCCGGCGGTCATCGCGCTCATCGGAGTCCTGGCGGCCCGGCGTACGGCCCGCTAGTCCTACTCCTTCGAACCGGTGACGGCGATGCTCGCGCCGAGGCCGATGATCATCAGTCCGCCCGTGCCGCCGACGAGTTCGAGGCGGCGCGGCGAACTGGCGAACCACTCCCGCGCAGTACCGGCGACCAGCGCCCAGAGACCGTCCGAGCAGAGCGCGATGGTGATGAAGATCAGCCCGAGGCCGAGGATCTGCAGCGAGGCGGGCCCGGCGTTCTTGTCGACGAACTGCGGCAGCACCGCGGCGAAGAAGACCGCGGTCTTCGCGTTCGTGACGCCGACCAGGAAGCCCTGCCGCAGCACGCGCCGCGCACGACCCGGCTTGACCTCGCCCGCGAGAGCCGCCGCGAGCGACTTGCGGGTGCGGACGGCGTGGACGCCGAGATAGATCAGGTACGCCGCGCCGGCCAGCTTCACGATGGTCAGTACGACGGCGCTCGCGGCGATCAGCGCGCCGAGGCCGAGCGCGACGGCGACCAGCATCACGGAGGCGCCGGCGGTGTTGCCGAGCATGGTCAGGAATGCCTCGCGACGGCCGACGGCGAGCGCCCGGCCGACGATGAACAGCACGCTGGGCCCGGGCACGACGATGATGACCAGGGCGGTGATCGCGAAGGCGATCAGGTGATGAGCGGACGGCATGAGGCCAACTGTAAGTTGCGTCACCTCAGGACGCAGCTGGATATCAAGGCGTGGGAAAGATCACCCGCCACCCCGTTGTCCGTTGACCCTCGCCGAAGGCGGCGGCTACGGTTCGGGGGACAAACTGCGGTGCCATGAGGGAAACCGGTGAAAATCCGGTACGGCCGCGCCACTGTGAGCGAGCTCCGGCTCGTGAGTCAGGACGCTCGGACACCAGCAGCCTTTCGAAGGGGACGCGCATTTCCCTAGGAGGTCTTCCCATGGCCGCACCTGTTTCCGCCGCCGTACCGGCGCTGTCGCCGCGTCTGCTGGCGTTCGCCCTGCTCACCGTCGGGCTCGCGCTGATGCTCGCCTACCTGGTCGGCTTCGACCAGGGCGCGCTGTCCCGCTCCGGGATGTACATGCACGAGCTGATGCACGACGGCCGGCACCTGCTCGGCGTGCCCTGCCACTAGCAGCTCTGTCTTAACCACTTTCACCACACCTCGCCCCCGGGCGATCGGAAAGACAGGTCTGTCATGCGTACCTTCGGATCCCTACTGGTGCGCGGCCTGATCGTCGGCCTCTTCGCCGGTCTGCTGGCCGGAACCTTCGCCTTCGTGCTGGGCGAGCCGCGGATCGACTCCGCGATCGCGATCGAAGAGGCCAACGGGGCCGCGCACTCCCACGACGCCGGCGCCGGTGCCGAGCACGAGCATGCCGAGGAGGAGAAGCCGCTCGTCAGCCGGGACGGCCAGCGGGGTGGGCTCTTCCTCGCCACCTCCCTGTACGGCGTGGCGCTCGGCGGCATCTTCGCCGTCGGCTTCACCCTGCTCCGCCGCAAGCTGCGGACCAAGAGCGACTCGTACGCCGCCCTCGGCCTGGCCGCCGCCGGGTACGTCGGGATCGTGCTGGTCCCGTTCTTCAAGTACCCGCCGAACCCGCCCGCGGTCGGTGATCCGGACACGATCACCAAGCGCACCATCACCTACTTGCTGACGCTGGTGATCGGGCTGCTCGCTGTCTGGGCCGGTGTTGCCGCGTCCCGCTGGGTGCAGCGATTCGGTGAGGTGCAGTGGATCCGGCTGGCCGGTGGCGGTCTCGCGGTCGTCGTCACGGTCGTGGTGGCGTACCTGATCCTGCCGAAGATCAACGAGGTGCCCGAGACGTTCCCGGCGACCCTGCTCTGGCAGTTCCGGCTTGCCTCACTTGGTACGCAAACGGTGCTGTGGACGTTACTCGGAATCGGCTACGCTGCGGCGATCGATCGGCGTACGCCGGTAGTCGCTGACTCGAAGGTGGTTGCCGCTTGACCGCGCTGACACTCGTCGCCCACGCCCTCACTCCAGCGTTGCGGGGACTCGTCCTCGGCGGCGCCGCCGAGCCGGACACGGCCAGTCTCGAAGCCGCCCGCGAGCTGAAGTTCGAGGGGGACCTGGTGTTCGCGGGACCGGAGCCTGCTGCGGTGCAGACCGCGGAGGCGTTCGGGCTGACCGCTCAGGTCGAGCAGGCGCTGCGTGATCGCGAGTACGGCGACTGGACGGGGCGCAGCCTGGAGGAGTTGCTGACCGCGGACCCGCAGGCAGTGGCCGGCTGGCTGGAGCACCCGCACACCGCTCCGCCCGGTGGCGAGAGCGCGAACGACGTGCTCACCCGGGTCGCCGACTGGCTGGGTGACATCGCCTCCGATGACGCTTCGAAGACCGTGGTGGCAGTGGTGCACCCGGCCGTCGTACGGGCGGCTGTGCTGTACGTGCTCGATGCGCCGGCCGAATCCCTCCGGCATGTCGATGTGCGACCGCTCTCGGTGGTCAAGTTATCCGCTCATACGGGGTCTTGGTCACTCGTCTTCGGATAATCGGGGCTTCCCGTCAGAGAGTTCCGGTGTCAGACTGCCTGCACCTGACTGCTGACGGGGAGTGGCGATGGCGGACGAGTTCGAGCTGCTGGTCCGGCGGGTGCAGGAGCTGCCCGCCGAAGTCGCGGCGTACGAGACCCGTGCGTACTTCGCTGCGCTCGCACCCGACGCCGCGCGGCGGCTCGCAGAGATGCGACCGGATGAGGTCGGCTCGCTCGACGGCGCGCCCGCCGTACTGCGGTATCGCGCGAACCACCTTCGCCTCGTCGCGGCCCGGGACCGGCTGCGTGCCAGTGGGCACGATGGGAAGAGGCTGGAGACGCTCGACGAGCTGCTGACGCCGGTCGCCCATGCGGAAGTCGATGCCTCGGGCAAGGTTGTCTCAGTACTGCGGGATCGGCAGTTCCTGTCGGTGCATCCGGAGGGGCAGGGGAGGGCGGTCGAAGTACTGGGGGATCTTTCGCGGGCGCGGAACATCGCGGTGCTGGTGCCGGGGATGGGCAACAACCTGGAAACGCTGCGCGGGCAGGTGGATCGGGCCGATCTGATCCGGCACGAAGCCGGTCCTGGGACCGCTGCGGTGTTATGGCTCGACTACGACTCGCCCCAGGGGCTGCACAACGCGATCAGCAAGCAGGCCGCGATCCAGGCGGGGCCGGCGCTGCGACGCTTCACTGCCGGGCTCGACACCGAAAGGTTGCCGGAGGCAAAGGTTACGCTGGTCGGGCACAGCTACGGCACGGATGTGGTCGGGCAAGGTCTTCTGCAGGGCGTCCGGGCGGATCGGGTGGTGCTCACCGGCAGCCCTGGCATCACCAAATTCGTCAACCAGGCTTCGGACTTCGTTCCCGAGCCGACCAGACTGTACGTCGAACGCGCACCCGGCGACTACATGTCCTACAGCGAGTGGCACGGCCCCGACCCGGCGACCTTCCCCGACGCGATCCGGATGGCCACCAACGACGAAGCGGTCTCGGTGCACTGGCACAACCAGTACTACCGCCAGAACAGCGAGTCCCTCCGCAACATCGGCCGGGTCGTCCGCGGCGACCTCGCTCACATCACCACCACCAACACCACCCGAGCCCAAGAAACAAAGCTCGCCCCGGGAATCTCCTGGGCCGACCCCCTGAACCACGCCGCCTCAGTAGCCAGCAAGGTGTACGACGGAGTCGTCTCCCTCACCAAACCCCACCGCCCTACCCCAGCTGACGGCAGCCGCACCACAACAAATGTCTCCAGGGTTTCCCGTGGTGCAGAGGAGCGCGGACGATGACTCTTACGGAAGCACGCGAGGTGCTGAGGGCTGAGCTGTTGGCGGTGGCAGCGGCTGTCGTGCCGGGGCAGACTCCGGTGGTCACTCATGACCCTGGGGCGGTGAATCCTGGGGCGTTATTCGATGGTCGGGGTCCTGCGACCATCTGCTCGATCACCGTCGAAACCGGCGAGCCCAACGCAGTGCCGGATCCCGAGGGTGCCGTCTCGGCTGCGGCGAGAGCTCTGGCGGACCGAGGCTGGACCACCGACCTTGCCACTCCTGAAGACGGTCACCATCGCCTCGCAGCAACTCGCGACGGGTACGCGGTCGCGGTGCACGCCTGGTCGACGGACTGGCGCATCACGCTGACCGGTGACACCCCGGCCGTCGGCTAGCTGGTGGCCGCTCGTTCTTCGGCGCTGCGGAGGACGCAGAACTCGTGGGATTCGGGGTCGAGCATGACGACGAAGCCGAGGCCGTTGGGTTCGCGGTGGTCGTGGGCGATGGTGGCGCCCAGAGCCAGCAGGCGGTCGACCTCTTCATCGCGGGTGGTGTCCGGTTCGAGATCCAGGTGGACTCGGTTCTTCGCTGCCTTGACGTCGTTGTTCTGTTCGAACAGCAGCGTCACCGAGTCCGTGACGACCGCGGCGTACGGATCGCCGGGGTGGTCGTCGTCCGGCCGCTCGACGCCGAAGACCTGCAGCCAGAATCCGGCCAGCTGGTAGGGATCGCGGCTGTCGAAGGTGACGGTGCGCACTTTGGAAGTCATCTGCAGAGGCTAGCTTTTCTTGTGGAAGAACTGGCAGGCGCCGGGGCGGTCGCCGTCCAGCTCTAGGGCGAGGCTGGTTTGGAGGACGAGGCCTGCGTCGGCCGCCACCGCCGAGATCTGCTCCGGCGTACGGCGGTGGACGTAGAGCGACATCGGGTGGCCGCCGTAGCCGGAGGTTTTGTGGGTGCTCTCCGTGCCGACATGGAAGCCGACCAGGAGCCGGCCGCCCGGTGCGAGGACGCGATGGAACTCGGCGAACGCCTGGGCCAGCGCGTCCGACGGGAGGTGGACGATGGACCACCAGGAGACGATGCCCGCCAGCGAATCGTCCGGCAGGTCCAAAGCCGTCATCGAGCCGACCTCGAACCGGGCCTCCGGGAAGTCGCGGCGGGCGATCTCGACCATGCCGGGGGACAGGTCGACGCCGAAGGCGTCCAGCCCCAGCGATCGCAGCAGCGCGGTGACCCGACCGGGCCCGCAACCGACATCGAGAACAGGTCCGGTGCCGACCAGCGAGGCGAAGTTCGTCAGCGTCGGGAGCTCCCACGCACCGCCGCTGCTGACGAGTCGTGCGTAGTCGGCAGCAACGGTGTCGTAGGAAACCCGGATGTCGTCGAGATAGTCGAGGTCTGAAGTCACCTCGCCGAGGCTAGAGCGAGGCGCCGACAGTTTCGGCGAGGTCAGGCCTTGCCGAGGCCCTGCTTCTGCCGGCCGAGACCGTCGATCTCGCACTCGACGGTGTCACCGGGGGAGAGATACGGGAACCGGCCCGACAGGGCCACGCCTTCCGGCGTACCGGTGTTGACGAGGTCGCCCGGGTCCAGCGTCATGTACTGCGAAAGGTCGCGGATCAGCGCCGCCACCGAGAAGATCATGTCGCGGGTGTTCGAGTCCTGCCGGATCTCGCCGTTGACCCAGGACCGGAGTCCGAGGTTCTGAGCGTCGACCTCGTCGGCCGGGACCAGCGAAGGGCCGAGCGGGTTGAAGGTCTCGCAGGCCTTCCCCTTCGACCACTGGCCGCCGGACACCTCGAGCTGGAGGGCGCGCTCGGACACGTCGTTCGAGACCGTGTACCCGGCGACGCAGGCGAGGGCTTCCTCGTCGGTCTCGAGGTAGCGGGCGGTCTTGCCGATCACGACGGCGAGCTCGACCTCCCAGTCGGTCTTGGTGCTGCCGCGCGGAACCAGCACTTCGTCGTACGGGCCGACGACTGTGTTCGGGTGCTTGTAGAAGACGACCGGGTTGGCCGGCGGAGCGACGCCGGACTCCGCCGCGTGGGCGGCGTAGTTCAGGCCGATACAGACGACCGCGCCCGGCTTCGCGATCGGGGCGCCGGTCCGCAGACCGTCGACCGAGGCGACCGGCAGCGAACCGGCGGCCAGGGCGGCGCGGGTCCGGGCGATCCCGTCCGAGGAGAGGAAGGCGCCGTCGATCTCGGCGGTGACGGAGCTCAGGTCGTAGACGGTGCCGTCGGCGTCGCGCACATACGGGCGCTCTTCACCGACCGCGCCGAGGCGCAGCAGTTCCACAGACTCTCCTAGGAAATCGCTTCTTGGTCGAACACGGGACGCAGTCGCGCCCGTGAGGCTTCGATGTGGGACCGCATCGCCGCGGTCGCCTCCTCCGGCTCACCCTTGCGGACCGCCGCGACGATCGCCTTGTGCTCGCGCAACGCCTTGGTGGCGATCCCGCCGCCGTAGTACAGGCGGAACAGGTGCAGGTGACAGTGCGTGCGCGCGAAGGACTGCCGGGCGGTGTCGTTGCCGGACAACTCCAGCAGCAGGTCGTGGAAGCGCTGGTCGTGCGCCGTCATCGCCTTGTAGCCGTCGTAGTCCGGCCGGTCCGGAACCTCGGCGTAGCTGAGCATCTCGTCCTTGAGCCGGACCAGATCCTCGGCGGCGGCCCGCTCCGCGGCGCGACCGGCCGCCCACGGCTCGATCAGCAGCCGGTACTCGAAGAGGTCCTCGAACTCTTCCCGGGTCAGCCGGGAGGAGACCCGGTACCCGCGCAGCGGCTCCTTGATCACCAGCCCGTCGGACTCCAGCCGGGCCAGCGACTCGCGGATCGGGGTTTGCGAGATCCCCAGCTCCCGGGTCAACCCGTCGATGTTCAGCCGGGTGCCCGGCTCCACCACGCTGTCCATGATCAGGCCTTTGACGGTCTCATAGACGTCGTCACTCAGCACCTGGCGCTGGGGCAGGCGGCTGAGCTGCCCCGCCAGACCTACATGAGCATCTGTCACAGTCACTCCTCCCGAAGCCCCATCATGCCGGACCCCACCGTCGGTGTCGCAGTCGTTACCGCGGCAGGTCTTGACGCGAACCAGTGTGAACCGGCAGCATCGCGTAAGCAATATCCTATAGGATCTTTGAGGAGTCAGTCCATGAACGTCCCGTCGTCGCTTTACCGTAAGACAGCAGCTGGGCTGGTTCTCGTCGCGCTCGCCGCTACCGGGTGCAGCACCAAGAGTTCCAGCGACAACTCCGGTGGAACCACCGGCGACGACGCCTCCACCGGTACGTCGAGCGGCCCGGTGGTGCTCAAGGACGGCTCCAAGGTGAAGCTGGCGCTGATCCCAGGCGGGGCGCACCCCTACTTCCAGCCGTGGAAGGCGACCGCCGACCAGGACAAGACCGACTTCAAACTGGCCGGCGCCACCTTCAACGAGACCGGCGAGTGGGACCAGGGCAAGCAGAACAACGTGATCAACTCGCTCGCGGCGCAGGGGTACAACGCGTTCGGCATCTTCGGGGTGTCGCCGACCGACATCAACTCCACCTTCGAGGACCTCAAGTCCAAGGGCTTCGCGGTCGGCTCGCTGGCGTCCTGCCCGGCCGGTGACACCAACTCGGCCGACTTCTGCCTGTCCACCGACGTCGAGGCAGCGGCGTACAAGGCGGCCAAGGCGGCCATCGACGCGATGGGCGGCGAGGGCGCGCTGGTCCACCTGACCGGCAACAACGTCGACTCCAACACCCAGCGCCGGATCGCCGGCGTCCGCAAGGCGATCGCCGAGACCAACGGCAAGGTCACCGAACTGTCCGTGATCACCGACATCGACGAGGACCTGCAGACCGCGCAGAAGGCGGTCGCCGACCTGCTCGCTTCCAAGGGCAAGGACATCAAGGGCATCGTCACCACGGCGTACAACCCGGCGGTCGCCGCGGCCGACGGCGTGGCCAGCAGCAAGCTGCCGATCAAGGTCGTCGCGATCGACGACGACGCCAAGATCCTGTCCGCGATCAAGAGCGGTGGGGTGGCCGCGACGGTGACCCAGAACCCGGTCGGCCAGGCGTACGTCGGTGGCTGGCTGCTCGCCCTGCTCGGCTCGAAGCAGTGCACGATGAAGACGCCCGGCGTGATCGTCGACTCCGGTTCCTTCATCGTCACCAAGGACAACGTGGACACCTACGACACCGAGCGGAAGGCGAAGACAGTCGAGCTGCAGAAGGACTTCGCGAGCAAGCTCAGCTGCCAGTAGTCCGCCCGCCCCTGCCTGCCGCGCTTTCCTTCCTTCCCTTGAGTTTTGATGAACGGACCGATGAGCTTGCCTAAGACAACGATCACCCGCGCCGAGGCCTTCCTGGTGGACCTCGAGGTGGAGACCGTCCGGACCGATGCGGTGCAGGCGTTCCTCAAGCAGGAAACGGTCTTCGTCGAACTGGAGACGACCGAGGGGCTGACCGGCTTCGGCTACTCGTACACGATCGGGACCGGTGGCACCGCTGTGCTGGCGATGCTCCGCGACCACCTGCTGCCGCGCCTCGTCGGTGCGGATGCACGCAACATCGAGGGGATCTGGTTCGACCTCTTCGCCTCGACGCGGGCGACCACGGTCGGTGCGATCACCTCGCTGGCGCTGGCCGCGGTCGACACCGCCCTGTGGGACCTGCGCTGCCTGCGAGCCGCCGAACCCTTGTGGCGTCTGGCCGGTGGCTATCGCCGGAACGTGCCGCTGTACGACACCGAGGGTGGCTGGTTGCACCTGACAACGGATCAGCTGGTCGCGGGCGCACTTGCTTCGCAGAAGGCCGGCTGGCCGGGGGTGAAACTCAAGGTGGGTAAGCCGCGCGTGCACGAGGACGTCGAGCGGCTGACCGCAGTACGGGATGCTGTCGGTCCTGCGCTCGACATCATGGTCGATGCGAATCAGTCGATGACGTACGCCGAGGCGAAGCGGCGGGCGCATGCCTTCGAGCCGATCGACCTCACCTGGTTCGAGGAGCCGATGCCGGCCGACGATCTGACCGGCCATGTCCGGCTGGCCGAGTCGACCTCGATCCCGATCGCCGTGGGCGAGTCGATGTACTCGATCTCGCAGTTCCGCGAGTACGTCGCCTCCGGGGCGGCCGGGATCGTCCAGGTCGACGTGGCGCGGATCGGCGGGATCACGCCCTGGTTGAAGGTGGCGCACCTGGCCGAGACCTTCAACCTGCAGGTCTGCCCGCACTTCCTGATGGAGCTCCACGTCAGCCTGACGGCCGCAGTACCGAACGGCCGGTACGTCGAGCACATCCCGCAGCTTCGTGCGATCACGCACACCGAGATGGAGATCGTCGACGGGCACGCGGTCGCCCCGGACGCGCCAGGCCTCGGGATCGACTGGGACCGCGACGCGATCGATGATCGGAGGGTCTCATGAGCGCCCCCGTCTCGGAGACGGCGACCGCGGCGCTCCAGGACGCCCCGGTCGAGGCGCCGCAGGGCGGCCGGACGCCGTGGTGGGCGAACCAGCGGATCGGCCTGTTGATCCTGGTGGTCGTCTTGTCGGCGCTGTTCGGCATCCTGCGACCTGCCTTCTTCAACCAGCAACTCGTCGTCTTCCCGCTGCTGCGCGACATCGCGATGTTCACCGTCGTCGGGCTGGCCCAGTTGTGCGTGCTCTCGATCGGCCACATGAACCTCGCGGTCGGCCGGATGGCGGCCTTCTCGATGATGATCACCGGCATCTCGTACGACCTGTGGCACTTCAGCCTGTACGCCGGGTTGCTGGTCGGCCTCGTCGCCGGAGCTGCGATCGGAGCTCTCGCGGGATGGGTGATCGCTCGCACGGGGGTCAACTCGTTCGTCGTCACGCTGGCGCTGGACTTCCTGCTGCTCGGATTGATTCCGCTCGTCTATACCGCGCTGACCGACAACGCGGCCTTCGTCACCAAGCCCCCCGGCATGCGTGAACTGCGGAACTACTCGCTCGGGGATGTCTGCATCGGCAACCTGTGTGGCTCTCCGGCGGTGCCGCAGCTGGCCCTCTTCGCCGTGATCGCGATGGCCGTCGTCGGGTGGATCTACAGCCGGACGAAGCTCGGCCGGGAACTACTGATGACCGGGACGTCGGTGAAGGCGGCCGAGCTGTCCGGTATCCCGACCGCGCGCCGGGTGATCGCGGCACACGCGATGTCGGGTTGCCTGGCCGCGCTGGCGGGCTTCATGCTCGCTGTCAGCACCGGGTCGATCAAGGCGACCATCGGTGACGAGTTCATGCTGCCGTCGTTCCTCGGACCGATCCTCGGCGGGACGTTGCTGGCCGGCGGGTTCATCTCGGTCTGGGGAACTCTGCTCGGGACGGCGCTGGCCTCGGTGATCCGCAAGGGGCTGGATCTGCTCGGCGTAGGGCTGGAGAGTCTCAACATCTATCTCGGACTGATCCTGCTAGTCGCGTTGTCCACCGACCGGATCCGAACAGTACTGTCCGATCGGCAGGGGGTGCGCAAACGATGAAACGCTTCGCTCGGTCGACCGAGATGACGCTGCTGGTGATCTGTGTGGTCTTCTTCGTGGGACTGGTGATCGCCTCCGACGGTGACCTGCTCTCAGCGAATTCCTTGCGAGTACTCCTTCAGTTCCTGGCGGTGCCCGTCCTGATCGGATTGGCTCAGATGGTGGTTCTCGCGGTGGGACAACTCAACCTGGCCGTCGGTGCGATCGGTGGATTCGCCGCGGTCTCCATGGGCGTGCTCATGGCCGAGCACGGCGTGCCGGTCTTCGTGGCGCTGCTGATCGGGTTCCTGCTGTCCGCGGTCGCCGGTCTGGTGAACGGGCTGCTGGTGGTGCTGACCCGGATCAACGGGTTCATCGTCACGCTCGCGACGATGACCGTGCTGCTCGGCGTGCAGTACAGAGTGGTCGGGACGCGAACGGTCGACGACTATCCACAGGGTTTGAAGAGCTTCGGTTCGTACGCCGTCTTCGGCGTGCTGCCGTTGATCTTCCTCGTGGCCCTGGTGGTCGCCGGGCTGCTCGCGGTGATGCTGCGCCGGACGGTGCCCGGCCGGCAGCTGCTCGCCTCGGGCGGGAACCCGATCGCGGCAAGGCTTTCCGGGATCTCCAACGATCGCTCGGTGATCATCGCGCACGCGCTGTCCGGGGCGATCCTCGGTGTGGCGGCGATCCTGACCGTCGCGTCGTCGCCGGGCGTGAACAAGAGCATCGGCGGCGACTGGCTGCTGCCGAGCTTCGCGGCGCCGATCATCGGCGGAGCCCTGCTCACCGGTGGCTCCGCGGTCGTCCTCGGGACGGTGCTCGCGGCCTTCATCGTGCGCTTCGTCGACACGGCCCGGGCGGAGTTCTCGCTCGAGCCGAGCTGGGTGAACTTCGTCGTCGGTGCGGTCGTGCTCGGCTCGGTGGTCCTCGGCCAGCTCCGGACCCGCCGGCAGGAACGCCGTACGGTCGTCAAAGCGCCGGACGCGGCCGTAGCCGGAGGTGTGTCATGACGTTGTTCCTGGCTGACCGGGTGGACAAGTTGTTCCCCGGTGTGCGCGCGCTCGACGGGGTGACGCTGAAGCTCGAAGCGGGGTCGGTGCACGCGCTGCTCGGTGAGAACGGTGCCGGGAAGTCCACGCTGATCAAGGTGATCACCGGGTTGTACAAGCCGGATGGCGGGCGACTGCTGCTGGACGGCAACGAGGTGCACTTCGGGTCGCCGCACGAATCGGCTTCGGCCGGGATCGGCGTGGTGCACCAGGAGCGCAACCTGATCCCCGGCTTCACGATCGGCGAGAACATCCTGCTGCAGAAGCTGCCGACCTCGCGCGGTCTGGTGGACCGCGGCGCGATCCGGACCGAGGCCGCGCGCTGGCTGGCCGAGCTGGATCTGGATCTCGACCCGGATCTGCCGGTGACCGAGCTGTCGGTCGCGCAGGCGCAGCTGGTCGAGATCGCGAAGGCGCTGTCGGTGGAGAGCCGGGTGCTGCTGCTGGACGAGCCGACCGCCTCGATCACGCCGAACGAGGCCGAGCGGCTCTTCCGGGTGGTCGAGAAGCTCAAGAACGACGGGCGCTCGGTGCTCTTCGTGAGTCACAAGCTCGAAGAGGTCTTCCAGATCTGCGACACCGTGACGGTCCTGCGGGACGGTGCGTCGGTGCTCGAAGCGGGTCCGCTGGCCGACCTGACCCGCGACCAGGTCGTCGACCTGATGGTCGGCCGGGTGCACGAGGCGCTGACGCTGCCCCCGCGAACCGTTCCCGAGGCGGCTCCGCTGCTGGAGCTGTCCGGGGTAGGTACTGCGACCGGCCACGCGGACGTGGATCTCAGCGTCCGGCCGGGGGAGATCGTCGGCCTCTACGGACTCGTCGGCGCTGGGCGCAGCGAGCTCGCCAAAGCGCTGCTCGGGCTGGACCGGATCACCGCGGGCGAGGTCCGGGTGCGCGGTGAGGCGGTGCGGATCCGGAACGTCCGGGATGCCCTGCGCAATTACAAGATTGGCTACGTCACGGAGAACCGGAAAGAAGAAGGCGTCTTCCTCGAGCAGTCGGTCAGCCGCAACATCGCGGTCACCGTCTGGGACCGGCTCCGGAAGGCCTTCGTGCCCGGCCTGCGCTTCGTGCCGAAGAAGGGCGAGGCCGAGTTGGTCGCGGAGTACGTCGAGCAGCTCGGGATCCGGATCGCCTCGCCTGCCCAGCTCGCCGGGACACTGTCCGGCGGGAACCAGCAGAAGGTCTCGCTGGCGAAGTGGCTGGCGGCCAAGACCGAGATCCTGATCATCGACGAGCCGACGGTCGGCATCGACGTCCGGACCAAGGACGCGTTCCATACGCTGATCTGGGACCTGGCGGCGAACGGGCTGGCGATCCTGCTGATCACCTCGGATCTGCCGGAGATGATCACGCTGGCGGACCGGGTGGTGGTGATGCGGGACCACCGGGTGCAGGGCGAGGTGGCGAACGATCATGACTACGACACGATGAGCCAGCGGGTGATCCGGCTGATTCACGCGGAAGGGACGACGGCGGCATGAGCGGGCGGGTCGACGCACACCATCACATCTGGGACCTGTCGGTGCGCGAGCAGAGCTGGATGGTGGGTCCCGAGCTGGAGCCGATCCGGCGGAACTTCCTGATCGACGACCTGACGCCGCTGGCGGCTGAGGCCGGGGTGACCGCGACCGTGCTGGTCCAGACGGTCGGCGTACCGGCGGAAACCCCCGAGTTCCTGGAAGTTGCTGCTAGCAACGATTTGGTGGCCGGTGTGGTCGGCTGGGTCGATCTGACCGCTGCTGATGTCGCGGATGCTCTCGCTCGGTTGAAGGAGCGGTCCGATGGTTCTTGGCTGAAGGGGATCCGGCATCAGGTGCACGACGAGGCGGATGAGCGCTGGCTCTGCCGGGACGACGTACGGGCCGGGTTGCAGGCGGTGGCCGAGGCTGGGCTGGTGTACGACCTGTTGACGAAGACGCCGCACTTGCCGGCCGCGGTGGAGACAGTGGCCGCGTTGCCGGAGCTGACCTTCGTGGTCGATCACATCTCGAAGCCGGTCGTCGGCGGAGACCTGGAGCCCTGGGCAACAGACCTTCGTTCCCTGGCCGCTCTGCCGAATGTGTCGTGCAAGCTGTCCGGGATGGTCACGGAGGCTTCTTGGGCCGACTGGAAGGTCTCGGATCTCAAGCCGTACGTCGAGGTCGTGCTCGACGCGTTCGGCCCCGACCGGGTGATGTTCGGCTCCGACTGGCCGGTCTGCCTGCTCGCCGCGTCGTACGCCGAGGTCGTCCGAAGCCGCCGAAACCCTCACCTCGGACCTCACCCCCGACGAGCAGAGCGCCATCTTCGGAGACAACGCCCGCCGCACCTACCAGCTCTAGCCACAGGCCCCCGCCCCGCGACGCCCCCCCGCCCCGCGGCCCCCCGACCTGTGACCATCCCCCCGAGCTGCAGACCCCCTGGAGTTCCCCCGAACCCCAGGCCCCCGTTCCCCTTCCCCCGTGCCCCCGTTCCCCGTGCCCCCGGATTCCCCGTGCCCGTTCTCCCGTCCCTGTCCCCCCGTGCGGCGACTTCCCCTGAGGCGCCTCTGGCCCGGTTGACTACGGCAGGCGGACGTAGTCGCGGGTTGCTGTGTTGACGACTGCTTCGAGACCGGCCCGGTCCTGCGGGCGGCCACCGGCGCTCATCTCGATGTCGGTGGTGTTCACCCCGAAGGCATCGGTGAAGCGATCCACCACCAAGCGGGTCGTGCTGCCGTCCGTGTAGGAGTAGACCAGCGTCGTGTAGTGGAAGACGACGCCCTCGAACGACGGGTTCGTGGCCTTCATCGAGCCGTTCGTCTGCGAGATCAAGGTGTAGCCCTTGACCCCCTGCAGCGCCGCCTTCTTCTGCGCGACGACCTTCGCGACCGGCGTCTCCCCCTGATACACGCCGTTCACGCGCAGGTTCCACAGCTTGTTCGAGCTGGTGAACTTCGCCTCGAACGTCGACAGCTTCACTAGGTTCCAGCCCTTCGGCGCCAGGACGACGACCCCGAGCTCGGTCTTCGGATCACCCCAGGACTGGTGGACGTACTTCACCTGCGCCGGCGTGAGTGCCGGAACGGCGGCCTGTGCCTTCGCGACGGTCGTTGTGGCGGCGGTGCCGGTGCTGGCGACGGCTGCGGTGGCAAGCCCGCCACCGGCCAGTACTGCGACAGCGGCGGCGAGGCCGGCGGTGCGGCTGAGCTTCATGGTGTTTCCCCCGGCGAAATCTGCGGCGACCCCTTGGTTGCGAATGCTTGGATGCCTTGCCAGCAAGGAAAGTTCGCCGAATCTCAGCAGCAACTTTTCCTCGTCGGCAAGCGTCTCTCAAGATCTGCTACGGCAGGCGGACGTTGTCGCGGGTTGCGGCGTTTGCGACGGATTCGAGGCCGGCGCGGTCCTGCGTGCGGCCGCCGGCGGCTAGCTCGAACTCCTGCGTGTTGTCGTAGGTGGACACGATCCGCTCGACGACCAAGCCGGAACCGAAGTTCGGAAGAAAGTTTTCAGTTGGATCTCGTGTCCGTTACATAGTGCCCGAAGGGGCGAACTCCACCCGTACGCCGAGCAACCGCACCGGCCGGCGGAACTCGAATTTCGCCAGGACGTCGAGCGCCGCCGCCGCGACCACCTCGGGATCCTGCGTGCTCTCCTTGAGCTTGCGGCTCTTGATCGGCGTGTAGAACGAGATGAACCGCACCTTCACGTGCACCCGCTGGACCGAGCGCCCCTCGTCCACCACCTCGCGCGTCAGCGCGAGCGCCATCGACCGCACCTTGTCGCGCGATCTCCACCGGATCCGACAGGTCCTCCGGATAGGTCACCTCATGACTGCGCGACACCGGCTCGCGCGGTACGTCGGTCACCTCGGTATCGCCCAGACCTCGCCCGAGCGCGAGGTACCAGGTCCCCATCTTCGGGCCGAACCGCTTCCGCAGTACGTCGGGATCGGCGGCGCCCAACTCGGCCACGGTATGGAGACCCAGTTCGGCCAGATTCGCCGACATCCGGCCGCCGATACCCCACAGCTCACGGACCGGACGGTGATTCATCACCTCGGCCCAGTTGTCCGCGGTCAGCCGGTAGATCGCGACATCATCGACCGCCGGCGGCCCATCAGGTTTCGCGAACCCCGTCGCGAGTTTCGCGCGCACCTTGTTGTCGCCGATCCCGATCGAGCAGGTCAGCCCGGTGCGTTCGAGCACAGCCGCCCTCAGCTCCGCGGCGAGCGTTTCAGGTGAGTCGACCGAAGCGCCGACGAAGCACTCGTCCCAGCCCCAGACCTCAACCACCACAGGGAATTCGCGCAGCGTGTCCATCACCTCGGCCGACGCCGCGTCGTACGCCGTGGGATTCGTCGGCAGGAACACCGCATCGGGGCATTTCCGCGCGGCGGCTCGCAGCGGCATCCCGGAGTGCACGCCGAACGCACGGGCCTCGTACGACGCGGTTGCGACCACCTGCCGCGCCTGACTCGGATCGCCCGAACCGCCGACCACCACCGGGAGACCGCGCAGCTCCGGCCGGCGGCGTACCTCGACCGCGGCAATGAACTGGTCCATGTCCACATGCAGGACCCACCAGCGGCTCATACCCCAGGGGTATCACAGCCGCCCGAACAGGTCTTGGAAATCACCGCCTCCCGGACCGCACGCTGGAAGTACCGAAAGGAAGGAAAACACAATGAAAAGACAAAGGCGGTGGGGGTTGTGAAGGTATTTCTGACCGGAGGATCCGGCTATATCGGCCAGGCGACGATCGAGGCGCTGGTCCGGCACGGCCACGAAGTCACCGCCCTCGCCCGCAGCGACCGCGCCGCCGAGCTCGTCACCGGCCTCGGCGCGACAGCCGTCACCGGTGACCTGACCGATCTTTCCGTACTACGGAACGCCGCCTCCGCAGCGGACGGCGTACTCCATCTCGGCTGGTCGGCCGAGCGAAGCGCCGAGGTCGATCTGGCCGCCGCGGAGGCGTTGCTCGATGGGCTCGCCGGCCGTGGCCCCTACGTTCACACCGGCGGCGTCTGGGTCTACGGCGACACCGAAGGTCTGGTGGACGAGGATGCTCCGAAGAACCCGCCGGAGGTCACGGCCTGGCGGCTCGAGAACGAGGCCCGGGTGCTCGCCAAAGAGGGTTCGCGCCCGGTGCTCGTGATGCCCGGCGTGGTGTACGGCCGGGGGAGCGGGTTGCTGGAGTACTTCTTCGTCGAGCCGGCTCGCAAGGCAGGCGCAGTACGGGTGATTGGTGACGGGACGAATCACGTCACGCTCGTGCATGTGGACGACATTGCGGAGTTGTACGTGTTGGCGCTCGGAGCACCGGCCGGGTCGGTGTACGGCGGAGTCGCCGAGAACCTGCCGTTCGCCACCATCGCGCCGGCACTAGCCGCGGCGGCCGGCGTACCGGGCAAGGTGGAGCACATCAGCCTCGCAGCGGCGTACGAGCAGATGGGTGTGATCGCTGGTGCCTACGCGCTGGATCAGCAACTCACGAGCGACCGTGCCAGGCGTGAACTCGGGTGGGAGCCGAAGCATCTGGACGCCGTCGCCGACATTGCAGCAGGGCGCTAGAGCATCTTGCGCATCGACTGGGCGACGGTGACATAGCCGAGTGAGTCGTAGAGGCGGACCGCTGTCGGGTTGTCGTTGAACACGTTGAGGTCGAGCCGGTCGAAACCCAGCTCGCGGCACGCCTGCTCGCCGGCCAGCATGATCGCCCGGCCGTAGCCGTGCCCGCGCTGGGCGGCGTCCACCTCGATGTTGAAGATGAACGGCACCGGCTGGCGGGCCTGGATCCACAGGTTGCCGACCACGGTGCCGTCGTCGGTACAGGCGGTCCAGACCAGGTGGTCCTTGGTGGCCAGGCCGTCGGGCAGCAGCGTGTCGATCTCCTTGCGGGACTGTACGAGAGCCTGCTCCGAGGTGAGTGCCCGGGCCGGGCCGATCGCGCCGGCGTACCCGACGATGGTCAGCTCGTACCAGTCGGCGAACTCCGCCTCGGTCATCGGGCGCAGGGTGACCTGCGGTGTGGTGCTCATCGGCCGACGATAACCCGTCAACCCGGCTCAGATGGAGGTCTTGTTGCAGTCTGATCGCAAATTTGGCGCGAAGGGTTGCTCAAGGGTTATCCCGCGGCGACGAACCTTCCGGTCGCCCCCCGTGCTCACTTAGTGTCCTAGCGTCTCCGGTCACTGGTTGCCCTCGGCCACCTCTTGACCGGGGACGCTGCTGCGCCGGGGAGAGCCCGGCGGAACCGATGAGGAGGAACCGTGCGCCTGAAGCCCGCACGTACGACGGCCCTCGGCGTACTGGGGATCGCCCTGGTGGCCGGGCTCGGCCAGGTGCCCCAGTCCGTCGCGAGTCCGGCGCCCGCCGACGGCACCGCGCCGACCGGGCCCGCGGCCGTCAAGGCCGGACCGGACGAGCTGCCGAACGCACTCGAGGACAAGCGGCGCGACCTCCGCCAGGAGGCGATGACCGATGTGCTGACCGGCGCCGCGAAGGTCGAGCAGCGCGGTACGAGCAAGGTCGTCAAGGTCGGCCAGGAGGTGGCCACGCCGGCTTCCCGCGATGCCCGCGGCAAGCTGAAGGGGTCCAGGATCGGCAAGAACCAGTACGTCGAACTCGCGCGCGAGAAGACCGACAAGATCTTCGTCATCCTGGCCGAGTTCGGCAACCAGCGGCACCCGGACTTCCCGGACAAGGACACCGATCCGGACACGCCCGGCCCCACGACGTACGACGGGCCGATGCACAACGCCATCCCGGCGCCGGACCGGACCAAGGACAACTCGACCGTCTGGCAGGCCGACTACTCCCCGGCGCACTACCGGGACCTGTACTTCGGCAAGGGCGACTCGGTGAAGACGTACTACGAGAAGCAGTCGTCCGGCCGCTACTCGGTCGACGGCACTGTCTCGGACTGGGTCAAGGTGCCCTACAACGAGGCCCGCTACGGCCGGTCGAACGGCACCCCGTGCGCCGGCAACATCTGCTCCAACACCTGGAACCTGATCGCCGACGCGGTCACCCAGTGGACGGCGGACCAGAAGAAGGCCGGCCAGACCGACGACCAGATCAAGGCGACGCTGAAGTCCTACGACCAGTGGGACCGCTACGACTACGACGGTGACGGCAACTTCAACGAGCCGGACGGCTACATCGACCACTTCCAGATCGTGCACGCCGGTGGCGACCAGGCCAACGGCGATCCGCATCAGGGCGAGGACGCGATCTGGTCGCACCGCTGGTACGCGTTCCAGAACAACAGCACCGGTCCGGTGGCGAACAAGCTCGGCGGCGTACAGATCGGTTCCACCGGGCTGTGGATCGGTGACTACACGATGCAGCCGGAGAACGGCGGGATGAGCGTCTTCGCGCACGAGTACGGGCACGACCTCGGGCTGCCGGACCACTACGACACCTCCGGCCTGCCGAGCCAGAACCCGGTGAACTGGTGGAGCGTGATGGCGCAGAACCGGGCCGGCGCGAAGGGTGACATCGGGATCGGCCTGAAGCCGCAGGACATGGGCACCTGGGACAAGCTGCAGCTGGGCTGGCTCGACTACGAGACGGTCAAGGCCGGTCAGACCAAGTCGATCGACCTCGGCCCGCACGAGTTCAACACCAAGAAGGCCCAGGGCGTGGTCGTCGTACTGCCCAAGAAGAAGGTCACCACCCAACTGGCCAAGCCGGTCACCGGCACCAAGTCGTGGTGGAGCGGGACCGGCGACAAGTACTCCGGCACGCTGACCCGCAAGGTGACGCTGCCGGCCGGATCCTCGTCGCTGACCTTCCAGGCGAACTGGAAGATCGAGGACTGCGGCGCCGACCCGTGCGACTACGCGTACGTCGAGGTGAACGACGGCTCCGGGTTCAAGGCGATCCCGGGCAGCATCACCAAGTCGGCCGAGGCGAACGGGATCGACGGCGACAGCGCGGGCTGGAAGCCGGCTGAGTTCGACCTGTCGGCGTTCGCGGGCAAGACGATCGACCTGCGGTTCCGGTACGCGACCGATGGGGCGACCAACGAACTCGGCTTCTTCGCCGACGACATCAAGGTGGTCGCGGGCAGCCAGACGCTGGTCGACGACGGGGCCGAGAACGGCGACAACGGCTGGACCGCGGTCGGGTTCAAGGCCAGTGGCGAGTCGGTCACCAACGAGTACGACAACTTCTACCTGGCGTCGAACTACACGTACAGCTCGTTCAACAAGTACCTGAAGTACGGGCCGTACAACTTCGTCGGCGCGCCCCGGCCGGACTGGGTGGAGCACTACCCGTACCAGGACGGCCTGCTGGTCTCGTACTGGGACACCTCGCAGAAGGACAACGAGACCGCAGTACACCCGGGCTCGGGCCAGTGGCTGCCGATCGACGCGAACCCGACGCCGCGGGTGAACCTGACCGGTGCGTTCTGGAAGACCGCGGTGCAGAGCTACGACTCCACCTTCGGGCTGCAGAAGTCGGACTCGTTCAACCTGACGATCAACGGGCAGAAGAACTACATCCGCGGCGCTGCGGCCGTGCCGGTCTTCGATGACCGGAAGGACTTCTGGTCGGCCGACATCCCGTCGTACGGCGTGAAGGTGCCGCACGTGGGCGTCAAGATCCGGGTGGTCACCCAGCAGGGCACCTCGATGCGGATCCTGATCAGCAAGTGACGCTTTGAAAGGGGCCCGGGGCTTTGTGAACTGGTCCCCGGAAGTTGGACTAGCTGGATAAGAGCCTAGGCCGCGAGGGTCTGGGTCCGGTATTGCACCGGGCTCAGGCCCTCGAGTCTTGTTGAGATGCGGTCATGGTTGTACCAGTGGATGTAGTCGTGCAGCGCCGTGGCCAGCGCGTCGATGGTCAGGTAGCGGACGTGGTGGAAGGCTTCTTCTTTGAGGTGTCCGAAGAAGTTCTCGATCACGGCGTTGTCGTAGCAGTTGCCCTTGCGAGACATCGACTGGGTTGCTCCGGCCTCGGTCAGCAGACGCTGCCAGGAGACGTGCTGGTACTGGAATCCCTGGTCGGAGTGCACCAACGGAGCAGCGTCCTCGTCGAGGGTGGCCAGCGCGGCCCGCAGCGAGCTGTTGGTCAGGTGCAGGTTCGGCGAGGTCTGGAGCGAGTAGGCGATGATCTGGCGGTCGAACAGGTCCATCACCGGTGACAGGTAGAGCTTGTGGTCGCCGATGCGGAACTCGGTGACATCGGTGACCCATTTCTGGTTCGGTGCGTCGGCGGTGAAGTCGCGGTTTAGCAGGTTCGCCGCGACCTGGCCGGTCTCGCCCTGATACGACAGATAGCGTCTCTTGCGACGGACCCGGCAGATCAGCCCGAGTTGCCGCATCAGCTTCAGCACGGTCTTCTTCGCGATCTGCCAGCCGGCCTTGACCAGTTCGTGGTGGACCCGGCGATGCCCGTAACGGGCGTGGTTTCTGGTGAAGACCTCGGTGATCGCGGCCTTCAGCCCAGCACGCGGATCGGGCCGTGCCAGGCGGGCCTGGTGATAGAAGAACGTTGCCCGGGCCAGTCCGGCGACCTGCAACAACACATCCAGGCGATGTTCAGCCTTGAGAGACACGACGGCACGAACCTTCACCGTCGTTCTTGCGCCCTCAAGGCCCGCAATTTTCCCAGGTAGGCGTTCTCCGCCCGCAATCGTTCGTTCTCCCGGCGGAGCCGCTCCAACTCGCCGTCACGGCCCTGTCCGGCACCATCCGGCGCCTGACCCGAGACCGGTGGACGCCCGGCACGCTTGGGCCGCAACCCGCCCTCGCCCTCGTTACGGAACTTCCGCGCCCAGGTCTCGATCAGCTTCGGCGAGGACAAGTCGAACTCACGGGCCAGCTCGACCTTGGTCTCACCGGCCAAGAACCGCCGCACCACGGCCAGCTTGAACTCGAACGAGAAAACCCGCTTCGTCGGCTTGACCACCAACGCTCCACCTCCACGCACCCGCCACCGGTCATACAGCCGGTGAACAGCATGCTCGCTCACCCCCAACCGCTTCGCGGCCGCACTCCAGCCCCACTCCGACTCGAACAACCCTATCGCCGCGGCACGCTGCGACTCAGACAACGAACTACTCACACGCATAAAACTGCTCCCCGGAAGTCGGAACTGAGAAACTCAGTCCAACTTCCGGGGACCAGTTCACTTTTGCTCCGGGCCCTTTTGCGTGTGAGGACGTTTGCCAGCGGGTACCTGGTTCGACGACCTGCGGTTCGGAAGGCAGCCGCGGGGTTCGCCGACCAGTCCGAGGTGTTCGTCGATGGCCAAGCTCAACCGGGCCCGCCTGTGAGCCGGCGCAAGCCGCCTGCCGGCGCGGTCACGAAGGCGCCGGACGGCCTGCCCTACCCGCTCATCGAGAACTGGGAATGGCAGGACTTCGCCGCCTGCAAGGACGTCAATCCCGAGCTGTTCTTCGCCGCCGAGTCCGAACGCGGGATGCGCAAGCACGCCCGCGAGATGCTCGCCAAGTCACTCTGCGGCACCTGCCCCGTCCGTCGGGAGTGCCGTCGGCACGCCGAACTCGTCGGTGAGATGTATGGCGTGTGGGGCGGCACCACCGAAGAGGAACGCGAACCGGCCTTGCACGGCCGGCATCACTGATCAGTCGAAGAGCTCCTCGAAGAAGGACTTCTTCTTCTTGCGCGGGTGCTGCTGGTTGCCGTACTTGTCGTAGCCGCCGCGCTCGTCGTACCGGCGGTCCTTGTCGTACTTGCGCTCGTCGTACCGCTTCTCCTCGTACCGCCGGTCGTCGTAGCGCCGATCGTCCGGGCGGCGGTCGCCGTACTGCGGCTGCTGCTGGGGCGGCGGCGCGGCCGGAGCCGGCGCGTTGAACGCAACCTCGGCGTCGACGAGCCGCTCGAGCTCACCCCGGTCGAGGAAGATACCGCGGCACTCGGTGCACTGGTCCACGGTGATGCTGCTGCGCTCATACGTCCGCATCGAGCCTTGGCACTTGGGACAGGTCAGGGTCTCCATCCAACAACCCTAGGTGACGAAAACCCTGTCTTACCTGACCCTCAGTGAACTCTCAGCGACTCCTTAACCTGTCGAGCCCGACCGCTCCCAGTTCGGTGAGATGCTCCCGCCCAGGCGGCGCTTCGTACGACTCCGGCCAAAAGTCGGTAACCCTCGCGATCACCCCGACCGTAGACCGCAGCACGGACATCTCTGATCGGGTTGTTTGGTCAGCGGCCCTGGAGGGACTTGACGTTGTTGCCGAAGGTCCAGGATTTGGAGCCGTCCCAGTTGATGGACCAGGTCATCAGGCCTTTGAGGCCGGGGACGCTGTTGTAGGCCTGGGAGACGAGGGACGGGGGACATGTAGCCGCCGCCGGCGCCGGACTGGGCGGGGAGGCCGGGGACCTGCTTGTCGTACGGGACTCTGATGGTGACGCCCTGGATGGTGAGGCCGTTGTTGAGGCACTGGGTCTGGACCGTGAAGCCTTGGACGGTGCCGGCGGAGTACGAGTCGCCGGAGCAGCCGTACATGCTGCCGTTGTAGTACTGCATGTTCAGCCACCACAGTCGCCCGTTGTCGACGTACTTCTTGATGATCGGCAGGTACGAACCCCAGATCGAGCCGTAGGTGACGCTGCCGCCGGTGACGTACGCCGTCTCGGGCGCCATCGTCAGACCGAAGTTCGACGGCATCTGAGCCAGTACGCCGTCGATGATCCGGATCAGGTTCGCCTGCGAGGTCGACAGCTGGCTGATGTTGCCGCTACCGGTGAGCCCGGTCTCGATGTCGATGTCGATCCCGTCGAAGTTGTACGCCTTGAGGATCGGTACGACGGTCGCCACGAACCGGTCCGCCACCGCGGACGAGCTGAGGTCGATCCCCGCCGCGGCACCACCGATCGACATCAGGATCGTCTGGCCGGCCGCCTTCGCGGTGCACATCTCGGCCGGGGTGGCGACCTTCACCCCGGCGTCCATGCCGTCCTCCCACTTCACCGTGCCGTCGGAGAGGATCACCGGGAACGCCGCGTTGATCACGTTGTAGCCGTGCTGCGCGATCGCCGTGTTGGTGATCGGGGTCCAGCCGAAGGGCGGGTGGACGCCGTTCGACGAGCCGTCCCAGTTCTCCCAGTAGCCCTGCAGCACCTTGCCGCCCGGCCGCGACTTCACCGCACAGGTCGTCGATCCGGGCGGCGGCGTGGTCGGTGGTGTCGTGGGCGGGGTGGTGGGAGGCGTCGTCGGCGGGGTCGTCGGCGGAGTCGTGGGAGGCGCGCCGTCACAAGCGCCGAGGTCGAGCCACAGCGAGGCAGCCGCGACCGGGTTCCAGCCGGCGCCGGGAATCGCGGTGTGCGCGGACCGCGCCGAGTAGGTCCGGTTCTGGTAGGTCACCTTGTCGCCGACGGCGTAGGTGGTCCCCTCCGCCCAGGCAGGAGCGCTACAAGCGGCTTGAACCGCAGACTGCTGAGCCTGAGCCGCCACCAGCCCCGCCGACCCGAGCAACAGCCCGGTTGCCATCGCACCCGCGAGCAGAATGCCGACCCGTCGATTCATGGCGACTCCCAATCCAATACGAAGAGACCTTTCGTTAACGTTAGAGGTCCCACCGCCACCCCCGCCACGACATGTCGGAAACCCGCCTCGCGCTCTTATTGCGGTGCGGGGCGATTGGGTTGGTGGCTAGTGTCCGGCGCATGACGATTTCTCGGGAGCGGCCGCCGCTCGTGGCTGATGAGCGGACACAGTTGGTGGGCTGGCTGGACATGCAGCGGGCGCTGGTGCGGTGGAAGGCCGAGGGGCTGGCCGCGGCCGATGAGCAGCGGGTGGTGTTGCCGAGTTCGCCATTGATGACGATGGCGGGGCTGGTCTCCCATATGCGGTGGACCGAGCACTGCTGGTTCAACGTGCTCTTCCTGGGCGAACCGTTCGGCGACAACCCGCAGTTCAAGGACGAGCCCGAGGACGGCGACATGATGCCGGGCGACGTTCCGCTGGCTCAGTTGCTGGACGAGTTCGAGCAGCAGTGCGCCGAGTCCAACCGGATCATCGCGGCGCACTCACTCGATGATGTCGGCAAGCACCCGGACTTCGGCTCGGCGAAGGCAACGCTGCGCTGGATGCTGATCCACATGGTCGAGGAGACTGCCCGGCACGTCGGCCACCTGGACACGATCCGGGAGCTCCTCGACGGCGAGAAGGGTTACTACTAAGTCAGACTGGTGGGCATGAGCGCGGACATCCGGCGGGCGGCTGACAGGTTTCGGACCGAGAGCGAGTGGCTCGACTCGCACCACTCGTTCTCCTTCGGCCCGTACTACGATCCCGCGAACGTCGGTTTCGGCCTGCTACTCGTGCACAACGACGAAATAGTTGCCCCAGGCACCGGATTCGACACGCATCCGCACCAGGACCTGGAGATCGTCACCTGGGTACTACGCGGCGCTCTCGTCCACCAGGATTCCGAAGGCCACAACGGCATCGTCTACCCCGGCCTCGCCCAGCGAATGAGCGCCGGCAGTGGAATCCATCACTCCGAGAAGAACGACGCCGGCGAACCGGTCCGCTACCTCCAGATGTGGGTCCGCCCGGACGAGGTCGACCTCGCCCCGTCGTACCAGCAGGCGGAGGTCGACGACGCCTTGTCCACCGGCGAACTCGTCCCCATCGCCTCAGGTCTCCCCAAGCACGCGTCGACCAGCGCCATCCGCATCAACCAACGAGGCGCAGGCCTGTACGCCGCGCGCCTCGCCCCCGGCGGTTCCGTCCAGTTGCCAACGGCCCCTTACGTCCACCTCTTCGTGGCGCTGGGCACCGTCACCCTCGAGGGCGCAGGCGACCTCGGTACGTCGGACGCCGCGCGCCTGATCGCCGCGGACGGTCACCACGTGACCGCCGGCCCGGAAGGCGCAGAAATCCTCGTCTGGGAGATGCGCCCGTAGTACCTAGTCCGTCTGTTCGGACATGGTCCAGACGTGGTGGAGCGGCTGGGTGCCGTCTTCGTTCTGGGCGAAGGACTCGACGAACTGGCTCATGTGGACCTGCCAGCGTTGGTCCACCGGGTCGTCGGCGAGTTGGGCGACGGCGGCCGGGAAGTCGTCGCAGTCGACCAGGTGGAAGAGGTCGCGGCCGCTGCGCCAGATGCTCCAGTCGCGGATGCCGGCGCGGTTCATCACCGTGATCAGCTCGGGCCAGACTCTGGCGTGCTCGCGTTCGTAGGCCTCTTCGGTACCGGGGATCAGCCGGCTGTGCAGTGCTAGGCGGGTCACAACGCAGCAGGATACGCCCGGGGAGTGATCGAACCGTTATTCGATCACCAGGCGATCGTCTCGACGTGGCCGATGCTCCCTGGCAGGGTTGCGGGGCTGCTTGGTAAACGACTTCCCGGAGGGCTGATGATCGAGCGGAACACCCCGTGGCCGCCCGGTACGCCGAACTGGGTCGACCTCGCCGCGGACGACCCGGTCGCCGCCGCGGCGTTCTATTCCGCCCTGTTCGGCTGGACAACCGAGCACCGGAGTTCGACGGAGTACTTCGTCTGCAGCCTCGACGGCGAGGATGTCGGCGGGATCGGCCCGAAGCAGCCGGGCACCGAGCGGCTGCCGAGCCGGTGGACCACCTACCTCGCGACCGAGCAGATCGAGGACACGCTGGCCGCCGTACGGGCCGAGGGCGGCCGCGAGATCCTCGAACCGCGCGATATCGCCCCGCAGGGCCGGATGGCGATCGCGGCCGATCCGAACGGCGCGATTTTCGGACTCTGGCAGGCCGCTGATCACGTCGGGGCCGAATGCCGGTCGACGCCGGGCTCGCTGGTCTGGAGCGAGGCGCTCAGCCGGGACCACGAGCTCGCCAGGAAGTTCTACACGAGCGTGTTCGACTACCGCGCGGAGGAGGTCGGCGGGTACGACACGCAGTACGCGGCCTTGTACGCCGAGGACCGACCGGTCGCGGGGACGGGCGAGCTGCATCCGGACATGCCGGCGGACACCCCACCGCACTGGCTTCCGTACTTCGCGACCGCCGGCGTCGACGCCACGGTCACCCAGGTCGTCGGCAACGGAGGAGCACTCCAGGGCGACCTGCTGGACACGGATTTCGGCCGGATGGCGGTCCTCGCGGACCCCGAGGGCGCCCGCTTCGCGGTGATCCAGCTCGGCTGAGCGATCCGCGGCCATTTTTCTTTGCATGGCACGCTGGTCACTTCTTCTCAGTGTGTACCCGTTGCCGTGCGAGAGTTGAGAGCGTGAAGCGAACTGCTGCGATCGTCTGCCTGAGTGCCGTCCTGGTCACCGCCGGCTGTTCCGACAGCAAGTCGGGTAGCGATGGAAAACCTGATCCGAACAATGAGAAGCAGGCCTCCGCGGCCGCCGTCAAGGCGTTCGCCGCAGCCTGGGTCAAGGCGTGGGCGCCGGACGGCAAGCCGGACGAGGCCGCCGCGCTCACCGATGCGCCGACGACCTTCGGCCCGCGGCTGGACAGCGTCGACACCGCGCTGGTCGCGCAGTCCGTGACGGTCACGCCACAGGGCGACCCGAAGTGTTCGGACGGCAACAACTGCACCCAGGACCTGGCCGTCGAGGCCGTGCTCCGCGGTATCGGCACCATGAAGTGGACCAGCACCGCGACCGCCGTGAAGACGGGCGACGCCTGGAAGATCAAGGCGTCGGGCGACACGATCTACCCGGGTCTCGGCGATGCGAACTACCTGAAGCGGGTCCGGACCGTCCCGGCGCGTGGCTCGCTGCTCGACCGCACCGGCAAGCCGCTGACCTCGAACCGGCCGGTCGTCATCGTCGGTGTTGCCTCCGGCAACGTGGCCACCGCCGCGACGTACGCGGCCTTCACCAAGAACCTCGACGTCGACGGTGCCAAGCTGTGGAAGCGGGCCAAGGCGTTGCCGGCCGGCCAGTTCGTCGACGCGATCACGCTCCGCGCCGAGGACTGGGACAAGCTGCGCAACACGGTGGGCAAGCTCCCCGGCGTACTGACCATGGGTGGCACCGCGTCGCTCCCGGAGAGCGCGACCTTCGCCCGGTCCGTGATCGGCACGATGAAGACGGCGACCGCGGAGACCCTGAAGAACGCGGGCCCGACGGCGTCCAGCTCCGACCAGGTCGGCACCACCGGTCTCCAGTACACGTACCAGCAGGAACTGGCCGGTACGCCGGGCGGAACCGTGACGCTGCGGGACGGCAAGACCAAGATGGCGATCAAGGAGGTCTTCAAGCAGACCGGCAAACCCGGTGCCGCGGTGAAGACCACTCTCGACACGAATCTGCAGCGCTTCGCCGAGGCTGCCTTGGCGACGAGCAAGCTGCCCGCCTCACTGGTCGCGATCCAGCCGTCCACCGGTCAGATCCTGGCCGCGGCGAACGGTCCGACCGCGACGAACTACAACCGGGCGTTCCAGGGCCGCTACGCGCCCGGATCCACCTTCAAGATCGTCACCTCGGCTGCCCTGCTCGGCACCGGCGAGACCCAGAACACGGTGCTGCCGTGCTCCAACACGATCAACGTCTTCGGTAAGACCTTCAAGAACTACGACGGGCTCGCGTCGTACGGCAACGGCAGCATGGAGAAGGCGTTCAACCTCTCCTGCAACACCGCGTTCATCTCGCAGCACGGCAAGCTGCCCGCCGACGGGATGACCAAGGCGGCGGCGATGTTCGGGATCGGCCAGGAGCTGAAGATCTCCATCCCGGCGTACGGCGGGGAGGTGCCGGCACCGAAGGACGACGTCGCCGAGGCGGCCTCGATGATCGGTCAGGGCACCGTCACCGCGAGCCCGCTGGCGATGGCGCTGGTCGCCGGTGCGGTGAAGAACGGGACCGCGATGAAGCCCGTGCTCGTGCCCGGCAAGGACCCGGCCGGCGCCGCCGCCGCAGCGTTGCCCCCGGCAACGACCAACGCCCTGCGCGCGATGCTCCGCAGTACGGTCGTGAACGGCACCGGAAAGATCCTGGCCGGCAACGGCGCGGTGTCGGCCAAGACCGGTACGGCGGAGGTCGTCTCCAACGGCAAGGTCATCACCAACGGCTGGATGGTCGGCTACCGCGGCGACGTCGCCTTCGCCGTCATCGTCGAAGGCGGCACCTCCGGCGGCCACGCAGCCGGTCCGATCCTGCAGAACTTCCTGGGCCGCTTCAAGTAGGCGCCGCGAGACGAGATCAGTTGACCTGGCCGGCGGGGCGCATGACGAGCTGGTTGATGTCTACGCCTTCGGGTTGATTGACGGCGAACAGGATCGTCTCGGCGACCTGCTCGGCGGTCAGTGTCGGCGCCGCTGCGGGTGATCCACCGCGCTCGTCCCAGAAGGGGGTGTCCACCACCCCGGGGGCGACAACAGTGACGCCGACGCGGTCCTTGGCCACCAGGAGCCGGACGTTCTCGGCCAGGGCGTGCGCGGCCCACTTGGTGACGGAGTACAGGTTGCCGGGGGTGTTCCTGGTGCCCGCGACCGAACCGACGATCACGATCCGGCCCTTGGACGTCCTCAGGTGTGGCAGTGCCTCGCGTACCAGCAGAGCCGGGCCGAGGATGTTGGTGAGAACCATGGCCCGCATGGCCGCAGGGTCGTGGTCCTCCAGCGTGCCGGGCAGCGAGTACCCGGCGTTCGCGATCACCGTGTCCAATCGGCCCCACGCGTCCACGACTTGACGCACGGCAGCGGCGACATGGCTCTCGTCGCCGGCGTCACCGGTGATGGTCAGCAGCCGCTCGCCCGCCTCGGCGGAGGTGGCGAACGCGGCCAGGCGATCGGCATCGCGGCCGGTGATCGCCACGCGGTGGCCTTGCTCGAGCAGGACACGGGCAGTGGCCGCACCGATCCCGCTCGAACCGCCGGTGATCAACGTGACGGGTTCCATGGCACGGCCTCCTTGATGACGGCGAGTTGGCGCACGCAGGCTACCCGAACCGTGTCGGCGCCCTTCTCCGGACGCCCGAACAAAACAGGACTGCGGCCGCTCGGTGGGCGGTCGCAGTCCTGGTCCTGGGCGGAGAAGAAGTTCTTATCCGGTGGGGTTTCCGTTGTCGGAGCCGAGGGTTGCCTTCACTGTCTGGGATTTGCCGGCGCGGGTGAGGGTGATGCTGACCTCGTCGTTGGGGCGGTGCGAACGGACTGCGGCGACCAACGCGTCCCCTGACGCGATCGCCTTACCGTCGACAGAAGTGACGATGTCGCCCTTCTGCAGACCGGCTTTGTCCGCCGCACCGCCCGCCGTCACCTCGCCGAGGGTCGCTCCCTGCAGGAGCCCGTCGGAAGACTGCGCGTCGCCGACCTGTACGCCGAGCCGTGCATGCGTGGCCTTGCCCTTGGCCACCAGCTCGTCGATGATCGGCTTGGCCTGGTCGATCGGGATTGCGAAGCCCAGGCCGATATTGCCGCCTTCGGATTGTCCCGATCCGCCGGCGGTTTTGATCGCGGAGTTGATTCCGACCACCTGGCCGGCGAGGTCGATCAATGCGCCGCCGGAGTTTCCGGGGTTGATGGCGGCGTCTGTCTGGATTGCTGGGAAGACTGTCGTGCTGTCCTGGTCCTCGCTGCCCGAGGTGACCGGCCGGTTGAGCGCGGAGACGATCCCGCTCGTCACGGTCTCCTCCAGCCCGAACGGCGAACCGATCGCGACCACACCCTGCCCGACCCCGAGGTTCCCGCTCTTGCCCAGTACTGCGGGCTTGAGGTCCTTGGCGTTGGCGCGGATCACCGCGAGGTCGGTCAGCGGGTCGGTCCCGACGATGGTGGCCGAGACGGTCCGGCCGTCGCTCAGGTTCACCGAGATCTTGCCGCCGCTGCCGGCTCCGGCGACGACGTGGTTGTTGGTGACGATCAGCCCGTCCTGGCTGATCACGATGCCCGAACCGGTGGCCGCGCCCTGCGACGTGGCGACCCGATCTTCACCACACTCGGCAGCACCTTCGCGGCCGCTGCCTGGACCGAGCCGTCCGGTGCGGAGACCGGTGCGGCCTGGCCGCCGTTCAGCGGTGCCGTCACCGACGGCGAGGCGCTGGAAGAGTCATTGGTCGCCGAGTAGACAGCCGCACCACCCACACCGCCCGCGGTGCCGACCAACAGCGCGGTGGCTGCCACCAGAGCCAGACCGCGCCGCTTGGGCTTCGGGGGCTCCGGCTGGGCCGGCTGCGGGCCGAACGGCCAGCTCGGGCCCGGTGACGCCCCCTGATGCGTCCCGGCCGTCCCGAACTGTCCACCCTGTGGATAAGCACTCCCACCTGAGGGGTGCTGACCGATCCGCGGTTGCCCGCCCTGCGGCGCGAACTGCTGCTGCTGGTGCTGGCCGTAGCCCTGCATCGGCAGTTGCTGCGTGCGCTCCGGGGAGTTCGAGCCGTACGACGGCTGGTTCCCGTACGTCGAACCGGCGGCCGGCGCTTCGTGCCCCGGCTGGTTCTGCGGCTGGTGCGGCTGGTTCTCGGTCATGGGTCAAACCTTGTCGGTTCCACCTGAGAGAGCCCTGAAGATCCCGTCAGAGCTGCCGAAGAACTAGATGAAGATCCCCTGAAGACCCTGTGAGGCTCGGTCCACACCTACCCCGTACTGCGGTGCGCGCGCGCCCACGCACCCAGCTCAGCCGAGGACCCGTAGTACGGAGGTCAGCGGGTCTGGGTGGCGGCGTGCGGGAGCCACAGGGTGAACTGTGCGCCGGCGCCGGGCGCGTTGCGCGCGTAGATCATGCCGCCGTGTTGCTCGGCTGCGTGCTTGACGATGGCGAGGCCGAGACCTGAGCCTGGGCGGCTGCGGGCTTCGCTGGAGCGGTAGAACCGTTCGAAGACGTGCGGGAGGTCTGCCTCGGAGATGCCCGGGCCGCTGTCGGTCACGGTGAGCACGCCGTCGCGCAGGTGCACACTGACGCGCCCTGCAGGTGCGCTATCTCCCGTACTACGGTCCGCCGCGTCCGGGGTGCTGTACTTCGCGGCGTTGTCGAGCAGGTTCGTGACAGCCCGCCCGAGCAGCCGCTCGTCGCCCCAGACCGGGAACGGCTCCAGCTGCACATCCCACTCCAGCGACTGAGCCCGGCGACGCACCTTGATCACCGCGTCCTCAACCACGTTCTGCAGCTCGATCAGCTCGGCGTTGCGAACCTGCGGCGTATCCCGGGCAAGCTCGGTCAGATCCCCGATCAGATTGGTCAACTCATCCATCTGAGCCCGGACATCATCCAGCAGTTGCTGGCGGTCCTCGGCCTTGAGTCCACCCTTCTTGTCCGCTTGGGCAAGCAGGTCGAGATTGGTCCGGATACTCGTCAACGGAGTCCGCAGCTCATGCCCGGCATCACCCACCAACCGCCGCTGCCGATCCTGCGATCTAGCCAGCGCGGTAAGCATCGCGTTGAACGCCAGCGCAAGCCGAGAGATCTCATCCGACCCGCTGACCGGGATCGGCTTCAACTCCTCGGTCCGCGCAATCCGCTCCGCCTCACCCGTCAACCGAGCCAACGGACGCAACCCCGACTGCGCGATCGCGTTCCCAGCCAACGCCGCCCCGATCACACCGAGCAGCCCGACCGCCCAGAGCACGATCCCAAGGTTGTGCAAGGTCCGGTCGATCGGCGTCAACGACTGCGCGACGACGAGCGCTCCCGGCACGAAGTCGTCGGGGGTGCACGGCTGCCCCTGCTCCGCTCGGGCAGAAGTTCGTGTGAACGGCGATGACCCGGTAGTGCGGACCGTTGCGTACGCCGACGGTGCGGAGGCTGAACTCGCCCGTCTGCTTGAGGTTGTGCGACTGACAGCTCGGGCTCGTCCATCGGCGGGAGGACGCCTCTGCGGGCACCGAACTTCTGTCCTCGGGCGAGGTAGACCCCGACCTGGATGTCACTCAACCCGAGCGCGTCCGGCGCGACGCCCTGCACGTTGGCGAGGCTGGTCAGCACACCCTTGCTCGCGGCCTGGGTGGCACGAGCTTCCAGGCTGTCGTCCAGGTTGCGGTACATCTGCTGCCGGACGGTCGCATAGGCCGCGACGCTCACGAATGCGACGGCCAAACCGACGGCTACGGCGGCAAGCAGGGTCACGCGAGCGTGCAGGCTCAGGTCGTGCAGCTTCTCCTGCCACCAAGCCTGTGTTTGCGTGACGCTGGCCGCGATCCGCCGATTGGCCCCGTTCCCGTTGCTCGCCGGCCGGACCGGCTCAGCTGCTCCTTGACCGGGAACGCCCTGACCAGGTGCACCGTGGCCTGGCCCGCCCTGACCGTGCCCGCCCTGGCCCGGGTTTGCTGGGCGTGGGCCTGTGGTGGGGCGTCCGCCGGGCGGTGGGCCGGGGGCGCGGACGGCGGGCGGCGTACTGGTCTGTGGGGCCGCCGACCTCGAGGGTTTCTTCGTCTGCGGAGGTGGGGCCGGCGTACTTCGGGAAGTCGTCGGCGGGGGGTTGCGTGGTCACGGTGGGGTGTCTCTCAGGACGTAACCGATGCCGCGGACCGTGTGGATGAGGCGCGGGAGGTTGTCGACCTCGGTCTTGCGGCGGAGGTAGCCGATGTAGACCTCGAGGGAGTTCGCCGTGGTGGGGAAGTCGTAGCCCCAGACCGCGTCCAGGATCACCGCGCGTTCGAGCACCCGGCGCGGGTTGCGGATCAGCAGTTCGAGCAGCGAGAACTCGGTCCGCGTCAGTGGGATCGGGGTGTTGCCGCGGTGCACCTCGTGCGCGTCCACATCCACCACCAGATCGGCGTACTGCAGCACCTCGCCGCGCGGCCCGCCTTCACCAGGCGTCGTACTGCGGCGCAGCAGCGCGCGCAGTCGCGCCAACAGCTCCTCCAGCGCGAACGGCTTGGTCAGGTAGTCGTCGCCGCCGGCATCGAGTCCGTCCACCCGGTCGGCGACCGCGTCGCGCGCGGTGAGCACCAGGATCGGCACGTTGTTGCCCGCGGCCCGGAGCGCCTTGGTGGTCTCCAGCCCGTCGAGGCGCGGCATCATCACGTCCATCACGACCACGTCCGGTTCGACGTTGCCGATCACCGCGAGCGCCTCGGCGCCGTCGGACGCGGTCACCACCTCGAAGTCGTTGAACTCCAGCGAACGGCGCAGCGAGTCCCGGACCGCCCGGTCGTCGTCCACCACCAGTACTCGCATCTCGCGCTCCCGTTCGCCGGACCGGTCCGTCCGGCCTACCTCCGACAGCCGAATCTATGCGCTCAGTTTGAGAATCGGCTGAGAACCCGCTGATCTGTCGCGAAACAAACGCTACCGGGCGTAGTTTTCCCGGCGTGGACATCGTCGAATTCACCCCTGAGCCCGAGCAGTTCGCCTGGACCTTCGGCGGCGTCGCCCCGGTCCGCAGAGTCAAGCCAGGAACCATGCTGCGACTGTGGACCGAGGACGCTTTCTGCGGCAGCCTCCGCAGTACGGCGGATCTCGCCAGCGCCTCGCTGACGATGCCGTTCGTCAACCCACAGACCGGCCCGTTCTACGTCGAGGGCGCCGAGCCGGGCGACACCCTGGTCATTCATTTCGTCGAGCTGACCCCCGCGAGGAGCTGGGGTGCGTCAGCAACCATCCCGTACTTCGGTGGGCTCACCAGCACGGACCGTACTGCGACCCTGCAGGACCCGCTGCCCGAGCGGACCTGGATCTACGAGGTGGACACCGCCAACCAGACCGTCGGCTTCCGGGCACAAGGGAGTGACCTCGAAGTAGCCCTGCCGATCGAGCCCATGCTCGGCACTGTCGGCGTAGCTCCGGCAGCGGGAGAGGTGCGTTCGTCACTCGTCCCGGACGTGTTCGGCGGCAACATGGACACGCCGGAGATGAGAGCGGGCGCCACCTGCTACCTGCGGGTGAACGTGGAAGGCGCTCTGTTCTCTGTCGGAGACGGGCACTACCGGCAGGGTGAAGGCGAGTCCTGCGGTACTGCGGTCGAGGGCGCGATGAACGTAGTACTGGTGGTCGATCTGCTGAAGACGCCTGGCCCAGCGTGGCCCCGGATCGAGAATGACGACTGCCTGGCTGTGGTGGGCTCCAGTCGTCCGCTGGAGGACGCGTGGCGTGCTGGGCAGGTAGACATGGTCGGCTGGCTCGGTGACCTCTACGGTCTGGACAAGCTGGATGCCTACCAGCTCTTGAGCCAGATCAGTGAAGTACCGCTGGCCAACGTGGTCGACGCCAACTACAGCGTCGTCACCAAGGTCCCGAAGCGTCTGCTGCCGAGTGCCGAGGTCTACAACGGCATTCACAACCACCTCCGCAGTACTGCGAGCTGACGCGAGGAGGCGGTGCACTACGCAGTACTGCGAGCTGACGCGGGGAGGCGGTGCACCTACGCAGTACTGCGGGCCGGAGCGAGACGTGCTACCTACGCAGTGCTGCGGGCTGAGGTGAGCCGGACGTTCGACTCTGGGGCGGCGGCGGGAGATGCCGACGCCTACCAGGCAGACCGCGCCACCTAGCAGGGCAAGCAGCGCAGGTGCTTCGCCGAGGAAGAGCCAGGCGAGGCCGATCGCGACGACCGGGACCAGGTACGTCGTTGCGCCCAGCCGGCCGGCGCTGGTCCGGCGAAGGGCGAACGCCCAGGTGGTGAAGCCGAGTGCAGTCGGGACCGCGCCGAGGTAGACCACCCACCAGATCGTCGCAGGGCTTGCGGTCCGCAACTCGTGGACCAGGGCGGGCGCGAACGGCAGGCAGCTGACGGCTCCGATGGTGCACGCGAGCCAGGTCACCTGCGCTGCCGGCAGACGATCGAGGAGCGGCTTCTGGCTGACCACGCCGACGGCATACGACACGGCAGCGATGACGCAGAGGACGACTCCCCAGGTCTCCGCGCCGCCGGTCGAGGTCGACGTACCGATCAGCAGGACGCCGCCGAACGCGACCAGACTGCCGAGGACAAGTTGCCGCGGGAAGCCTTCGCCGAGGGTGAAGCCGGCCAGTACCGCGATCAGCAGCGGCGCGATGTGGACGACCATGGCGGCGGTCCCCGCGTCGAGGCGGCGTTCGGCGGCATTCAGGGCGACGTTGTAGACGCCGAACCAGAGGAGGCCGCAGGCCAGCAGTTGCGGCCAGTCCCGCTTCGCCGGCCATTGCCGTCTCACCGGGACAGCAGTCCGCGGGGGACGGACGAAGAGGAGAGCACCGAGTACGACGCTGCCGACGACCAGCCGGGCGAGCGCCAGCGCACCGGCGGAGAACTCGGTGCCGACGTGCCGGATCGCCACGAAGGCCGACGCCCACAGCAGCACGGTCACAGCGGCGGCCCCGGCGGCCTGCAGGTTCTTCGGGTTCTCGATGGTGGAAGTCACCCGACTAGGCTAGAAATAGATTCATCGTCTCTCCATGGCAATCTGATCCAATGAGGTGCTCTGTGGTTTCCGATTCGAACGTAGAAACGGCCTCTGACCTTCGAAGTGAGAAGCCGCAGCTCGATGAGGTCAATCTCCGCCTGCTGGCCGAGTTGCAGCACGACCCGCGGCTCAGGACCAGCGAGCTGGCCCGGCGGCTCGGAGTCTCGGCGCCGACGGTTCGCGAGCGGATCGCCCGGCTGGAGGAGTCCGGGGTGATCCGTGGATACCGCCTGGAGCTCGACCCGGCCGCGCTCGGGCTACCGGTCGCCGCGTGGGTCCGCCTCCGGCCGGGGCCCGGTCAGAACCAGCGGATCGTCGAACTCGCCCGCCGTACGCCGCAGGTCGTCGAGTGCCACCGGATCTCCGGGGAGGACTGCTTCCTGATCCGCCTCCAGGTGGCTTCGATCGGCGGCCTCGAAGCAGTGCTCGACCAGTTCGTCGTGCACGGCCAGACCACCAGTTCGTTCATCGTCTCCACCACGGTCGAGCCCCGCAGCGTGCCGTTGCCGCCGCTCTGAGCCGGGCATCGTCCGAAAGATGAACCCCAACCAGCGCCGGGAGTGGTCTGCCTCACTACGCTAAGGGCGACTTCAGCGACCTCTGGAAGGACCCTGCCCATGGCTGCCGACAAGTCTGTCCGCAGAGTTGCCCTGCTCACCGCCGGCGGCCTCGCGCCCTGCCTGTCGTCCGCCGTCGGTGGACTGATCGAGCGGTACACCGAAGTAGCGCCCGACGTCGAGATCATCGGCTACCTGAACGGGTACCACGGCCTGTTGAGCGGCCGGCACGTCGACGTGACGCCGGAGGTGCGCGCGAAGGCGGCCGTGCTGCACAAGTTCGGCGGCAGCCCGATCGGCAACAGCCGGGTGAAGCTGACCAACACCGCCGACCTGGTCAAGCGCGGCCTGATCGCGGACGGTCAGAACGCGCTGCAGGTGGCGGCCGAGCGGCTGGTCGCCGACGGCGTCGACGTCCTGCACACGATCGGCGGCGACGACACCAACACGACGGCGGCCGACCTGGCGGCGTACCTGCACGAGCACGACTACGACCTGACCGTGGTCGGCCTGCCGAAGACGATCGACAACGACGTGATCCCGATCCGGCAGAGCCTGGGCGCCTGGACCGCCGCCGAGCAGGGCGCGCTGTTCGCCCGCAACGTGATCGCCGAGCACAGCTCGAACCCGCGGATGCTCGTCGTCCACGAGGTGATGGGCCGCAACTGCGGTTGGCTGACGGCGGCAACGGCCGCGGAGTACCGCAAGTGGCTGGGCGAGCAGGAGTGGAACCCGGGGATCGGCCTGGACGAGAAGAGCTGGGACGTGCACGCGGTGTACGTGCCGGAGGCAACGATCGACCTCGATGCCGAGGCGGAGCGGCTGAAGACGGTGATGGACGAGAACGACTGCGTCACCATCTTCCTGTCCGAGGGCGCCGGCGTGCCGTCGATCGTGGCGGAGATGGAGGCGCGCGGCGAGGACGTGCCGCGCGACCCGTTCGGGCACGTCAAGCTGGACACGATCAACCCGGGTGCCTGGTTCGCGAAGCAGTTCGCCGAGCGGATCGGCGCGGAGAAGACGATGGTGCAGAAGAGCGGCTACTTCAGCCGTTCGGCGGCCGCGAACCAGCGTGACCTCGACCTGATCAAGCAGTGCACGGACTACGCGGTCGACGCGGCGCTGCGCGGCGAGAGCGGCGTGGTCGGCCACGACGAGGAGCGCGGCGACGAGCTGCGCGCGATCGAGTTCCCGCGGATCGCCGGTGGCAAGGAGTTCGACCCGACGGTCGACTGGTTCACCGCGCTGCTGAGCGACATCGGCCAGGCCTGACGCGTCGCGCCCGTAGTACGGGAGCTTTCGTCCTGTACTACGGGCGCTTCCGTACTGCGGGTGTTCGGGTTCAGCGCTGTTTCGGCGTGGGCTTCGCCCAGTCGGGGTGGCCGAGCGGGACCGGTGTGGTCTTGCCATAGATCCAGCTCTTGATCAGCGCGGTGAGGTCCTTGCCGGAGACCTCGTTCGCGACTTCGATGTAGTCCTGCGTCGACGCGGACTTGTTCCGGTAGCGCTCGAAGAACGTGTGCTCGATCTCGCGGAACTTCTTCGCTCCGACGACGTGGTTGACGTCGTTGAGCATCAGCAGCCCGCCGGCATTCGTGCCGCCGAGGACCTCGAGCGTGTCGGCCGGACGACCGGGCGGTCCGTACGTCGCCCTGTTCTCCACCTCGAAGTTGTAGGCGTCGCGCATGAAGTCGTCGAGCTTCACCAGGCCCTTGTCTGCTTGGTAGACGCCCGAGTAGTAGCTGGCATGGCCTTCGCTGATCCACATGTCGTCCCAGCTGCGCACGGAGACGGCGTTACCGAAGTACTGGTGGATCAGCTCGTGGACCATCGTGGCGACGTCCCGCATGTTCGGCTGAGCCAGGTAGTCCACGTTGAACATGGACAGAGTGGCGCTCTCCAGGGCGTAGCCGGTGACACCGCCGACGCCCAGTACGCCGTACGTCTCGAAGGGGTACTTGCTACCGATCTGCTGCTCGACCCAGCGCAACTGGTCGGGGACGAGAGCTACCCGAGGTCCTGCTGCCTTGGCCTTTGCAGCCTGCCGTTTGCTGCGGCCTGGAGGTCGCTCGGGACGGTGACTTTGAAGCTGATCCGGGCCTTGTCGCTGGGGACGTCGTTCATCGGGAAGAACAGGTGCGAACGGTCCGGCTGAGCGCGCGATCGGCGGTGAAGGCGATGTGCACGCGGAACGGCAGCTTGTCGAGCAGCGGGAGCTTCGGCGTGACGACCAGCTTCTCCTTGGTGTTGTCCAGCTGGAAGGTCGCCGGGAGGCCGTTGACGGTGACTTCGCTGACCTGCTTGGCGACCGCGTCCAGGCTGAAGCTGGAAGAGAGTTTGCTTGGCCTGGGCAACGATCTCGACCGAGGACGCCATCTGCGTCTTGCCGGGTTGGTAGTCATAGGCAACGTTGTACGACTGGACGTCGTACCCACCGTTGCCGAGGCCGGGGAAGACACGGTCGCCCGCGGTCTGCGCTCCGGGCTTGGGGAGAATCCCTGGAATTGTCGGGGTGGTGGCTGCTGCTGGACCGGCGATGGCCGTCGACAGCAAGACCGCGGTGGCGAGCTTTCCGAGGTGCACGGGCGCGCACTCCCTTTCACTGCTTGACGATTTGCTTCCGTCCAGCAGGTAATCAGGTGCGGCCTATCGTCCCCGTATCGTTATTCCGAAAGCTTTTCGATCCAGTGGTCGGCAGCCTTCTCGATCTGCTCCAGCACCTCGTCGAAGCCGGACTCGTCGCCGTAGTACGGATCCGGTACGTCGGTCTCCGCGAAAAGCTCAACCGGTACTGCGAGGTCGCGGCCGCCCCGCTTGCGCAGGATCGCCAGGTGGCCGGAGTCCATCGCGAGCACCAGGTGGTGGTCGGTGAAACCCTCGAAGACGCGGGCCCGGTGCGCGCTCCCGTCGTACCCGTTGCGGGCCAGGACCGCCGCGGCGCGATGGTCCATCGGATCGCCCTGGTGCCAGCCGTCCGTTCCCGAGCTGGTCACCACGACGTCGTCGATCCCGGCCTCGGCGAGCTTGGCGCGCAGCACCACCTCGCCGATCGGCGACCGGCAGATGTTGCCGGTGCAGACGACCTCTACATGCCTCACCGTGGGGTTACAGCTCGGCCTTGTCCGGCAGCACCACGTTCAGCAGCATGCCGACCAGGGTGATCACCAGCGACCCGAGCAGCGCGGAGCCGAACCCGGAGACGTGGAACTGGACGTCCAGCTTGCCGGTGATCCACGAGGTGAGCAGCAGCATCAACGCGTTGATCACGAAGATCAGCAGCCCGAGGGTCAGGATGATGAACGGCAACGAGAGCAGCTTCGCGATCGGCTTCACCACCGCGTTCACCACCCCGAAGATCGCCGCCACGATCAGCAGCGTCAGGATCCGCCGCCCAGTTGTCGCCCCTTGCAGCGTGATCCCACCGACAACCCAACTAGCAACAGCCAACGCCACCGCATTGGCCAGCAACTTGATGATCAAGTTCTTCATACACCGATCCTGCCACCTACAGGTTCACCACACCCGCTCCAACCCTGGACACGCCGGTCAGCTGGGGGGAGTGGTGATGGCTTCCAGGAGGGATTCTTCGGCGCCGGCCAGGTGGCGCCGCAGTTCTTCTACGCATTCGTCGAGGTCGCCTTTTTCGAGGAGGCGGACGAGTTTGCGGTGCGAGGCCACCTGTTGTTTGGCGTCCTGGCGGAGGGCGTCGACGCGGGCCAGGGCCAGCCGGGCCTCGCCGGTGATGGAGTCGGCGGTGGCGATCAGGCGGGCGCTGCCGGTGAGGGCGACCAGGCTGCGGTGGATCGCCAGGTGCGTCTCGGTCATCGCCTCCGGGTCGGCGCCTTCCTTGGCGGTGGCGGCGAACGTACGCATCGCGGCGCGGACCCTTTCCCGGGCGAGCTCGTCGGCGTCGAACCAGGCGCGGATCCCGGCCGACTCCAGCACGAACCGCGCCTTGCAGATATCGGCCACCGCGGCCGGGTGCAGGATCGCGACGCTGACACCCTTGTTCGGCTCCCGGACCGCGAGCCCCTCGGTGACCAGCATCGTCATCGCTTCCCGGACCGTACTCCGCGCGACGCCGAGCGCCTCCGCGAGCGGCTGCTCCCGCAACGGAGTACCGGGTTCCAGGTCGCCTGCGAACAGGGCGGCACGCAAGGCGTCGACCACCCGGTCCACCGTGGTCGATCGGTCCACTCGCAGCCGTTCGTACATGAACCGATTCTCGTCTAGTCAGGGGCCGTTGTCGCGCGGGCGCACCCGGGCGGACACCAGCCTGTGGATAACTCCCGACATAATGACCTGGTTTTCGGGCAGTCTGTTCCCAGGTGTTCCGCCCCTGTCCCGGCAACGGGCCAGTCACTGACCGCACGAGGAGAGGCCATGGAAGGCAAGGCAATGCCGGCGCTCGCCGTCGTCGGCCTGATCCTCGTGCTCCCGCTGCTGATCGTGCTCGCCATGCTGGGTGGAGCGCTCGGCGCGCTCGGCAGTGACTCGTGCGCCGACACGGGCTCGCAGACCGACGGCGCCGCGTTCGGCTGGCCGACGGCCACCCACGACCAGTCCGCGGACTGGTCCACGGACCACAAGGGTGTCGACTACGACATCAAGAGCGACAGCCCGGTGCACGCCGCCGAGGACGGCGAGGTCAAGTCCGTCCAGGGGCAGTGGATCACCATCGAGCACGGCAAGGGCCTGGAGACGCGGTACGAGTTCTTCAAGTCGAAGTCGGTCACGGTCGGCCAGAAGGTCAAGCGTGGCGACGAGATCGGCCGGTCCGGCTCGGGTGACGAGGACGAGCCGGGCGTCAGCGGCGACCACCTGCACTTCGAGCTGTGGGCGGCCCCGGACGGCAAGGGCGCGCTGGAGTCCGTCGATCCGAACGGCCGGGTCGGTGACGACGCCAAGCCGGCCTCCAACGGTGGCTGCAGCTGCGGCGGGCCGCTGAGCGGCTCCAACAACCAGCAGAAGGCCTTCAACTACTTCATCTCCAACGGGTACTCCAAGGAGCAGTCGGCCGGCATCGTCGGCAACATGATCGACGAGTCGTCGGTCGAGCCGATGCGCAAGCAGAACACCCTGCCCGGCACGAAGACACCCGCGGCCGAGGTCGACGCACCCGGTACTGCGGGCGACTACTCCGGCGGCTGGGGCATCGTCCAGTGGACACCGGCCAGCAAGATGATCACCGCGTCCAGGAACTCCGGGGCCAAGGACGAGCAGATCGAGACGATCGAGTACCAGCTCGAATTCCTGAAGGTCCAGCTGACCGGCAAGGGCCCGGTGCCCGAAGGCAATGCCGGCAGCATGGTGCGGGCCACGAAGACCGTCGAGGACGCCGCGGTCGCCTTCGCCCGGTACTACGAACGCTTCGGCGGCAGCGAGGATCCGAACCATCCGCGCTACGCGAAGAGCAAGGCCTCGGCGAAGGAGGTGCTCGCGAACTTCGGCGACGCCGCGGTCACGCCGGGCGCCGGAGGCTGTGCCGGTGCGGGGAACGGGAGCATCGTCGACACCGCGTTCGGGCTGGCCTGGCGCGATCGAGGTCACGGCCAGGAAGAGTCGGACGCCACCCCGGCGTACCAGAAGGCGATGCCGGAGTTCAACGGATCCACCGGGACCTGGCCGTTCAGTGACTGTGGTGTCTATGTCGCTACCGTGATGGTGATGAGCGGTGTCGACAAGAACTACGTCAAACGGGGGACCGGCGGGCAGCGCGACTATGTCCAAGGCTCCGACAAGTACCAGGTGTTCGAGAATCTCAGCAGCATCGGTCAGCTGCAGCCAGGCGATATCTTCGTCAACGACGGGCACACGTACTTCTACGTCGGGTCGTTCAAGGGCACCGATGGCAAGACCTGGAACGCGTTGTCGGCCTCGCTGGGGTCAAGTGCGGGCGACGGCCGGGTGCCACAACCGTCGATCGTCCAGTTCGTCGATGGACACGGTCAGTACACAGTCGCCCGGATCAAGAAGTAGAGGTAGTCGATGGACGAGAGCAGGCGGCTGTGGGTGCTGAGCGGCACGGTGGTGGTGATCCTGCTGGTCGTGCTCGGAGGCTACCTGGCGTTCCGCGGCAGCCCGGAGCACAACGTCTCGGTGCGCTCGGTGCCGAACGACCTGACGCTCACCCTCGACGGCAAGCCGGTCGCGGCCAACGGCGATCTCAAGGTCAAGGAAGGCAAGCACACGCTGACCGGTGAGCGGCGCGGCTTCCAGAGCTACACCGAGACCGTCGACGTGCGCGGTGACACCCAGGTCAAGATGTACCTGTTCTCGAACGGCGACGTCGGCCGGGAGTGGGAGAAGAACCACCCGGACCAGGTGCTGGAGACCGAGGCCGAATCGGGCCGCAAGTACCAGGAACGCACCGACCGGCTCACCGAGAACTACCCGATCCTCCAAGAGCTCCCGTACGTCGGCCCCGGCTTCACCGTCAACTACGGCGCCTCCAAAGCCGACCCCACCAACCCGGAAAAGCTCGCCTTCTACATCAAGATCACCTTCGCCGACGGCAAGAAAGCCTCCATGGACTGGCTAGTCGGCCACGGCTACGACCCCTCAAAGCTGGAACTCATCTACACGAAGTAGAACCCGCCCACGCAGCTCATACTTCGCTGCTCCCCACCCCCCGGCTGCGGGCTCCTATGTCGCCCGCACGCTGCCTCGCGAGGAGCTTTCGCCACTCTTGTCGGGTGCCCGGGCAGTGGACCTTTGCACCCTGGGGAATGCCTGCGAGAGGCGTGGCCTTGCGTAGCCAGCCAGCCGACCAGCCGTCTGCATCGCCGAGCCGCCGAGCCGCCGAGCCGCCGAGCCGCCGAGCCGCCGCTTGCTGGGGCGAGTCTCCTTCCGTCTCCAGAGGGAACCTGACTGGCTGGCAGTACAGCTCCCGCAAGGCAGCGTGTGGGCGACGTGGGAGCCCCGTAGCTGGGGGGTGGGGAGGAGCGAAGTATGAGCTGCGTGGGCGGGGTTTTTGGCCGTGTTGACTCCGGTCCATGGGAGCCTGCACACTGACTGATTGTCGGACAATCAGAGGATCCGTCAATGGCGGACCGAGTGTGTAGGGGTGGTTCATGGGGCAGCAGCTGGGGTGGGGCCGGAAGTACCTGATGGTCCGGCCGGACCACTTCCGGATCGACTACGTGATCAATCCGTACATGTCGACCCAGGACCAGCCTGACCCCGAACTGGCGATGCGGCAGTGGAGTGCCTTGCGGCTCGCGATCATCGATGCCGGTGGTGAGGTCGAGGTGCTCGAGCAGCGCCCCGATTCGCCCGACATGGTCTACGCGATGAACCTCGGCCTGGCCGCTGCGCCGACCGAGGAGTTCGAAGGCGGCCGGGCGATGCTCTCGCACATGCGGTTCGAGCCGCGGCGCAAGGAGTCGCTGACCGCGGCCGACTGGTTCACCGAGCACGGCTTCGCGCTGGACCGCACCGGTGGTGAAGGCGTCGGCCCGCACTTCGAGTCCGGCGACGCGTTCGTCTTCGGCGACAGCCTGGTCGTCGGCTACGGCCCGCGCACCGAGGAGGACGCGCTCAAGCACCTCGCCGCCGGCTGGAACATCCGGGTCCGCGGCCTGCGCATCACCCACGAGGGGATGTACCACCTCGACCTGCCGTTCTGCCCGATCGACAGCACCCACGCGCTGGTCTACCCGCCGGCGCTGGACGCGGCGAGCCAGGCCGAGCTGTTCGGCATCGTGCCGGACCCGATCGTGCTGACCGACGAGGAGGCGTTCGCGTTCAGCGGCAACTCGCTGGTCGTCAACGACACGGTGATCATGCCGGCCTGCTCGACCCGCCTGCACGACATCCTCACCGGGCTGGGGCTGCGCGTCGTCGTACTGGACCTGTCGGAGTTCCACAAGGGTGGCGGGTCGGCGCGCTGCATGACCAACCCGCTCGATTTCGACCTTGCCGCCGCCAGCGTTGTCGGCGGCGAGGTTGTTCTTCCTGGCTGATCAAACTGAACAGCCGGTACTGCGTATCGCCGGTCAGCGTTGAGAGCTGCGTCGCCATTGCTGGACAATTTGTAGAGCCCCGAAGCGCGGGGTTCAACACCGGCGACGCAGCGATTAACCTGCCGACATGACCGCCCCCGAAGATGAGGCCCAGTTCCGGTTTCGCGCCTGCCTGGACGACGTAGCGGCGTACAAGCCGGGCAAGCCGCCGGAGCGCACCGACGGACGGCCGACGTACAAGTTGTCCAGCAACGAGAACCCGTACCCGCCGCTGCCCGGTGTGCTGGCCGCGGCGACCGAGGCTGCCGCGGACATGAACCGGTACCCGGACATGGGCGCGTTCGAGCTGCTCGAGGCGCTGTCCGAGCGGCTCGGCGTACCGGTCACCGACATCGCGCTCGGGACCGGATCGGTCGCGGTGCTCTACCACCTGCTGCAGGCGTCGGTCGGCGAAGGCGACGAGGTCGTCTACGCCTGGCGCTCCTTCGAGGCGTACCCGATCGCGGTCCAGCTGACCGGTGCGACGTCGGTCCAGGTCCCGCTGACGGCGGACGCCCGGCACGACCTCAAGGCGATGGAGGCCGCGCTCACCGACCGCACGCGGGCGGTCGTGGTCTGTTCGCCGAACAACCCGACCGGCCCCGTCGTGCATCGCGACGAGCTGATCGCGTTCCTCGACGCGGTGCCGAGCGATGTGCTGGTCGTGCTCGACGAGGCGTACTACGAGTTCATCCGCGACCCCGAGACCTTCGACGGCGTCGAGATCTATCGCGACCGGCCGAACGTCGTCGTACTGCGGACGTTCTCGAAGGCGTACGGGCTGGCCGGCTTCCGGATCGGGTACGCGATCGCGCATCCGCCGATCGTCGCCGCGATCCGCAAGTGCGCGCTGCCCTTCGGCGTCAGCCAGATCGCGCAGGCGGCCGCCTTGGCGTCGCTGCACGCGAAGGACGAACTGCTCGAACGCGTCGACGCCTTGGTGACGGAGCGGACCCGGGTCATCGGCGAACTGCGGGCGGCCGGCTGGGACGTGCCGGAGTCGCACGCGAACTTCGTCTGGATGCCGCTCGGCGACGAGACCGTGGCGTTCGCGGAGGCCGTCCAGGCCGAAGGCGTCTCGGTCCGGCCGTTCCCAGGCGAAGGCGCCCGGGTAACAATCGGCGAGCGCGAAGCCAACGACCTGTTCCTCGAGGTCGCCTGCGCCTGGCACCAAGGCCGCGCCACCAGCCGTCGCCGATCGTCAGGTGACGTCGCGGGTCTGGATCTCGGGCGCCTCGGGTGGGATCGGCGCGGCGCTAGCTGCGAGCGTGCCGTTCCCCGAGGCGCGGGTGATCGATCTGTCGCGTCGCGGTGGGACTGTCGAACACTTCCCGGCGGACCTGTCCGATCCCGCTGACTGGGTGCGCGTCGAGCAGCACTTCGAGGAGTCGCTGGTTGGATTCACCGGTGAGCGGGTCGTGTTCGTGCACAACGCAGGCACGGTGCTGCCGATCGGACCAGCGGACGCGGTCGATGCCGAGGCATACACCCGAGCCGTGCTGCTGAACTCAGCCGCACCCCAGGTGCTCGGCCGGGCGTTCCTCCGCGCGACCGCCGGGCTGACCTGCGAGAAACACCTGGTCATGCTGTCATCAGGAGCAGCCAGTACTGCGTACGCCGGCTGGTCGTCCTACAACGCAGGCAAGGCGGCCGTAGACCACTGGGTCCGCACCGTCGGTGCAGAACAACCTCCGCTGAGCACAGGTGCTGGAGACGAGTTGGAGCCCGGAGCGGGACGCCGGGCGGGCGGAGTCGGGTGCCGGGTGATCGCGGTGGCGCCGGGGGTGGTGGATACGGCGATGCAGGGGGAGATCCGGGCGGTGGGCGAGGATGCGTTCCCGGCGGTGGAGCGGTTCCGGGAACTCAAGGAATCAGGCTCACTGATCACCGCCGAGCAGGCCGCCGAGGGGATCTGGTCACTGTTCGACCGCGAGTTCCCGAACGGGTCCGTGCTGGACCTGCGCAAACTGCCGGGCTAGAACGCCGAAACGCCCGGTGCCGGCTGGGACCGGGTTCGGGCGTTGCGGGTGGACCGGCGCTGAAGGCGCGGGGCCGGACGTGCTGTGGAGCCAAGTGTTCAAAGGGTGAAGCGGCACCGGGAAGGAGTGAGGCTTACTTCCCGATGCCGCTTCGATGGTGCTACCGGTTCAATCGCCCCACCGAGGCGACTGGTCTCCGGTGTCCTGCATCACTGACCAGGGAGAGGTCAGTTGTTCACGGAGTCCAGCTCGCAGGTCTTCAGCGAGTCGACAGCGTTGCCGCCCTGGTTGAAGCCCAGGAGCCCGGTGATGTCGCTGATCGGGACCTGGCCACCAACGGCGTTGACCGGGATGTTGTTGTGGCAGGCCTGGAACGGGCCGACCGCGTTGTCGGAGACGGACAGGATGCCGCCGTCGCCCATGCGGTACCACTTGCCGGTGTTGTTCTTCGACGTGGTCTCACAGGTCTTCACCGCGGTCGCGGAGTTGCCGACCTGGTTGAAGCCGATGATGCCGGTGATGTCCTCGACCGGAACCTGGCCACCAACTGCGTTGACCGGGATGAAGTTGTGGCAGGCCTGGAACGGGCCGACCGCGTTGTGGTCGAGGGCGACCAGCGAGCCGTCGTGGTGCATGGCGTACCACTTGCCGCCGTGACCGCCGTAGCCCTTGCTGGCCAGCGAAGCGGCGTCAGCAAGGCCGGAGGTGCTGGCCGTCGGGTTGTCGAGCATGTTCGCCGACACGACGGTGGCCAGGCCCAGCGTGGCAACGGTCGCCACTGCCGCTGCAGCGGCGATCTTGCGTGTTACCTGCATTATGCGAGGTTTCCTTTCGGGTTTGACGGATTCGTCTTAGTGGTAACGACACCTGCTGGCGTCGGTTACAAATTTCTTCGGCAAGTTTTTCGCTGCAGCGTGATTCCGGTGGTGGACATAGCCGACCGGGTGATGGGATTCCTGACGGGGCAGCCAAGTGCCTCTGACCAGGCAACTTGCCGGTAGCGGACGCGTCAGGGAGTTCGTTGCCATGGGCCCGTAACCTCTTCGGGACTTCGTCGTTGTCTGTGCGCGGGTGACGGATGACCCGGGTGTGGCGAAGGGTAATTTCGGCGGTCTCGGTGGTCGCCGAACGGGTATTACCACGGCATACCGGAATGTCGACGCAATACTGCTGGAGTTTCGCGCCTTGTTTTTTCGGGGCAAGGCGCCGGCCTGGCAACACGGACCCGCTGCCGCGCGCATCGGCAGCGGTGGGAGACCCGGGCACCCTTTGGGGGCCCGGGTTCTTCCTTTCTAGGGCAGGGCTACTTCGGGCTGGGCTCGACAGACGCGGACGCCGACTCCGACGCCGGGTCCGGTGCGACAGCCGGCGTACGGCGGCGTTCGGCGGTGACCACCAAGGCGACGCCGAGCACGACGACCAGGCCGCCGAGCATGATCTTCGTCGTCACGTGCTCGTCGAGGATCAGCCAGCCGAGGAACACCGCGACGACCGGGTTCACGTAGGCGTAGGTGCCGACCAGCGAGATCGGGGCATTCGCCAGTAGATACGAGTAGGCGCTGTAGGCGAGCAGCGAACCGAAGACGATCAGGTACGCGAGTGCCAGCCAGCCCTTGGTGTCGATCGCGCTGATGTGCAGTCGCGCGGGTTCGCCGCGCAGTACGCCGATCAGGACCATCGCCGAGCCGCCGAAGAGCATCTCGTAGAGCGTCGCGACCAGCGGGTCCTTCGGGAGGCCGAGGCGTGGGGAGTAGCGCGAGCCGACGGCCCAGCTGATCGTGCCGATCACCAGGATGCCGACCGACCACGGCTTCGCGCTCGTGTCGCCGCCGGAGAAGCCGAGCAGTGCGGCGCCGCCGAAGCCGATCAGTACGCCGAGCCAGGTGAGCGGGCGGGGACGCTCGCCGCCGCCGACGCGCAGCAGCATCAACCAGAGCGGCACCGCGGCGATCAGGAGCGCGGCGAGGCCGGACGGGACGGTCTGCTCGGCGATCGCGACCGCGCCGTTGCCGAAGGCAAGTAACAGCAGGCCGACGACGGCTGAGCCGGCCAGTTCGCGGCGGGTGACCTTCAAGCGGCCGGTGCCGGACTTGAGGGCGAGGAAGGCTGCTAGTAGTACAGCCGCTACGAGGAAGCGCGACGACATCCCGAGCATCGGCGGGATGTGCGCGTCGACCACGATCCGGATCGCCAGGTAAGTAGAGCCCCAGACCACGTAGACCACCGCGAGTGCCGACCAGATCATCGCGGCCGACGCGGTCCGGATCCCGGTCTCGGGCAGTACGACGGGGGCGGAAGCGGCGGCCATCAGCATCCTCTCGGGGCGTGTCATGGGTGTAATGCACGAACGATCCTGACATTAGTTCTTCGAGAGATCGGACCACAAGCGGATATCCGGCCCTGGATCCGCCAGATCCAGCCACGAAGAACTAAAGAAGGAACGCAGCCGCGGCGGGGTGTGTGAGGGGAGGGGGCTGGGGTGAGGGAAGGCGGAGTGGGGAGGCAGGGGCGGCGGGGAGTGTGTTCAGGCGGTGGCTGCCGGGGTGGGTGAGGGTGTGCGGCAGGTCGTGCCGTGGGGTTTGAGGAGGCGTGGATGCGTGGATCGGGTGTGTGCCGCGGTGACCACCGAGTCGCTCGGAGCGCGCTTCCCGCACGGGCTGCTCGCTGTGCATGACGGCGAGAACACCCCTGGTGACGGCGACCGTGAGGGGACCAACTTCAAACTGGTACGGCTCGAGGAAGTGCCCTGATCGGTACGGACCTGTGACGCAACTCGCACGAATCACCCCAATGGTGTTACACCGGGGTGATTCGAGCGTGCGGACGGCCTTCGATAGGACCACTGGCTGGACTGGTGTCTCAGTAATGGACGGGTTTCGGTACCGGCGTACAAGTCGGCGTCCAGACAGTTAGCGGATCAGCAACCTGCTCGGTACGGTGTCCGGCAAGATGGGCAGTGATACCAGTGAGGAGGTTCACTGCCCTGCGGTGTGCATCAACCCTGGATCCACGCGGTCCTAACCCTCGAAGCCTCACCCGGCTGGATGGGCCGGGACCCGTGCAACGTTGCGGTCGCGGCGATCCCGCGCTCGAACCCGAGGAGTGCATGTGAGTGAGTCGGTGCCGGGCCTTGCCCCGGAAGTGTTCGCGCCCGTCGAGGCGCCGGTCAGTCCGTCCCAGGCCTCCGAGGAGGTCGAGTTCGTCCAGCTGCTGACGCCCGAAGGTGAGCGTATCGAGCACCCGGACTACTCGTTCGACCTCGACGACGAGGCGATCAAGGGGTTCTACCGGGACATGACCCTGGTCCGCCGGATCGACACCGAGGCGACTGCGCTGCAGCGTCAGGGCGAGCTCGGCATCTGGGCCTCGCTGCTCGGCCAGGAGGCCGCGCAGATCGGCTCCGGCCGGGCCCTGAACAAGAAGGACATGGTCTTCCCGACCTACCGCGAGCACGGCGTCGCCTGGTGCCAGGGCGTCGACCCGCTCAACCTGCTCGGGCTGTTCCGCGGCGTCGACCAGGGCGCCTGGGACCCGCGCGACAACAACTTCCATCTCTACACGATCGTGATCGGCGCCCAGACGCTGCACGCGACCGGGTACGCGATGGGCCAGCAGCGTGACCACGCGGTCGGCGACGCCGACAACGGCGAGGCGACGATCGCGTACTTCGGCGACGGCGCCAGCAGCCAGGGCGACGTGAACGAGGCCTTCATCTACGCCTCGGTCTTCAACGCGCCGGTGGTCTTCTTCTGCCAGAACAACCAGTGGGCCATCTCGGAGCCGATCGACCGGCAGACCCGGATCCCGCTGTACCAGCGCGCGGCCGGCTTCGGTTTCCCCGGTGTCCGGGTCGACGGCAACGACGTCCTCGCGACGTACGCCGTCACGCAGCAGGCGCTGAAGCGCGCTCGTGAGGGCAGCGGCCCGACCCTGGTCGAGGCCTACACCTACCGGATGGGCGCGCACACCACCTCCGACGACCCGACGAAGTACCGGCTGTCCGAGGACCTGGAGTACTGGAAGCTCAAGGACCCGATCGAGCGGGTGAAGGCCTACCTGGCCCGGTCCGCCGGCGTCGAGCACGACTTCTTCGACGAGATCGAGGCCGAGGCCGACCAGATCGCCGCCAAGCTGCGCGAGGGCTGTCTGTCGATGCCCGACCCGACGCTGACGGACTTCTTCCAGCACGCGTACGTCGAGCAGACTCCGCAACTCGTCGAGCAGCAGGCGCAGTTCGCCGCCTATGCCGCCTCGTTTGAAGGGGAGCACTGAGATGGCGAAGATCAGCCTCGGCAAGGGCATCAACATGGGCCTGCGGGCCGCGATGGAGAACGACCCCAAGGTCCTCATCATGGGTGAGGACATCGGCAAGCTCGGCGGCGTCTTCCGGGTCACCGAGGGGCTGCAGAAGGACTTCGGCGAGGACCGGGTGATCGACACCCCGCTGGCCGAGTCCGGCATCATCGGCACCGCGGTCGGCCTGGCGCTGCGCGGCTACCGGCCGGTCTGCGAGATCCAGTTCGACGGGTTCGTCTTCCCGGCGTACGACCAGATCATCAACCAGGTCGCCAAGATGCACTACCGGTCGATGGGCAAGCTGAAGATGCCGATGGTGATCCGGATCCCGTTCGGCGGCGGCATCGGCGCGGTCGAGCACCACTCGGAGTCCCCGGAGACGCTGTTCGCGCACGTCGCCGGTCTCAAGGTGGTTGCCTGCGGCGACCCGGTCGACGCGTACTGGATGATCCAGCAGGCGATCGCCTCGGACGACCCGGTGGTGTTCTTCGAGCCGAAGCGCCGGTACCACGAGAAGGCGGAGCTCGACGAGGACGCCACCTCGACGTACCCGCTGTACAAGGCGAAGGTGGTCCGCGAGGGCACCGACGCGACGCTGTTCTGTTACGGCCCGATGGTGAAGACCTGTCTGCAGGCGGCCGAGGCCGCGCTCGAGGACGGCCGCAACCTGGAGGTCGTCGACCTGCGCTCGATCGCGCCGCTCGACCTGGCGACGATCTTCGCGTCGGTCAAGAAGACCCGGCGCGCGGTCGTCGTGCACGAGGCGCCGCTCTCGCTCGGCACTGGCTCCGAGCTCGCCGCGCGGGTGACCGAGGAGTGCTTCTACCACCTCGAGGCGCCGGTACTACGGGTCGCCGGGTACGACACTCCCTACCCGCCGTCGCGGATGGAGGAGGAGTACCTGCCCGACCTGGACCGGGTGCTCGAAGGTGTCGACCGGGTGATGGAGTACTGATGGGGATCCAGCAGTTCCGCCTCCCGGATGTGGGAGAAGGCCTGGTCGAGGCCGAGATCGTCAGCTGGAAGGTCAAGGTCGGCGACACGGTCAAGCTGAACGACACGATCGTCGAGATCGAGACGGCGAAGTCGCTGGTCGAACTCCCGGTCCCGTACGCCGGTGTCGTCACCGAACTCCTCGTCCCAGAAGGCGAAACAGTCGACGTCGGTACGCCGATCATCTCGGTCCAGACCGCCGAAGCGGCTCCGGGCGACCTCGCTCCCTCTGCTCCGGGGACCGGCGCCGAGGACATGGTCCCGACGATCCCCGACGGCGAAGAGATCGAAGCCGGCAAGATCGGCGGCGCCGCCCCGGGTGGCCGCACCGCAGTCCTGGTCGGCTACGG
>CAVUFT010000035.1:0-64553 GCA_963740725.1 uncultured Actinomycetota bacterium
TTCGCTCGACCGGCCCTTCAGGTTGCTGTAGTTACTTGGTGCCGAAGACCTGGATCTCCGTCATGTCGGTGAACTGGCAGCCACCGAAGGCGCCGAGCGGGCAGTTGTTGGCGAAGTCGGGAACCTGCGGGCTGAGCATCACGAACCGGACGAACTTGATGCCGGTCGCGTCGCCGCTCGGGGTGAGCTCGGTGTACTTGCCGCGGTTGGCGGCGGTGAACTCGCCCTCCTGGGCGGTGGCCCAGGTGGTGCCGTCGACCGACGTCTCGATCCGGTACTTACCGGTCGAGGCGCTGCCCGGGTCACCACACGTGTTCGACGGGTCGACCGAGAACTTGGTCACGTTGATCGCCGACGGGAGCGCGATGTCGATGTTCTTCGGGATCATCACGTTGGTCGGCGTGCCGGCGTCGTCACCGGTGGTGCTGCCCCAGCCGGTGCCCTGGCTGCTGTCGATCGCGAAGCCCGGCCCACACTGCGGGCTGAAGTCCGGACCGGTGAACGCCTTCACCGTGCCGCCGCCGGAGGCCGAGCCGCCCAGTTGCGCCGCGGCGTGAAGTTCGCCGTGGTGCCGCTGCCGAGACCGTGACGGACTGGTTCGAGGATCTCGTAGCCCGTACCGGCGACGACGAACTTCGGGTAGGTGCCCGGGAAGACGCCCGGCGATCGTGTACTTGCCCTCGGCGTTGGTGACGGCGCGAGTAGTCGCCGGCGTAGCCGGAGTCGTGACCGGCGATGAAGACCAGCGCGCCGTCGACCCCGGTGTTGGTGTCCTTGTCGATCACGGTGCCGGTCACCGAGGCGGTCTTACCGGTCGGCGGGACGTGGAAGTCCTCGGCCGGCAGCGAGTCGCCCGCGTCGGTGGCGCCGGCGAACCAGCCCATGCCGCGGTTGGCGAAGATCTTCCAGAGGTCCTTCTGGTGCGAGCCACCGAAGGCGACCTGGTCGGCCTGCAGGATCGCGTTGCGCATGTCGAGCATCGACGGGTCGGCCGGGGACAGCTCCATCCCGCGGGTGATGTCCGACAGGGCCGCCGTCCGGCCGAGCTTCTTGCGGATGTCCCACAGCGTCTGGGCCCAGACCTCACCGGACGCGTGCACCTCGGGTGCGCCGCCGATGGTCGGGAAGTCGCCGTAGGTGTAGCCACCCTGCGAGCCGTCGATGCCGACACAGTTCGGCGACGTCGCGCCGACCGAGCAGTCGATGGCCTGGGTGCGGAACAGCGCGCCGGCCGAAACGTACTTGCCCTCGAGAACCTCGCCGTCCTTGCGTCGAGTCCTTCTCGAAGCCGTTCGTGACCAGGTAGTCCATCGCGTAGAAGTCGCTCCACGCCTCACCCATCGAGCCGGCCTGGATGCTGTTCAGCGTCGAGTTGCCGGAGGCGTCCACGACCAGCCGGTTGGACAGACCGTGGGTGTACTCGTGGTACAGGATGCTGGCGTCGTTCGCACCGCTGCTCGGCACCCAGGGGTCCTGGGTGTCGTCGGCGCCCGGCGTGTGCCACAGGTACATCTGCATGGTCGGCGGGAGTGCCGTCCGGCGGGGTGTTCATGTTCGCGTTGTCGATGTGGTTCGCGTCCGGGCCGCCGTTGGCATCGGTCGCCGCGCCGTCGAGCGCGTTCAGGCTGGACCGGGTCGCCGCCCTTGGCCTCGAAGTTGCCGGCCGCCGGGGTGAAGCCGATCGGCGGCTTGGCCAGCCAGTCGTGGAAGTTGCTGGCCAGGTAGAAGGCGTTGGTGACGTCCTGCGTTCATGGTTCGCCTTCCAGGAGTCCGGCTTGGCCGGGTCCCAGGTGCAGATGAACGCCGTCGAGCAGAGCGCGCTGGAGTTGGTCTTGTTGAACGGCATCAGCATGTACTGCGCGCCGCTCTTCGTGCCCGGCACCTTGACGCGTCTCGCCGGCGTTCGGACGTTGTCGTCGTTCACGTCGGCGAAGGCGTGCGACCGAGGTGCCGCTCGAGCAGTGGTCTGCGCCTTCTGCAGGTAGCCCTTCTTGAAGAAGTTGACCACGTGCTGCTGACCACCGCTGGGAGCGCCCGGGTAGTTGTCCTGGACCAGCGCGTCGCCGTTGGCCTCGTCTGGTCAGGTCGCGACGGTACAGCACGGCACCCGACTGGGCGTCGATCACGTGCGTGTAGTTGAGGGAGTCGCCGGCCTGGGTGTAGGTCGCCCAGCCCTTGCGCAGACCGTCGGCGGTGTAGAACCAGACCAGCTTGGCCTGGTCGCCGTTGGTCCAGTTCTTCACGTTGCCCTTGGCCGTGCCCTTGACGGCGGCGGTCTTGCCGTCGACGTCGGCGGCGGCCTTGCCCCGGGCGGAGTCGGCGGAGACCGCCGGGCCGGCCGAGCGGCTCGCGGCCAGCCCGTTCAGACCCGCCACCGGCGAGCCCTGGATCGAGATCAGCTGACCCTTCTTGGTGACGTTGGCCTGCAGGCCGTTGCCGAACAGCGGTACGCCGCCGACGACCTGGTCCCACGAGACGTGGTGGGTGCCGACGATGTCCTTGTAGTCCTTGCGGAGCCGGAGCGTCTGCAGGTCCTTCTCGGACAGGTGGAAGATCTCCGGGTGCGCCCGGATGTAGTCCAGCGCGACCTTGGCGGCGGGCTTGTTGCTCGGGCCGGTGAGGAAGCCGTTCAGCTTCGCCACCTGCTTCGGCGTACCGGTCACCTGGTCCACCGAGACGACGCCCTGGCTGCCGAGCGAGTCGCGGAACTTCTGCTGCGCGGCGCCCTGCTTGGCCATCGTCTTGGCGGCGTTCGCATAGTCGACCCGGTCGCTGGGGGTCCGTGCGTCGTAGTTGCCCTTACGTTCCTTGGCGGCCTTCTTGTCGGACTGGCTGGTCTGCTTCGACGAATCCGGCCCGGGCTTGGCGGATGGTGCCGCCAGTGCGCCGGTGGCGGTCATCGCCAGCACGGTGGTGGCTGAGACAGCGGTGACTGCCAGAAGCCCCCGCCCCCTGCGTGATGTGGTCACAAACGCTCCATGAAGTTATTTGCGGATCGCCCTCCACGACCCGTCCGCGCTGACCTTAAGCCTGCAATTCCGCGCGGGGAAGGGCTATTCCGGGAATTGCACGCAGACGAGGGTTGTCCTTCGTACATGCGCTGGTACTGCGAGCAACCAATGTTGTCGCATAGCGCAATCAATTGGATGCGAAGAGTGTTGATGCTCAGGCGTGCCAGTAGCCGACGGCAACTACTTCTCCATCGCCGTCGGCTACCGGGCCTTATGGAACTGGTGGATCAGAAGGCGCCTGCGCCGTTCGGCGTACCGAGGCCGGTCGGGCCGTCCCAGCCCGTGCGGGCGTTGCACCACTGGGTGGTGGGGCAGCTGCCGTTGGAGCCGGTCGTGACATCGAACAGCGAGCTGCTGTGCGCGTACGGCAGGGCGTTCGCGTAGCCGGCCGTGTTGCCCGACAGCGCGTAGACCGAGGCGATGATCGGGGACGGCCTCACTCGTCCCGCCGAACTGTGCCCAGGTCGAGGCAGTCTTGCTGGTCGGGTAGTAGATCGCCATCCCGCCCTTGCCCGGGTCAGCCGCTGCGGACACATCGGCGATCGCGCGCTTGTGCAGCCGGTGCCGAAGGTCGACGCCGCACTCAGTGCGGTGTTGTACTGTCGAGCAGCCTGAACCTGCGCCGCTCCAGGCGGACTCGGACCAGCCGCGGGTGTTGCTGGCGGCAACAAGCGAGGTGCCGCCGACGGCGGTGACGTAGGACGACGAAGCCGGGAAGCTGCCGCCCTGGTAGCCGTCGTCGCCGGTCGAAGCGGTGACAGCGATCCCCGGGTGGTTGTAGTAGGTCCCGTACGTCGAGTCGGCGGCGTCGCCGCCTCCGTAGCTGTTCGAGATCGCCACCACGCCAGGCCTGCTTGGCGGCGGTGACCACCGCGGTACCGAGGTCGGCGAAGCTGGCGGAGTTGGCCTGCACGACCACGATCTTCGCGTCCGGCGCCGCGGCCGATACCGCGTCGACGTCGAGCGCCTGTTCGCCGGCCCAGCCCACGTTGAAGCGGGGTAGCGTACTGCCGCCGGTCTGGTTGATGATCCGCAGGCAGCCGTTGGCAATCGTGCAGGCCGACAGGCCGAACTGGCTGCGGTAGACGCCGAGGTCCCGCTCCAGGTTCGGGTAGCCGTAGGCGTCGACGATCGCGACCGTCCGGCCGCTCGCACTCAGCCCGTTCAGCTTGTAGGCGTCCCGCAGGCCGGTCGGGGTCAGCCCGGTCGACGGCGGCGTCGTGGCGGCCGGTACGACACCCTTGTCGTTGACCAGTTTGAGCGCGCTGCACGCGGCGGTGTGAGGTGTCGTCGCGGTCGCGCACACCTTGTGCGGCGTGCTTTCCGGCGGCGTACGGCGTGGGGGCGGCGGCGGCCCCCTGGGCGGTCAGTCCTGCGACGGCTAGTGCGCCGACGCCCAGGGCGGACACGAGAATCCGTTGCTTCAACAGAACTCCTCGAGCTGGGCAGGCCCGTCCCGTTCCAACTCGGTCGGGGGCGGAACCGGCGTTGATTGGTGATCGGATCGTCGCTCCGTGCGATGCAGTCGGGGCCAGCGATCGGACCCCTGACAAATGTCATGGGTTCAATGGCTGATTAACCGGTTTTTCGCATCATTCCGCGACTTTCCGGGCGCCGCGCATTGTTGAAGGATTCCCCCTGCCTTTTCGGGAGCCGGTCGAGGGATATCCGGTGGAAGTACTGCGACGCGGCCACCTACCGTCGCGGAGCTTGCCGCCCACCTCCAGAACACCTGAGAGGCGGGCGGCAAGTCAGAGGAGGCCGAGGTCGGCTGATTCCTGGTCGCTGAACAGTCGGGAACGGATCAGGAAGCGGACGCCTTCGGGGGCCTCGACCGAGAAGCCGCTGCCGCGGCCCTTGACGACGTCGACGGTGAGGTGGGTGTGCTTCCAGTACTCGTACTGGTTCTTCGACATCCAGAACGAGATCGGCTTGTCCAGCCCGTCGACGTCGAGATCACCCAGCTGGATGTCGGCGTTGCCGGTCTTGAACTCGCCGTCCGGGTAACACATCGGAGAGCTGCCGTCGCAGCACCCGCCGGACTGGTGGAACATCAGCGGGCCGTGCAGCTCGGTGAGGCGGCGGAGCAGCTCCGCCGCCTCCTCCGTCAGCGAAACCCGCTCGACCATCAGAAGAAGCCGAGCTTGTTCGGGCTGTAGCTGACCAGCAGGTTCTTGGTCTGCTGGTAGTGGTCGAGCATCATCTTGTGGTTCTCGCGGCCGATGCCCGGAGTTCTTGTAGCCGCCGAACGCGGCGTGCGCCGGGTAGGCGTGGTAGCAGTTCGTCCAGACCCGGCCGGCCTGGATCTCGCGGCCCGGCCCGGTACGCCGTGTTCATGTCGCGCGACCAGACGCCGGCGCCGAGCCCGTACAGGGTGTCGTTGGCGATCTTGATCGCGTCGGCGTAGTCGTCGAACCGGGTCACCGAGACGACCGGGCCGAAGATCTCCTCCTGGAAGATCCGCATCTTGTTGTCGCCCTCGAAGATGGTCGGCTGGACGTAGTAGCCGCCGCTCAGGTTGCCGCCGAGGTCGGCCTTCTCGCCGCCGGTGATCACCTTCGCGCCCTCGGCCTTGCCGATGTCGATGTAGGACAGGATCTTCTCGTACTGGTCGTTGCTGGCCTGCGCGCCCATCATCGTGTCGGTGTCCAGCGGGTTGCCCTGCTTGACCGCCTCGGTCCGCGCCTTCGCGTCGGTCAGGAACGAGTCGTAGATGCCGGCCTGGATCAGCGCGCGGGACGGGCAGGTGCAGACCTCGCCCTGGTTCAGCGCGAACATCGTGAAGCCCTCGAGCGCCTTGTCGTAGAAGTCGTCCTTGCGTGCTCGCGACGTCGTCGAAGAAGATGTTCGGGCTCTTGCCGCCGAGCTCGAGCGTGACCGGGATGATGTTCTCGGACGCGTACTGCATGATCAGCCGGCCGGTCGTGGTCTCACCAGTGAACGCGACCTTGGCGACTCTGTTGCTAGAGGCAAGCGGTTTGCCGGCCTCGACGCCGAACCCGTTGACGATGTTCAGCACGCCCGGCGGGAGCAGGTCGCCGATCAGCTCCATCAGCACGTGGATCGACGCCGGCGTCTGCTCGGCAGGCTTCAGGACGACGGCGTTGCCGGCCGCGAGTGCCGGAGCCAGCTTCCAGGTCGCCATCAGGATCGGGAAGTTCCACGGGATGATCTGCGCGACCACGCCGAGCGGCTCGTGGAAGTGGTACGCGACGGTGTCGTCGTCGACCTGCGAGATCGAGCCCTCCTGCGCGCGCAGCGCGCCGGCGAAGTACCGGAAGTGGTCGATCGCCAGCGGCATGTCCGCGGCCAGCGTCTCGCGGACCGCCTTGCCGTTGTCCCAGGTCTCGGCGACCGCGAGCAGTTCGAGGTTGTCCTCGATCCGGTCGGCGATCTTGTTCAGGATGTTCGCGCGCTCGGCGGCCGAGGTCCGGCCCCAGCCGGGTGCGGCGCCGTGGGCCGCGTCGAGCGCCGCCTCGACGTCGTCCGACGTACCGCGGGCGATCTCGGTGAAGGTCTCGCCGGTGACCGGGGTCGGGTTCTCGAAGTACTGGCCCTTGGCGGGCGGCACCCACTCGCCGCCGATGTAGTGGTCGTAGCGTGATTTGAACTCGATCGGGCTGCCTTCTTGCCCGGGGGCTGCATAGATCGTCATCGGTCCTCCTGCTGCGGATGTGCCAGGCTCGGCAACCGTAGGACCCGGCACGTTGCATCGACGTTGCATGACGTTGTGCTCCGCGGAGCGGGACGTTGTGCCTTGAACGGCCGGGACTTCCGGGCGAGGCTGGAGTGTGGACGCACTGGACGGCGTCAGCTCAGTGAGCTGTACGACGAGGTGCTCGGCGGCGAGCCGGGTGCCCGGTGCGCCGCGCCCGCTGGTCGCGGAATCCTGGGAGCGTTCGCTCGCCGCGGCCGTCGATCCGGATCTGGACGCGCCGCCGGTCGTCATCTCGAACGAGTTGCTGGAGTCGCTGCGGGACCAGCACCCGCTCCGCGCCGTACTGCCGATCCTTCGGCAGACGCTGACCACGATCGCCGACGAGGCGTCGCACATCATGATCGTCACCGACGCGCAGGGGCTGATCCTCTGGCGCGAAGGCGCCGCCGACGTCCGCCGGCAGGCCGACCGGATCGCATTGTCCGAAGGGGCGATCTGGGCCGAGGACGCGATCGGGACGAACGGCATGGGGACGGCGCTCGCCGCCGACCAGCCGGTGCAGATCCACTCGGCCGAGCATCTGGTGCGCCGGATCCATGCGTGGACCTGTGCCGCCGCGCCGGTGCATGACCCCGATACCGGGAAGCTGGTCGGCGCGGTCGATGTCTCCGGGCCGTTGCGCACGGTCCATCCCGCGATGATGGCGTTGGTGACGGCCGCTGCTCAGCTGGCCGAAGGGCAGCTGCGGGTGCGGATGGCGGCCGCGGACGAACAGCTTCGCGCCCGCAACATGCGGCACCTGATCGCGCTCGGCGATGCGCCCGGTGCCTTGCTGACGCCGACGGGTCGCGTGCTCGCAGTACAGCCGCTTGCGTGGTTGCCGAACCGGCTGGAGATCGCGGCCGGTGCGGATCGGGTCGAATTGGGCGACGGCCGGGAAGCCGTGGTCGAGCAGCTCGACGAGGGCTATCTGTTGCGGATTCCAGGTCCGGTACGGCGTACGCGGGCGTCGCTTCGGCTTCGGTTGCTCGGCGGGAAGCCGTCTGCGGTGGTTCGCGGCCGGGAGATCCCGTTGACGCTCCGGCGGGCCGAGGTGCTCGCGTTGTTGCTGTTGCACCCGGCCGGGCTGACCGCCGAGCAGTTGATGCTGCAGCTGTACGGCGACGAGGGGAACCCGACGACGGTCCGGGCCGAGATGCACCGGCTCCGGAACCTGCTCGGCGAAGGGATCCTCGACACCAAGCCGTACCGGATCCTTGCGGACGCGTCCGGTGACGTCACCGACGTCCAGGCTTCGCTCCGCTCCGGAGACCTGAGTGCGGCGATGGATCTGTACTCCGGTCCGCTGCTCGAGCACTCCGAGGCGCCGGCGCTGCGGGCGGAACGCGACGAGCTCGACGCGACCCTGCGCGGCGCAGTACTGGAGTCTCGGGATGCCGAGTTGATCTGGCGTTTCGCGGAGACGCCGGTGGGTGCCGAGGATCTGGAGATCTTCGAGCAGCTGACCGCGCTGCTGCCCGGGACCGATTCCCGCCGGTCCGCCGTCGCCGCCCGCCTGCACCGGCTGACCGAATAGTGGACAGTGTCTTTTAAGTCGACTGGATTAGTCTAGTTTCAGAGAGTGGATGCCGTCACGGGGAAGTCGTCGTCACGCCTGGCTGGGCGCGGCGGCGACCGAACCGCGCTCGATCAGGGTCGGCTCCACGGTCGTCCGGCGGACCCGGCGGTTCGTGTCGACGGCGGAGGTGACCCGGGCGACGACATCGGCGACCAGGTCGTCGAGCGGCCAGTGGAAAGTGGACAGCGGCGGACAAAGCAGCTGGGACATCGGCTGGTCGTCGTAGCCGAGCAGGGACAGCTCGTCGGGCAGCTTGATGCCGAGCTCCGCGCTCGCGGCGTACACGCCGAAGGCCATCGAGTCGGCCAGCGCGAGGATGCCGGTCGGCCGGGGTTTGCTGGTCAGCACGGTGCGGGCGACCTCGGTTGCGCCGGGCAAGTCGTGCGGGCACGGCACGATGCGGATCTTGAGTTTCAGTCCGAACGCGATCCGCTGCGCGATCTCCTCGGCCGGGCGCTCCACCTCGAATCTTCTGGATGGGCTGAGTACGGCGACGCTGCGGTGACCGGCCTCGGCCAGCCGGCGCAGCGCAGTACTGACGCCGGCCTCGTTGTCGAAGAGGACCTCGGACTTCGCTTTCGCGGCCGGCAGTGCGTCGCCGATCGCGATCACCGCCGCCTGCTGGGCGATCTTGGCCCAGGCCTTGGCGCCCGGATCGATCGGGATCACCACGATCGCGTCGGCGCGATGGTCGACCAGGTGCTGGGCCAGTTGGAGCTGGCGGTCGGCGTCGCCGGCCGAGTCGATGATCCAGGCATTCCGGTCGGGGGCGAGCAGCTCGCGGCCGAGGGCGGCGGCGAGGCGTTGCTGCCAGAGGTCTTCGAGCGAGGCGCAGAGCACGCCGATCGAGCCGCTCTTCCCGGACGCGAGCGCTCGGGCCACGGGGTCGGCCTGGTACCCGAGACGCTCGGCGGCTTCCTGCACCCGCGCCTGCGTCTCCGGCGTTCCTTGCAGACCTCGCAACGCATACGAGACGGCCGCCATCGAGAGGCCGGTCTCCGCCGCGATGTCCTTGAGGGTCGGCCTGCGGCCTGTTCCGGACATGGGTTCGACCCTAGGGCACGGTGGGGACAAAAACCGGGTGCTGCTGGTTACGGGTGGCGGACGGGGTTGACAAGGGAGGCTTTGAAGCGCTTCACTGTGAACGTCTTGAAGCGCTTCAAAATGGCGCTGCCATCCACTATGGACCGAGTCACTGTTGACCGAGTCAACAGCGAGCGAGAGGTGTGCCCGTGGCCGGCGTGATCGACATTCACCAGCACCTGTGGCCGGCCGAGTTCGTCGACCGCCTCCGCGCCCGTACCGAGCCGCCGTACCTGGACGGCTGGACGCTGCACACGGCCGGCGAACCGGCGTACGAGGTGGACCCCGCGGCACACGAGATCGGCAAGCGGGTCGCGCTGGAGCAGGACGCGCAGACCTCGCTGGTCGGGGTGTCGCTGTCCAGCCCGCTCGGGATCGAGCGGCTCGGCGACGCGCTGCTGCTGGATGCTTGGCATGAGGGCGCTTCGTCGCTGCCCGAGCCTTTCAAGGCCTGGGCTGCTGTCGATCTGCTTTCTCCGGATCTCGATGGCTTGGAATCCCTTCTGGGTAAGGGATTCATCGGACTGCAGTTGCCCGCACACGTGCTCGGTACGCCGGCCGCTTGGGCTGAGGTCAGCTCGGTGCTGGCCGTGGCCGAGCAGGCTGGTAAGCCGATCCTCGTGCACCCGGGTCCCGCGGCGCCGCCCGCTGCGGGTGCGCCGGCTGGAGCTGTCCCGGGCTGGTGGGCGCCGGTGGTCGACTACACGCTTCAGCTCCAGGCAGCCTGGTGGGCCTGGCATGCCTTTGGCGGGCGGGCGTGCATTCCCTTCGCTGCGGTTGTGCTTCGTCGCCGCGGCCGGTCTGGCGCCTGTTCACCACGAGCGGCTCGCTGCCCGTGGCGGTCGGCTGGGCACCATCGATCCGAACCTCTTCGTCGACACCTCCAGCTATGGCCCGCAGGGGATCGACGCGGTCGCCCGGGTGCTCGGGATCGACCAGGTCGTGCACGGCACCGACCGCCCGTACGCCGGGACGGTCGACCTCCGCCAGGGCGCCGCGGCGACCGCGGTGATCCGCTACAACAACCCGCATCGCCTGCTGTACGGCGTCGACCCGGCGGCGGCCGAGCGATGAACCATCCCAGACCTTCCGGCCGTAGTAGCGCCGGAGACCCCGCGCTTCGTAGTACGGGGAACCATCCCATCCAGCTATGCCGAGTGATCGGCGTCTTCTCCGAGAGGGGAGTGCAGTGACTGTTCAGCAAGTTTCCGACGCACCCGTCGTACCCGCGCGTCAGGCCAGCCGGCTCGTGGAGCTCAACGGCTGTCTGTCATTGGACAACCTTCCGGGACGTGATCTCGAACCGAGCGAGCTGGCCGAGCTGGCCGGCGGGATCGCCGCGCAGCCGCACCTGTGGGAGGACAAGGTCGCCTACAGCGACGAGGAGCGCGTCTTCGCCTCGCTGCACCGCGACGCCAACGTGGACGTCTGGCTGATCTGCTGGACCCCGGTCAACGACACCGGCTGGCACGACCACGACGTCTCCTCCGGCGCGGTCGCGGTCGCCCGCGGCAAGCTCGTCGAGCACAACCTGGCGATCGGCGTCGAGTCCGTCGAGACCGAGATCGAAGCCGGCGACGTCTACGGCTTCGGCCCCGACCACATCCACCGAGTGGTCGGCCTCGACAAAGGCAGCGTCACCGTCCACGCCTACAGCCCACCCCTGTGGCGAATGGGCCAGTACTCCGTCAAGGACAACGTCCTCCGCCGAGTCTCCGTCTCCTACGCCGACGAACTCCGCCCCCTCGACTAGCCCAACCCCACCCGCCGACGTCCGAGCCTTCCTCGGACGTCGGCCTTCGCACGCCACACCACAAGACCCCACCCCCAACGCCGCGCGGTGACCCGGCCGACTCCGTGCTGCCCGACGTAGGCAGCCGAGACCCACCACGCAAGACGGGGACCCCGCGCGCTGAGCGGGGACCTCGGGGAGGCGGGGCCATGAGCCCCGCGCACTAGGTTGGGGACCTGGGACACAAGCAGGAGCCCGGGCACCAGGTGGGAGGGTCGGACGGGGAGATGGCGCGTTCGCGGTCCGCGGTGTCTGAGTAAGTGCTCGTTTCTGATGAGGACGGGAGTTATGAGGCCAGGGGTGGTGGGGGAGAGGTGGCACGGTGGTCGCCCCAGGGGTCGAGGGAGGTGGCGTCCTCTGGTGTGATCCAGGGGATGTCGTTGGTGTGTGGCCATGAGCGGGCCGACGAATCGGCAGGGGTGAGTTGCCGGTCGGGTGGGGTCTCGGCGGGGGTGGGTGGATGGCTGGGCTGGGGCTTGGCAGGGGTTAGTGGCCAACCGGCTGGTGTGTTGGGTGGGATGCGGAGTCTTCGGTGTGGGGGTGGGCGGTCGGCCCAGGGTGGGCGGGTGATTTGTGGAAGGCCGTCGATGATGGTGACGGACCAGAGGCCGTGGTGGATCTCGCGGTGGTGGAGTTTGCAGAAGAGGCCCAGGTTGGCGAGCGAGGTCGGTCCGCCGTCGATCCAGTGCACGATGTGGTGGGCGTCGCACATGATCGGGGGTGCGCCGCAGATCAGGCATCCTCGGTCGCGGGCGATCAGGGCGTTGCGGATCGGCTCGGTGACGAACCGCTTGGCCGCCCCGACGTCGAGTGGTTGCGAATTCGAGCCGAGGACGACCGGGAGCACGCCGGCATCGCAGGCGAGCCGACGGACCGCTGCGGCGGACAGGTTGTCGCCGAAGACCAGTTCTCCCATCCCACTCCCGGTGCCAACACTGAACGGCAGTGGCTGCGTCTTGCCGGAGCCGCTCTGGAGACCGTCTGCGGCAAGGCTGTTGGTGTCGGCTGGAACGGAAATGCTGCCGTCGCAGTCTGTGCCTGCACCCACACCCGCGTCCGCACCGGCACTCGCGTGTGCGTCCGCACCCACGTCTGCGTCCGCACTCGCACCCACGTCTGCGTACGCACCAGCACCCGCGTCTACACCCGCCCTCGCGTCTGCGTCCTCCCCCGCACTCGCACGCGCACCCGCACCCGCCATCGCGTCTACGTCCGCACTCGCGCCCGCGTGTGCGTCCGCGTTCTCACCCGCGTTTGCACCCGCTCTTGCGTCCGTTCCCGCACTCGCACCCGCGTCCGTACCCGTGCCCGCGTTCGCGTTTGTTCTAGGTTCAGGGTGTGGGGTGGTGGCGTTTTTCAGGGTGTTGTAGTCGATGGTAATGGTGAGGTTTGGGCCGACGGTTGCGGGGCCGGTGGCGGCGTTGAGGGCGGCTACTAGGGCGTCGGCCTGGCGCTTGTCGCGGGTGCGGGGGTCGGGGTGGCCGTCGGTTGTTTTGTGGGGCTTGGCGCCGGCGTGGATCAAGGTGCTGAACAGTTCGGCGTTCTCGTTGGCGAGGTAGCCGCCGAGGCGAATGCCTTGGTCGGCTTTGCGGTACCAGAGGGCCTCGCGTCGGTAGGCGTCCTCCTCGGCCGGCTCGGGGCCGTCGGTGTCGAGGACGTCGCGGACCCGCTGGCCGGCCCGGGCCAGATCTGCCGGGTTCAGATGCTGGGCCGCCTTGACCAGTTGCTGCTCGGCGGCTCGCAGATCCTCCACGGGGACCAGCGCCGAGGTGGGGATCTTCTCCAGTGCGGTGACGATGGCTTTCGCCTGGCCGAAGTGGAGAAAATAGCCGGCCTCGCCTGGTTCGTCGTCCGTGGGAAGAAGACTGGGCAGGGCCTCGCAGACAGCGGCGTACTTCGGGAGTGCGGCGGCCAGCTTGAGCTCCGCGCGGACCTGGGCGGCCGGTAGCCGGTGCCGGAAGGAGATCAGCTCGACGGTGTTCTTCGCGCCGAACTCCGCTGCATGACCAGCTTGATCGAAGGCGGCAAGGAGCTCGTGGCGGTAGTTCTGCAGTCGGCTGAGTTCGTCGTGCGCGGCGTCGAGGGCAGCAAGGAGCTCGCGGCCACTCATCGAGTGGACCGGCCGCACCTCGACGGGTTCCATGCCACCAACAGTAGCCACGCCCACCGACAGTTTTCCAACCCAGAACCCCTTGTTTTCAAGGGATTCGAGATCGTTGAGTTATCCACAGCAGGTGGGGCAGCTGTGGATGAAACGATCTGCCCCGGGTTGCCCCGCGATCTGCCCTGCCGGAGGAGGCGGGGGAAGCGGAAGGGTCGGTCGCATGACGACCTCTGTGGAGCTTGAGACGCATTACACGACCCGGCATGACGAGGCGAGTCGGCTGGGTTCGACGTTGAAGGGGCAGTTGGAACTGGCGCGGGTGCAGGACCTGCTGGAGCGGTATCTGCCGGAGCCGCCGGCAGTGGTCGGCGATATCGGTGGCGGACCCGGCGTACATGCGAGTTGGCTGAAGCAGCGTGGGTACGACGTGGAGCTGCTCGATCCGGTGCAGCGGCATGTCGACCAGGCGCGCGCGGCCGGGATCGACGCAGTACAAGGGGATGCGCGGCGGTTGCCGTGGGAGAACGAGCACTTCGACGCGGTGTTGCTGGCCGGGCCGATGTACCACCTGACGGAGGCCGCGGATCGGCGGCTGGCGTTGCGGGAGGCCGTACGGGTGATCCGGCCGGGAGGGTTCATCGCGGTGATCGCGATCAACCGGGCCGCGAACCTGATCGGCTCGATGCTCGCGAACAACCTGCAGCAGCGGGAGAAGATCGTCCGCGAGATCCTCGACACTGGGTTCAGCCAGGACAACGAGCGGATGGCGGAAACGACCTACCACACCGTCACTCAACTACGGACCGAGCTGACCGGCGTCGGGCTGCGTGCGGTCACCGTGCACGGCCTCACCGGTCCCGGCGGCTGGCTGACGGTCGCCATCGACGCCCACTTCAAGGACCAATCACTGCCGGCCACGATCGCCGAACCCGACCCGCTGCAAACGGCCTTGCTGTGCACCCGGCTAGCCGACCGCTACCCCGAGATGGTCAACCTCAGCTCCCTCTTCTTCGCGGTCGGCCAACGTGCGTGACTGGAGCCCTTGGCGGAAGCGGTTGCGTCGGCGGGCGGTGCGGTACGTCGAGAACGGGTGGACTGTTGCGCCGCTCGCTGTACCTAGGGATGGAGTTTGCCTCTGTGTGCGAGGTGATTGCCTCGACCCACACCTGGTGGGTCCAGTAGTTCGGAGCGTGGCGCAGGCGGCGGCGATCTGGGGTGAACATCCGTGGGAGATCGCGTTGATCACCGACTCGTACGACGTGGCCGACCTGCCCGCGCAGTACGGTGCCCTGCTCAATCAGTTGCTCAAGGCAACCTGTCCGACCGCGATGGCGCCGCTGCACCGGCGCTGGTGGTTCTTCGTCGCTCCCGACTCGATCCCCGCCGCCCAGATCGAGGCAGCCGGCGGCACCCTCCACGCCGGTCCAGCCGACTGGCTACCTGCCCCCGGCACCTCCACCGACACCACCGGCCGCATCCGCTGGCTCGTCCACCCCCACCTGACCCACTGGCATCCCTACCACCGCCGCGACGCGATAGACCAGGTCCTCCCGCCCCACCCAGAACCCGATTTCTCGCTTCCAGCGCAGGCAGCCCTCGATTCACCAGCTACTAGACCGGCTCTACCCGCTGACCGTCTGGGCCGATGACGATGAATCGAAGTGCGGCGTCGAGGCCGACGGTGGCGGTGAAGCAGTAGGTATGGCGGAGCTCAATGCCGGAGTCCCTCAGGGCTACGTAACGAGGGGCAAGGTCTGAGATCTGATCGGGCTGGATCCGCGCCGGTGCAGGAGGAGGAACGTCTGTTGAGGCGGTCTTGCCTAAGATGGAGAATCTCTGACTATAGTCAGGGAATGGGGATTGGTGAGGTTCGGCGGTTCAATCGGGTGGTGACGCAGCGGGTTGGGGCGTTGAACGACGCCTATATGGCGCGGGATCGGCCGTTGGGGCAGGCGCGGGTGTTGTGGGAGATCGGCCTGCTGGGGTGCGATCTGCGGGAGTTGCGGGCGCGGCTGGATCTCGATTCGGGGTATCTGAGCCGGCTGCTCCGCGGGCTCGAGAGCGACGGGCTCGTGGAGGTCGAGCAGAGTGAAGATGACGGGCGGGTGCGGACGGCGAGGCTTAGGCCGAAGGGGATTGCTGAGCGGGCGGTGCTCGATCAGCGTTCCGACGAGCTGGCCGCGTCGATCCTCGAACCGCTCAGCCCGCAGCAGCGGGACCGGCTGGTCAAGGCGATGGGTGAGGTCGAGCGGCTGCTGACCGCCTCGACGGTGCAGGTCGAGATCGTCGATCCGCGGCGGCCGGAGGCGCAGTTCTGCATCCAGCGGTACTTCGAGGAGCTGGCCGGCCGGTTCGACGGCGGGTTCGACCATGCCCGGACGATCTCCGCCGACGTCGACGAGCTGACCTTGCCGGCCGGTCTGCTGCTGGTCGCCACGCTGCACACCGAGCCGGTCGGCTGCGCGGGCCTGAAGCTGCACCCCGGCGAACCGGCCGAGGTGAAGCGGATGTGGGTCTCCCCGGAGGTTCGCGGCCTCGGCCTCGGCCGCCGCCTCCTGGCCGAGATCGAGAAGCAGGCCAAGGCCCACGACACGTCCGTACTACGGCTCGAAACGAACCAGAGTCTCAAAGAAGCCATCGCCCTGTACCGCGCTGCCGGCTACGAAGAAGTCCCGGCCTTCAATGACGAGCCCTACGCCCACCACTGGTTCGAGAAACAGCTGGTGAGCTGAGCGGTCCCCTCGTCTGCTCAGCTCACCAGTTGGATTACGGGTGACGCAGTACGCCGAGGAGGCCGTGGGTCTCGTCCGCGATACCGGCGGAGAACCAGACGGCATCGGTGCCGCCGGTCGTCGCCGTACCGGGGAGCAGTGCCCACAGGCCCGGGATCACCAAGGTGTGTGCCGTAGGTGTCCTTGACCTGGCTGTCGATGTGGTTCTCGAAGCGGCCGTGGTTCTTGGCCTTGACCACGTTGATGCGGCCGTCGCCGAAGTTGCCGACCAGCAGTGAGCCGGCGTCCTTGCCCCACGACGCCGGGGCGATCGCGAGACCCCACGGCGCGTTCAGCGAACCGCGGGAGGCGATCCGCTCGACGAAGCGGCCGTCCACGGAGTACTCGTCGACGAAGCCGAGGCCTCGGCCGGCGAGCTCCTCACCGGTCTTCGGGTCGACCTTGGCGTAGGCGACGAAGATCTTCCCGTTCAGGGTCTGCACGTTGAACGGCGAGTAGCCCTTCGGCAGGGCGAAGTCCCGGAACGCCCACCACGGCTGCTTGACCGGCTGGAAGGCGTTGTCGAAGACGTCGATCCGGCCCTGCGCGAAGTTGGCGGCGTACAGCTGGTCGCCCTTCGACGCGGTGGCGATGGCCAGGCCGGTGTAGACGGCGCCCGGTGTGGTCGCCTTGATCTCGGCGGCACCGATCAGCGGGCTGACCGGCGGGCCCCAGGCCGCGATCTGGCCGGTCAGCGTGGCGAAGATGAACCGGGCGGGTGCACTGGCGGTGCCGTTGCTGAGCACGAAGCCGGTGCCCGCGTTGTTGACCTGGCCGGTCGGGTGCGGGACGTCGACGCGGACGGTCGGGACCTTGGTCGCGGTGCTCGCGCCGGGCGCCGAGGAGTACAGCGTCGAGGACGAGGTGCCCTCGTTGGATGCCCAGAGCGGCGTGGTCGCGCCGAGCGAGAGACCCCACGGGTTCACCAGGTCGGGATCCTGCAGCGCGGCCTTGCCGGGCAGGTCGGAGACCAGGTTGACCTGCTGGACGACGAGGTGGTGGGACTGGTGCGCGCTTGCGGTGCTGGGCGCGACCAGAGCCAGCCCGCCGATTAAGGCGGTGGCAACGGCGAGTGGTCGGCCCTTGGTACGAAGCGACATGACACTTTCCTGTCGGTGAGGAAGTGGAACACCGCCTACACGGACAGGATCAGAACCCGGTTCAACCTTCAAGAAGAAAAGTGCCTCGGGCGGCCTGGCCGCCCGAGGCACCGCGAAGAGCTACGCCCAGGTCTCGGCGTGGGTGACGATGCCGTTCGGGGCACTGATCTCGGTGACGACGTCGTCGGCGTCGGCCTCGAGCGGCTCGAACGGATACTCCGGTACGACGTACGCGCGGGCGCCTGCGACCAGGTCCACGCCGGGCAGCTCGAACCATGCCTCACCGACCTCGCGGCTGATCTCGTAGATCGCCTGCTCGGCGGTGTCGACCGGGTCAGGCTCGCCGGAGTCGTCCAGCTCGGCGGGGTGCCGTTCCTGCGCGGCCCGGCCGGCGTCGAGCAGGGTGTCCAGGTCGACCACGCGCAGGTCGAACCGGGAGACCACGGTGATCACGTGGTCCTGCTCCAGGAGCTCTTCTTCTTCCTCGGGCTCGTCGGTCTCCTCCTCGAGCAGCAGCGGCGCGGTGCCGGTGAGCTCGAAGACCGCGTCGTTCCAGCCCTCGACGAGCTCCTCCAGCGCGACGTTCTGCTCGTACAGCGCGTCCTGCTCGTCCGGGCCGCCGGTCATCGCCAGCAGGGCCTGGGTGTGCGCCTGGAGGCGGTCGGCCAGCAACTGGCTTGCCTCGGCCAGAGCCTTGCGGCTCTCTTCCGAGAAGAACTGGTCCCCGGAGAACTGCGGCTCATCCACTTCAGTCACTGCTTATCCCTAACTATCCGAGGGCCTCTGATTGCCAGGCGTAAGTATGCGCACTCAAGGCGGCTTAGCGAAGTCGAGTCAGTGAACTGTCCGCATGAGAGGGCTGTGAGAGGTGCCTGGGCGGCTGTGAGAGAGCTGCGAGAAGGCTCCTGACCAGGCAATCAGCGGTGTGCAGTGAAGGCATGAGGAATTTTGCCGAGCTGTGGGGCCGGCCATGAAAGACGTGGTCTATCTCGCCGTCGTAGTAGCCGTGTTCGCGACCGTCTGGTTCGCGCTGCGGGGAGTGGAGAAGCTGTGAGCGCCGAGAACATCGCCGGCCTCGTGATCGCCGCGGCCCTGGTCCTGTACCTGGTCGCCGCCCTGATCTTCCCCGAGAGGTTCTGATGTCCGACACTGCCGCCGGCCTGCTCCAGGTCGGCCTCCTGATCGCGCTCCTGGCCGCCGTCTACCGGCCACTGGGCGGGTACATGGCGCACGTCTACACCACCGAGAAGGACTCGCGGGTCGAACGTGGCACCTACAAGCTGCTCGGGGTGGACGCCAAGGCCGACCAGACCTGGGCCGTCTACGCCCGGTCCGCGATCGCCTTCTCCGCCGTCAGCGTCATCCTGCTCTACCTGATCCAGCGGCTGCAGTCGCACCTGCCGCTGTCGCTCGGCCTGCCGAACGTCGAGCCGGGCCTGGCCTTCAACACAGCCGCCTCGTTCGTCTCGAACACCAACTGGCAGTCGTACTCGCCCGAGGTGACCATGGGCCACCTGGTCCAGTTCGCCGGCCTCGCCGTCCAGAACTTCCTCTCGGCCGCGGTCGGCATCACCGTCGCGGTCGTGGTGATCCGCGGCTTCGCGCGGTCCAAGACCGACCGGCTCGGCAACTTCTGGGTCGACCTGGTCCGGACCGTACTCCGGATCCTGCTGCCGATCGCCGTCGTCGGCGGGCTCGTCCTGGTCGCGATGGGTGTCGTGCAGAACTTCTCCGGCGGCCACGAGGTCACCTCGGTGATCGGCCAGTCCCAGACCCTCCCCGGCGGCCCGGTGGCCAGCCAGGAGGTCATCAAGGAGCTCGGCACCAACGGCGGTGGCTACTACAACGCCAACTCCGGTCACCCGTTCGAGAACCCGAACGGCCTGTCCAACCTGTTCGAGATCTTCCTGCTGCTGCTGATCCCGGTCTGCCTGACCCGGACGTTCGGCCTGATGGTCAAGGACAAGCGGCAGGGCTACGCGATCCTCGGCGTGATGGGCACCCTGTGGGCAGCCTTCACCTTCGCCGCCACCTTCTTCGAGACCCAGGGCGCCGGTACTGCGACGCAAGCGGCCGGCGCCGCGATGGAGGGTAAGGAGACCCGGTTCGGCGAATGGGCGTCGGCACTCTTCGCCACCTCGACCACCGGTACGTCGACCGGCGCTGTGAACTCCGCCCATGACTCGTTCACCCCGCTGGGCGGTGGCACCGCGCTGTTCCACATGATGCTCGGCGAGGTCACGCCCGGCGGAACCGGAACCGGTCTCTACGGGATGCTCGTGCTCGCCGTACTCACGGTCTTCGTGGCCGGGTTGATGGTCGGCCGGACCCCGGAGTACCTGAAGAAGAAGATCACCGCGCGGGAGATGAAGCTGGTCTCGCTCTACATCCTGGCGACGCCGACCGTCGTACTGGTCGGGGCCTCGCTGGCGATGGGACTGGCGACCGCGCGCGCCTCGATCTTCAACACCGACAGCCCGCACGGGTTCTCCGAGGTGCTGTATGCGTTCACTTCGGCAGGTAACAACAACGGCAGCGCGTTCGGTGGGATCAGCGCCAATATCCCCTTCTACAACACGGCTCTCGGGCTGGTGATGCTGCTCGGCCGGTTCGTGCCGATCGTCATCGTGCTCGCGCTGGCCGGCTCGTTCGCCCAGCAGCAGCCGGTCCCGGTGAACGAGGGCACGCTGCCCACCCACAAGGCGCTGTTCGTGACGATGCTGATCGGCGTGGTGATCATCGTGACCGGTCTGACCTACTTCCCTGCTCTTACTCTCGGACCTCTTGCGGAGGGACTGTGACCACCGTTGTGAAGCCGCCGGAAGTCAAGGCGGCGGCTGTTACGAAGAAGGCACCGTCGGGTCTGTTCGACCCGAAGATGCTGCTCACCTCACTGCCGGACGCGGTGCGCAAGCTCGATCCGCGGGTAATGGTGAAGAACCCGGTGATGTTCGTGGTCGAGGTCGGCGCGATCGCCTCCACGATCCTCGCCGTCACGAATTCCAGCGTGTTCGTCTGGTGGATCGTCGTCTGGCTCTGGCTGACGGTGATCTTCGCCAACCTGGCCGAGGCCGTCGCCGAGGGCCGCGGCAAGGCCCAGGCGGCCACCCTGCGCCGCGCCAAGACCGAGACGACCGCCCGCAAGCTGTCATCCGACCGCCTCAGCGAGCAGGAGGTGCCGGCCGCGTCGCTGCAGCTCGGCGACCTGGTCGTGGTCGAGGCCGGCCAGATCATCCCCGGCGACGGTGACGTCGTCGAGGGTGTCGCCAGCGTCGACGAGTCGGCGATCACGGGTGAGTCGGCGCCGGTGATCCGGGAGTCCGGCGGTGACCGGAGCGCGGTCACCGGTGGCACGAAGGTGCTGTCGGACCGGATCGTCGTGAAGATCACCACCAAGCCGGGCGAGAGCTTCATCGACCGGATGATCGCCCTGGTCGAAGGGGCCTCCCGGCAGAAGACGCCGAACGAGATCGCCCTGAACATCCTGCTGGCGAGCCTGACGATCGTGTTCCTGATCGCCACGGCGACGCTGCCGACGTTCGCTGTCTACGCGCACACCGACCTGAGCATCGTGATCCTGGTAGCCCTGCTGGTCTGTCTGATCCCGACCACGATCGGCGCGCTGCTGTCCGCCATCGGTATCGCGGGCATGGACCGCTTGGTCCAGCGCAACGTGCTGGCGATGTCGGGCCGTGCGGTCGAGGCGGCCGGTGATGTGAACACCCTGCTGCTCGACAAGACCGGCACGATCACGCTGGGGAACCGGCAGGCATCGGAGTTCATCCCGCTCGCCGGAGTCAGCGAGACCGAGCTGGCCGATGCGGCTCAGCTCTCAAGCCTGGCTGACGAAACGCCCGAGGGCCGGTCGATCGTCGTACTGGCGAAGACGCGGTACGAGCTGCGTGAGCGGCACACCGGTGAGTTGCCGCACGCAACTTTCATTGAGTTCACCGCGCAGACCCGGATGAGTGGCGTGGACGTGGACGGCCGGCAGATCCGCAAGGGCGCGGCCGGTGCGATCACCGCCTGGATCCACGACCAGGGCGGCACCGTGGTGGCCGAACTCGGCGAGATCGTCGACGGCATCTCAGCCTCTGGCGGTACGCCGCTGGTCGTTGCCATCAGCAAGGAAGGGGTGGCTCGCCCGCTCGGCGTGATCCACCTCAAGGACGTCGTCAAGGAAGGGATGCGGGAGCGGTTCGACCAGATGCGGGCGATGGGCATCCGGACCGTGATGATCACCGGCGACAACCAGCTGACCGCACGCGCGATCGCCGAGGAGGCCGGGGTCGACGACTTCCTGGCCGAGGCGACGCCCGAGGACAAGATGGCGCTGATCAAGAAGGAGCAGGAGGGTGGCCGGCTGGTCGCGATGACCGGTGACGGCACGAACGACGCCCCGGCGCTCGCCCAGGCCGACGTCGGGGTCGCGATGAACAGCGGCACGTCGGCGGCCAAGGAAGCCGGCAACATGGTCGACCTGGACTCCAACCCGACCAAGCTGATCGAGATCGTCGAGATCGGCAAGCAGTTGCTGATCACCCGGGGATCGCTGACCACGTTCTCGATCGCGAACGACGTGGCCAAGTACTTCGCGATCCTGCCCGCGCTGTTCGCGGCGGCGTACCCGGGCCTGGACAAGCTGAACATCATGCAGCTGCACTCGCCGGAGTCGGCGATCGTGTCGGCCATCGTGTTCAACGCGCTGGTGATCGTCGCCCTGGTCCCGCTGGCGCTGCGCGGGCGTGCAGTACAAGCCGTCCTCGGCCTCGGCGATGTTGCGCCGCAACCTGCTGATCTACGGCGTCGGCGGCCTGATCACGCCGTTCATCGGCATCAAACTCCTCGACCTGGTGATCTCGCTGATCCCCGGCATCCGCTGACCAAGGACAGTAGAAGACATGGCAAGCAGACTCCCCGCGACGATGCGGCAGTTCGGGGTGGCGACCCGGGCGCTGATCGTGTTCACGATCGGCCTGGGGGTGATCTACCCGCTGGCGATGACCGGAGCGGCGCAGGTGCTGTTCCACGGCAACGCCAACGGCTCGGTGATCCAGGTGAACGGCAAGGACGTCGCCTCCGACCTGATCGGTCAGGCGTACACCAAGCAGGCGACCAAGGACGGCAAGCCCGAGGTCGATGCCGACGGCAAACCGGTGATGGTCGCGGATCCGCAGTGGTTCCAGACCCGCCCGTCGGCGGTCGATTACGACGCGATGGGTAGCGCGGCTTCGCAGTACGGGCCGAACAACGCCGACCTGCTCGCTGCGGTCGAGCAGCGGCGTAAGGATGTCGCCGCTCTGGAGGGCGTCGACCCGGCCCAGGTGCCGCCGGACGCCGTCACGGCCAGCGGCAGCGGGCTCGACCCGCCATCAGCCCCGCGTACGCCGCGTTGCAGGTGAACCGGGTCGCGCGGGAGCGCGGACTGGACGTGGCCAAGGTGCAACAGCTGGTGAAGGACAACACCAAGGGGCGCACGCTGGGCTTCCTCGGCGAACCGACCGTCAACGTCGTGACGCTGAATGCCGCCCTGGCCGGGCTGAACTGAGACGATGGGCGTATGAGTAGCAGCGGTCGCGGGCACCTGAGGGTCTACCTCGGTGCCGCGCCCGGCGTCGGCAAGACCTACAAGATGCTGGGCGAGGCGCAGCGCCGGCGGGAACGCGGGACGGACATCGTGGTCGGCTTGGTCGAGACCCATGGTCGCGAGCACACCGCCGCCATGCTCGAGGGGCTCGAGGTGGTCCCGCGCAAGATCATCGACTACCGCGGCGCGAGCTTCACCGAGCTGGACCTGGACGCGGTGCTGGCCCGGCGACCCGAGGTGGTGCTGGTCGACGAGCTTGCCCACAGCAACATCCCCGGCAGCCGGAACGCCAAGCGCTGGCAGGACATCGACGAGCTGCTGACCGCCGGGATCGACGTGATCTCGGCGGTCAACATCCAGCACCTGGAGTCGATCAACGACGTGGTCGAGAAGATCACCGGCGTACCGCAGCAGGAAACCGTGCCCGACCGGGTGGTCCGGGCGGCGGACCAGATCGAGCTGGTCGACATGACCCCGGAGGCGCTGCGCCGCCGGATGGCGCACGGCAACGTCTACGCCGCGGACAAGATCGACGCTGCCCTGGGCAACTACTTCCGGGTCGGCAACCTGTCCGCTCTGCGCGAACTCGCCCTGTTGTGGCTGGCGGACCGCGTCGACGCGGGCCTGCAGCAGTACCGTTCCCAGCACGACATCGACTCCACCTGGGAGGCGCGCGAACGGGTCGTGGTCGCGCTCACCGGCGGACCCGAAGGCGAGACCCTGATCCGGCGTGCCGCCCGCATCGCCGCCCGCTCCTCCGGCGGGGACCTGCTCGCCGTACACGTCGCCCGCTCCGACGGGCTGACCGGCGCCAACCCGGCCAAGCTCGCCCAGCAGCGCCAGCTCGTCGAGAGTCTCGGCGGGACCTATCACCAGGTCGTCGGCGAGGACGTTCCGGAATGCCCTGCTGGCGTTCGCGCGCGCCGAGAACGCGACCCAGCTGGTGCTCGGCGGCAGCCGGCGCTCCCGGCTCCGCGACGCTGTTCACCGGTCCGGGGATCGGCGCGAGCTCGATCCGGGACTCGGGCGACATCGACGTCCACATCGTCACGCACTCGGAGATGGGCCGCGGCCGGTTGCCGCGGGTGCACGGGCAGCTTGTCGCGGCGCCGGCTGATCTACGGGTTCGTGCTCGCGGTCGTGCTGCCGCCCGCGCTGGCCGCTGCTGCTCGGCCTCGGCGGCGACACGCTCAACCTGACCAGCAACGTGCTCGCCTTCCTGTTCGCCGTCGTCGTGGTCGCGCTGGTCGGCGGGCTCTGGCCGGCGATGCTGACCGCGATCGCCGGCACGCTGGTCCTGAACTGGTTCTTCACGCCGCCGACCCGGTACCTTCACGATCGCCGAGCCGAACAACGCGCTCGCGCTGGGCATCTTCATGCTGGTCGCCGCGCCTGGTCTCGTCGGTCGTCGACCGCGCGGCCCGTCGTACCAGGCAGGCCGCCCGGTCCGCCGCGGAGTCCGAGACGCTCGCGACACTGGCAGGGTCGGTACTGCGGGGCGAGACCGCGCTGCCCGCCCTGCTGGAGCGGGTCCGCGAGGCGTTCGGGATGACCGGCGCCTGCCTGATGGAACGCGTCGAGACCGACGAGCTGACCGAGACCTGGCGCCCGATCGCCTCGGCCGGTACGCCGACCTGCCGCCGCCCGGAGGAAGGCGACGCGGAGATCCCCGCCCGCGACGACCTCGTCCTGGTGCTGCAGGGCCGGTCGCTGGCCGCCGACGAACGCCGCCTGGTCGGTGCGTTCGCGGCGCACGCGGCGGCGCTGGTCGACCGGGCCCGGCTCAGCGAGGCTGCCGCCGAGGCGAAGCCGCTGGCCGAGGCCGACAAACTCCGTACTGCGTTGCTTGCGCGCCGTCGGCCACGATCTGCGGTCGCCGCTGGCCTCGGCGAAGGCGTCGGTGACCAGCCTGCGCAGCTCCGACGTCGAGTGGAGTCGCGTTCGGAGCGGGACGAGTTGCTCGAGACGGCCGACGAGTCGCTCGACCGGCTCACCCGGTTGGTGGACAACCTGCTCGATCTCAGCCGCCTCCAAGCCGGAGTACTGCCGGTCTTCACCCGGCCGATGGCGCTGGACGAGATTCTGCCCGGCGTACTGGCTGAGCTTGGTGATGCTGCTGACTCGGTGACGGTCGATCTGCCGCACACGCTGCCGCTGGTCGATGCGGATCCTGCGTTGCTGGAGCGGGTGATCGCGAACCTGCTGGCCAACGCGGTCCGGCATTCACCGGCCGGGCGGGCGCCGCTGGTGACCGGGAGCTCGCTGGGGGACCAGGTCGAGATCCGGGTGATGGATCGTGGGCCGGGGATTCCGCGGGCCGACCGCGACCGGGTGTTCGCGCCGTTCCAGCGGCTCGGCGACACCGACAACACGACGGGCGTCGGGCTCGGGCTCGCGCTGGCGCGTGGGCTGACCGAGGCGATGAGCGGCTCGCTGCAGCCCGGAGGACACCCCGGGCGGTGGGCTGACCATGGTCGTCTCGTTGCCGGTGGCAACCTTACGGCCGGCCGACGTGCCGGTGCCCGGAAGCCGCGAGCGCGGCGAGGAGGTGCAGCGAGGATGACCAGGATCCTGGTGGTCGACGACGAGCCGCAGATCGTGCGGGCGTTGCAGATCAACCTGAAGGCGCGGCGGTACGAGGTGCACGTGGCGGGTAGCGGGACGGCGGCGCTGAAGGTGGCCGCGCAGTACCCGCCGGACCTGGTGATTCTCGACCTCGGGCTGCCGGACTTCGACGGCGTCGACGTGATCCGCGGGCTGCGCGGCTGGACCGAGGCGCCGATCCTGGTGCTGTCCGGGCGGACCGACAGCACCGACAAGGTCGAGGCGCTGGACGCCGGCGCGGACGACTACGTCACCAAGCCGTTCGGCATCGACGAGCTGCTGGCGCGGATGCGCGCCGTACTGCGGCGGAGCAACCTCGCCCAGGACCAGCCGGTCGTCACCGTCGGCGGCGCTCAGGTCGATCTGGCGGCGAAGCGAGTCACGCTGGACAGTGGCGAGGACGTCCGGCTGACCCCGACCGAGTGGCACCTGCTGGAGGTGCTGGTCCGGCACCCCGGCAAGCTGATGTCCCAGCGCCAGCTGCTCACCGAGGTCTGGGGACCGGGCTACGAGTCGGCCAGCGGCAACCTGCGCTTCTACATGGGTCAGCTCCGCCGCAAACTCGAAGCCGACCCGGCCCGGCCGCTGCACCTGCTGCACCGAGCCCGGCATGGGCTACCGCTTCGAGCCCTAGGGCTTCGAGCCCTGGGAGAAGCCTGCCGATGAGCGATCATCGACAACGCGGTGTACGTCGACGGGCGGCGGACCGCCGAGCCGGGCAGCCTCGACGCGACGTACGAGATGCTGCGCGACGCGGGCAGGTCGAACGGCGGCATGGCCTGGATCGGGCTCTACCGGCCGGATCCGCTGGAGATCGAGTCGGTCGGGGACGAGTTCGGGTTCCACCGGCTCGCGGTCGACGACACGATCTCGGCGCATCAGCGGCCGAAGCTGGAGCGGTACGACGACGTGCTGTTCACGGTGCTGCGCTCTGCGAAGTACCAGGACGACGTCGAGCGGGTCGAGTTCGGCGAGCTGCATGTCTTCACCGGCAAGGACTTCGTCGTCACGGTGCGGCATGCCGAATCGCCGGATCTCGGCGAGGTCCGCAAGCGGCTGGAGGGGAGCCCGAGCTGCTGAAGCTCGGGCCGGAGGCGGTGCTCTACGCGATCCTCGACCAGGTCGTCGACGAGTACCAGCCGGTCGTGGACGGGCTGCAGGGCGACATCGACGAGATCGAGGACCAGGTCTTCACGGCGATCCCGAGGTGTCGCGGCGGATCTACGAGCTGCTCCGCGAGGTGGTGAAGTTCATGCGCGCGACCCAGCCGCTGCCGACGATGCTCGCCGATCTGCGGGCCGGGCTTCGAGAAGTACGGCGTCGGTGAGGAGCTGCAGCGCAACCTGCGCGACGTGGCGGATCACGTCGAGCGGGTGGTCGACCAGTCGGCCGGGTTCAAGGTGCTGCTGATCAACCTGATCGGCGTCAACGGCACGCTGGTCGCGCAACGCCAGAACGAGGAGACCCAGCGGCTGTCCGAGCTGAGCCTGCGGCAGAACGAGGAGGTCAAGCGGATCTCGTCCTGGGCCGCGATCCTGTTCGCCCCGACGCTGGTCGGCACGGTCTACGGGATGAACTTCACCCACATGCCCGAACTGCACTGGCAGGTCGGCTACCCGTTCGCCCTGGTCCTGATGCTCTGCGTCAGCCTCGGCCTCTACTTCGTCTTCAAGAAACGCGGCTGGCTCTAGCGACTCAGCAGCTCGTCCAGGATCTCCGGTTCGCGGCGGTAGGGCTCGAAGTGGCCGAGGTCGCCGAGCTCGCGCAACGTTGCTGTGGGCAACTTGTCGACGAGGCGCTTGGCCGCCGGGAACGGGCAGTTGCGGTCGGCGACCCCGTGCCACCAGGTGATGCTCGTGGTGATCGCGGTCAGGTCGATGTCGGTCCACTCCCCGCCGATCGCCAGCCCTTCGTCCAGCCAGCCCTCGATGCCCGGCGCGAAGGCCTCCCTGATCGCTCTGCTCTGGGCGACCCGCCAGCGCGGATCTCTCATCAACTCGAGATCGGAGGCGGGTGCGGTCGCCATCGTGGCTTCCAGCCCGGCCAGTGGGTCACTCGACATCGCCTCGTACACCGGGGTGAGGATCCGCCGTGACTCGGCCGCATCGCCGTCGCGGGCAGCGCGGAAGGCGGCCGCGTTGAGCGGGATCATCAGGTCGTACTCCGAGTCGTCCTGCAACGGAGGCGAGCCGACCGTGATCGTGGCCGCGATGATCCGATCGGGGTGGTGCGCGGCGAACGCCAGGACGTGCGGTCCGCCGCCGCTGCCGCCCGTCAGGTAGACGCGGTCCAGTTCGAGCCGGTCCAGGATCGCGGCCAGGTCGTCCGAGTGCTCGCGGAACTTCCGCCCGGGCAGCCGGCTCGACCGCCCGTACCCGGGCCGCTCGGTGGTGATCACCTGCAACCCACGCTCGGTCCAGGGCGACCGGTCGGCCCGGATGCTCCAGCGCGAACCCGGCGTACCGGGCAGCCGCAGCAACGGCGTACCGGAGCCTGTTCGGGTCCAGGCGACCGTCCGGCCGTCGGGGCGAACCAGGTCCTCGTCGAGCACATCGGCGTACAGGTCGTCGGTCATGGCGGTGATCATGCCAAGCGAGCGGGTCGTCCGATTTCTTCAAGACGACGGGTGGGGAATGGGTAAGGGTGGGGGTATGGATCTCTTTACTGCTGCCAGGGACTTCGTTTGGACCGATGCGCGGCTGGTCGAGCGGCGGTTGTTCGCGACTGTCTTCGAGGGTGCCGATGCGGGCGGGGTGGTCGACGCGTTGCGGGGGTATCAGAACGCCGATGGTGGGTTCGGGCACGCGCTGGAGCCGGACAAGCGGTGTCCGGACAGCACGGCGCTCGATGTGGAGACCGCTTTCGACATCCTGCTCGCGGCCGGTGCGCGCGACGACGAGCTCGTACGGCGTGCCTGCGACTGGCTGCAGTCGGTCGCGACTCCGGAGGGCGCTGTCTCGCTCTGCAGTCCGGTGATCGAGAACTATCCGCGCGCCGAGCACATGGGTGAGTGGACCTATCAGCCTGATCTGAACCCGACCGCCGGGCTGGTCGGTCGCCTGCACTCGCTCGGTGTCGAGCACCCGTGGCGGGAACAGGCAGCGACCTGGTGTGCGAAGACGCTCGCCGAGGGACTGCCCGGCGATGCGCACGGTCTGCACGAGGCGATGGAGTTCCTCGAACACGGGCCGGGCGAGGTCGACCTGGACGCGATCCGCGAGCACCTGGCCAAGGTCTCCTTCTATCGTGCGGACGCAGACGACCCGGAGTACGGCGTGACGCCTTTGCATTTCGCCTCGACGCCGGACAGCCCGTGGCGACCGCTCTTCACCGACGAGCAGATCGCCGGGCATCTGGACCGGCTCATCGCCGATCAGCAGCCCGACGGCGGCTGGGCGATCACCTGGGAGCCGCCGGGCGCCGCCGCCAAGCTGGAGTACCGCGGCGTCGAGACCGTCCGCGCCCTCCGCGTCCTGAAGGCCTACAACCGGTTACCGACGAGCTGATCGCCGAGTTCGGTTCGGGCGTAGAGGACAGCGCGGCCGGCGCGGGCCTTGGTGACCAGGCCGTTTGCTGTCAGGGCGGCCAGCTGCTGGGAGATCGCGCTGGGGGTGACTCCGCGTTGGCGGGCCAGTTCGAGGGTTGAGGTGGGGGAGCCCAGGGCGGCCAGGAGGCTTGCGCGAGCTTGGCCGATCAGGTTGGCGAGCGCCTCGGGACCGGCGTCGACCGTGGTCTCCCAGAGCGTGCCGATCCCACGGGCGGGGTATGCGACTGTCGGTGGTTCGTCGGCGCCGACCGGGCTGATCGCATGCTTCGCGAACAACGTCGGCACCAGCCAGAACCCGCGGCCCTCGACCGCGGCGTCGTAGTCCAGCACGTACGACGAGACGCGCAGCCGCAGTACGCCGTCCGACCAGACCGCGCTCGGGTCGAGCCCGGTCAGTACTGCGGCAGCGCCGTCGCGCGCGAGCAGTCTCGCCCGATAGACCATGTCCGCTTCGAGTACGGCCTGCATCCGGCGCCAGTGCGGTTCGACGGCCGCCTCCCAGTACGCCGCCAGCAGGTCGCTCAGCTGATCGCGCAACCGGCGCGGCCGCTCGCAGAGCCGGGCCAACCGCGAGGGGAGTGGCCGCCCGTCGTACGCGCTGATGACGTCGCTCACGGCCCGGCTCGGTGGAGTCGCCCGGACGCGGCGAAGCTCGTCCGCGACATCGGGCAGGGGCGAGTCGGGGCGCGGCGTGAGAAAGTCCGGCAGCCAGCCGACCTCGGGGGCGATCAGCGCCAGCAGCAGGTCCCGGTCGGGCCAGTCCGCGATCAGGGCCTGCGTCCGGCGGATCCACGGCAGGTGGACGACATGCCCCGAAGGCTCCTGCAGGGCCCACAGGCTGGTCGCGGCCTCCAGCAGCGGGGAGCAGGCGAACCGCATGTCGGCGAGGTCGTCGACGCTGAGCCGATAGCTGATCATTTAGCTCCAGACTAACTCTCTGGTCCGCGCACCTCGGCGTCTCGTTCCATGGTCGGCATGACCGAGATTCAGCTGGTGGCCCGTCCGAAGGGCGTCCCGACGGCCGACCTCTTCGCCTTCGTCGACAGTGAGCCGCTCGAAGCGCAGCCCGGTACGGCGTTGGTCGCGAACCTCTACCTTTCCGTCGATCCCTACATGCGCGAGTGCATGGACGACATCTGGGACCTGAATTCGCCCCTCGAAGGCCGCGGCGATCGACGTTCTCAAGCAGCGCGGACGGATCGCGTGGTGTGGAGCGGTCTCGACCTACAACCACGAGGCGCCGGTCGCGCCGAGCAACTTGTTCGACATCGTCGGCAAGGAGCTCCGGCTGGAAGGGTTCTTGGTGCGCGAGAACCTGGACGCCCGGCCCGAGCTGTACGACCGGCTGATCCCCGAACTGCAGGCCGGCCGGGTGGTCTCCGACGAGACGGTGGTTGTCGGCTTCGGCGGCATGGTCGAAGCCTTCCTGGCGATGTTACGAGGTGAGAACCGGGGAAAGATGATCGTGCAGCTGTGACAGAATCTGCGGTCGTGAGGAAAGTTTTGGCGCGTGGTTGGTGACAGTTGGGTGCAGTCGCTGATTTCTGCGATCGCTGCTGTCGTCGCGGCCACGCAACCGGTGGCACCGCCGGCACCGATCGCCGGGCAGCCGCCTGCTCAGGTGCGCAAGGCCGGTGACTGGGTCGGAAGCTGGGCGACCGCGGTTACCGAGGCGGACAAGACCGGGCTGTCGGCGACGGGTGTCACGAACACGACGTTGCGGCAGGTGGTGCATCTGTCCGTCGGCGGCAACGCGGTGCGGATCCGGCTGTCCAACCGGTTCGGGACCCGGCCGCTGGTCGTCGGCCGGACCACCGCCGTACCGCGGAAGGCCACCTCGGCACCGACTCCGAACGTCGAGATTCTGCAGGTCCTCCCGCTCACCTTCCGGGGCAAGGCCGCGGTCACGATCCCGGCCGGTACCGAGGTGATGTCGGATCCGCTGGCGTTGCCGGTCGCGGAGGACAGCGACCTGGTGATCAGCACCTACTTCCCGGCCGCGACCGGTCCGCTCACCCAGCACCCGGCCGGGTATGCGACATCCTTCAGCGCGTACGGCGAACAGACCACGGGCGGCGGCGCGCAGTACCGGAAGGTGCCGGGGATGGCCCGGTTCGTCGTCTCCGAGGTCGATGTCCGGGGATCGGCGAAGGGCGCGGTCGTGCTGTTCGGCGACTCGATCACCGATGGTGCGGCATCGCCGATGGACCGGAATCTGCGCTACCCGGATCAGCTCGCGGACCTGCTGCTCACCCGTGACCTCGGTGCCCTCAACGCGGGCATCGCGGGGAACCGGCTGCTCGCGAACGGGGGCAGCTCGGGGGAGGCGGCGATCGGGCGGTTCGAGCGGGACGTGATTCGGCGTACCGGCGTACAGGCTGTGGTTGTGCTCGAGGGGATCAACGACATCCGGCTGACCCGGGGCGCGATCTCGGCGACGCAGGTGATCGCGGCGCACCGGCAGTTGATCGCGCGGGCGCATGCCGCCGGGTTGAAGGCGTACGGAGCGACGTTGACGCCGTTCTGGGCCTCGGCGCAGTACACGGTCGGTGGGGAGATCGCGCGGCAGGCGGTGAACAAGTGGATCCGGACGTCGGGCGAGTACGACGGGGTGGTCGACTTCGAGGGCGCGCTGCGCAACCCTACCCAGCCGCTGATGCTGCTGCCCGGGTACGACAGCGGTGACCATCTGCACCCGAACGCGGCCGGCTTCACGGCGATGGCCCGCGCGTTCGACCTCGATCTGCTGGCGAGCTGACGCTTCAGCCCGATTCCGCCGGGTGCTCGACCTGGCGATCGCCCCACTGGGTGAGCAGGCCGCGACCGATCTCCAGGTCGTCGCGGAGTGAGCGGTCGGCGAGATCGTCCGGGAGGGCGGCCAGGGCATCGGCGAGCCACGGGCCGACCGAGGCGGGTGCCAGTTGCTCGGGTGTGATGCCGGCCAGCCTCGCCGCGCGTACGGCGGTGACGAGCTCACAGGCGAGGACGTCGCGGAGGGCATCGAGCAGTTGTGCGGTCAGTACTGCGGCTTGCGGGGCGAAGCTCGCGTGGTGTTCGGCGCCTCTGGACAGCGTCGCGGTGCCCAGGGTGGCCGGTTGGGCGGTCGAGCGGACCGAGGCGAGCGCGTCGTGCGCGACGTACTCGATCATCATCACGCCCGAGCTGGCCTCGGCGCCGCTGGCCAGGAATCGGCTGAGGCCGGTGAACTCCGGGTCGACCAGGTTCGCGACGCGCGAGGTGGAGAGGGTGGCCACGCTGTGCAGGCTCAGCCGCAGGGAGTCGAGGGCGAGGGCGATCGGCATCGCGTGCCAGTTTCCGTTGTGCAGAACGGTGTCGCCGGCGACCAGCGGGTTCTCGGCGGAGGCGTTGATGTCGATCATCAGAGCGTTGCCCAAGGCATCGACATGGTCGACGGCCGGGCCGAGGACCTGGGCGAAGGCGCGCAGGCCGAAGGGGTCCTGGACGCGGGCCGGCGGGAGCGGGAGGTCGTCGAGCAGGCCGCGCATTCTTCGGGCGACCCGGACCTGGCCGGGTTGCGGGCGCGCCTCCTGCACGCGGACGTCGTACACCTCGGCGTTGCCGTGCAGGGCGACGTGGGAGAGGGCACCGACGAGCGGTACGACGTTCACCAGGGTGGCCGCTTCGACGTACGCGAGGCAGCAGTCAGCCAGGGTGATTGCGTTGCTGGAGAGCAGCGGAAGCGCGCTGGTGCCGTCGATCACGTCGCCGAGCGCGAGACCGAGTTCGGCCAGCGGGCCGAGGTCGCCGGTGCCGATCGCACCACCGCGGTGCAGGTCGGGCAGGGTGTCGTCGTTGAGCAGTCCGACGATCGCGTCGGCGACCTCGGGGGCGAGGCCGGAGCCGCCGGTGGCGAGCTGGTTGACGCGGATCAGCAGGCCGAGGCGGACGACATCCTTCGGGTACGACGTGGTGCCGGTCGTCGAGTGTGACGCGAGCAGCCGGGCGCCGTGCTCGGGGTCGCTGGTCAGCACGTCCCGGTTGGCGCCGACGCCGGTGGTCCGCCCGTAGACCGGGCGGTGCAGCGCGATCTCGGCCACCGCCACGGCCGAGTCGGCCATCTTCTTGCGGGCGGCCTCGGCCAGCTGCACCGGCGTCCGCCGCTGCCCGAGCGAGACCGCGTCCAGCGGCGTCAGCCCCACCCCGGAAATCTCGATCGGCTCCACCAGCACAGTGTGAATCCTGTGACCCGCACCACGAAGGACCTTCGCTGCGCCGTCGTCTGAAATCCGAGACTGTGGTCAGGGGTGGGGGCTGGTCAGCGTTCCCAGGGGATGGGGAGGACCACGACCTGGAAAGGTGGGGCTGCGGCGGCGCCTTTGGCGGATTGGCCGTTGACGACCAGGAGGCGTTCGCCGTCGTAGGCGAGCGTGGTCGGGGTGTCGAAGGCGGGGTCGTCGTATCTGCCGAGCGAGGTGGCCGCGGTGCCGTCGGGGGTGAGGCGGAGGGCGGCGAGGAAGAACTCCGCGGTCTCGAGGATGTCGCCGCGGTTGCAGACGCCGATCAGGAGGTCGTCCAGGAGGAGCAGTCCGTCGGCGGCCCATTCGGTCGCGAGGACCTGGGTTGAGCCGTCGAGTTCGACCCGCAAGAGGACTTCTTGCCCCGGATCGGCGACCAGCAGGACCTTGTCGTTGAGGGCGACGATGCCGTTGGGGTAGACCTTCGGGCCGGTGTCCTTCAGGTGGATCGGCTCGGGGCGAGCTCGGTGTTCAGCAGGTCGAAGCGCCAGACCACCGGCTGCGACGAGTCGGTCGCGTAGGCGTGGTCCCCGATCACCCAGACATCGTTGAGGTAGCCCTCGATGCTCCGCTTGGAGACCAGTTCGCGGGTCGCGAGGTCGTAGCTGTAGAGCGTGCCCGTCTCGGCTCCGCAGACGATCAGCTGCACTTCGGCGTACAGGGCGAAGCCGAGTACGACGGTCCGATCGTCGGTGCCGCCTGGCGACCAGATCTCGGCGACCTGGTCGGTGAGGTTGCAGCGGTAAATGGTCCCGTCGGTCCGGCTGCCGGAGAAGAAGTCGCCATCCGGGCCCATCGTGATGCCCTCCGGCTTCACGAAATCACCGGGCAGGTCGTAGGCGTCGATGCTCATGGCGCCGAACCTAGAACGCGCGAGGGTCGTCGCCAACTGGGTTTTCGCCGCAGGCAAAAGGCCCGCCGTTCCCGAAGAACGGCGGGCCTGGCTTTGCGCTCCAGGGGGTGATGAGGCTTTGCTCCGGCGCCCCACCCCACTCCGCGAGCGAAGCGAGCTTGCTTTTGCGTTTAAGAAGCTTTGCCGTAGCGCTTGTTGAACTTCTCCACGCGGCCCTGGGTGTCCATCACGCGCTGCTGACCCGTGTAGAACGGGTGGCTGGCGGACGAGATCTCCACGTCGACGACCGGGTAGGTGTTCCCGTCGTGCCACTGGATGGTCTCGTTGCTCTCGCGGGTGGAGCCGGTGAGGAAGCTGAAGTTGCCGGACTTGTCCCGGAAGACGACCCGGCGGTAGTCGGGGTGAACGTCCTTCTTCATGCTGCTGCACTTCCTTCCAGATAAGGGGCGAACGGATCGGTCAGTGTCGCTGTCGACTCATCCGCACGAAGGACACAACCATCCAGGCGGCGCTCTAATTCCCAGATGTCCAGATCGATTCCGGTGATCGACAGGTACGTCGCGCGGTCGCCGTGTTCGGGGTGCCATTCCAGGGCCGAGCGGGCCTGATGGGTCTGGCCGACCTCCGACCAGCGGTCGGCCGGCAGGTCGGCGAGCCAGCGGCCGAGTACGCCGAGGGAGATGTTGGTGCCGAAGCTGTCCCACCCGAGTCGCGCGTGCGGCTGCGACGCGAGCCAGACGGTGCCCTTGCCCCGGGCGGTCCCGGCGACCAGGTCCTCGAGCGCGTCGTACAGGCGTTCGGGGTGGAACGGCCGGGTGGACTGCCAGACCAGCGTCCGGACCCGGCCGCCGTCCTGAAGCGGTGCGCTGATGGCGCCCGGCTCGACCCAGGTCTCGGCCGTGTCCGGGTTGTGAAGTCTCAGATTGATCAGCCCGGTGGCGTCGGTCCGGACCATTGCCTGCGGGTTGATCGCCCGGCTCAAGGCCGCGACCGTCTCGTCCTCGCTGCTCAGGATCACCACGTTGGCGTACTCCAGCTGCCGCGCGATCACCTCGGCGATCGCCCGGCCGTCCTCGGCGGCAGTCGGGATCGCCCGGTCGTGGATCAGGTCCTCGCCGGTCAGATCTCCGACGACGGTCTCGGTGTCGAGCACAGTCAGTACTGCGGCCGTCCGGAGCTCCCCGCTCTCGTCCCGGGCGATCTCCTCGGCCAGCGCCTGGGTGTCACCCGCGCCGGGGACCGACACGATCACCGCGTCGTACTTGCCGGTCGCGGCGATGCTGACGAGGAGCGCGACCAGGGAGCCGCGCATCGCGCAGGAGACGCAGGGGTGACCCATCCGGATCTCCTCCTCGTCGATCACGCCCGAGCGGGTCCGGGCGATCCGCGTGACGGAGCCTGCGGCGAGACCGCTCACGTCGTACTGGACCAGCACTCCACGGCCGGAATCCGCCAGCAGAGTGGTCGCGACGGTGGTCCGGATGGTCTCGTCGACGCCCGTGAGCAGGGTGACCGGCAGCATGTCGTCTCCCGTCTTATTGAAAATGATTACCAGTACAACGTACACTGCTCGAGCCGGACGGGAATACCCGGCTCGTCAGTCGGTGTTCACGCTACCCAAGGGTTCGACGGCGCGAGAGCGCCTGGAAGGAAAGGTCAGATGGCCAAGCGCGACGGAGTTCGCCCGATCATCAAGCTGCGCAGTACTGCGGGCACGGGGTTCACCTACGTGACCCGGAAGAACCGGCGCAACGACCCCGATCGGCTGATCATCCGCAAGTACGACCCCAAGGTCCGCCAGCACGTCGACTTCCGCGAAGAGCGGTAAGGGCGTGGCGAAGACCAGCAAGATCGCGAAGAACGAGCAGCGCAAGAAGACAGTCGCCCTGTACGCCGAACGCCGGGCGGAGCTGAAGCGGATCATCGCCGATCCGGCCAGCTCGTCCGACGCCCGCGACGAGGCCCAGCTGCGGCTGCAGAAGCTGCCGCGGGACGCATCGCCGATCCGCGTCCGCAACCGGGACGTCGCCGACGGCCGCCCGCGCGGCTTCCTCCGCAAGGCCGGCATCTCCCGCGTCCGGTTCCGCACGATGGCCCATCGCGGCGAGCTCCCCGGAATCACCAAGTCCTCCTGGTAATTGCCCGCCCCGCGACGTGGATGCCGCGGCCCCGGGCAGCAACAGACGACCCCCGCTGTGCTTCCAGCGGGGGTCGTCTGTTTATCCGTGGAGGCGGCGGGTGAGGCTGTCGGCTGCTTGCTTGGTGCGGCGGGCCAGGGTGGGAATGGCGTCGGCCGGGAGCGACTCGGTGCGGAAGGTGACGCTGATGGCGGCGACCGGGTGGCCGGCGTGGTCGAGGGCGGCGCTGGCGACCGAGGCGAAGCCGGGGGTGATGTGGGAGTTCTCGATCGCGTAGCCCTGACGGCGTTCGTCGGCGAGGAGGCGGCGGAGCTGGCTGAGAGTCTGCGGGCCGAGGTCGGTACGGCGTACGAAGGTCTCCGGGTTCGGGAACAGGGCGCGGACCTGGGCTGAGGGGAGCTCGGCCAGGAGAGCGCGGCCGGAGGCGGTGAGGGTGGCGGGGAGGCGTACGCCGACGTCGGTGACCAGGGTGACCGGGCGGGGCGGCTGTTCCTTCAGCAGGTAAACGAGTTCACGGCCGTGCAGGACGCCGAGGTGCGCCGTTTGGCCGACCTCGGCGACCAGTTGGGCCAGCAGCGGGCGGGCGAGTCGCTCGAGCGGATCGTGGCGCAGGTACGCCGAGCCGATCTCGAAGGCGGCGACGCCGAGACCGTAGCGCTTCTCCTCCGGCAGGTGCACGACGAAGCCCTCGCCGATCATTGCCTTGAGCAAGTGATAGGTGGACGAGCGCGGCAGGCCGACCGCGGAGGCGATGCGCTCCATCGGTACCGGACCGGGCTGGGTGGCCAGGAACGTCAGCACGCGCAGGGTGCGGGTCGAGGCGGGAACGTTGCCGCTCACAACAGCGAGCGTAGTGCCCAGGTCTCAGAAATTGCTCGATTGGCGAGTCCTGGCGCGGCCCCGCCTGATCCAGAGCCGGAACGCCTCGCCGATCAGCGCGAGGCCGAAGAGGCCGAGCGCGACACCCCAGGCGAACTCGCCCTTGCCGGACAACAGGAAACCGACCGCGGTGGCCAGGACGGCGAAGACGCTGATGGCGAGGAAGAATCGTTTCATCAGAGGGCCTTTTCCGCGGTCCAGGCGGCGGCGGTGGTTTCGTAGCCGAGCCAGCGGTTCACCGCGAGCATCGGCACGTTGTTGCTGTCGTTGCCGGTGAAGGCGGTGCCGAATCCGGCGTCGCGGCTGCGGGTCAGCGCGGCCGACTTGACCACCTTGGCCAGCCCGCGCCCGCGGTACGTCGGAACGGTGCCGGTCAGATTCGACCAGATGACCCGGCGTTCCGGATCGGCGGTGGTACTGACGAACGACACGACGGCTCCATCTTCGGTGAGCAGGGCGATGCTTAGATCGCGCCGCAGGTCCGGATGGTTCCAATCGGTGGCAACCCAGTCGTCGTACGCCGGCGTGTGCGACAGGCCGCTCGGATCGCCATCGGCGACAGCACCCCAGGCCTCCCAGATCCGGCGCGGATCGACCTCGTCGAACGTCGCCAACCGCAGATCATCCGGTACTGCGGCCGGCTCGGGCGCGCGACTCAGCTCGGCCCGCGCGTGGCTCATCTGCCGCGACAGGGTGAACCCGTGCGTGGTCGCGAACCGCTTCGAGGCGTCGTCATCCGAGACAACGATGAGGAGCCCGCCGGCCCCGGCGTCCCTCGCGGCCTGGGTGATCGCTTCGAAGAGCGCACCGCCGATCCCGCGCCCACGTTCAGCAGGAGGCACCTGCACCGTCACTCGAAGCCGCGGCGCCTCTGCGTCAGCTTCCGGCAGGTAGACGTTGCCGTAGCCAACGACCTTGCCGTCCTCGACCGCGATCAGCACGACCCGCGAAGTACTGCTCCGCAGCTCAGCTTCGATCCCACGCGCCGTCTTCACCAGATGCGGCATCGCCGCCGCCCACACATCCGCGATCCCCACCGCGTCCTCAGGCAAAGCTGCCCGGATCTCAAACCCCATCCCCCGACCCTAGAGCCGCGCAGGGTCGCCGATATCCGCTGGAATCACAGGTTGGTTGAGCCTTAACGTCAGCCCCATGACGATCACGGTGACCCGACCCGATGGCCCCGAGGATCATTGGATCGCGTCCCGCGACGGCGAGGCGATCGGCGAGTTGCACCCTTGGATGGCGCCCGACCACCGGTTGCGGCTGTTCTTCGAGGGGACCGAGCCTGCGGCGTACGGACCGTTGCTCGAGAAGGTCGAGGAGCCGTGCTTGACGACCGTGGACGAGTCGGACCGGGAGTCGGTGGCAGCGCTGAGACGCCTTGGCTTCGCGGTCATCCGCCGGGAGGTGCTGCTGGAGATTCCGGTGACCCGGACCTCCTTCGCGGTGCCGGCGAAGTACCGGCTGATCAGTGCGGCCGACACCGGCGTACGGGAGTTGATGGCGCTGGACGATGCGCTGCGCGGCGACGTCCCGGGCGCCGAAGGCTGGGAGTCGGACGAGAACTCGTTCCGCGAGGAGACCTACGAGTCGCCGTACTTCGACCCGCAGGCGTACCTCGTCGCGGTGGACGACCAGAACGACTATGTCGGTCTGGTCCGGATCTGGAACGGGCCGCGTCCCCTTCCGCGCCTCGGCATGATCGGAGTCCTTCCCGCCCATCGCCGCGGAGGGCTCGCACGGGCGTTGATCTCCGCTGCCTTCAACGTCCTGGCCGACCGCGGTGCCGCCCTCGTCACCGCCGAAGCCGACGAGACCAACGCGGCATCCCTCCACCTCCTCAACACCTTCGGAGCCACCCAAACCGGCGCCGAACTGGAACTCGCCCGGCGGTAGCCGCAACACCGTCGGCGGACCCCTGCCAACCTCGCAACCGGCGGTCGGCGAAAGCGGCAGGTGATGTCCCGACCGACAGGATCAACTGGCGCCGGGTGTGGCGGGTCAGGCTCAGCGGGCCGCTGTGGAGTGCGATCTGGCACATTGATCCTGTCGATCGGGACACCAACCCCGGGTTGGCCGCGTGGGGGAACCAGCACTGTCTCGGGTTTGAGACAGGAAGTGGGGTGGCGGTCCTATCCGGAGTGGTGGGGGCGCGGTGCAATGGGCGGGTGCAGACAGCAGAGGTAGTAGTTGGCGTCGGGCCGTTGAGTGCGGCTGACGTCGTCGCGGTGGCGCGGTACGGCGCGTCGGTGCGGATCGATGACCATGCGCTCGAGCAGATCGCGAAGTCGCGGGCTGCGATCGAGGCGCTGGCGCACGCGGAGACCCCGCACTACGGCGTGTCCACCGGCTTCGGGGCGTTGGCGACGCGGCACATCGCGCCCGAGCTCCGGGCCCAGCTCCAGCGCAGTCTGGTCCGGTCGCACGCGGCCGGTTCGGGCCCCGAGGTCGAGACCGAGGTGGTCCGGGCGCTCGCGCTGCTGCGGCTGTCGACGCTTGCGACCGGGCGGACCGGGGTCAAGGTCGAGACGGCCCAGGCGTACGCCGGCCTGCTGAACGCGAAGCTGACTCCTGTCGTGCACGAATACGGCAGCCTCGGTTGCTCGGGTGACCTCGCTCCGCTGTCGCACGTCGCGCTGGCGGTGATGGGCGAAGGCAAGGTTCGCGATGCTGACGGCAATCTTCGCGACGCCGGTGAAGCGCTCGCCAGCAGCGGGCCTCAAGCCGGTCGTGCTGGCCGAGAAGGAAGGCCTCGCGCTGATCAACGGCACCGACGGCATGCTCGGCATGCTGGTGCTCGCGCTCGCCGACCTGGACCGGCTGCTCAAGACCGCCGACATCGCCGCCGCCATGAGCGTGGAGGGTCAGCTCGGCACCGACCGCGTCTTCGCCGCAGACCTGCAGGCACTCCGCCCGCACCCCGGGCAGGGCGCTGCCGCCGCCAACCTGCGCGCAGTACTGGCTGACAGTCCGATCGTCGCCAGCCATCGCGGACCGGACTGCAACCGGGTCCAGGATGCTTATTCTCTGAGGTGTTCGCCGCAGGTGCACGGTGCTGCGCGGGACACCGTGCAGCCACGCAGCGACGGTGGCCGGCCGCGAATTGGCCGCCGCGATCGACAACCCGGTCGTCCTCGCCGGACGGCCGGGTCGAGTCGAACGGCAACTTCCACGGCGCGCCGGTCGGCTACGTCCTCGACTTCCTCGCGATCGCCGTCGCCGACGTCGCCAGCATCAGCGAGCGGCGTACGGATCGCTTCCTCGATGTCGCCCGCAACCACGGTCTGAACGCCTTCCTGGCCGACGATCCCGGCGTCGACAGCGGCCACATGATCGCGCAGTACACGCAGGCCGCGATCGTCTCCGAGCTCAAGCGGCTCGCCGTACCGGCCAGCGTCGACTCGATCCCGAGCAGCGCGATGCAGGAGGACCACGTCTCGATGGGCTGGTCCGCCGCACGCAAGCTCCGCAAGAGCATCGACGGCCTCCAGCAGCGTGCTCGCGGTCGAGATCCTGACCGCGGCGCGCGCGCTCGACATGCGCGAGCCGCTCGAGCCGTCGCCCGCCACCGCCGCCGTACGGGCCGTACTCCGTGAGCACGTCGAGGGACCCGGGACCGACCGGCACCTCGCCCCCGAGATCGAGCACTCCGTCCAGCTGGTTGCTGACGGCACCTACTTGTCCGCTGTCGAGGCCGTCACCGGCCCAGCTGACGTCACTGAAAGGCTGGATCACCCATGTCCGGACCCCGTCCCGTTCGCGCTCCGCGCGGTACCACCCTCACCGCCCGCGGCTGGCAGCAGGAAGCCGCGCTGCGGATGCTGCAGAACAACCTCGACCCCGAGGTCGCCGAGCACCCCGACGAGCTCGTCGTGTACGGCGGCTCGGGCAAGGCTGCCCGCGACTGGAACTCGTTCGACGCGATGGTCCGCACGCTGACCACGTTGAAGGACGACGAGACGATGCTGGTCCAGTCCGGCCGGCCGGTCGGCGTCATGCAGACGCACGAGTGGGCGCCGCGGGTGCTGATCGCGAACTCCAACCTGGTCGGCGACTGGGCCAACTGGGAGGAGTTCCGCAAGCTGGAGGCGATGGGGCTGACCATGTACGGCCAGATGACGGCCGGGTCGTGGATCTACATCGGCACCCAGGGCATCCTGCAGGGCACCTACGAGACGTTCGCTGCGGTCGCGGCGAAGAAGTTCGGCGGCACGCTGGCCGGCACGATCACGCTGACCGCCGGGCTCGGCGGGATGGGTGGCGCGCAGCCGCTCGCGGTGACGATGAACGACGGCGTCGCGATCTGCATCGACGTCGACGACTCCCGGATCAACCGGCGGATCGAGCACCGCTACCTCGACGTACGGGCTGTCATCTGTGGACGAAGCGCTGCGGCTGGCCGAAGAGGCAAAGGCGGCCCGCAGGCCGTTGTCGATCGGTGTCCTCGGCAACGCGGCGTCGATCGTGCCGGAGCTGCTGCAGGCGCGGTGCGCCGATCGACATCGTCACCGACCAGACCTCGGCGCACGACCCGCTGATGTACCTGCCGGTGGGCGTCGAGTTCGAGGACTGGGCCACCGCACGGCAGAAGGACCCGGCCGGGTTCACCGAGCGCGCGCAGGAGTCGATGGCGCGGCACGTCGAGGCGATGGTCGGGATTCCAGGACGCCGGCGCCGAGGTGTTCGACTACGGCAACTCGATCCGCGACGAGGCCCGCAAGGCCGGGTATGCAGCGGGCCTTCGAGTTCCCGGGTTTCGTTCCGGCGTACATCCGGCCGCTTGTTCTGCGAGGGAAAGGGCCCGTTCCGGTGGGCCGCGCTGTCCGGCAACCCGGCGCGACATCGCGCAAGACCGACCAGGCGATCCTCGAGCTGTTCCCGGAGAACGAGCACCTGACCCGGTGGATCAAGATGGCCCAGGAGCGGGTCGCGTTCCAGGGGCTGCCGGCCCGGATCTGCTGGCTCGGCCAGGGCGAGCGGGACAAGGCGGGGCTGCGGTTCAACGAGATGGTTGCCTCCGGCGAGCTCGAGGCGCCGATCGTGATCGGCCGCGACCACCTGGACACCGGCAGCGTCGCGTCGCCGTACCGGGAGACCGAAGGCATGCTCGACGGCTCGGACGCGATCGCGGACTGGCCGTTGCTGAACGCGATGGTGAACATCTCCAGCGGTGCTTCCTGGGTGTCGATCCACCACGGTGGCGGGGTCGGGATGGGCCGGTCGATCCACGCCGGTCAGGTGTCGGTTGCCGACGGCACCGAGCTGGCCCGGCAGAAGCTCGAGCGGGTGCTGACGAACGACCCGGCGATGGGCGTGATTCGGCATGTGGACGCTGGGTACGAGCAGGCGGAAGAAGTAGCGGCCGAGCGAGGGGTCAGGATTCCGATGCAGGAGACCTGAACACTTCGGCCGGTACGGGGAACGGGGTAAGCAGTACACGAGTGCAATCCATAGCGCTAAGGTGCACTTTCCCGAGGAATGAGAAAGGTGCTGATCGCGGTGGCACCGGGCTCTCGGTCCCCTAGGATCGTTCGGGCGATCGCCGACCAGCGCGAAGGGGCGCCATGATCGAGTTCGAAGACGTCACCAAGCAGTATCCGGACGGCACGGTGGCCGTCGACAAGCTGTCGCCTGCGGATCCCGAGCAACGAGATCACCGTCTTCGTCGGGCCCTCGGGCTGCGGCAAGACGACCTCGCTGCGGATGATCAACCGCACCATCGAGCGCAGCAGCGGCCGGATCTCGATCGACGGCGAGGACATCAACGCCGAGCGACCCGGTCACCCTGCGGCGCGGGATCGGCTACGTGATCCAGCACGCCGGGCTGTTCCCGCACAAGACGGTCGTCGACAACGTCGCGACCGTGCCGAAGCTGCTCGGCTGGGACAAGCGCAAGACCCGCGACGGCGGCGATGGAGCTGCTGGAGCGGGTCGGGCTCGACCTCAAGCTGGCCGAGCGGTACCCGGCCCAGCTGTCCGGTGGCCAGCAGCAACGCGTCGGCGTGGCCCGCGCGCTCGCGGCCGACCCGCAAGATCATGCTGATGGACGAGCCGTTCAGCGCGGTCGACCCGATCGTGCGCCACCAGCTGCAGGAGGAACTGCTCCGCCTGCAACGCGACATCGGCAAGACGATCGTCTTCGTCACGCACGACATCGACGAGGCGATCAAGCTCGGCGACAACGTCGCCGTACTGCGGGTCGGCGGCAAGCTGGCGCAGTTCGCGCCGCCGGCGGAGCTGCTGGCCAAGCCGGCCGACGACTTCGTCGAGAGCTTCATCGGGCAGGACCGCGGTTACCGCGCGCTGACGTTCGTGACGGCCGAGGACCTGCCGCTGGCCGCGTACCGGCCGAGCTGTCGGTGGGCGAGGACGGCAAGCCGACGGGCTGGCGGAAGAACGGCGAGCACGCTGCCGGTCGGCGCGGTCTTCCAGCGCGGCGACTCGTTGCGCGCCGCGATGGACGCCGTACTGACGTCACCGATCGGGCAGGGTGTCTGCGTCGACGAGGCGGCAAGGCCGGTCGGCGTGATCGACTACACCGCCTCGCCGGGGTGCTTCGCCCATGACGTGGATCGGTGACAACAGCGACGCTGATCTGGGAACAGCTGCGCGAGCACCTGTACCTGGCGTTGCTGCCGATGCTGCTCGGGCTGCTGATCTCGGTGCCGCTCGGGTACGTCGCGACCCGGTACAGCTGGCTGGCGAACCCGCTGGTCGCGCTCGGTGGCGTGCTCTACTCGCTGCCCTCGATCGCGCTGTTCATCGTGCTGCCGGCGATCATCGGCACCCAGGTGCTGTCGGCGCGAACATCATCGTCGCGCTGACCATCTACGCGGTCTCGCTGCTGATCCGGAACGTGATCGACGGACTGCGCTCGGTGCCCGAGGACGTTCTGCAGGCCGCAGTGTCGGTGGGCTATGGAACCCTGCGCAGGGTGGTGACCATCGACCTGCCGATCGCCGTACCGGTGATCTTCGCCGGGCTGCGGGTCGTCACGGTCGCGAACATCTCGATGGTCAGCGTCGGCGCGATCATCGGCATCGGCGGACTCGGCGAGCTGTTCACCCTCGGCTTCCAGCAGGACTTCCTCACCCCGATCGTGGTCGGCGTCGTGCTGTCGCTCGCGCTGGCGCTGATCGCCGACATCCTGCTGGTCGGCGCTGCAACGGGTGCTGACGCCGTGGGCCCGGGCGGTCGCCCCGATCAAGGAGGCGATCCATGATCCAGGGATTCCTCGACTACATCACCGACCCGGCGAACTGGTCCGGTGCCGAAGGCATCAGTCACCGGATCGTCCAGCACCTCGGGTACACCTTCCTCTCGCTGCTGATCGCCGCGGTGATCGCGTTCCCGATCGGCCTGCTGATCGGCCACACCCGGCGCGGCGCGTTCATCGCGATCAACACGGCGAACGCCGGCGCGCACTGCCGACACTCGGCCTGCTGACCCTGATCGTGCTGCTGATCGGGATCGGCCAGGTGCCGGTGATCATCGCGCTGGTCGTGCTCGGCATCCCGCCGATCCTGGCCTCGACGTACGCCGGGGTCTCGGGCGTCGACCGGCTCGACGATCGACGCGGCCCGTGGGATGGGCATGACCGGCCGGGAGATCCTCACCAAGGTGGAGATCCCGATCGCGCTGCCGCTGATCATCTCCGGCCTGCGCAGCGCGACCCTGCAGATCGTCTCGACCGCGACCGTGGCGGCGTACGTCGCGCTCGGTGGCCTGGGGCGGTACGTGATCGACGGGCTGAGCCTGCGGGACTTCCCGCAGATGCTGACCGGCGCGGTGCTGGTCGCCGTACTGGCGATCGTGCTCGACCTCTGTTTCGCCGCAATCGCGCGGTACGCCGTGTCCGCCGGGCTCACCGGCCGGTTGCGGCGCAAGGCCGACACCAAGACTTCAACTGCTCCGGCACCGGCCGGAGTGTAGTAACGGAACCCTGGAGGATCCCGTGTTCAGAAGAACCTTCATCCGCAGTGCCATCGCCGCGACGGCCGTGCTCGCCCTGGCGGCCTGCGGGGGCGGCAGCGACGACCCGCTGGCGGTGGCGGCAACGACGCCGGCGGCGGCTCGGCACCCGACAAGGTCGACTCGCTCACCGTCGGGTCGGCCAACTTCGCCGAGAGCCAGCTGCTGGCCGAGATCTACGCCCAGGCGCTGGAGGCCAAGGGCATCAAGGTGAACCGCAAGCTGAACATCGGCGCCCGCGAGCTCTACATGGCCGCGATCCAGGACAAGTCGGTCGACCTGCTCCCGGAGTACACCGGCGCCACCTTGGTCTACTTCAAGAAGGACGCCACCGGAGAACGAGGCCGAGGCCGTCTACAAGGCGATCCCGGGCGTGCTGCCGAAGGGCCTCGAGGTGCTGGACAAGTCGCCGGCCGCCGACGAGGACGCGATCGTGGTGACGCCGGAGACGGCGCAGAAGTACTCGCTGAAGTCGATCGCCGACCTGAAGGCGGTCAGCAAGGACATGGTCGCCGGTGGCGGTCCCGAGTTCAAGACGCGCGAGGCGGGCCTGGCCGGGATGAAGGACAAGTACGGCGTCGAGTTCAAGGAGTTCAAGACGCTGGACGCCGGTGGCCCGCTGAGCCTGAAGGCGCTGAAGGACGGCACCATCCAGGTGACCCAGTTCTTCACCACCCAGTCGGCGATCAAGGACAACAAGCTGGTCGTGCTGGAGGACCCCGAGCACATCCACCTGCCGAACAACGTCGTTCCGCTGATCCGCACCGACCACAAGAGCCCGGACGTCGCGTCCACGCTGAACGCCGTACAGGCCAAGCTGACGACGGACGAGCTGACCGACGCTGGTCAAGCGGATCGAGGTCGGCAAGGAGAGCGCCGACGCGGTCGCGAAGGACTGGCTGTCGAAGAACCCGCTGTCTTGACCGAGTCCTTCGAGGAGATGTGGGCGGATCTGGCCGCCATCGGCAAGGACCCCTCCTCCGGGGGGTACCACCGAGGCGGCTGGACCCCCACGGAACGGGCGGCCACTGACTGGTTCAGAGATCAGTGCGCCGCCCGCGGCCTGTCCCTGGAATCCGACGGCCTGGGCAACCTGGTCGCCTGGTGGGGTTCGTCCGCTGTGCCTGGTGTCGTGACTGGAAGTCATCTGGACTCTGTTATCGACGGTGGCGCCTTCGACGGACCGCTTGGTGTGGTTTCAGCTTTGGCGGCAGTGGATCGGTTGCGGGCTGAGGGATTTGTGCCTTCGGTGCCGATCGGCGTGGGTGCTTTTGTGGAAGAGGAAGGGTCGCGGTTCGGGATGCCTTGTCTGGGGTCCCGGGTTGCTACCGGAGTGTTGCCGGCTTCGAAAGCCCTTGCGTTGAAGGATCGTGCAGGGGTGCCGTTGTCGGCTGCGCTGTCCGAGTTGGGGATCGACCCGGCCGGAGTGGGGCCGTCGCCGTTGCTCGAGCGGATGGGGACGTTCGTCGAGCTGCATGTGGAACAAGGGCGTGCGTTGACGGCACCGGTGGGCGTCGCGAGCTCGATCTGGCCGCACGGGCGGTTCCGGTTCACCTTCACCGGCGAGGCGAACCACGCCGGTACGACGTTGATGGAAGACCGGCACGACCCGATGCTGACCTACGCGATGACCGCCCTGGCCGCGAACAAGCAGGCCCGCCTGGCCGGTGCCCGCGCGACCTTCGGCCGGCTGTCGGTCGAGCCGAACGGGACGAACGCCGTACCGTCGCAGGTGACCGCTTGGCTGGATGCTCGTGCGGCTTCCGACGAGGTGCTGCAGTCGTTGCTATCAGCAATCACTCGGCAGGCGGTTGAGCGCGCGGAGCGGGATGGGACGCAGGTTGAGGTGACACCTGAGTCGGTCTCGCCGATCGTGGAGTTCCAGCCGGGACTGCGCGACCGGCTGGCCGCAGTACTGGATGATGCGCCGGTGTTGCCGACGGGTGCCGGGCATGACGCTGGGGTGTTCTCGGATGCGGGGATTCCGACCGCGATGCTGTTCGTGCGGAATCCGACCGGGATCTCGCATTCGCCGGCCGAGCATGCGGAGATGGACGACTGCCTGGCGGGAGTCGACGCGCTGGCCGCAGTACTGAAGGATCTTGCGAAGTGACGTCTTATTGGTGTGAGCAGGCTTTACTGCCGACCGGGTTGGCCTCCGGCGTCCTTGTGTCTGTGGTGGACGGACGGTTCGCCTCTGTCTCCGTGGATGCTGCCGCCGGCGACGCGGTGCGGTTGAACGGGATCGTCGTTCCTGGGTTGGCGAATTGCCACAGTCATGCGTTCCATCGGGCTCTGCGCGGTCGCACGCAGACCGAGCGCGGGACGTTCTGGACGTGGCGGGAGCAGATGTACTCCGTGGCGTCGCTGCTCACGCCGGACAGCTACTACCAGCTCGCTCGCGCTGTTTACGGCGAGATGGTGCTGGGCGGGATCACTGCGGTGGGGGAGTTCCACTACCTTCACCATGCTCCCGGCGGTAAACGTTATGACGATCCGAATGCGATGGGACAGGCGTTGATCGCGGCGGCGCAGGATGCCGGGCTGCGGATCGCCTTGCTCGACACGTGTTACGTCGCAGGCGGGATCGACCAGCCGCTGAACGAGATGCAGCAGCGGTTCAGCGACGGCGACGCGTCGGCCTGGGCTTCCCGGGTGTTGTCGCTGACCGGCTTCTCCGACGACGTGGTGATCGGGGCGGCCGCGCATTCGGTGCGTGGGGTTCCGCTCGAGCAGTTGGGTGCGGTGGCGTCCGCGTTGCCGACGGCGCCGTTGCACATCCACATGTCCGAGCAGGTCGCGGAGAACGAGGCATGCCTGGCGGCGTACGGGCGTACTCCGGCGCAGGTGCTCGACGAGACCGGCTTCCTCGATGCGCGGACGAGTGCTGTCCACGCGACGCATCTGACTCCGGTCGATGTCGGGCTGCTCGGCAGCTCCGCGACGTACTCGTGCTTCTGCCCGACGACCGAGCGCGACCTCGCGGACGGCATCGGGCCGTCGGTCGCGCTGCGCGATGCGGGGTCGCGGCTGACGTTGGGGTCGGACAGTCATGCGGTGATCGACCTGTTCGAGGAGATGCGTGCGGTGGAGCTGGACGAACGGCTTGCGTCGCAGGAACGCGGGCACTGGTCGGCGGCCGAGTTGCTGACCGCCGCAACGGTGGACGGGCATCGGTCGCTCGGGTTCTCCGATGCTGGGGTGATCGAGGTCGGAGCGCGCGCGGATCTGGTCGCCGTACGGACTTCCGGTGTGCGGACGGCGGGGACCGGTGCTTCCTTGGAGACTTTGGTGTTTGCTGCTTCGGCTTTCGATGTGTCCGATGTGATCGTGTCCGGGCGGCAAGTGGTTGCTGATGGCAATCATGCGAAGCTGGACGTGGCGGCCGAGCTGGCCGCGTCGATCGCGGCGGTGACGGCATGAGCTCGCTGTTGCTGACCGGGATCGGATCCCTGGTGACGAACGATCCTGCGCGAGGCGCGCTGCCTGGTGGCGCGGCTGCTGATGGAGCGGCCGCTCTCGGTGAGGTGCACGATGCGGCGGTGGTGATCGAAGGGTCGCGGTTCGCCTGGGTCGGGTCGCGCCGGGATGCGCCGGCGGCGGACAGCTCGCTGGATCTCGGTGGGCGGGCGGTGATCCCGGGGTTCGTGGACTCGCATTCGCACCTGGTGTTCGCGGGGGACCGGGCCGAGGAGTTCGCGGCGCGGATGACCGGTACGCCGTACAGTGCGGGCGGCATCCGTACGACGGTCGCCGCGACCCGGGCTGCCTCCGACGAGCAGCTGACCGCGAACGTGGCGCGGCTCGTCACCGAGATGCGCCGGCAGGGTACGACGACCGTGGAGATCAAGTCCGGCTACGGACTGACCGCGTTCGACGAGGCGCGGGCGTTGGCGATCGCGTCGGACTTCACCGACGAGACCACTTATCTCGGGGCGCACGTGGTGCCGCCCGAGTTTGCGGACGACCCGGCTGGCTACGTGTCGCTGGTGACCGGCGCGATGCTGGAGGGCGCCGCGAAGCACGCGAAGTGGGTGGACGTCTTCGTCGAGAAGGGCGCCTTCGATGCCGACCAGGCGCGGGCGATCCTGACACGCCGGTGCCGCCAAGGGACTCGGCTTGCGGGTCCACGCGAACCAGCTAGGCGAAGGCCCCGGCGTCCAGCTCGCTTGCGAACTCGGTGCAGCCGCCGCCGACCACTGCACCCACCTCTCCGACGCGGACGTGGATGCCCTAGCCTCCTCCGGCGTAGTCGCGGGCCTCCTGCCCGCCGTCGAGTTCTCCACCCGCTCCCCGTATCCCGACGCCCGCCGCCTCCTCGACGCCGGCGTCACCATCGCCCTCGCCAGCGACTGCAACCCCGGCTCCTGCTACTCCTCCTCGATGCCCCTCTGCATCGCCCTAGCCGTCCGCGAGATGCACCTCACCCCCGCCGAAGCCCTCTGGTCAGCCACCGCCGGCGGCGCCACCTCCCTCCGCCGCCCCGACCTCGCCCAAATAACCCCAGGCACCCAAGCCGACCTGGCAGTCCTGGACGCCCCCTCCTACCTCCACCTCGCCTACCGCCCCGGCGTCCCCCTGGTCACCCAGACCTACATCAAGGGCCGCCCGGTCTGAACCGCCAACACTGATCAACCCGCTCCGTCGGGAGGGCTCGCCGCTGCTGGAGGCGGTCAGGCGGCGCGGAGGAGTCTGCTTGGTCAGTGGTGGAAGTCCCGGTCACCGTCCTGACGGCCTCAACCACCCAGCCCGGGTCGTACATGACGTCCTCCCAGCGAACCTCAACAGTGGCCAGCCACGGATGGTCAGCGTTGACGTGTCGACGGCAGTCCTTGACCAGCGCCTGCGCGGGTGCCGTGGTGCTCGAAGCCGTCTGCCTCCAGCGCGATCCGCAGACCGGGTCGCCGAGATCGAGCCGGGCGGAGAAGCGCTCGTCCCGAACGGCACCTGGGGGACGAACCCATCGATGCCGGCCTCGATCAGAATGGCTCGGAGAGCAGATTCCAGCACCGACTCGGATCGTCCGTCCGCCAGCGGCCACCAGTTGCTCGAGGCGGCGCCGATGTGGTCCGCGGCAGCTTGCCGACGGCTGCCAGCAGCTCGTCGCGGTCGCACCAGTTGCTGACGCAGAGCCGAGTCGGCGATGGCCAGACCTTCCGCAAGTGGCAGGGCACGCAGGCAGTCGAGAACGGTCTGGATCGGTGTTGTCACCTCGCCGTCGACGGGCACGTCGGCCCAGTGCAGGAGACAGGCCTGACCGGTCCGCCGGCGGAGCCTGTCGCGGGGGACCAGGGTGACGTGCGGCAGGGACGGGTTGACGAGGACTTCGCATTCCCCAGTGCTCGGCCGCGCTGACGTGCGAGACCACCCCGCCCTGAGCTCCGGGCGGCGGTCAGCGCGGACGGCGCTTCCGGTAGCGCGTAGACCCCTTTCGCGACCCGGTCGAATCCGCCCCTCTGTGAGTGCCTCCGGATGGCGCGCGCCGGAGATCGAGCGCGCGGAGCTCGCGCGAAGGTCGCGCTGCCGCCACGTCGGCCGAGCACCTCGACGACATCTCCCACCCTCACAGCGTGGCTGAATCGCGCGACCGTCGACGGAGGTTGTCCACAGGCGTGCACCGCCACCACTGATCAACCTGGTCCGGGCATGCTCGGCGAGGCCAGCCCGAGCGTGTGGTTGGACCCGCGGGTGTGCGTTGATCAGTGTGTGGCGGTCCGGCAGACTTGCCCGCATGTCGCGAGTCGTCGTCGCCCGGACCATCCAGGGGCAGTTGCCGTACTTCCCGCGTGCCGTCCGGACGGAGGATGGGCGGGTGCTGGTTGTGTGGCGGGAAGGCCTCGGGCATGTGCGGAGTGTGGGGCGGATCGTGCTGGCGGAGTCTGCCGACGGGGTGGAGTGGTCGGAGCCTCGGGTGATCGTGGACGGGGTGTACGACGATCGGGATCCGATGCTGGTGCGAGCTCTCCAATGGGGAGTTGTTGCTGAGCTGGTTTCAGATCGACTGGTCGGTGCGGCCGTATGTGTGTCCGGGGGTGTTGGTCGCGCGGTCGGTCGATGGTGGGGTGACGTGGGGAGAGCCGGTCGCGGTGGGGTCGGGGATGGTGCAGGAGACCGAGGAGGTCTGGCACAGGTTTCGGAGCGGGCACATCGTGGCGCATGGGCAGATCCTGGAGTTGCCCGACGGGGATCTGCTGGCGCCGGTTTACGGGGTGTTTCCAGGGGACGCGTGTCACTCGGCGAGCGTGGTGCGGTCGACCGACGGTGGGCGCACCTGGCCGGCAGACAGCGAAGTGGTGCTCGGAAGACAGCCCGATCGTGAGTACGTCGAGCCGGTGTTGACCTTGTTGCCTGGTGGGCAGGTGGTGGCGTTGCTGCGGACCGACGAAGAGGCTGCGCTCGTAAGGTCGGACGACAACGGGTTGACCTGGTCGGAGCCCGAGCCGTGCGGGCTGCACGCGGCCTCGGCGGACACGCTGACCCTGTCCGACGGCGCCGTACTGGTTGCCTTCGGCGACGTCTCCAAGCGCTTCAACACCGGCCGCCCGACGGTCGCGACGATCGTCAAGGATCCGCTCGGCCGCTGGGACGCCGACCCGCTGCACCTGGTCATCGACGCCGGCCAGGACACCTGGGACCAGTCGAACCCGGCCGTCGTCGAGCTGCCTGGCGATCGCCTGCTGATCATCAGCTACGACATCTTCACCCGCGAGATCGTCGGCGAGATCCTCCCTCGCGCCGCCCTCCAGTAGAGCCGCTGTCCGATAAACCGGATGCGCGGCCGCCCGGCGCTGGTCATCCTGGTCGCATGAACATCACGAGGCGCCTCATCGCCAACTTCAGCTGGACCTGAGACCGCAGCGTCTACGCCGGGTACGCCGACCTGACCGGCTGGTGGCGCGACGCCGAGCTGCTCCGTGAGCTCGGTCCCGCCCTGGGCAGCCTGTACGACGTACGCCCGACCGTCGTTCTCGGACCGGTGTCGCGTGGGTCCCTGGTCGGTGCCCTGACCGCAGCGGCGCTCGGGGTCGGGTTCGTCGAGGTCCGCAAGAACGCGGGACCGGCGACCGACAGCGATCGCTGGGTACTGCGGACCACCGGACCCGACTACCAGGACCGGCACGTCGTCTTCGGGTTCCGGCGCGGCCTCGTCCGGGCCGGCGACCGGGTGCTGATGGTCGACGACTGGGCGGCCACCGGGGAGACGGCCCGGGTGGTCCGCGGGTTGGTGGACGACTGCGGTGCGGAGTGGATCGGTGCCGCGTGCATCGTCGACGCTCTGCACGACGCACGCTTCCGCCGAGACCTACCGCTACGGGCACTGCTCGACGTACGGAATCTCTAGTCCGAGAGTTCCTTGGAGAGCATGGCGCTGGTGGTGTGGTTGGGGCGGGTGAGTTTGCCGACCTCGACGAAGCCGCGGGAGGCGTGGAAGGCCAGCGACGCGACGTCGGGTGGGTCGGACTGGACCCGGGCGACCAGCCGGTCGAACGGCTTGGCGGCCCGCTCGACGGCGCGGTAGACCGAGGTCGCGATCCCGGTCCGGCGATGGGCCTCGGCGACCACGATCCGGTCCAGGTGCAGGAACCGGTCGGCGTACGTCGCGTTGAACCACTGGAAGTCGAGGCTGTCGTGGGCGGAGCCGGGGGCGAAGGTGAGGACGAAGGCGGCGACCTCGTCCTCGATCTCCACCACGGCGGCGTGGGCGGCGATCAGCCGGAGCCAGTCCAGCCGGTCGGGGCCCAGCGGGTCCGTCTGCTCGACCGCGGCTGCGTTCAGCGCGAGCACGGCCGGCTCGTCGGCAGAGGTCATGGGGCGGAGTTTCACAGGCCCCACCCTCCCACGCGGGGTGCCTTCCGCGGCAGGGGTCTGATCAGGGCAGAACGCGCCGGGGCCCTGACCGATCCCCGAAATTCCGGACCCGGGGTTGGGAATGACCCGGGGGTGCGGCAATGTTGAGCCAGGTGAACTCAAGTCTTGCAGATCCGGTCCAGATCCTGATTTGAATCCGGACCTCCGGAGAGGCAACATTGAGTCTGCATCACTCAACTTCGTGGAGGTAACGCACATGGCCCGCGCGGTCGGTATCGATCTCGGTACGACGAACTCTGTCATCGCCGTACTGGAAGGTGGCGAGCCCACCGTCATCCCCAACGCCGAGGGAGCGCGTACGACGCCCTCGGTCGTGGCCTTCGCCAAGAACGGCGAGGTCCTGGTCGGCGAGGTGGCCAAGCGCCAGGCCACCACGAACGTCGACCGCACCATCCGGTCCGTCAAGCGCCACATGGGCGAGGACTGGTCGGTCAGCATCGACGGCAAGAAGTTCACCCCGCAGCAGATCAGCGCCTTCGTGCTGCAGAAGCTGAAGCGGGACGCCGAGGCGTACCTCGGGGAGCAGGTCACGGACGCGGTCATCACCGTGCCGGCCTACTTCTCCGACGCGCAGCGCCAGGCGACCAAGGAAGCCGGCGAGATCGCCGGTCTGAACGTGCACCGGATCGTCAACGAGCCGACTGCGGCCGCGCTCGCCTACGGCCTGGACAAGGGCACCGAGCAGACCATCCTGGTCTTCGACCTCGGTGGCGGCACCTTCGACGTGTCGCTGCTGGAGATCGGTGACGGTGTCTTCGAGGTGAAGGCCACCAGCGGTGACAACCACCTCGGTGGTGACGACTGGGACCTGCGCATCGTCCAGTGGCTGGTGACCCAGTTCAAGAACAAGAACGGCACCGACCTGTCCGGCGACAAGATGGCCATGCAGCGTCTGCAGGAGGCTGCGGAGAAGGCCAAGATCGAGCTGTCCAGCGCTGCTGAGACGTCGATCCACCTGCCGTACCTGAGCCTGACCGACTCCGGCCCGCTGCACCTGGAGGAGAAGCTCTCCCGGGCCGAGTTCCAGAAGCTCACCAACGACCTGCTCGAGCGCGCCCGCGCGCCGTTCAAGGCCGTCATCAAGGACGCCGGCGTGGACGTGTCGAAGGTCGACCACGTCATCCTCGTCGGTGGTTCCACCCGGATGCCCGCCGTGGCCGAGCTGGTCAAGGAGCTGACCGGTGGCAAGGACCCGAACAAGGGTGTGAACCCGGACGAGGTCGTCGCCGTCGGCGCCTCCCTGCAGGCCGGTGTGCTGAAGGGTGAGGTCAAGGACGTCCTGCTGCTCGACGTGACCCCGCTGAGCCTCGGGATCGAGACCAAGGGTGGCGTCTTCACCAAGATCATCGAGCGCAACACCACGATCCCGACCAAGGGCTCGGAGATCTTCACCACGGCCGAGGACAACCAGCCGTCGGTGATGATCCAGGTCTACCAGGGCGAGCGCGAGATGGCCCGCGACAACAAGTCGCTCGGCAACTTCGAGCTGACCGGCCTGCCGCCGGCGCCGCGCAACGTGCCGCAGATCGAGGTCACCTTCGACATCGACGCGAACGGCATCGTGCACGTGAACGCCAAGGACCTGGCCACCGGCAAGGAGCAGCGGATGACGGTGACCGGTGGCTCCGCGCTGCCGAAGACCGACATCGACCAGATGGTCCGCGACGCCGAGCAGTACGCCGAGGAGGACCGCAAGCGCCGCGAGGCCGTCGAGTCCCGCAACCAGGCGGAGGGCTTGGTCTACCAGACCGAGAAGTTCCTGCAGGAGAACGAGGACAAGGTCCCCGACGACGTCAAGACCGAGGTCAAGGACGGCGTCGCGGAGCTGAAGAAGGCGCTCGAGGGCACCGACGACGACGCGATCAAGGCCGCGTCGGAGAAGCTCGCCCAGTCCAGCCAGAAGATGGGTGCCGCGATGTACGCGAACGCCCAGGGCGCCGGCACCGCGGACGAGAGCACCGCGACCGACGGTGAGAGCAGCGGCAGCACCGACGACGACGTGGTCGACGCGGAGATCGTGGACGAGGACCGCCCGCAGGACAGCAAGCCTGAGGACACCAAGTGACCGATCGCCCGAACCCTGGCAGCGAGTTCGGTGACGGCGAGCCCGTCATCCGCGACAAGCGCCGGATCGACCCGGAGACGGGGAACCTGCGGGAGCCCGAGGCTCCCGCAGGAGCGGCAGCGCCCGGTACGCCGGGCGCCCAGCCGCCGCGCGATCCGTCCGACCTGATCGGCGGGCCGTCGGCGCAGGAGGCCCTGCTGACCGAAGCCCTGGCGGAACGTACCGCCGACCTGCAGCGCCTGCAGGCGGAGTACGTGAACTACAAGCGCCGGGTGGACCGCGACCGGGAGGCGAACCGCGAGGTCGTCATCGGTTCGGTGCTGACCGAGTTGCTGCAGACCCTGGACGACATCGGGCGGGCCCGCGAGGCGGGCGAGCTCGAGGGCGCGTTCAAGGCGGTGGCCGAGTCGGTCGAGCGGGTCACCGAGAAGCTCGGCCTGACGAAGTACGGTGAGGTGGGCGACGCGTTCGACCCGCGGATCCACGAGGCCCTGCTGCACAACTACTCCGACGAGGTGGACGGTCCGACCGCGACGCTGGTGATGCAGCCGGGGTACCGCCTCGGCGAGCGGATCCTGCGGGCGGCCCGGGTGGCCGTCTCCGAGCCGACCGAGCAGTTGCCCGAGGCGAAGCCCGACGAGTCCGGCGACAGTGAAAAGCCTGCTGAGTAAGCGGATCGAGGAGGTGGGGCGTCGATGAGTACGAAAGACTGGTTGGAGAAGGACTTCTACAAGGTTCTCGGCGTCTCCAAGACCGCTGAGCAGGACGAGATCAAGAAGTCGTACCGCAAGCTGGCGCGCAAGTACCACCCGGACTCCAACGCCGGGGACGCGACGGCCGAGGCGAAGTTCAAGGAGGTCTCCGAGGCGTACGACGTCGTCGGGGACCCCAAGAAGCGCAAGGAGTACGACGAGGCCCGCCGGCTGTTCGGTAGCGGCGGCTTCCGGATGCCGGGCAGCGCCGGCAACACCGGCGGCCAGGGCGGTTTCGGCTTCGATGTCGGCGACCTGTTCAACCGGTCGGGTTCGACCAGCGGCGGCGGGCTCGGCGACATTCTGGGCGGCATGTTCGGCGGTGGTGGCCGGACCACGACCACCACGTCGACGGCCCGGCCGCGTCGCGGCGCCGACATCGAGACCGAGGCGACGATCGAGTTCGCCGAGGCCGTCAACGGTGTCACCGTCGCGCTGCGGATGACCAGCGACGAGCCCTGCAAGACGTGCCGCGGCACCGGCGCGAAGTACGGAACTGTGCCGAAGGTCTGCCTCAAGTGCGAAGGCACCGGCATGCAGACCTCGGTCCAGGGCGGTGTCTTCGCGATGACCGAGCCGTGCACCGAGTGCAAGGGTCGCGGCCTGGTCGTGGACCAGCCTTGTGAGACCTGCCACGGTTCCGGCCGCGGTCAGTCGAGCAAGACCATGCAGGTCCGCATCCCCGCTGGTGTGCAGGACAACCAGCGGATCCGGTTGAAGGGCAAGGGCGCGGCCGGCGAGCGGGGTGGCCCTGCGGGTGACCTCTACGTCAGCGTGCACGTGAAGCCGCACCGGATCTTCGGGCGGCAGGGCGAGCATCTGACGCTGGCGGTGCCGGTGAGCTTCACCGAGGCCGCGCTGGGTGCCGAGATCAAGGTGCCGACCCTGGACGGGCTTCCCGTCACCGTGCGGATCCCCGCCGGTACTGCGAACGGCAGCAAGCTGCGCGTCCGCGGCAAGGGATCGGTCCGGCGAGATGGCACCAAGGGCGACCTGCTGCTGACCATCGAGGTGCAGGTGCCGCACGAGTTGACCGACGAGCAGCGCGAGAAGCTGCAGGAGTTCAACACCGCGTCGGCCCAGCCTGACCTGCGCTCCGGGTTGTTCGGGAGCTCCTGATGGGGATCCCGTTCAGCCAGGTGCCGACCTGGGACGACCGCACCCCGATCTACGTGATCTCGGTGGCGGCGCAGTTGGCGGGGATGCACCCGCAGACGCTGCGGCAGTACGACCGGCTGGGGCTTGTCACGCCCAGCCGGGCGTCCGGCCGCGGCCGGCGCTACTCGGCGTACGACGTGGCGAAGCTGCGGTACGTGCAGCATTTGTCACAGGAAGAGGGTGTGAATCTCGCGGGGATTCGGCACATCCTCGAGCTACAGTCGGAGGTGGAAGGTCTGCGCAAGCGGGTCAACCAGCTGCTGGCTGAAGTCCAACGGGGTGTCGGCGTCTCCCGCCAGCACACCAACAGCCGGGTCTTCTCGGCGGGACCGGCCGGCGACGTGATCGCGATGGGCCGGCAGCAGACCACCACCCGGTGGATCCGCACCCAGCCGCTGGAACTCGGCCGACACTGACCTCCGGAACCCCTTCTGCCGAAGGAGTTCCGGCTCCCCGGAGACACCACATCCCCCCAGGTGCCTCCGGGCCCGGAGACCGTCGTCCCCAACGACCGTCTCCGGAACAACCGGAGGACGTCGAACCCCCACGACCTCTCCGGCGAAGCCCCGGACCGCAAGGTCCGGGCCCCGGAGATCGTCACCCCCGACGGATCTCCGGGAGGCCGGAGTCCGTCCACCCCCCCGGACGGTTCCGGCGGAGCCCTCGGACCCCACCCCGGGTCCGAGGGCTCCACTTTTTAACGTTCCTATCGATCCACGGCCCGACCTGAGCAGCCGCCACGGTGTCCTGCGCAGCGTTCACCTGTTGATCACCTAAGAGTTCGCCGGGAACCTGTCGCGGCGGGTGATCCGCCGCCTACGCTGGCGAGGTGACGCTCACCTTGGAGACCGACCGGCTGCTGATCCGGGACTGGGAAGAAGACGACGCCGAGGCCGCCCAGGAGATCTACGGATCCGCCGACGTGGCGCAGTGGCTGTCGCCTGCGATCGAGAAGGTCACCGACGCGGCGACCATGCGGGTCATCCTGCAGGCCTGGATCGAGGCCCAGCCGAACTTCGTCGTACCGGCCGGGCGCTTCGCGGTGGTCCGCAAGGACGACAACGAGGTGATCGGCGGCATGCTGATCCGGCTGCTCCCGCCGTACGAGGAAGACCTGGAGATCGGCTGGCAGTTGCGGCCGTCGGCCTGGGGCAACGGGTTCGCCACCGAGGCGAGCAAGGCGCTGATGGGCTGGGCCTTCCAGACCCATGACGTCGACGAGCTCTTCGCGGTCGCCCGGCCGAACAACAAGCGCGCGATCGGGACGGCCCGCCGGCTCGGGATGGAATGGGTCGGCGAGACCGACAAGTACTACGACCTCAATCTGCAGGTCTACCGAATGCGGGCGGCCGACTTCAAACCCTGATCGGCCCGCAGACCCAGCAAATCGCGCAGGCCCAGGTAGCCCTGGCAGAGCAGGAAGCCCAGCCCGGCCAGCGCGAAGCTCGACCCGACCAGGTGCTCGGGCAGCGACCACTCGCGTCCTTCCGGGTTCATGAACTGATGCGGCCCGACGACGAAGACCGCAAGAACCGTGATCGTTGCCGCGAGCATCCATTTGCTCTGCCGCGCGGACTTGATCAGCAGCAGCGACGCAGGAGCGATCCAGACCCAGTGATGCGACCAGCTGACCGGTGACGAGAGCAGCCCCCAGACTGCGATCACCAGCAGTGCCAGCACATCCCGCCCAGCCGCCCTCGCGCGATAAGCCGCAGCGACAGCCAGTACGCCGGATGCGAGCACGAGCGCGATCCACACGAGACTCTGCGCCGGGCCGTCCGCCATCACCCGCTGCAGCACCGCCTGGAAACACTGGTTGAACGCGTACGTCGCACCACCGATCCGATCGGGATCGAAGAGCACGCCGAACCAGTACTGCGTGGAGTCGGCCGGCGCCAGCAGCCAACCCAGCAGACCGAGGCCGACGAAGGTTCCGACCGCGACCGCCGCCTCACGGAACTGTCGCCGGACGATGAAGTAGACGATGAAGACGGCCGGAGTGAGCTTGATCGCGGCCGCGAGCCCGATCAACAGGCCACGGGGCCAGCGGGTCCGTGGGAGCAGGCAGTCGAGCGACACCAGCCCCATCAGGATCAGATTGATCTGCCCGAACCCGATCGTGGACCGCACCGGCTCGAACGCCAACCCGAGCACGACGACCAGCAAGCCGATCGTGGTCGCCTGCCGGGTGGGCCCGTACAGGCGATGGGCCACCAGCACCATGGTCGCGCTGAAGGCGGCGGTGCTCGCCGCGCACATCACCAGCGAGGCGAGCGGGAACGGGAGCAGATGCAGTGGCACGAACAGAATGGCCGCGAGCGGTGGATAGGTGAACGGCAGCGCGATCCCCGGCACCAGCGGCCCGAAGTCTTCGGAGTACAGCCTGATGTCGTGCAGCCAGGCGAAACCTCCGGTCCGGTAGACCTTCAGATCGAGCGCCCCGGAGATGAGGACGTAGAGGAGCGGGGTCGCGGCCACTGCGATGAGCACCAGCCGGTGGATCCGCTTGTCCTGGAGGATGTTCATGCCGTGACCTTTCGGCGAGTGAGTGCCAACGCGCCCGCGATCGCCAGGACGGCGCAGAGGGCATAGGCGTTGGTGCTCAGCGCTTTGGTGCTGAGCGGTTCGTGCGCGTCGTACTGCGCCTTCCAGGGCAGGCCGACGGTGAAGGTGATCGTCCATAGCAGCGCGGCCACGGACAGTCCGGCGGCCGGCCAGGTACGCCGCGCCCGGATCGCCTCGTACGCGTGCAGCCAGCCGACGATGCCGATCGGCAACGCCCAGACCCAGTGCGTCGTCCAGGAGATCGGCGAGACCAGCAGTCCGGTCGTTGCCGCGAGCAAGATCGATTCGAAGGTGTAGCCACGCTCGTAGACGCGGCGTGCGGCCAACAGGCCCAAAAAGCAGGCGGCCGGAATCGCGAGGAGCAACAAGGGCGTACTGCCCCCGGCGAGCCGGGCGATGACGCCGCGCAGGGACTGGTTGCTGGCCAGCTCACCGTGCCCGGCCCGACCCGGGTCGAACATGTAGCCGGTGAAGTAGTTCACCGACGCAGCCGGCATCGCTAAGGCCCCGACGACGACCGTCGCGGTCGTGGCAGCCGCGGCGACCGCGGCCTCCCGGTACTTACGAGTCGCCAGCAGATAGAGGATGAAAATGCCCGGCGTCAGCTTGATGCCGGTGGCGATGCCGATCAGTACGCCGCGGAACCGGCGCGGTGAGTAGCCGAGCAGGTCGATGAGCACCATCGCCATCAGGACCAGGTTCACCTGGCCCAGATCGAAGGTGGACGCCACCGGCTCGCAACGGACTCCGAGGGCCGCGCAGGCGACGGCAGCCAGTACGACGTTGCGTCGTGGCCAGGTGGGCCGGACAGCTCTCGCGATCAGCCAGCCGATGAGCAGCAGGCTGACCATCGAGGAGATGAACATGAGCGCCCGTCCACCAGCTGTCCCGGCCAGCACGAGCGGCGCGAAGCACAGCGCCGCGAAGGGTGGATAGGTGAAGCCGAGTTCGAGTTTCGACACCAGGTTGCCGGTGTAGATGTCGGATCCGGTCAGGAATTCCTTGGTAGCGACGACGTATACGTTGAGGTCGTAGCGGAAGTCGGTCGGCGGCCAACGGTGGCAGCAGTAGGCGAGTAGGGCGACAAGACTTGCGACAGCGACCAGCCCACGACGTACAGGCCAAGGAGCCTGCCGCCGCGGCTGTTCGACGCGGGTCGGAGCGAGGGTCACTGGAGGACCGACGGCTTTCTTCCGGCGGTGGTGACCCAGGCGCCCGCCAGTAGCGCGATTCCGGCCAGCGTGTAGGAGTTGCCGACCAGAGCCTGCAAGAAGGTGTGGTGGTACTCCTTGTCATCGGCCCAGGGCGCCATCCAGGGCAGACCGAGCGCGAAGACGATGGTCCAGGCGGCGGCGAAGACCCGGCGGCCGTTGCTATGGGTGGCCCAGGACCAGACCACGGCGGTGGCCGGCAATGCCCAGACCCAGTGGTTGGACCAGGAGATCGGCGAGACGAGAAGGCCGACGAAGCCGGTGACCGCCAACGCGTCCAACGGGCGGCCGAGTCCGTGCAGACGCTTGGCGATCGCCAGCCCGGCGAAGGCGGTGACGGCGGCGGCCAGCAGCCAGAGCAGCCCGGTCAGGTCGGAGTTCTGGGTGATCCGGGTGATCGCACCACGGAGTGACTGATTGCTGATGTACTGCGCCGGCCCGGGCCGGGTCGGGTCGAAGATGTAGCGGGTCCAGAAGGCCACTGTCGGCCCGGGCATCACCAGGTAGCCCAGCACGATGGTTGCCGCGGTGGTGGCAGCGGCGATCACTGCCTCGCGGAAGCGACGCGTCACCAGCAGGTACACGATGAAGATCCCCGGCGTGAGCTTGACGCCGGTGGCGACACCGACCAGAACACCGCGGAACCGGCGGGGGGTGTGGCCGAGCAGGTCGGTCATCAGCAGCGCCATCAGCAGTAGGTTGACCTGCCCCATCCCGAAGGTGGCCGAGACCGGTTCGAGCACCAGGCCGGCGGCCGCGCAGACCAGCCCGGCCAGCGCCAGGCGTTCCCGGCTCCACTGCGGGCGCAGCGAGCGGGCCGTCATCGACCCGATCGCGAGCAGCGAGACGCCGGACACCAAGGTGATCAGCAGCTTGGCGAATTCCTGTCCGACCGCCAGTGGGCTCAGCAGCATCGCGGCGAACGGCGGGTAGGTGAAGCCGAGCAACATACCCGGGTACTGGTGGTGGACCTCGTAGATGTTGGCGCCGTCGACGAAGCCGCGAGCGGCCGCGAAATAGACCCGCAGGTCGGACATCGTCGAGGTCGGCGGCCAGATCAGCAGGATGACGGTGAGGAGGGCGATCGAGCCCACGGCGTACCCGATCGGCAGTAGCCGGGAGCGGGCCGGCGCGGGCCGGAGAACGGGACTTGTGGTCATGTTTTCGACTCTGCTGGCCAGGCCCCTGCCGCCACATCGCCGTCAGAGCCCTCGTAGCCACCGCAACGAATGACGCGCCACGAGCCCGCATCGCTCCAAAGAGTGACGGCCTGGGCCCCGGTTCGGCCGCAGAATGATGGGGTGAACCAGACCGATCGCGCACCGCCGGCCAGGTGGTCGCCAGACGCCTTTGCCTGGACGTCCTGTTGGCGATCGCGGGGCTTGCCGTCACGCCGGTGCGGATCGTCCGGATCGGCCACGGCTGGCCGTATGCGCCGATGGCGTTCCAGGTGATCGTTGCCTTGGCGCCCGCGCTGATCGCGATCCGCCGGGTGGATCCGGTGCTGCCTCGGTCGGTCTGGCGCTCGGCGCCTACACCTCGCTGCTGCTCGGGCAGACGGACTGGGTGCTGCTGATCGGCTGCGCGCTCGCGCTGTGGTCCCTGGCCCGCCGGTGCCGTGCGGTGTCCACCGTCGGCGTCACCGCGGTCGTTGCCATCGCCCCGCTGTTGGCCTCGGGATCCATCGTGACCCTCACCTGGAACCTGTACCCGGACGTCGTCCAGGAGTTCACCGGCACGGACGGAACTCAGGGCTCGACCGGGCGGACCCCGTCGGCCGTGCTCGACCAGCTCGGCACCATGTCCTGGCCGTGGTGGATCTCCACCGCGCTGGCGCTAGCGGGACTCGCCGGGCTGGCGTACGTGCACCGGTGGAAGCGGCCACAGGCCCTGGCCACCACCGGCGAGCGCTTCGACGACGTACGCCGGGTGCTGGGCCAGCCGGATCACGCGATCTCGGTCGATCTGCTGCTGGGCACAGCGATCGCCTCACTGGTCCTGATGGACATCTGGCACGGCAAGAACATCGGCAACTGGTGGACCGCGCAGCACTGGATGCCCTACGCGATCGGGTTCTCACCGCTCACTCTCGTACTACGACGGCTCTGCCCCGAGGTACCCGTCCTGGTCATGGCCGCGGCCGGGCTGCTGACCTACTGGCAGACGGAGGAGCGATGGACGCTGCTGATCGGCCTGACGATCGCGCTGTACTCGCTGGCGGTCCTTCGTCCGGTGGTGGTCGCGTTGCCGGTGGCAATCATCGCCTTGGCGGCACCGCCGGTCATCGCGGCCACGGCCGGCTACGGGCTGATCTCCACGCTCTTCCCGGTGATCGGAGATCATTGGTTCCCGTCCGACGGGGTCGACTCCAACTGGGACTACCAAGAGCTTGTCGGGCGTCGATGGCCGTTCACGCTCTCGCTGATCCTGTTGTTGCCGGTGTGCCTCGGGGTCGTCGGCCGGCTGTACCAGCGGACCAGGGCCGCCCGGTTGCGTGAGGTCGAGCTCGAGGAGCAGAACAAGCAGCGCGAGCAGACCCAGGTGCTGCTCGAAGGACGCTCCAGATCGCGCGAGACCTGCACGACGTGGTCGCGCATCACGTGAACCTGATGGTGATCCAGGCCGAGACCGGTCCGGATCTGGCCCAGCGTGACCTGGACGAGGTACTGGCCGGCTTCCAGCGCATCGGGGACGCCGGCCGTCGTGCCCTCGGCGAGCTGGACCGGATGCTGTCGGCGCTGCGTGACGAGCAGGGCCGGCCCGATCCTGCGCTGGCTCCGCAACCTGGGCTGGGAGAGATCCGTGAGCTCGCGAACGGCCTGCAGGAGCAGGGGCTGCCGGTAGCGCTCGAGCTGCGGGGGAGCGCCGCCGGGAATCCGGACGGTGTTCAGCTCACCGCGTACCGACTGGTGCAGGAGGCGTTGACCAATACGGTCAAGCATGCGGGGGCGAGCATGGTCGAGGTGCTCGTCGACATCAGCCCCGGCGACGGCGTCGGAGTGCGGGTCACCGATGACGGGAAGGGCTTCGATCCGGACGGCGACCGGGCCGGGCGGCACGGGCTCACCGGGATGTACGAGCGGGTCCGGGTCCACAACGGCACGCTGACGATTCCTCCAGCCCGGGGCACGGTACGAAGCTCAGCGCCTGGCTACCGGTTGGTGAGGCGGCCAGGTGACCCTCTTGCGCAGGTTCCTCGCTCACCGGTCGGCCGATGTCGTGCTGGCGGTCATCGGCATGCGGGTGCTGCAATACCGGATCGTCCAGGCGGCGCTGACCTGGCAGCACGCCCACGCGTTCACGCTGGTGATCGTGGCACTGGCGCCGGCGCTGATCGCGATCCGCGGGGTGGACCCGGTGTCGGCCTCGATCGGGTTGGCCCTCGGTGCGATCGGCTCGCTGCTGCTCGGGCAGGTCGGCTGGGTCTTCCTGATCGGCCTCGCCCTCGCCCTGTGGTCACTGGCGACTCGCTGCCGGCTGGCCACCTCGGTGTCGGTCACCGTCGTCGTCATCGGGCTGGGCGGCGGCAGCGATCAGGTGGCAGAGTCTGATCGGTCGGTTTCCGGGCCGATCTACGACCCGAACACCGGCGAGGACATCCGGGGGCTGGCGACCGACGGGGCCACCCTGGGGCCGTTCGGGCGGGTGGCGATGTCGCAGCTGCGCTGGTGGCAGGTGGGGTTGTTCCTGGTGCTCGGTGCGGCTGCGCTGATCTACCGCCGGTGGTGGGCTCCCGGTATAAGGGAGGGCCGGCCAGGGCGGAACGGACGGCGGGGGAGCGGCCGGGCGACGTCCGGGCGTTCGTGCTCGATCCGGATCGCCGATGGGCCCTGGATCTGTTGCTCGCCATGGCGGCCGCGTCGCTTGTGCTGCTTGAGTTGCGCCACAACCGGGTGATCGGCAACTGGTGGAGCGCGCCGAAGTGGATGGTGCCGGTCGCGATCGGCTTCTCGGTGAT
>CAVUFT010000036.1:0-24099 GCA_963740725.1 uncultured Actinomycetota bacterium
GTGTTCGACTATACGCCGTCGAGGCGTGAGGCAACAAACCCACTAGAGGCTGATTTCGCCTTATCCACAAGGGGAAACGTCACACCCGATCAGAAGCCAAAACGTGTAGGCATCTCCGCGCCTGACTAGACGCCAATGGGCGCCGGAGGCAACGTCACCGAGGAGCCGGAGGGCAGCGCGGGGCGGAGCGCGACGCGGACCGGAGGCGGAACACGAGGAGGGGATGGCAAGGGCGCAGGTGAGAGAAGGAGAACGGGCTGCCTGAGGCGGCAGCGGCCGATGAAAGCTCGGGGGCCAGCGCGGGGCCCCTGCACGACAGGGGCATCCAGCCAGCCCCGCGTGGACCAGCCGCGCCGCTCAGAAGCCGTCGCCTGCACGACAGAACCGCCGAGCGCCAGGGGCCGATCAGCCTTGTTTTTAAGGGGAATGCCCGAGGAAGCGGGACAAGGTTTCTGGGTCTCGCGCTATCGCGGTGGTGTTGTCGTCGGTGGTGATGATGGGGCGTTGGATGAGGATCGGATTGGCGACCATGAGGGCGATCCAGTCGGCGCGGTGGGCCACGTCTCGGGGGAGGTCGGCCAGGACGGTGGCGGCGGGTTCGTTCATGCGCGCGGCGTGCCAGGGATCCAGGTTGAGGCGGGTCAGGACGGCGGCGAATTCTGAAGCGGTGGGTGGGTCGTCCAGGTAGCGGCGGACCGTGTAGGAGAGGCCGGCCTCGTCGAGGGCGGCGGTGGCGGCGCGGCACTTGGAGCAGGCCGGGTTGATCCAGATCTCCATTAGTGGCGGAACCAGTGTTTGGTGGGGGTTTGGAGCATGAGGATCAGGAGGGTTAGGTGGAGGGCTAGGCCTAGTAGGCCGCCGGGGAGGCTGGTGATGCTGCCGGCGATGCCAAGGGCGGCGACGACGATCAACGTCGTGCGGGCCCAGCGGCGTCGTTTGCGGAGGAAGATCGCCGGGAGGATGTAGGCGGCGCTGCAGAGCAGGGCCGCAATCAACACCACGTTCTGGGCGTCTTCGTCGCCGGTCAGGGTCTTGGTGATCGGCTTGCCGGCGGACGTCAGCGCGAAGATGCCGAGCAGGATGGTGAGCACACCCAGCGCGAGTGAGATCACCGATGCGATCGTCACCTGCTTCGGCATCCTGGCCGGCACCGACGAGTACAGGTTCGGCCGGTCGAGTGGCCGGTCGCCGAAGACCCCGCCGTACGGGCCAGGTCGTTCCGGCGGTTGCTGGTCACTCATGCCCCGATCCTCGCAGATCACGCAAAGCAGACAACGCAAAACAGCCGGGACCCTCAGAACGAGGGTCCCGGCTGTCGTGATCAGGCAGCGGTGACGTCGAGCGCGTCCTTCGCCTCGTTCAGCCCGACCCGCACCGTGTCGCCGTCGCGGATCGCACCGGACAGCAGCCCGCGTGCGAGTTCGTCGCCGATCGCCGACTGCACCAGCCGGCGCAGCGGACGAGCGCCGTACACCGGGTCGTACCCGGTCATCGCCAGCCATTCCATCGCGTCCTCGCCGACCTCCAGCATGATCCGCCGATCGGTGAGCCGCTTCTGTAGCGCGATGATCTGCAGCCCGACGATCTTGGTCAGCTCCTCGCCGCCGAGCGCGTCGAACAGCACGATCTCGTCCAGCCGGTTGATGAACTCCGGCTTGAACGACTGCCGGACCACGTTCATCACCTGGTCCCGCTTGAGCGCGTCGTCGATCGACATGTCCGCCAGGTACGCCGAGCCGAGGTTGCTGGTGAGCACCAGGATCACGTTCCGGAAGTCGACCGTGCGACCCTGCCCGTCGGTCAGCCGCCCGTCGTCGAGCACCTGCAGCAGGATGTCGAAGACCTCGGGATGCGCCTTCTCCACCTCGTCCAGCAGGATCACGGAGTACGGACGACGCCGGACGGCCTCGGTCAGCTGGCCGCCTTCCTCGTACCCGACGTACCCGGGAGGTGCACCGACCAGCCGCGAGACGCTGTGCTTCTCGCCGTACTCCGACATGTCGATCCGGACCATCGCCCGCTCGTCGTCGAACAGGAAGTCCGCCAGCGCCTTCGCCAGCTCGGTCTTGCCGACACCCGTCGGGCCGAGGAACAGGAACGACCCGGTCGGCCGGTCCGGATCCGAGATCCCCGCGCGCGCCCGCCGGACAGCGTCCGAAACGGCCTTCACCGCTTCGCGCTGGCCGATCAGCCGGCGACCCAGCTCGTCCTCCATCCGGAGCAGCTTGCCGGTCTCGCCCTCGAGCAGCCGCCCGGTCGGGATCCCGGTCCACATCGCGATCACCTCGGCGATCTCGGTCGGGCCGACCTCCTCGTTCACCATCGCGTCCGGAGCTTCCGCAGCAGAAGGCTCCTCGGAAGAGGCCTCCTCCAGCTCCTTGGTCAGCTCGGGGATCTCGCCGTACAGAATCCGTGAGGCAGTCTCGAAGTCGCCGTCGCGCTGGGCCCGCTCGGCCTGGCCGCGGAGCTCGTCGATCCGCTCCTTGACCTCACCGATCCGGTTCAGCCCGGACTTCTCCTTCTCCCAGCGAGCCTCGAGCGCCCGCAGCTCCTCCTCGCGGTCGGCCAGGTCGGCGCGCAGCCGGGCCAGCCGGTCCTGCGACGACGCGTCCTCCTCGCGGGACAGCGCGAGCTCCTCCATCTTCAGCCGGTCGACCGTACGCCGGAGCGAGTCGATCTCGACCGGCGAGGAGTCGATCTCCATCCGCAGCCGGGACGCGGCCTCGTCGACCAGGTCGATCGCCTTGTCGGGCAGCTGCCGGCCGGAGATGTACCGGTTGGACAGCGTCGCGGCAGCAACCAGCGCGCTGTCGGAGATGGCGACCTTGTGGTGCGCCTCGTAGCGCTCCTTCAGCCCGCGCAGGATCGCGATCGAGTCCTCGACCGACGGCTCACCGACGAACACCTGCTGGAAGCGTCGCTCCAGCGCCGGGTCCTTCTCGATCCGGGTCCGGTACTCGTCCAGCGTGGTGGCACCGATCATCCGGAGCTCACCACGCGCCAGCATCGGCTTCAGCATGTTGCCGGCGTCCATCGCGCCCTCGCCGGACGCACCGGCGCCGACGACGGTGTGCAGCTCGTCGATGAAGGTGATCACCTGACCGTCGGATTCCTTGATCTCGGTCAGCACCGCCTTGAGCCGCTCCTCGAACTCACCCCGGTACTTCGCGCCGGCGACCATCGCGCCGAGGTCGAGGCTGATCAGGCGCCGGCCGCGCAGGGACTCGGGCACGTCACCGGCCACGATCCGCTGCGCGAGGCCCTCGACGACGGCGGTCTTGCCGACGCCGGGCTCACCGATCAGCACCGGGTTGTTCTTGGTACGCCGGGACAGCACCTGCACGACGCGCCGGATCTCGGAGTCACGCCCGATCACCGGGTCGAGCTTGCCCTCGCGAGCACGTTCGGTCAGATCGACGCCGTACTTCTCCAGCGTCTTGGTCGTCCCCTCCGCCTCGGGCGAAGTGATCCGCCGGTTGCCCCGCGCGGCGTCGAACGCCTGCAGCAGTGCATCCGGAGTCACATTCAAAGCACTCTTCGCGGTGCCCTCGACGGTGGCCAGCGAGATCAGCAGGTGCTCGGTCGAGACGAACTCGTCCCCGAGTCCCAGCGCCCGCTGCTCGGCCTGGTTGAGCACATCGCTGGTCTTGCCGGACAAGCTCGGCGCCTGGACACTGCCGCCACTCGTCTTCGGCAACCGCGCGAGCTGCTCCGCCGTACGGCGGCGTACCGCCTCGACATCCGCTCCGGCGGCCTCGAGCAGACCGACCGTGGTCCCCTCGGGCTGCGCCAGCAACGCCGACAGCAGGTGAATCGGTTCCACGGTCGGATTGCCCGCCGCGGAGGTCTGACGGATCGCGACCGACAGGGTTTCCCGGGCCAGCGTCGTCAACCGCTGAACATCCATCTGGTTCCAGCCTTTCAACTCAAAGAACAGCAATCACCAGATACAACGTACCCAAGGGTTGAGTCCATTCCACTCAACTTTGGCGAACCTGGGGGAAATCTCAGGGTTGGAGACCGATTTCACACCCGCTGCCAACGGATCGACGGCGCCTTCCGTATCCGCAGTGACAGCACCTCCGTTCACAGGAGACTCACTTGCGAACCAGCCACTGGACCGCCGCCACGACGGCGCTCGCCCTGATCCTCAGCCTCCCCACCGCCTCCGCTACAGCCTCCGCCGGTGCCGGCCCACCGGCCGAATCCCCTCCCCTCGCCGGCCTCGAAGACCACCCGGATCACCCTGATCACCGGTGACCACGTCCAGGTCACCACCCGTCCCGGGCAGCCCGATCAGGTGGTCTTCGAACCTGGTCCCGGCAGCGGATCGACGTCCGCCGTCGTCTCCGCCACGGCCGGGCACACCGTCGTGATCCCGTCGGCCGCCGGCCCGGACGTCGCCGCCGGGCGTCTCGATCGCGCTCTGTTCGACGTGACCATCCTGGTCGCGGAGCACCGCGACGACGCCGCCAGCGCAACCCTGCCGGTGATCATCCGGTACGCCGGGAGCTCGGCGACCGCCCTCGGCCGGGCCCGGCAGGGCGTCGTACCGGGTGCCACCAAGTCGCGCGTACTCACCAGCATCGGCGCCCGGGCCACCTCGATCCGCAAGAACGCCGTTGCGGACTTCTGGGCCGCGCTGACGCCCACGTCGTCCGACCGCGTCGCCGGCACGATCCAGCGCGTCACGCTGGACCGGCAGTTCCGGGCGTCCCTCGACAAGAGCGTGCCGCAGATCGGCGGTCCGGCAGCCTGGCAGCGCGGGCTGACCGGCAAGGGTGTCAAGATCGCGATCCTGGACACCGGGATCGACACCGGCGCGGCGCCCGGCGAGAGCCCGCCGCACGCCGACCTGGCCGGCCGGATCGAGGCGTCGGCGAACTTCTCCGACTCGGGCGACACCGCGGACCGGGTCGGGCACGGCACCCACGTCGCCAGCATCGCGGCGGGCACCGGTGCCGCGTCCGGCGGCAAGTACAAGGGCGTCGCGCCGGACGCCACGCTGCTCAACGGAAAGGTGCTCGACGACTTCGGCTTCGGCAGCACCTCGGGAATCATCGCCGGGATGGAGTGGGCCGCGGCGCAGGGCGCCACGGTCGCCAATCTCAGCCTGGGCGGCGCGGTGACCGACGGGACCGACGAACTCTCGCTGGCGGTCAACCGGATCAGCCACGACACCGGCATGCTGATGGTTGTTGCTGCCGGCAACTGCTTCGACTCACCCCCGCAGGCCGGCCAGGTCAACGCGCCGGCCGCAGCCGATGCGGCGCTGGCCGTCGGCAACCTGGAGCGGGACGGCTCGATGAACGAGACCTCGTGCCGCGGACCGCGCAAGGGCGACGGCGCCCTCAAACCGGAGATCTCCGCACCGGGCACCGATATCGTCGCCGCGCGATCGGAGGGCACCGACATCGGCACCCCGGTCGGCGACTACTACACCACCCTGTCCGGTACCTCGATGGCCGCGCCCCACGTCGCCGGTACGGCGGCTCTGATCGCCCAGGCGCACCCGGTGGAAGGCCGGGCAGCTGAAGAGCCGGCTGATCTCGACCGCCGACCCGCAGAACGGGAGCACAGTGGCCGACCAGGGCGCCGGCCGGGTGGACGCCGACCAGGCCACGGACGGCAGCGTCACCGTCGACGCAGGCACCCTCGACCTGGGCAAACTCAGTTGGCCCTACCCCGCCACCGACCCCGTCAGCCGGGACCTGACCTACACCAATCCGACCGACGCGCCGGTGACGCTGCAGCTCGCCGCATCGGTGGAGCCGGCCAAGGCGAACCCGAAACTGAGCACCGATCACCTCGTCGTACCGGCGCATGGCGTGGCGACCGTGACCGTCACTGCCGACCGCGCGGCCGCCGGCACCGGCGCGTTCTCCGGCCGGATCACCGCGACCGCGGCCGGCGCCGATCCGCTCGTCACCCTGATCGGCTGGTACGCCGAACAGGAGCTGCACACCCTCACAGTCAAAGGCATCGGGCGCGACGGCAGCCCGGTGAACGAGCTCGTGGTACTCACACGTGTCGACGGACCGCCGCTCAGCTTCCCTGACGGCGTCCTGATTCTCCACGACGGAACCGCGGCCGTCCGGCTGCCACCGGGTCACTACGCAGCCACGTCAGCGTTCACCTCCCCTGCCACCGACACCCAGCTGAAGCAGGCGAGCCTGGTGGTCGGTCCGGAAACGAGTCTGAGTGCAGATGCGACCATCACGCTCGACGCCCGGCGGGCCAAGCCGGTCGCAGCGACCGTCCGCGGTCGCGAAGGCCTGGCTCTCCGGAACCACGGAATGCAGTACGTCCGGACGAACGCGGCCGGCGAGCTGCTGGACCTCTTCTCCGTCACGGGGACCGCGACCAGTGACCTGTTCGCCACGCCGACGCCGAGGACCACGATCGGCGGTTCGGAGTTCAGCATCACCAGCAGCCTCACAGCCTCGCCGCAGCCGGCCCGGTCGGGCGACCCGGCGATCTCGCCCGACAACTACGAACTGATCGTGCCGTGGCCGAACCGGATCCCGGCCGACCCACGGGCCGTCGTCGATCCGGGTCGGCTGGCCCGGGTGGACGAGACCTTCGGCTCCCACCTGCCGGACACCAACGTCCAGGACTACTGGGTGGGCCGGACACCGGCCGGCGCCCCGACCATCGGCCGGTTCAGCCCTGTGTTCAAGGCACCGACCCGCCGGACGACCTATCTGCTGGCGAACGAGGTCCAGTGGACCAGCGCGATCGCGCAGGGGCAGGGCGACGGATCCGCCTACTTCGAGATGCTCAGCACGCAGCATGCCTACCGGCCCGGGGCGCGGTCGTCGCTCGAGTGGACGCGGCCGGTCGTGAACAGCGGGCTGCCTGCCATCGACGCGGACTCGCTGGGAGTCCGCCAGGCCAGCGGAACCCTGCAGATCTATCTCAGCCCGTTCGGCCATGGCCGCGAGCTGTGGAGCCGCTCGTTCGGGCAGTTCGACCAGAGCAGGTTGACCGTCGATCGCAACGGCACGCAGATCAAGCAAACCGAGGAAGCCGCCGCCGACCTCGAGGTGCCCGCCGAAGCCGCGCAGTACAGGGTCGGTCTGGACAGCCGGCGTGAGTTCGAGGACTGGAAGTACTCGACCCGGGTGCAGTCGGTCTGGACCTTCCGGTCCACGGGGACGCCGGCCGAGGTGATGCCGCTGGTCCTGGCGGACCTCGACGTGCCGCAGTCGGACGACCTCAACCAGGTGCAGACCGGCGTACCGGTCACCATCACCCTCGGTCTCCGGCACCAAGCGGGATCGAAGGCGACGGCGTTCACCGGCGCGACCCTCGAGATCTCGTACGACGGAACGACCTGGGCCCCGTTACCGCTGAAGAGAACCGCAGCGGGCCGCTACGCAGCCAGAGTGAGCCACCCGGCAGCGAACGCGGGCACCGCGCCATCGCTGCGGCTCACCGCCATCGATGCGGCCGGTAACAAGCTCGAGCAGGAGGTGACCAAGGCCTACGGACTGAAGTGAGGCCGCCGAAAGGGTTGCCGGTCCCCGGCAACCCTTTCGAAGAGATTCGAAGAGAGAACCTTTCACCCTCCAGGTGCCGTCTTCCGAGAGAGACCTGTTTCCGCCTGTCTGGAGGACTTCTTGCCGTCCAAACGCTGGATCCCACCGGTGGTGAGCCTCGGCCTGGTGCTGAGTGCCGCCACCACCCCTGCCGCTCTCGGGGCACCGCCCCGCGCCCAGTCCCCAACACATCCGCCAGCCGCCGGTACCCGGATCACGCTGATCACCGGTGACCGGGTCGTCGTCACGCCGCAGTCCGGACGGCCCGACCAGGTCACCTTCGAGCCGACGAAGGGCAGTCGGTCCGACGCGGCGACCATCAGCTACGACGGCCGGCACACGTACGTCGTACCGTCGGCCGCCGCGGCCGATGTCGCGAACGGCCGACTCGATCGCACGCTGTTCGACGTCACCACGCTGATCGCCGAGCACCGCGACGACGCGCACTCCAAGACGATGCCGGTGATCATCCGGTACGCCGGTACGCCGGCGAACGCGCTCGCCAGGGCCAAGCAGGCCCCGATCCCCGGTGCCGCGAAGACCCGGGTGCTGACCAGCCTCGGCGCGAAGAGCGCCCAGGTCACGAAGACCTCGGCGACCGACTTCTGGCAGTCGCTCACGCCGGGCGCGACCGAGCGGGTCGCCGGCACCGTGCAGCGTGTCTCGCTCGATCGGCTGGTCAAGGCGAGTCTGGACCAGTCCGTACCGCAGATCGGCGGGCCGGCCGCCTGGCAGCGCGGCCTGACCGGCAAGGGCGTCAAGGTCGCCGTCCTCGACACCGGCATCGACGCGAACCACCCGGACTTCGCCGGCCGGATCGGTGCGACCGAGAACTTCTCCACCGCACCGGACGCGGGTGACCACTTCGGTCACGGGACGCACGTCGCCAGCATCACCGCGGGCAGCGGCGCGGCGTCCGGCGGCAAGTACAAGGGCGTCGCTCCCGAGGCCACCCTGCTGAACGGCAAGGTCCTCGACGACGGCGGCAGCGGCGACACCTCCGGCATCATCGCGGGGATGGAGTGGGCCGCCGCGCAGGGTGCCTCGGTGATCAACATGAGCCTCGGCGGCGATGCCAGCGACGGCACCGACGACCTGTCCCAGGCGGTCAACCGGATCAGCCGCTCCAGCGGGGCGCTGTTCGTCATCGCGGCCGGCAACTGCTTCTTCCCCGAGCCGCAGACCGTCTCCAGCCCCGCCGCCGCGGACGATGCCCTTGCCGTCGGCAACCTTCAGCGCGACGGATCGCTGAACGACTCGTCGTGTCGTGGACCGCGCAAGGGCGACGGCGCGCTGAAGCCGGAGATCTCCGCGCCCGGCACGGACATCGTCGCCGCCAAGGCCGCGGACGCGGTGATCGGCAACCCGGTCGACGACAACTACACGACCCTGACCGGTACGTCGATGGCGTCACCGCACGTCGCAGGTACCGCCGCCCTGGTCGCGCAGGCACACCCGGACTGGAAGGCCGCACAGCTCAAGGCCCGCCTCATCTCGACCGCAGACCCCCAGCCCGGCAGCAAGGTCGACGAGCAGGGCGCCGGACGCGTCGACGCCGACCAGGCCACCGACAACAGCGTCACCGTCGACAGCGGAGAACTTGAACTCGGCGTACTGCGCTGGCCCTATCCCGCGACCGACAAGGTCAGCCGCGAACTCACCTACCGCAACCCAGGCAGTACTGCGGTAACGCTGGACCTCGCTGCCTCGACGGACCCGGCCGCGGCGACTCCTCAACTCAGCGCGAACCAACTCGTCGTACCGGCTGGCGGTGAGGCCAAGGTGACTGTGACGGCCGATCGTGCCGCCGCCGGAACCGGCTTCGTCTCCGGGCGAGTGACCGCGACGGCCGCGGGCGCCGACCCGGTCGTCACGACGATCGGCTGGTACGCCGAGCCGGAGCTCTACAACCTGACCGTCAAGGGCCTCAACCACAATGGCGCAGCCGCTAACGGCGCCCTGGTGGTCAGTCATCTGGACGGTGCACCTGTCGACCTCGGCCCGTTCGGCGTACCGATCGTGAACGGTACGGCGACCGTGCGCATCCCGCCCGGCAAGTACCAGGCCTCGTCCACCTTCACCGTCGGTGCCACCGACACCACGCTGGAGCGGATCGACCTGGTCACCAGTAACGAGGTCACGCTGACCAAGGACAGCACCGTCACCCTGGACGCCCGGAAGGCCAAGGTGGTCGACACCGGAGTACACGGCCGCAATGACCTGACCTCTCGGGAGCGCGGGATCAGCTACCTGCAGAAGAACACCGACGGACTCGTCACCGGCGGCACCGGGATCTCGGTGACCGGCTCGCCTCGCATCCTCGGTGCCACGCCGACGCCGAAGACGGTGACCGGCAGCAGCGAGTTCGCGATCGGCGCCCGGCTGGAGATTCCGCCGTTCCTGGCGAAGGTCGTCGGCGGCGCGGCAGTCCCTGTGCTCGACTTCTACTTCGGGCCGCGCTTCACCGGGACGAAGACCCTCGCGGTCGTCGACGCCGGTGCCGCGAACCCGGACGAGCTGGGCGACGTCCGCGGCAAGCTGGCCCTGATCCGCTACCAGGACAGCGATTCCCGCTCGGTCGGTGAGTTGGTCAAGGTGGTCGAGCGGGCCGGCGCCGCGGCGGCGCTGGTCTACAACCCGGACCGGCCGGGCCAGGGCGGCGTCTTCTCCTACTGGGCCTACGACGAGGAGCCTGATGCGACCATCCCGGCGATGCGAACCTCCCGGGTCGCCGCTCAGCAACTGCTCGACCAGCTGAAGACCAAGCCGGTCCGGGTCAAGGTCACCGGCACCGCCTCGACGCCGGTGATCTACGACCTCGCCAAGGCCTGGCCGAACCGGATCCCGGCCACCGCCGGTATCGACGCCCGGCCGGACCAGCTGGCCCGGGTCGACGAGATCTTCGGCGCCCACACGCCGGGCACCAAGGTCTCGGAGAGCCGGAGCGCCCACACACCGGGCGGCACCGACTTCGGCGGCTGGCTGCCGCCGGTCCTCGATGCCCCGTTCCGCCGGACGTCGTACGTCCTGGGTGACAACATGACCTGGACGAGCTACCAGGTCCTCGACAACGGCGGCGACAACGCCGGGCTCAACACTCCGGCGAAGACCTACCGGCCCGGCACCCGAACCACCGAGCGCTGGGTGGCTCCGGTCGAGAACAGCGGCCTGCCCACGCGGCCGGCCGTCGTGGGCGTCGGTCGCATGTACGGCGGGCTGTCGGTCGCCGTCAGCCCGTTCCGGCACGGCCCGGACGAGTACAGCGACTTCTTCGGCGCCGGCGAGTACAGCGCCTCGCTCGAGCGCAACGGCGTCGAGGTCGGGTCGTCGTCCGAGGAGGCCGGCGTCTTCGTCGACGTACCGGCGGACGCGGCGGACTACAAGTTCACTCTGGATGCCAAGCGGGAGACCGGCTACTGGCTGTACTCCACGCAGATCAAGTCGGTCTGGTCGTTCAAGTCGAAGGGTGGCGACGACGAGGTGATGCCGCTGGTGCTCGCCGACCTCGACGTACCGCAGGCCGACGATCTCAACCGGGTGCCGGCCGGTCAGCCGATCAAGCTCACCTTGGGGCTGCGGCACCAGGCGGGCTCGAACGCCACAGCCACGTTCGCCGCGCCTTCACTGGAGCTGTCGTATGACGGTGTCCACTGGACGAAGTTGCCGTTGGCAAAGGCTTCGGATGGGAGCTACACCACGACGGTGACGCATCCGGCCGCGCAGGCCGGGCACGCACCGTCGTTGCGGCTGACCGCAGCTGATGCCGATGGCAACAAGTTGGAGCAGCAGATCACCAAGGCCTACGGGCTGAAGTGAGCAGGCGGGTGGAGCCGCGGGGGCGGCTCCACCCCTTTGCTTCAGAACTGATACGCGCCGGCGTCGAACCTGGTGATGCCGGCCAGCGGCTTGCCGGCCAGGTCGTAGGGGAACCCGGCATCCTCGCCGCGTCCGATCGCCGGGCTGCCGGCCTTGAGGCGCAGATCGGTGCTGCTGGTGAAGAGCGGATCGGCCTTCACCGAGTTCGGCCCGAGCGCGAACTGGTAGACGCTCCCGGAGTACACGCTGCGGTCCTCGTCGGCGCTCTCAGCCGGATCGCCGCTGTCGAACGCGTCCTCGTAGCCGACCTTCTTGCCGACCTTGATGACGTTGCTGCGGAGCTTGAGGATGCCCGCGCCGCAACCGGCGTCGCAGCTCCAGCCGTCGCCGTTCGGGATCGAGACCGAGTTGTTCACCGCCACGGTTCCGCGGACCGGGCCGATGTGGCTGCGCGCTCCCCTGGTTACCAGGAAGGCGCCTTGCGACTTGGTCGAGGTGACGCTGTTGTAGGCGAAGACGTTGTCGTCGGCGGTCTTGCCGGTCCCGTTGCGGCCCAGCTCGGTGAAGGACTCGTTGTTGCTGGTGGTGTTGTACTCGATCAGGTTCCGGTTGCCGTTGAAGATCTCGACCGCGGCACCGTCGAAACCGTAGTCGTAGCTGAACGCGTACTGCCCACTGATCACGTTCCGGCTGATCACGTTGTCGTTGCCGTGCACCAGTACGCCGAAAGCCCCGGAGTCGTCGTCGGGATTGACCTCCTTCGGCGTCAGCTTGCTCATCTTGGTGTTGTCCTTGATCGTGCTCCAGCGGATCGTGTTGCCGTCGGAGCCGTCGACGATCGAGACGCCGACCACGTTCGCATCGGCCTGGATCGTGTCCAGCACGATGCGGTCACCGACCAACTCGAACCCGGCCCAGTCGCAGCCACTGGCCCGCAGATCGCCGATCTCCAGGTCGGATCCGGTGACGTGGACGCAGTTGGTCACCGGCCCGCCGATCTTCGGCAGGTTGCCGGAACCATAAGCCCCCACCACGATGGGCGCCTCGGGACTTCCGGAGCTGGACAGCGTCAGCGTCCCGGTCCAGGACCCACCGCGCTTGAAGCTGATCGTGTCGCCCGGGTGAAAGGTGACGGCGTTGACCTTCGCCAGACTGCGCCACGCAGTACCGGCAGTGGTCCCGTCGGCGGCATCGTTGCCGGCCGTCGAGTCGACAAAGTAGGTGGCCGGGCTCGGCTCGGCATGAGCGAGCGCCGGAGTGGAGAGGAGCAGGAGGGCAAGAGGAACCACAGCGAACTTGCGCACAGGCGAACCTCGTTCTCGGGGCTGGGCGGGCGTAGTAGAGATCCTTTGTCCGCGACCATTTCGAGTCAATGATTTACATGCCAACGGTGAGAACAGGACAAACGGATTGCTAGGTGCGTTGGCCGGCTGAGACGAGGCCGGTGTCGTAGGCGAGGATGACGGCCTGGACGCGGTCGCGGAGGCCGGTCTTGGTGAGCATCCGGCTGACATGTGTCTTCACCGTGTGCTCGGTGAGGTGCAGGGCGGCGGCGATCTCCGCGTTCGAGTTGCCCTTGGCAACTAGTACGAGGACCTCGCGTTCGCGCGCGGTCAGGACGTCCAGCCGCTCCGCCACCGCCGGATCCAGGTGGTTGTCGGCGAACCGGTCGATCAGCCGCCGGGTCACCGGCGGCGCCAGCAGCGCGTCGCCGTCGGCGATCACCCGGACCGCGTTGATCAGCTCGTCGCGCGACGACCGCTTCAGCAGGAAGCCACTCGCGCCGGCCCGCAACGCGTCGTACACGTACTCGTCCAGGTCGAAGGTGGTCAGGATCAGGACCCGCGGCGCGTTCGCCCGGCCGACCAGCCGGCGGGTGGCCTCGATACCGTCCATCACCGGCATCCGGACGTCCATCAGGACCACGCCGAGATCGAGGATCGCGCCCGCCTGGTGCAGCGCGTCGGCCCCGTCGACGGCCTGCGCGACCACCTCGATGTCCGGCTGCCCGTCCAGGATCATCGAGATCCCGTCCCGGACCAGGTCCTGGTCGTCGACCACCATCACCTTGATCACTCGTGCACTCTCCCCGTTCATCGAGACCCCACCGGCAGCCACGCGCTGATCGTGGTGCCTTCGCCGGGACCGGAGGTGATGGTCAGGGTGCCGCCGTGGATCCGGACCCGCTCCTGCATGCCGGTCAGGCCGTGTCTGCCGTCCGGCCGGTTGGCCGGGTCGAACCCCTGGCCGTCGTCCTGCACCCAGACCGCGACACCGGTCTCGCTCCGTTCGACCAGGATGGTGGCCTGCGTTGCTTTGGCGTGCTTCGCCACGTTGGTGAGCGCCTCCTGGACCAGCCGGTACGCCGTGAGCTGGATCCCGTCCGGCACGCCTGCCGACTCACCCCGGACCTCGAGCCGCACCGGCAGCCCCTGATCCGACATCGTCTCCGCGAGGTGGCCGAGTTCGCCCAGCCCTGGCTGCGGAGTCAACGCCGGATCCGGTACGCCGTCGGCATCCCGCAAGGCGGACAACATCCGGTCCAGCTCACCCAGCGCCCGCCGGCCCGCGTCGCCGATCCGCTGGAACCCGGCGAGCGCTTCCTCGTCGCCGCGTTTCAGCAGGTCCGGGCCGGTCTCGGCCTGGATCACCATCAGGTTCACCGCGTGGGCCACGACATCATGCAGATCGCGCGCGATGTGCGACCGCTCGGTCAGCACGGCCTGCGCGGCATCCTGTTCCACGGCCCGCTGTTCGAGCGCCGCTTCCCGGGCCGCCGCCGAGCGGTTGCGCAGATAGAGACGGACCAGCACCCCGGCCAGGACGACCAGGCCCAGCACCAGCGACAAGGTGACCGGCCATTGCCGATCGACAATGCCCTCGTAGATGTCGTTGTGGAAGCGGAAGTCCGGCGGATCATGGATGTCGCCACTGCTCAGCGGCTGATGCTTCAGCGCCGGGAAGATCAGCACCATCTGCGGATACCGGACCAGGGCCGCGACCACCGGCGCCGCGACCAGCACGGCCGTTGCGGCAGGCAACGAAAGCCACAGGGAGCGATGCGCGGCGAGCGAGAACAGCGCGAACGCCAGTGCAGCCAGCAGCGTCCAGCACAACGAGGTCTGCCAGTAGGCCAGCAGCGAGGCGATCGTCAGCACGACCACCGGTACGACGGGCCGGTACCGCCGCAGCGCCAAGGTGATCACCGAGAAGCCGATCGCGACCGGCATCCACTTCGGCGCGCTCCACCAGTTGCCGATCACCCGGTCGTGGCGCAACTCGAGCAACACAAGCGACGCGGCAGCCATGGCGAGCAACAGATCGAGGGCCCACCGGCGATCCGGATCGAGCACGAACGCCCGGACGTCGCCCAGCCGCTCCCCCGCCGTCCGTTCCGCCCTGGCCGGCCCTCCCGCGCCGGCGAGCCCACCACCGCCGGTAGATCAGCGCCGCCGCACCGAGCACCAGGAACAGCCCCGCCTGCCACCACCGCAGCTGCGACATCGCCACCCGCCCGAACGGCCCCAGGGTGGCCCCGTCGGTCGCCAGCCGGCTGATGTCCTCGCCGGTGTTCGGGTCGTAGATCGACCCGGAGACCGCACCGATCAGACTCTGCCACCTGATCGCTGCGGCCACGCCCAGCCCGATGACGACGACGGTGACCGACACCGAGGTGGCGAGCCGGCAGCGAGTCGCCAGTGACCACAGGGCGAGGGCGAGGCCGACCAGGAACACCCAGCCGACCTGCCCGAGCAGCAGTGAACCGATCGCACCGACGGCCAACCCGATCGAGGCCGACACCGGATCCACCCGGCGGATCGCGATCAGCGCCGGTGCCAGTGCGACGATCACCAGCGCGAACGCGTGGGCGTACTGCCAGGCCGGCGCCGCCTGGACGATCCGGTATTGCAGAACGCCCATGCCGATGACCGCCAGCACGACATCAGCCGACCGGTGAGCGAGGAACCTGCGCAAGAGCGTCACCTGGCCGCCTCACCAACCGGTAGCCAGGCGCTGAGCTTCGTACCGTGCCCCGGGCTGGAGGAGATCGTCAGCGTCCCGTTGTGGACCCGGACCCGCTCGTACATCCCGGTGAGCCCGTGCCGCCCAGCCCGGTCACCGTCCGGATCGAAGCCCTTCCCGTCGTCGGTGACCCGCACTCCGACGCCGTCGCCGGGGCTGATGTCGACGAGTACCTCGACCATGCTCGCCCCCGCATGCTTGACCGTATTGGTCAACGCCTCCTGCACCAGTCGGTACGCGGTGAGCTGGACACCGTCCGGAATCCCGACGGCACTACCCCGCAGCTCGAGCGCTACCGGCAACCCCTGCTCCTGCAGGCCGTTCGCGAGCTCACGGATCTCTCCCAGCCCAGGTTGCGGAGCCAGCGCAGGATCGGGCCGGCCCTGCTCGTCACGCAGCGCCGACAGCATCCGGTCCAGCTCGCCGAGGGCACGACGGCCCGCGTCCCCGATGCGCTGGAAGCCGGCCAGTACCTCGTCCAGGTCACGCTGGGCCAGATCCGGACCGGTCTCGGCCTGGATCACCATCAGGTTCACGTGATGCGCGACCACGTCGTGCAGGTCTCGCGCGATCTGCGAGCGTCCTTCGAGCAGCACCTGGGTCTGCTCGCGCTGCTTGTTCTGCTCCTCGAGCTCGACCTCACGCAACCGGGCGGCCCTGGTCCGCTGGTACAGCCGGCCGACGACCCCGAGGCACACCGGCAACAACAGGATCAGCGAAAGCGTGAACGGCCATCGACGCCCGACCAGCTCTTGGTAGTCCCAGTTGGAGTCGATCCCGTCGGACGGGAACCAATGATCTCCGATCACCGGGAAGAGCGTGGAGATCAGCCCGTAGCCGGCCGTGGCCGCGATGACCGGCGGTGCCGCCAAGGCGATGATTGCCACCGGCAACGCGACCACCACCGGACGAAGGACCGCCAGCGAGTACAGCGCGATCGTCAGGCCGATCAGCAGCGTCCATCGCTCCTCCGTCTGCCAGTAGGTCAGCAGCCCGGCCGCGGCCATGACCAGGACGGGTACCTCGGGGCAGAGCCGCCGTAGTACGAGGGTGAGCGGCGAGAACCCGATCGCGTAGGGCATCCAGTGCTGCGCGGTCCACCAGTTGCCGATGTTCTTGCCGTGCCAGATGTCCATCAGGACCAGTGAGGCCATCGCCGTGCCCAGCAGTAGATCGACCGCGATCGCGTGATCCGGCTGGCCCAGCACCCGGCGTACGTCGTCGAAGCGCTCGCCGGTGGTGGCCAGGACCTGCGGCCGCTTCCACCGGTGCACATAGGCCAGCCCGGCGAGGCCGCGCCAGCGCCAGTGCGGTGGAGATCCACCACGGCCAGGACATGGTGCCGAGCTGGTCGAGCACGGCCGACGGGGTCCGCCCGGTCGACCCCTGAGTTCCGTCGGTGCCGGTGAACTCCTGGAAGACGTCCGGGTACAGGTTCCAGGTGAGGGTCACGATGGATCCCGAGGCCAACAGCGGGGCGATGGCAACGACCGCGGTGACGCCGACGGTGGACACCGCCCGGCACCGGCCGGCCAGGGACCACAGCGCGAGCGCGCAGCCGATCAGCAGCACCCAGTCCGTCTGCCCGAGCAGCAGCGAGGTGTAGGCGCCGAGCGCCAGACCGACCGAGGCGAGCACCGGATCCACCCGGCGGATCGCGATCAGCGCGGGCGCCACGGCAACGATCACCTGGAACGCCATCGGCGCATACGGCCAGCCGTGGCCGGACTGGACGATCCGCACCTGCGTGACGGCAAGCCCCGCGATCGCCAACAGGACGTCCAAGGCAAAGGCGTCGCGAACCTGGCGGCGGTGCGCGATCGGTTGGTTCACCCCATCATTCTGCGGCCGGACCGGGCCCAGGCCGTCACTCTTTGGAGTGATGCGGGCTCGTGGCGCGTCATTCGTTGCGGTGACAACGAAGGGCTCCTGACGGCGATGTGGCGGCAGGGGCCTGGCCAGCAGAGTCGAAAACATGACCACAAGTCCCGTTCTCCGGCCCGCGCCGGCCCGCTCCCGGCTGCTGCCGATCGGGTACGCCGTGGGCTCGATCGCCCTCCTCACCGTCATCCTGCTGATCTGGCCGCCGACCTCGACGATGTCCGACCTGCGGGTCTATTTCGCGGCCGCTCGCGGCTTCGTCGACGGCGCCAACATCTACGAGGTCCACCACCAGTACCCGGGTATGTTGCTCGGCTTCACCTACCCGCCGTTCGCCGCGATGCTGCTGAGCCCACTGGCGGTCGGACAGGAATTCGCCAAGCTGCTGATCACCTTGGTGTCCGGCGTCTCGCTGCTCGCGATCGGGTCGATGACGGCCCGCTCGCTGCGCCCGCAGTGGAGCCGGGAGCGCCTGGCGCTGGCCGGGCTGGTCTGCGCGGCCGCCGGCCTGGTGCTCGAACCGGTCTCGGCCACCTTCGGGATGGGGCAGGTCAACCTGCTGCTGATGGCGCTGCTGATGACCGACCTGCTCGGCCACACCCCCCGCCGGTTCCGCGGTGTCCTGGTCGGTGTTGCCACCGGCGTCAAGCTCACGCCGGGGATCTTCATCGTGTACCTGCTGGTGACCCGTCGCTTCCGCGAGGCCGTGATCGCCGCTGCCACCACCGCGGCAACCATCGTGCTGGGCTACCTGGTGATGCCCGGGCCGACAGTGGCCTTCTGGACCCGCTACATCTTCGACCCGACCCGGCCCGGGCCGGCGCAGTACATCAGCAATCAGTCACTCCGCGGTGCGATCACCCGGATCACCCAGAACTCCGACCTGACCGGGCTGCTCTGGCTGCTGGCCGCCGCCGTCACCGCCTTCGCCGGGTTGGCGATCGCCAAGCGTCTGCACGGACTCGGCCGCCCGCTGGACGCGTTGGCGGTCACCGGCTTCGTCGGCCTTCTCGTCTCGCCGATCTCCTGGTCCAACCACTGGGTCTGGGCATTGCCGGCCACCGCCGTGGTCTGGTCCTGGGCCACCCGCAGCAACGGCCGCCGGGTCTTCGCTGCCGCCTGGACCATCGTCTTCGCGCTAGGTCTGCCCTGGATGGCGCCGTGGGCCGACGACAAGGAGTACCACCACACCTTCTTGCAGGCTCTGGTCGGCAACTCCTACACGCTGGCCGGAATCGCCCTACTGGCGGGCGCCTGGGTCACCACCGCCGGAAGAAAGCCGTCGGTCCTCCAGTGACCCTCGCTCCGACCCGCGTCGAACAGCCGCGGCGGCAGGCTCCTTGGCCTGTACGCCGTGGGCTGGTCGCTGTCGCAGGTCTCGTCGCTCTCCTCGTCTACTGCTGCCACCGTTGGCCGCCGACCGACTTCCGCTACGACCTCAACGTGTACGTCGTCGCCACCAAGGAATTCCTGACCGGATCCGACATCTACACCGGCGACCTGGTGTCGAAACTCGAACTCGGCTTCACCTATCCACCCTTCGCGGCGCTGTGCTTCGCGCCGCTCGTGCTGGCCGGGACAGCTGGTGGACGGGCGCTCATGTTCGTCTCCTCGATGGTCAGCCTGCTGCTCATCGGCTGGCTGATCGCGAGGGCTGTCCGGCCCACCTGGCCACGACGCAACGTCGTACTGGCTGCCGTCGCCTGCGCGGCCCTCGGAGTCCGGTGCGAGCCGGTGGCGTCCACCTTCGATCTGGGCCAGGTGAACCTGGTCCTGATGGCGATGGTGCTCATCGACCTGCTCGGCTACTCACCGCGCCGGTTCCGCGGCGTACTGATCGGCATCGCCACCGGCATCAAGCTGACGCCGGGCATCTTCATCCTCTATCTGCTGGCGACTCGTAAGTACCGGGAGGCCGCGGTCGCTGCGGCCGCCACGACCGCGACGGTCGTCGTCGGGGCCTTGGCGATGCCGGCTGCGTCGGTGAACTACTTCACCGGCTACATGTTCGACCCCGGGCGGGCCGGGCACGGTGAGCTGGCCAGCAACCAGTCCCTGCGCGGCGTCATCGCCCGGCTTGCCGGGGGCAGCACGCCCTTGTTGCTCCTCGCGATTCCGGCCGCCTGCTTTTTGGGCCTGTTGGCCGCACGCCGCGTCTACGAGCGTGGCTACACCTTCGAGTCGATCTTGCTCGCGGCAACGACCGGACTGCTGGTCTCGCCGATCTCCTGGACGACGCACTGGGTCTGGGCGTTGCCAATCGGCATCGTCGGCTGGCTGCGCGCGTACGAGGCGATCCGGGCGCGGCGTACCTGGCCGGCCGCCGGACTGTCCGTGGCCGCGCTGCTGTGGACGATCATCTTCACCGTCGGCCTGCCTTGGAAGGCGCAGTACGACGCGCACGAACCGCTCAGCACCAAAGCGCTGAGCACCAACGCCTATGCCCTCTGCGCCGTCCTGGCGATCGCGGGCGCGTTGGCACTCACCCGCCGAAAGGTCACGGCATGAACATCCTCCAGGACAAGCGGATCGACCGGCTGGTGCTCATCGCAGTGGCTGCGACCCCGCTCCTCTACGTCCTCATTTCCGGGGCGCTCGATCTGAAGGTCTACCGGACCGGAGGTTTCGCCTGGCTGCACGACATCAGGCTGTACTCCGAAGACTTCGGGCCGCTGGTGCCGGGGATCGCGCTGCCGTTCACCTATCCACCGCTCGCGGCCGTACTGTTCGTGCCATTGCACCTGCTCCCGTTCCCGCTCGCCTCGCTGGTGATGTGCGCGGCGAGCACCGCCGCCTTCAGCGCGACCATGGTGCTGGTGGCCCATCGCCTGTACGGGCCTACCCGGCAGGCAACCACGATCGGCCTCCTGGTCGTCGTGCTCGGGTTGGCGTTCGAACCGGTGCGGTCCACGATCGGGTTCGGGCAGATCAACCTGATCCTGATGGGGTTGGTGTCGCTCGACTGCCTGCTCCCACGGCGCCGCTGGCCCCGTGGCCTGTTGATCGGGCTCGCGGCCGCGATCAAGCTCACTCCGGCCGTCTTCATCGTCTACTTCATCGTCCGGCGACAGTTCCGCGAGGCGGCGGTCGCGCTCGGAACTTCGTCGGCCTCGGCCTGCTGGGCTGGCTGCTGGCGCCGGCCGACTCCGCGCAGTACTGGTTCGGCGTGCTCTTCGATCCCGATCGGATCGGCGGTGCGACGTACGCGTTCAACCAGTGCTTCCAGGCGGTGCTGCAGCGGGTGATGGCGGAAGGCCCGGCGCTGAGTCTCGTGTGGATCGCGCTCGTGCTCGCATCCGGCGTACTGGCTGTCGCTGCGGCTTATCGCGCCAGGGCGGCTGGACGGGATGTGCTGGCACTGCTGGTGATCGCAGTCTGGGGGCTGCTCTCGTCACCGGTCAGCTGGTCGCATCACTGGGTCTGGATCGCCCCTGCCTCGCTGCTGCTGATCAAGTCCGCGCGGCAGAGCAAATGGATGCTCGCGGCAACGATCGCGGTTCTTGCGGTCTTCGTCGTCGGGCCGCACCAGTTCTGAACCCGGAAGGACGCGAGTGGTCGCTGCCCGAGCACCTGGTCGGGTCCAGCTTCGTGCTGGCCGGGCTGGGCTTCCTGCTCTGCCAGGGCTACCTGGGCCTGCGCGAGTTGCTGGGTCTGCGGGCCGATCAGGGTTTGAAGTCGGCCGCCCGCATCCGGTAGACCTGCAGATTGAGGTCGTAGTACTTGTCGGTCTCGCCGACCCATTCCATCCCGAGCCGCGGGCCGTCCCGATCGCGCGCTTGTTGTTCGGCCGGGCGACCGCGAAGAGCTCGTCGACGCATGGGTCTGGAAGGCCCAGCCCATCAGCGCCTTGCTGGCCTCGGTGGCGAACCCGTTGCCCCAGGCCGACGGGCGCAACTGCCAGCCGATCTCCAGGTCCTCCTCGTACGGCGGGAGCAGCCGGATCAGCATGCCGCCGATCACCTCGTTGTCGTCCTTGCGGACCACCGCGAAGCGCCCGGCCGGTACGACGAAGTTCGGCTGGGCCTCGATCCAGGCCTGCAGGATGACCCGCATGGTCGCCGCGTCGGTGACCTTCTCGATCGCAGGCGACAGCCACTGCGCCACATCGGCGGATCCGTAGATCTCCTGGGCGGCCTCGGCGTCGTCTTCTTCCCAGTCCCGGATCAGCAGCCGGTCGGTCTCCAAGGTGAGCGTCACCTCGCCAGCGTAGGCGGCGGATCACCCGCCGCGACAGGTTCCCGGCGAACTCTTAGGTGATCAACAGGTGAACGCTGCGAGGACCACGTGGCGGCTGCTCAGGTCGGGCCGTGGATCGATAGGAACGTTAAAAAATGGAGCCCTCGGACCCGGGGTGGGGTCCGAGGGCTCCGCCGGAACCGTCCGGGGGGGTGGACGGACTCCAGCCTCCCGGAGATCCGCGGGGGTGACGTATCTCCGGGGGCCCGGACCTTGCGATCCGGGGCTTCGCCGGAGAGTCGTGGGGGTACGACGTCCTCCGGTTGTACCGGAGACTGTCGTTGGGGACGACGGTCTCCGGGCCCGGAGGCACCTGGGGGGATGTGGTGTCTCCGGGGAGCCGGAACTCCTTCGGCGGAAGGGGTTCCGGAGGTCAGTGTCGGCCGAGTTCCAGCGGCGGGGTGCGGATCCACCGGGTGGTGGTCTGCTGCCGGCCCATCGCGATCACGTCACCGGCCGGTCCCGCCGAGAAGACCCGGCTGTTGGTGTGCTGGCGGGAGACGCCGACACCCCGTTGGACTTCAGCCAGCAGCTGGTTGACCCGCTTGCGCAGACCTTCCACCTCCGACTGTAGCTCGAGGATGTGCCGAATCCCCGCGAGATTCACACCCTCTTCCTGTGACAAGTGCTGCACGTACCGCAGCTTCGCCACGTCGTACGCCGAGTAGCGCCGGCCGCGGCCGGACGCCCGGCTGGGCGTGACAAGCCCCAGCCGGTCGTACTGCCGCAGCGTCTGCGGGTGCATCCCCGCCAACTGCGCCGCCACCGAGATCACGTAGATCGGGGTGCGGTCGTCCCAGGTCGGCACCTGGCTGAACGGGATCCCCATCAGGAGCTCCCGAACAACCCGGAGCGCAGGTCAGGCTGAGCCGACGCCGTGTTGAACTCCTGCAGCTTCTCGCGCTGCTCGTCGGTCAACTCGTGCGGCACCTGCACCTCGATGGTGAGCAGCAGGTCGCCCTTGGTGCCATCTCGCCGGACCGATCCCTTGCCGCGGACGCGCAGCTTGTGGCGTTCGCCGACCGCGGGGATCCGGACCGTGACGGGAAGGCCGTCGAGGGTCGGAACCTTGATCTCGGCGCCCAGCGCGGCCTCGGTGAAGCTCACCGGGACCACCAGGGTGAGGTGCTCGGCCTGCCGGCCGAAGATCCGGTGCGGCTTCACGTGCACGCTGACGTAGAGGTCGCCCGCCGGGCCACCTCGCTCGCCGGCCGCGCCCTTGCCCTTCAGCCGGATCCGCTGGCCGTCCTGCACGCCCGCGGGGATGCGGACCTGCATGGTCTTGCTCGACTGACCGCGGCCGGAGCCGTGGCAGGTCTCGCAAGGCTGGTCGACGACCAGGCCACGACCCTTGCACTCGGTGAACGGCTCGGTCATCGCGAAGACACCGCCCTGGACCGAGGTCTGCATGCCGGTGCCTTCGCACTTCAGGCAGACCTTCGGCACAGTCCCGTACTTCGCGCCGGTGCCGCGGCACGTCTTGAGGGTCGTCGCTGGTCATCCGGAGCGCGACGGTGACACCGTTGACGGCCTCGGCGAACTCGATCGTCGCCTCGGTCTCGATGTCCGCGCCCCGGCGCGGCCGGGCCGTGGACGAGGTGGTCGTGGTGCGGCCACCACCGCCGAACATCCCACCCAGGATGTCGCCGAGCCCGCCGCCGCTGGTCGAGCCGGACCGGTTGAACAGGTCGCCGACATCGAAGCCGAAACCGCCCTGGCCGCCGGTGTTGCCGGCGCTGCCGGGCATCCGGAAGCCGCCGCTACCGAACAGCCGGCGGGCCTCGTCGTACTCCTTGCGCTTCTTGGGGTCCCCGACGACGTCGTACGCCTCGGAGACCTCCTTGAACTTCGCCTCGGCCGTCGCGTCCCCGGCATTGGAGTCCGGGTGGTACTTGCGCGCCAGCTTGCGGTACGACTTCTTGATCTCGTCCTGCTCAGCGGTCTTGGAGACGCCGAGAACCTTGTAGAAGTCCTTCTCCAACCAGTCTTTCGTACTCATCGACGCCCCACCTCCTCGATCCGCTTACTTCGGCCAGCTTTTCACTGTCGCCGGACTCGTCGGGCTTCGCCTCGGGCAACTGCTCGGTCGGCTCGGAGACGGCCACCCGGGCCGCCCGCAGGATCCGCTCGCCGAGGCGGTACCCCGGCTGCATCACCAGCGTCGCGGTCGGACCGTCCACCTCGTCGGAGTAGTTGTGCAGCAGGGCCTCGTGGATCCGCGGGTCGAACGCGTCGCCCACCTCACCGTACTTCGTCAGGCCGAGCTTCTCGGTGACCCGCTCGACCGACTCGGCCACCGCCTTGAACACGCCCTCGAGCTCGCCCGCCTCGCGGGCCCGCCCGATGTCGTCCAGGGTCTGCAGCAACTCGGTCAGCACCAAACGATGACAACCTCGCGGTTCGCCTCCGGGGTCGCGGTCCACCCGGCGCTTGTAGTTCACGTACTCCGCCTGCAGGCGCTGCAGGTCGGCGGTACGTTCCGCCAGGGCTTCGGTCAGCAGGGCCTCCTGCGCCGACGGCCCGCCGATCAGGTCGGACGGATCGCGCGGCGGCTGGGCGCCCGGCGTACCGGGCGCTGCCGCTCCTGCGGGAGCCTCGGGCT
>CAVUFT010000037.1:0-103370 GCA_963740725.1 uncultured Actinomycetota bacterium
CAACCAGCAGCGCCGTACCGGCCAGCGGACGCCACCACCGGAACTTCGCGTTCCGCCCCAACCGATGGAACGGCTCCCCCGGCGGCGCCGCCACGACCCGCGGCACCACCGGCGCCCGCTGCCCATAAGCCAACTGGCCCCACCCCTCCTGCCCGCTCGGCGCCCTGCCCGTACTGCGGCTGCCCGTGTCTGCGGCGGCCCCGGCTGCGCGTAAGGCATTCGGCGGTTGGCCAGTGTTGGGGCGTGGCTGCGCTGTACGGTCCCGGTTGCCCGTAGTGCGGTGGCGGTGGGCCGCCCCAAGGCGGAGGCTGCTCGGCTGACCAGAACCCGGGAGGCTGCTGTCCCGCGGCGGCGGGTGGTTGCTGGTTCCCTGCCTCCGCAGTACGCGGCTCCTCGCCTGGCTCTGGGGTCGGTGGCGGGCCTTGGTGCGAATCCATGGCGTGACTCTATGAGATCGGGCAAGGGGGCTGTGGACAACGCCCTGCGGCGGTTGCCGTTCTGCTGGCATGCTTCCGCCATGTCCGCTCAGCCGCTGCCTCGTTCCGTGCGGGTCGGCTATGCCCTCGGGTCGGTCGCCACCGGTTCGTTCGGCACGGTGCCCGGCCTGCTGCTGCTCCCCTACCTGACCGACACCCTCGGCATCGCCGCCGCGGCAGCCGGCGCGATCGTGTTGTTGCCCAAGGCCCTCGACGTCGTCCTCAACCCGGTCGCCGGCCGCATCAGCGACCGCCATCAATCGCCACTCGGCCCGCGCCGACCGTTCCTGCTGCGCGGAGGCCTGTCGCTAGCGGTCTGCTTCGCCGTGCTGTTCGCAGTACCGGATCTCGACTCGCAGTTGTTCGACGCGGCCTGGGTGCTGCTGGCGTTCCTGGGTTGCGCGACGGCGTACGCGTTCTTCCAAGTGCCGTACATCGCGATGCCCGCCGAGATCACCGACGACTACGGCGAGCGCACCGAACCTGATGTCGTGGCGGGTCGCCGTGCTCACCATCGCGATCCTGATCAGCGGCGGCAGCTCCCCGGCGATCCGCGACGCGATCGGCGGCCGCGACGGCTATCGCGTGATGGGCCTGGTCGTCGCACTGCTCCTGGCGATCGGCACGATCGGCGCGTACTACGGAACGCGGCGCGCCCCGATCGGCCGGCCCGGCGAGGCGACCGGGACGCTTCGCGAACAGCTCAGGGTCGTCGCTCAAGCGGCCGACTTCCGCTGGCTTCTGTTGACGCTGATGCTGCAGGCGCTGGCGATCGGATCGATGCTGGCCGGGATCGATTACCTCGCGCGCTACGTCCTGCACGATCCGGGCGCGGCGTCGATCGCCTTCGTCTGCGTGGTCGGTCCAGCGCTCGTGGTCAGTCCGCTCTGGCTTGCCGTCGGCAACCGGTTCGGCAAGAAGACGGGCTTCGTCGCGGCTTCGGCTGTGCTTGGACTAGGTGCCTTGTTGCTGCTGCCTGCTCAGCACGTGCCGGTGTGGTGTGTGTATCTCGCAACGGGCGTGGTCGGAATCGGATTCACCGGTGTACAGGTCTTTCCGCTGGCGATGCTGCCGGACGTCGCGGCGGTGGATGCGGCACGCAGCGGGATCCGGCGGGCCGGCGTGTTCACCGGGATCTGGACGGCCGGCGAGACCCTTGGGCTCGCCTTGGGACCAGGTCTGTATGCGTTGGTGCTCGCAGCAGGTGGGTACGTTTCGTCGACCGGGCGGGATGCCGTCCAGCCGGATTCGGCCGTCACCGCGATCGTCGTTCGGAGTGTCGGTGGTGCCTGTTGTACTGACGGCGGCGAGTTTCCTGACCTTGCGGCGGTACAAGTTGACGGCGGACGAAGTACTGGAGGCGCGATGAGCGACGTGCTGGCCCGGTTGAAGGCCATGCAGGAAGGCGATCTGCCGACACATGGCGGCAGCACGCTGGCCTATGTGTACGACTCGGGTCTCGCCGAGGCGGACGAGATCGGGCGGCAGGCACTGGCCCTGTACGGCGCGACGAACGGCCTTGATCCGACGGTGTTCCCGAGTCTGCGGACGCTCGAGAACGAGTTGGTCGGCTGGGCGGTGCGCCTGTTGCAGGGCGGGCCGGATGCAGTCGGCACGGTGACTTCGGGCGGGACCGAGTCGGTGCTGCTCGCAGTACAGACGGCGCGGGATGCTGCCCGACATCCAGACAATGCAGCCGAGCATGGTGTTGCCGTCCACGGCTCATGCGGCGTTCTTCAAGGCAGCGCACTACTTCGGAGTGCGGCCGGTCGTGGTCGACGTCGACCCGGTGACCTTCAGGGCGCGACCCGAGTCGATGGCGGCTGCCTGCGACGACACCACGGTGCTGGTGGTGGCGAGCGCTCCGTCGTACGCACATGGCGTGGTGGACCCGGTGCCGGAGATCGCTGCGCTGGCGGCCGAGCGGGGTATCCGGTGTCATGTGGATGCCTGTATCGGCGGTTGGGTGTTGCCGTATCTGCGGGCTGACGGGGTCGAGGTGGCCGACTTCGACTTCGCCGTACCGGGGGTGACGAGCATTTCGGTGGATCTGCACAAGTACGCGTACACGCCGAAGGGGGCGTCGATCCTGCTGCATCGGTCGGCGGAGTTGCGGCGGCCGCAGTTCTTCGCGCACGCGGACTGGCCGGGGTACACGATGCTCAACTCGACCACCCAGTCGACCAAGTCGGGCGCTCCCCTGGCGGCTGCTTGGGCCGTTGTCCAGCACATCGGTGACGACGGGTATCGGCGGCTGGCGCGGACGGCGTACGACGCTGCGGTGCGACTGGCGGAGTCCGCCGCGGGGGTCGATGGGTTGAGTGTGCTCGCGACGCCGGCGACGACGTTGGTGGCATTGCGCAGTGATGAGCGGGCGGACGTGTTCACGATTGCCGACGAGATGGCTGCGCTGGGGTGGTTCGTGCAGCCGCAGCTGAGTTTCCGGGATCAGCCGGCTTCGTTGCATCTGACGGTGAGTGCGGCGACGGCTGCGCGGTTCGACGAGCTCATCGGGGCATTGCGTACCGCAGTACAGAAGGCACAGGAGGCTGGGCCGGTTCAGGTTGCTCCTGAGCTGGCCGCGGCGGCGGGTGGGCTGGATCCGGCGACGCTGGACGATGCGGCGTTCGATGGGTTGCTGGCGTTGGCGGGGCTTGGGGATGGTGGCGGGTTGCCGGAGCGGATGGCACCGGTGAACGCGTTGCTGGATGTCGCGCCGCCGCGGCTGCGGGAGGCATTGCTGATCGCGTTCCTCGACCGCCTGATGCGTCCCACCTGATCGCGATGCTGGAGCAGCTGATGCGACCCGCCTGACGGCGCGTGCGGGCACCTGTTGCATGCTGACGCTGAATCTGTCCGAAGGAGAGTGCCGATGGTGACCGATCCGACCGCTGGGCCGGTGGCGACGACCCGCGCCCTGCCACAGTCCGTGCTGATGCCACTGACCGGGGCGGCGATCTTCCTGGTCGTCCGGGTCGAGCCAGGCGGCGAGGAGGCCACGCGGGCGCTGCTCGAGCGGATCACCGGGCTCACGCGGGGTGTCGGCTTCCGGGTGCCCGACGGTGGGTTGTCGTGCGTGACGAGTATCGGATCGGATGCCTGGGATCGGCTGTTCGGTGGACCTCGGCCGGCGAAGCTGCATCCGTTCGTGGAGCTGGACGGCGGCAAGCACAAAGCTGTGTCGACGCCTGGTGATCTGCTGTTCCACATCCGCGCCGGTCAGCTGGATCTCTGCTTCGAGCTGGCTCAGCAGGTGATGAAGGAGCTCGACGGCGCGGCGACGGTGATCGACGAGGTGCACGGGTTCAAGTACTTCGAGATGCGTGATCTGCTCGGCTTCGTGGACGGCACCGAGAACCCGGTCGGCGCGGAGGCTTCGAGGAGGCGGTGCTGGTCGGGTCCGAGGATCCGGATCGTTCGCCGGCGGGAGCTACGTGATCGTGCAGAAGTACCTGCACGACATGAAGGCCTGGGACGCGCTGACCGTCGAGCAGCAGGAGCTCGTGATCGGCCGGACCAAGCTCGAGGACATCGAGCTGACCGACGACGCGAAGCCGTCCAACGCGCACATCGTGCTGAACGTGATCGAGGACGAGGACGGCAACGAGCTGCAGATCCTGCGCGACAACATGCCGTTCGGCTCGGTCGGCGCACAGGAGTTCGGGACGTACTTCATCGGATACGCCAAGGACCCCGGCGTCACCGAGCTGATGCTCCGCCGGATGTTCCTCGGCGAGCCCGAGGGCAACTACGACCGGATCCTCGACTTCTCCACCGCCATCACCGGCACCCTCTTCTTCACCCCCACCGCCGACTTCCTGGACGACCTGCCACCGGCTCCCTGACCTGCCGGAAATTGTCGGTGGCGTGGGTGAGACTGGGCTCATGTTGCTAGCTGATGTGGTCGCGACTTCTGCCGCCTTGAGTCAGACGCGGTCGCGCCGCGCCAAGGCGGATCTGATCGCGACCCTGCTGGTCAGCGCCACCGAGGCGGAGGAGACGGCGATCGTCGTCACGTACCTGTCCGGCGAGCTGCGCCAACGGCGTACGGGCGTCGGCTGGCGGACGTTGATGGACGCTCCGGCGCCTGCCGAGACGGCCTCGCTGACGATCGAGGAGGTCGACGCGGCGTTCGCCGAGCTGTCCGAGTTCGCCGGCGCAGGGTCGCAGGCCAAGCGGCGGGCTGCGGTAGACGCGTTGTTCGAGCGGGCGACGGCCGATGAGCAGAAGTTCCTCCGGCTGCTGGTCGGCGGTGAGCTGCGCCAAGGTGCGCTCGACGGCGTGATGGCCGACGCGGTCGGCAAGGCGACCGGCATCCCGCTGGCGAAGATCCGGGCGGCGACGATGCTGCGCGGTGCTGCGGCACCCGTTGCGGTCGCCGTGCTGACCGAGGGCGAGGCCGGGCTCGACCAGTTCGGGCTGGAGGTCGGGCGCGGGGTGCAGCCGATGCTCGCCCAGTCGGCGACCAGCATCGCCGAGGCGCTGGAGAAGACCGGCAGCCCGGCCGCGATCGAGTGGAAGCTCGACGGCATCCGCATCCAGGTGCACCGCGACGGCGACCGAGGTCGTCGTCTACACCCGGACCCTCGACGACATCACCAGCCGCGTGCCCGAGGTCGTCACCGCGGTTCTCGAGCTCAAGGTGGACAAGGTCGTCCTCGACGGCGAGCTCATCGCGCTCCGCCCGGATGGCCGCCCGGAAGCCTTCCAGGTCACCGGATCCCGTACTGCGACGCGCGCGGCCACCGGTCCGGAGACCGTGCCGCTCACGCCGTACTTCTTCGACATCCTGCACCTGGACGGCAACGACCTGCTCGGCCTCGACAGCACCGAGCGACACGTGTGGCTGAGCAAGGTCATCCCCGAGGAGCGGCGGATCCCGCGGCTCGTGACCGGCAACGCCGAAGCGGGTGAGGCGTTCTTCACCGATGCGGTGAAGCGTGGTCACGAGGGCGTGATGGTGAAGTCTCTGTCGGTGCCGTACGAAGCAGGTCGGCGCGGATCCGGCTGGGTCAAGGTCAAACAGACGCACACGCTCGACCTGCTCGTGCTCGCGGCGGAGTGGGGCCACGGCCGGCGTACGGGCTGGTTGTCGAACCTTCATCTCGGCGCCCGGGACGAGGAGACCGGCGAGTTCGTGATGCTCGGGAAGACATTCAAGGGGCTGACCGACGAGCTGCTGCGCTGGCAGACCGAGAAGTTCCAGGAGCTCGAGGAGCGCCGGGACGACTACACGGTCTATCTGCGCCCGGAGGTGGTGGTCGAGATCGCGTTCGACGGCGTACAGACGTCGACGCGGTATCCGGGCGGGATGGCGCTGCGGTTCGCCCGGGTGATCCGGTATCGCGAGGACAAGACGCCCGATCAGGTCGACACCGTGCAGGCCGTCCGGGCGATCCATCAGCCCGCAGGAAGGTCAAGATGAGGTCGGCGATCCCGGGGATTCGACCGGGGACGCGGAAGAATCACCGGCATGACAGCCGAACAGACTCCGGACCCCGATATCGCCTCCCGCCGGCTTGCCGCCGAATCGCTGGCCGAGAACGATCCGACCGGCTGGTTCGAGAAGCTGTACGCCGCGGCCGGCGAGGGTCGGGCTGTCGTGCCGTGGGATCGCGGTGGTGCTCACGCCTTGCTGACCGAGTGGGCCGCGACGGCCGAGCCTCAAGGTGAGGGCAAGCGGGCTTTGGTTGTCGGTGCCGGGACGGGCTGGGATGCCGAGCTGGTAGCCGACCTCGGCTATGACACGACGGCGTTCGATATCTCGCCGTCTGCGGTTGCTGCCGCGCGGGATGCGCATCCGGATACCAAGGTCGAGTATGTGGTCGCGGACCTGTTCGACTCCGCCGGCGGAGTGGCAAGGCGCCTTCGATCTGGTCATCGAGATCTACACGGTGCAAGCGCTCCCGATCCACCTGCAACCGGCCGCCACCAAGCAGGTCACCGCACTGGTCCGGGTCGGTGGCACCCTGCTCGTCATCGCTGCCGCTCGCGACGAGATCGACGGCGTGGAGATCGCGGACGAGACCGTCGAAGGCCCACCCTGGCCCCTCACCCGCGCCGCGATCGACGCCTTCGCCACCGGCGACGTCCGCCTCATCCAGCTCGAGAAACAACCCAGCCCCTCAGACCCCACCATCTTCCGCTGGCGAGCCGAATACCTCCGCGACTGAACCTCCCCGACACCCGGCTTCTCGGGCCGATCGAGCGCCGTCAGATAACGCGACGCGATTGCCCCTCAGCTATCCCATACTTGCGCGATGAACGAGATCGAGTTGCCGTTTCGCGGCTGGTACAAGGGCACCGCAGCGGTGACGCACGCGCCCGAGGGAGACTCGACCGTGCTGGAGCTTCGCAGCCGACTCGGGAACCTGCAGGTGTACGGGCTCATCGATACGCCTGACCATCAGGAGCGCGGCGAGGAGTTGTGCGCCACCATGTTCGGCCGGCAGCGGATCCGTGGCATCGTGCCCCGCAAATACACCCACGTGCAGATCATCCCCTCGTTCAGGTCACCCGGATTCGCCTGGTGGCGGCTGGGATATCGGCCGGCCAGCAGCCTCCCCGAGCTGCAGGGTTCGGTGAGTGGGGGCCATAGCGACGTACTGCGGTACAGCGGCCCGCCGGCCACCGTGCGCCTCGAGGTTCCGAGGGGATTCGCCCAGGTGACGCACCACCCGTTCCGGGGCGGCGAGGAGACGATCTTGGAGCATGCCAATGCGCCCTACCGCGGCCGGCTCAAGATCCCAGGCCCGGGCTTGCTCGCCGTGTACGCCTTCGGCTCCCCGTGGACCGTGACTCTGGCCGACTGAGGAACTGTGGCCGGCTCGATAAAGCCGGTGACGCTGGTGAGCTACTCCGCGACAATGGCCGGCGTGGACGTTGAAGTTGTCGTTGCCCATAGCGAGCGCGTGACGCTGCGCGTCGGTGAGGTGTTCCTGAAGGTCGACTCCGATCAGAAGAACATCGACGTCGAGGTGGAGGCGATGGCGCTCGCGCCGGTGCCGACTCCGGAGATCCTGTGGCGGAAGCCGCCCGTGCTCGCGATCGCCGCTCTGCCCGGAACTGGCGCTCGGCGTTCTGGGCGCACCGTCGACCGCGTCACCGGCGGCCTGGGCTGCTGCGGGCGCCGCAGTACGGAAGCTGCATGAGGCGCCGCTGCCGCCCTGGCCCGGTCGCAAGAATTACGACGAACTACCGGCGGAGCTCGAAACCGAATGCGAGTGGCTCATCAGCAGCGGCGTGCTTCCGAGCGACTTGGTCAAGCGCAACCGTGAGATCGCCGAAGCCGCGTTCCGGCCGTGGACACCGGCGTTCATCCACGGCGACCTGCAGATCACGCACATCTTCGTCGACGGTGACGACCTCACCGGCATCATCGACTGGTCCGAGGCGAGCCCGGGTGATGCGATGTTCGACCTGGCCAGCTTGACGCTCGGACACGAGGAACGCCTCCCCCATGTCCTCAGCGGCTACGGCACCGACGTCGACCTCGACGCCATCCGCGCCTGGTGGTCACTGCGAAGCCTCCTCGCCTCCCGCTGGCTCATCGAGCACGGCTTCGACCCCAACTCCCCCGGCTGCGAATTCGACGTCCTGAGATCCCGCATGTGAAATCAAACTGTCGGAGACGCCGGGGGACCTACGCCTCTTATGGGAACATATGTTCGATCTTGAGGTAAGCTTGGGGCATGGCGGGGCGGAGTGAGGCTGGGCCGACGGCGTTGCGGATCATGCTCGGCACGCGGCTGCGGAGGCTGCGTGAGCGGGCTGGGGTGTCGCGCTCGGAGGCCGGCTGGGCGATCCGGTCGTCGGAGTCGAAGATCAGCCGGATGGAGCTCGGTCGGGTCGGCTTCAAGGAGCGCGATGTTGCCGATCTGCTGGGGTTGTACGAAGTCGAAGCTGCGGAGCGGGACAGTCTGCTGCAGTTGGCGCGGGATGCGAACAATCGCGGCTGGTGGCATCAGTACGGCGATGTGACGCCTGATTGGTTCGGTGCTTATCTCGGGCTGGAGGCGGCTGCGGAGCTGATCCGCACGTACGAGGTGCAGTTCGTGCCTGGGCTGCTGCAGACACCGGAGTACGCGCGAGCCGTTGCCCGGTTGACGAACGAGGAGCGTCCCGAGGCGGAGATCGACCGGATCGCCGCACTCCGGATCACCCGCCAGGCCGTGCTCGATCGCGATCCCGCCCTGAAGCTCTGGGCAGTGATCGAAGAATCCGTACTACGCCGGCCGATCGGCGGCCCCGATGTGCACCGCGAGCAGCTCATCGCCTTGCTCGAGTCCATCCACCGGCCGAATGTCACCCTGCAGATCATCCCGCTCGGCAGCACCGGTCACGCCGCAACCTCCGGCGCCTTCAGCATCCTGCGGTTCCCCCACCCCGACCTGCCGGATGTCGTCTACGTCGAACAACTGACCACCGCGTCCTACCTCGACCGCCCAACCGACGTCGACACCTACACGAACATCCTCGACACCCTCGCCACCACCGGCCCCCGCCCCCAAAAGGCCGCCCAGCAAATCACCCGAATCCTCCACGACCTCGACTGAACTGCCGCCCACTGTTGACACGGTGTGGGCGGAGTGGGCACGATGTGTCACGTCACCGCCCATGACAAGGTTGTCAAGGCCGCCTGCCAGGCCTCGGCGATCGTCCGCCAGTTCGGTATCTCATGTGCGGTCGGCATGTCAGCGATTCCGCGGAGTGAGGACCGGAAGGACTAACGACCATGAAGTTCAGCGCATCTCGGGTAGCAGTGTTGGTCGCGGCAGTGGCGGCAACAATGCTCGGCTCGATCCCCGTCGCATCGGCGGCACCGGTCGACGAATCGGCCGCACCGATCCAGGTCAGCAAGCAGACCACCGTTCAGCCGATCACCGTCGACGACCTCAAAGCGATCCTGCAAGGCACCAATGCCGACAGTGTTCGGGTCGTTCCCGGCAAGGCCACGGCCGTCCCGAAGCTTCTCGGGTGGGACGTGCCGAGTGCCCGGCAGTACTACCTGACCGCATCCTGCAGCCAGTGGGCCGGCGACATCCGGACCGGGGCCGCGGCCTGGAATCAGTTGAGCGAGGGCGGCGGGACGCCGGTCTCCTGCCAGACGACATACATCACCGACTGTGGGGCCACCGGCGCGATCATCGGCTGCAACTACAACGCCGGCGAGCGGATCACGCTCGATCCGCCCGGCACCGGGCAGGTCGCGCTGCTGGCCGCGCACGAGTTCGGCCACGACTGGTACGGCCACTCCGATGCAGGCTGCGCCAACTGGAACAGTCCGTTCGACGTGATGCGCCCGACCATCTGCGGATAACCCCGCCGGGCGCCTTCCGTCACCCCCACGGGAGGCGCCCGCACTCCGCTCGCTCGAAGCAGAGCGGTAACACCAGCCCGCACAGTGCCGCCCGAGTAGCTCACGAAGGGCGGCGGTTCTTGGCTAGGAGGCGGGGCCGTCCATCAGAGTCGCCAGGGAGCGGGGGCGGAGGTCGGTCCAGTTCGTCTCGATGTAGTCGAGGCAGGCCTGGCGAGTGTCCTCGCCGAAGACCTTCGTCCAGCCGGCCGGGACCTCCACGAAGGTCGGCCACAAGCTGTGCTGGTTCTCCTCGTTGACGAGAACCAGGTAACTGCCGTCCGGGTTCTCGAACGGGTTGGTCATCTCCGGGGTCTCCCTTACATCGGCGACTAGGTGCGGTTAGCCTTACCTACTCACCTACATGGTCACGCGGGAAGAGGGCGTGTCACCGATCTCACAAGGCGGCTGCGAGGACGGTCCGCAGGCGGGGTGCGAAGCCGGCCGGATCGTCGGCGAAGGCGGTGTGGCCGCCAGGGAACATGGTCGGCTCGATCCCCAGCCCGGCGGCCAGCGCCCTGGTCGTCCGGTCGCAGACCTGGCCGGCGGATTCCTCGCCGATGCCCGCGATGATGCGGGCCGCGCCGGCCCGTAGTACGGGCAGGTCAGGCTGCCAGCGCGTGGTCTCGCGGAGCTCGTGCTCGAACCAGCGCCGCTCGTCCTTGAGCTGCTCGGCCGGGCGATCGGGGCCGAACATCATCTCCAGCAGACCCGGCGGCAGCTCGATGTTCGCCTGGGCCATGAACAGCCGCCAGGCTCCGACGATGTCGCCGTCGAGGTAGGTGGCGATCTGCTTCTCGGTGCCGGCGTGCAGCTCGTCGCGGTCCTCGACCAGTTCGGCCAGCGGCGGCTCGTGCGCGATGACGGTGTGCGCCAGCTCCGGGTAGGCCTGCGCGAAGGCGAGAGCCGTGATGGCGCCGCCGCTGGACCCGAAGACGATCGCCGGACCTGCATCGACCTTCGTCAGCACGGCAGCCAAGTCATCGGCGCGCAGCTGCGGCGTCGAGTCCTGCGCGGGGTCGTGGACCGGACTGCGGTCGATTCCGCGCGGGTCGGTCGTGAGGACCGTGTACTCCGGCGCGAGCAACTCCGCCAACGGCTCGAAGGACCGCGCCCCCATCGGCGACCCGACCAGTACTACGAGGCGGCCGCGACCGCGGACTTCGTAGTACAGGTCGGCGCCGGGGACGGTCAGGATGTCGTTCATGGGGTTCTCCTCAGGATGTTCCGGACTGCTTGTCGGGAGTAGGACTCCCGACGTCGCCGGAACTCATCGCTGCGGAGAAAAGAAAATGCCGCCCTGGCTCGAAAGCCAGGGCGGCACAGGGGTCAGCCGTTCGCCCAGAGGCGGTCGACGCGCCGGCTCTCGGTGGAGTTCGGGTACGGGTTGGTGCAGGACGTGCCGGGGCCGCCGCCGGACATCAGCTCGCTGCACGGACCGGAGTAGTGGTCCGGCAGGCCGAGCACGTGGCCGGTCTCGTGCGCGACGATGCGGGTCTTGTCGTACTGCTGGGCCTGCGCGTAGTCGATGAAGATGTAGCCGCTCCCGTGGCCGTCGGTGCTGGCGTAGGAGCCGCGCGAGTCGTTCCCTTCCCGGTAGTAGAAGTCGTAGTTCGAGCCCTGGACCAGGGTCACGTTGTTCTCGGCGTTGTTCCAGATCTGGGCGGAGCGGGCGATCTGGGTGCTGAAGCTGGGCGCGCGGCTCGCACTGTAGACGACCGTGACGGCGGCCGTCTTGTTGCCGAGCTTGGCCCGCTTGGCCTCGGCCGACTTCATCACCGCGTCGTAGAACGCCTTGTTGTTGGCGGCATCCTGCGCGCTGCCGACGTACGTCGAGGTGACCTGGGCGGGGGCGGGCGCAGGGGCGGCCTGGCTGGGTGCGGCAGCCGCGACCGGGACTGCTACTGCGAGCGCGGCGACTGCCACGACGGACAGCATGAGACGAGAAGACATGCGGAACCTCACTACTCACTCTGGGCGGAGAGCGATCAGTCGGTTACTGTTCGCTGTTTCGGATGCTGGCAGCGCCGCCGGAATTCCGCACCAGCTCACCGAAAACCCGAGGGCAATCCTTCAACCCTTGACGCCCGCCGCACGCTCCGACGCAGGGCACCCTTCGCCGCGCGCGGACTACTCTTCGTCACCTACCCTTGGAGATATGGCAGCTTCGGTGACCTTGTTCGTTACCGGACTCACCACCGGACTGCTCGCAGGGGGCGCGTCGTGCGCTGCCGTCCAGGGCGGCTTGCTTGCCAGTGCTGTCACTCGTCGACACGACGCTCTGCCGACCGGGAGCCATACGGGCTCTTTCGAGCCGGTCGCCGCGTTTCTCGGCGCCAAGCTGGTTTCGCACACCTTGCTCGGCGCGGCGCTTGGGGTTGTGGGGGCGGCGGTTCAGCCGAGTGCCCGGGTTCAGGCGTTGCTGTTGATCGGGGCTGCTGCACTGATGGTGGTGTTTGCCCTTGATTTGTTGGGGGTTCGGGCCGTACGACGATTCGTTCCGCAGCCGCCGGTGGCGTGGGGGCGACGCGTTCGCCGGTCAGCCAGGTCGAGCAGCGCGGTTGCGCCGGCGATCCTCGGGTTTCTCACCGTGCTGATTCCGTGTGGCGTGACGCTCAGCATGGAGCTGGTCGCGATCACCTCGGGCTCGCCCGTCGCCGGAGCCGCGGTGATGGCCGGGTTCGTGATCGGCACCGGGCCGTTGTTCGCGGTGGTCGGGGTTGTCCTCCGATCAGCTGCCCGGCTCTGGCAGGGCCGGCTCACCATCGCGACCGGGGTCGTCATTCTCGGGGTGGCCGTTTGGACCCTGACCTCCGGCGTACGGCTCGGCGGGTGGTGGCCGGACGGGTCGACGCCGGCTGCCGCCGCAGTACCGGCGGAGACGCTGCGCGTGGTGGACGGGCGCCAGGTCGTCACGATCAAGGCGCTCAGCGACGGCTATCAACCAGCCACGGTCAGCGCGAAGGCCGGCGTACCGACGACCCTGGTCATCGCGACCGATCGCACCGGCGGCTGCATCCGGTCGTTCGTGATCCCGTCGATGGACAAGCAGCTCATCCTCGAGCCGACTGGTGAGGCTCGCATCGATCTCGGTACGCCGAAGGTGGGCACGCTCAAGTACTCGTGTGGGATGGGGATGTACTCCGGCCGGGTCGTCTTCGAGGCGGCATGACGGTCGTCTTCGAGGTCACCGGGATGCACTGCTCGAACTGCGGTCTGCTCGTCGACAACGCAGTCGAGGACGTTCCCGGCGTGATCTCTTCGAGCACGGATATTCGCGCCGGGCGGACCGTCGTCGAGGGCGCTGCCGCAGTACCGGAAATCCTCGCAGCCATCAGCAGAACCGGCTACACGGGCCGCCTGGTCTGACTTGCCGGGGTCGGTAGGCACCGGTCGCTGACCCCTGCCCGGGTGATTGCGATCTCTCCCTCAGAGGAGTATGGTTTTGAAAGTCATTTTCATCTGAAGGAGATCTTCGTGCAGAGCGCTCACTCCGTATCCGCTGTCCGCCGCCTCGCAGCGGGGGGTCTGACGGCGCTGGCGGTGCTCGCTGCCGCCGCCTGTTCCACCTCGTCCCCGACGAGCGCCGACACCCCCGCGAGCAGCGGGAAGACGATCCAGGTCGTCGCGGCGGAGAACTTCTGGGGCAGCATCGCGGCCCAGCTCGGCGGTGACCACGTCAAGGTCACCAGCATCATCAGCAACCCGGACGCGGACCCGCACGACTACGAGCCGACCGCGGCCGATGCGCGGACCGTGGCCGGCGCGCAGTTCACCATCGTCAACGGGATCGGGTACGACGCCTGGGCCGACAAGCTGCTGGCCGCGAACCCGACCGACGGCCGCACGGACCTGAAGGTCGGCGACCTGGTCGGCATCCAGCCCGGCGGCAACCCGCACCGCTGGTACTCCCCTGCCAACGTGCGGCAGGTGATCGACCAGATCACTGCCGACTACAAGTCGCTCGACCCGGCCGACGCCGCCGACTTCGACAAGCTGAAGACCACCTTCGTCGACCAGACACTGGCGACGTACAACCAGCTGATCACCGACATCAAGACCAAGTACGCCGGTACGCCGATCGGCGCCTCCGAGTCGATCGTGAGCCCGCTGGCCGAGGGTCTCGGGCTGAAGATGCTGACGCCGGACACGTTCCTGAGCGCGATCAGCGAAGGCACCGACCCGACCGCGCGGGACAAGTCGCTCATCGACCAGCAGATCGCCGGCAAGCAGATCAAGATCTACGTCTACAACAGCCAGAACAGCACCCCGGACGTCGCCGCCCAGGTCAAGGCAGCCGAGGCGAAGGGCATCCCGGTAGCAACCGTCACCGAAACCCCGACCCCGGCCGGCGTCTCCTTCCAGGACTGGCAAGTCCGCCAACTCCAAGGCATCCAGCAAGCCCTGACCAAAGCCGCCGCCAAATGAAAGCCGCCCCACACCCTGCCTCGGCTCCACCGGAGCCTCGACATTCGGTTGCCGGAGGCAACCCTCCCCGCCGTTTCGCTGCGCAACGCAGCAGTCCGAGTTGGTGGGCGGACACTTTGGTCCGGGGTCGATCTTGAGGTTGGGGCCGGGGAGTTTGTTGCGGTGTTGGGGCCTAACGGGGTGGGCAAGTCCACGCTGGTGAAGGTGTTGCTTGGGCTGTTGCCGGCCGAGGGTGAGGTGCGGGTGCTGGGGCGGCGGCCGGGGCATGCTGGTGATCGGATTGGGTATCTGCCGCAGCGGCGGAGCTTTGATGCATCGTTGCGGATCCGCGGGATCGACGTGGTCGGTCTCGGGTGGGACGGTGATCGCTGGGGGCTCCCGCTCTCGGGTCGTCGCCGCAAGGCCGCGAGGGTCGCCGAGGTCATCGAGTTGGTGGGCGCCTCGGCGTACGCGCATCGCCCGATCGGTCAGTGTTCGGGCGGTGAGCAGCAGCGGCTGTTGATCGCCCAGGCTCTGGTCCGCCGGCCCGAACTGATGCTGCTCGACGAACCGCTCGACAGCCTCGATCTGCCCAACCAGGCGGCGATGGCGTCACTGGTCGGCCGGATCTGCCGGGCGGAAGGGGTAACCGTGATGATGGTTGCCCACGACATCAATCCCGATCCTGTCCCGGCTCGACCGGGTCGTCTATCTCGCCGAGGGCGGCGCGGTCTCGGGCCGTCCGGACGACGTCATCACCTCAGAGACCTTGTCGCGGCTCTACCAAACGCCGATCGAGGTACTGCGTACTTCGGGCGGCCGGCTCGTCGTCGTCGGCCAGCCCGAGGCACCCGCTCTGCACAGCGACCGCCACGAGTCGCCGGGTGGCGTGTGGCTGTGACGTCCTGGTCGTGGAACCTCCTGACCGACCTTCAGGAGATGTGGTCCTATCCGTTCATGGTCAACGCCTTCCGGGCGGGCACGATCGTCGCCGTCGTGGCCGCGATCGTCGGCTGGTTCATGGTCTTGCGCCGGCAGAGCTTCGCCGGACACACCCTGGCCGTCGTCGGGTTTCCCGGTGCGGCCGGGGCGACGCTGATGGGCCTGAGTACGACGTACGGTTACTTCGCCTTTTGTGTCGTCGCGGCCATCGTGTTGGGCCTGATTCCGAGGATCGGACGGGATGCCGATGGGCTCGAATCAGCGTTGACGGGGACGATTCAGGCTTTCCTGCTGGCTTGCGGGTTCCTGTTTGCCGCGCTTTACAAGGGATTGCTGGGCGGGGTGACCGCGTTGCTTTTCGGGAGCTTTCTGGGAATCACCGCGGCCCAGGTCTGGGTGTTGCTGGCAGTTGCCGTCGCCATTCTGGCTGTGCTGGCCGTGATCGGCCGACCGTTGCTTTTCGCATCCATCGATCCCGATGTCGCTGCTGGGCGCGGCGTCAGAGTGCGGCTGCTCAGCATGGCGTTCCTCGTCATCCTGGGTGCCGCGGTGGCCGGCGCTAGTCAGATCACGGGATCGCTGCTGGTCTTTGCATTACTCGTGATGCCGGCCGCGACTGCGCAGGCCTTGACTGCGAGCCCGCGTCTCGGGTTGGTGCTGGCCGTTGTCTTCGCAGTCGTGGTCACCTGGCTCGGCCTGTTCGCCGCGTACTACTCGCCGTACCCGATCGGCTTCTTCGTGACCACTTTCGCCTTCGTGGGTTACGTCCTCGCGCGCCTTCGGTTCAGGCCCTCGGTGGCTGTCGCATGATCGACCAGGCCTTCTTCCAGCACGCCCTCCTCGCCGGTACGGCGATCGCTGCCGCCGCAGGTCTGATCGGCTACTTCCTCGTACTACGGGCGCAAGTCTTCACCGGCGACGCCCTGAGCCATGTCGCCTTCACCGGTGCGCTCGCCGCGCTCGCGATCGGCGTCGATCCTCGGCTGGGACTCTTCGCCGCGACCATCGGAGTCGCGCTGCTGCTCGGCGTACTGGGTCGCCGGGGCCGGCCGGACGATGTTGCCATCGGCAATGTGTTCAGCTGGATCCTCGGCCTGGGCGTCTTCTTCCTGACCGTCTACACGACGTCGCGAAGTGCGGCGAACGGCAATGCCGGGGTCAGCGTGCTGTTCGGATCGATCTTCGGATTGTCGCTTGTCCGCAGGCGGTGACGTCGGCGGTGATCGCGTTGGTCGTCTGCGGTGCAGTCGTGGTGGTCGCGCGACCGTTGCTCTTCGCATCGATCGACGAAGCGGTCGCGGCCGCGCGCGGCGTACCGGTGCGCCTGCTGGGTTTCGGCTTTCTCGCCTTGGTCGGGGCTTGCGCAGCGGTGGCGACGCAGGCCGTCGGGTCGTTGTTGATCCTGGGCTTGCTGGCTGCTCCTGCCGGGGCTGCCCAGCGGCTGACCGATCGTCCCTACCGGGCCCTTGCTTTGTCAGCAGGTTTGGCGATTCTCGAGATGTGGGCAGGGCTGGCGCTGAGCTCGACCGTGCCCAGAGTGCCACCGAGCTTCGGAATCCTGGCCGCCGCGACGGCCGTCTTCGCCGCTGCCGTCGTCGTCAGTCAGCGCCGTTTCCGGCTTCTTCCTCGTTGACACCGATCCGGCGCAGATCCTCGAGAAGGCTTGGCTGGCCGGGCTTCCAGCCGAGGGCTTCCTGGGTGTGCGCGCTCGACGACGGCTGATCCATCGCGAACACACTTCCCAGGGCACCGAAGTTCTCCGCTGGCATCGACTCGACAGGGAGGCCGAGCTGCTCGCCGATGACTGTGACGATGTCACGCACGGCGTCACCCTCGTCGGCGACGGCGTGCCAGGAGGTTCCGGCCGGAGCCGATTCCAGGGCGAGGCGGAAGAGGACGGCCGCGTCGAGGGCGTGGACGGCCGGCCAGCGCTGCTCGCCGTTGCCCGGGTAGCCGGCGACGCCGGTCTGGCGCGCGATCTCGGTCAGCAAACCGGCGAATCCGCCTCTGCCTTCGTTGTGGACCGTGCGCGGCAGGCGCACCGCTGAGGTCCGGACTCCACGGGAAGCGAGATCCAAGGCAGCCAGTACTGCGCGACCTCGGCCGCCGACGAGGCCCTCGGTCGACGGCGCATCGGCTTCGGCGGAGACCCGGCCCGCCGCGTACGGCGTACCGGAAACTGTCACGAAGGGGCGGTCGCTGCCGACCAGCTCCTCGCCGAGTGCTGCGATAGCGGCCGTTTCCTCCGCGATCGACTGGGCAACGGCATTGAGGCTACTGAAGTCGTTGCTGAAGGCAAGGTGGATGACGCCGTCCGACTGGGCGGCTCCGGCGCGGAGCACGTCGAGGTCGGCCAGGCTTCCCCGCAGCGGCTCAGCGCCTGCCTTCTCGAGTGCCGCTGCGGACGCCTCGGAGCGTGCGAGTGCCAGCACGGTATGGCCGTTGCCGAGCAGTTCGGCGACGACGGCGGAGCCGATCAGACCGGAGCCGCCGGTGACGAAGACCTTCATGGAACCCTCCTGGAGAGTGATGGGACTCTTATCTCATCACAGTACCAGGGCGACGGGACAATGGTCCCATCACGTAGGATCGGGCCATGGCACGGTGGGAACCAGGGGCGCGCGAGCGGCTGGTCGTGGCGGCCGTCGATCTCTTCGCCGAGCAGGGGTACGACGCGACCACGGTCGCGCAGATCGCCGAGCGCGCCGGCGTCACCCGAAGCACCTTCTTCCGGTACTTCCCGGACAAGCGGGAGCTCCTGGTGGCCGGTCAGGACACACTGAGCCAGCTGCTGTCCGAGGGAATCGCTGAGGCGCCACCAGAGGCCGGTCCGCTCGAGGCGGTCGCGGCCGGGCTCTCGCGGGCGTCGAGCGCGTTCGGTCCGATGAACCATGAGCTCGGTCCCCGACTGAAAGCAGCGGTCGCCGCCAGCGCCGAGCTGCAGGAGCGCGACATCCTCAAGAGCGTCGGCCTCGCCGCAGCCATGACCGCCGCCCTCATCGCCCGCGGCGTCCCCGACCCCATCGCCCAACTGGCCGGCGAACTAGGCATCCTCGCCTTCAAACGCGGCTACGCCGAATGGTCCAAAGCCAACTCCACCGATGAGTTCGGCCCCTACGCCCTCAACGCCCTGACCGAACTCCGCACAGCGACTGCCTCACTGGGCTGACGAGACGATCAGGACGAGGGAGCCGTCGAAGTGGGGCTGGGTGCGGAGATGGCCATGAGTCGCATCCCAGGTTCCGTCCGACAGGTCGCGGCCGAGAGTCGCTTCGAAGCGCTCGTGGACTTGCGGGGCGACGAAGCTCCAAGCTGAGTCGGCAGCGAGGTGACCCGGCCACCGCCGAGGCCGGAGGTGATGGCTTCGACGGACGGGTAGCGGCGTGCTTCGGTGTCCATGGCCTCGGGTGCGTATTCGTGCAGCCAGAACTTCTGCAACAGGGTCGGGTCGCAGGTCAGTACGACGACCGGACCGCGCGTAACCCGGCGCACCTCGACCAATCCCGCCTTCAGGTCTGACCACTGATGCACGGTGAAGGTCGCCATCGCCGCATCGAAGGTGTCGTCCGCGAAGGGCAACTCCTCGGCGATCCCATCGATCGCGGCGACCCGATCGGCCGGCCGCTGAGCCCGCATCTGCGCTGACGGCTCCACCGCGGTCACCTCCACGTCGCGCGGTTCGTACGACCCCGCTCCCGCACCGATATTCAGCACCGACCGCGCATCCCCGAGAGCCCTTCGGATAGCCGCCTCGATCTCCGGCTCAGGCTGCCGGTACGCCGTATAGCCACTCCCGATCCGCCCGTAATCCGCATCCCCAGCACTACCGTCCGCCAACCGTGCCATCCTGATCCTTCCGTAGTTAGTTCCTATTAGAAACTCTACGGCAGGACCAGTTCAGGCACTGGTTTCGGTGGATCAGCCGAAGCTGAAGGTGAAGGCTGAGATGCCGGGAGCTGTAGGTGAGGGTGATGGTTTGGCGTTGCTGGGCGGGGTTGTCGACGAGTTGGTAGGCGTTCGGCGTACCGGAGACTTTGATGGTCTTGTCAGGGACACCGGGGATCGAGACGGTGACGGTGCCTTCGCCGGAGAGGACGTGGAAGACCTTGGCGGCGTTGAAGTTGAGTTTGGCTGTGCGAGCCGGTCGTGGAGGTGACGCTCTGGGTGCCGACGGCCCAGTTGCCGCCGAGGCTGTAGGTGTCGTTCGGTTGCGCGGGGTTGATTCCGAAGGCGACTGTCTTGTTCGGCGTGAGCATCCCGGTGCCCTTCAGGTTCGCGGACCTGGAGTAGCCGAGGTAGGTCTCCGGCGTCGTACCGTCGGCGCCGATCGAGTCCGCCTTCACCGTGCCGTCCACCGGCGCCGGTAGCTCGACCGACGGATTAGCTGCCTTGAGCAACGATCGGATCTGGTCCTCGGTCTGCCCGTAGCCACCTTCGCCGAACTTGATCGACCGAACGGTGCCCTCGGCATCGACCAGGTACTTCGCCGGCCAGTACTGGTTCCGGTACGCCGTCCAGGTGGCGAGGTTGTTGTCCTGCACCACCGGGTAGCGGATCCCCTCCTTGCTGATCGCCGACTGCACGTTCCCGGCCGACTTCTCGAACGCGAACTCCGGCGAGTGCACCCCGACGATCTCCAGCCCGAGCGACCGGTACGCCTTGTCCCACGCGAGCAGATGCGGCGTCGCCCGCTGGCAGTTGATGCATGAGTAAGCCCAGAAGTCGACGAGGACAACCTTCCCCTTCAACGCACTCAGCGCGACCGCCGAACCGTCCGGAGTGTTGAACCACTTCTGCGTACCACGGAACTCCGGAGCAGCACCGCACGAAGCGAGCTCGGCAGCACCCGGCGTACATTTCGCCAGCTCTTCGCCACCGACCCCGATTGCCGGAGCAAGCGCGCCTTGAACGGTCTTGTTCTCGGCAACCTTCTTCTCCAGCCCACTCGTGTAGCTGGGCAGCGACCGCTGGATCACGTCGGTGATGTTGAACGCGAGCGCCACGGCCAGCGCGATCATCACGACTCCGCCACCGATCCGGAACCCGCGAGCATGATCGCGATACGCCTTCACCCGCTGGGAGATCCGCGAGCCGGCCGAGGCGAAGATCAGCAATGGCAACGCGGCGCCCATCGCGAAGGTGACAGTCAGTACTACGGTGCGCCAGCCGACGTTGCCGGTGGCACCCGCGACGGTGATCGCCGCGAGCACCGGGCCGGCGCACGGGACGTAGAGCGTGCCCAGCCCGAGCCCGAGGACGAAGGCGCCGTTGTTGTTCCGGTTGATCTTCGGCAGCCGGTAGAACGGCTTCTCGATCCAGTGCCCCAGCGCGGGGAAGATCAGCCCGAGGCCGACCAGCGTCAGGATCGTCAGCCCGCCCCAGCGCAGGAAGTCGTCCGGCAGACCGAGCGCGGAGAGGATCACCGAGCCGGCCAGCGTGAACAGGCTGAAACTCACCACGATCCCCGCGATGATCTTCAACGGCCGGAAGTCACGGGCCGGCTTCCCGACCTCGACCTCCTCGACCAGGACATTCCCGTCGGTCTTACGCGCAACGGGCTCAGTTTTCCCCGTAGTACCGGCGAAGAAGATGATCGGGAGCATCGGCAGGACGCACGGCGAGACGCCGGTGATCAACCCGCCCAACAATCCGATCAGGGCCAGGGTGATCATCGAACTCTCCATCCATCAGCCGGTCAAAGTCCCCAGTACTTCGGCGCCACCCCACCACCGGATGGGCTTTCGCGGTACCGGAGGCGGAACTTGGGGTGTAGTTCGACCGTTGTCTGGTTACTCACTGCGACGCGGGCTGATCGGCCTGTCGCGGGCGAGGTGCTTCGGGGCCGTGGCTAGACTCGGCTCGCTTCATGACCAGGCGGGAGAATTGCAGTGAGTAAGCGTGTCGAACAGAAGGCCAGGACACGGGAACGGGTCGCGGCGGAGCTGGCAGCTCAGCAGCGGGCCGAGCGGCGGAGACGGCTGTTGCTGGCCGTCGGAGCCGTCGTCGTGGTCATCGTCGTGATCGGCGGCCTGGTCGCGATCCGGCTGGCCGGTGGCGAGAAGAAGACCGCCACCGGGCCGTCCGGCAAGGCCGACACCTCGCTGACGACCGCCCTCTCCTCCGTTCCGGCCGAGACCTTCGACAAGGTCGGCACCGAGGGTGTGCAGGGCGGCCCGTCGGAGATCACCGCACCGGCGCTGACCGCGGGCGGCAAGCCGAAGGTGCTCTACATCGGCGCCGAGTTCTGCCCGTACTGCGCGGCGGAGCGCTGGCCGGTCACGGTGGCCCTCTCCCGGTTCGGCACCTTCAGCAACCTCGGGACGACGCACTCCGCGGGCGACGACGTCAGCCCGAACACGCCGACCCTGTCCTTCCACGGCGCGACGTACACCAGCCAGTACCTGGCCTTCACCGGCGTCGAGACCACGACCAACGAGAAGGGCGCCGACGGCCAGTACACGCCGCTGGACACCCCGGCCAAGGACGACCAGAACACGTTCGACACCTACAACAAGCCGCCGTACGTGTCGAGCGCCGGCTCGATCCCGTTCGTCGACCTCGGCGGCAAGTACGTCTCCGCCGGCGCGACGTACAGCCCGGATCTGCTGGCCGGCAAGACGCAGACCGAGATCGCCGACGCGCTGAAGGACCCGTCGAGCCCGATCGCGAAGGCGATCGACGGCTCGGCCAACAAGTACACGGCCGCGATCTGCAAGCTCACCAACAACCAGCCCGCCGCGGTCTGCACGTCGCCCGCGGTCACGGCAGCGACCGGCACCCTCGGGAAGAGCTGATCGTGAGCGGGACCGCATCCTCGCGGCAGCGCACCGAGGAGGTCGCTGCCGCGCGTCTCGGCTGGTTGCCCTGGGCCACCTTGGTCATTTCGGTCGCCGGCCTCGCCGTCGCGGCGTACCTGACGTACGAGCACTTCACAGCCGGTACGACGCTCGCCTGCCCGAACACCGGCGTCGTCAACTGCGCCAAGGTCACCAGCAGCAAGTACTCCAAGCTCGCCGGCATCCCGGTCGCGCTCCTCGGCCTCGGCTTCTTCGCAGCGATGACCGTCCTGTCGCTCCCGCCGTTCTGGCGTACAGCGTCACCCTGGCCCGGCCGGGCTCGCCTCGCGGCGGTCCTGGTCGGCGTCGTCTTCGTCTGCTACCTGATCTGGGCCGAGCTGTTCCAGATCAACGCCATCTGCCTGTGGTGCACGGTCGTCCACGCACTCACGATCATCCTGTTCGGCCTGGTCGTCATCCGGGTGGCGCTCCCACCGATCGACTGATCAGTCAGGCACTCCGCGGTACGACGGTGTAGCCACGTCCCCGGATCGCCTCGAAACTCTGCTCCCGTACTTCGGCCGTCGGAAACACGGCGACCACCTGCTTGGTTTCGAGGTCGATCCCGGACACCTGCACACCCAGTCCTTCCAGCACGCCGGTGATCGTGTTCGTGCAGTGCGAGCACGTCATGTCCGGTACCTCGAACACCTCGTTCGCAGCGTCCACGGTCTCCTCCTCATCCTTGGATCCACCGACCTCGACCAGGTCCAGCAACCGCACGAACGTCTCCACAAAGGTGTCCACCACACCCGGCAGCAGCCGCGCGCCGTCGACCGCCATATTGGCCAGACACCGAGGCTGCTCCCCCGCAGGCAACCTGGAGTATTGCTCGGAGACGGCCTCGGCGATCGCCACGTCCTTCATCGCTCGCAGGATGCTCGTCGTCTCAGCGGCGTACCGAACCATGCCGTCCTGGACCCGCAGTCGCACTGGGATCATCCCGCGCCGGAACGTCGACGACTGCAAACCCCAGAACCACGTGTTCGCCACGACGCCGAAGATCCCGGAATCCCTCATCCCCCGAGCGAAAGAAGCGGCATCCGCGTACGGCGTACCGGCGGCAAGGTAAGCGTGCTGCACCAACCCGCGGGCCGTCGTGTCGATCCCGACGCGCAGAATCTCCAGCGGATCCTTGTCCGTCGTGGTCGCCGCCATCACCGCCCGCGCCTCGTCGGACAACGAACCACCAGCCCGCACTACGTGCTCGTTCGCAGCCAGCGCTCGCCACAGAACCAGAGTCGCTTCTCGCGCAACCACCGGCACGACCGCCCCAAGCGAACCGCAATGCGCCACGTTCAGAACGCCGTCGCTGTCCCGCCAGTTCACCGTGGCGGCCGCACTCGTCACCAGCTCAGCCGGACACGGCCGCATCTGCTCCCGCAGATAACTGAGCTGCAGCTCGGTCAGATGACTCCCAGCAGCCGGCCGCAAAGGCGCCAACTCGGCCTCAATCTTGCGCAGGGCTCCAAGAGACAGCTCTTCGAAAGGACGAGCGGCCTCCGCCAGCACCCGCGCCGCCGCCGCGCGATCGTACGAACCGGTCGACATCCGCAGCGAACCTCCCCGGCCGGCAAAACGACTCCTCCAAGTCTAGAAACCAACGAGCGGTCTCTGCTTCCCGCCTGCGTGTCAGGCGGGAAGCACGTTGTGGTTGCGGCGGAAGAGGTTGCCTGGGTCGTACTGCCTCTTGACCGCCGCCAGGCGCTCGTAGGTGTCGGTGGGATAGACCGCGGCAACGTCCTCCTCGGTGGCCGAGGCGAGGAAGTTCGCGTAGGCGCCGCTGACGTGAGGTGCGAGGCGTGCCCAGATCGCATCCAGACCTGGACGCGCGGCCTCGGCCACCGGCGGCCGGAGCGACGACTTGGTCAGGATCATCAACTCTGCCTGACGATGCGCGTACGCCGTGGCGTCGTCGGCGACCTTGGCGACTGCTCCGCCGAGACTCCGTACGGCGAGGATCGGCGACCGCTCCGCCGCCCCGACCTCCGCGAGGAGCTCGAGCACCTCCGGCACCGACTCCTTGGCGACGAAGGCGCTCCGCGTCACGATCTGATGCCGGGCGGCGGAGGCGAATCCTTCCTCGAGGGTGTCCGCGACGGGCTTCAGCTCGACGGTGTCGGCGAGCACCGTGCCGAGGCCGCGGATCGGGTCGATCACCTCGCTCGCACGCTCCGCCGAGTCGCCGTCGAAGGCGACCAGGATCTCGACCGGCGCCTCGGGCCCGCCGGTGAACGGGTTGGCGAGCGTGACGGTCGACGTCAGCTCGTCGGGCGCAGTACGGAGGTAGTCCGCCCAGCCTTGGAGTACGCCGGCCGCCTCGGACGCCGGGAAGGTGAGCTTGCCGTGGAACACCTCGGTCGTCGGGTGCGCCGCGAACTCGAACGCGGTGACGATCCCGAAGTTGCCGCCGCCACCGCGGATCGCCCAGAACAGCTCGGGGTTCTCGTCCGCGCTCGCTGTGACGACTTCTTCGTCGGCGGTGACCAGTTCGACGGCGACCAGGTTGTCCAGGGCCAGGCCGTACTTCCTGACCTTCCAGCCGATCCCGCCGCTCAAGGTCAGGCCACCGACACCGACACTCTTGGTGTCGCCGGACGAGATCGCCAGGCCGTGCGTCGCCAGGGTCGCCGCGACCTGCCCCCAGAGCGCGCCGCCGCCGATCCGCACGAGGTGGCGTTCCTTGTCGACGAGTTCGACACTCGCCAGTCTGCTCAGGTCGATCACGACCCCGCCGTCGTTCGTGCCGAACCCGGCGAACGCGTGACCGCCGCCGCGCACCGACAGCTCAAGCCCCGAGTCGGCAGCAAACCGCACCGCCTTCTGTACGTCGGCCACGCTCGACGGCCGCAGCACCACCACCGGGCTCCCCGCGACCAACACCGACCCGCTGGCCGCGTCGTACTCCGCTCCCCCGGGTTCGATGATGTCGCCGTCGAACTCGCGACGAAGATCTTCCACTGCTGAACTCATTGCCATTCCCTCCACACGCTTGCCGGACAACCACCCGACGACGGCGAGGCAGGATTTGTGACGTGACCCACGCCACAGCTAGCGCACGGGCTCCAGCTCGACTTCGACGATGTGGACGCGGATCTGAGCGGCTTCGACCACACTCGCGACGGCCCGATGGACGGCGTCGCCGACTTCGGCGGCCTGATAGAAGACGCTGACAACGATGCGCAGATCGAGGTGGAGTCCATCCGCAGTGAGGTCCGCATCGACCCCCGCGATGTCGGGCAGAGTCTTGCCGGTCGCCTGGGTCCAGGCCTGCGCAGCGAAGTGCCGCAGCAGACCCAGAACACCAGGTTGCAGCCGTACTACGCCCGGCACGGCTCGCGCTGCCTGCGCGGCGGCGTCGGCAGCCCTGACCTCGGTGAGCAGGTTGGTCGGTCGAGGCACCCAGTTCGTCGTCATCGCGGATCGGTCCAGACGTCGGCGACCTCGAAGTCCAGCGATTCGAAGTCCAGGCCGATCCGCTCGGGCAGCGCTGCCGCGACCCGTCGGCGGGCTTCTTCCAGCGCGGTGACCTGACCTGAGCCGAATCTGAGCGACACCGACATCCAGACCCGCACCGCCTGGGGATCGTCCGGCGACACCTCGATCCGGCACTGCTGGGCGCGGATTCCGTCGACGCCATCGACGGCATACCGCAGTACGGCGGCCAAGGCGTGGGTCGAGATGTCCACCTGCGGGGTGAGCGGGATCTTCCGGCCGAGGCTGAGATCGGCCCGGACGGCGGTCATGATCTTGTCCAGGAAGCCCGCGGGCGGCTCGGCCGGATCGTCGATCAGGGCACGGGTGGCCTCGGTCAGCTCGTCCAGACTCGCCCGCGCCGTCGTGCAGTGTGGGCAGTGGAGTGCGTGGTCGGTGACTCGGCCGGCTTCGAGGTCGTCCCAGACGTCCTCGACGCTTCGGCCGCACGGCAGCAGGTGCGCGGTCTCCTGCGTCGGCTTCATCTCCATGGCTTCATCACCTCCACCAGCTCGGCTCGTGCTCTGGCTATCCGGCCTCTCACTGCTGTCGGCGTGGTCCCGACCAGATCGGCGATCTCCTGGTACGACCTGCCGTGGACCTCACGCAGCAGCCAGCAAGCGCGCTGTGGCGGTGGCAGTTGGGCCAGCGCGAGAGTGAGCGCTCTCATCGCCTCGCTGTTGTGCGCCGCCCGCGCCGGATCGCCCTCGATCCCCGACTCGATCGGCAGGTGGTGGTCGTCGAGCTCGTCGATCGGCTTGCGCCGCTGCAGGATCGTCAGGCACTTGTTCGTCGCCGTGCGATACAGCCAGCTGCCGAACGCCCCGTCGTACTCGATCTCCGGCAGCCGGCGCCACGCGGTCAGGAACACTTCCTGGGCGATGTCCTCGGCTTCACCGCTGGCACCGTTGAGCATCCGCAGGCAGAGCGAGTAGATGCGCTTCTGGTACCGGCGGACGAGCAGTTCGAACGAGGCCGGGTCGCGATTGCGGGCCCTGGCGACGAGAGTTGCCTCGTCCAACTCGACCAGACCCGTCACCCGATGCCCTCCTGATGTTCCGCCATGAAGTAGGGACGACGTCAGCCGGGTCGTCATCATGCCACTGACCGGGTGACGGTGCTCACATCGATCCGGCCATGACGAACCATCCGGCCACGTAGTCCTAACGAATACCGAACCAATCCGTACGACGAACGAAGGAAGCTCCGATGACGCAGACTGGCAAGCAGCCGGAAGTTGCCCATGGCAACCTGACCGACGGGCTCGGCAGGACCACCATCGCCGACACCGTGGTCTCCAAGATCGCGGGGATCGCCACCCGCGAGGTGAGCGGCGTCTACGACCTCGGCGGGACCGCGGCCCGGACGGTCGGCATGATCCGCGACCGGATCCCCGGCTCGAAGACGAACCTGTCCCAGGGCGTGACGGTCGAGGTCGGCGAGAAGCAGGCCGCGATCGACCTGCAGATCATCGTCGAGTACGGCGTGAGCATCGCGGATCTCGCCAGGGTGTCCGGCGCAACGTGATCTCCGCGGTCGAGCGGATGACCGGGCTCGAGGTGACCGAGGTCAACATCGCGGTCAGCGACATCCACCTCGAAGGCGAAGACGACGGTGCCGATTCCGTCGAGCCAGTCGAACGTCGCGTCCAGTGAGCGCGCCGGTCATCGGGCTGTTCGCGGGGCTGCTGATCGCGATCGCCGCGGCGGCGGGCGGATTCGCCGGCTTCCTGCTCGCGCTGGTGCTCGGCGCTCTCGGTTTCGCGATCGGCAGCTACCTGACCCAGGGCACCAAGGGGCTGGACGATCTGATGTCCCGCCGGCGCCGTGGCTGACACCGCCACCCTCCCGGCGGTCGACAGCCGCGGGTGGCTCGAGATCAGCCCGCGGGTGGTCGAACGGATCGCGCAGGTCGCGGCACTCGAAGTACAGGGCGTGATCCGGCAAGAGGCGACCTTCGGGCGAGGGCTGCCCAAGGCTCAGGCGCAGTACGTCGAGCAGCGAGTGGTCCTTCAGGTCGAGGTCGCCGTCGAGTGGGGCTACCCGCTGGCCGACCTGGCCGCCGAGATCCGCGACCGGGTAGGCCACACAGTCGTCAACCTCACCGGGCTGCAGGTCGACACCGTGAGCGTGGACATCTCCGCGGTCGAGCTACCGCTGGAGAAGACTTCAAGGAGGGTCGTATGAGCGTGCCTGCAAAGAAGCCTGTTGCGGCGCCTGCGGCGGCAATTGCCGGGATCATCGCCTCCCTCGCCGTGATCGCTGTCGGCGCGGTAGCGATCCGCGACACGCTCGTTGTGACCGGTCTGCTCGACGGCGCCTCGTGGCTGGAGTGGCTGTTCGGGAAGGCGGAGGTGCTCCGGCCGGTCGACTGGATGATTCCGGCCGGGATCGGCGCCGTACTGGTTGGGCTCTGGTTCGTGTTCGTGGCGCTGAAGCCCCGGAGGGTCACTCACCAGCCCCTCGGCGCCGACGGCGTCTGGATTCGCGATCTGCCCGTTGAGGAGCGCTGAGATGCGCCGCGGACTGATCGCCTTTGATCGCCTGGCCGCCTTCGTGGTCGGTGTCGTGCTGATCGCCGCCGGAGCGGCCGCCCTCGCCTGGCGCCTCGGGGTCCTCGCCGGCGACCGGGTGGACCTCGACGGGCTGACCGGCGTACCGCAGCAGGATTGGTGGCCGTGGGCAACAGGTACCGGCGGGGTGCTTCTGGTCTTCCTCGGCCTCAGCTGGCTCATGAAGCACCTCCCCCGCCGCGGCACCGGCCAACTCAACCTCACCGGCAGCGACGAGACCGGCCGCCTCACCGCCGACGCGAACGCCGCCGCCAGTACTGCCGGCAAGGTGCTCGCCCAAACTCCAGGTGTCCGCGACGGTTCAGGACGAATCGTCCTCGACCGCGGCCAACTCGTCGCCGAACTCACAGCGACACTCGAGCCCGACGCCGACCTCACCGCCGTACGGGCCGCAGCCGAACAGACCGCCCACGACCTCCACCGCATCATCGGCCGCGAAGCCCTCCACCACCGCATAAAACTCCGCATCGCCGCCGCCCCCAGCACACCGAGCAGACGCGTCCTGTGACGGACCCCTTCAAGAAGTAACGCAAAGGCCGTCGGGACGGAGGTTGTCCCGACGGCCTCTTTGTGTTTACTGCGGCCAGGTGGCTTCGGTGACCGTGCCGCCGATGACGGTCACGGTCAGTTGGACCGGGCCGTCGGGCAGGACGTACAGGGCGTAGGTGCCTTCGGGGACGTCGAAGAAGACGGCCGAGTGGATCAGCTCGCCCTCGGGCGACGGGCGGGGAACGACCGCCACGTGCGGGATACCGTGGTGGTGCTCCCGTGGCCCGTGCCCGTGGCCGTGCCCATGCTCGATCGCCTCACTCGACGACCGTGCGGGCGACGCTCGATCTCGGCATGTCCGTCGACCGGGCGGCGTTCGATTTCTGCGTCTTCCAGGTCGGCGGCAGGGTGAGGACGATCGCGCCGACGTCGTCGCCGATGTCGAGCAGGACCGAGGAACCCTTGCCTGCATGGGGATTCTCCTCGGCGTTCGTCAGCGGCCTGGTCATGACACGGCCGGTACGCCGGGCTTGGACTGGTAGCCGCCGGCCGGCGTACCGAGGTACGGGAACACCTTCAGGTAGTCGGAGTTCGTGTTCGACGTACCGTCCTGGACCGCCGACGCGGCGCCGTCCGGCGTGAACGACGGGTCGACCAGCGGGATCGTCAAGCCCGGCGACCGCGCGGATCTCGACCGTGACGACGTCGTCGAAAACCCTGCGCCCGTTGGGGAATCCGGCCGCGTCGCCCGCCACCAGGCCGAGCGGGTTCGGCGACTTCGACGGCGGGACGGCGACGTTCAGCCGCAGCATGTCGGCCTGCACCGGCCCGGTGTAGTTCTGGAAGCCCGGTACGACGCCCTTCGGGATCCCGGTCAGCAGGATCGCCGCCAGGTCGGCCCGCGGCTTCTTGTACGCCGCCAGCTTCGGGAACACCCCCGGGTAGAGCACCGGCAGCAGCCCGGCCAGCTCCGGCTTGGTCACGTACTGCGCGTACTTCTTGTCCTCCGACGGCGGCCGGCTGTTCCACTTGTCCTTCTCCGCCATCGGCACGATGACCTCGTTGAACAGCGGGTTGCCCAGCCGCGAGACCTGCTTGTGCGGCCCGTGCCAGACCGAGAATCCCGAGCAGGTCGTCGAAGATCTTCGACTGCTGCCGGCTCGCGGTCGCGTAGACACCGATGACCGACTTGGCGTCCATCACGTCGGTCGGCCGCTTGCCGTCGCGGGTCAGGTCCTGATCGGCACCTGGAGCGCGATCGTGTGCACGTTCGAGCCCTGCAGCCCGTTGACGCCCATCGCCGCGGCCGACGGGATCAGGTGCGCCATCTGGAACGGACGCAGCGTGCCGAGGTCGAAGATGCTGCCCAGGTCGGCGAAGAACCCGTCGGCGCGCTGGCCCGCGAACACCTTGCGGTTGGTGCCGAAGGTGTGGATCGCCTGCCCGGCGAGCTTGGCGTAGTTCGGCGTACTGCGCAGGCCCGACGTTGACCGGCGGCGCGGTCAGGTCGCGAGCGAGGATCCGCGACCGGCCGTGCTCGACCCGGGTGACCGAGTAGTACTGCGGCCGGTTCCAGGTGGTGTCCTTGATCGAGGTGATCGGACCGGTGTTGTACAGGAAGGTCTTCTTGTTCCGGATCTCGGCGTGGAACCGGAACTGGTAGCTGATGTCGGCCTTGCCGTCACCGCCGTTGGAGATGTGGATCTGGTACAGCACGTCGTCGCCGAACTCGTAGAAGTTCGGGCCGCCGTACGGGTTCTGGAACGGGATGAAGTTGGCGATCAGCGTCACGGTGTCCGGCTTGTCCGGGCTGACGAACGCGTAGACGTCGGTGTTGTCGGCGACCGGGTCCTTGGAGATCTCCGGCGCTTCGCGATGTGAGGACATGGCTCAGACCCCCTTCGCTCCGGCGAGCCGGGCGGCGAGCTCGCGATCGGTCACCAGGACCTCGCGTTCGCCGACCATGATCGCCAGCTGACCCGGACTTCACATCCTTGACGTGGACGACGAACGACTCGGCGTCCGCCAGCTCGGCCGCCTCGAACGGCGGTCGCAGCCGCCTCGGCCGAGCGCTCGCCGAAGATCTTCGGCGCCGCGACCGCGCCGACCGCGGCCGCAGTCCCGGCCCCCGCGAACACCAGGAAACCGCGACGTGTTGCGTCACTCATGACTGTCCCTCCCTAGCTCCATGGCGCCCGAGATCACCAGCGGCACCGTGGGGCATTCGGGACTATCGAGTCACCGGATGGGTGGGACTCAGGTCAGGTTGACGGGTCGACTGCGCGAGTGACGACCCAGCGATGCGGGGCGATCGGGCGGGTGCGGGTGAAGCCGTGGTTCTCGAAGGCGGCCATCGGGCCGGTGTGCAGGAAGGATCCCGACACCTTGCGATCGTCGGTCTCCTCCGGGTAGCCCTCGACCGTGCCGCCGCCCAGGCGCGCGATCTCGGCCAGCGCGCCGCCGAGCGCGGCGTCGGCGACTCCGCGACCCCGCAACCCCTTGCCGGTGAAGAAGCAGGTAATCCGCCAGTCCGGGAGTTTCACGAGCCCTTTGTCGTACAGGCGCTTGCTCTTGATCTCCGGCAGTTCCTCCGGGCTCCCGAATTGGCACCAGCCCAGGCACTCGCCGTCGTCGGAGAAGACCAGTGCGTTGTGGGTTCGTCCCTCGCGCACACGTTGTTCCTTCTCCGCCCGGTTGTCAGCCGCCGTACGACCCTTGCCGAGCTTCACGTGGAAGCCCATACACCAGCAGCCGCCCCAGACGCCGTTGTTCGCCGCGACCAGGCGTGCGAACGCGGGCCAGGTCTCATCCGACAGCGCCCGAACAGTCAGGTTTCCAGCCATCCGCCATTCTCACCACAGTCGCAGTGACCTGTCCTGCATTCAGTTGGCAGCGGGGATGTCGGCGACGATCTCCGCCGCGACCTGGCGGAGTTTGACGTTGCGGTGCTGCGACAGCCGGGTGAGGAAGGCGAAGGCCCGCTGGTCGTTGAGTTTGTACCGCTCCATCACGACCCCGACCGCCTGACCGATCTCTCCCCTGGTCCGGACCGCCTCGTTCAATTCACGGATCTCGTGGGCGTAGCTGATCGCGACCGCCGACTGGTGCGCGAAGAGAGCACCGAGCAGCTCCAGATCGGCGAAGGCGCCCGGCCTACCGGAGTACAGGTTGAGGGCGCCGCGGGATTGCGGTCCGTCGAACAGGCGGAGGCCGGCCTGTGCGCGGACGCCGGCTTCCAGGGCGACCTGCGCGTACTGCGGGAAGCGCTGGTCCGTCTCCAGGTACGGCGAGAGCACGTGCACGGATTCGAGGGCAGCCTCGTAGCACGGGCCCTCGCGGAATGCGTACTGCGCCCGGTCGAGCACCCACAGTTTCTCCGCCGGTCGGTGCGGCGGTCTCCAGGCTCCCGTCGGAATGCAGGATGGTGATGCTGCAGGCTTCGACGTCCGGCAGTACCTCGACGGCCGCCGCCGTGATCTGCGAGAGCGTGTGATCCAGATCCCCCGGCGTCAGCGCATCCGCCAACTGCCGCGCCGCCTCCACTACGTTTTCAGACTTCATCCCCACCAAGTACCCAGCCTCAATCCGGACGAACCGGGGGGACCGACTTCACCGAGCCGGTCCCCCCGTACGCGTCAGCTCCGTGCGGAGGGCTCCAGCGGGCGGGTCTCGCTGGGCAGGTGCTCAACGGGGGCCTGCTGGTCCTGGTTGCCCGGCCACCAGGCGGCGTGGCCGATCAGGGCGGTCAGGGCCGGGGTGAAGAACATCGCCATCACGAAGGCCGCCACGACGATGCCGAAGGAGACGGCGAAGCCCATCTCGGTCAGCAGCGAGTTGCCGGCCAGCATCAAGGTGGCGAAGGTCGCCGCCAGGATGAACCCGGCTGCGGCCACGGTCGGACCGGCGTGCCGCACCGCCATACTGGCGGCCTCGCGCGGTTCGCGCCCCTCCCGTGCTTCTTCCCGAAGCCTGGAGATCATCAGGATGTTGTAGTCGGTCCCGATCGCGACCACGAACAGGTACATGATCACCGGGAGCATGAACATCAGGCCCGAGTGCCCCTGACCCTTCTGGAAGATCAGCACGGTGGCGCCGAGGGTGGCCGCGAAGCCGAGCCCGACCGAGGCCATCAGGTACCAGGGGGCCACGACGCTGCGGAGCAACAGGCCGAGGATGACCATGATCAGCAGCGCGGCGAGCGGGAACACCGTGCGGTAGTCGTGGTTCACCGCGGCGTTGATGTCCTTGAAGATCGAGGTCATCCCGCCGACGAGCGCCTTCGTGTTCGGCGGTGCCTCGGCGTGCGCGACATCCCTGACATCGCCGATCACGTCGAGCGCCTGGTCGGTGGCCGACCCGTACTTCAGGGTGACCGTGATGTTGGCCGTCTTGCCGTCCTTGCTCATCGCGGCCGGCGCGACGTCGGCGACCCCGTCGACCGCTGCAAGCTTCTTCTCGTACGCCGGGAGCGCGGCCTGGTCGATCGCGCTGCCCGAGGTGACGAGGACCGAGGTCGGTTCCGCGGCACCGGCCGAGTACGAGCTCTGCATCTCGCTCTGGACGACCATCGACTCCTTGGTCTCCGGCATCGAACCGGCGGCCAGATCGAAGGTGGCCTTGAAACCGAGGGTGCCGAGTGCCAGCGCGACCATGATGATGCCCGAGACAGCGGCGTACAGGCCTGGGCGGCGCTGCACTCCACGGCCGAGTGCGGCGAAGCGGGCGTTGGTGGGCTCCTTCTGCCAGGCCTTCGACGGCCAGAACAGAGCGCGCGGCGGGATCAGCGAGCAGATCGCCGGGAACAGGGTGAGCGCGGCGATCAGGGTCACGGCGACGCTGATGGCGAGCGCGGGGCCCATCTGCTTGAGGAAGCCGAGCGTGGACAGCAGGAGCGCGAGGAACGAGATCATGACCGCACCGGCAGCCGAAGCGATCGCTTCGCCGACCCGGCCGACCGCGTTGATCATGGCCTGCTTGGGCTCATCACCGGCCCGCAGGCGTTCGCGGTACCGGAACATCAGGAACAGGTAGTAGTCAGTACCGACGCCTAGCAGTACGACGATCAGTAGCGCCGAGATCGAACTGTTCGCCTCGAGACCGAAGAGCTTGGAGGCATCGGCGATCAGCGCGTTGGCCGTAGTCGAGACCAGCGCGAGCAGGACGAGCAGTGGGAGTACGGCGAGGATCGGCGACCGGAAGATGATCAGCAGCGTGATCAGGATGATCGCGAAGGTGCCGACGAACGTCAGGACGTTCGCCCGGTTGGACGACTCCTGCTGGTCGAGACCCTGCGCTGCCGAGCCGCCGAGCTTTGCGTCCAGTGCGGTGCCCTTGGTGAGCTCCTTGGCGTCGTTCCGCAGCGCTTTCGCGGCGTCCATCTGCTTGGGCTGGCCCGCGGTCTCGTCGTTCATCGAGACCAGGCCCATGGTGTAGCGGCCGTCCTTCGACGGCGGGCCGGGGACCACCTGCTCCACCTGGTCGATCTTCTTGGCGGCGAGCTGGGTGGTGATGTTCGCCGCGGCCTTGAGGTCGTCCGGCGTCAGCTTGCCGCCGTCGGCGCGCGAGTAGAGGACGATCGCGGACGGCGTGAAGCTGCTGGGGAAGGCACTTTGCTGAAGCTCCGCGGCCTGGATCGACTCGTAGCTCTTCGGCAGGAAGCTGCTCTCGTCGCTGCTGGACGGCAGACTCGGCGCGGTGGCGACGACGGCGGCCGCGACGAAGACCCACGCCACGATCGTCCAGATGGGGTGACGGACGACGGCTCGCCCGATGCGGTGGAACATTTCGATCTGCCCTCCAGGACTGTGATTCGTAGACGACCACCGTCGCGGGCCACGCTGACACCGCGGTGTCACCACGCTGACACGGGGGCGGGACCAGGGGGTTCCACGGGCGCGACGGGCGCCCTTTCCGACCAGGCTTCGGAGTACCACCAGAAGCTTGTCGGATTGTGAAAGGGAGAAAAATGCGCTCATCATCGGCCCTGCCCGACCCCACGGAGGCTGGCCCGACGGCGGCCTCCGGAGAAGGCGCCGGGCCTACCCAGCCGGCGACCGGGCCCACCCGGCGGACGGTGTTGCAGGGCGGGCTTGCGGCGGGCGCCGCCGGGATCGCTCTGGCCACGCTCGGCAATACAGCGGCGAGTGCGACGCCCGGGTCCGTCGACGACCAGCGGATCCGCCCGTTCCGGGTCTCGTTTCCTCAGGAGCAGTTGCTCACGCTGCGCCGCCAGGTCGCCGAGACGCGCTGGCCGGCTCGGGAGCTCGTCACCGATCGCTCGCAGGGTGTCCAGCTCGCCACGGCGCAGGCACTCGCGAAGTTCTGGACGACCCGGTACGACTGGCGCCGGTTCGAGGCGAAGCTGAACAAGCTTCCGCAGTACAAGACCGAGATCGACGGCGTGGACATCCACTTCATCCATGTCCGGTCGCCGCACAAGGACGCGCTGCCGCTGATCATGACGCACGGCTGGCCCGGCTCGATCGTCGAGATGCTCGAGGCGATCGGCCCGCTGACCAACCCGACCGCGCACGGCGGTCGCGCCGCGGACGCGTTCCACCTGGTCGTACCGTCGATCCCCGGCTACGGGTTCTCCGGCAAGCCGACCGAGCTCGGCTGGGGGCCGGCCCGCATCGCCAAGGCGTGGGCGGAACTCATGCGGCGACTCGGCTACCCGCAGTACGTCGCTCAAGGCGGTGACGTCGGCGCTTCGGTCACCGACACCCTCGGACGCCAGGCTCCGGCGGGGCTGCTCGGGATTCACATGAACCTGCTGGTGCCTGCCCTCGGTGGCGCCGTCGAGCCGAAGGAGACCGCTGAGGAGCGGGCGGCCGCGGCTGCGCTCGACGAGTTCCGCGCTACCGGGAGCGGCTACTTCATCGAGCAGAACACGCGCCCGCAGACGATCGGCTACGCGCTGCTGGACTCACCGGTCGCGCTGGCCACCTGGATGCTCGACCACGACACCGACGCCTATTACAAGATCGCCCGCGCTTTCGTCGACGGCAAACCGTCCGGCAACCTCACCCGCGAGCACATCCTCGACAACATCACCACGTACTGGCTGACCGGCACCGGCGCGTCCTCCGCCCGGTCGTACTGGGAAGGCACCCAGTCCCGGGGCAACGGCCAGGTCCCTCCCCCGGTCACCGTCCCGGTCGGCTTCAGCGCCTTCCCCGGCGAGATCTTCGTCGCACCGCGCAGCTGGGTCGAGAACGCCTACTCCACGCTCACCTACTACAACAAGCCGGCCCGCGGCGGTCACTTCGCCACCTGGGAAGAGCCTCTCCTCTTCACGAACGAGGTCCGCAACGCCTTCCGCCCTCTCCGCTGATAGCACTGACCGCTGCCTCTTCCCTCAAGAGGCAGCGGTCAGGTCGCGGAGGAAACGGGACGACTTTCCGGTTTGCAGGACGTAGCCGCGGCCTTGGTAGAACGCATGGGCGTCTTCGCGGCGATCGTTGCTGGTGACCTCCATCCGCACGCAGTCCCGGCTGTTGGCGAACTCCTCCGCCGCAGCGACCAGGTCACCGCCGACACCTTTGCCCCGCGCGTGCTCGTCGACGACCAGCGCCACGATCCGGCCCCACGAACCCGCGCGCTCGAAGAACGGGCAGGTGTGGACCGCGATCACGCCGAGCACCTCGCCGTCGGCCTCGGCGACATAGGCCGCACTCGAGGGATCCTCACCCCAGGTCTTGATCCGGCCGGCTGTTGTCTCGGTATCGCCTTGGGCGTATCCCAACTGCTGCAGCAGGTCGTTCACGGCGGCGGCATCGCTGGTCTGTGCGAGTCGTATCTGCATACCCCCATCCAAAAGCAAGTGATGTTGCCCGCACATATCGATACGCTCCGCGAATGGCCGAGCTGGAGTCGAAGCGCGCTCAGGTCGCCCGCATCCGGCGTACGGCCGTGCGAGCGCTGGCGGCGTACCCCATCGACGACCCGCGGCTCACGTTCATCGCGCATGGCGAGAACACGACCTTCCGGGTCGACTCCGCCGACGGCCGATTCCTGCTCCGCGTGCATCGGCCGAACCGGCACGGACCGGGAGTCGATTCGCAGGTCGCGGTCGGATCCGAGTTGAGCTGGCTGTCCGCAGTACAGGAAGACACTGACCTCAGCGTTCCGACGCCGATCCAGACTCGCGACGGAGAGTGGACCACCGTCGCCGATGGCCTCGTCTGTTCGGTCCTCGGCTGGCAGACCGGGCGCATGCAGGCGAACAACCCCCGCCCGGTCCATTTCCGGCGCTTGGGCGGCGTCCTCGCCCGCCTCCACGATCACGCCTCCGCCTGGACTCCCCCGTCAGGCTTCGTCCGCATGCAATGGGACTGGGAGACCTTCTTCGGCAACACGATGGAGTACGGCGGAATCTCGGCAGCCGACTGCTGGGACCTGCTACCGACGCCGGTCCGCCTGCAGTTCGACGAGATCGCGCGCCGGATGCGCGTCATCATGACGGACGCGCCGGACGGCCTCATCCACGCCGACCTGCACCTGGAGAACGCCCTGTTCGAAGGCGATGCCCTCCGCATCATCGACTTCGACGACTGCGGATTCGGCTACTGGCTCTACGACCTCGCCGTACCCCTGTGGGACAACCGCTACCGCGACAACTTCCCCGTACTCCGTACTGCGCTCCTCGAGGGCTACGCAGCCCATCGCGAACTCCCCGACCTCACCCACCTCGACGCCTTCATCGCCACCCGGGACGTCGCCTTCGGCCTCTGGTACGCCGGGATGTCCCAGGTCAACCCGTCCTTCGCCGCCAACCTCGACAAGACGATGGACTACCTCCACCGCTCCCTCACCAAGGTCCTCTGACCGATCGTCAGGCTGCCACCGGCTCGGCTGTCTGCGACGATCGCTGCATGCCGGGTGCGGAGGAAGGCCCAGGTGACCAGGGCGCCGGCTGTGATGGTCAGGGTCAGGCCGGCGACGGTGATCGCTGCTTCGAACTGTGCGGTCTGGTGCGGTGTCCAGTGCGCGGTGGCGATGCTGCCGGTGAACATCGCGGCGAGGATCGTGCCGGTGGCGGCGATCCCGACGCCGGTGGTGACCTGCGAGGAGGTGTCGACGAGGGCTGCGCCGATCGTCGACCGGTTCTCCGGCAGACCGCGCATCACGTTCGTCCCGGCGACAACGCCGACCACCCGCAGACCGGCCGAGACCAGCACGAGCGCGAGTGCGACCCATCCGTAATCGAGGCGGCCCAGGGTCGCGTACACCGCGAGGCCGACCACGACCATGGCCGAGCTCATCCAGGCGGAGTTCTCGAGCCCGACCCGCTTCACGAACGGAGTGACGAGCGCGCCACCGGCCAGCAGTACGACGACCTGCGGCAGCATGCCGATGGCCGTGAGTGCGGGAGACCAGCCCCAGTCCAGCTGGAGCTGGAGCGTCACCATGTAGCCGAGGCCCGCGACAGCGAGACCCGCGGCGGCCTTGTAGGCCAGACCGCTGGAGACCAGCGGACGGGCGACGAGCTTGAGATCGAGCAGCGGGAACTTCGCCGTCCGCTCCCGAAGTACGAAGAGAACGGCGGCCAGTACGACGGCAGCGGTGGTGGCCCAGGGCTGCCAGGCTCCGGCGCCCTGCTCGACGAAGAAGGTCGGGGCGACGAGCGCGAGCACGATGGTGGCGGTGCCCAGGATCGCGCCGCCGAGATCCACCGGGTCGCGGTGCAGTTCGGCCGGGTCGTCGGCGGCGATGCCGGTCCGGATGCCGATGAACGCGAGGGCGGCGATCGGAACGTTGATCAGCAGCAGCACCTGCCAGGGCGCGAAGGACAGCACGAAGCCGCCGGCCGTCGGGCCGACCGCGAGGCCGACCATGCCGACGGTCGAGATCACGTTGAAGGCCCGGACCCGCAGGCCGTCGTCGCCGAAGAGCCGGAAGGCCAGCGCCATCGAGCCGGGCGTGGTCATCGCGGCGGCGACCCCCATCGCGACGCGGACCGCGATGAGTTGGTCCGGGGTGCTGACGAAGGCGGTCGCGAGACTGGCCACGGCGAGCAGGACCAACCCGATCAGCATCATCCGGCGGCGGCCGGACCGGTCGGCGAGCGCTCCGAAGACGAGCATCAGCCCGCCGAACACCACGCCGTACCCGCCGGTCACCCATTGCAGCTGGGTCGTCGACGCATGCAGGTCCCGACCGATGGTCGGCAGCGCGACGTTGAGGATCGAGTTGTCGAGCATCTCGAAGAGGAACACGGCGGAGAGTCCGGCCAGGGCAACCCAGGCCTGGCGGAGCGATCCGGGAGAATGTGCGATGATCATGGTCACTAAGTTAACTCACTAAGCTTAGTGGCACAACCATCGGGAGTTGATCGCTGTGCCGAGGACCGGAACACGGGGCGGACCGCAGACGCGGGCGAAGATCGCGGAGGTCGCGTCCGGGCTGTTCGTCGAGCACGGGTTCGACGCGGTGACGGTCGCCGACGTCGCGAAGGCGGCCGGTGTGTCGAGCGTGACGGTCTTCAAGCACTTCCCGCGGAAGGAGGACCTGTTCCTCGATCGGCAGGCCGATGCGGTCGACCTCCTGCTGGCCGCGGTACGGGACCGAGGCCCGGGCGACGACGTCCTGACGCTGCTGCGGGACCTGACGCTCGAGCTCGCCGACGCCCGGCATCCGTTGTCGGGTCTGAGCGAGGGGTCACTGTCGTTCTTCCGGACCGTCGCGGCGTCAGCGGCACTGACCAGTCGCTCGCGGGAGATCGCCGCCGGTCTCCAGCAGGCCCTCGCCGACGAGCTCGAACGACCGCCGGTGTTCGGCGGCGACGCGGCACTCCTCGCCGCCTTCTTCATCGCCGGCTACACGACCGTCCTGGTGGACACCGCACGCCGCCGTCTCGCCGGCGAACCGGCAGACAAGGTCGCCGAAACCCACGTCGACCGCCTGCACAAGCTGTACGACGTACTCCGCGACGGCGTCGCCTGACAAGCCGTCCGACGTACTCGGGCGCCGGCGTCGCCTGACAACCCGTACGACGTAGTGCGCGCCGGCGTCGCCTGATCTCTCAGGCGACGCCGGCGTGCTGCTCAGACCTTGGTCTTGCGCGCCCGCGGCTTGCGCGTGGCAGCCGCGGTCACGGCCTCGGGTTCGGGGGCGAACGGGAGGAACGGCATCGTGAGTGGCAACGCTGCCAGCCGCATCAGCAGCAGGACGTTGTCGTCGCCGGCGGTCTTGTTGAGACGCAGGCGGCCACAGTTGGTACAGCGGTGGATGAGGACCCAACGGCCCTCGCCGCGGACCGTGACTGCAATCGGTTCCATACCGCCGGAGCAATCGGCTTTGCGATCACCTGGAACGTTGCGATCGAGGTGGCGAGACCACAGACAACTCGGGCAGTGATTGCGATGAGTGGTGCCGGGGGCGTCGAGGGAAACCTCTACGCCACAGTGTTCACAGCTGAACGAACGTGCGAATGACAAACCGAGAAACCTTTCAGAGCGAAGCTGCTGGACAGGATGTTCATCGCTTCCCTCCTTCCGGTCGAGGCCGGCTGGTCCGGCGTACTGGCCATTAGCAGATCAGCACCGGCCGCGCAGTGTCAAAGGAGTTTTCGCCTGCCGGTTCGCCGCAAAGCGGACACCGTGATCACGTCTGGATCTGGCGCTCCGGGAAGTGTCGAGACGGCGGCGGGATTTCGAGACGATGAAGTCCGATGCGTCGTTTCGCGCCACCGGTGCACGGGTAGGTCGGGAGGGCGAAGCGCCGAAGGACTCGGGGACTGAACTGGGAGGGAACCCTTGTCAACAAAGGATTCGCCGGCACGCGCCGCCGGCGACCGACATCACCTGCTGCCCATCGACGGGCGGTCCGTCGCCACCGAGGAGCTACCTTAACGAGACCGATAGCGAATCCGATGGAAGACAACGCCCTGCAGCGCAGCTGGGATCTGGTCACCACGCACGGAGAACAGGTACCGCTGTATTTCTACTCACACCTCTTCGTGTCGCATCCCGAAGTGCGGTCGATGTTCCCGCTCTCGATGGCGAACCAGCGGGACAAGTTCGTCAATGCACTGGGCCGGATCGTCAGCCACGCCGACCAACTCGACAAGGACGCGTCCTTCCTGCAACACCTGGGCCGCGATCACCGGAAGTACGCCGTCGTCGCCGAGCACTACAACGCGGTCGGCGCTTCCCTGTGCGCCACCCTGATGCACTTCCTGGGGTCCGGGTGGGACGAGGACCTCGCTGCCCAATGGACAGCGGCGTACCAAGTGGTCGCACGGATCATGGTCGAAGCGGCAGAGATGTCCTCGGAGTCCAGCCCCGACTGGTGGGACGCCGATGTGGTCTGTGCCGAGCGGCGGACGATGGACCTCACTCTGCTGAGGGTCCGGCCCCGCCGTGCGTTCCACTATCGACCCGGTCAGTCGGTGTCGATGGAGGTCCCGCAACGCCCTCGGCAGTGGCGGTACTTCAGCCCGGCCAACGCGCCGCGCAAGGACGGCTCGATCGACCTGCATGTGCAGCAGATCGACGGTGGGCAGGTCAGCCCGACCGTCGTACGGTCGCTGAAGACCGGCGACGTCGTGAAGCTCGGAGCGCCGCTCGGTGAACGGCTGACCCGGCGAGAAGGTGACACCCGGGAACTGCTGATGGTCGCCGGTGGAACCGGGCTCGCTCCACTCCTCGCAGTCGTCGAGCAGATCGAGCACGAGTGGCAACGGACCGGCTCGGGGCCATTGGTTCACCTGCTGCACGGCGTACGGATGCCTTGGCATCTCTACGACCGGCCGCGGTTGCGGCAGCTGGCCGAGCAGCGGCCGTGGTTCGACTACACGGAGGTCGTGTCGGACGACCCGTCCTATCCCGGAACGCGCGGGAAGGTCGGCACGATCGCGGCCAAGCAGCTGCTGATCGGGCGGACGGCGATGGTGTGCGGCGGACCGCAGATGGTCGCGCACACCCTGGAGCAGCTGACGACCGCCGGCATGCGGCCGGAGGACATCAACTACGAGCACTTCTACTACGCAGCCGCGGGTGCCGGGCTGGCACTACCAGAGCAGGGGTCGACAAGTGACGCACACGCACACCAACCACCGCGCATCGCATTACCAGACGCCCCGATCGATCCGGGACGCGACATTTCAGCGCCGGATGCGGGGGCTCGACGCCGACAAGGTCTACGGGTACCTCGATCTGCTCGCTGAGCAGGTGCAGGCCACCGAGCGGGAACTCGGCGAGAGCCGGGCTGCGAACGATCGCCTGCAGGCCGAACTGCAACGCCTGAAGGCGGAACTGGATCAGTACGAACAGGCCGGCGATCGGGTGAACGACCAGGTCGTCCAGCTGTTCAGCCAGGCACAGCTCGTGGTCGAAGAGATGGTTCAGGACGTCAGCCGGGACGCGCGTGAACGCATCGGCGAGGCGCGCGCCCAGGAGCGGAAGATCGTCGCGGAGGCGATGGACACGGCCGGGGAGCAGGTTCGCTCGTACGCGCGATCGGCCCAGGCGCAGATGCAGGGCATCGTGGACTCGTTCGCCACCGAGGTCGATCGGCTCGGCGAGGACAATCCGGTCGGCCGCAGGGCTCGCTCGCACAACGGGACCGCGTCTCCGGGTCCGACGTGAGCGGCTCCAGGCGCAGGGCCTTGCGGCGGGCGTCACCAGGTCCCGGACCGGGGAGGGTCCGGGCACGGCTCGGCCACGCCGTACATCGGCCGGTGCCGGAGCCGGGTCCCGACACCGAGCAGTTGCGCGCCGCGGCCAGGGAGTTCCTCGAGCTCTTTCACGCCGAGAACCCACGGGCCGGATCGGTCGGACCGCGGGTCGCCGCGGTGATGCGCGAGATCGACCTGACCGGGACCTACTGGCACACCACCGAGGAGCTGACCTTCGGAGCCCGGGTCGCGTGGCGCAACAACGAGCGCTGCATCGGCCGGCTGTACTGGCACAGCCTGCAGGTGCGCGATCTGAGAACCGTCTCGGACGCCGGCCGGGTCGCGGCGCACTGTTTCGACCATCTGCGTCTGGCCCACAACAACGGCAAGATCCGGCCGATGATCAGCGTGTTCGCTCCCGAAACGCCGTACCGGCCGGCACCGCGGATCTGGAACGAACAACTCATCCGGTACGCCGGGCACGCGCTGCCAGATGGGCGCGTTCTCGGGGATCGCTCGCTACCTTGCTTTCACTGATCGGCTCATCGAGCGCGGTTGGCGGCCACCCTCGTCGCCGGGGGCTTTCGACGTACTCCCCCTCGTCGTGGAGACCGTCGAGGAAGGGCCTCAGCTTTTCGAACTCCCTGATGCGTCCGTCCATGAAGTGCCGCTTCACCATCCAGAACTTCCATGGTTCGTGGACCTCGACCTGCGATGGCACGCCGTACCGGTGATCAGCAACAACCGGCTGGTCATCGGTGGGGTCTCCTACCCGGCTGCGCCTTTCAACGGCTGGTACATGGGCACGGAGATCGGCGCTCGCAATCTCGGCGACAGCGACCGCTATGCGCTGGTCCCGGAGGTCGCGGAGCGGATGGGCCTGGATACCTCTGATGAGACGACGCTCTGGCGGGATCGGGCTCTGGTGGAGCTCAATCGCGCCGTACTGCATTCGTTTCGAGCGAACGGGGTGACGATCACCGATCACCACACCGAGTCGCGCCGGTTCTTGGTCCACTTGGAGCGGGAGGAGAGCGCGGGGCGTCGGTGCCCGACCGACTGGACCTGGATCGTGCCGCCGATGTCCGGCTCACAGACGCCGGTTTTCCATCGTCACTACGACTCGTCGCCGCAGGTGCCCAACTTCTTCACCGACCCCGATGCGACCCATCGCGGGCTTCAGGGCGGTCCCCCGGCCTTCCGCTGAAGTTGAGCGGAAGGCCGGGAGTCCGTTCGTGTCAGTCGTCGCCGAACGCGGTGACTGCGGCCCAGTAGACGTTCGCCGTACCGTGGCAGGTCGAGCGGCTGGCACCTGGGGCGTAGGCGTAGTCGCAGTTCTCGGTCAGCTGCACTTCCAGCTGGTCATCGCAGAACTTCTTGTGCGATCCCGGCTGTTCGTAGCACAGGTCGTGAACCGCGCACGGTCCCCGGAAGTCAGCAGAGAACCACGAGTCGGGCGACGAGGTGCAGTAGTCGTGCAGCGATCCCAGCGAGGGGTTGTAGATGTAGTTCGACGGCACGCCCACGAAGGACTGAACCTTGAACACCGTCGGCAACGCCTTCGCAGCCGGCTTGACCACAACCGCCTTCTGCGGCTGGGCTGCGGGCTTTGCAGGGTTGGCGCTCGCTGCGTGGGAGGGCAGCGGCGCAACGACCAGACCGGCAAGACAAATCGACGACACCACGAGAGCGCGTCGCATCCATTGACGGATCATCTCTACTCCAATTCACGGGCGGCAGTAAGACACCGTGAAACTAGATCCGCTCCCCATACTTCTTACATACGATTCACCCGTACTTCGACGAACACCTGGCCAAGATCAACGAACAGCCCCTGACCGCGTTGCACGACGGTGAGCTCACCGGTATACCGCCCACGAACCGTCATCAGGTTCACCGCCCGCCCAGGTCCCGCAACAAGCTCGACCGCAACTCTTGCTTCGCCGGGAAATGACGCGGTCGTGTGCCGCGCCACTTTTCGCCGTACGCCGTCGACAATCAGCACCACATCAACCAACGGCAGAAAGACCCGATCCATCCCCACAAACTCCGAGAACCCCGCATCCCCCTGAAGCTCCGCAACACTCAACCGCCAGCCATCCGGATCATCGATCAGCTCCCGGGTCACCCCCATCCCGTTGCGCCAGGCAACAGCTTCCACGGTGTCCGGATCCAGTCTCATCCCTTCGCCTCCAACACATCTGAGAAACGGCACGGATACCGCCTGGATCGACGGTATCCGTGCGGAGCGCTTCTTAGCCGGAGACTGACGGGGTGTTGGTTTCCAGGTGGCCGGTGAAGCGTTGGGTCCAGGTGGTGTCTGAGGTGGCGGTGATGGTGAAGTCGTACCAGCCGGAGGTGTAGGCGGTTGCGTTGAAGTAGTCGGTGGCTGAGCCGCCTGCGGGGACTTGGTAGGTCCAGGGGCCGTCGGTTCGGTAGTTGTTGGATCGGATGGTGAACGTCACCGCGGCTGTTGAGGTGTTGGTGAGTTTGAAGAAGATGGCGAGCTTGCCGGTGTCAGGTGCTGCCGCGTAGGAGGCCGTCACGGACAGGTATTTGCCTGCCGTGGTGGCGTTGCCGGTGAAGCGGCGGAGGAACCTGTTCGGGCCGACGACGGACAGGTCGTACTTGCCGTCCCCGAAGCCCGTGCCACAGTTGAAGAAGTCACTCGTGCCGCCCTGCGAGCTGACGGTGTATTGCCAGGGGCCGCCGCTGCGGTACGCATTGGCGTACGCCGCGAAGTGGGTCGCCGCCGTACCGGTGTTGTTCATCGCGAGCCAGACCAGAATCTTGCCTGCGGCACCGAACTCCAAGCGGTCCAGGTTCGCGTTGGGTTGATAGGGCAGCGCCCGTGCCGGTCGGGTGCCCGGCTCCTGGACCGGCAGTGCGTTGTCGACCGGTGCGGGGTTGGGGAGGAAGGTGCAACTGCCGTAGCCGATCGTCGGGGTCGCCGGGAGGCTCGGCAATCCGTAGACGGGGTGGGCGAAGTCGAACATCCCGGTCAGGTCTCCGCACACCTGGCGACGCCAGGCGCTGATGTTGGACGTGGTCGCGGGTTTGCCGATCGCGGTCGTCCAGCGCTCGAGGAACCGTAGTACGGAAGTGTGGTCGGAGACCTCGGAGCTCACCCAGCCGCCGCGGCTCCAGGGTGAGATCGCCAGCAGCGGCACCCGGAAGCCGAGACCGATCGCGGTGCCGTTGTAGAACTCGCCGGCGGTTCCGGCCGGAGCGGTGGGCGGCGGCACGTGATCGAAGAAGCCGTCGTTCTCGTCGTAGTTCAGGAACAGGATGGTCTCGTTGAAGACGGCCGGGTCGGCGTTGAGCGCCTGGATCAACCCGTGCACGAAGTTCGCGCCATCGGCCGGGGTCGCGTAGGGATGCTCGGAGACCTCTTGATTGGGGACGACCCAGCTGACCTGCGGCAGCTTCCCGGCGGTCACGTCCGCACGGATCGCGGCCAGGATGTCGTCCGGAGTACGGCCCGTCACGCGCGGGACCGACGACATGCCTTTGACGCGTAGTGCACTGCCCGCAGGCGCGTTCTGGAATTGGGTGAAGTAGGCCAGCGCGTTGTCGCCATAGTTGTCAGAGGCGTTCTGGTAGAGCTTCCAGCTGACGCCCGCTGCTTCGAGCGACTCGGCATACGTCTGCCACTTGAGGCCGGACTCGTCACCGCCGTCGTACGCCGGTCCCCCGGCGACGCCGCCGGGATCGATCTGGCCGCTCCAGTGATAGGTCCGGTTCGGGCCCGTCGCGCTGAGGATGGAGCAGAAGTAGGCGTCGTTGATCGTCCAGTTGTCGGCCAGGGCGTAGTGGAACGGGATGTCGTCGCGGACCAGGTGGCCGAGTGCCCGGACATTTCCTTTCGCCGCCACCCAGTTGTCGAGCTTGCCGCCGTTCCAGGCACCGTGCTGGTCCGACCAGCCGTGGCTGAGGTCGCCGTTGCACTGCGCCAGCCGCTCCGGGTCCGCGCCGCCGGCTGGTTGGGTCTTGCTGAACTGCCAGGGATAGTGGCGGCCGCTGCCGTTGGGCTGGTTGAAGACGCTGTAGCCGCCGGGAATCTGGATGCCGCTGCGATCGCCGAAGCCGCGTACTCCTCGCAGGGTTCCGAAGTAGTGGTCGAAGCTGCGGTTCTCCTGCATCAGGATCACGATGTGCTTCGCGTCGGTCAGCGTTCCCGTCGTACCGGCGCGGGCCTTTTCGGGGTTGAGCTGACCGGCTGCGATCCCTGCCGCAACCGCTCCGGCGGAGGTGGCGATGAACTTCCTGCGGGTGACGGACATTCGAGCTTCCCTTCGGGGCGGTTGGGTCAAGCTTCGAGCTGGACGTTATCCGTTCGGCGGGGTGTCAAACGGCGCGCTCCACGTCTGGTTCGGCTGATGAGAGCCGCAGGCGTAGGTCGCGACGACGGAGTTCTGGTTGGAGAAGTCGCTGCCGGCGATGTCGATGCAGGTGGTGGTTTGACGGAGCTGGCCCTGGCGGTTGTAGGTCCACTTCTGCTTGCTGTCGTTGCTGTTGCAGGTGGCCATCTTCAGGCCTGTGGAATCGCCTGAGATGCAGAGAGCGGTGTTCTGCAGGGAGGAGATGAGTCCGGTGGACTGGCGTTGCCATTGCTGGTTGCTGTTGCCGGTGCATCCGTAGAGAGCGACCTTGTTGCCCAGCGCGGCTCCGGTGTAGGCGTCCAGGCAGAGGGCTTGGGCCTGGAAGGCGCTTTGTGGCGGCTGGATCTGCCCTGTCGGAACAGCGTTTCCACAGGCGCCGGGGTCGACCGTGTACATCGCCGTGTCGTGGCTCGCGATCGTTGTGGTGATCGACGCCTGGACGTTCAGGTTGGTGTGCGCCCACAGGTCTCTTGCCGTGCGAGTGCAGGTCGTGTTGGCGAACCCAAGACGGGAGAGGTTCAGCGTGTAGCTGACTGGGCTGGCAGTCTTGTTCAGTACTGCGACCGCGCGGCGTCCGCCGGCTAGTGGCTTGACGACGACGTCTGTTGCGGTGTCCCGGGAGGCAAGGTAGCCGCCGGCGCCCAGTGCGTCCTGATCGACGGCGATGATGTCGCTGTTCTTGAGGATGTTCAACTGCGGCGCGTACTTCGTGGGGTCGGCGGCCAGCTTGCGGACGTCGGTGCTGATCATCAAGGGCGATCCCATCGCCGACCAGAGCGCGAACTGGCTGCGCTGCTCGGCAAGCGTCAGCTGGTTGTTGTCGCCGATCAGCAACATGTCCGCGTCGTTGTGGTTGCCCGGACCGTTGTAGCGGGCCAAGGCGATCGTGTCGGTCAGGTTCTGGATGACGCCGCCCTCGTAGTAGTCGCCACCGTGCGGCCAGTTCCAGGCGGAGGCGTTGTCGCCATGCCAGACAGCGATATCCGGGCTGACCCGCCACATCTGACCGAGGGTCCGCACCCAGTCCATCGAGTTGTACTTCTCAGAACTGGTCGGGACCGTAGCCGGCAGGTGCCGACTCGTTGAACAAGATCTTGCGACTCGTGTTGGCCGTGGCGGTTTTGAGTGCGTTGGCCATCGTCGTGAAGATCTGCTGCCGGTTGCTGCTCGTCGTACCGCAGTTGTCCAGCTTCAGCGAGTCGATTCCCCAGTAGGCAAGGGAATTGGCGTCTACCTGCTCGTGTCCCAGCACTCCCCCGGGAACGCCCTGGCAGGTGTTCACGCCTGAGGTGCTGTAGAGACCGGTCTCCATCCCCTGGCTGTGGACGTAGTTCGAGTAGTCGGTCAGCTCCCAGTCGAACCCAGGCTGGCTGCTCCCGCCCCAGCTCGCTGCCCCGTGCAGGTATCCGGCACTCGTCCGCTGCATCCAGCAGTCGTCGACAGTCAGGTTCTTGTACCCCGCGGCGACCAGGCCGGTGTCCTTCATCGCCTTCGCCTGATCCTGCATGAACTGCTGGAACGAATACCCGCTCCGCGTCCCATCGAGCCGCGCCTGAGCCGCACACGTGAACCGCGCCCAGTTGTTGAACCCCATCATCGGGGCGATCCCGATCGGCGTACTGGTGTTGGCAGCGACCGGGTCCGCGCTGGCCCTGCTGACGGCCGGCCCGGAGGCGGCCAGGACCAGCACGACCGCAAATCCAGCCAGCCTGCGACGAAGTCTCATGGGGCGTCCCTTCGAAGAGGTCGCTCACTGTTGCGCATACACCTTACTTATGCGCAGTTAACGACACGACTGGCAAGCATCATGAAACCGCCCCCGACCCCTGTCAAGGAGTCGGGGGCGGTGAACGCCGCTGTCAGATCACGTGCAGAGTCACCAACGAGGCCTGCGCCTCAGCCCGCAGCTTCGCGAAGCTCGCCTCCGGGCAGGTGAAGGTCGCCGTGTACTGCTGACCGTCCTTGATGAGGAAGAGCTGCAGATTCTGCAGCTGGAGACTCCCCTGGTCGAAGGTCCCACCGAGCAGGTGCGCCTCCTGACCGTCCACGGTGATCGGCTCGTCGACCTTCACCTGATACTTCGTCAGCACGGTCGGCAGTCCCCGCTTGGTCTCCGCGACCGTCGACTCCAGATCCTTCGGATTCGCGTTGACGACCACATTGATGTTGTCCGAGAACTTCGCAGCCTTGTCCAGCTCAGGAGCGACGTACATCACCGAGATCGCCCCAGCAGCCCCCGCCGGATAGTTCGTCCACCCAGCCGGCGGCACGAACGAATACCCATCAGGCGAGGTGAACCCCTTCCCCGCCGCCTTCGACGTCGCCGGCGCCGTCGGAGTCACCGAAGAAGCCTGAGGCGTCACAGTCGCCAGCGTCTTCGCCCCTTCACCCTTCTCCTCCCCCGAGCACCCAACAAGCACCCCAGCCAAAGCAACAACAGCAACCAAAACCCCGATTTTCCGCATACCGGATTTATAGCCGACCCACGGTCCACTTCAGACCATCTGTTGCCCCCAGCAAATGCTCCGCACACCAGCCCTACCGTCGGTTCACGCCTCAGTGTGGTTGGTGGGAGTTGGAGGTTGCGAGCCTCGATGGCCTTGATGGAGTTGTCGAAGGCCTTGCCCAGGACGCGTTTGCCGACGAGGCCGAGGGCGAGGCCGATCAGGCGGCCTTTCGTGTTCTTGCCCTCGCGGACGATGGTGACGTCGATCGTCGTCGAGCCATCGGCGCGGCGGTGGAAGGTGTAGGTGTGCCCGGACGCGCCGCCCCAGAGGTTGGAGTCGGTGGTCTTGAGGACGACGTGATCGGGGTTGGACCAGTCGTAGTACAGGCGCTCCCAGACAGCGGCGGTGCCCTCGGTGACATCGGCGTACGTCGGGCCCTGGTCGTGAACCTTCAGATACGAGTCGGAGCTGTTGGCGAACAGCTTCGCCCGGCCCGGTCCGAAGTCGGTCAGCCCGGCGACGAACTGCTCGGGCGTCGAGGTGGTGGTCTCGGTGAAGCGAATGGTGGACATCTACGTTCCGTCTCCTTCGGGGTCCCCCGGCGGGATCCACTGACCCCACTTTCCGCCGTCCCGCCCGCACTCACACCGGTGGTTTTCCCTGGTCTCTCAATACACGCGTGGGACCAGGGAGGGTCCTGACGTGCTCCTACCGGTGGGTGTCGGGGGTTAGGTGGGTGGTGAGTTCGCCGGATTTTTCGGCGGTGGCGGCCCAGCTGGCGAGGAGTTTGAGGCTGTCGGCGGTGGGGGTGCCTTCGGGGGCGGCGTAGACGAGCAGGGTGAGTCCTGGGTGGGCGGGGAACTCCATCGCCTCGAAGGTGAGGTCGAGATCGCCGACGACGGGGTGGTGGAGCTTCTTCAGGCCGGTGCGGTGGAAGCGCACGTTGTGGGCGGCCCAGCGGCGGCGGAAGTCTTCGCTGCGGGTGGACAGCTCGCCGATGAGCTCGATCAGGAGCTGGTCGTGGGGATTGCGGCCGGCCTCGGACCGGAGCATCGCGGCGATGTCGTCCGCGGCGCGCTCCCAGTTGGAGAAGAAGTCCTGGGACGCCGCGTCGAGGTAGACGAAGCGGGCGCTGTTCGCCGGCCGTCGCGGGTCGGCAAGCAGCGGCGCGTAGAGCGCGCGGGCCATCCGGTTGGCGGCGAGCATGTCGTGGCGTGCGTTCCGGACCCAGGCCGGCGCGTCGCTGACGGCGTCCAGGACGAGCTGAACGCTGGCCGGGACGGTGGCGGGCGCAGGTTTCCGCTTCCGGACCGGAACGGGCTCCGAGGCGCGAGCGAGATCGAACAGGTGTGCCGTCTCGGCATCGTCCAACTGCAGCGCCCGAGCCAAGCCTTCGAGTACGGCGTCGGAGGCTCCGGCGAGATTGCCGCGCTCCATCCGGACGTAGTAGTCGATGCTGACTCCGGCCAGCATGGAGACCTCTTCCCGGCGCAGGCCTTTGACCCGACGGTTTCCGCCGTACGCCGGAAGCCCTGCCTGCTCGGGCGTGATCCGCGCTCGCCTCGAGGTGAGGAACTCGCGGACCTCAGCACGGTTGTCCATATCCCCACCGTAACCGGACGTACTGAGCTGAAGGAGGTACTGCCGTTACCCGGAAGAGCAGTGACTCCCCCGCGGGCGCGCAAGGCCGTTGACTCACAGACACCCCTGACTGCCCGGCCGCCGCGGCAATCCTGACCATGCCGACCGTCATCTTCTCTCGAGCGAAAGCGATCCGATGCAGAAACTCACGAAACCCGCCTCCGGCAAAGGCCCGGCGGACAACTTCACCGGCGAGGTCTGGTTCGACCAGATCTGCCGCGGCGAAGAACCGTCCCGCACTCGGGTGAACGCGGTCCACTTCACCCCTGGCGCCCACACCGCCTGGCATGTCCACGCCCTGGGCCAAACCCTGCACGTCACCGAAGGCGTCGGTCTGGTGGGTACCCGGGACGGACAGGTGATCGTCATGCGCCCCGGCGACACCGTCCACACACCGCCTGGCGAATGGCACTGGCACGGCGCGACCTCAGAGCACTTCATGACCCACCTGGCCATCTGGGAAGGCACCGGCGACCCCGACGTACCGGAGACAACATGGGGCGAACACCTCACCGCCGCCGACTACCACCAGGCCAACACCAAGACCGAGAAGGACGCCGACTGACGAGCGGCCGGACCGAGCAGCGCTGATCGTCACAGACCCCATAGGTGGGCCACGTGCCTGGCGTCCGTGCCGCAGCAGCCGCCGACGATGGAGAGGTTGGGAAGTAGCGGTCTCAACTGCTCGTGGGTGCTGGCGAGCAACTGGAGGTCGCCCTCGTCGAGTTCGGTGGCTTCGTCGAGTTCGGCGTGGCTTCTGGTGGAGGCGTTGCATCGTAGGCCCGCGATGCGCTCGGCAGTTTGATCTTTCAGCGCCGGTTTGATGTGGGTCGGATGCGCACAGTTGACGAGGAAGTAGTCCGGGCCGCCCGCCTCGTCCACAGTGGTGATTGCTGTCTGCAACGAGTCGCCGGACGGCAGCCGTCCGTCGGTTTCGACGGTGAAAGAGATTGCTACCGGTACTCCGGCTGCGCGGGCAGCACGGACGATGCCGATTGCTTCGCCGGTGCCGGTCAGCGTGTACGCCGTGACGACGTCGGCGCCCGCCTGCGCGAACGCCTCGATCTGCGGAGCGTGGTACTCGGCGGCCTCTTCGGCGTCGAGCTGTCGGTCGGGGTGGTATCCGTCTCCGCGCGGACCGATGGCTCCGCCGACGACCACCTCCGGCACCGTTGCGCAGTACCGGTCTCTGAGTCTGTCGAGCATCGTGATCGCGTCCCGGTTGGCGCGGGCCAACGCGTCGTCGGAGTAGCCGAGGAGGTGACCCCAATCGCTGCTGGCCCGCCAGGTCGCCGACTCCAGCATCAGGGCGGTTCCGGTCCGCTCGGCGATCGCGGCGTACCCGTCGTAGTACTCGGTCAGCAGGGATCGGCCCTTCTCGCTGTCCAGTAACGGAAAGGCCGCAAAGTACGGCAACTCCTGGCCATGATGAAAAATCAGGTCGGTCTCCAGCCCACCGTCGGTGACCATCGGCCGGCCTGGCAACTGTCCCCTCATGTCCCCGCCCCCCCGCGTATTGGATTATTTGGTCCGTCTCTACCAGACCAAATAGTCCGCTACAAGTGGCTGATGCCCAAGGACGGAGCCCCCTTCGCCACCTCCTCGAGGCCGCCCTCAGCGCGAGTGACGGTCAATAGCTGGGATCGAGTCCGCTTTGACCGCGTTGCGCTCGCCGAGGGGTCGCGGCTCCCCCCGCGTGGTGTCTCGCGCCGTCTGCTGCTCGGCCTCGGCATTGATCTCGGCACCCAGCAGTACGGCGTACGCGGTCAGCCAGAGCCACAGCATCAGGACAACCACAGCGGCAAGGCTGCCGTAGGTCTTCGCGTAGTTGCCGAATGTCTCCACGTAGACCGAGAAACCGATCGATGCGACCAGCCAGATCACCGTCGCGACAACCGCCCCGGTGGAGATCCAGCGGATCCGCGGAGCATCGCGATCCGGTCCCAGCCGGTAGACCACCGCAAGAGCCACGGTGATCAGCACGACAGCCAGCAACAGACGTACAGCAGCGAGCACGATGCGCAGTGGCGTGACCAGGTCGCTCCCGATCGCCGTCCCGGCCGCGAACAGGGCGATCGCGAGAAGAACGAAGACGATCGCGCCGAGGGTCATCCCCAAGGCCAGTAGCTTCCGGCGGACGAATCCACGCGTCTCTGTTTCGTCGTACGCGAGGTTCACCGCGGTCAGCAAGTAGCCGACCCCGCCGGAGGCACTCCACAACGCGGCCACCACGGCGACGGCGACGCCGATTCCAAGGCTCTGGCGCGGAGCCGACGTCAGGGCATCGAGCTGCTGCAGCAACAGATCGCGCCCCGACGCCGGCATCGCCTTGCTCAGATCCTCCACCTGGTGGCGGATCTGGGCTCGGATCGCGCAACCAGGCCATAGGCCAGTACCGCGGCAACGACGGCCGGAAACAGCGAAAGGAAGCCGAAGAACGCGACCCCGCCGCAAGCAGCGGGACCTGGTCGGCCTTGGCCTCCGCCCAGGACCGCCGGATCACCTGCCACCACCCGGTCGGCGGGATCTCGGCTCGGCTTGTCGGCATCGACTCCCGGAACGTCCGGCTGTCGTTCGTCGCTCATCAGCTCGGGTGAGCCGGCTTGGCGAACGTTGTCTGCCGAGTCCTTGGCTCCGTCCGCGACCTGCTGAGCTGCCGACGCGGCCCTCATCGGCTACCGTCCGCGGCCGCCTCGGAGGCGGATCTGCCTTGACGTTTTCGACCGCCTGTTGCGCGGGCTCCTGGAGATTGCTCCTTCATCTCCTGGGCTACCTCCGCGGCCTGTTCCTTCACCGGACCGGCCGCTTCCATCGCCTTGTCCTTGCGCGTCCTGGGCCACCTCACGCTCCGTGTCGACGCAGGCAGGGCGGAGGAGACAACCCAACCTGCCGCGAAGGCGATCAGGCCGGCCGCCAGCGGCGTACCGCGAGTCTGCGACCGAGCCATCTCGGGCGCCGATCCGACGGCCGTCGCCCACCTTGCTGCCGGCGTCCTGCACGGTCGACGACGGCCGAACCGGCCGTGATCGCTCACCGTCGAACCGGCCGAGTCCGCCGATCCCATCACGTGCTCCTTCAGCCGGTGGACACCGCCGCGGGCGCGGTCGACCCGTCGACCGACGACCGGCTGGGGCTGACCTTCTCCGTCAGGGCGTCGACGTCGCGGCCGACATTGCGCCGGGTCTGCTCGATGTTGCGCTTCAGCTCTTCCGGGTCTTCAGCCATTTCGCGTCCTCCTTGAGTGATTCGACCGTCTGGTCGGGCTTCGGGTTGACCTCCTGCAGCTCCTTGCGCCCGGTCATCGCCAGTACGGCGGCGGCGAGCGCCCAGATGACGGCGACGATCAGCGCCGCCCAGACGAGATCCATCGCCTCGTCCAAGCGCCCACATCACCGTGAGCGAGAGGAACAGGGCGACCATCCAGCCGGCCAGCGCCGCGCCGCCGAGCATGCCCGCGCCTTTGCCTGCCTTCTTCGCCTCCGCCTGGAGCTCGGCCTTGGCCAGCGCCAGCTCCTGGCGGGTCAGCTTGTCCGAGATCAGTGGTCAGCTGCGAGACCAGCTCGCCGACCGACTCGTCGACCGACGACGGTGCGTGCTGCCGCCGGGAGGTGATCCGTCGACGGTCATCTCACTGCACCTGTCCTGGTCCGAAACGAGGCGTGACCGGGGCGCCCGGGTCCGGGTCCGGCGCGACCGGGGTGGGGGTCGGCGGCGGCGGCGCCGTTTCGCCGACGGGCGGAGCGCTCATCGGCGCCGACGGGGCGGGACGAGATATCGTCGGCCTGCCGCGGAGTACCGGGGTCGTTCGTCGAAGCCGAAGTGCCCGACGCCCCGGTGTCACCTGCTACGAGGGCGCGGGTCAGGCGACCGGCGACGACACCGGCGGCGGCTGCCAGCAGCAGGAACGTGCCGGGCTTACGCCGCGCGAAGCCACGAACCTCTCCAACAGCTCGCCGGGCTCGTGGTGCTGCAGGAAGTCCGCGGCCTGCGTCGTGAAGTCGGCGCCGTGGCTTGCCAACTGGGCGCCGAGACCGGACTGACCGTGCTCGGCCATCCCACGCAGCTCATCGCTCACCGCGCGAAGGCTGCTGGTGGCCCGCTCCTTCTGCTGACCGGCCTGGCCGATCAGCTCGTCCCGCGTCTGCCCGGCCAGTCGCCGGGCCTGCTCCCGGGCATCCGAGGTCACGTCAGATGCCTTGTTCTGAAGGGATTCTGCGACCTGGTGCGCCGCCTCGGCCGAAGTCTCCTTCAGCTGTCCGGCTTCGTCCCGAGCTGTCGCGGCAACACCCTCGGCGGGCGGACTGCCGACGTCTGCTTGGCTGTTCGTGATGGACGACATGCAACGACTCCTCTAGAAAAGTGATGGTCGTCGCGAGGCGAGGGTCTGATCGGCGAGCCGCAACAGACAGCTGCGAAGCCTCGCAACAGAAAAGAGAGTGGAGTGGCACACTTCCGTACCACCACTGAATCTGAGCTGCCGGTACCCGGACGCAAACCGGCCTCAACGGCCCGTGCAGACCTGCACCGTCGTCGTTGTCATCCCCGTCGCGGCACCGTCGCCGTGACCCGCTGCGCCGCCTTGTCGAACAGGCGATCCGGGACCAGCCGGCGGACCTTGGGGATCACCACCGCAGCCACTCCGACCGGGTAGCGGGTGCGGGGTTTGGGCGCGGTGACCGCGTGTTCTATCGCCGCGGCGACCTTGGCCGAGCTCGCCCCGTTCTTCGACGCGCTTCGCAACGATTCGCGGAAGGCGTCGACGCGTTCGGCGTACCGCTTGCTGGCCGGGAGCCGGTCCAGGGTCTGTCCTGCCTTGGCCCACAGCGGCGTCGCGATCGGTCCCGGTTCGACGATCGACACCGAGATTCCATCCGGTGCCAGTTCCTGCCGCCAAGCGTCGCCGATGGCTTCGATCGCGTACTTCGACGCGTGGTACGCACCGGCCAGTTGCACCGCCACAAGACCGCCCATCGAGCCGACGAACACCACCCGACCGCCTCGGCCGCGCCGAAGCAGTGGGAGGACGGACTGGGTCACAGCGACGGAGCCGACAACGTTGACGTCCAGCTGATGCCGGAGGCTGTCGATCGGCAGGAGTTCGAGCGGCCCCGCGATCCCCTCGCCCGCCACATTGACGACCGCGGTCAACGCGTCCCCGTCGAGCTCAGCCGCCACCGCGTCGGCCAGATGTTCGACCGAGGCGCTATCGGTGACGTCAACGGTGTGAACACTCAGACCGGGAGACGCCTGCTGGGCAAGGATTTCGCCGTCGGCCGGGTCGTGGACGGCGGCGAAGACTCGGATACCGGCACGGTCCAGCCGAAGCGCAGTGGCCGCGCCGATACCGCTGCCCGCACCTGTGAGCAGTACGGAAGTCATGGCCGCTCGACGTCTCCGCGCCAGCCGCCGGTCTCGTGGCCGCGCTGCTCGATGAACTCCTTGAAGTTCTTCAGGTCTCCCTTGACCCGGTGGCTGATCAGGCCGACCTTGTCCCCCACCTGCTCGGCGAGACCTTCCGGCTCCAGGTCCATCTGTGCCGTCACCCGCGTCGTGGTGTCGTCGATCCGGTGGAAGGTGATCACGCCGGCGTGCCGCGGCTCGGTGTCGGAGGTCCAGGCGACCCGCTCTTCCGGGTGCTGTTCGGTGATCGTCGCGTCGAACTCGCGTTTGACGCCGGCGATGCTCGTCACCCAATGGGTGTGCGTGTCATCGAGCTGCCTGATCTCGTCGACCCCATCCATGAACTCCGGGAACGACTCGAACTGCGTCCACTGGTTGTAGACCGCAGTGATCGGAGCCTCGACATCAATGGACTCAGTGGTGTTGCTCATCTCTACTTCCTCCCACGCGTGGAATGTTGTGCACCACGCTGTACCCGCACCCCCACCCACCAATCGAAATTTATGCAGCTACCGGTCATGCCAGCGGAGATCGCAGATGACCGGCCGGTGATCGGACGGATAGGTGCCGTCGACCGGTTCGCCGGCGATCGTCGCCGATTCCACGCTGACCAGCTGGTCCTCATGGCCCGGTCGGTAGAAGACATGATCGATCCGCTGGTCGACGAGTTCCGGGCCAGCCTCGAGCGGAGCCGACGGATGGCTGGACGGCAGGGTGATCGCGTCCGCAGCACCACCACCGGCTATCCAGGCATCGATCAGTACTTCGCGCAGCGGCCGTAGTACGGCGCTGTCGGCAGCCGCGTTGAGGTCGCCCATCGCCAACGACGGACACGAACCATCGGTCGACGGATCGGTCGCAAGGTCGGCGAGCAGACCGGCCTGCGCCAACCGATCGTCGCTATAGGTTGTCGCGTGCTCCAGGCAGGCCACCAGCACCGGCAAAGGTCCGGCCGGATGATCCACAGTGGCTCTCAGTACGACGGGATCCCACGCGCGATGACGTGACGGCATCGCGATCCCTTCGTACTGCGTGATCGGCCACCGGCTGAGCAGCGCGACCCCGAGCTCGACGCCGGCTTGGTCCGGTCTCTCTGGTGAAGCTGGTGCCGCCGGATACGAGGGCGCTGCGAACGCGGCGTACATCCCCAAGTCATCAGCCAGCTCATCGGCCTGCGTTACCGGGTCAGTGCCCCAGACCTCCTGCAGCCCGACCACGTCCGGCGTGAACCGCCGAATCGTCTCGAGGATGCCAGGCTGCCGCTCCCGCCAGCGCGGCCCGAACCGCCACCAGATGTTCCACGTCATCACCCGGACCTGATGGTCGACAGTCATCACCTACTCCTCTCGAAGGGTGGACACCAAGCCCCCGGTGCCCGATCCGCGGGCGCACAAGCGCGGGTCCGTCGGAGTCAGGGGGCGGCGATCAGGGCTTGGGGGGCGGCTTGTTTGATGCGGGTCTGGAGCCAGGTGAGTTGCTGGGTGGTCTCGGTTTCGCAGGACGACACGACGTCTAGGAGCTGTTCGTCCCGGAGGGCCTGGCCGGCTTGTTTGATGACGGTCCAGGTGATGTCGACGAAGGATGCGAGCGCGTAAAGGTCCTGGAGGTCGCGGAGCAGCCCGACGCCGCCCTGGCGGGTTCCGCTGAAGTCGGCGGCTTTGAGTCGTTCGGGTTCTGGGTCATCGTGTACGCCGCACCGGTCGACGATCGGCTGGAGCGACTTCACGTGGCTCGCGGCCTGATCGCCGAGCACCTTGCAGAGGTGCTCGACATCGGGCTCGTCGCCGTGTCCGGCGCCCACCTGCCGGAACGCGTCGGCGAGCGACTTTTCCGCATCGTGCAGCAGCCCGAGATAGGTCGAGAGATACATCAGGCCTCCTTGGTCACGCGAACCGCGGCCACCTTGAACAGCGGCTGTTTCGACACCGGGTCCCACTCGGTCAGGGTGAACTCGTTCGCTGCCGTCGGCTCCCCGCCCGGAGCTGTGTCGAAGTAGCCGTAGTGGAACGGCACGAACACCACCCCATCGCGCCCGTCCCCGATCCTCGCCGGCCCTACCATCGAACCGCAGGCCGACTCCACCCGGACCTTGTCGCCCTCGGCAACATTCAGCCGGGCCGCGTCCGCACGCGACAGCTCCATCGGAGTCGTCACCTTCGTCCTCTTTTCGCGGCGGCCGCCTCACCTGGCGCAGCCAGCACAAGCCCGTGGACGATCGCTAGGCGTCAGGCTCCTGGTGAGGGTATGCATCCGGTACGCCGCCGAGGTTCGGCTTGGCGGTGGTCATTCTCGTGGTAGTTGCTCGTTGGGATCCTCGTCCGGATCTGGTTCCGGGACCGGCTGCTCCAGCGGGCTGTCGTCGCCCGGGCGGGTGGTGACGTCCGGGCCGTCAGGATCAGGAACCGGCACCACCGGCGGGACGGGTGGGACAGGCGTGGTGCTCATCGCAAGTACCTCCTAGCGCGTCAACGAACTGCTCCCGCAGTACCCGCTGGCTCCGGTGCGCAACCGCGTACGCCGCGCCGAACCTAGTCGCCGGTCTGGGAGTTGGGGGCGTGGACCGGCTTCGACTGCGATGACGAACGCTGACGCAGATAGACGGAGCCGCCGATGATCGCCGCCACCGCGAGGAACTCGCTCTGCCAGTTCTGGAACGACTCGAACCAGAACTGCGAGGTCCGGACGTATTGCCAGGTCGTGACCGCCTGACCACCGTGGAACTGCTGGTCCTCGCTGTACGCACCCGCACCGGTGACGGCATGCAGCCAGATCGACAGCGCGAACATCAGACCGAAGGCGATCGCGAGCGAGTTCTCATAAACCTTCAGCACCAGCTCGGACCCACGCCGTACCGGCCACGGCGCCTCGGGGTCGCCGCGGTGGTCCCGCGGATCCTCGTCCTGATCCGCCTTGCCGTCCAGCGGCTCGCGACTCGGCCGATCCCTTCTGCACCAGGAAAGTCGTCAGCACGACGTACATACCCATCTGCAGAAACTCCGACTCCCAGTTCTCGAAGACGGTCTCGCCGAACGACGACGACCCGGCGTACTGAAGGAGGGTCTGCGTCGGCTGCTGATGATCGCTCAGATCGTCGTTCTCGTGCGCGTGACCAGTGAGCAGTACGCCGACCAGGAAGATCGCGAACAGGCCAAGATTCACCAACAACAGCGCCCTGAACCGGACCCACCGCCGTATCCCGGTCCCCTTGCCCCCAGCAAGCTCGACTCGTCCATACCCCCGCCGGTACCCACGGCGCACCGAATCCAACAGATCGGGACCCCCGCGTGAGCTGGCGCGTTGCGGGCACTGGGTGGTCGTGACCTGTTCGGTACGACGACAGGCCCAACGGAGGTCCGGCGCCAACTACGACCGGCGTCCTAATCGCCTAGTGGGACAGTTCGCGGAGTGCCGGGCCCAGCTCCTTGGTGAAGAAGTTGAAGAAGCCGTCCATGTCCGGGCCCGCATTGATGAGTGCCAACCGGTCGTAGCCGGCATCGACGAACGGCCGGGTCACGTCGACGTGCCGGGCAACGTCCGGACCACAGCCGAACTGCGAGCGCATGTGATCAGCTGTCACCAGCTCCGTGGCCGCATCGAAGTTCACCGGGTTCGGCAGCTCGGCCTGCACCTTCCAGCCGGTGACGCCGAAACGGAACAGCCGCCGAGCCGACTCGGCCGCCTCGTCCTCGGTGGCAGCCCACGCGAGCGGCACCTCGGCGTACCGAGGTCCGTCACCACCCGCTTCCCGGTACGCCGTGACAAGGTCCTCGCGCGGCTCGGTGACGAAGAGCGCATCACCCAACTCCCCCGCGATCCGTGCCGCCGCCGGTCCCCCGGCCGCCACCGCGATCCTCGGCAACGTCTCCGGCAGGTCGAAGACCCGTGCGTCCTCCAGCCGCAGGTGCTTACCGTCGTACGACTGATAACCGCCACTCCACAGCAACCGGATGATCTCCAGCGCCTCCCGCAGCATCTCGTGCCGCTGCGTGACCGCCGGCCAGCCCTGGCCGACGACATGCTCGTTGAGTCGTTCACCCGCACCGATACCGAGGGTGAACCGTCCGCCGGACAGCAGGGCGGTCGTCGCCGCCGCTTGGGCCACGATCGCCGGGTGATACCTGATGAACGGGCAGGTCACGCCGGTCGCCAACTCGATCGTCGACGTCCGCGCAGCAGCCGCCGCCAGCATCGAGAAGGCGAACCCGGAGTGCTCATGTTCCGACACCCACGGATGGAAGTGATCGCTCACCTCCACGAAGTCGAAACCGGCCTCCTCCGCCCGCACCGCCTGGTCGACGATCTCGACCGGCGAATACGCCTCCGCGATCAGCTTGAACCCGAGTCGCATCGATCCTCCTTGGTGAGCGTTCCCGCACCCGGTTCCCGATCGCCGACGTTTGAAAAGCTCGAGTCAGGCCAGGAGTTCGCGGGTCTGGGCCGCCATGGTCAGGTCCTCGCGGGCTTCAAGGACGCAGGCAGCGACGCCGCCCGCCGCGCTGATCACGGGCGCCGACGATTCGTTGCTCTCGGCATCGAGCGTGATACCCAGCCAGTCGAGTTCCCGGATGACCGCTGCCCGCAACGGCGCCGAGTGCTCCCCCACACCGCCTGTGAAGGCCAAGGCGTCGAGACCACCTAGCGCGGCTGTCATCCGCGCGATCTCGCCGACCAACCGGTGCACATAGGCCTCGTACGCCAGCCTGCAGTCCGCGTCGCCACCCTCGAGCCCCGCCACCACCTCGCGCAGATCGCCTGACCGCCGGCTGAGTGCGAGCAACCCGGAGCGGTGCTCCAGCGCGTCCCCGATCTCGTCTGCGGACAGGCCGCCCGAGGTCTGCAACCACAGCAGCAACCCAGGATCGACCGACCCCGACCTGGTCGCCATCACCAGACCATCGAGCGGGGTGAAGCCCATGGTCGTCTCCACAGATTGCCCGTCGGCGATGGCGCACAACGACGCTCCGGCGCCCAGATGGGCGCTGACCAGCCGCGGCACCTCCCGGCCGAGAACCTCCGGCACACGGCGCGCGACGTACGCATGCGACAGCCCATGGAAACCGAACTTCCGCAATCCGAAACGCGACCTCCATTCAGCAGGCAGCGCATAGGTGGCCGCAGCCGCCGGGATCGTCCGGTGGTACGCCGTATCGAAGCAGGCCACCACTCGCCGATCCCCCGACAGCGTGTGCCGGATCAGGTCCAGCGCCCGCGGCTGATGCAGCGGCGCCAGCGGAACCAGCTCCTCAAGAGCGGCCTCGACCTCGTCATCCACCACAACTGCACCGCCGAACCGCTCGCCTCCGTGCACCACCCGATGCACCACGACCTCGCCGCCCATCGCAGAGATCGGTTCCGGCGACCCGTCCCAGTCCGAGACGTCCTTCTCGTCCAGCACCTCGTCCTTCTCCGACAGCACCCGCAACTTCAGGCTCGACGAGCCGGCATTGACGATCAGCAAGTTCATCCGCGCCGGCTCCAGCGCCAGTCGCGCACCTCGGGCAGGTCCTCTCCGACCGTGGTGACGTGCGCGCGATGCCGGGTTCGCTGATCCGCGAAGTACTGGCGTACCGAGATCGCCCGGCTCCGCAACGACGGCACCCGGTCGATCACGTCCATCGCCAGGTGGTAACGGTCGAGCTTGTTCAGCACGACCATGTCGAACGGAGACGTCGTGGTCCCCTCCTCGATATAGCCACGCACGTGCAGATTGGAATGATTCGTCCGCCGGTACGTCAACCTGTGAATCAACCACGGATACCCGTGATAGGCAAAGATCACCGGCTTGTCCGGCGTGAACAACGCGTCGAACTCCGGATCGGTCAGCCCGTGCGGATGTTCACCAGCATCTTGGAGCCGCATCAGATCGACCACGTTCACGACCCGGATCTTCAACTCCGGCAGGTGTTCGCGCAACAGATCGACCGCGGCCATCGTCTCCATCGTTGGCACGTCACCCGCACATGCCATCACCACATCAGGATCCCCGTCGTCATTGCTGGCGAAGTCCCACACCCCGATCCCCCGCGCACAATGCAACGCCGCTGCTTCCCAATCCAGCCAATTCGGTTGAGGTTGCTTGCCTGCGACAACGACATTGACGTAGTTCTTGGTCCGCAGGCAATGATCCATTGTCGACAGCAGGGTATTCGTGTCCGGCGGCAGATAGACCCGCACCACTTCCGCCTTCTTGTTCACGACATGGTCGATGAAGCCAGGATCCTGATGCGAGAAACCATTGTGGTCCTGCCGCCAGACATGCGACGTCAGCAGATAGTTCAGCGACGGGATCGGCCGCCGCCAGTCCAGCCGGTTCACCGTCTTCAGCCATTTGGCATGCTGGTTCACCATCGAGTCGACGATGTGCACAAAGGCCTCGTACGACGAGAACAACCCATGCCGCCCGGTCAGCAGATACCCCTCCAGCCAGCCCTGGCACGTGTGCTCGCTGAGCATCTCCAGCACCCGACCGTCGACGGCCAGATGCTCGTCGGTATCCCGGCCGTCCGCGTTCCACGCCTTGGCGGTCACTTCGTAAACCGATGACAAGCGGTTCGACTCGGTCTCGTCCGGACCGACCATCCGGAAGTTCCGCTGCTCGGCGTTGAGCGAGAACACGTCCCGCAGGTAGCCGCCGAGCACCTTCGTCGGCTCCCCGTCCTCGGCGCCGGGAGACTTCACCGGTACGGCGTACTCGGCCACCACCGGCAGCTCGAGATCACGCGTGATCAGCCCGCCGTTCGCGTGCGGACTAGACCCCATCCGCAACGCCGGTCCGGGTGCCAACTCGATCAGCCCAGGCGTCGGCCGGCCATCGCCGTCGAACAGCTCCTCGGGCCGATAACTCCGCAGCCAGTCCTCCAGCTGCCGCAGGTGGTCCTCATTCGTCCGTACGCCGGACAGCGGCACCTGGTGCGACCGCCAGGTGTCCTCAACCGGCAACCCGTCGACCGTGTGCGGACCGGTCCAGCCTTTCGGCGTACGGAGCACGATCATCGGCCAGGCCTGTCGCGGCGGCGCGGCGTCCGCAGTACGGGCTTCCAGCTGGATCTCGTCGATCCGCTCGAAACACCGGTCCATCGCCGCCGCCAGGGCCTGGTGGACCTCGGCGGGTTCGGATCCTTCGACGAGATACGGCTCGTGGCCGTAGCCGCGCAGGAGCGCGGTCAGCTCCTCGTCACCGATCCGGGCGAGCACGCTCGGGTTGGCGATCTTGTAGCCGTTGAGATGCAGGATCGGCAGCACCGCGCCGTCGCGCCTCGGATCGAGGAACTTGTTCGAATGCCAAGAAGTGGCCAACGGACCTGTCTCGGCCTCGCCGTCACCGACCACACAGGCCACCACCAGGCGCGGATTGTCGAACGCGGCGCCATAGGCGTGGCTCAGCGAATACCCCAGCTCGCCACCCTCGTGGATGGAACCGGGGACCTCCGGGGCGACATGGCTCGGAATCCCGCCAGGGAACGAGAACTGCTTGAACAGCCTGGCCATCCCCGGACCGTCCCGAGTCGTTTCCGGGTACGTCGCGGTCCAGCTGCCCTCGAGCCAGCTGTTCGCCACGATCGCCGGACCACCATGACCGGGACCGATCACGTACATCAGCTCCCGCTGCCGCTCGCGGATCACCCGGTTCAGGTGCGCGTAGACCAGGTTCAGGCCCGGCGTCGTACCCCAATGGCCGAGCAGCCGCGGCTTGATGTGTTCCGGCCGCAACGGCTCCGCCAGCAGGGGATTCGCCAGCAGGTAGATCTGCCCGACGGACAGATAGTTCGCCGCCCGCCAGTACGCATCCAGCCCTTGCAGCTCGTCATCGGTCAGCGGACGTCCCTCAGCGTGCTCCACGACTCTCCCATCGCCGATCCGCCCCCAAGTACCCAGCGGTGGCCGATCCAACCTGATTGCCACCCTCCGAGCAGTGGCTCGTGGCAGCTGGACGGGTCGCGATGCATCATGGGTGCATGGATCACTCTGAAGACTCGGGTGCCCCTGCAGGGACCCAGTTCGGGACGTTCAGGCTGGACGATGTGTCGACGGCGAGAGCCTTCGCGCAGTTCGCGGTGGAACTCCACGCCTCCGGCGGTGTCGACGAGACCGTCGACGCGGTCGTCGCCTTCGCGCTCCACGCACTTGATTGCTCGTACGCCGGAGTCGCCATCGCGGGCCGAGGCCGCAAGCCGGAGATTCCTGCCGTCACCGATCCGGTGGTCGCTGAGATCTACCGCGCGCAGCTGATCAGCCGCAACGGACCGATGACCGCGTGCATGAATGAGGGTGCCCCGATCCTCGTCATCGACACCGCACGGGACGACCGTTGGCCCGAGTGGGCCGCCCAGGTCCGGGCCCTCGGCGTACGGAGTGTCTTCGACGTGCCACTCAAGACCGCAGCAGGGACGGTCGGAGTGATGGGGCTCTACAGCGACCGGCCGGACGCGTTCAGCACCGATGACCAGGCCATCGCCCACATCCTCGCCCGGCACGCGACCGTTGCCATCGCGAACGCCCGGCACGACGCCACCATGGTCCAGGCGATCGACGCCCGCAAGCTGGTCGGTCAGGCGATGGGCATCCTGATGGAACGCTTCGACCTCGACAGCGACCGCGCCTTCGAGGTCCTCAAACGCTACTCCCAGGACAACAACCTCAAACTCCGCGACGTCGCCCAGAACCTCGTCGACACCCGCCAGCTCCCCACCACAAAACACCACCTCCACGCCCACCAGCCCTAGCCCCGACTCCCACCGGCCGGAACCCTCTGCCCTGCAGGTTCGTCAGCGGATCCGCATCCCGGAGATCGCGCGCGAGATGACCAGACGCTGGATCTCCGACGTACCTTCGAAGATGGTGTAGATCTGTCCCCGCTATGCGGGCGCCTCGCGGGAGATCGAGCAAGTTGGCTCCTGACCTGCATGTTCGTTGTTCATCAGTGCTCAGCTTTCGGCGTCGCTTGTCGGCATCTCACGGAGCAGTGACGGAACAAGCGAGTCGCCAAAGCGGCGTGCGGGACTGCCGTCAGCAACTGCCTATGCCGGACTCAGTTCCGGGTTGTCGTGGAGCACTTTGTCGAGTGCGTTGGCAGGTCCGCGTTTGTTTGCCAGGTCGACGAATGCAGCCAGGCAGACGTTTTCGATGGACAGCGCCCGGCGGCCGTCGATCGCACCCAGGGGAACAAGGTTCCTGACCGGTGGCGCCAAGAAGTAGAGGCTGTAGTCGGTGAAGTTGAAGTGGCGGGCGCCGTTGAGGGTGAACCGCCACGACCTGCCACTACTGGCCTTCACGAACGATGCCGCGGCTTCGCGTTCGCCGTCGGCGTTGGTCGCGGCCGGACCGCAGGTGCCGGTCACACACGAATCTTCCGAGCCCAGGATCATCGACGGCACCGAGAGGCCTTCCTGTACGACACCGCCGAACTGCGTGCCGTCCAGATCAACCGCCCCGACGCAGTTACGATCAAGGCGGCAGGCCTCGAGCGACGCTGCCCCACCGAATGAATGCCCGATGTAGGTCACCGCCCCCTGCTCGACCTTGCCCTGGAAGGGACCATCCAGCGCAGCAGTCTCCCGGGCGACGAATCGCGCATCCGCTGCCCACAACGCCACCAGCGCGTTCCCGTCGTCCAGCGCATTTCCCGAATGTCCCCCGAGGTCCGGTGGATTGCCCTTCGAGGTGCTCGTCACCGCGACGCCGTCCAGCATCGTCAAGTTCGCGCTGTACGTCGGGGTCACGCCTGCCACCAGATAGCCATGACTGGCCAGATTCTCTGCGAGGGCCGTGTACTGCGGCGCCGAAAGCCCCATCCCAGGCTCCAGTACGACGATGGGCAACTTCTCGCCCGCGACCGGAGCATCCGCGGTCGCGTGCACCCTGATCTTGTCGGCGTCGGACTCGAACCACCCGATCGGCCCACCGAACAACAGCTTTTGCCATCCGCCTGGCGCATACCCCGCCGACGGACCCGCGGCAGCCGAGGGGTACCACAACCACACCGACAACCGTTGCACGGCTACGCGATCAACACCGCGATCGAGGAGCTGACCGGCGAACGTCTCGGCGCAGGCAGCCTTTACGGCGCCCTGACGCGCTTGGAGGCGAAGGGACTGATCGAGTCCCTCGAAGGCCAGGGCCGTCAGCAGCCGGTCCGCCTGACCTCAGCGGGTCGCGAGGTGCTTCAACGAGAACTCACGACGATGGCCAGGATCGCCGCGCTCGGACTCAAACACCTCGGGGTGAACCCGGCATGAACGTCACCCGCCGTCTGGTCACCCTCTATCCACGGCCGTTCCGCGACCGCTGGGGCTCGGACCTCGAGAGCGAAGCCAGTACTGCGGGTTGGCGGGCATCCCCCAACCTCGCCCGTACCTTGATCGGATTGTGGATCCACCCCGTGATCTGGCCCGCTACCTCGCCGGCCCAACGGCGACTACGCGCGGCGCACCTGCTCTTCACCGTGAGTGCGATCGGTTGGCTGACCGGTCACGCCGCGCTGGAGCTGACCGGCGCTGTTCCCAGATCTCTGGCGCGCTCCTGGATCCTGACCTCCTGTGACGCCCTGACGATCATCGGCCTGGCGCTGGTAGTCCCGCTCCCCCGACTCAGGTACTTCCACAGCTTCGCCCACCTGATCGCACGGAGACTAGTAGGACCGGCTCTTCTTGGTGCGCTCATCGTCATCGCGGCCAACGATCTCAATGCCTCGGCAGCACCTGCCTTCGTGCGTTGGGCGATAGTGGGCTGCTGGTGGCTGACCCTCGCCACCGGTGCCATCCAGGCGATCCGAGTGCTGACCAGCTTCGGTCCTGTTCACGCGCCCGGTCCGCTGCGCCTTCGGGTAGGACTGTGGCTGGCGACGCTGGGGCTCGCCCTCAGCGGCGCGATCATCTTCACGTCGGCGTTGACCGTCGGCACCGACAAGCTCATCGGCGCCGCCGCGGCCGCCGCGATCCTGGGTCTGGCTGTCGCGGTCACCGGCACCGTCCGTGACCTGGCGGAACTGACCTAGTCCGCGAGCATTCCGAGCCACGCACCCGCGACTGCGACGAACTCGACACTAGCCAGCACGGTGGCAAGCACCTGCACGGTCGTCAACGTCATGACGCCGGCCAGGGCGCCCCATCGGTTGGGCCTCCGCGGAGAGGCCATCGCCGTGACCCGGCCAACAGCGGTGGAGCCATGCAGGCCCATCGCCGGCGCGAAGCCTTGGCGCGCGCTCGCCAATGATGCTTTAGCTACTGTTCGAGCGACGAGGTCGCGGTCGCCGGTTTCCGTGGCGGCGTCTTCGTCCGCCCAGCGCTCGACGAGGTAGACGACCAGCGCAGCGGTCCGGTTCAGGAGCGGGTTCATCGCTGCGGCGTACGCGGCAATAGCTCCCAGACGATGGTGACCGCGGATCAGGTGAGACTGCTCGTGAGCGAGCAGTACGCGCCGCTCGCCTCCGTCGAACAACCGGAGCATGCCGGAAGTCACCAGCACATGCCCCGGTCGGCCCGGTACTGCGACCGCGAACGGTTCAGCAAGATCGGCAACCACCAAACCGGCGTTGGGCCGGCCCAACGACCGAAGCTCTCGAAGCACCCGGTGACGTCGTACTGCGCTACGCACCAACCGGACTGCGCCTACCAGGAGTGCCAGCGCGGCAACGGCCGCCAACCACCCAGGCACCGGCTTCGGCAGATGTCGATCCTCGAACGCCGACAGAGGTGGCAGGTCATCGAACAGAGTCAACGAAAGCAGGGTCAGGCAACAGACATAAGCGATACCCGCGACCGCGGCACCACCGGCTGCAACCCGCGCCGCGATCGAAGGCGGCAACCAGGTAGCCATCCTCCTGGTAGCCAAGGGAAACACGAGACTCACCAGGAGCGGCAGATAGACCCAGACCTTCATGAATCGTCCCGGCTCGACAGCCATTGCTGCAGAACCTTCGCCTCGTCGTCGTCCAGACTCGCCGCGAACTCTCGCAGCACCTTGTCCCGATCACCCACTCCGCTGAGCGTCGTCCGGAGCTGCGCCGCGACCGATGCCGCCTGATCCCGGCTGGGCCAGTAAACGTGGGCGCGACCCTGGGTCGCTCGCTGCACGAGATCCTTGGCCGCCAGCCGTGTGAGGATCGTCTGGACTGTGTTGTAGGCCAGTTCATCACCCACCTGTGCCTGCACCTCGGACGCGGTGAGTGGGCGCGACGCTGCCCAGAGCGCAGCCATCACCTGCGCCTCCAGCTCCCCTGCTCCACGCCGCCCGCTGTCCTTCCGCACACTGGAAGCTTAACCAGCTAGGCATACAGGCCCACCGCCACCGTGCCCGCCCAGGCCGCTCCCGCGACGAGCAGCACCCGATCACGGAAGATCTCGTACTCCGGCAACTCACCCCGCCCGGTCGAGACCAGGAACCCATACCGGAGCAGCCCGGTCAGGAACGGCAGGAACGACACGGCCAGCAACTGCCGGATCACGTCGTCTCCGAGGTATTGGAATGCCCAGAGTCCGTACGACAAAGAGGTCCCGAGCAACGCTACCGTGACCAGCTGATCGAGCCATGCGGCCGAGTAGGCAGCCAGGACAGGCCGACTCCGTGCATCGGACACCGACGATCCCTGCTCGGCCCTGCGTTTACCCGCGACCAGGAACAACGCTCCGAACAAGGAGACCAGCAGGAACCAGTTCGACACCGGTACTCCGGCAGCGGTCCCACCGGCCGCGGCCCGCAGGACGAAGCCCAACGCCACGAGAACTACGTCCACCACAGCAATGTGTTTGAGCCCGTAGACGTAGGCCAGCTGGGCAACCAGATACCCCAGACCAAGCAAGAAGGTCGATATGCCGAGGAAGCCAACGATCGTGAGCCCAAAGATCGCCGTGACGAGTGCCCAGGCAAGAGCGACCGCCGGTGACAGGGAGTACGACGCTACCGGGCGATGCTGCTTGATCGGATGACAGCGATCGTCGGCCGCATCGCGGACGTCGTTGACCGCATAGATCGCAATCGAGAGAAAGGTGAAGCCGACCGCCGCTACCAACGCATGGACCACCGGCGTTACCTGGGTGATCACCCCGGCAGCGGTCGGAGCGGCGAACAGCATCAGCGCCTTGTGCCACTGCCGAGGCCTGCTGAGCCTGACCAGCGACCGGCGCACCGAGCTTCGCAGTACGGCGGGATGCGTCTGCCGGAGCTCCGTCATCGCGCCACGACGTAGAAGAAGTCGCGCTGATCATCGACGAGGTAACGATCGGCCGGCGACGCCATCGAGCTGATCAACCGACGACTGTTGACCACGCCACTGGCGGCAGGTTGCTCTATGTCGAAGCTGACCATGGCCGCGTGAATGTCCAGCTCCATCCCCTGCTGTATCCCCACCTGCTGCATCGCCGCGGCCAGCGTCGCCAACGTCAGCCCCTGCCCGGCAACATAGATGAGGTTGCCTCGGGCATCGGTTCCGAGCCCGGACCGCCAGGTGTACTGGAACTGGCTACGCACACTCCCCCAGCGTCCTTGTGCATTGACGGTCAACCCGTCGACGACCTTCCCGCCGACCACCACGAGGTCAAGATTCTGCCGGACCGCAACCACATCGGGCGACATCCCGATGGACCTGTTCCATTCGCCGATCCGCGCCATCCCGTTGCCATAGACAACAACCGAGGCGCGGCCATCGACAAGCGGAATCGGGGCCGCCTCCTTGGTCCACCACCCGCCGTGCGAGTCGGCCATCTTGAACCCACCGTTGAAAGTAGCGACCAGTCCGGGCCGTGCACCGCTCGGCACCGAGTAGCCATCCTTCGACTGCATCCCCGGCACCGGTTCCCGGGTACCAGGCATCAATCGCAACCGGGTGGCGGACGGCGGGATGAGCGCTGCCGTCGCCGTCACCGGCAAGTGCGCCGAATCCGGTCGGACCCAGGCCGTCCACAGTAGGTCCTTACCCTTCACATCCCGCCGCGCCGAGGTCCAGACCCCTTCGTGAGCAAGCGGCTTCAGTCCCGGCAGCAGCGAGATCACCGGCAGACCGGACCCCTTACCTGCTATCGGTTCGGAGCCAGTTGGGATGTCCTGCGGTGCCCCCAGAGCAGGTGGCGCGTGCCGGGTGTACCGCCAGGTCTCGATCGAGTCGATCACGTTGCCGCCACCGTGGTCCCGGATCCACTCGACCGACCGGACCGCGAAACTCGCTTTCCCGGGATAGAGCAGCGCCCGCACATAGGAGATGACCGGAACAACGAGCAGAAGACAGACGATCAAGGCGATGATGCGCCGACGCCTGCGACGACGGATCTTCTGTGCAGGAACGGGAAGTGTCTGCTTCATCTCCCCAGTAGAACCGTTGCCTGCTGAGAGGATCCGGAGAGCGCCGTCAGCGCAAACCAGCCGGCAGCACCCGACCCGGCAAACGCTTCAAGCTCCACACCATCAGCCTCAGAGACCCCGGCGCCCACACCACAACGCGACGACCGACAACGGCCCGCGCAACCCTTCGTGCCACCTTCTCAGGCGTAGTTGCCAACGGAGGAACAGCCAACCCAGCTGTCATCCGAGTGCGGACAAAACCCGGCCGGACCACAAGAATCCGTACGCCGAGCGCAGCGGCCTGCGGTGCGAGCACCACAGCAGTCGAGTCGGCCAATTGCTTACCCAGCGAATACGCGGCAATCGACTGCCTGGGACGTGCCGCAGCGGCCGACGAGATGAGAACCAGCTGAGCCGATCCGGCCAGTGCAAGGTGCTCCACCAGCGCGCGAACAAGCAGCGAGATCGCGAGACCGTTCACGATCACGCCATCGCTGAACGACTTCTCCGCCATCGATCCGACCGCGACGACCGCCAGATCGACCTGATGATCCGTCGAGAGATGCGTCAGCAGCCCGTCGATCTCCGCCTCGTTCAAGGAGGCGTCGTACTGCGCTGTCGTCACGTAGTACCCGAGCTCGCGCAGCCGCTCGGCGTTCACCCACAACTCGCCACTCGGCCGGCCGGCCAGTACGACGCGACGCGGCGGCGCCCCGAGCAGTTCGGTCAGCACAGCCATCCCGATCTCGGACGACCCGCCGACCAGCAACGCCGTACCGGCTGTCATGCCAGCAGCTCCAGTCGCTTGGCCAAGGCGGAACTCAGTCGCCCCTCTGGGTCCAGTCGTTGCTGGGTCTGCTGCCAGTCCTTCAGCCGCGGGTACATTCTCGGGATCAGTCCGGCTTCGGTGACGGCGTCCTTGGCCAGATAGACCCGTCCGCCCGCGTCGGCGACGATCTCGTCGAGCGGCCTGAGCGTGGCCCGGTCCGCGAGCCAGCGGGCCGGCAGATCCATCGCCAGCGTCCAGCCCGGCATCGGGAAGGACAGCGGCCCCGCGGTCCCGAAGCCGAAGTTCTTCAGCGTTGCCAGCGCCGGCGTCATCCGCCGTCCGACCAGAAACGCGAGCACCTGCAGCAGGACCGCCGCGGCATCAGCCGGTACGGCGAACTGGTACTGGACGAGCCCCCGCCGACCGAAGGCCGCCGGCCATGACCCGGCCCCGTCCAGCGGACACAAGGCCGCCGTCAACGGCACCAGCTGAGCGTCCCGCGCCGGCGACAGATGCCATCGCGCCGCCGACGCTGCCGCGATCGTCGCGCCGAACACCACCCCTGGCCCCGGCAACGAATGCACCGGTCGGGCGATCCGGGCCCCGCGCCGCTCCGGCACCGCCGGTACGACGGGCGGCAACTCGGTCGTCCGGGCGGGACGGAACTGATCCACCACTCCGCGGCCGAGCCGTTGTCCCCGTGGATGCGTGTCCAGCCAGGCGACTGCATGCAACTGCGGGTCCAGCTCCTGCTGAAGCGCCAGGGAGCGCAGGATGTCGATCGTCTCGTCCAAGCTGCGGGTCCGGTGCCGTCGACGGATCGCCCAGCCCGTCTCGACCCGCTGCAGCTGGATGGCAGCACTGACGATCACGCCGGTCAGGCCCATCCCGCCGATCGTGGCCCAGAACCCGTCCGCGTCCTCGGTGGCCGACAGCCGTACGACGGTGCCGTCCGAACGCAGCAGCGACAGCCAGAGCACATGCTGCCCGAACGATCCCGCACCCGGATGGTTCTTGCCATGGACGTCACTGGCGATCGCTCCGCCGATAGTGATGCGCTGGGTACCGGGCAACACCGGGAGCAGCCAGCCGAGCGGGAGTGTCTGCTCGACGAGGTCCCCGAGAACAGCTCCGGCCTCGACCACAATCACACCGCTGCCCTGATCGAACGAGACGATCTGCCGGTGCGCGGTCATATCAAGAACGACCCCGCGCCACGGCAAAGCAGCATCCCCATAGCTGCAGCCCGCCCCGCGAACAGTCAGCTGCGGAGCAGAACGAACAGCCCGGATCAGGTCCTCGTCCGTGACCGGCCTCCGAACCAGCCCCAACTGATGGGTCGTCCGGCCCCAGCCCGACAACGACACCAGGGAGTCGTCGGCGGTCATGCCGGCGGCCTGGAGGCACGTCGCTGCCGAAGGACCTCCAGGCCCACCGGCACCAGCGAGATCACGACGATCACCGCGATGATGGGAAGCAGATACTTGTCGACCCCAGGGATCTGCGCGCCGAGCAAGTGCCCGGCCAGCACCAGCCCGATCGTCCAGACGACACCACCGAGCACCTGCCACTGGGTGAAGACCCGAGCGTCGATCCGCAGCGCACCGGCGAGCGGATTCATCACCGTCCGGACACCGGGGATGAAGCGAGCCAGTACCACCGCGCGACCCACGCCGTACGACTCGAGGTGTTCGCGGGCGCGCTGCGCGGCCTGCGCCAGCCGAGGACGACTCGGGCGTTCCAGCAGTGACGGACCGAAACGGCGACCGATCAGGTAGCCGACCTGTGCACCGCTGACCGCACCGACGGCTGCGAAGACCAGCGTGAGCGGCAGCGAGAGGTGGATCCCTGTGGTGGTCAGCAAGCCCGCGGTGAACAGCAACGAGTCGCCGGGCAGGAAGAACCCGATCAGCAGACCGGTCTCCGCGAACATCACCAGCAGCACCGCCCAGGGCCCCAGCTGGGACAGCAGGCTGTGCGGGTCGAGCAGATTCATCGGTCCAACTCCATGATCGTGGGAACTTGCAGAACCGACGGTAGGAACTGGTCGCTGAGCGAAGACTGAGTGCGGACCTGCTCGATAGACCCCCAGGTGTTCCCCGATCACCCGCTGCCACGTCATCGCCGGATCGGTGAACCTGTTGTGCTCCTGGATCTTCCGAAGGACCTCCGGACGCCTCAGCAGGTCGGCCGTGACGGAGGCCATCTCGGCATCGCTGCGCACGAGGAATCCCTCGATGCCCGGCCGGACGAACTCGCCGACCCCACCCGATGCCATCGCCACGACCGCGAGCCCGGCGCACCGAGCCTCCAGAGCGGCAACCCCGAAAGACTCCAACTCAGCAGGCGCGAGATAGACATCCGCTGCCGAGTACAGCTGCTGAATCTCGTACCGCGTCAGACGCCCCGGCAGCTCGACCCAGTCCATGGCATGCCGCCGTACTGCGCGCGCCAGTTCCGAGTCCTGCGGACCAGATCCGATCACCACCGCCCGCAACCGTGTCTCACGCGGTAGCTGCTTCCGAAGATCCGCGAGGATGCGCAGCAGGGCCGCCGGTCGTTTGCGGCGGGTGAGCCGCATCGTGCTCACCACAGTCAGCTCATCACCGGCGCGATCAGGCCGCCGCCACGGTCCCGGGTCGATCCCATTGTGCAGAACCTGCACAGTCCGTTCCGGCAAGGCGCGGCGGAGAGCGGCGGCGACCACCTCGCTGACCGCCGTCCAGCAGATTCGTTGCCCGAAGCCCCGATCCAGCCGCGCCAGCAGCCAGGGGATCACGACTCCCCGATCGGCCGGCAGCGAGTGCATCGTGATCACCGCCGGTACGCCATACCGGCTAGCGATCCGGGCCGCTGCCCAGGCGAGCGGGGAGAACAACGACGAGTGCGCGTGCACGATGTCGAAACCGCCATCGAGCAGCCTCCGGCGCAAGGAATCCCCGTACGCCGGAAGGCGCACGACGGGCACGTCGCTGACCGGCGAAGGGCTGCCGCTCGAGGTGAACACGGTGACCGAGTGACCGGTCCGGATGAGTTGGAGGGCGAGATCGTGGACGTGCATCTCGATGCCGCCGAGCCTGGGCAGGTAGACGTCCGAGACCAGCGCGATTCTCATGCCGGCACCGTGACCCGGCGGCGGTCGTGCAGCAGCCAGAGGAGCAGGGTGACGCCGCCGACCGGGATCTCGAGCAAATAGGTGAATCCGCGGAACAGCACCAGACCGGCAGTCACCGCCGCCGGGTCGCCCCCCAGGGCGACGAGCGCGGCCGCAGTACCGACTTCCACGACGCCGGCACCACCCGGCGTGATCGGAATCAGGGTCAGCAGCCGTTCGACGGCCAGCCCGGTGACGAGGACCGGAAGGCTCATGGACGTCCCGAGCAGTGCGAAGCACAACCAGAGCAGGACCAGCTGAAGGGTGAGGTAGGCAACCATTCCCAGCGTCATCGGACGCCAGCCGCCGCGAAACACCCGGAGCATAGATTCCCGCAACTGAGGCAACGCGGCAGACCTGCGGCGGGTCACGCGACTCAGAGCCTTGCCGGCGACGGCCGCTGCTCGCGCGCTGGCCAGGTACCAGCAGACCAGTCCGACCGCCGCAATCACGGGGATCAGCAGCAGGCCGGTTCGGCCGATCGGCAGCGCTGTGGAGGTGCCGTGCAGCGGCGTCAAGGCGACGGCGATCCCGACCACTCCCAACTTGGCGACGACATTGAGCAACGTCGTCACTGCCAGGAAGCCGCCGAAGGCGCCGGGGCTGAAGCCCCAGCGGCGCGTCATCGCATAGTTCAGCCCGGTCCCTACCGCGCCACCGAGCGGGAGGACGTTGGCCACCGCGCTGCCGGTCAGGCTGAGCGTCAGGCCACGGCGTTTCGTCAGCCCTGGCAGGGAGGCCGCGAGCACCCACGAGTGCGCCCACAATCCGGCGATCCAGACGACACTCAAGGCAACGAGTCCGGCTGGTGGGATCCGGCCGAGCACCTCTGCGACGAGTGCCCAGCTGGTACCGACAGCGCGGGGCAGGAGCACCAGCAAGCCAACGGTCGCGACGCCGGTCAGCGCCGAGATGATCAGTCGCCGGGTGTTGGGCATCGGGGATCCTGTTCCACGGTCGGGTAGTCCGGACCCATCGTGGAAGCTGGGCCCTGAGAGGCCGCTGAGAACGGTTCGGACGTCCTCGGTTCGCGTGCGATGCTCGGCAGGTGACCTTCACGCTGGTGTCGTTCCACGCGCATCCCGACGACGAGGCGTTGCTGATGGGCGGCACCCTCGCACGGGCTGCAGCCGAGGGACACCGGGTAGTGCTGGCTGTGGCGACCGATGGCGAGGCGGGTGCCGCAGCGTCGGCGTACCGGACCGATCTTGCTGAGCATCGTCAAGCCGAACTTGAGGCCTCGGCTACAGCGCTTGGCTGCGCGCGGGTGGTCCGCTTCGGTCTCCCCGACTCGGGCTGGTCGCGAACGGAGACTGCTCCGGAGGGGAGTTTCAGCCGCTTGCCGATGGCGGAAGCGGCCGAGCCCTTGATCGCGCTACTGCAGGAAGAGCAGGCCGATGCGCTCACCGTCTATGATCCGGCCGGTGGCTACGGCCATCCCGATCATCGCCAGGTCCACACGGCCGGGGTGTACGCCGCCGGAGTGGCCGGCACCCGTCTGGTGCTGGAGGCGACGATCGACCGCGCCTTGATCCGCCGGTTGATCCGGCTCGTAGAGCTGTTCCCGGGCATCCTGCCGGATGTGCACGCTGCCGACTACGATGAGGCCTACTCCCCCGGCGATGCGATCACTCATCGGGTCGATGTACGGGCCTTTGCTGATGCCAAACGCAAGGCCTTCGAAGCGCACGCCAGCCAGGCCAGCTCCGACGAAGGAGCCAGAACGCTTTCTCTGTTGTTGAAACTGCCTCCGTGGTTGTTTCGCCGGGTCCTCGGTCGCGAGTGGTTCGTCGAGCACGGGCGCCCGGCAGGACCACCGCTCGATGATCTTTTCGCCAGCCTGCGCTGATCCTGTACTCAGCTGATCCTCAGCGTCCGAGGACGACACTGGTGTGATGAAGGTGTTGATGGTGGAGGACGAGGTCCGGCTGGCCGACACGGTCCGCCGCGGGCTCGCCGACGCCGGGTACGTGGTCGAACTGATGCACAACGGCGAGGACGGCCTCTGGGCGGCGACCGAGAACAACTACGACGTGATCGTGCTGGACATCATGTTGCCCAGACTGAACGGCTACAAAGTGCTCGAACAGCTCCGCGAACGGGGCGTCTGGACCCCGGTCCTGATGCTCACGGCCAAGGACGGCGAGCATGACCAGACCGATGCCTTCGACCTCGGCGCGGACGACTATCTGACCAAGCCTTTCAGCTTCCTGGTCCTGGTCGCCAGGTTGCGTGCCCTCGTCCGCCGGGGTGGGCCGGAGCGCCCGGTCATCCTGGTGGCGGGTGACCTGAGCCTGGACCCGGCTCGGCGAAGGGTCGAGCGTGCGGGTCAGGAGATCGCTGTGACACCCCGCGAATACGGCCTGCTGGAATTCCTGCTACGGCACCGCGGCGACACCGTCAGCAAGATCGAGATCCTGGAGAACGTGTGGGATCCGGCCTTCGACGGCGACCCGAATGTTGTCGAGGTCTACATCCGTTACCTGCGCCTGAAGCTCGACGCCCCCTTCGGCCGGCATGCGATCGAAACAGTCCGCGGCATGGGCTACCGCCTGGATGCGAACGGCGGCTGACATGACCATGACAGAAGAGCGACCAGGCCGGACAACCACGGCCCGGTACGCCGTACCGCTGGTCGGCACGGCGGTCGCGGCCATCGGGTCCGCAGGCGTCATCGCCCTGGCCGACAGCGCCACCGAGGGCGACGGGCTGGCAGCGTTCGACCCGGAGCTGACCAAACACGTCGTCGCGATCAGGACCGCGCCACTGACCACGCTGGCACGGATCTTGACCTTCATCGGCGACGTTCCGGTGCTCGTCGTCCTGATCCTCGTGGCCGGGCTGCTCATCTATCGACGGACGAGGTCGTGGCGGCCGCCGGCCCTGCTGTTGTTCGCGATGGCAGGCTCGGCAGCGTTGACCTACGGCCTCAAGGTCGCGGTGGAGCGGCAGCGACCCGGCATCAGCTATGTGCTCGGCGCGGTCGATACCGGCTTCGCCTTCCCATCCGGCCATACGCTGAACTCGGCGGTCTTCTTCGGCATGATCGCCGGCCTGTTGTGGACCCGATTACAGTTCTCCACGACAAGGGTGGTGGTGGCCACAGCGGCTGCCCTCCTGAGCATCGGGATCGGCCTGAGCCGGATCTACCTCGGCTACCACTGGGCGACCGACGTACTGGCCGGCTGGACCATCGCCATCACCTGGCTCGCGATCGTTGCCACTCTCGCCCGCCTCACGAAGTGGTTGCCTTCGGCAGACTGACCGTCAGGCAGGCACCGCCGAGAACCGACTCGGTCACCTCGACCGTCCCGCCATGACCGCGGACGACCTCGCGGACGATCGCCAGCCCGAGCCCGGACCCACCGCTACGGCGATCGCGGCTGTCGTCCAGCCGGACGAACCGCTCGAACACTCTGTCCCGCTCGGCTGCCGGAATCCCGGTCCCGTCGTCCTCCACCCGCACCGTCGCGATTCCGTCATGCTCGGAGAGGCTGAGGCGGACCCTGCTCTTCGCCGCCTGGACCGCGTTGTCCGCGAGGTTGCGGATGACCTGGCTCAGCTTGGCGGCATCACCGGACACTCTGACCGCACGGACGACGCCCTCGACAGCAGGCCCACCCGACGAGCGCAGTCGCCGCAGTTCGGCGTCGACCAGATCATCCAGATCGACATCCGTCCGCAGCATCTGCAGACCGGTGTCATCGGTCTTCGCGAGCAGCAACAGATCCTCGACGAGACGGCGCATCCGCTCCGTCTCTGCCTGCATGACCTTGTGCAGCTCAGCCGCGGATTCGCCGGTGCTGTCCGCGACGAGAACATCGAGAGCGGCCACCAGGCTGGCGATCGGCGAGCGCAGCTCATGGCTGGCGTCGGCGACGAACCGGCGCTGGGTCTCCTGCCCCGACTGGAGCCGGTCCAGCATCTCGTTCATCGTGACGGCGAGCCGGGCGATCTCGTCCTCGGTCGGCGGCACCGGCACCCGGTCGGCGAGTTGCTCGATCCCGATACCGTGCACCCGCGAACGGATCCGTTCGACCGGCCGCAGCGCCCGCCCGACCAGCACCCAGGTCGCCCCACCGACCAGCAGGATCAGCAGCGGGTAGCCGACCAGCAGGTACGACGCGACCGTGGTGACGGTGTCCCGCTGGGTCTCGATCGAGGCAGCGACCACGATCGTGTAGCGCACTCCTTGCGACTCGGTGCCTCTGGCAACGATCAGGTAGGGATTGTCGTCGTCCACCAGCGGCATCCGGCCGACCTCGGCCCGGATCGACTGGCCGACGTCCGGCCGCAGGGTGCTCAACGCCGTACCGGCGGCTCGTGGCGATGAACTCGCGACGACCTTCCCGTGCTCGTCGATGACCTGGATCAGCTGGGTGGGACGGGTGTTCTCGACCAGCTCACGGTCCAGCCCGCTCTCTCCTTCCTCGGCGACCTGACCGGCCACGTCGAAGGCGCGCGAGGTCGCCTGGTCGGCGACGTTGGAGATCAGGGCGCGCTGCAGCAGGACCAGCAGCACCGCCGCACCGACAGCGAGCGCAATGGCAACCACCAGCACCGCGGCGGCAGTCGACCGGCCGCGGACACCTGACCGCCGTACAGCCGTGACGATCCTTCCGGTCAGCGTCATTCGAGCACCTCCAGTCGGGTCGCTCTGTCACCATCGCCGAACGTCGTCGAAGTGTCGAATCGTTCTCAGCGCTTACTCAGCCAACCGGGTGCAGACTGCTGAGATGGGGACAACCGAGGGAAGTCACCCTGGGGGCGCCGGGGGGAAGAAGCGATTCGTGGTGGTCGCTGCAGCGCTCGTGACGGTGGTGGTTGTGGTCGTCGCCGTCGCATCGATCAGCAAGCGCGGGTCCGGCCGGGCCGACCCGCTGCCTGGACAACCGCCGGCTTCCTGCGCTCTGTCGGATCAGCTGGCTCCGTCCTGTGGTGTCCTGTTCGGAGTGGCGGCGAACCCGCTTGGCGACGAGTCCTGGGACGACGCGCTGACCTCGTTCGAGAAGACCATCGGACGCACGGTGGACATCGCGCACTACTACAGCTCCAGCCCGGACCTCTTTCCGGCCGCCGACATGATCCAGCGGGCCCGGGAACCGGGCAACAAGCGGCTGCTGATGCTCAATTGGAAGCCCGAGATGGGCAGGACCTGGGCCGAGGTCGCGGCCGGCGATCCGGCGGTGGACGCTGCGATCGATGCCGAGGCGGTCTACTTGAAGGAAAAGTTCTCCGAGAAGTTCTTCCTCGCGATCCACCACGAGCCCGAGGAGGAGATCGACACCACACCGGGTTCGGGGATGAACGCGACGGACTACAGGGCGATGTACCGCCACGTCGCACTCCGGCTCCGGCAAGATGGCGTGACCAACGCGGTCTTCGTGATGAACTACGCCGGCTCCGCGAAGTGGGGAGCCCAGTCGTGGTTCGAGACGCTCTATCCCGGTGACGACGTGGTCGACTGGATCGCCGAGGACCCGTACATCTTCGGGGATCCGCCGCTCTACTGGGCCGATCTCGCCTCCGCGGTCAACCGTCGCGACCCGGCGTATCCGGCCTGGCCAGGCTTCTACGACTGGGCGCTGGCGAACCACCCGTCCAAGCCGCTCATGCTCGGCGAGTGGGGCATCGACGAACAGTCGAAGAAGGGCCGGTCGAAGGCGAGTCTGCTCGCCGGGATTCAGGCAGACCTCCGGATGCGCCCGCACATCAAAGCCCTGGTCTACTGGAACGAGACGACCTTCGACCCGGTCGGCGAGACCCGGCTGGATTCCTCTCCGGCAACCAGGAAAGCCGCCCGCCAGTCGCTCACCGATGGGTCGCTGGCCCGCAAACTGGGGTGAGCCGGAGTCAGGCCGCGTCGGTCCGTACTCGGGCGGGTCGGGGCGAGGCCTTGACCGGGCGGAAGTAGAGCATCAGGACCGGGACGAGGTAGATCACCCAGGCGAGCGCCTCGACGACGGTCGGGGACGGGTTGAAGTTGAAGATCCCCTTCAGCAGTACGCCGTACCAGCTGCTGGGCGGGATCACTTGGGAGATGTCGAAGGCCAGCGTCCGCAGGCCGGGCAGGATGTTCGCCTCCTGGAGGTCGTGGAAACCGTAGGCGAGGATGCCGGCGGCAACCAGGATGAGGAGCGCGCCGGTCCAGCGGAAGAACTTGCCCAGGTTGACCTTCACTGCGCCGCGGTAGATGGCGACGCCACCGGCGACAGAGGCGAGCAGGCCGAGCAGGACGCCGATGAACGGGCCCGCGGTCGTTGCCGTCGCGGCCGAGGCGTAGACGATGAAGGCGGTTTCGATCCCCTCGCGGAAGACCGCCAGGAAGGCCAGCAGGATCACCGCGCTGGGGCCGACCTCCAGCGCCTGACCGAGCCGCTCGCGCAGCTCACCGGCGATGCTGCGGGAGGCCTTGCGCATCCAGAAGATCATCCAGGTCACGAAGCCGACGGAGATGATCGACATCACTCCGCCGATCGTCTCCTTCGCCGTGAACGAGCGAGCCGTCAGCGAGGTGATGAACTGCAGCAACGCCCAGCCGAGCACGGCCGCACCGACCGCCGCGGCAACGCCGATCCAGACCTGCCGCAGACGTTCGCGATGCCCGGCCTTCACCAGGAAGGTGGCCAGGATGCTCACCACCAGCGACGCTTCGAGTCCCTCCCGGAGACCGATCAGAAAGTTGGCAAGCATACGGCGGCACTCCCGACTGGACGATTCCTCACGAGCGAGCCAAGGCTAACCTAAGATAGTCCCAACTCCTACATCCTGTAGGTGATTTGTCGCGGGCCGGACCAGCGCGGTTTCACAGCGTTCACTCAGCAAGCGATCGCCAGACTGGAGGGCAGGGAGAGGCCTGGTCGAACCCCCATGGCCGCGCTGTCGTCCGTGAGGTCGGCAGGGCAGCTGACAGGCATCCCGAGACCGCCCGCCGCGCCGCAATCCCCAGCGGTAGGCGGGCGGTCGCCGCACCGTGAGCAGCACCAATCCAACCACCTTCAGCCTGCTGGTCCCGCCGCGATGGTCAGCCGGTCCGGACCAGGCCGCTGCGGAAGGCGAGGATGACGAGTTGGACCCGGTCGCGGGCGTCGAGCTTCGTCAGTAGGTGGGCGACATGGGTCTTGGCCGTTCCCGGCTCGATGTAGAGCCGTCGTGCGATCTCCGCGTTCGACAGTCCCTCGGCCACCAGGAGCAGTACCTCGCGCTCCCGTTCAGTGATCGCCGGTAGGCGGACGGCGGGTCTTACGTCCGTTGGCCGGGCGACGAACTCGTCGATCAGGCGCCGGGTGATCGACGGGCCGAGAAGTGCTTCTCCCGCGGCGATCACCCGGATCGCCGCGAGCAACTCGGTCGGCGGGCAATCCTTCAGCAAGAACCCGCTCGCCCCAGCGCGCAGCGCGGAGTACACGTATTCGTCCAAATCGAACGTGGTGAGCACCAACACTCGTACCGAGGAAGACGCCGTGATGATCCGAGTCGCTTCCAGCCCGTCCATGCCGGGCATCCGGATGTCCATCAAGATCACGTCCGGTCGCGAACTGGCGACCAGCTCCACAGCGGCCGAACCGGTCGACGCCTCCCCCACCACCTGCAGGTCGGGCGCAGTACCGACAATGCCCTTGAGACCGGCGCGAACGAGCGCCTGATCCTCGGCGATCAGCACCCGGGTCGTCATGCGACCTGCCCCGTCAACGGCAACCGGGCCGACACCTCGAACCCGCGATCAGGCAACGGACCGGCCCACAGCGATCCGCCGTACAGGGTGACGCGTTCGCGGATGCCGATCAGGCCGTGCCCGATCGCCGCGACGCCGTCCGGGCAGCCGGAGCCGTGGTCGGTCACCCGGATCGCCAGCTCGGTCGGCCGGTAGTCGACGAGTGCCTCGGCCGTTTCCGTCGCGGCGTGTTTGACCACATTCGTCAGGGCCTCCTGGACGATCCGGTACGCCGAAAGGTCGATCCCCGCCGGCAGGTCGACCGCCTCGCCCGTGACCGTCAACCGCACCCGCACTCCAGCGCGACCGGTGTGCTCGATCAACTGATCCAACTGACTCAGCCCAGGCGCCGGCCCGAGCGCGGCCGGACCATCCTGCTCCGACCGCAGTACGCCGAGCAGCTGGCGCATCTCGGTCAGCGTCTGTCGGCCGGCCGCCTCGATGGCAGCGAGCGCGGCCCGTGCCTCGGCCGGCCGGTCGTCGATCACCAGGTGGCCGTAACCCGCCTGCACGGTGATCACACTCATGCTGTGGGCAACGATGTCGTGCAGCTCGCGGGCGATCCGCATCCGTTCCTGCTGCAGCACGAGTTCGCGACCGTGCCGATGCTGCTGAGCAACCACATAGCCAGTCACCCATGCTGCGGTGAACATCACCGCGAACGGCACGATCGCACCCACGCGTTCGAACCTCGGCAGCCCCGTCGACACCGCCCCCAACTCAGCCATCGCCAGCACGGCCAGACCCGTTCGCCGATGACAGACTCCAGCTACGCGGAACAGCGCATAACAGAGCGGAAGCACAGCAACAAAGCCCAGCGACGAGGCCGCCGTCATCAGCGTGAGCGGCACCCCCGCGCTCACGAAAGCCCACACCGGATGCCGTCTGGCGAGCGCGATCGCCAGGGCAGTCAGCACGGTCCCCAGCAACGCCACCAGGTGCGGATCCTTGTGCGCGAACAGCACCCAGGCGGCACCGCCGTACGCCGCGGCAAGCGCACCCTCCAGGGCAAGCACCTGCCCCGCCCGTAGCCGCGTCACCAGCGGCGCACGATTCTCCATACGCAGGACGGTAGGCCTCATCAGGCAGTGTGGTCATCAGCCTCCAGGTATAGATCCGAAGGCCCATCTCAACCCCCGGGTGGGGGTGAAACTCTCCCGCCAGGGCAATGCCCGGCCCCGGTCGCCGCGGACATCGTGAGTCCATGATCGAAATCCACGAACTCAGCAAGCGCTACCGAGCGACTCAAGCCGTCGACGGCCTCACCTTCACCATCCAGCCCGGCCGGGTGACAGCCTTCATCGGGCCGAACGGCGCCGGCAAGTCCACCACGTTCCGCATCCTGGTCGGCCTCGACCGCCCCGACCGTGGCCAGGCACTGATCGACGGCCGGCCGTACTCCGAGCTCGATCACCCCGTACGCCGAGTTGGCGCACTCCTGGACGCGAACGCGGCCCACCCCGGACGCTCGGCACGCAACCACCTGCTCTGCATCGCCCAAGCCGCAGGAATCAGCAGCAACCGGGTCACAGAGGTCCTCGAACTCACTGGACTCAGCGAAGCAGCCACCCGGCGAGTCGGGACGTATTCGCTCGGCATGCGACAACGTCTCGGCATCGCGGCCGCACTGCTCGGCGACCCGGCCGTCCTGCTGCTGGACGAACCGGTCAACGGGCTTGACCCCGAAGGCGTGCGCTGGATCCGGCGGCTGCTCCGGGAGTTGGCCGACGACGGACGGACGGTCTTCGTCTCCAGCCACCTGATGAGCGAACTGCAACTGGTCGCCGACCACCTCGTCGTGATCGGCCGAGGCCGGCTTGTCGCCGACACCTCGCTGTCCGAGTTCACCGCGGACGGACGGTCGCTCGAGGACGCCTATCTGGACCTGACCGACGACGCCACGCAGTACCGGACCGGAAGGACGAACTGATGCTGCTCTCCGAATGGACCAAACTCCGCTCCCTCCGCTCGACACCGCTGAGCCTCGCGGCGGCCTTCGCGATCGCAGTACTGGGCGGCCTCTTCTCGGCGACTGGCCGGGCGAAGGACTATCCGACCTGGTCGGCCGTCGACAAGGCCGCGTTCGATCCGGTGAACCTGAGCTTCGACGGGCTCGCCTTCGCTCAACTGGCGTTCGGCGTGATCGGCGTGTTGGCCATCAGTTCGGAGTACACGACCGGCCAGATCCGTACCACCTTCACAGCGACTCCCCATCGTCGAAAAGTCCTTCTTGGTAAGGCCTTGGTCGTCGGAGCGGTGGCGCTCGCCGTCGGCGAGCTGCTATCGCTCGTCACCTTCCTCGTCGCCCAACTGGGTCTGCGAAGCATCCACTTGAACGTCGCTCTCACTGACCACGCGGCGCTGCGCGCAGTGGCCGGCGCCGGCATCTACTTGACCGCCCTCACGCTGCTGGGCCTTGCCCTCGGCGCCATCATCCGGCACACCGCGGGAGCGATCAGCGCCATCTTCGGCCTGGTCTTCGTGGTCCCTCTCGTCGCCGCAAACCTCAAGGACTGGATCACCTGGCCGTCGAACTGGAACCTCTGGTCCGCCGCCAACGCCGTGATCGCCACCCGCCCACCCACCGACGGCGCGCCCTCACCAGCGATGGGCCTGCTCGTCTGCGCCCTCTATGCCCTGGTCCCGCTCACCTTCGCCCTCCTCCTGATCAGCCGCCGCGACACCTGACCCGCTCTCTCAGCTGCCGCTCAGCGGAAGGTCGCTACGGTCTCGGGGTGGCCAGAATCGCCGTCTGTGAGGACGACCGTGCAGTGCGAGGGTTGTTGAAGCGAGCATTGGTTGCCGACGGCCACTCGGTTGTTACCGCGGCAACAGGTTCCGCACTGCTGGCCCAGCTCGCTCCGGTCCCGGACGTGGTGATCCTCGACATCGGCCTCCCCGATGCAGACGGCCGCGACGTCTGCCTGGCCCTGCGGGCGCACGGAGTGGATGCCCCGGTGTTGATGCTCACCGCGCTGGGCGGCATGCACCACAAGGTGAGCGGCTTCGAGGCCGGCGCCGACGACTACCTCACCAAGCCCTTCGACATCCCGGAACTGCTGGTCCGGATCCGCGCACTGCTGCGCCGGACCACGGTTGCGGTGACTGCCGACGAGGTCGTGCTCGACCCGACCAGTCACGAAGTACGACGAGGCGACGACGGGGAGACGCTCACGCCGACCGAGTTCCGGCTGCTCGGCCGGCTGATCTCGATGCCCGGTGAGGTCGTACGCCGGCACTCGCTGGTCGCAGCCGGTTGGCCGCACGGGGCCCAGGTCAGCGAGAACACGCTGGATTCCTATCTGCGCCGCCTCCGCGTGAAGCTCGAACGGCTGGGCGTCGACGGCCGCGTCGCGACCGTCCGCGGAGTCGGCTACCGATGGGACTGACCGGGTTCCGCGGACGAATCGTCTCCCTCGGAGTCCTGACCGCGACCCTGGTCGTCGCCGTACTCGTAGTACTGAGCCATGTCCTGCTCAGCCGGGCCACCGACGCGGACACCCGAACGCTGGCGCGGACCCGGGCCGACGCGGTCGCGGCAACGGTCCAGGTCCGCAACGGAACGGTGCAGCTCGTCGAGGGCGCCGACGATCCGTTCGACGCCGTCACCTGGGTCTATGCCGACAGCCGGCTCATCGACGGCGTTGCACACTCCAGTTTGGCCGCGGTCGTCGAGCAACTCGGCAGATCCAGCCGCCCGGAGTTTCTGGTTTCCGGGCACTACCTCCTGTACGCCGACCCGCTGCCCATCCAGGGTCATCGGGTCACCGCAGTCGTCACCGTGGACCTCACGCCGTACGAGAACTCGGAGCAGCGCAGCCTGATCATGTCGCTGGTGCTCGGCGCCCTGGCCGTCACACTCGCGGGCTTCGTTGCCTCTCTCGGCGTCAGCCGGTCGTTGCGGGTCGTCCACCAGATGTCCGCGCTCGCCGACGAGTGGGGCGACCACGATCCGGGCCGTCGCTTCGGTCCGGGCACCGCGCGGGACGAGTTCGGCGAGTTGGCGCAGACCTTCGACCGTCTGCTCGACCGCGTCTGGGCCACCATCGCCGACGAGCGCCGGCTGACCGATGAGATCGCGCACGAGCTGCGGACGCCGATCACCGTACTGCGCGGCGACGCGCAACTGGCTGAACTCGCGGGCATCCGGGTCGACCCGCAGGTGGTCCTCACCGAGACCGACCGACTCAGCAACGCTGTGAACACCATCCTCGACGCCGCGCGGTCCCGCATGCAGGGAGAAGCATCGTGCCGGTTGGTGCCGGTACTGCGTCAGGTGTCCGAGGGACGCGACGTACGACTCGATGGCGTGGGCAACTTCGAGTTGGCCGTGCCGGCCGAGGTGGTGACCGCGGTGCTGGCACCACTGCTCGACAATGCGGTCCGGCACGCCCGGACGACGGCCTCGCTCCAGACAGTGGCTGTCGGCAACGATGTGCTCGTCCATGTGCTCGACGATGGGCCGGGCTTCCCGCCGGACGACCTTGAACGCGTCTTCGCGCCAGGTCATAGCGGGACGGACGGGCACGGGCTCGGCCTCGCTGTGGTTCGGCGGATCGCGAAGGCGACCGGGCTCGGCGTACGGGCGGTGGCGGACGGCCGCGGACATGTCGAAGTACGGTTCCCGCGCGCCTGACGACACACAGTCAGGTTGCGTGCAGGTGCTTCAGGCAAAGGTTGCGACCATGACTACCAATACCGCATCCCGTACGGCGGCATCCAGGGCGCTGCTGAACAAGGTGCCCGAAGTCACCATCTGGTTCTGGCTGATCAAGATCCTCTGCACGACTGTCGGCGAGAGCTTCGCCGACTGGATCAACATGCAGCTGGGCGTCGGGCTCGTCGCCACCGCGGTCATCTTCACCGTGGTCTTCGCCGTCGTCCTGGGCTGGCAGCTGAAAACGCGGCAGTACAAGCCGTCCGCCTACTGGCTCACCGTCGTGGTCGTCAGCGTCACCGGCACGCTCTACACCGACATCCTCACCGACCAGCTCGGTGTGCCGTTGTGGATCAGCACAGCGGTCTTCACCGTCGCCCTCGCCCTTGTGTTCGGCATCTGGTGGGCCCGCGAACACACCCTCTCGATCCACAGCATCGTCACCCTCCCCCGCGAAGCCTTCTACTGGCTGGCCGTCCTGGTCACCTTCGCCCTCGGTACGGCGGCCGGCGACTGGACCCTCGAACTCACCGGCTGGAGCCCGGGCGTCTCGGTCCTGCTGCCACTGGCCCTGATCGCGATCATCGTCGCCTGCTGGCGGATGGGCGCCAACCCCGTTCTGACCTTCTGGCTGGCCTACATCCTGACCCGCCCGCTCGGCGCCAACCTGGGCGACTGGCTGGCCTCCCCTCGCGTTCCCGACCAGGGCCTCGGCCTCGGAACTCTCGTCACCAGCGTGATCTTCCTGTGCGCGATCCTGGCGACCGTCGTCTACCTCACCCTCACCAAGACCGATGTCATCGAGGGCGACCAGCACGATGACCGTACGGCGAGGTACCACCGACCGGGCCGCGAATGGCCTCTGGTCGGTGTGATGACCGCCGCCACCATAGCCGCCGGCATCCTCCTCAACTGGGCCTCCGCCCAACCCCACACCAACGCAGCCGCCGAAGGCGAAGGCCCGAACCCGGCCGCGGCCAACCTCCACCTCACCTCGGAGCAGGCGATCTCCCACTTCCCCACAGCCGACGTAGCCCACTTCCGGAGCATGGTCGCCGGCATGAACACCGACCTCGCCAAGGGCGACCAGGCGGCGCTGAATGACGCCGTCGACGCCTATGAGCAGGCTTGGGACGACGACGAGTCCAAACTCAAGCCCCTCGACGGCAAAGCCTGGGACTTCATCGACAGCCAGAACGACGCCGTCTTCACCTCAGTCCGGGAGACCAAGGACCCCACCGCCGAGAAGCAGGCAGTCCAGTCACTCCAGAAGACCCTCGGCTGATCAGGTCATTGGCAGGTTGGAATCCTAGGCTGCCGTCACATGAAGACACGAGTGTTCCCGGCTCCGAAGGTCCCTGCGGTCTTTCTCATGTTCTGGGTGGTCAAGGTGCTGACCACCGGGATCGGCGAGACCGGCTCGGACTTCCTCGGCACCGTCAGCATCCCGCTGGCCGCCGTCATCGGGGCCGGGGGCTTCTGCACCGCCCTCTCCCTGCAACTGAAAGCCGAGACCTACCACCCGGTGCGCTACTGGGCCACGGTGCTCAGTGTCGCCGTCTTCGGCACGATGATCGCCGACGGACCGCACGTCGCGCTCGGCACGCCGTACTGGTTCGACTCCGTCGTCTACCTCCTACTGCTCTGTGGCCTGCTGATCTGGTGGCAGCGCAGCGAGGGCACGATCTCGGTGCACTCGATCACCACCGCCCGGCGCGAGCGGTTCTACTGGGGCGTCGTCTTGCTGACCTTCGGCCTCGGCACCGCGATCGGTGACGCCACCGCGATCGACTTCGGCCTCGGCTTCACCTGGTCGATCGTCCTCTTCGCCGTACTCATCGTGGTGCCGCTCGGCCTGTGGAAGCTCGGCCTCAACGTCACGGCGGCCTTCTGGGCGTCGTACGTGCTGACCCGGCCGCTCGGCGCCTCGGTCGCCGATTGGCTCGGCAAGCCTGCCCACGACGGTGGCGTCGGCTGGGGAACCGGCCCCGTCACCCTCGTCGGGCTGCTGCTCTTCGCGGCACTCGTCGCCTACCTGGCCCTGACCCACAGCGACGTCGACCACGAGGCCATCCACGCCCGCGACTCGGCCACCAGCGAACCCGACCCGGTCCACTGACTAGGCCTGGCTCAGTTCAGGGCTGTTGTGGAGCACCTCGCAGCGGCTCGCGTGGGGGCACAGCCAGGTTCATCTCCCGAGGCCGTCTGCGCCGCGATCTGCTGCTTTCACCAGCGGGGCGACGCAGGAGCGGCCGTTGCGGAGCTGCGCGGGAACTACCTGATGCGCATGCCGGAGATCGCGCGGGAGATGACCAGTCGCTGGATCTCCGAGGTGCCTTCGAAGATGGTGTAGATCTTCTCCCCGCTCGCGGTAGCTCCTCGACAAACTTCCAGAATATGCCTGTGACCTGCGGCTTTACCTCGCAACAGGTCTCACTGCCGACCAGCGCTTGCCAACGTCTCACGGAGCAGGGACGGAACAGGCAAAGGCTCAGTGTCAACTGATTGAGGGCTGTTGATCGGAGCGCCGAAGGCTGACCATCAGGTTATGGATAGGGAGTTGGTGCATGCGGAGCTCGAGCGGGCTCGGCTGGAGTTCCGTCAGCTTGTGGACAGTGCTGATGATGCCGGTCTGCGGAGGCTGTCGAACGGGACCCGGTGGACCAATCGGCAGTTGCTGTTCCACATGCTGCTGGGGTACCTGATCATGCGGGCCTTGCTCGGGCTGGTGCGAATGTTCGGGCGGTTGCCTTCCGGAGTCAGTCGTAGGTACGCGTGGCTGCTGAATGCAGGAACCAGTCCGTTCGACATGGTGAACTTCGTCGGCTCGTACTGCGGTGGGAACACGCTGAGCCCCGATCGCATGACGACGATGTTCGACCACGTGATCGCCAAGCTCCACAAGAGGTTGGACGCCGAGACAGAGGCGGATCTAGCGAGAGGTATGCATTATCCGAGCCGCTGGGATCCATTCTTCAAGGACTACATGACTCTGGCCGACGTCTACCGGTTCCCGACCCAGCATTTCGACTTTCACCAACGCCAGCTCACCTTGGCCGAGCCTTCCAACTGAGGGCTCGAAGGCTGCTAGGTACTGGCTCTACGAATCATCTGTCCGGCCTGACTTGTAGCCGGACCCCGGAGGTCGGGCAGATGATGCGGGTATGACCGTTGCAGACGAGACCTCCCGACCGTCGGCGCCGGTGTGCTGGTGTTGCGGTGGCGAGTTCGAAGAACGGAATCTCGTACGACTGGGAGCCCACCCGGAGGTAGGCGTCTGCCTGAGGTGCGCCCACTTCTTGCAACAGCGGGCGGTTGAGCGTGCAGACGAACTGCGAACCTCGCCGGCCGCGCGGCTGCGAGCGGTGGTGCGTGCAGCGCGTGAGCAGGTGATCAGACGCGACTGGCACCGGCTCCCGGTCATCGGACAGTTGCTGCAGCGGATCAACCGCCACCTTCCCTAGCCACTGCGCGGCTGGGCCGGATCAGTGCACGAGCAGTGGCTTGAAGAGTCGGGTTCCGAGCTGTTCGGCTTCGGCGTGGTCGAGGATCTGCCGAGGGCGATCAGCTGTTGGGCAGGAGTCCTAGCTGAGTAAGGCGTTCGAGGTTGTCTTCGAGGGTCCAGGTGTCGGTGATCCGGCCCTTGTGGATGCGGTAGAGGTTGACCTCGTCGATGTTGCTGAATCGGCGACCGGTCGGTTGGTGTCCTTGCCATGTGCCGGTGTGGGTGGCGGTGCAAGTGAACCGTCCGATGACGGTGTCGCCTTCGGCGATCAGTTCGACGGTGTCCATGTGGACGTCGGGAAAAGAGGCCCGAAACGGCGCGATCCACTCACGTGCGCTGGGTGCGAGTTCGGGGGCGTAGAGCTCGTCGATGAGTTCGAGGTTGCCGCCGTTGAGGACCTCCTCGACGAGGCGCTGGACGATCGCCTTGTTGGCGGCGATGCGGTCGGACATCGACACTTCCTCTCTTTCGTTGACGCGGTCAGGCTGTGGCTGTGGTTTTGACGATCGGGGCCAGACGGGGCACCAGCCGGACGTAGGCAACCATGCCGCCGACTTCCACGAGGGTCTGGGTGACCACGACCGCGCCCGCGATGGCGAGCCTGTCGGGCAGAGCTAGGGCAAGGGGAAGGACGACCAGCGAGTTGCGAGTCGCTCCGGTGAACACGATCGCGCGGGTGGCCGGTACGTCGAGACCGAAGAGGCGGGCCACAGCGAGGCCGGTGAAGGCCATGACGATGAGGAAGGCAGCGTAGAACGGGATCACGGCGGCGACGTCGCTCAGGCTGTCGCTGATCTTGGGGATCTGAGAGGCGACCACGGTGATCAGGGTCGCGGCCATGAGCGGCACCATCGTGGTACTCGCGGCCGCGGACACCTTCTGCCCGGCCGGCTTACGAGCGGCCCAGGCCTGGACGGTCCAGGCCAGAGTGAGCGGGATGACAATCAGGAACACGAACGCCTCGACGAACGGCTTGATCTCGACGATGTCGGCCAGTTCCGATCCCATGAACAAGTAGAGGAAGACCGGCAGCAAGAGCATCTGCGCGACCAGCAGAAGCGGTGTGGACGCGAGTAGCCGGTGACTGGCGCCGCCGGCCAGGCCGGAGAAGACGATCACGTAGTCGATGCACGGGGTGAGCAGGACCAGCAGTACGCCGATGCGCAGGGCCTGGTCGTCGGGCAGGAAGAAGAACATCGCCGCGACCACCACCGGCACCGCGACGAAGTTGACAACCAAGGTGGCGGCGAGGAACCTCCCGGCGCGCAACGAGCGGAGCAACTCGGCGGCCGGGACCTGCAGGAAGGTCACGAACAGCAGCATGCCCAGGATCGGATTGATGGCGTGCTCAAGACCTGGCGCCGCCGACGGAGCCGCCCAGCCCAGCAGGCCTCCCACGGCCATGGCGCCGAGATACACCGCGATCTGGTGACGTTCCATCCGCTCGACCAGACCCGCTGATTCCTGCGACACCCCATTAGCTCCCTTGCTCGGTACCGCCCGCCGAGGGCGGCGTTCTGGTGTCTCTCATTGTCGCGGGCAACTATCGGATCAGTCGCGTGGCGGTCACTGCGGGGGGCTGCTGTCGGTTCGATCGGTCGGCTGCAGGGAGGACGTCATCGGTGTCGGCATACCCAGGTCGACCAGACCGGCGGCCTCGCTGTCGCCGGTCCGGCAGGAGGTGGCGCGGCGGCGACGCAGGATCCAGACGGCCCCGGCGATCGCGGCGACGGCGACGAGTGCGAGAGCCGGTATCCAGATCGAGGCGGCCAGCGACACCAGTGACAGGCCTCCGAAGAACGCGAGGATCGGTCCTGCGCAGCACGCCGCGCACGCACCGACTGCTGCGATGCCCGCGGCCACGGTCGAGAGCGCGCGAGGTTGTTTCGTCGGGGTCGTCACGCGGGTGCTCCAAGCTGCTCCCGGTCGGAAGCGATGGTGATCGGGACAGGTTCGGCGGGCGCGGTTGTGGTGCAGCCGCAGTCGGCGCCACAGTTGCCGGCCGGAACGGGACATGACAGGTCTGCGTGGACGCCGGCGAGGTGAGCGTTGAAGGCGGTCAGTTCCGCGATCCGCCGATCGGTCTCGGCGATCCGGGTCTCGACCAGCCGCAGGAGTTGTTCGCGAACCGTTCCGCAGAGATCGTGGTCGCGGGTGGTCAGCAGATCGCGGATCTCGTCGAGGCTCAGGCCGAGGTGCTTGGCCGAGCCGATGAACGCGAGCCGGTCGACCGCGGTCTCGTCGTAGACGCGGTACCCGCTCGTTGTGCGTTCGGCGGGCAGCAGACCCGCCGATTCGTAGAACCGCAGCGTGGTGGCCGGAACGCCACAGCGTTCGACCAGCTGCGAGATGCGGTAGGTGGTCACGCCACGACCGTAAACCTTCGACCCGACTCGAAGGTCAAGCCCGAGGCAGTACTGCGTACGCCGGGCCGCAGGCCTGTCGTGCAGCTCACGAGTCGCCCTTGGACTTTTGAGCCGCATCGACCGGGTCGCACCCGCAGTCCGGGTCCGCGGAAGGAGCGGCGCTCGGCGACCGGCGGCGCTGGATAGCCACTGCTGCGACCGAGGTGAGGACCAAGCCCGCCGCTGCGGTGAGGAGCAAGAGCGGGTGGTTGTCGAGGACGCGGGAGACTTGCCCGGACAGGCCGTCGGTGAGCCCGGCTATTCCTGCGGTTGGTGGGTGACCGGTGATCGCCGGCCACCAGTAGATGACCAGGTAGAGCCCCGACAGCGTCAGCAACGCGCCCCCGACCCGGGAGACGACGGGCATGGCTTTGCGGATACCGGCGGACAGGCCGGCTTGGGCCACGGCGGTGGCGATCGCGACGCTGACGAGTATCGTGGCGGCGCCGGTGGCGTAGGCCGCGAACACTGCGATCGTCTGGGCTGGCTGGCCGGTTGCGGTGGCTTGGGCGACTACCGCTAGGAGTACGCCGAGGGTGCAGGAAAGCGACGCGACCGCGTAGCCGGCGCCGAACGCGACCATCTGGCGCGCTCCATGCCCAGAGCGCCGCGGCACGATGGGTCCACGGCCAGGGCGAAACCGGCCGAGGTCGAGCGGCCTCCCAAGCAGTGTCGCGACACCGACCACGGCGAGGACAACTCCGACGATCACCGCGGCCACCGGGACGGCTTGGGCAAGCTGGCGCAGACCGAGCGCGACCAGCACGCCGAGGACAGTGAACACGGCGGTGAAGCCTGCGCTGACCGCCAGCCCGGCGCTGAGGCCCTGGATGACACGATTCGCCTTGTCTGCTGGCGTGGTGGCGTTGCGTGGTTCCGCTCCGATGGACAGGCCGAAGAACGCGGGCAGCATCGCGAAACCGCACGGGTTGATCGTCGCGAGGACTCCGGCGCCGAACGCGAAGGCGAGCAGATTCACGACGTGCTGCCCGCGGCTGTGATGGCTTTCGTGATCGCTGCGCGCAGCGTGGCTTCGTCGGTGGGAACGGTGTCGCGGTAAGTGATCTGGCCTGCTGCGTCGATCACCACGGTGGAGTCCATCGCCCGGACGGCGTAGGCGGTGGTCAGGGCACCGGCGGTGTCGTGGACGTAGTTGTAGCGGGCGTGAATGTGGTCAGCGAACGCCTGCAGATCGGCGGCCGGTTCCTTCGGATCGACGTCGACGGCGAGCACAGTGATCTTGTCACCGAGGTCACGCTCGATCCGGTCCAGCGCGGTCGCCTCCATCTCCGGAGCGCACCAGGTCGCCATGAACAGCAACACGACAGGTTTGCCCGATGGCACCTTGACGCCGGCGCCGTTGATCGCGGTCGCGATGAACGCTGCGGCATGGTCGCCGACCGCCGAGCCGCCACCCCTCTGCACGCTGATCCCGCCAGCGGCCGAGCCGCCGGCGGCCGGGCTGTTGCCGCTGGATACGGTCACGGCCACCGCGGCGATCACCGCGCCACCGACCACTACAGCACCTGCAAGCAGTCCAGCGGCCGCGGCCTGTTCGTTCACCCATGCCCGTTCACGGCGTCGGCGGGTCGACGGCGAGGTCAGCGAAGGGCAGCGGGCAGTGCGGGGTGTGGGCGCAGTCGATCAGGTCGGTGCATCCGAAGTCGAGCGCAGTACGCAGCGTGCCTGCGATCACGGTGAGGTCGGCGATCTTGGCTTCGACATCGGCCAGCTTCGCCAGGGCCCGCGCCTGTAACCCGTCGTCGGGGTCCTGGCCGTGGCGGTGCCGTCCGGCCTCGAGCAGGTCGGAGATTTCTTCCAGAGTGAACCCGAGCCGCTGCGCGGCCTTGATCACCCGCAGCACCGTCACCGCTTCTGGCGAGTAGAGGCGATGACCGCCCGGGCTCCGGTCGGGTTCGGCCAGCAACCCACGCCGTTCGTAGTACCGCAGCGTCTGCAAGTTCACCCCTGCCGCCTCGGCAACCTCGCCGCTGCGCAGGCCCCCTGCGGTCACTGCCCCAGTCCCGCCGCAGCACGCACAGCCAGGGCATCGAGCACGGCGACGTACGCATCAGGCACCGTCACATCCAGCAGCAGCTCACCCACAGCGCCGGGGGCGTAATCGAAGGTGAAGAACGAGCAGCAGTTCGTCTCGCGAGCAGTCAGATCCCGCGCGGTCGCCTCGACGCCCGCGGCCAGGCGCAACTGCAGCCGCGTCGGCGCAACCCGCTCCAGACCGTGAAGGCCCGTAGCGAACAAGTCATCGAACTCCGCGATACGCAGCGGCTGCTCGACGGTCGGCAAGGTACAGGCCTGCGGGACCCATCCAGGGTCGCCGTCGGCCAGAGTCAGAGGTTCGGTAGCCATGCCTCGACGGTAAACCCGTACCTAAGTATCAGATGCAAGTCCTTGCCGAGATCGGTTCGCGGACGCGCAGTTCGGCCGATTTTCAACTGCGGTGGTCAGCGCACCGGCCGCCGTCGTGGTGGAGATCCGCAGATCGGCACTCATCGGGCCGAGCAGGGCGCTGAACGCGTAGTACAGAACGCCGTAGCCGACCGTCTGGGTCACGGCCAGCGCCGCGATCAACCGCCGACGGCCACCACTGCCCAAGGAAAGGTCGGGAGCTGGTGGCCGTCGGCGAAGGAGCGCGACTGCATCAGTTGCAGCAACCCGATTGTGTCTGCAGTCGTAGGCTCGAGCACGGTGAGCAGACCGCCGCCGATGCCGGTGGCCAATCCACGGGCGATGCGACACTCACCGCCTGCGGAGCCGGACCGCAGCAGCCGCCCTCAGCCGCTCCCTCCTCGCCGGGAAATGGTGAGGTTCGAGGAGCAGACGCCGGTCTCCGGCAGGTCGAGCTGCACGTCGCGCGCAGCTTCCCAGTCACCAGCCAGGGCGGCGACGACCGAGCGGGCCTGCTCGTAGCCGGTGGCCAGCAGGAAGGTCGGGGCACGGCCGTAGGACTTCGCGCCGACGGCGTAGTAGCCCGGTTCGGGGTGCGCGAGTTCGTCGACGCCGTGCGGCGGGACGGTGCCGCAGGAGTGCTCGTTGGGATCGATCAGCGGGGCGAGCGCGCGGGTCGAACCGAGGATCGGGTCCAGGTCGAGACGCAGCTCGGCGACGACGTCGTGGTCGGGCCGGAAACCCGGTCGAGTTCACGACCGTGTCGGCGACGACCGTCCGCTCCCCGGCGATCAGTGCACGCGGCCATCCGCAGTACGGGTGACGGCTTCGATGCGGAAGCTGCTAGCCAGTTCGACGCGGCCGGATTGGACGAGCTTCTTCACTCGCTCGCCGAGCGCGCCGCGGGCTGGTAGCTCGTCGGCTTCGCCGCCGCCGTAGGTGCGTTCCTGGTCTGCTGCCGCGCACGACCCAGACGATCTCGGTTCCCGGCACCTGCTCGGCTAGCTCACCGAGGTCGAGCAGGGTCGTCGATGCGGAGTGGCCGGCGCCGACTACCGCAGTACGGCGGCCTGCGAACCGGGCGCGGTCGCGGCCCAGTACGTCGGGCAGCGCGTGCGCGATCGCGTCGGCGGTTTCGGACTCTCCGCGGGCCGGGATGCCGGATCCGCCGAGGACGTTCGGGCGACGCCAGGTGCCGGCGGCGTCGATGACGGCTGCGGCGAGTGAGTTCGTCGCCGTCGGCCAGGCGGATCAGGAATGGAGCGTCGTCGCGGCCGGCGGTGCGGATCCGGTCGAAGCCGACCCGGGTCACGGCGACCACCTCGGCGTCGTAGCGGATCTGGTCGCAAGCTGCGGGAGTCTTGGCCAGTGGCGCGAGGTAGTCGTCGATCAGGTCGCCGCCGGTCGGCAGCATGTCCGGGTCGGGTTCGGTCCAGCCGTCGGCCGGCGAGCAGACGCCGGGCTGCGGAGTCGATGCCGTAGCGCCAGGGGCTGAACAGGCGCACGTGCCGCCATTCCTCGATCGCGGCGGCCGACGCTGGAACCGGCCTCCAGGACAACGAAGTCGATCCGCGTTCGGCCAGGTGCGCCGCAGCGGCGAGGCCGACCGGTCCCGCACCGATCACGGCGACCGGCAGGTCGTTCGAAGGGACGATCATCGGTGTTTCTCCAAGATGTGCAGGGGAATTGGTGAGCTGCTTGACCGTCGCCACGACGAGATTGGTCGGCGGCGAGCAAGGTTCGTGCTTCGACGCGGTCGGGGGTCTCGGCGGTGGTCTGGTAGCCGGGCATGCCCATGCCGATGCCGATCGACGGGCAGGCCCGCGGCGGCGTAGCGGCGGTTGTCCGACGCCATCGCGCCCGCACGCAGCGGTACGCCGGTTTGCCGGCCGGCTTGGTCCAGGGCGGCCAGTAGCGGCTCTGCAGGGCCGCCGGCCTCGACAGCTGCTGCTTCGCCGAGCTGGGCGGCGCCGTCGACATTGATGACATAGGTGCCAGCGGCAACTTGTGGAGCGTGATGCGCGGAGCCGCGTGCGCCGGCTTCTTCACCGTCGAGCAGCGCCACCGCCAGGCCTGATGCCGCTCGGCAGGTCTCCCGCCAGCAATCGGGCGGCTTCCAGGACCACCGCGACACCTGAGGCATTGTCGCCGCTGCGGCAGGCAGTCGCAGCTCGGGATCGTCGCCGACTCCGTCGTAGTGCGCAGTGAGCAGGACGGACAAGCCGCCAGGCTGAGCTTCCGAGAACACGCCGTACACGTTGCGGCCCGGTCGTGCGGATCGTACGCATCGGGACCGAGGCTGCGACGTCTCGCCAAGTTCGACTGGTCATCGTTCGGCGTGCAGGTCGGTCCGCACCGACAAGATCGGGACGAGCCCGGTCGCCGGACCGGCGATCATCTTCGGCATCCAGCCCGCTCTCGTCGACGCCGCGAGGTACCAGCAGGCCAGCTGCTTGCTTCGACCGCGGCGCGCGCCATGAGTTGCCTGGTCGGCGGCAGGCACGAGCAGCCAGCGGCCACGCCACGACTGGCGCATCCGCGGTGGCGAGCTGACCGGACCCGGGATCGGCAGCTCCGGCGAGGTGAGCTGCTCGGCGAAGTCCCGTCGATGGACCAGCTGAAGGTTGCGATGGACTCAGGATCGGTGTTGCCTGCAGTTCCCTCACGCCACTGACCGCGAACTCGTCCATGGTGACGGTCGCACCAAGGTCAGTGAGCCGATCGGCCAGCCACTGCGCGGCGGCCTGGCCGCCCGCTGTGCCGACTCGGCGGCCGGCGAACCGATCGGCGGCCAGCGCATGGACGGTGGCGACCATGCGGTCAGCGGAAGCGGCTCCAGCGAGTTGCTCAGCGCCGCCGGGAGCCGCTGCTGACCCGCCGGGACCCGCGGCGGCATCCACGGCAGCAGCGGTCCCGGCGACGCGGTAGTCATCCGCAGCACCCGGCCCCGACAGCCGCGGCGGTCTCGTCCGCAACAGCCGTACCGCAGCAACTGCTCGCGGCCGCAGTGTCCGTCCCGCAGCACCGCCCGCCTCGCCGATGCCGGCGGCCAGGGTACTGCCGCAACAGCTGCCCGCAGCCGGCGGAGTGAATGCCTCGCGGGCACCGGCGAACCCGCCGGTCGTGTTTTCGGTCGACATGTCTTGTCCTCGTGTGGAGCGGTCAGTGGAGGAACTGGGATGTGGTGTGACGGGCGCGGACCCGGTCCCGTGAGCCTCGAACGGCATGCGCGGTGCAGACCTGACCGCACGACTCGCAGAACTCCACCTCCACGACGTCCGGCCGCCGATGAGCTTCACCATCACGCCTCCTACCGCCCGGCGCGCGGTTCGGCGCCGGGCCTACGTTGACAAGTATCGAATCAGCGATGCCTAGCTTGCATCTTGATTCGACAGGAGTCAAGATAGACGCATGTCGAAACAGAAGTTGCCCTCGAGCCGGCGGTGGATGCTGCACGCCGATCTCGGACGCCGCGCTGGATCCGGCGGCGGCGAGCGAAGGCGCGACGGTCTTCAAGGCGCTCGCCGACCCGGTCCGGCTGCGGCTGATGTCGATCATCGCCTCGGCCGGCGATGAGGTCTGCGTCTGCGACCTGACCCCGCTGTTCGACGTGTCAGCGGCCCGACGATCTCCCACCATCTGCGAGTTCTGCGCGAGGCCGGGCTGGTCGACTGCGAACGCCGCGGCACGTGGGTCTACTACTGGCCGCTGCCCGAGCGCCTGGAGTGGCTGTCGACGCTGCTGTCGGTCCCCGCGACCACCGGCGCAGTCAACTGAGCGTGCAGACCCAACCACCCGCGAGATACGCGCGCTGATCATCGGCGGTGGCCAAGCCGGCCTCGCCACCGCGTTCTATCTGCGCCGCGCTGGCCTGACACCCGGCGAAGACTTCGTCATCCTCGACGCCTCCGACCAACCGGGCGGCGCCTGGTCGAAGATGTGGCCGACTCTCCGCACCTTCTCCCCCACCCAGCACTCCTCGCTGCCTGGCTGGATGATGCCGCCGTGGACCGGCGACGACGGTTACCCGCTGGCAGCACATGTCGTCGACTACCTCACGCAGTACGAGGACCGCTACCAACTCGCCGTACGCCGTCCTGTGCGAGTCACCTCAGTCCGGTACGGCGATCGCGGCCGGCTCGTGGTCTCGACAGATCACGGCGACTGGCTCGCCGACCATGTCATCTCCGCAACCGGCACCTGGTCCAGGCCGTTCATCCCGAACTACCCCGGCCATTTCGCCGGACGCCAACTGCACACCGCGCAGTACCGGCAGGCATCGGACTTCACCGGCCAGCGAGTGATGATCGTCGGCGGTGGCAACTCGGCCGCGCAGATCCTCGCCGAGGTATCCAACGGTCGCCGCTACAACCTGGCTGACGCCGCGGCCACCTCGTTTCCTCCCCGACGATGTCGACGGTCGCGCGCTGTTCGAGATCGCCACCAACCGCCGCCGAGCCCGCGATGCAGGCGAGTCCGATACCGGTGGCGTCGCCGGACTCGGCGACATCGTCATGGTCGACAGCGTCCGCGAGGCCCGCGAACGTGACGTCCTCCACTCCTACGGCCCACTGAAGGAACTCACCCAGCGACGGCGCCCGCCTGTACGACGGAAGCCTGGTGGACGTCGACACCATCATCTGGTGCACAGGCTTCAGACCCGCACTGCATCACCTCGCACCGCTCGGCCTTCGCGGACCCGACGGGCTCATCCCCACCGACGGAACCCAGGCAACCAAAGAGCCCCGCCTTCACCTCATCGGCTACGGCGACTGGACCGGCCCGGCCTCAGCAACCCTCATCGGCGTAGGCCAAACCGTCCGTGAGTTGCCCGCAGCGATCACCTGAGCCGGTCGTCCTGCCGAGCTGTCAGGCGGCTTGGAGTTCGCCGACGAGTTTCTCGATTCGGCCGCGGATGTCGTCGCGGACCTGGCGGACGATTTCGATCGGCTGGCCGGCGGGATCGGTGAGTTCCCAGTCCTCGTAGCGTTTGCCGGGGAAGATCGGGCAGGCGTCGCCGCAGCCCATCGTGACGATCACATCGGACTCGCGGACCGTTTCGGTCTGGAGTAGTTGCGGGATGGCGCCGGTGATGTCGATGCCGACCTCGCGCATCGCCTCGACGGCAGTCGGGTTGATCTGGTCGCGGGGCGCGGACCCGGCCGAGCGGACCTCGACAGTGTCACCGGCCAGGTGCCGCAGCCAGCCGGCGGCCATCTGGGACCGGCCGGCGTTGTGGACGCAGACGAACAGCACGGTGGGCTTGCTCACGTGGATGCTCCCGAGGTTGCAGTGGTGTCGGTGTGGGGCGTGATGACGTCGTCGGCGGCGTCACCGGCGGCGGGGTAGAGCAGTACCAGCAGTGCGGTGCCGACGACGGCGCCGACGACCTGGAAGAAGACGAACAGCGGGACCGACGAGGGAGCGATTCCGGCAAACGTATCGCTGAAGGCACGCCCGAAGGTGACCGCCGGGTTGGCGAATGACGTCGAAGAGGTGAACCAGTACGCCGCACCGATGTACGCACCGACCGCAGCCGGAGCTACCGCGGCACGCTTGGACCATGCCAGCGCGAAGATCAGCAGGATCAGCCCTGCCGTGGCGACCACCTCGCCCAGCCACAGATGCCCGGTACTGCGGTGAGTGGTCGACCACGACACCGCGTCCTTCCCGTACATGAGGTTGGCAAGGACCGCTCCGGCCACTGCGCCGACGATCTGCGCTGGGATGTAGGCGGCGAGCTCGCGCAAGGTGAGCCCGGCACCGGTACGTTGGCCGAGCCAGCAGTCGACGGCCGACACGACCGGGTTGAAGTGCGCGCCGGAGACCGGGCCGAGCATGAGGATCAGCACGGCGAGCCCTAGCGCGGTGGCGAAGGAGTTCTCCAGCAACTGCAGCCCGACATCGCCCGGCGAGAGCGTGGCGGCGGCGATGCCGGAGCCCACGACGACGGTGACCAGCAGCCCGGTTCCGAGCCCTTCGGCGATGACTCGTCGCCACAGCGGCGCGGCGCTGCTCACTGGCGGCCCTGCGCGGCCGGAACCGACAGCTCGTCGAGGAGCACGCGGACGCGGCGCTCGATCTCGTCACGCACCGGCCGGACATGCTCGACGTCCTGTCCCGCGGGATCGTCGAGAATCCAGTTCTCGTACCGCTTGCCGGGGAAGATCGGGCAGGCGTCACCGCAGCCCATCGTCACCACGACATCCGCAGCCCGGACGACCTCGTCGGTCCACGGCTTCGGGTACTCCGTCGAGATGTCGATCCCGCGTTCGGCCATCGCCGCGACCGCGGACGGATTGACTTCGATGCCGGGTTCGGAACCGCCGGACCATCCGACGGCCGCGTCGGCGGCCAGGTGCTCGAAGAATCCAAGCGCCATCTGGCTGCGACCGGCGTTGTGCACGCAGAGGAACAGCACGACCGGGCGGCCGTCGTCGACGTGCCCTTCCACTCTGGCAAGAGCGTTCAGACGCTGGCGGGCGAACCGCTCAGCCAGGAGCGGCAGGAAGTTGGGGATCGTGCTGCCGGTCGCGAACTGGTCGTAGCTGGAGTGCAGGAAACGCTCGATCGTCTCGGTGCCGTAGATGCCCGAGAATTCGTCGCCCAGCTTTCGCGACGCGGTCCGCAACGCGAGCTGCTGATCGATCGAGAGATCTTCTCGGTGATGCCCGGCGATCTCGGTCATGGTCAACTCCTGGGTGTTTCGTTCGCCGCGGACGGCGAGAGGACGGGCACCAACCGGTCGATCCGATCGGCGATCTCGCGATAGGCAGCCTCGAAGGCCGCATCGGTGTCGACAGCCGCCGGATCCGGCACCGACCAGTGCAGCCGCGGCCGCGCATCAGCCGGAAGATGCTCGTAGGCGATGTCGCACACCGCGATCACGAGGTCGTCGCGCTCGACGACCTCGCTCACGTGGCTTGTGCGCCAGGCGGCGGGATCCAATCCGTGCTTGCGGGCGATCCGCACCGCTCTCTGATGTGGCGTGGCCGCGGGGTTGGTGCCGGCCGACAGCGCGGGAATCTGACTACGCCGCGACCAGATCGACGCGGCCAACTGCGAGCGGGCCGAGTTCTGCGTACACACGAACACCACACGAGCAGGCGCGATCACGGACGGCGTGATGACCGACTCCAGCACCTCAGTCACCAACCGGACATAGGTACGGCGACGATCCCCTTCGGACCGCGACCGCACGACCAGCCCGGCATCCTCCAGAACCTTCAAGTGATGCGCGACGAGATTGGTCGGCATCTCCAACACCATCGCCAACTCCCCCGGCGCGGCATCCCCAGCAACCAGAGTGTCCACAATCGCCAGCCGCGCTGGATCACCGAGCGCCGCATGCACCCGGGCCCGCACCACCAAAGACTCTCGCTCAGCGTTCATTGACTCAATAATTACTGAGCTATTGTCTCGATGTCAATCCTGCTCGGTCAGTCGAACCAGTCGACAACCTCGCTGGACTTGTAGCGGAGATGGCGACCGACTCTCCGCGCCGGCGACCCAGAACCAGCCGTCCGCCAGCGGTACAGAGTTGCTCTGGGGACCTTGAGGTACGCCGACACCTGGTCGACGTCCCAAGATCTCGCCCGGCTCCCCGGCCAGGACCGCGTTCTGCACTTCGGCGCGGAGGGTTCCATCGCCCATCACAACCTCCTGATCTCGGACCGACACCTACTCAACGTGCACAGCCGTCAAGCTCTTGTCGTCGGTCCGATGCTCAGGGCAACGGCACACAGACCAGTCGTCCGCGTGGTTCTGGTAGCGCACTTGGTCAGTTGACTGCACCAACGACCGCACCGGGTTGGCTGTGCGAGTCCGGGTTCGTCATGATCTGCGACGTGGTTGCTGGGGAGCTTCGTTCGTACGCTGAGCTGATGGAGGGGCGCGTAGCCCTTCCTCGGAGCATCGGTGCTGTGATGGCTGATCTGACCTCGAGCGCACTGATCTTGCCGGCTCGTGCGGCCGTCCCGCCTCAACCCGAAGATGCTTCCGCGGCTGGACGAACTCGAAGCCGACCTGGTCCAGCGGCGCGAGGTCGCCACCAACGGCTGGAGGGGTGAGATCGAAGGTATCGACCTCAGGCTCGCCTTCCTCCGCGGCAAACGCAGCCAGACCCATCGAGCGGTCAGGCTCGGAATGCCCGCAACGCCCACCCGGCAGCGCTGAGAAGGCGGCCCACCGCGACGTCCGGCCTGGATACTGTGACCTCGTCCAAGAGGGTGAGGCAACCGTGGCGAGCGAACCAACGACCAGTTCAGCACTGCCGAGCCCAATGGCTCGCTCACTGCCCCTGGCGTTCGCCGCCGGCACCGCGATCGGAGTTCTGGGCGGAATGATCGGGCTCGGCGGAGCGGAGTTCCGCCTACCGCTGCTGATCGGGCTATTCGGCTTCATCGCACTCCAGGCCGTGATCGTCAACAAGGCGATGAGCCTGATCGTGG
>CAVUFT010000038.1:0-234144 GCA_963740725.1 uncultured Actinomycetota bacterium
TGAGCAAGACAAGACCGGCAACACCCGAACGGCTCCCGAGCAACCAACGGGAGCCGTTCGCGCGTTAGAGGTCACATCAGCCAGGAGACGCTGTTGCGGGCCTGGTGGTTCGCGAGGTCGAAGTCGTCGAGGGGGTCGCCGGCGTTCCGGGCGCGCAGGGCGCGGTGCAGTTCGTCGCGGACCCGGCGGCGCTCGCGGTCGTGGTACAGAATGTGGAGCTCGAGGGTGTCCGGGCCGAAACGGCCGACGGGACGCCGGTTGGTGCCGTCACTCCAGGCACGGGCACAGCGGGCGCGTGGGGTGCGAAGGGTCTCGACCTCGCACTCACCGAAGCGGTGATCGTGGTCGATCGGGTAGTTCTCGACGTTCTGGATCACCCGAAGCGGGCGGTCCTTGTCTGTGCGGCTCATGCATGCTCCCGGCATGCATCCGTGCGCGGCCTTTACCGCGTCTGGGTCCGGATGCCTAAGGCGGGCAGCCGTCGAGCCTTCTTCTCGTCACCTGGCTGAGAGTACGCGGTCAGATGTCGGTGAGGGGTTGGGAGTTGTCGATGGCGTCGGCGAGGAAGGTGGAGATGGTTTGGAGTTCGGTGGTGGTGCGGGTGGCTAGGACGGACTGCATGCGGCGGCCCTGCTCCTCGTAGAGGGGAGCGAGCTTTTCCTGGATGGCCTCGAAGGAGGGGGTGACCAGGACCTTGCGGCGGTCGGTGGGGTCGGGGCGGCGGGTGATCAGGCCGAAGGACTCCAGGCGGTCGATCACGCCGGTGACGGTGCCGGAGGTGAGGCCGGTGAACTCCGAGAGCTGGCGCGGGGTGAGGGGGCCGTGCGACTGCAGCAGCGTCATGAACTGCGAGTCGCTGGCGCCCAGGCCGAGCTTGGCCGAGACCGCGTGGTTGAACAGGATCACGTCCGCGATGAAGCGGACCATCCGCTGCTGCAGCTCGGCGGTGACTTCTTCTCTGGTGCTCATCTCTCGACCTCCACGGAAACCAGGCTTGCATTTCTCTCGGATCTCCAAGATACTCGGATTGCCGAGATACTTGTAGAACCGAGAGAACTGATCTTAGAGGAGCTGAGCACGATGAAGGTGTTGGTGATCGGTGGCGGGACCGGCGGACTCGCGCTGGCGCACGGTCTCAAGCGGGCGGGGATCGGCGTGACGGTGTTCGAGCGCGACGTACTGCGGACCGACGGGCTGCACGGTTACCGCGTCGGCATCGACCCCGACGGCAGCCGGGCGCTCAAGGCGTTGCTGCCGAGCGACCTGTACGACACGTTCGTCGCGACCAAGGCCCGCGACCCGAAGTACTTCAACATGGTGACCGAGGACTTCAAAGAGGTCCTCTCGATGGACCTCCCGCCGCAGCTCGACCCGGTCGAGAGCGAGAAGTCGATCAGCCGGATGACGCTGCGCCAGGTGCTGCTGACCGGGCTGGAGGACGTGGTCGAGTTCGGCAAGGAGTTCGTCCGCTTCGAGCAGCGCGCGCGACGGCGTCACGGCGTACTTCGCGGACGGGTCGGAGGCGACCGGCGATCTGCTCGTCGCCGCAGACGGATCAGGCTCGCGCGTACGCCGTCAGTACCTGCCGCAGGCGAAGACCGAGGAGACCGGCATCATCGCGATCGCCGGCAAGCTGCCGATCACCGACGAGAGCGGGAAGCTCGTTCCGCCGAAGGTGTTCGAGGGCATCACGATCATGCAGGCACCGCGCGGTATCACCTGCATCGTGCACGTGATGGAGTTCCAGTGGGACCGCGACGGCAAGGTCAAGCAGGGGATCGGCGGCAACACCGAAGAGCTGATCAACAACTGGCCGGGGCTGCAGTTCGACAACACCCGCGACTACATGAACTGGGGGCTGTCGGCGACGGCTGACAAGTTGCCGGCGAACGTGATGGATCTCCGCGGTCAGGAGCTGATCGACCTCGCGCTCGAGCTCACTCCCGACTGGCACCCGAACTTCCGCCGGATGCTCGAGCTGACCGACCCCGGCACCTGCTTCCCGGTGAACATCTGGACCTCGGTGCCGCTGGATCCCTGGCCGAGCAGCAATGTGACCCTGTTGGGTGACGCGATTCACACGATGACGCCGGGTCGCGGGGTCGGTGCGAACACCGCGTTGCGCGACGCGCTGCTGCTCTGCCGCAAGCTGATCGAGGTTCGCGACGGTCGCGCCGAGTTGACCGAAGCCGTGCACGAGTACGAGGCGCAGATGATCGAGTACGGCTTCGACGCGGTGCTCAAGTCGCGGGCGCAGATGAGCGGGAACGACCCGATTCACAAGCCCGTCATCGGCCGGGTCGTGCTGGCCGGGATGCGGACCGCGATGCGCACCGTCAACCACCTGCCGCCGGTGAAGCGCCGGATGCGCGACTCGATGATGGCCTACCGCGGCGAGGGTCGCGAAGAAGCCGCGCTGGAGATCGCCCCGCGCTGATCGGGTATGACGCAGAACGGCCCCGCGAGAAGGCTCGCGAGGCCGCTGCGCGTAGTACGGAAGCCTGTACTGCGGAAGTCTGTACTGCGGAAGCTCAGCGCTGGCCGATGTGTTCGGCGACCGCGTCGAAGACCCGGCCGATGGCGGCGAAGTCCTCGGGCGATGCCACGTCCACGAGGTTCTCGCGGACTCCGTCCACGTGGTACGGCGCTGCTTGCTCGAGCAGGGACATGCCGGCGTCGGTGAGCTCGGCCCAGACTCCGCGCTTGTCGCTCTTGCACGAAGTACGCCGTACCAGCTCTGCTGCTTCGAGCCGGCCGACGGTGTGGGTCAGGCGGGAGCGGCTCTGGTGGAGCCGGTCGGCGAGTTCGGCCATCCGGAGTCGCCGGTCGGGCGACTCGGAGAGGCGGACCAGGATCTCGTAGTCGTTGATGCCCAGGCCGAACTGACGGAGGTCGTCGTCGAGCTTGGCCATCAGGCGTGCAGTGCCCAGCAGGTAGGCGCGCCACGCCACCTGCTGCTCGGCGGTCAGCCACCGGGTCCCAGTAGTCATCGTCACGGGAACAGTGTACCGGGAATGTAGTTGACTTTTAAATCGTTCCTTACTACTGTCGGACACATCGGTTGACGCATCAACTTACTCGGCCGAGTGTAGCGACGCCCCCAATCCCGTTTTGCCTGAGAGGAACTGCAATGACCGAGACAGCGACTGCTGCCAGCACCATCCCCGGCCTGGTGACCGGTACGTACGCGCTGGACGTGGCGCACACCGAGATCGGCTTCACCGTCCGCCACCTGATGACCAAGGTTCGCGGAACCTTCGAGGAGTTCAGCGGCGAGATCGTCGTCACCGACTCGCTCGAGGAGTCGACGGCCAACGTGTCGGTCGAGCTCGGATCCGTGCACACCCGGAACGCGCAGCGCGACGGTCACCTGAAGTCCGGTGACTTCTTCGACGCCGAGAACAGCCCGAAGATGACGTTCGTCAGCACCGCCTTCAAGCCCGAGGGCGACGACTACGTCCTGGCCGGCGAGCTGACCATCAAGGACGTCACCAAGCCGATCGAGTTCGCGGTCGAGTTCCTCGGTGTCGACCAGAACGCCTACGGCCAGACCATCATCGGCTTCGAGGCCTCCACCTCGATCAGCCGCAAGGACTGGGGCATCGACTTCAACGTGCCGCTCGAGGGTGGCAAGCTCCTGATCGGCGACAAGGTCGACATCCACCTCGACGTCCAGGCTGCTCTCCAGGCCTGATCTTCGGTACGCCGGTACGCCGCGTCGCGCGGTGAACTTGTTGGCCTCGCGCTTCCCGCTTGTTTGTCGGGGGCGCGAGGCCTTTTCTATGCCTGGACCATCCGGAGCGCGAGGTCGGCGTACAGGGTGCCGAGTTCGCTGGGGTCCTGGCGGGATGGGCGAATACCACCGGGCGACATCGATCGAGAGCGAGAGCACGGCGAGCGTCGTACCGGGCAGGTCGCCGACGGCGAACGAGCCGTCGGCCGACGCCGTCGGCCAGCACCTGCTCGATCAGATCCGAGATCGCGCGCCGGATCGTGGCCACCTCGGCGAAGTGCTCCGGACTGAACGCGGCCAACTCGTACTGGACGACCCTCGCAATCGTGTGATGCTCCGCATGCCAAGCAGTAAACGCCGAGACCATCCCTGCGAGTCGTTCGCCAGGCCCGTTGCCCTTGTCGGCAGCAGACAAGGATCTCCGAGAGCTGCTCTGTGGCCGTACAGGCTGATCTCGAAGAGCAGGCGTTCCTTCGAGGGGTAGTGGACGTAGAGCGGCGGCGGGGCTCATGCCGGCTCGGGAGGCGATGTCGCGGGTGGTGGTGGCCTGGAAGCCGCGCTCGGCGAAGGCGTCGATGGCGCCGGTGAGCAGCCGGCGGGCGGCGGCGGGCTGGACGTGCTCCCAGACGAGGGGGCTGGTGACTGCGGACACGTTGACAGCCTGCCCTAAGTTCGCGAAGCTAAGCAAGCGCTTAGCCACCAAGTTTCGAGGGAGGCCCAACGATGGACCGCATCATCTTCGGCGAGGACCACCACGCCTTCCGGGCGAGTGCCAAGGAGTACGCCGACCGCTCGCTGGTACCGCGGATGGAGCAGTTCCTCGAGGAGAAGACGATCGAGCGGGCCGCCTGGCTGGAAGCCGGCAAGCAGGGCTTCCTCGGCCTCGACGTCCCGGAGGAGTACGGCGGCTCGTCGGTCGGCGACTACCGGTTCAACGCGGTCTTCGCCGAGGAGGTCTCGAAGGTCTCCGCCTCGCTGTCGAGCTGCTTCGGCATCCACTTCGACTGCGCCGCGCCGTACCTGGTCGATCTCGGCACCGAGGAGCAGAAGCAGCGCTGGCTGCCGAAGTTCTGCTCCGGTGAGCTGATCGCCGCGATCGGGATGACCGAGCCGTCCGGCGGCTCCGACCTGGCCGCGCTGAAGACGACCGCGAAGAAGGTCGACGGCGGCTGGGTGGTGAACGGGTCGAAGACCTTCATCACCAACGGCGACATGGCCGACCTGACCATCACCGCCGCCCGGACCGACCCGAGCAAGGGCGCCAAGGGCATCACCTTGTTCGCGATCGAGGAGGGCATGGAGGGCTTCGCCCGCGGCCGCAAGCTGGACAAGGTCGGCCAGACCGAGTCCGGTACGTCGGAACTGTTCTTCGAGGACGTCTTCGTCCCGGACGAGAACGTGCTCGGCGAGGTCGACCGCGGCTTCATCCACATGATGGAGCGGCTGGCCCAGGAGCGGGTCGGCGCGGCGGTGTCGAACATCGCGCACGCCACCCAGATCCTCGACGAGACGATCGAGTACGTGAAGCAGCGCAAGGCGTTCGGCCAGCCGGTCGGCTCCTTCCAGTACAACAAGTTCGTGATCGCCGAGCTCGTCACCAAGGCCGAGGTCACCCAGGCGTACGTCGACAACGCGATCGTCGCGCACGACGAGGACCGGCTCTCCGCGGTCGACGCGGCGAAGGCGAAGTGGTGGAGCGCACAGGTCCAGAACGAGATCCTGGACGCGTGTGTCCAGCTGCACGGCGGCTACGGGTACATGAATGAGTACCGGGTCGCCCGCGCCTGGCGGGACGCCCGGGTGACGAAGATCTGGGCCGGCTCGAACGAGATCATGAAGGAACTCATCGGCCGCGACCTGGGCCTGTAGAAGGGAAGCTGGACATGCCTGAAGCAGTCATCGTCTCCACCGCGCGGTCGCCGATCGGCCGGGCCGGCAAGGGTTCGCTGAAGGACGATCCGGCCGGACGACCTGGCCGTGCAGATGATCAAGGCGGCGGCCGAGAAGGTCGGCCTGACCGGCGACCAGATCGAGGACCTGATGGTCGGCTGCGCCGAGCCGCACGACGAGCACGGCGGCAACATGGCCCGCCGGGTCGCCGTCCAGCTCGGCTGGGACAACACCCCGGCGACCACGATCAACCGGTTCTGCGCCTCCTCGACGCAGACCGCGCGGATGGCCTTCCACGCGATCAAGTCCGGTGAGGGCGACATCTTCGTCAGCGCCGGCGTCGAGTGCGTCTCGCGGTACAAGAACTTCGGGTCGGCCGGGGTCGGCGACCCGAGTTCGTTCAACGAGGCCTTCGCCGACGCGGTGCAGCGGACCGAGAAGTACGCCGAGACCAACGAGACCTGGCACGACCCGCGCGAGGACGGGCTGCTCCCGGACATCTACATCTCGATGGGGCAGACCGCGGAGAACGTGGCGACGCTCAAGGGAATCAGCCGGGCCGACCAGGACGCGTTCGGCGTACGGTCGCAGAACCTGGCCGAGAAGGCGATCAACAACGGCTTCTTCGAGCGCGAGATCGTGCCGGTGACGCTGCCGGACGGCACGGTCGATCAGCAAGGACGACGGCCCGCGGGCCGGTACGACGCTGGAGAAGGTCAGCCAGCTGCAGCCGGTGTTCCGCCCCGACGGCACGGTCACGGCCGGCAACTGCTGCCCGCTGAACGACGGTGCCGCGGCCGTGGTGATCATGAGCGACACCAAGGCGCGCGAGCTCGGCCTGACCCCGCTGGCCCGGATCGTCTCGACCGGCGTGAGCGGCCTGTCGCCGGAGATCATGGGCCTCGGTCCGGTCGACGCGACCAAGCAGGCGCTGGCCCGGGCCGGGATGAGCATCGGTGACATCGACCTGGTCGAGATCAACGAGGCGTTCGCCGTCCAGGTGATCGGTTCGGCGCGTGAGCTCGGCATCGACGAGGACCGGCTGAACGTGCACGGCGGTGCGATCGCGCTCGGCCACCCGTTCGGTTCGACCGGCGCGCGGATCATGACGACGCTGGTCAACGGGCTGCAGTTCGAGGACAAGCAGTTCGGCCTGGAGACGATGTGCGTCGGCGGCGGCCAGGGGATGGCTGTCATCCTGGAGCGCCTCAGCTGATGAGTCTCAAAGACCGTACGGCGATCGTCACCGGTGCCTCCCGCGGTATCGGACTGGCGATCGCCCAGCGCCTGGTGGCCGACGGTGCTCGTGTGGTGATCACAGGGCGCACGCAGGAGACGCTGGACGAAGCAGTGGAGTCGCTGGGCGGCCGGGCGAATGCGCTGGCCGTTGCAGGCAAGGCGGCTGATCCGGAGCACCGCGCTAGCGTCGTGGCTGCCGCCGTGGCGACGTACGGGTCGGTGGATCTGCTGGTGAACAACACCGGCATCAACCCGATCTACGGTTCGCTGCTGGACGTGGACCAGGCTGTCGCCGCGAAGATGGTCGACACGAACGTACTGGCGACCATCGCCTGGGTGAAGGCCTGCAAAGACGCCTGGATGGGCATCCATGGCGGTTCCGTCGTCAACCTGTCGTCAGTGGCCGGCTTGTCGCCATCGCCCGGCATCGGCTGGTACGGCGCGACCAAGGCGATGCTGTCGCGAGTGACGAGCGAACTGGCCGTCGAGCTCGCGCCGGTGATCCGGATCAACGCGGTTGCACCCGCGGTGGTGAAGACCAAGTTCGCCGGCGCGCTCTACGAGGGTCGCGAGGACAAGGTCGCCGCGACGTACCCGATGAAGCGGCTCGGGCGTCCGGAGGATGTCGCGTCGCTGGTCTGGTTCCTGCTCTCCGACGAGGCGTCGTGGATCACCGGGCAGACCATCACCATCGACGGCGGCCTCACCCTCAACGGCGGCATGATCAGCTGACCGCCCGGCTCTTCATGAGAGCCGGGCGGTTCAGCCCGTACTACGGCCTGCGGCCTTCCCAGGCGACGAGTTGGTCGTACGCCGGGGCGTCGGGCGCGACCTCGATCACCGGGCCGAAAGGCACGTGACCGCCTCGCGGCTCGGCGGGGATGAACTGCTTGACTAGCGGGAGACAGTGCTCGGCCAGTGAGTCGTCGAGCATCGCAGTACGGTCTGTTGCCTTCGCCAGATCCCAGGAGTGGGTCGTGAGTTCGCCTGTGTAGGCAGCGATTGCTGCAGCACCCGGCAGAGTTCCCCAGGGCAGCTTGCAGATCTTGGTGAGTACTGCGGCGTCGGCCAGGGTCTCGTCGAGCTTCGTGCGTCCTTCCTTCCAGGCGCCGGCGAAGTCGGTGATGCCGGTCGTCACCGACGGGATCGTCAGCGGGTCGTCGCCGGACAGGGCGAGGTTGATCCGGCCGACCACGGTGACGAGATGCCCGAGCAGGGTGCGTACGTCGTACTCCGGGCAAGGCGTCGGCCGGTCCAGGTCGTCTGCGCCGACGGTGTCGATCACCGCCTGCGTCTGGTCCAGGGCGAGCACGAGCATCGGGCGTGGGTCCGTCACGGGTTTCCTCCATCGAGTTGGTGTTGGAACCACTCTCTCGCTGTATATGGGACATCTTCTGTCTTATATTTCTCGCGTGAGAGCCGACCGCTTGCTGCAGATCATCCTGCTGCTGCAGCAGCACCCGCGGTTGAGTGCAGGCGATCTGGCCAAGAGGCTGGAGGTCTCCAGGCGCACAGTCATGCGAGACATGGAAGCTCTGTCGGCTGCAGGTGTTCCCGTCTACACAGAACGCGGCCGCAACGGCGGCTGCGTCCTCCTGCCCGGCTACCGAGCAGACGTCAGCGGCCTGACTCCCCGAGAAGCCCAGGCCCTCTTCGCCTGGTCCGGCAGAGCCTCCCTGTCGCAGGAGCTAGGCCTGCACGACGCGCTGCAGTCCGCGATGGGCAAGCTGTCCTCCACCTTGCCCCTGCAACTCCAGGACGACGCCGAGGCCCTCTCAGGCGCCATAGTCGTAGACCGCCGCCGCTGGTTCGCCGAAGCCGAAGACACCGGCGCACTCCCCGTACTACGCCAAGCGGTGGTGACCCGCCGCCGAATCCGTATCCGCTACGCCTCAGCATCCGAGGGTCGCCCAGTACGCCGTACCGTCAACCCCTGGGGCCTAGTCGAACAAGCCGGCCGCTGGTACCTGGTAGCCGCCCACCGAGGCGAGCCCAGGATGTACAGAGTCTCCCGCGTAGAACAGGTCGACGTACTCGACGAACCAGCAACAAGGCCCGAAAACCTAGACCTACAAGAGGAATGGCAACGCCTACGTTCCGGCCTAGAGCGTCAGGCCCCCGCCGGAGTAGACGTAGTCATCCGAGTGCGCCCTGAACGAGCAGCCGTGGTGCGCCGAATAGCAACCCCCATGCTGGCAAAGGGTGAACACCCCCGCGCCGTCCCTGCCCCCACCGACACCTGGCCTCACCTAGCCATGCGCTTCCGCGTCCGCGAAGCAGCCTGCGGCGTCCTCCTGGGCTTCGGCCCCGACGTAGAAGTCCTAGAACCCCCAGACCTCCGCACCACCCTCCTAGCCCTAGCCACAGCCGCAGTAGCCACCTACAGCTAAGCGCTGCGGGTCGCTCGGAAAGTCTGGCGGAGGGTTATGTTGCCGGCTTCGTCTTCGTCCTCGTTGCGCCAGGTGAAGGTGGTGGGAGTGAGGTCGGAGAAGGCCCAGCGGGTTTTGGTGGGGCCGGGGGTTTCGAGGGTGATGGTGTTGTCGCCTGCGTGGGCGATGAAGGTTTTGACGAGGGCGGCGCCCGGGCCCATCCAGGTGGAGCGGAAGGCTTTCAGGGATGGGTCGTAGAGGCGGACGGAGAGGCCCCATTCGCCGTCTCCGTCGATCGGGCGCTGGGCGCGGCTGGGGGTGATCCAGATGTCGGCGACAGCTCGGCCGTCGAGGGCGTAGGCGAAGTGCCATTCGCCTTTGGTCTCCCGGGTGACCTGGCCGTCGTCGTACCAGGAGACGTCGAGGTCCCAGCTACCGATCAGTGGGGCGAAGGGGCGGAGGAGTTCTTCGAACTCAGGGCGCGGCGCGTCCGAAACCATCAAACCTGCGAACACCGAAGCAGCTGTCATAACGACAGTGTGCGACTCGGCCGAGCCGAGTACAGGTGAATTACTCCGCGGAGGAGAGGGTCAGGGAGCGGAGGCGGGTGGTGGCCAGGACTAGGCCTATGATGGTGACTGCGAGCAGGAGGATAGTGCCGATGGGGAGTTTGACGGCGGGGTCGAGGTGCGGGGCGTCGGTGAGTTTGTTGATGAGGGAGAGGGACCATTGCTGGACGGAGAGGGCTCTGGCGCCGTCGACGTACTGGCCCATGACGCTTTCCCAGAGCAGCGAGTAGATGAGGCCGATGGTGACGGCGTTGCCGGAGATGACCGAGAGGGCGACGAAGATCGCGGTGTAGGCGATGCCGGCGACCAGGGTGCCGATGCCGAAGGCGACCGCCGTACCGGGGTCGGAGTGGTCCAGGATCAGGCCGCGAGGAACATCGGGACGGCGGCCAGCACGAAGATGACGCCGATCGCGACGGCGGCCTTGGTGAGGATGATCGTGGAGCGCTTGATCGGCTTGCTGAGCAGGTAGACGATCGAGCCGTCGTCGATCTCGGTCGCGATCGCGCCGGTCGCAGCGATCAGCGAGATCAGCGGCACGATCACGGCCAGCCCGAACTGCAGCAGCAGCGCTGCGCTGAAGTCCGCAGTGTCGTCGACCGTCAGCGCCAGCAGGACGCACAACGCCAACAGCACCCCGGGCAGGATGAAGAGCAGCAGCCCGCGCCGGTGACCGAACAAGGTGGAGAACGTCAAAGCAGCGATCGTGCGGACCATCAGCGCCTCCCGACGAGATAGGAGAAGACGCTCTCGAGCGACTCGTCGGTCGGCGCGACCTCGAGCAGCCGGATGCCGAGCTCCCGGGCCAGTCCCGGCACCAGCCGGCTGAAGCGTTCGAAGTCGATCACCTGCATCTGCACAGCGGTTCCGTCGAGATCGACACCCGAAGTACAGGCGTCGCCGATCAGTGCCGACGCGAGCCGGCGGTTGTCGCTGGAGCGCAACCGGTACAGCACCGGCCGGTCCGTCATCAGCGTGCGGATCGCGCGGTAGTCACCGGAGGCCGCGTGCCGCCCGGAGACCACCACCTCGATCTGCGTCGCGACCTGCTGCACCTCCTCCAGGATGTGCGAGCTGAACAGCACCGTCCGCCCGTCCGCGCCCATCTTGCGGAGCAGGTCCATCAGGTGCAGCCGCTGCCGCGGATCCATGCCGTTGAAGGGCTCGTCGAGCAGCAGCACCGACGGCTCGTGCACGAGCGCCGCGGCCATCTTGATCCGCTGCTTCATGCCCTTCGAGTACGTCGAAATGCGCCGCCCAGCAGGCTCTGTCATCTCGACCAGACCCAAGGCGGCCGACGTCGCCTCAGCAGCTGAGGGCAGCCCCTGCAACTCCGCATTGGCGAGCACGAAACCGATACCCGGTCAACGTGTCGTAGGCAGCCTCGGTCTCCGGCACCAGCCCGATTGCCGAGTACGCACCCTCGTTGCGCCACACCGGCGTACCGTCCAGCGTCACCGCACCGACCGACGGCGGCAGGAATCCCGCCATCATCGTGATCAGCGTGGACTTGCCCGCGCCGTTCGGCCCGAGCAGGCCGGTGACGCCGGGGCCGATCGTCATCGTCACGTCGTTGACCGCGACGACGTTCCCGTACCAGCGGGAGACCTTCTCGATCCTGGATCACGCTCATCCGCGGGCCACCTTCGCGTACCGCGCGTTGACGCCCCAGACGCAGCAGCCCGACCAGCACCACGTAGACGGCCACGAACACCAGCCCCTGCACGGTCGTCGGCAGCCAGCCGCCACCGTGTGCAGGATGAACCGCTGCAGCGTGCTCGACCAAGCGAGAACGGCGAAGCCAGGTTCGCGAACCGCGCCGCGACGCTCGTCATGTTCCCGTCGCTGTCGAGGATCGCCGACGTCGTCACGACCGCCGTGAACGACACCATCAGTACGGCGATGATCGCGGCGACCGCGAATCCGCGGCGGGGCGTCGCGGCCGCGATCAATCCGCCCAGCGCGGCCAGCAGGATCGACAGCAGCAAGGCCGCGACCAGCCCGGCCAGGAACTCCTTGCTCATGTCGGCGAAGTTGTACTTCGCGAGCAGCGCCCCGACGTACAGGATGAACAGCGGCAGGCCGATCAGCACCATCTGCGCGAGGACCAGCGCGATCAGCTTCGCGAACGCATAGTCCGTACGCCGGGGTGGGCGCGCCAGGTAGAGCACGATCGACCGGTAGCGCAGGTCGCGGGAGAACAACTGCGGCGCCTGCGACGCCAGGTACAGCGCGATGACCGGTTGCAGCAGGAACAGGAAGTCGACCGGGATCACCGCGGGCTTGTCGAGCTGCATCGCGATCTCGATGCCGACGATGATCGCGGTCGGGACGACCATCACCGCGAGCAGCAGGATCGGCATCACCTTGGACTTGCCGGACCGGCCCAGTCCCGTACGCGTGCCGCAAGCTGCTCAGCATCAACGCGCGGGTGATCGCGAACCGGCCGAGCCGCGGGCCGTCGTAGTGCCGGTAACCGATGTCGTGGATGACACCTGCCGCGGGCGGACGCAGCCTGCTCAGACACTGAAGACCTCTTCCAGCCGGTGCCGGTGCGGCTCGATCCGGACGAGTCCCAGCCCGAGCTCGGCCACGGTGTCGCGGACCAGGTCGTACGTCTCCTCGCCGCTGATCTCCACCAGCACCAGCGGACCGTCGGCGCGGGCCCGCGCACCCGCGCGCGCCAATGCGGCACCCAAGCCGATCGCGACCACTGAGGTCCCGTACTTCGACCGCCAGTACGCCGGTCTCGCCGGTCAGCGCGGCCTTGGACTCCGAGCGCAGCAGCCGGCCACCGTCCAGTACGACGATGTGGTCGCAGACGTGACTCCAGCTCGCCGAGCAGGTGCGAGGTGATCAGCACCGGAATGCCGAACTCGGTGCCGATCCGGCGGACCAGCGCGAGCATCTCGTCGCGGCCGGCCGGGTCGAGACCGTTCGTCGGCTCGTCCAGCAGCACAAGCTTCGGGTCGTGGGTCAATGCCTGGGCGAGCTTCACGCGCTGCTTCATGCCGGTCGAGTAGCCACCCATCGGGCGGTAGCGCGCCTCGTCGAGACCGACGTGCCGCAGTACGTCGGCCGCGCGTTCGCGGGCCGCGGTGGCGGGCAGGCCGGACATCTGGCCGAGGTGCACGACGAACTCGGTCGCCGAGACGTCGGGCGGCAGGCAGTCGTGCTCGGGCATGTAGCCGACGAGGGCCCGGACCGCCTCGCCGCCGGTGACCACGTCGTGTCCCAGCACGATGGCACTTCCGGCGGTCGGGGCGATCAGTCCGAGCAGGATCTTCAGCAGGGTCGACTTGCCGGCACCATTGGCTCCGACCAGCCCGGTCACGCCGGACCCCACCTCGACAGTCAACTCGTCCAGTGCCGTCACACGCGGGTAGCGCTTGGTCAGCGCGGTGGTCGCGATCACGGGCACCCGCCAACCCTAATGCCCGAGCGGGCTCTGGACAGAATCTCGCCTGTTGCGGTCGCGTTCCAACCTGCCCGACCGGGTTATTCCGTGGCGACCGGCAGGCGCCGTGGCTATCGTCGCGAGCATGGAGATCAGACCGGTCGGGGCGGACGACGCCGAGGAGGTGGCCGCGGCTGCGCCGGGAGACCTACACCTACAAAGTGCTGTCGGCCGACGCCGCCCGGCACATGATCACGGTGCAGTCGCCGGGCGAGCGGTTCCTCGCGCTGGTCGCCGAGGCCGAGGGCCGGCTGGTCGGCTGGGGATCGGCCGGGCTGAACGTCTGGACCAGCGAGGAAGGCCAGGGAAACATCTCCATCTACGTGCATCCGGAGCACCGCCTGCAAGGGATCGGCGGTGCGCTGTCGGATCGGCTGCACGATCATCTGCGGGAGATCGGCGCGGTCCGGGTGAGCACCGCGACGCAGCCTTCCGGTCTGGACTTCGCGAAGCGGCGTGGGTACGACGGAACGCGGCAGACCCACTTCTCCGGCATCGACCCGCGCGTGCTGCCCGAGCTGCCGGCCACACCGGAAGGCGTCGAGCTGAAGCGGATCGACGAGCTGCAACCGGAGCAGGTCTACGCCGCCGACTCGATCGCGTCTCTCGACGAGCCGAGCGATTCGCCGCTTGGACGCTGTCGGCTACCAGGAGTGGCTCGACGAGATCTGGAACGCACCCGGCCGGAACCCCGAACTCGGAGTGGCCGCGATGGCCGGTGACGAGGTGGCCGCCTTCACCGTGCTCTCGCGCGACGGCGACCGGGCCTGGACCGGGATGACGGGCAGCGTTCCGGCGTACCGGGGTCGTGGGCTGGCGAAGCTGGTCAAGTCGGTCTGCCTCCGCCGGGCTGCCGAGGCCGGGATCACCGGGGCGTTCACCGCCAACGACGACGAGAACGGTCCGATGCTTGCCATCAACAACTGGCTGGGCTATCGGCGGATCGCGACCGAACACGGCTTGCTGAGGACGATGTGAGACCGGGTACGCCGGCCGACGCAGCAGCCCTGCTTGCGCTCAGGGGCAAGATCTTCCCGTACCGCGTGACGGCGCTGGCCGATCTGCGCCGGGAACTGGAAGAGGCGGCGACCGACGAGCACTTCCGGAGTTTCGCGATCGAAGCCGACGGCCGATTGATCGGCTGGGGATCGGCCGCGCTGTCGACCTGGGCGCCGAACCCGGGGGAGTACCACGCCCACATCGCGGTGCATCCGGACCACCGCCGGCAAGGCATCGGTACGACGCTCGCCGAGGCCGTCGACGAGCATCTGGCCAAGCAGGAGGTCAGCCGGGTGCTCTCGAGTGCGACCGAGTCCGGGGTGGAATTCGCGCTCAAGCACGGGTACCAGGGCACGGACGTGCTGCACTACGCCGGGCTGGATCCGCGGCGGGCGCCGGAGCCGCTGCCCACTCCGGCGGGTATCGAGCTGACCAATCTGGCAGCTGTCGATCTGGAAACGGCGTACGAGGCGTTCCTGCCGACTGTGGGTGATGTGCCGGGGGACCAGGACTTCAGCCAGTTCCCGTTGGAGTCGTATGAGAAGGAGATCTGGAACTCGGCCGGCTTCGACAAAGAGCTCAGTACGGCGGCCGTTGCCGATGGCAAGATCGTCTGCTTCACCAACGTGATCACCGCCGACGACCGGCTCTGGACCGACATGACCGGCACGCTCGCGCAGTACCGGGGTCAAGGACTGGCGAAAGTGGTGAAGACGAACGGTCTGCGTGCCGCTGCGGCAGCGGGGATCACCATGGCCTACACGGTGAACCATGACGTGAACGCTCCGATGCTGGCGATCAACAACTGGCTCGGCTACCGCCGCGTCGCGAGCCACACCGGTATGGTCCGGATGAGCTGAAATTGGCCCCGGCCAGGGGTTATCTTCGGCAGAACTTCGCCGAAGGAGTTCCGATGCAGATCAGGCCTGCTGAGCTGGGTGACCTGGCGGATGCCGTCGCCCTGCACGACGAGCTCGTGCCCTATCTGGTCTTCACGGCCACCGACCTGCGGCTGCGGCTGAGCGCGCCGAGACGGCCGGGGAGTGGGACCTTCGCCGCGTTCTCCGACGCCGGCGAGCTGGTCGGCTGGGCCAGCGCCGGGGTGATCCCGGGTTCCGATCCGCTCGACGGCGAGTTCCGGTTGATGGTGCACCCGGACCACCGCGGTGCGGGGATCGGCAGCGGCCTGCTGGCGGCCGTGCACGACGATCTGCGCTCGGCCGGGGCGACGAGTGCCCGGGTGTTCGCGGATCCGGCGTCGGCCGGCTGGGCCTCGCAGTGGGGCTATGCGCAGACCCGGCAGGTCCACTACGCGCAGATCGATCCGGCGCAGGCGCCTGAGCTTCCCGGCGCACCGGACGGGGTGGAGCTGGTGGCGATGAACGAGCTGGACCCGCGACCGGTCTACGAGGCCGACATGGTGGCCCAGCGGACCAAGCCCGGTGACGCGAAGATCACCGACCGCCCGTACGACGACTGGGTCGCCAAGGTCTGGAAGTCACCGTCGACGGTCCGGGAACTGAGTCTCGCGGCGATGGCCGGCGATCGGGTGATCGCGTTCACCCGAAGTACCGGGGACGAGCGCAGCATCTGGTCGCGGATGACCGCGACGATGCCGGAGCACCGCGGGCAGGGACTGGCCAAGCTGGTGAAATGCGCCGCATTACATCGGGCGGCCGAGGCCGGCGTACGGGGTGCCTACACCGCGAACTACGACGGCAATGCGCCGATGCTCGCGGTCAACGACTGGCTCGGCTACCGGCGTACGGCGACCCACTCCGTGCTGATCTGTCCCCTCTAGGAACGTTTTAGGGAACTAGCAGGACGACGGTTTCGGCGACGCAGGCCGGTTTGGTGGAGTTCTCCAGCTCGATGACCCACTGCAGAGACACCTGTACGCCGGCCGGGGTCTCCTGCGCGCCGGCGATCGACGCGCCGGCGCGGATCCGGGAACCGACCGGGACCGGGGCCGGGAAGCGGACCTTGTTGACGCCGTAGTTGAGCTTCGCCGAGACACCGGAGACGTCGAAGAGCTCCCCGCCGAAGCGCGCGATCAGGCTCAGGGTGAGGTAACCGTGCGCGATCGTTCCGCCGTACGGGCCCTTCGAGGCGCGCTCGACGTCGACGTGGATCCACTGGTGGTCACCGGTCGCCTCGGCGAACTGGTTGACCTGCTCCTGGGTGATCTCGGTCCACTCGGTCTCGCCGAGCTGGGTCCCGACCGCGCCGACGACCTCGTCGACACCGGCGAAGGTGTGCGGCATCTGCTGACTCCCTCAGTTCCTGGGTCCGCCGGCGACGTACAGCACCTGGCCGGAGACGAAGCCGGACTCCTCGCTGCAGAAGAACGACGCGGCGGCGGCGATGTCCTCGGGCTTCCCGGTCCGCTGCACCGGGATGGCGGCGGCGGTGGCCTTCTTGAACTCCTCGAAGTCGACGCCGACCCGGGCCGCGGTGGCCGCGGTCATGTCGGTCTCGATGAAGCCCGGCGCGATCGCGTTCGAGGTGACGCCGAACTTGCCGAGCTCGAAGGCGAGCGTCTTGGCCAGGCCCTGCAGCCCGGCCTTGGCGGCGGCGTAGTTGGACTGGCCGCGGTTGCCGAGCGCCGAGGTGGAGGACAGGAACACGATCCGGCCGTAGTTCGCCTCGACCATGTGCGCCTGGACGGCCTTCGACATCAGGAAGCTGCCGCGCAGGTGCACCGACATCACGGTGTCCCAGTCGTCCTCGGTCATCTTGAACAGCAGGTTGTCGCGCAGTACGCCGGCGTTGTTCACCAGGATCGTGGGCGCGCCGAGCTCGGCGACGACCCGCTCGACCGCGGCGGCGACCTGGTCGCTCTTGCTGACGTCGGCAGCCGACCGCGAGGGCCTTGCCACCCGCTGCGGTGATCGCGTCGACCGTGCCGGCGCAGGCGGCCTCGTCGAGGTCCAGGACCGCGACCGCGTTGCCGTCGGCGGCGAGCCGCTGGGCCACGGCGGCGCCGATTCCCCGGGCTGCCCCGGTCACGATCGCCACCCTCTGCTGCTCGCTCATCCGGCCTGCTCCTTCATCTGCTGATACTGGTGCTGATTACTGGGGTCCGGGATGCACACTACCGACGCCAGGTCAGCGCCGGTGTGGTCCGGATGGGATGATCGCCGTGTGGATGATCACAGCACTGATCAGGGCGGGTCCCACAACCGGCACGTCTACCACTGTCCGCTCCGCTGGGGCGACATGGACGCGCTCGGTCACGTGAACAACGGCCGGTACGTCGACTACCTGCAGGACGCCCGGGTGGATTTCCTCTTCCGGACCGCCAAGGAGCTCGGCGCGGACGACCTGGAGACCGGGTCTGCTGGTCGCCCGGCACGAGGTCCAGTACCGTGCGCCGCTGGTCTTCCGGCCCGAACCGGTCCGGATCGAGCTCTGGATCAGCGAGATCAAGGCGGCCTCGTTCGTGGTCGACTACGAGATCCTGGACCTGGAGCCCCGGCGTACCTACGTCGAGGCCCGGACCCGGCTGGTGCCCTTCGATTTCGCCGCCAACCGGCTGCGCCGGATCACCCCGGTCGAACGCGAGGCCCTGACGAAGCTGGTGGGCTCATGACTTTCAGTCATCCGGTGCTGGTCCGGTGGTCCGACATCGACTCGTATGACCATGTGAACAACGTCCGGTACTTCGACTACTTCCAGGAGGCCCGGATCCTGTTCCTGTCCTCGGTGGTCGGCTCCGGCGCGGACTACTTCGCGGAGTACCCGTGTGTGCTGGTCAGCCAGACCATCGACTATCTGCGGCCGATCCTGCTGCGCCATCCGCCGTACGACGTGGAGGTCTGGGTCGAGTCGGTCGGCACTACGTCGTACACGCTGGGCTCGAGGATCGTCGACGGTGACGATGTCTATGCGCGGGCGGTGTCGGTGATCGTCGCGGTGGACGGCGAGACGCACGCCAAGCGGCAGCTGAGTCAGGCCGAGCGGGAGTCCCTCGTGCAGCACGTTTCGGCGACTTGAGACACTGTTCCCGATGACCGAATCGATGAGTTTCTACGACGCCGTCGGCGGGGCGGAGACCTTCCACCGGCTGGTGGCGGCGTTCTACCGCGGTGTCGCCGCCGACCCGGACCTGCGGGCGATGTACCCGGAGGAGGACCTCGGTCCGGCCGAGGAGCGCTTCCGGATGTTCCTCGAGCAGTACTGGGGCGGCCCCCGGACGTACTCCGAACAGCGCGGCCACCCCCGGCTGCGGATGCGGCACAACCCGTTCGCCGTCACCCCCACGCAGCGGGACCGCTGGCTGACGCACATGCGGGCGGCGCTGGACGAGATCGCCCTGGAGCCGGATCGGGACCAGGAGATCTGGACGTACATGGTGATGGCCGCCCACAGCATGGTGAACACCGACGAACCGCAGTACCCCGGCGCGATCGACGTGTCCGGCAACTGACCTCTTAGGAGATTCGACGAGCATGGCTGCTATTCGCACCGCCAAGGCCCACTGGGAAGGTTCGCTGATCGAGGGGGCCGGCCAGGTCAACCTCGAGTCGTCGAACCTGGGCTCCTTCGACGTGACCTGGGCCGCCCGGTCCAACGACAAGGCCGAGGGCAAGACCAGCCCCGAAGAGCTGATCGCCGCCGCGCACTCGACCTGCTTCTCGATGGCGCTCTCGCACGCTCTGGCCGGTGCGGGCAACGCGCCGGAGTCGATCGACACCACCGCCGACGTCACCTTCGTCCCGGGCCAGGGCATCACCGGCATCAAGCTCTCCGTCAACGGCAAGGTCCCCGGCCTCACCGCCGACCAGTTCGCCGAATTCGCCGAAGAGGCCAAGAAGAACTGCCCCGTCTCCCAGGCCCTCACCGGCACCACCATCACCTTGGACGTCACCTTCACCGCCTGACGCTTCTCCTTTGCGGCGACGCCGGGACCCCTCAGTGGGTCCCGGCGTCTTCGCGCCCACCCCAACTCGCGTCGCGATGGGGTGTCGTGCCCACCCGACCCTGTCGGGGATCCGAAGGACTGAGCCTTGCCTGATCGACCTGAGATTGTGTGCATCTGCGGCTCTGCCCGGTTCGTGGACGAGATGAGCGCGGCGAACCGCGACTTGACCTTGGCCGGCGTCATCGTCGTCGCGCCAGGCGTCTTCCCGCGCGCCGAGGATCACGTCATCACCAACGAGCAGAAGACCGCGTTGGGCGCCCTCCACCTGCGCAAGATCGACCTGGCTGACCGCGTTCTGGTCGTCAACCCCGGCGGCTATATCGGCGAGTCCACGAGCAGAGAGATCGCCTACGCCCACGCCACCGGCAAGCCGATCTCATTCACCGACCCCGTCTGACCAGTCGACACTTCATCGTGCGTGCCACCGCCGGACGGCGTGCCCGGACCGCCAACACTCACCAACCACGCCAGCCGGCCAGCACCTAGTTGCTGGATGGAGCTGAAGGCGCCGCTGGCGCTGGCGTTGGTCGAACCCTCGATCAGGCCGTACAGCAGCCCGAACATGGTCACCGCGAGCAGCCCGGAACCCAGCCATCGACCACGGTCGACCGGTCACCGTCGTCACGCGGCAGGATCCGCGCGGCCAGGACCAGCCCGACCCGCCGAGGACGAGGTGATCAGCAAGGTCGGGTCAGGGCGAACCCGGCGACTGCCGAGGCCAGCGTGAATCCGCCCATGCCGATCAGGAAAAGCCTCCGCTGGCCGTACTTGTCACCCAGCCGTCCGCCGATCACGAGCAAGATGCCCATGGCAAGCATGTACGCCGGCCCCGCCACTTGATCAGGCTCTCACCGCCATGAAGTTCGCCGGCGATGGTCGGGGCAGCGATGTTCGTGATCGTCGCATCGATCACGTCGAGAGCGTCGGCCAGCAGCACCAGCCCCAGGATCGCCCACATCGCGCGACTGGTAATGCGGGTGGTGACTGCTGCCCTTGTCGTCGTCAATGAAGTCACGAGGATGATCCTTCTCGGTTCGTCGGCGCATCCCTGGGTCGCCTCTCACCTTGACTACGAAACACCCCCACCCCGATCCGACAACACGGACGGATTTCTCCGGATCTTGATGACATCTGTCATTCGCAGCTATCCACACCGACATCTATCGGTGAGCGCGGCTGCGTGCGAGTGTCCAGGCAGGAGTAATGACACGGGCAACGAGAGGCAGCCATGCGAGACGTCATTCTGTACATGTCGATATCGGTGGACGGGTACGTCGGTAGTGACCGCGAGCACCCCGGGATGGCGATCCCCGAAGGCGCTGAGCTGAAGCAGTGGAAGCTGGACCGGATCAGCAAGGCCGGGGCCCATCTGATGGGTCGCATCACGTATCAGCAGATGTCATCCGCCTGGCCGGAGTCCGACGACCCGTACGCGGCGCCGATGAACGACGTACCGAAGATCGTGTTCTCGAAGACCCTCACCGACGCCGAGGCCGGCTGGCCCGAGACCCGGGTCGCGCGCGGTGACCTCGCGACCGAGATCGCCGCCATCAAGGCCGAGTCCGGCCCGGATGTGATCGCCTGGGGCGGTGCTCGATTCGCTGGTGCGTTGGCTGCGGCGGACCTGATCGACGAGTACCGTCTCCTGGTCCAGCCGCTGATCCTGGGGCGCGGACAGGCGTTGTTCGACCAGCTCCCGGAGTCACGGCATCTGGAGCTCGTCGACTCGACGGCGTTCCCCAACGGCGTCGCAGTACAGGTCTACCGACCCCAGCACGCCTGAGGAGGGCCGCACCATGGGCAAGGTAGTGGCGCAGGCGAACATGTCGCTCGACGGGTACGTCGCCAAGCAGGACAACACCATCGGCCGGTTGTTCGACTGGTTGCAGAACGGCGAGGTCGCAATGCCGACCCCCGCCGGCGACTTCACAATCCACCTCAGCCCACCGAGCGCGGAGTACTTGCAGCAATGGGTGTCCTCGCTGGGCGCGCTGGTCTGTGGGCGGACGCTGTTCGACGTGGCCGAAGGATGGCAGGGTCGGCACACCTTGGATGTCCCCGTTGTCGTGCTCACCCATCGTGTCCCTACGGATTGGATCGAGGCCCACCCCGACGCGCCGTTCTCGTTTGTGACCGACGGCGTGGAGGCCGCGATCGCACGAGCCCAGGAACTCGCCGGGTACCGTGTCGTGGCCGTCTCTGGAGGCACCATCGCCCGGCAGTGCCTGGAACTGGGGCTGCTCGACGAAGTAGCCGTCGACTTGGTGCCGGTCGTGATGGGCGAGGGGAATCGGCCCTTCTTCGGCGAACTCGCCGCAGACGAGTTCGTGCTCGGCAACCCGACGGTCTGCATCCCGGGCGATCGCGTCACCCACCTGGTGTTCCCGGTTTCCCGGTGACGCTCAGGGTCGGCGTGCTGACGCCGCATGACGCAGCGGGGCCTGAGGTCGAGATTCCCGCCATGGCGCCTGTCGACGTGGTGGTCGCGCGCGTGGCGCGACGCGGTGACACCGCCGCGGACCTTCGCGCGCTCGCAACGCCCTCGGCCCTGCAGCCGGCCGTCGCCTCACTTCCCGAAGTCGACGTCATTGCCTACGCCTCGACGACGTCCGGATACGCGATCGGGCACCAGGCGGAAGTCGAGCTGATGAGACGCCTGCGCGAGATCGCCGGCGTACCGGTTGTGAGCAGCGGGCTCGCTGCAACAGATGCGTTGAAGGCCTTCGGCGTACGACGTATCGCTCTGGTCCATCCACCGTGGTTCGAGGATGAGATGGCCGACCTCGGCGCGAGGTACTTCCAAGATTTCGACGTCGTCACCTTGACCGCGATGCCGCTTCCCAAGGACCCGAGCCTCGTGCGACCCGAGCAGGTGATCGACTACGTCAGCAATCACGTGGACTCTTCGACCGAGGCAGTATTCATTGCAGGCAACGGCTTTCGCGCGGCAGACACGATCGAGGAACTCGGACGCCGCACCGGCCAACTGCTCCTCACAGCAAACCAAGTCCTCCTCTGGTCGGCCCTCGCCACAACTCGTACGAACCTCCCGGTCATCGGCCATGGGCAGCTCCTCCGCGCTGCAACAGCTGCGCCCGAGTAACCGCGTTGAGACCTACGGCGCAGGCAACTCGTCTCCGGGGAGTGTTGGCACCTGCGAGCTACCTGCGGTGGAATCCCGCACCTTTGCTCGTACCGACGGACATGAGGTCTCCGGCGAAGGTCCCCTCCTTCACGCTCACCCTCGGAACCGCAAACCCTTGCCCAACGCACACCTCCTGTCCCTCGGTACGCCCCAGACGCGCGCAGACGACCCGTCGGGTGTCGAACCCTGTCCCGACCGACAGGAGATCGTCCCCGAAACAGCCCTGCACAGACCGGAGCTAAGCGTGAACTCCGCCCTCCGTCTCCCAATGGTCCTGTCGATCGGCACACCCACCCACGCCTCATCGTGAGAGGTGGGCCGGGGCGTCGGGGCGAAACCTCCAGCACTGATCAAGGTGTCGATTTGGCCCGGAGGTCGGGGATTCCGCGCTCCGCGGGGCTGGGCCGGCGAGGTTGATCAGTGTTGGCGGTTCGGACACCCATCGCGGGGCGGGTGGTGATGCGCACGTGACCGCCTCGTTGGGGGCTCGGGCGGGAGCCGGTTTGGCTCCGCTGTGTGCTCGGCCCGCGGCAAGGTCGGTTGGGCGGGAGGCCGCCTCGTGGGAGGTGAGTTGGGGCAGCGGGGTGCACCGGGTGAAGACGGGTTAGGTCCGCGTGTGCGCTTGTCTGCAGTTGGGTCGGGTGGGCACGACGCCCCATCGTGGGGGGTGAGTTTGTGTGGGCGGGAGACCACCTCGTGGGAGGTGAGTTGGCGGCAGCGGGATGCGCCCGGCGGAGGCGGGTTAGATCCGCATGTGCGCTCGTCCGCGGTAGGTCGGGTGGGCACGACACCCCATCGGGGGAACCGAGTTGGGGTGGGCGGGAGGCCGCCTCGTGGGAGGTGGGAGTGGTACGGCGCCGGCAACCCGCCCCCGGGGTGTCGGCGCCGTACGTGAGGGGGTGCCCGGTTAGGGCTTGGTTAGTTGTTCGTTCATGATGAGGAAGGCGCCTAGGCCGTGGAAGTCGTTGGTGGCTCGGGTTCTGGCGATGTAGTAGGCGTAGTCGCCGACGTTGGTGCCGATGGAGATGTCTTTCAGGTTGGTGCGGCCGTCGGAGCCCAGGGAGAGTTTGGCGAGGACGCCCTGGTAGCCGCGGGTGGCGACGGACTTGTAGGAGGCGTCCACATAGCCGCGTTCCACGGCACGCGAGATGACGAACGTGTACATGCTCGAGCAGGAGGTCTCGGTCCAGTTGTCCGACTTGTTGCCCTTGTCAACGACCTGGAACCACCGCCCGGTCGCCGGGTCCTGGTAGCGCTTGTACGCCGCAACCAATCGCGAGAGCACCGACAGCAGCTCCGCCCGGCGTGGTTGCGAAGCAGGTACCACCTCCAGTACGTCGATGGCCGCCATCCCGAACCATCCCTCGGCCCGGCACCACACCTCCGGCGACTGCCCGGTGCCAGAGTCCGCCCAGCTCTGTGACCGCGACTCGTCGTACGCGTGCCGCAGCAACCCCGTGGACCGCTGCAAGTGACTCGCGTAGGTCAGTAGCTGGTCGACCGTCTCCTTGTTCGTGTACGCCGAGTCGCCGAACTCCCGCCCGTACTCCGCCAGGAACGGGTTCACCATGAACACCCCGTCGCCCCAGAGCTGGTGCTGGCGACTAGTCGCATGCCAGAACCCGCCATCCGCAGTACGGGGGTAGCTGTTGAGCCGGTTGCGGATCTTGCGGGCAGCAACGGCGTACCGTTCCTGCCCGGTCTCGTGGTGCAGGATCACCAGCAGCCGCCCGGAGAGCATGCTGTCCAGGTTGTTGAAGCTGTTGTCGATGTTCCCGGAACTGTCCACGAACCGGTCGACCCACGCCTTCAGATAGGTCAAGTACCGCGGGTCGTGCGTCCGTTGGTAGACCAGATACTGGCCATAGAGATACAGCCCGGTCTGATAGCCCCACCCACCAAGCTTGGTCGGCGTATACCGGGCCATCGTGGACTCGACCATCGCCACAGACCAGTCCGTACTACGTACAGCCTGCGCCGGCGAAGCGAGAGGCATCATCACAACTACCAGAAGAAGTGCCAGGAGCCGCCTCATCTCAGCCCCTGTACTGCGCGATGACCTTGGTGAAGTCGTACGCCGATTGCGAGATCCCGCTGCAGTCGTCGCCACTTCCACCACTCGAGCACTTCCGGTCCCGGTTCACCGACCAGAACGTGAACCGCGCCAGGTGATGCTGCTGCGCATAAGCCAGCATCGTCTTGAAGTCCTGCAACCGCACGGTCTCGGCGGAATCGTCGGTCTTCCCATTCATCGACGAGATCCCCATGTGCCGATACGCCACGTCATCGCTGTACCCGTAGGAACTCTTGAGCTTCGACTTCAACCCTTCCGATGCCTTGAGAGTCAGCGTCGCCATGTTGGTACCCCCGCCACCGAAGTCGAAAGGCATCAGTACCCACCCGTCGTTCGCCAGCCCAGCCGTAGCGCCCTTGCTGATCAGACCAGCACCCCACGAGTCAGGCCCACCCTGGTCGGTGCCCATCGTGATGTAAGTCTTGAGCCCGGGATTGTTCGTCTTGATGATCTTCAGCGCGTCGATCACCCGCTTCTGCACGGTGTTGTTGTGGAACTCCGTGTCCTCGATGTCGATGTCGATCGCCTTCAGCGAATAGGCGTTGATCACCTTCTGATAGGCACCGGCCAGCGCCGAGGCACTTGAACACTTGAGCCCCAGCTTGTTCCCGGACCACCCGCCGAACGACGGGATCACATCACCACCGGCCGCCCGGATGCTGTTGATCGCCGACTGGTCGCTTCCACCCGTCAGCGCGCGATCGCCGTCCCACTTCGGATTGCACCCACCGTCGGAGAGGATGAAGGCGAGCGTGAACCACTTGTTCCCGGCGGCCTTCATGACATCGGTCGGCTTCTGCGGGTTACCCCAGCCGAGGTACAGGTACGGCGCCGCGGGCATCGCGGCGGGGTCTGCGGTGGTGGTCGCCTGGGCGGCGGGCAGAACGCCCGCCGCCAGCGAGCCGACCGTCAACGCCGCGGCGAGGATCTTGGTCGACAACATGTCTCTCCCTTAGTTGAGGTTGGAGCGCAGGAGCTTGTCTGAGCCGTCCGGCTGGCCGCCGTTGTTGTCGGCGTTGGTGGTGCTGAACCAGATCGCGTTCTCGCCCGGCACCTTCACCACCGCCCGCAGCCGTCCGTAGGTCCCGTTCCAGTGCGAGGTGACCGTGCCGACGCTCTCCCCGTTCAGAGGAATCCGCCACATCCGCTGACCCCGCAGAGCCGCCATGAACAAGGCGCCGTTGGCGTACGCGAGCCCGCTCGGCGAGGCCGAAGCCACCGACCAGGTCTTCTTGGGGTTCGTCATACCGGTCGTGCTGCAGCTGCCCTCACAAGTCGGCCAGCCGTAGTTCTTGCCAGGCTGGATGAGATTGAGCTCATCCGCCGTGGAGTCACCGAGTTCGGACGACCAGAGGCGTCCCGCCGAGTCCCATGCGAGACCCTGCGGATTGCGGTGACCGTAGCTGTAGACCACGGTTCCGAAGGGGTTCCCAGGAGCAGCAGCGCCGGTCTTGGTGATCCGGAGGATCTTGCCGTTCAGCGCGTTCTTGTCCTGTGCCAAGTTGCCCTGCTGGGAGTCGCCGATCGCGACGTACAGATACCCGTCCGGCCCGAACCGGATCCGGCCGCCGTTGTGGTACCGGCTCTTCCGCATCCCGCTCAGGATCGTCCCGTAGCCGGACAGCGCGGTGCCGTTGAAGTTCATCTTCGCGACCCGGTTACCCTCCGACGCGGTGTGCATGAAGAACACTTGCTGGTCCGAGCCGCCGTTCCAGGTCGGCGAGAACGCGACGCCCATCAGGCCGCCCTCGCCGTCGGTGGTCACGGCGTTCGGAACCGTCCCGACCTGCGTCTTGCCGGAGCCGTTCTTGTTGATCTTGAAGACCTTGAACGAATCCCGCTCGGTCACCAGCGCGAAGGTTCCGTCCGGCGCCCAGGCGATGTCCCACGGGATCGACCAACCACTCGAGACCTGGGTCGGCGTCGCGGGATTGTTGCCTCCGGCACACGTCCCCGTCGTGAAGGTCGCAGCAGAGCTCTTCGCAGAAGTGTTGCCTGCAGCATCCTTCGCCACGACATGGATGGTGTAGGAAGTCTCGCAGGCCAATGTGGTCAGCGTCTTCGACGTCGCGGGCGGGGTTCCGGTCACAGAATCCAGTACTGCGTTGTTGGCATTGCGTACGTCGTACTGGGTAACCCCGCGGTTGTCGGTCGATGCGCCCCAGCTGACTGTTGCCGAGGTCTGACCCACTCCGCTGACTGTCGGATCACCAGGCGCCGACGGCGGAGTCGGGTCACCTGGATCCGCTGTGGTCGTGCAGATCGCCTCCGGGCTCGTCGCCGAGACGTTGCCCGCGGCATCGCGTCCGAAGACCGACAGCTCGTACTGCGCATTCGGTCGCAGCCCGGTCAGCCGGAAGGGGGACCCGGGTGGGTTCGGTGCCTCGCCGATCTTCTGGCCCTGGTTGTAGATGTCATAGGCAACGACACCGATGTTGTCCGTCGAAGCCGGCCAGGTCAGGGTCAGCGCGTTGTAGCTGATGTCGCTGCAGACCGGTTGCCCGGGCGCGGTCGGGTGCTCGGTGTCGGACGGAGCGCCGACCTGGAGCCGGTCGAGGTTCGGGCCGCCGTTCGCCGTCGTGGCGGTCGCGCGCACCGTGTTGCTACCGGCAACCAAGGTGGTGTTGACGACGGCGTCCTGCCAGGTCGTCCAGGCGCCGGTGCCGGGGAACGAGCGTCCGGTCACGACAACCTTGCCGTTCACCGTGATCGTCATCGGACGGTCGGTCGTGGTCCCGTTGGCGAACCGGAAGGTGAGACTCGCCGCGCCGGCCGCAGCAGCGGTGACGCTGAACTGGACGTAGCTGTTGGTCTCGTTGTCGTAGTTCACGAACCCGGTGCCGGTGTAGCCGGCGTGGTTCGACTCGACCACGCCGTTCGAGATGGTCGCGTTCTCTGCTTGGTAGTCGGTGGCCGCTGAGGCCGGGCCGGCGATCGTGATGGCGACGGGTATCACCAGGGCAGCCGCGAGCAATCCTGCTCGGAAGCGTTTCATGGCATTCCTCTCACAAAGTTGGTTGGGGGCGGGCAACCGCGTCAGGGAGTGGCGACCTCCAGGTAGTCGAGGTTCGGGGTACCGCTGCTGCTCGTCGCGGTGGCGCGGATGACATTGGCGCCGGCGACGAGGTTGGCGGTCGTGTAGTTGGTGCGCCACAGGGTCCAGGCGCCTGTTCCGGGGAAGGCGAGATTCCGGGCGACCGGGACCCCGTTGACCGTGATGTCCATCGACCGGTTCACGGTGGTCCCGTTCGCGTGGTCGAAGACGAGGGTGGCCGGCCCGGCCTGATCGCGGTTGACCGTCCACTGCACATAGCTGCCGACCCCGTTCGGGGTGTTGACGAAGCCGGTTCCGGAGTATCCGGAGTGATCCTTGTCGACGGTGCTGCCCGAGGTGTAGGTCCCCGACTCGGCCTCGTAGCGCGTCGTAGTACCGGCTCTGGAGACGCGGTAGAGAACTGTGCCGTGGGCTGGGACTGAGGCGCTGATAGCTCCCGACGTACTGCGAACTGCCTTGCTCCACAGGTCTTTGAGCGAGTACGACGAAGACCCGCCGAGCCCGAGCGCGGCTGCCGTAGTACTGATGGTCGCGGTCGAGCCAGTCTCATTGGAAAGAGCCACCGCACGATCGCCGTTGGAGAGCGTCTTGCCGTAAACGACCAGGCCGCCCGACGAGCTGACGACGGACGCCTGCCGACCGAGTTTGTCCTGGTCGATGGCGATCACGTCGGCATTGGTCAGGATCGCGAACGCGTCATCGGACGCCTTGCGCAGGTCCGTGCCGATCAGCAGCGGCGCAGACATGATCGACCAGAGGCTGAAATGCGACCTGTACTCCGTCGCGGTCATCCCGCCGTTGCCGACCTCCAACATGTCCGGGTCGTTCCAATGGCCTGGTCCGGCGAACTCGGCCAGTACCCGGTTGGCCTGGGCCTTGCCGATCATGCTGGACCAGTTGTCACTGATGTCGCCGGTGGTCCGCCAGAGGTTCCCGACGTCCTTGCCCCACTCCCAGACCCGGGGCGGCCCGGTCCGGCCCCACTCGCAGATCGAGTAGGTGATCGGCCGGCCCGTGTCGCGGAGGGCATCGCGCATCGCCGTGTAGCGCTGCTGGGCGTCGACGCCCTGGTTGTTGCAGTTGTCGTACTTGAGGTAGTCCACTCCCCAGGACGCGAAGAGCGACGCGTCCTGCTTCTCGTGCCCGAGCCCGCCGGGGAAGCCTGCCGTGTTGCAGGTCTTGGTGCCGGCGCTGGTGTAGATCCCGAACTTCAAGCCTTTGCCGTGCACGTAGTCGGCCAGGGCTTTGATGCCGTTGGGGAATCGCGCGGGGTCGGGCACCAGATTGCCCTGGGCATTGCGTTGGGGGAGCGCCCAGCAGTCGTCGATGTTCACGTACTGATAGCCGACTGCCTTCAACCCCTTCGAGACGAAGAGGTCCGCGATGCTCTTGATCATCGCCTCGTTGAACGTGTTCGTGCACTTCGTCGAGTTCCAGTTGTTGAACCCCATCGGTGGCGTCCTCGCCAACCCGTTCTCCAAGGCAACAGCCGGAGCGGCGGTCAGCGTGAGGGTGCCTGCGACGGTCGCCAGAGCGGCCAGCGCCGCGACGGCCTTCACGGCTGCCTCTCGAGGTAGTCGACGTTCGGTCCGCCGGCGGCCGTGGTCGCGATCAGCCGAACGGTGTTGGCCCCCGCCTGCAGGGTCGCCGTGACGGGCACGGTCTGCCAAGTCGTCCAGGCCCCGGTGCTGTTGAAGGCCTGGGCTCCGACGACGGTTCCGTTGACCGTCACATTCATCGGACGGTTGGTCGTTGTTCCGTTGGCATGCCGGATGCCAAGTGTGTAGGTGCCCGCGGTCGGCGCGTTGACAGTCCACTCCACAGCGGCGCCGACTGCGTTGGTGGTGTTGCAGAAGCCGGTGCCGGAGAAGCCCGTGTGGTCGCTGTCGATCGTCCCCTGGCAGGTGGCGTTCTCCGCCTCCAGCCGGGTTCCGCCCGGCGTACAGTTGCCGGTCGAATCGGTGGCGTTGATCCGCAACGCTCCACCGGTGGTGTTCTGGCCGGTCGCGCAGTACCCGTTGACCGTCTGGAAGCCGACATCGAAGGGATTGTTCGTACTGCGTTGCGCCGTGAGCCCGGTGAACTTGACCGCCGCGCTGTCGTTGGCGATCACCGCCGGGCGGCCGTCGTTCTTGGCGAACCGGACCGAGCTGTTGGTGAAGGTGACTCCGTCGACGCGGCGCAGATACCACCCGTACGCCGGCCGGGTGCCGATGCTGTTCGGGTTGTAGTTGGTCGGATCGTTGCTCGGCACCCCGGTCCCCATCGTGGCGTTGCCGCCGGGCACGGTGAGGTTCACGTTGTCGAAGGTGATGTTGCCGGATCCGGTTGGCCGATGCCGACTCACCCCAGAGCGTCGAGCTGTACGCCGTACCGGCTGCGCCGTCGTAGCTGCCGGTGACGTTCTGGTAGGTGATGTTGCTGATCCCGCCGATGCCCGGACTGTCGCCGCAGCGGCGGCGGGTGCCGATCTTCTGCATGATGTGGCCGCGGGTGCCGGACATCGTGATGTCGCGGTAGTGCACGTCGGAGATCTTCGAGCCGTCCATCGAGACCAGGCCGAGGCCGGACTTGCCGGCGCCGGTGATGGTGATCCGGTCGAACACGTAGTCGGTGAAGTCGCCGCAGGTCTCGGAGCCGAACATCAGCGCGTTGCAGCAGCCGGCCGAGAGTTTCGAGTCGCTGACCCGGACGTGTCCGTTGTCGATCGTCTGGCCGAGGGCCCAGTCGCTCTTGAAGACCAGCGCGTCGTCGTTCGCGGCGATGTTCGCGTTGGTCACCGTCACGTTCTTGGCGTTGATCACGTTCCAGCCGTCGCGGTCGCCGGCCGTCTCGACCCGCAGGTTGTTCGAGCTGATGTTGTCGCAGCCGTTGGTGAGGATCGCGAAGTGACCGCCCTGGCGGAGCTTGATCCCGTCGATGGTCAGCCCGGTACAGCGGGTCAGCGAGATGATCTTGTCCGCCTCACCGGCCTTCGGGTTGCCGGTGATCAGGTTGTCGCCGCCGTCGATCGTGCCGGTGCCGGTGAACGCGAGATTGGTCAGCTGGTCGCCGTACAGCATCGCGTTGTGGAAGTGGCTGTGGCCGTAGTCCTGGTACTCGTCGTTCGGGTTCGGCTCGGCCGCGTCGTAGGTGTCGTTGGGGGAGCCGAGGATCGTCGAGCCCGCGTCGAGCTGGATGGTGATGTTGCTCTTCAGGTGGATGGTGTTGGCCGAGCGGTAGGTGCCCGAGGGGAAGCGGACGGTTCCACCTCCGGCGTTGTTCGCGGCCGTGATCGCCTTGTTGATGGCGGCGGTGTCGTTGGTGGTGCCGTTCCCGGTGGCGCCGTAGTCACGGACGTCGAAGGTCGCGGCCTGGGCGGGAGCGGCCTGGACGATGAACAAGGTGAGGAATGCCAGGGTCGTGAAGATCCAGCGAATGCGCACAGCTGCCTCCTGGGCGTTGGATGGGCAGTGAAAGTGCTACCGATCGAGATAGTCGAGATTCGGGCCACCTGCGGCGGTGGTCGCGGAGACCCGGATGGTGTTGGAACCCGCGAGCAGCTGCGCCGTGATCGGCGCGGTCTGCCAGGTCGTCCAGGCGCCGGTCGGCGCGAACGACTGGGTCCCAGCGGCAACGCCGTTGACGGTGATCGTCATCGGCCGGGCGGTGGTGGTGCCGTTGGCGTAGCCGAGGTTCAGAGTTGCTGAGCCGGCCATGGCGGAGTCGATGGACCAGGTGACGCCTGCGCCGACTGCATTGGTGGTGTTGCAGAAGCCTGTTCCGGAGAAGCCCGTGTGATCGCTGTCGACGGTGCCTTCGCAGGTGGCGGCTTCTGCTTCGTAGCGCGTCGAGGGTGTGCCGGCACCGGCGTACGCCGTACCGATCCATGCCTCGTCGATGCCTAGCTTCTTGTAGTGAGTGCTGTCGGTCGATGCCGCGTAGGTGTTGACCACCTCGAGCCGTACGTGTCGGGCAGTGGTTGCAGGGACGTCGATGAACTGGACGGCGCGGTGGCTCGGCAGTGTGCCGGACTTGATGGGTGAACCCCAGTTGGTGCCGTCGCTGCTGACGTAGACGCGGTAGTCCTTGATGCGTGCCGACTGCTCGGTTGCCGAGCGTGCGTAGCTGACCGAGTCCTCGCGCTGGTTGATCCCGAGGTACTGGACCCGCTTCGCCGAGCCGAGGTCGAACCGCAGCGAGACCGGGGTCGTCTTGTTGCTGTCCCAGTAGGTCAGGTAGCTGCCGTCGGCCGCCGCAGCGGCGTTTGTCCCTGCTGAGGCGGACGTCGTCGCCGGGAGGATTCCGGTCCGGCCGTTGGTCTCGACCTTGAAGACGGTGTCGTACTGATCCCAGCTGGATACCCCGGTCAGCGTCAGCGTGCCGCCGCTCTGCGTATGCGCGATGGCCGCGCCGGTGCGGAGGTTGGTCACCCGGGTCACCTGGTAGCCGTTGTCGCGGATCTTGAGGGTGCTGCCCGACGGCTTGGTGAGCACGTGGATGAAGTGCAGGTCGGGGTTCGTCCGGCTGACGGTCGTGACACCATGGGCTCCGTCGTTCCAGAACCCGGGCTGCAGACCACCGTGGTCGTACCCGCCGCCCTCGGTGCCGCCGATCGACGGCCAGATCGCGTCCAGATATTTGTCAACAAAGTTGTTAAATTCCACCTGCTTGCTCGGGAACTTGCCGTTGACCATCGCGGTCTCGGCCATCAGCGCCTTGATCGACGAGCCGACGTTGGTGACGAGCCGGCCGATCGTGAGGGCGTAGTCGATCGTCGGGTCGCTGCCGCCGTACCACCACGAGCCGGTCGACGGCAGCTTGAAGTCCGCCTCGATCAGCCGCGGCGCGGCGGTGTAGACGGCCTGCGGGTAGTCGTACGCCGGGGACATGCCGGTCTTCTGCTCGTTGCTGATCATGTCCATGATCGGCGTGTCCTCGTTGTTGTTGCTCAGCGTGTAGCTCGGCCGCTCCTGCCGGATCCGCTGGTACAGCCCGTGGCTCTCCCAGTAGGCGTTGTCGTTGTCGATCCAGAACCCGCCGAGGCTGGGGTAGCGCTGCATCACCTCGACGAAGTTGTCGTAGCTGAACTCGCCGAACCCGTCGCGGCCGGTCAGATCGACCGAATGTCCCTTGTACTTCGAGTAAGCGGCCGAGTCGAGCCAGTCCTTGCCCGCCGGGAGTCCCTCGGCGTGCCACTGCGGATCGTCGGTCATGTAGAGGATGACCTTGAGCCCCTTCGCGGTCGCCGCGTCGATGGTCTCCTGCAGGATGTCGCGCTGGGTGTGGCAGCTTCCCGGGATCGCCGACGGCCACGGCCGGGCGTAGCCGAGACGGCTGTGGAAGGTGGCGAGTACGAGGTACTGGGTGTGTAGCTTCTGCGCTTCGCGGACCCAGTACGCCGGGTCCCAGCCGCCGGCGGTGACGGCGTTCTCCCAGGCGCTGCAACTGGTGTAGCCGGGGGAGGTGCGTTCACCCCAGTGCAGGAAGAGGCCGCCGGTCGCCGCCCGGAGGAAGTCCTGCCGGGGGTGCTGCAGCTCTGCCGTGGCGGTGGTCGTCAAGCAGAGGGTGGTGAGGGTGGTGGCGAGCAGCGCCGCGAGAAGGCGGCGCAGTCTGGTGGGACCGCGCATTTCGGAGCTCCAACCTGGGGGCGGTTCAGTCGGGGCGAATATTAAGTCAGGAAGGTTGCTTAACTATTCGCTCGTCCGATCATGACCCCGGGTAGCCAGGTGGTCAAGATTTGTGCGCGTGAATTCTTCCGGGATTCCGGAGAGTTGGAGCTAGAACCCGGAGACTTGGAGCTAGACCGTCGCGGCGGTGGGGGTGGCCGGGGTCAGGGAGGCCAGGAGGCGGTCCTGAAGCACGGCAGTGGCCGAGCTCAGTGCACCGAGCAGGACCGCGTCGCCGGGCACGCCGGTGACTTCCAGCTTGGTGCCGAGCGGGGAACGGGCCGCCAGTGCCGCGGTGACCTCGTCCCGGAGGGCGGTGCCGCCTGCCTGGGAGACGTCGCCGGCCAGGACGATCAGCGGCGGGTCGATCAGCGTGATCACCGCCATCAGGCCGATGGCGACCCGGTCGGCCAGTTCCTTGAGGAACTCCTGCGCCCGCTCTTCGTCGAGCGCCTCGACGGCCGCCCGGACGACCTCCTGCGGCGTACCGCCGGTGAAGCCGTGCCGCTCGCCGAGATCGAGCACCGGCCCACCGCCGACCAGATCCTGGAAGTCGCGCGCCTCGGTGCCGACCGCCGACACCGGCATGTAGCCGAGCTCGCCCGCGCATCCGTGCGCCCCGCGCATCAACGTCCCGCCCTGGTCGATGGCGAAACCGGAGCCGCCGGCCAGCCAGAGCACCGTGAAGGCGTCCACGTCCGCGGCGACCCCGTGGGAGCGCTCGGCGATCGCGGCCAGGTTCACGTCGTTGTCGACCATCACCTCGGTCTCCAGCCGGGCCCGGATCTCGTTGACCAGCCCGGGCCGGTCCAGGCCCGGCACATCGACGTACCGGATGTCGCCGGTCCGCGGATCGGGGGAGCCCGGTACGCCGAGTTGCACCTGGAGGAGCAGTTTGCGGTCGACTCGCGCCTTCTTGCAGAGCTCGGTGACGATGTCCGCGACGATGTCGACCGGGTCCGCGTCGGCGAACACGACGAAGCTCTCGACGGTCGCCCGCACCTCGCCGGCCAGGTCCGCGATGATCGCCGAGACCGACGGCTGGCCGACATCGCCGGTCTCACCGACGTCGCGGATGGACAGCGCCGCGATGTAGCCGGCACCCGAGTTTGCGGCGTACATGGCGGCGTTCGGGCCGGGGCCACCGCTGGAGTGCCCGACGACGATCGCCAGTCCGGCGTCCTCCAGCCGGCGCAGTACCTCCGACGCCGTCGGCTTCGACAGCCCGGTCAGATCGCGCAGGTCGGTCCGGGTCAGCGGACCCCGCTCGAACAGGTACGCCAGCGCGGCGGCCTCGTTCATCCCGCGCAGCAATCGCGCAGATCCCGCCGGTCGCGCCACCCCGAGTCCTCCTACCGTTCAGTTGACCAACGATATCCCGCCCGCGCCGGTGTCACCCGCCTTGAGTCAGCTCAGGTGTTCGTGTCCGCCGACCCCGCGGTGCGGCGCGACCGGATCGGAGCCCGTACTACGGCTCTCGGCCGGCGCCTCGCGCGGTGCCTCGCCGGATGTTTCGAGCGGTGCCAGCCCGTCGGCCACCTCGGCCGCGCTGCCGACACCGGTGGTCGAGGACGGGCGGCGCCTCGGGGTCGCGGGTGGTCAGGTTGCCGACCCGCAGGACCTCGCCGTTGCGGACGTACCAGGTGGTGCCGTCCTCGCCGCGGAGCTGGGTGACGCGGAGACCGACCGCCTCGACCACGCCGGTCGCCTTCTCCATGTCGACCAGGTCGCCCACGGCGTACTGGTCCTCGAAGATCATGAAGATCCCGGCCAGGAAGTCCTTCACCAGCGTCTGCGCGCCGAACCCGAGCGCGACGCCGATGATGCTCGCCGACGCCACCACCGGCAGGATGTTGAAGCCGAGCTCGGCCAGCACCATCACCACCAGGATCGCGGTCAGGATGATGGTGACCGTGCTGCACAGCAGTGAAGCGATCGTTTCGGCGCGCTGGGTCCGGCGTTCGCTGTTCAGGGTCTGTTCGACGAACTCCTGACCGCGCTTGGACCTGGCCAGCACGCCGGCCACGGCGCCGTTCCCGGTCCGCCGGGCGAACCGGCGGATCAGCTTGTGCAGCAGGAAGCGGACGATGAAGAACGCCACGATCAGCCCGACGATCCGGGCCGGCACGGTGACGATCTGATCGGTCACCTCCAGCTTGCCGTCGTTGCCTCTCCGGAAGAACGTCGGGAAGGTCGCCGGCAGCGAAAACAGGGGGTGACTGAGCAAGGACACGGGGTGACTGAGCAGAATAGGCATCTCGCCGCCCTACTGTAGTGATGCCGCCAGGATCGCCGCAGCCACCCCGAGAAGCCCGCGAGGAGGACGAACACGGCATGACGACCCGGCTGGATGACGAACTCCGCAGGCTGGTGAGCGCGGGTGTACTCCGCCAGTACCAGGCCGACGCCCTCCGCGACGCCGCCGGCGCCGACTCTGGCACGGCCCCTGACGACCGAAGCAGTACTGCAAGTGAGCGCGCGAGCGCTGTGAGTACTGACTCACGTTCGACTCGTACGCCGCCTGCGGCCACTCACTCGTCCGCGCTGATCGAGGTGCTCGGGTATCTCGGCGGTGCCCTCCTGCTGGGCGCCGTGGCGCTTCTCACCCTCGCCAACTGGGGTGAGATGAGCCGCGCGGCCCGCATCAGCACCGGCGGCAGCGCAGCAGTCCTCCTGCTCGGCACAGCCATCGTCCTCGCCCTCCTCGACCGCCCCGAACAGCTCAGCTCCGCCTTGGCGTCGCTCGGCTGCTGTGTCACGGGGTTCACCACCTATGTCGCCATCGAGGGTGAGGCGGGCCGCGTCGTCGGCGTCGCGGTGGCGCTGGTGCTGGCCATCGCCGGGCTCTGGTGGCTGGCCGGCTCATCGTTGCTGGTAGCAACTTTCGCGGTGATGGGCGTCGGCGTACTGGTGCTCACCTCCGACGTACTGACCCCCGACAACGGCACCGCCACCAACTCAGCCGGCATCGCCGGAACCGGCTTCATCCTGGTGGCCTTCGTGATGGCCATGCTCGGCCTGTTCCGGGACCAGGTGACCGCTTGGTCCCTAGCCGGCGCAGCCATGTTCAGCTCATCGATCTGCTGGCTCATCCAGGAGCGCGGCGAGGTCATGGCCCTAGCTGTCGGCACCGCAGGCCCAGCAGCCCTCCTAGTCGCCTACAGCCGCCGCCACGCATCGGCGTACGCCGTAGTCGGCTGCTCAATCCTGTTGGTCATCTGGCCCACCGCCCTCTACCAGCTAACGGACAACGTCGCCGGCGTAGCCATCGGCCTAGTCATCGCCAGCGCCGCCCTCCTGATAGCCGTCCTCCTCCTCACCCGCCACCAACGCCACCTCATCGAATAGAGACGTCCCGCCGGACGCTCCCGCCCACCCCAACTCACATCGCACGAGGCGGTGTCCCGCGCACCCGCCCCTTCGCGGACGCTCGGGTCGCACATCCAATCCAGGTCGCAACAGCGGCCGAGGTCCTTGCGCACTCGAATCACACTGGCTCTGCCTGTCCGCCGTCCTCTTACCTGGACACACCCTCGCCTCGACGCTGATCCAGTTCGCGGACAGTCTCGTCAACTGGCGTACCGATCGACAGGAGTAGTCGCCGAATCCGCCCGTGAGCCGACCCCAGCTGAGCGAGAACGTCGCGCTCCGGCTCCGAATCTCCGGTCGATCGGGACGAGCGCCCGGCCAGCGCTCCATCGCCCGTTCAGGCGACGCGTCACGCGCCGCGGATTCCGCTCGACGAGTGTGAGCGGCGTGCATCTTGATCAAGTAGTTGCCTCTAGCAACTTCTGAAGAGAAAGGGTATCGTCAGGATGTTCTGCTGTGGATAGCCCGACCTTGCCGAAGAGGTTCGAAACTCCTTGTCCACAAGGGGATTCTGGATTGGGAAACTGTCGGCGGTGGGGTCTAGAGTTGGTGCATGGACCTCCTGGAGGCGCCGCGGCCGGCGTACATGATGAGTGGCGAAGAAGCTCTTGCCACTCTCGATGCGCTGCATGCCGAGATCGCGGTCCTGGAGACCTACCGCCTCGAAGTCCTGGCTCGGTTCGACGAGACCGGTTGCGCCAAGGAGATCAGCGGTCGAGACCACAGCCCAGTTCGTGGCGTCGAGGCATCGCCTCAACCGCCCTCAAGTCCAACGTGATCTGATAGACTGTCCAAGTACCCGGCCGTCGCCGCGGCCCTGCCCGACCTGTACGCCCTGCTCGGCCCCGACCACACCATCACGTGCGCCGACGGTTCGCAGGATGGGGATGAGTTGCCGGTGTTGTTGTTGCCGGAGCAGGCCGAGGCGATCGTGTCGGCGCTGGAATCAGTCCCGGCCACGGCGATGGTGCCGGTCGAGAACCTGCAGGCAGCCGAGGATCAGATGGTGAAGGCGGCCCGGCATCTGTCGTCCTGGGATCTGCGGCAGCTCGGCAAGCGGGTTGTGGACGTGCTGGATACCGACGGTCCCGAACCCGCGGAGGAAGCGGCCCGGCTTCGCGAAGCCCTACGCCTCACCAACGCCGACCAGGGCGTCAAGGTCTCAGGGTTCCTGGCGAGCCGAGAACGCCGAGCTGTTGCGGACGACGATCGAGGCTGCCGCGAAGCCGCGGATGACGCTGGATGGCGAGCGTGATCCGCGGTCGTTGGAGAAGCGCCAGGCTGACGCGCTGTCCGATGTCTTGTCCCTTGCTGCCGCTGCGGGCGAACTGCCCGGCCACGGCGGCATCAAGCCGCACATCACGCTGACGATGGACTTCGACGAGCTGAAGGAGAAGGGTCGTCAGGCGACCGGCGACCTGCAGTTCGTCGATCGCCTGTCCGCCTCGGCGGTGCGCCGCCTGGCGTGTGACGCCGAGATCATCCCGGTGATCCTCGGTTCGGAGTCCGAACCGCTGGATGTGGGGCGTAGCCAGCGGTATGTGACGAAGGCGATGTGGCGTGCCCTGGTCCGCCCCGACAAAGGGTGTGTCGGCTGCGGGATGCCGCCCAGGTACTCCCACGCACACCACGTCATCCACTGGATCGACGGCGGCCCGACCTGCGTCGAGAACCTGGTCTTCCTCAGCAGCGTCCACCACGGCCGCCGTGCACGCCGGCCACTACACAGTCACGATCACCAACGGCGTGGTCCACGTCACCCACCCCACCTGGACCGACCCACCCACACGCGCTGCTGCCGGTACTACGAAGCGCCCAGCGTGGGCCAGCACCCGGGATCTCACCGGCTCCCGCACGCCTGACGCACCCCCGATCACCGACACTCGGCCCGTCGCCCGCACCGAGTCCGAGACTGGCGCACCCGGGGCGAGCGTTGCTGTCCACGGAGAAGCTGAGACTGGCGCACCCGGGCCGGGGCGTAGTTCAGTCGATAACGACCCGTTCTGGGGCGAGGGACCTCCCCACCAGCTACTCCAAGCGGTCCGGGCCTTTCCGATGGCTGATGATCCGCCAGCCATCGCGGAACTGAAGCCTGCCGGCTTCGACCCATGGGGCCTGGAATCCCACGACACCGGCTAACCACGCCAGCCCTCTCCGCCCCCTGACCGCGGCCGGTAACTCACCATGACCACCCGTCGAAGGTGGCCCTCATCCCCACGCCCAACTGACCCGCCGGCAGCCCCCTGGTCCCGCTCTGCTCCCGCGGGGCCCGGGTCGTGCTCCCGGGCTGCTCCGCGTTGCTCCGCGTTGCTCCGGCTCGGGTCGGTTAGGTGGGGGGTGCGGCTATTCGTGCTCGGAGGCCGCCTAGGGGGGAGGCCTCCAGTTCGAGGGAGCCGCCGGAGGTGGTGGCGGTTCGGCGGGCTATGGCTAGGCCTAGGCCGGTTGTGCCGGGTGTTGCGGTGGTAGCTGCTGACAGGCCTGGGCCTGCATCCTCGACCCAGGCTTCACCGTCGTGCTGAACGACCAGGCGTACTGCGGCGTCGGTCGGTGTGTGGCGGAAGGCGTTGTCGAGGAGTACGTCGAATACCGCGCCGAGGTCGCCCGCTCCGACCCGGACCAGCACCGGCTCGGCCGGAATCTCTCCGGTGAGTGGTCGGCCGGTGTCCTCGGCCAGGGCGGACCAGAAGGTGAGCCGCTCGCGCGCGACCGCGGCCAGGTCGGCGCTCACGACCGCCCCCGCACGGACCGGGCGCCGCGCGGTCCGGATCAGTTCGTCGACCTCCAGCGTGAGGTCCTGAAGGCTGGCGGCCAGCCGGTCGGCTTCGGCGGGGTCGCGGAGTCCGTCGATGTCGAGGCGCAGAGCAGTGAGCGGAGTCCGCAGGCGGTGGGCTAGATCGGCGGCCTCGGTCCGGGCGGTCGTCAGCAGTTCGTCGATCCGCTCGGCGAGCTGGTGGAGCTCAAGGCCTACCTGCCGTACCTCCGGCGGTCCGGTGGGGACCACCCGGGCTGCGATGTCTCCGCTGCGGAGGCGGTCCGCGGTGGCGGCGAGAGCGGTGATCGGAGCAACCATTCGGCGGCCGAGGCGATCTGCCACCACCAAGCCGAGCAGGAAGAGGGTCACTCCGAGCAGGGCGAGCAAGGCCCAGGTGCGGGTCACCCCGGCGTACAGGGTCGAGCTGGGGATGAAGACTCGGACGACGGCGTTGCCGTCGGTGGTCCGGACCGAGAGCAGCATCTCGCGGCCGCCGGTGGTCTCGGCGACGAACGACCGGCCGCGGCCGGCCAGCTGGACCGCATCGGAGCGGGCGCTCGGCATCCCCAGAAGGTTGCCATCAGCAAGGAAAATTGTGGTGCGGCCGTCGTCCGGCAGCGAGCCCTTGGTGAGTCCGGGCAGGCTCTGCGCGGTGGCCTGGGCATCCAAGGTCGCCTCGGAGATCGCCCGCTCGGCCGCTTCCGACCGCAGCAGCAACGCGATCGGCACCAGAAAGGCGATCAGCACGAAGGAGGTGATCGCCGCCACGAGTCCCGCGAGCTGCCGGCGCATGCGCTGACCCTCCGGGCGGGGGTTCGTAGCCTGCCGCACCGCGCCTACCAGCCCCCGGGCCGGCCTCCGCCCCCACCGCAACGCTCGGCTGCGCCGTCGCTCCCGCCTCCGCGTTCTTGTGCTCTGGAGGGGGTGGGGTGGTGGGGGCTGAGAGGCGGATGCCCACGCCTCGGATGGTGTGCAGGTAGCGGGGGTGCTGAGCGCTTTCGCCGAGTTTGCGGCGGAGCCAGGAGAGGTGGACGTCGACGGTCTTCTCGGCGCCGCCGTGGGTGAGTTGCCAGACGTCGACCAGGAGTTGCCGCCGGGTGACCACTCGCCGGCCCGCTCGGCGAGGTAGCGGAGCAGGTCGAATTCGCGCGGAGCCAGGTCAAGCTCGTCGTCCAGGTGGGCTGTTCGCGCGGCCTGGTCCACGCCAAGCTCGCCGACGGCCAGCGGAGCCGGTCTACGCCCTGGCCGGTGCCCCGAAGTACGGCACGAATCCGGGCGTCCAACTGACCTGGGCCGAACGGCTTGACCAGGTAGTCGTCGGCGCCGCCGTTCAGTGCCGTCACCAGCTGCTGCTCCTCGTCCCGGGCGGTCACCACGATCACCGGGAACTGGCTGACCACCCGCAGCATCCGGAACACCTCCTGACGTCCACGACGGGGAGCCCGAGATCGAGCAGCACCAGATCGGGACCGCCGCGGGTGATCTCGGCCAGCCCGGTCAGCCCGGTCCGGCTGGAGCTGGTCGCGTAGCCGCGGTACGGTCAGCGCGCGCAGCAGCGCGTCGCGGACCTTGGCGTCGTCCTGGACGGCCAGTACGTGCGGCATGGAAGGAACCGTAACCGCGCCCGAGGCCGCCCCGCGCAGACTTGCGATGCCCTTAGTGTGGCCTTAACCCCGGCGATCCGAAGGTGGTGGACATGAAGCGAACAATGACAATGACCACTGTCTGGATCGCCGCCGCGGCCGTCGTCGCGGGTGGCGCGACCACGGCCCTGGCAACCTCCGGCGGCACCCGGGTGCCAAGGTCCTCACCCAGTCCGACCGCACCGAACTGGCCAAGCAGCAGAAGCCGGCCGACACCCGCCTGAAGGTCACCGGGAAAGCGACCCAGCAGGCCGGTGGTGAATGGGCGATCAAGCTCGACGTCGGCACGATCTACGTGCGCTGCGAAGGTGGCCGGAAGGTCGATCAGGTGACCACCTACCGCGCGGTCGCGAAGAGCGGGTACCAGGTGTCGATCGAGCGGGCGGCGCTCTGGCTCCCGGCCAAGGGCAAGCCCCCGGTCCGGTTCTACGGTGCCGAACCGAGCGTGCTGGCCATCTTCGCGAAGAAGGCACCCACCGAGGTCGGCGAGGTCATCGGCTATCGGGTGAGCTGCCAGAACGGAAGACCGGTCGAGTCAGTGGAAGTAGACGACTCGCGACACCCCGGATGGGGTGGTCTGTTCACCCGGGGTGTCCCGATGCGGCAGACTCGCGGGGTGACTGCTCCTACTGCGGCCCTTGTTGAGCTTGCTGTTGCGCATGGGGTGGCGACTGAGTATTGGGACTGGCAGGGCAAGCATGTGCTGGTTTCCAGTGAGGTTGTCGCTGCTGTGCTGGCTGCGCTCGGGGTGGATGCGTCGACGCCTGAGCGGGCGGCGGACGCGTTGGCCGAGCATCGGCTCGCGCGGTGGCGGCGGGTGCTGCCGGCGACGCTGGTCCTCCGGGAAGGGTGGACGCCGTGGTTCGCGGTGCATCTGCCGCACGGGTCGACCGCCGAGGTGTGGCTCGATCTGGAGGACGGCGGGCAGCGCCGGGACATCCCGCAGCAGGAGCACTGGGTCGAGCCCCAGTTCATCGACGGCGTGCAGGTCGGTGAGGCGACCTTCCAGCTGCCCGGTGATCTCCCGCTCGGCTATCACCGGCTCTGCGCGCGGATCGGCACCAACCCCGAGATCTCGGTCGGCACCGTGATCGTCACCCCGCAGAAGCTCGAGCCGCAGAAGCTGCGCCGGACCTGGGGCTGGGTGCTGCAGCTGTACTCCGTACGCTCGCGCCGCTCCTGGGGCATCGGCGACCTGCACGACCTCGCAGACCTCGCCGCCTGGTCCGCTAACGACCTCGGCGCCGGCTTCGTCCTGATCAACCCCCTGCACGCGGCGGAGACAGCAGGCCGGATGGAGCCCTCGCCGTACCTGCCGGCCTCGCGGCGGTTCTCCAACCCGCTGTACCTGCGGATCGAGGACATCGACGAGTACGGCGATCTCGCGCCGGCCGAGCGTGACCGGGTCCGGACCCTCGGCCTGCAGACCCGGGCCTTGAGCGAGGACGCGAACGCCATCGACCGCGACACCGTCTGGGCGGCGAAGCGCGAGGCGCTCCAGTTGCTGTTCGGCGTCCGGCCGTCGATCGGCCGGATCGCGGAGTACGGCGCGTACTGCGATCGCGAGGGCCAGGGGCTGATCGACTTCGCGACCTGGGCCGCGATCTCCGACGTCCACGGCCCCGAGTGGAGCAAGTGGCCGGAGGAGCTGCGCGATCCGTCGTCCGGACCAGTTGTTGCCTTCCGCAACGATAATCCGGATGCGGTCGAGTTCCACTGCTGGCTGCAATGGCAGCTCGACGAGCAACTGGCCAGGACGCAAGCCCGGGCGAAGAGTGCCGGAATGTCGCTCGGGATCGTGCACGACCTGGCCGTCGGCGTACACCCGGACGGCGCCGACGCGTGGGCCTTGCAGCGCGTGCTCGCCGCCGGGATCCACGTCGGTGCGCCGCCGGACGCGTTCAACCAGCAGGGCCAGGACTGGTCGCAACCGCCGTGGCGCCCGGATGCCCTTGCCGAGACCGGGTATGCGCCGTGGCGTGACCTCGTCCGCGCGGTGATCCGGCACGGCGGCGGCCTGCGGATCGACCACATCCTGGGGATGTTCCGGCTCTGGTGGGTGACCTCGCCGGAGTCGCCGACCGAAGGGACCTACGTCCGCTACGACCACGAGGCGCTGATCGGCATCCTCGTGCTGGAGGCGGCCCGGGCAGGCATCGTCGTCGTAGGCGAGGACCTCGGCACGGTCGAGCCGTGGGTGCGCGACTACCTGACCGAACGCGGCGTCCTCGGTACGTCGGTGCTCTGGTTCGAGCGGGATGCCGATGGTCACCCGCTGGCGCCGGAGTGCTGGCGGGAACTCTGCCTGGCAACGGTGACTACGCATGACCTTCCGCCCACAGCGGGTTACCTCGCGGGTGATCACGTCGAGCTGCGCGACCGTCTCGGCCTGCTCACCCGGCCGGTCGCCGAGGAGCTCGCGGTCGACGAGGCCGACCGCGACGCGTGGCTGAACGCCTTGCGGGAAAGGCATCTGCTCGGCCTCGCGGACGGCGACGTCGAACGGATCGTGGAAGCACTGCACCGGTACGTCGCCCATACGCCGGCGAAGCTGGTCGGGGTCGCGCTGACCGACGCGGTCGGCGAACGGCGTACCCAGAACCAGCCCGGAACGACCGACGAGTACCCGAACTGGCGGATTCCGCTCGGCGGCCCGGACGGAATGCCTGTCATGCTTGAGGACCTGCCCGCCAACCACCGCCTCCGCAGGTTGATCGGCACACTGCACTGAAACCGTCCCCACCCAGTCCGGCCCTAGCGCCGGAAATCCTTTGCCCGCAAGCCTTTCGATCCTGATCGAATCGTTGCCAGGCCTCGAAGAACCGGGTCTGATCAAATCCGCGGGATGGCCCGGCGGGTCAGTACTGTCGGTACTGATGACTCTTAGAGTTGGTGCGAAGGCGGGGTCGAGGAAGGGGCTCCTCGGTCGGGAGTCGGCTGCTTGGGGAGGCATATCGGTGAGAAGCGGATCCGTGGACGAACACATGCTCAGACCGTTGGGACTGTCGGCCGACGCCGAGAAGATCTACCGGTGTCTGCTGGAGGACCCCCGGACCGAGATTCCACCGCTGGCGGCCCGGATGAGCTGGCCGATCGACCGGCTGGAGGCCGGCGTCAACGAGCTGCTCGAGCTCGCCCTGGTCCGGTACTCCTGGGAGCGCCCGCACGAGCTGCACCTGGTCAGTCCCGAGGTCAGCCTGGTGCCGCTGCTCACCCAGCAGGAGCTGGCGCTGCTGGACAAGCAGAAGGAGGTCGTGGCGAGCCGGGTCGCGATCGAGGAGATCGTCGCCGAGTACGGCGATCGCGCCGCGGCCGGCGGGTATCACGACGCCGAGCGGCTGGTCGGGCTGGACAACATCCGGCTCCGGCTGGAGGCGCTGATGGCCGGCGTCGAGACCGAGGTGATGGCGTTCTCCGACGGCGGTCCGCAGTCCGCGGCGAACCTGGAAGCCGGCCGGCCGCTGGACGAGTCGATGCTGGACCGGGGCGTCCGGATGCGCGGTGTCTACCTGGACAGTCTCGCCAACGACGGCCCCACCGCCCGGTACGTCGGTTGGCTGCACGAACGCGGCGCCCGGATCCGGACCACGGCCACCCTGCCGCTGCGGATGCTGATCACCGACCGCAAGTGCGTGATGGTCCCGATGGACGTCACCGACAGCGCTCAGGGCGCGCTGCTGATCCGCGACACTGGTGTCGTCGCGGCTCTCTGCGCCCTCTTCGAAGCGGTCTGGGAGAAGAGCGCTCCGTTCGGCGAGACGCGGTCCGGTCGCGACGACGTCGGGCTGACCCGGCAGGAACGAGCGGTGGTCCAATTGCTCGCGGAAGGCCATACCGACGACGTGGTCGCTCGCCGGCTGGGCGTCTCGGTGCGGACCAGCCGCCGGCTGACCGCCGACCTGATGGTCCGGCTCGACGCCCGTAGCCGGTTCCAGGCCGGGGTCCGGGCGATCCGGGCCGGCTGGCTGCCGGACGATGACGACGACCAGTTCCTGCAGGCCCCCGCCAACTCCGACTCAGCCTGACCGAAGGTCGAACGCAGCTCCGACTCAGCTTGGCCGAAGGTCGAACGCTCGCCTGTCACCGTGCCGGGCGAGCAGTTCGGCCATCACGCTTTCCTCCACCTCGGCCGGCTGAGCAGCCGGCGCGTCGCCGAGCCGACGCAGCAACCGGTGCAGCGCCGCCGTCAGCCAGGCCCCCTCCTGAATGAACCCCGTCTGGTTGTGGCGCCAGACCCCGATGCACGACGCGGCCGCGACCAGCACGGCGTACCGGCCGGCCAGAGCGAACGCATCGGGAGTAGCAAGAGGAGTCCGATCCCGAGGCGGGAGTGCTTTGCTCCGTGCCCGCACCTGCCGTACGCCGGCGGCCAACTGCTCGCCGTACGACGCCAGCGGTCCGGGCAACTCCGCTGCCGTGATCTCGCTCAACGGGTCGCCCGGGCTCAACCTCGCCGCAGCCAACCCCGCGAAGTCGAGATCCGGCAGCGGCTCGTCGAGTCCGAACAGCGTCGCCGGGTCGGGAGAATCCCGCTCGATCTCGCCACCTGGCAGGCCGGGGATCAGCGTGGCCCGTCGCCGGGCACCACCCGTCGCGACCAGTGGAGCGGCCAGCAGATCGCGCCGATGCTTCTGGAAGATCGCGTCCCGCCGATGCGCCTCCATCCCGAGTACGCCGTCGAGCGCAGCGATCACGTCACGAGCCAGTACGACGGCAAGGCGATCGACCGCTCCCAGGTAACACGCAGGCCGGCCAGGCATCAGGTGCAACGCCCGCCCAGCGACAGTGGCCAGGCAGTCGAGCACGAGCAGATCGACAAAGGCTCCGGCCAGCGCAGATCGCACGTAAGGCAACCGATTGCGTTGCTGCGCTGACTCCAGAGCCGCTCGCAGTTGCGTGTCCAGCAGGCCGACCACCGCACCGGCCAAGGTGGTCCGCGTGACAGCCAAGGCAGTCCGGGCAAGCTCCAGACCACCGTTGAATTCCCCGACCAGCTGCGGATCCTGCCGCTGCGCCCCAAGATCCAGATCGCCGAACCGCAATCCCCGTACGCCGGTGTGCTGCCGCGGCGCGCGAGGCTGAGACCCGTGCGGCAGCAACAGCACCGAGTACTTCGTACTGCCTAGCGCCGACCCAGTTCGCGCTACGACGGCGACTGGCGAGTCCCAGCCGGTCAGGCCCGACACTGCCGGCCGCGAGCCGTCCAAGGCCAGCTCATCGCCGTACCGGCGGGCCACTAGTTCCGACCCGGCCAGCTGGCTGTCGGGTTCGCCGTACGAGGCAAGTGGCAGGCGGTTGGCCAGCATCGTCTTGGCGAGCGGTTCCTGATGGCCGGAATCACCGGACGACCAGACGAGCGCAGAGCTGAGCAGTGGCGCGATACCGGCGCCTAGCCCGACTGTGGCGTCCCGGCGAAACAGAGGGCGCAGCAGTTGGACCAGTCGATCGATCGTGGTCAGTTGTCCGCCGTGGATCCGCGGAACCAGCTCTGCGGACCAGTTGAGCTCTGTGAGGAGCTCTGTCGATCCAGGCAGCGGTACGGCGGCTTCATCGGCACCGAGGACGGCGTCGAAGCTGAACGGGTTGTGCGGATCGGCCGGGTCGCCCAGTGCCGTCTCGATGGCCAGCGTCGTGGTCATGGCTGGCTCGCTTCGGAGAGGGAGTAGGGAAAGAGGGACAGCAGCCGGCCGGAACGGAGCTGCTGGACCATGGCAGGCATCAGCCGGCCGTAGGCGATCTGGACGGTCTCGGCCTGACCGGACGGCGCTACCCGCAGCAGGCCGAGCAGCCGAACCAGACACGCTTCCAGCCAGACACCTCCGGTCCAGAGGTCGTCCTTGGGATGCTCGGCGTGGTTCCGCAGCCACACCTGCAGGCAAGAAGCTGCCGCGAAGCAGAGCGTGTACCGCCGAGCCAGGTCCATGGCGACCGTTGGGTCCAGGTCCTCGGCCAGTTGGCAGTGCAGGTCGTTGGCGACACTGAGCACGACTTCGGCGCTCCCGGCGAGCTGATGGCTGACCACTCCCGCGTTGGCCAGCAATTCGAGCTCGGCCACGGCGGCCGGTAGTCCGTTGAGCACCGAGGAACCGTTGCGGGCCAGCAGTTGCAGCTGGTCCGGACGCAGCTCGGGCAGGTCGGTGGACAGGGCCGCGGCTGCCGCTAGCGGAGCCTCTTGTCCATAGGTACGAACCAGCAGCGGCAGTTGCCCAGCAAGGCTGCGCAGTACCCGGACCGCATCAGAGACAGCGCCGGCCGTCTGGTGGTCGCGCAGCGCCTTGCCGACCTGTCCCTCGTCAGTAGTGAGTTCTGCGGCGAGCTGGATCAGGTCGTCGGCCCGGTCGCGCAGGAAGACCGTCGCGGCCGGTCCGACAACCGCCAGTTCGTCAGTGCTGAGCTGCACGCTCCGGGTGGCGACTATGGCTACGGCCTCCGCTGCAAGGAGATCCGCATAGGCCTCGGTGAGCCGGCGACGGACCTGCGGCAGGTCGACCAGGCGGAGATCGAAGACGGTGTCCTCGATCACCCGGTCGAGGGCCAGCCGCAGGACCTGATCGATGCCGCCCAGCGAGACCGCCGCGTCGAGGATCCAGGTCAGCTGCCTGCTCTTCAGCATCAGCTCGACGCCAGACCCTTCGGTCCCGATCAGGTCCGTCGCAGGAACCCCGAGCAAGGTCAGGCTGCCGTGGTCTGCGCCGCGAATGCCGTGCAGTCGCGCAGGCGGTTCAAGCTGCGCGCGCTCTGTCTCGACCAGGAACATCGACCACTCGCTGATGCCGTCGCCGGTGCGTGCCAGCAGACCCGTGAGCGCTCCACGAGTCCGCGGCGCTGCCGGCGTCGTACCGGTCAGCACGTAGCCGGCCGGCGATGCCGCGGCGACGGGTGGACCGACCGCCTCGGGCGGACTGCTGTCGGAGAATCGCCGTTTGGTCTTGTGTCCTCGTACCAGCTCACCGCCGAGCCGGGACGCGAGTGCTGGGGTAGCAGCGATCCAGCTCGGCACCGCATCGACGTACGCCGTACCGTGGGCGACCGCGACGGTCATGTCGCGGCGGGCCACTGTGCGCAGCAGTTGGAAGAGGTCCTCATAGTTCTGCAGCGCTCCGCCGTACTGCGGCGGCACGTAGTACGTCGAGAGGCCGAGGCCATCGAGCTGTTCGCAGATGGCGGTCGGGAACTCATCGTGTGCGTCCAGCTCGGCACATCGGGAGTAGGAGAACAGCTGGTCGGGGTCTGTCGGGTCACCCAGCTTGGCGTCGAGGTCGGCGGCCAGCTGGTACGGCTTGTGCATCACTGGGCCGCCACTGCCGAAACGGCGGCATTCCTGCGACGGGTGGGCTTAGCCGGTGTGGGCAGCGGCTCGGTGAAGCGGAACCGCTGGCGGGTCTGGCGACCGAGGACCTCATAGACAGGTGCTAGAGCGTCACTACGGAACAGTTCACGCATGAGCGTGCGCTGTACCCGGCCGGCGACCCGGTGAATCTGCCCGGGCCGGAGGAAGACCACGTTCGCAACCCGCACGCGGTACCGATCACGCAGCGCGTCACGGACCACCGACGACAGCGCGGTCAGATCAGCGCTACTGATCCGAGCCGGAACTTCCTGCAGCACCACGAGTTCCTCACGCGGTACGTCGACCGCGCAGACACAACCAGGAAGATCCGCGAAAGCCGGGTCGAGCTGAGCCAGCTCCTGCTCGATGTCCTGGGCATAGAGACTGCGTCCGTCGATGGTCAGCCGGTCGGAGACTCGTCCGGTCCGGTAGAGCTGACCGCCGTGGATCACCCCGAGATCGCCGGTCGGCGCGTAGCCGTCCAGCCAGATCTCCCCGATCAGGCCGTCCAGCAGTTCGGTCTGGGTCGCGGAGTTGAAGACCTGCAACCCGGTGCCTTCCACCGGACCACAGCTGACCAGGTCGAGACCACCGGCAGCGGGCTGCAGAGTGTCGCGTTCGAGAGCCCACCGATCGGCCGGCGTGATCAAAGGCCCGTCGAGACGGTCGCCGGGCGGGGAGACCGTGATCAACCGGTCGGCCGGGCCGTAGGCAGGCGTGAGAGCGCGAGGGTTCAGCCCGGCGGGAGCGAAGCGCTCCGCGAAGGCGGTCAGCGTCGCGGCCGAGACCGGCTCCGGCCCGTTGACCGCAGTACGCAGTCTGGACAGGTCGAACGAGCCGGCGAGCTCGGGCGAGATCCGGCGGACGCAGTGGTCGTAGGCGAAGTTCGGCGCCGCGGTCAGCCGGATGTCGAAGGTGTCGATCAGCTGGAGCCAGCGATGCGGGTGCTTCAGGAACTCGGTCGGCGACATCAGCACGCTGGTCGCGCCGACCGCCAGCGGTGCCAGCAGCAGCCCGACCAGGCCAAGGTTGTGGTGCATCGGCAACCAGCCGCCGACCGTGCCGTGCGCAGCGAGGTCGAGCGTGCTGTCGAGCAGATCGATGTCGCGGGCAAGCGCCGCGTGCGAAACCGCATGTCCGGAAAGGTCTGTGCCCGAGCAGGTGTACTGCACGAAGGCCGGCGAAGGTCCGTGCACCTCGAGCGGTCCGGCGGGCTGAACCCGGGACAGGTCGACCAGGTCGGTGGCGAACAGGGCCAGCTCGTTCAGCCGGTCCTGGATCAGCCAGTCGGCCACCCCGTCCAGGTGCTCGGTGTCGGTCAGCACCAGCCGCGGCCCGGCATCGAGCGCGATCCCGGTGGTCAGCGACAGGTGATGACCGAAGGTGCCCGGCAGGGGAGCCGGCACCGGCACGCACCCGGCGTACAGGCAGCCCCAGAACGCCTTGGCGAAGTCGATCGAGGACGGGTAGAGCAGCAGCACCCGGTCGCCGGGGACCGCGTGGGCCCGCAACCACCCGGCGATCGCCCTGGCCCCGTCGTGCAGTTCCCCGTACGTCGCGGTGCCGGTGGCGACCCGCCCGTCCCGGTGGCTGACCTCGATCAGCGCCGGGCGGGACGGGTCGTCCTGGACCTGCCGGCCGAACCTGGTGACCAGATCCTCGTTCATCATCGCCTCCTACCGATCAGCAAGTTCTTCGTGCTTCTCAGCGAGTATTGATGACTTTCCTGGCCGGATGTTGCGATCTGATTGTCATGAAGCGCCGACTGCAAGTTGCTGCCAATCGACCGCCGGCCAGCTGATCTCAGCCGGCAAACCGGCCTCCAGAGCCAGTGCCGCGACGCAGCGCGAACCGGCTGGCAGGTCCTGCACGGACCACGCGGGCGCGCCCACGATGGCCTTGTGCGTGACCGTCACCAGCCCGTTGGCAGCAGGCTGCACGTCGATCTCCCGCAGAGGCGCCATCAGGCCGATACCGCTGGCCTTCAACACCGCCTCCTTGCGCGTCCAGCAGCGCAGGAAGATCGCCTTCCGGGCCTGGTCGTCAGGCTCGGCCCGCAGCGCTGCCAGCTCGGCAGGTGTCATCACCATCGGCGCGACCCGGTCGAAGTCGACCGCGGCGGCACCTTCGATGTCGACCCCGACCAACCGGTCCTGGGTGACCGCGAGCAGCCAGTCGTAGTCGGATCTCGACAGGCTGAAGGCCAGTCCGGTACGCGGCGTGATCAGCTGTGGCGGCCCGTGGTCGGGACTGCCGCAGCCGGGACAGATCCGGCGACCGAACCCGAGCCGGCCCGGCGTCTCCCGGACATACCCGGCCAGGATCCGGCGTACGGCGGCTCGCGACCCCGCGAACTGCGCGCCGGCCGACGGCACCATCCGGGCGAACCGTTCCAGCTCGGCGGCATCCAGCACCGCCAGGTCCGCCGCGTCCGGCTCGGTCGGGGCCCGGCCCCGGAACAGGTGCACCGCGCCGCTTGTCGGCGGTGGCGGGAACCCATGGGTGTAAACGGTCATCTCAAACTCCGACTCCGACGAGAGTGTCGGTCAGTGGTGCCCGGTGCAACTTCTTGATCGAGGGCTCGAGGTCCTCGAAGTGCGGCAGCAGGGCGTCCGTGACGAACAGTTCGCGCATGCTGGTCCGGCGCACCTTGCCGCTGGTGGTCCGCAGCACCCCGCCCCGCTTGACGAAACAGACGTTCGCCACCGGGCTCCCGGCGTACGCCGAAAGGTCGGCCTTGATCAGGTCGGCGAGCTCCTGCAGCTCGGTCGGCGCGGCAGCCCCCGCGGTCCGGATCTCCTGGATGACGACGATCCGTTCGGCGCCCTCACCCGGTACGCCGAACGCGGCGCTCGCCCCGTCGGCCAGGGCCGGGTGGATCAGCCCGAGCTTGCGCTCCAGGTCCTGCGGGTAGATGTTGCGGCCGTTGATGATGATCAGTTCCTTGATCCGGCCGGTGATGTAGAGATCGCCGTCGTGGCAGACCCCGAGGTCGCCGGTCCGCAGGTACGGGCCCTCGTCCTCGACGGTGTAGGCGTCGAACACGGCCGCGCTCTCGTCCGGCTTGCCCCAGTAGCCGAGGGCGACGCTCGGGCCGCGCAGCCAGATCTCGCCGATCCGGCCGTCCTCCAAGGGCGTCCGGGAGTCCGGGTCGACGATCCGCAGGTCGAACCCGGTCGGCACCGGACCGCTGCTGATCAGCTCCCGGCCGGCCACCACATCGTCGGTCGGGGTGAACAGGCGACGCTCGATGTCCGCGGCGTCGACCCGGACCGGCTTCGGGCGCCGGTCCTCGTCGGTGCCGGTGACCAGCAGGCCGACCTCGGCCATGCCGTAGCAGGGCCGGATGGTCTCCGGCTTCAGACCGGCCGCGGCGAAGTGCAGCTCGAACCGCTTCAGGGTGGCGGGGTCGACCGGCTCGGCGCCGTTCAGCGCGTGCCGCCAGCGGCTGAGGTCCAGCTGCTCGACCTGGGCCGGCTTGATCCGCCGTACGCACAGGTCGTAGGCGAAGTTCGGCGCCGGGCTGATGTCGATGCCTTCCTGGTCGATCATGTCGAGCCAGCGGTACGGGTCGCGCAGGAAGCTCATCGGCGACATCAGGAACAGCGTGCCGCCGAGGAAGATCGACGACAGCGAACCACCGATCAGGCCCATGTCGTGGTAGTGCGGCAGCCAGGAGCCGACCTTGCCGCCGGTCGGCAGCCCGAAGGTCTGCTTGATCAGGCCGAGGTTGTGCCACAGGCTCTGGTGCGACACCATCACGCCGCGCGGCTCGCTGGTCGAACCGGACGTGAACTGCAACAGGGCAAGGGTTTCCGGCGTTGATCACCGGCTCGGTCCAGCTGTCCGCATCGCCCAGGTCGGTGTCGGTGGCGGCGCAGAGGATGTCGGTGTCGACGAGTTCGGTGAGCTGTTCGGTCAGGTCGGCGATGTTCGCGCTGTCGGTGAAGAGCACCGAACAGCCGGCCGCGTTGACGATCGTACGGAGCCGGTCGACCTTGCCCTTGCCGTCACCGGCGGGCAGTGGGGCCGGCACCGGGATCATGCCGGCGTACAGGCAGGCGAAGAAGGCGTTCACGAAGTCGGCACCGGGCGGATAGAGGAGCAGCACCCGGTCGCCCGCGGCGCGGTGCTCCTGCAGCCAGGAGGCCAGTCGCCGCGACCGGAGGTCGAGCTCGGCGTAGCTGAGCTCGGTCCGCACCGCCGATCCCGGGCCGTCGGGCAGGAAGACGATCGCGTTCTGATCGCCTCTGGTCTGCGCGAACTCCCGGGTCGAATCGAAGATGTTGTTGTGCTGCATGAGTTTCCTTCCTGTCCGCGGGCCACGAACGGGGCGGCCGTGGCCACTGGGGTCGAGGGTCTTCAGTCGGTGGCGGCGGTGCCGAGGCGGAGCGGGACCAGCGAGAACAGCCGCTCGTCTTCCCAGCTGCTGAGCATCTCGGCTTCGACCACGACCAGGCTGTCCGGATCGAGCTGCTGGTCGGGAACCAGCCGGCTGAGGATGCGCTGCAGTGCGAGCACCACCCATTCGGGCCGGCCGACGAATCCGCCGCGTCCCGCGTTGGCGTTCCAGGTGTGCAGGCAGGCCGCCGCCGCGTGGACGAGACAGTGCTGCCGTGCCAGCGTGAAGCCACGGGAGTTGGAGTGCAGGTCGTTGCCCTGCTTCACCAGTTCCCGGACGCCCTGCTGCAGTTTCTCCTGCACAGCAAGGACTTCTCCGGCCACCTGCTTCAAGGTCGCGTACTCCGCGGGGATCGCGGCAACCACATCGGGCAGGCTCTGGGTGATCTCGTCCAGACCGCCGTTCGTGAGCTTGAACCGGTCGAAGCGCAGATCCCACTCCGGCGGCTCGTACTCGTGGTCGTACAGGTCCTGCAGCAGCGCCTCGGTGTTCAGGTCGTACTCCGGACGCAGCAGCAGCGACGGCAGTTGACTCGCCACCACGTGCTGGTGGACGTGACTGGTTCCCTCGAAGATGCTGACGATCTTGTTGTCCCGCAGCATCTTCTGGAAGATGCCGTCGTTGACGCCCTCGCGCATGAAGTGCCGCGCAGCCAGGACGGAGCCGAGACTGCTCAGTACCTCGTCGATCAGGCCAGGCACCAGGTACTTCGTGACCGACGACCACAGACTGAGTCGCTCCGGCATCACCGAGATGGCCCGGGCCGTGGCGGCCGTGGTGCATTCGGCGACCAGCAGATCGACGTACGCCGCCAGCACCTGCTCGCGGATCACCTGGATCTCGTGCACCGTGCGCCCGTAGAGCCGGCGCCGGCGGATGTGGTCGAGCGTGGTCCGCAGACCGGTGTCGGCGACTCCCATCGACATCGCCGTGACCAGGGTCCGGCTGATCTGCAGGGTCTTGATCGCCTCTTCCATCCCGCGACCGCGGTGACCGATGATCGCGTCGGCCGGCAGCGGGCAGTCGTTCAGCGTGATCCCGGAGACGTCCGCGCCGCGCAGCCCGAGGGTCTTCACCCGCGGTTCGGTTGCCCAGCGCAACGGGTCGAGTCTCTCCTTGTCCACCAGGAAGGCGGAGAAGCCGCGCGGTCCGGCCGGGCCGGTACGGGCGAAGATGGTGGCGAACGCACTGCGGATGCCGTTGCCGATCGGCCACTTCGTACCGGTCAGCAGGTAGCCCGCCTCGTCGCCGCCCTCGGCCAGCACCTCACCGGCGACGACATCGCAGCCGTGGTCGGCCTCGGACAATCCGAAAGCTCCGAACGCGCCGCCCTTGATCAGCTCGGCGACCCGCGCCCGCTGGGCGTCGGAACCCCAACCCCAGACCGGCATCGCGCCGAGGAAGGTGGCACCCGAGCTCAACGCCGGCGTCATGTCGCGGCGGGCCAGCGAGCGGATCAGCCCGAACATCCGCTCCATGTCGTGGAACCGGCCACCCTCGGCCGCCGGTACGTAGTGCAGCGGATAACCCCACTCGGCCAGCGCGTCGAAGGCGGGGACGGCCTTCTCCTCGCGCTCGTCGTACTCCATCTGTTCCGCGAAGGTGATCCGCGATCCCGGGTGCCGGGGGTCGCCGAGGAACTCCTCGAAGTCCTCGACGGTTTCGTGCACCGAGCTCCGGCCCGCCCGCACCTCCGGGTGCGTCGCGGTGGACATCAGGCGAGGCTCTCGGCGCTCGCCAGCTGCTCGGAGATCAGCGCGATGGTCGGGTACGACCAGGCCAGGTGGTCCGGCACGTGCGTGCCCAGCCACTCCTCGAGCTCGGCCACCAGCTCCATCGCGTGCACCGAGTCGACGCCGATCGACGCCAGCGGCGCGGTCGGGTCCACCTCGTCCGGGGTCACCCCGATCATCCGGGCCACCCGGCCGCGCAGGAACTCGGTGAGTTCGGCGGCGGTGACCGACCGGTTCAAGACCGGGGTCTCATCTAGCTGTGACATGTCGTCTCGCTCCTTTGCGTGCTTTCAAGGACGCCGGCACAAGTCACCGACAGAGACCACCTTCCAGAGCAGCCCTATATTCCGCCGATAGCACGAGAAGCCCCGTTGGTATAGGGGCGATATGGCGAGCCGGTCGAGTCTTCAGGGGAGTCCCCTGATTGGCCGTCTCCAGACGGCCACCGGCGAAGCAGTGAGGTTGGTGGTGACAAAGATGACGCGAAAAGTTGTGCCGAGCATTCTCGACAGCATCGGTGACACGCCTCTGGTGGAGCTCGGGAACCTGATCCCCGGTTTCCACTCCCGCGTTTTCGCGAAGATGGAACGGTTCAACCCCAGCGGCAGCATCAAGGACCGGACCGCGTACAGCATGATCCGGGCGGCGCTGCAGTCGGGCGAGTTGATCCCGGGGCGGTCGGTGGTGGTGGAGTCGAGTTCGGGCAACCTCGCCATCGGTCTGGCCCAGATCTGCCGGTACTTCGGGCTGCGCTTCATCTGCGTGGTCGACCGGAACACGACGGAGCGCAATCTCGCGATCCTGGACGCGTTCAAGGTCGAGGTGGAGGTGGTCACCGAGCCGGATCCGGCCGGCGGGCTGCTCGCCGCCCGGCTGCGGCGGGTCCGCGAGCTGGCTGCGACCGTCCCGCACGCGTACTGGCCGAACCAGTACGCCAACCCGATGAATCCCCGCGCGCACCACGAGACGATGCGCGAGATCGAAGAAGCCCTGGCCGGCAAGGTCGACTACCTGTTCGCCTCGGTGAGCACGTTCGGCACCCTGCGCGGCTGCGCCGACCACATCCGCCGGGCCGGCCTGTCGACCACGGTCGTCGGGGTCGACGCGGTGGGCAGCGTGATCTTCGGCGGCTCGGCGGCCTCCCGGCTGCTGCCGGGGCACGGTGCCTCGGTCCGGCCGCCGCTGGCCGACAACTCGATGGTCGACGAGGTGATGCACATCTCCGACCTGGAGGCGGTGGTCTCCTGCCGCCGGCTGCTGATGACCGAGGCGATCCTCGGCGGCGGCTCGTCCGGCGCCACCGTGGCCGCGCTGGAGAAGTTCTCCGACCGCGTCCCGGCCGGTTCGAACTGCGTCCTGATCTTCCCCGACGGCGGCGACCGCTACGTCGACACCGTCTACTCCGACACCTGGGTCCGCCGGAACTTCGGCGAAGTCTCCCACCTCTGGAAGGAACCTTTTGAGATGAGCGTTCCCGCATGATCATCCTCGGTCATTCGGACGTCCACGAAGTCTTGTCCGGCAGCGAGCAGCAGACCCTGGACGTGGTCGCCGCGGCGTACCGGCTGCACGACGAGGGGCAGTCCGCTGTCCCGCACTCGGTCTTCCTGCGCTTCCCCGGCAACAAGAGCGACCGGATCATCGGCCTGCCCGCGTACGCCGGTGGCGACCAGCCGGTCGCCGGGATGAAGTGGATCTCCTCGTTCCCCGGCAACGTGCAGCGCGGACAGCAGCGCGCCAGCGCCGCGATCCTGCTGAACTCGCTGGAGAACGGTCACCCGGAGGCCCTGATCGAGGGCTCCCAGATCTCCGCCCGCCGGACCGCCGCGAGTGCGGCCGTCGCAGCGCGCGGAGCTGACCGCGGGCGACCCGCCCACCGGCGTGACGCTGATCGGCACCGGCGTCATCAACCTCGAGGTGTTCCGCTTCGTCACCGAGGCACTGCCCTCGATCGAGGAGATCACCGTCTTCGACACCGACGCCGACCGGGCCGCGAGCTTCGCGGAGAAGTGCCAGGAGATCAAGCCGGTCAAGGCCAACCAGGCCGCGACGATCGACGAGGCACTGGCCGCGCAGAAGCTGATCTCGTTCGCCACCACGGCGATCGAGCCGCACACCGGACTCGACGCCTGCCAGCCGGGCACCGTCGTCCTGCACCTGTCACTCCGTGATCTGTACGCCGACGCGATCGTTGCCGCGCGCAACATCGTCGACGACGCGGACCACGTCTGCCGCGAAGGCACCTCGCTCTACCTGGCCGAGCAGCAGACCGGCGGCCGCGCCTTCATCGACGCGCCGATCGGAGCCCTGCTCCGCGGTACGGCGAAGCTCGAGCGGACCCCGGACGAGATCGTCGTCTACTCGCCGTTCGGTCTCGGCGTCCTGGACATGGCGCTGGCCGCCTACGTCCGGACCGAAGCCGAGCGCCGCGGCCTCGGTGCCACCTTCGAGAGACTTCATCCCGGCCTGAGGAGCCAGAAAGATGCCTGAAGCAACTGACGACCGCTCCTACCTGGTGGTCCGCAACGACGAGGAGCAGTACTCGCTGCTGCTCGCCGACCGGCCGCTGCCGAAGGGCTGGCAGCCGGCCGGGTTCGAGGGCGACCGCGAGGCCTGCCTGGCGCACATCGGTGCGACCTGGACCGACCTGCGCCCCCTGAGCCTGCGCCGCCGGCTCGCCGCCACCGCCTGAATCCCCGTTCGAGACTTCCGCCAGGAGACGACTGCCATGAGTGTGCAGACCACCGACACCACTTTGATCCCTGCCCTCGTGGCCCAGCAGGCGGCGAGCGCGCCGACCGCGACGGCCGTCGTCGACGGTGATCGCGAGCTCAGCTATGCCGAACTGGACCAGCGGGCCGGCCGGCTGGCCCACCTGCTGCTGGAGGAAGGGGCCGGCCCGGAGACCGTGGTCGGTGTCGCGCTCGACCGCGGCATCGACCTGGTCGTCGCACTGCTCGCGGTGTGGCGGACCGGGGCCGGCTTCGTGACGATCGACCCGTCGTACCCGGCCGCTCGGCTGCAGTGGCTGCTCAATGACACCGGCGCCGAGGTGGTGCTCGCCGAGCACCACCTCACCGAGGCGATCGAGGCGACCGGCGCGCGGGTCGTCGTACCGTCCCGCCTCGTCACCGCGATCGCCGTCCGGCCGGTGACGCCCGGTCGCCGAGACCGACCCGGACGCCCTCGCCTACGTGATGTACACCTCCGGTTCGACCGGTCAGCCGAAGGGCGTCGCGGTCACCCACGCCGGCATCGCGAACCGGGTCCGCTGGGCCGTCGACGCGCAGGCGCTGACGGCGAGCGACCGGATCCTGCAGAAGACCCGGATCACCTTCGACGCCATGGTGTGGGAGTTCTTCGGACCTCTCGTCAGTGGCGGCACCGTCGTCCTCGCGCCCGCGGGCTCCGAGAGCGACCCCAAGGCCCTGCTGGAGGCAGTCACCCGGCAGCGCATCACCGTCCTCCAGGTCGTTCCGTCCGTACTGCGTCTGCTGGTGGACGAGTCCGGCTGGGACGCAACGCGGGTCCCTGCGGCTCGTGTCCTGCGCCGGCGAGCCGCTGCACGCGGAGCTCGCGCAGCGGCTGCTGAAGTGCACCGACGTCGAGCTGTGGAACACCTACGGCCCGACCGAGTGCTCGATCGACGTCACCGCCTTCCGCTTCGACGCGGAGCAGAAGACCGGCCCGGTGCCGATCGGCCGCCCGATCAAGGGCATGCGCGTCCTCGTCCTCGACCCGGTCACCGGTTCGCCGGCCGCGGTCGGTGCCGTCGGTGAGCTGTACGCCGGAGGTGTGGGCGTCGCGCGCGGCTACCTGAACCGTCCGGACCTGACCGCCGAGCGGTTCGTCCCGGACCCGTACGGCAAGAACGGCTGGCGGCTGTACCGCACCGGCGACCTCGTTCGCTGGCGCGAGGACGGCAACCTCGAGTACGTCGGCCGCACCGACGACCAGGTCAAGATCAACGGTGTCCGGTTGGAGCCGGGCGAGATCGAGGCCGCCTTGGCCGCGCACTCGAACGTCGCCGGAGCCGTCGTCACCGCGAAGGCGAAGGCGGACGGCAGCACTCAGCTGGTCGCCTATGTGACGGCCGTCAGCACCGAGGGCCTGCGCAACCACCTCCTGGACCGCCTCCCCGAGACCCACGTACCAAGCGTGTTCGTGGCCGTCGACGAGTTCCCCCTGACCCCCAACGGCAAGGTCGACAAGGCCGCGCTGCCCGACCCGTTCAGCCGCGCCGGCCGCGAATACATCGCGCCCCGGACGACCGCGGAGCAGCTGGTCGCGGACGTCTGGCGGCAGCTCCTCGGCGTCGAGCAGATCAGCGTCCACGACAGCTTCTTCGAACTGGGCGGCACCTCGCTCACCCTGACCCGGCTGGCCAACCAGCTCCGTTCTACCGCGGGCGGCGAGATCCAGCTCCGTGGGTTGCTCAGGGCAACTACCGTCGAAGCGCAGGCGAATCTTATTGCTTCGGTGATGGCCGACGGCACCCAGCTGACCGCCGTACCGCGGACCGGCGCGCTGCCGCTCTCCGCGAGCCAGCGTCGCCTGTGGTTCATGGAGCAGCTGGAGTCCGGCAGCAGCGAGTGGGTCGCCCCGACCTTCCTGCGGGTCCCCATGGACACCCCGTTCACCACAGTCCAGAAGGCTGTCGACGCGCTGGTCGCGCGGCACGAGACGCTGCGCACCCGCTACCAGGTCATCGACGGTGAGCCCACCCAGGTGATCGACGCGCCGGCTCCGGTCGAGCTCCGCGTCGCGGACATCAAGGCCGACGAGCTGGCCGCAGTACTGACCGAAGAGTTCAGCACCGGCTTCGACCTGGTCGAAGGCCCCGTACTGCGGGCGCTGCTGACCCGGTCGCCGCGCGAACACCTGCTGACACTCGCGATCCACCACATCGCCACCGACGGCTGGTCCGCCTCCGTCCTGGCCCGCGACTTCGCGGCTCTCCTCGAGGGCGAAGAACTCCAGCCGCTGCGAGATCCAGTACGCCGACTACGCGGCCTGGCAGCAGCGCACGCTGACCGAAGAGGTCATCGGGCAGGAGCTCGACCACTGGCGGACCGCGCTCGACGGCGTCGTCCCGCTCGACCTGCCGACCGACCACACCCGCCCGCTCACCCGCGACCCGCACGGCGCGATGGTGACCTTCACGATCCCCGCCGACCTGGCCACCGCGCTCGACAGCCTCGGCCGCAAGCACGGCTGTACTCCGTTCAGCACCCTGCTGACCGCGTACGCCACCGTGCTCGCCCGGTTCAGCGGGACCTGGGACGTGACCGTCGGCGCGCCGGTCGCCGGTCGCGACCTCGGTCAGCTGGAAGACCTGGTCGGCTTCTTCCTGAACACCGTCGTACTGCGGTGCAAGCTCGCCGCGGATCTCTCCTTCGACGCCTCGCTGGAACTCGTCCGCGCTGCCTGCGAGGACGCGTTCGCCCACTCCGGCGCTGCCCTTCGACCGGCTGGTCGACGAGCTGGCCCCGGACCGCGACCTGTCCCGGACGCCGCTCTACCAGGCCGCCTTCGACTTCCACGGCGAAGGCTTCTCCGGTGCCGAGGGCAACGAGTCCGACCTGGCCACCATCGAGGCCGCGTTGCAGGTCGCCAAGACCGACCTGACGCTGAACATGCGCAAGCTGGCCGACGGCTCATTGCTCGGCGCAATGGAGTACGCAACGGCGCTCTTCGACAGGGGCACGATCGAGCGGATCACCGCGGCCTTCCTGCAGCTGCTCGAAAGCTTCGCCGCCGCGCCGGCCACCGCGCTTGGTTCGGTCGACCTGCTCTCCGCGGACGACCGGCACCAGCTGCTCATCGGCTGGAACGAGACCGCTGTCGAGGTCCCGGCCCTGACGGCAACTCAGCGCTTCGAGGCACAAGCCCTGGAGACTCCGGACGCGATCGCGGTCTCCAGCGAGGCGGGTGGCAAGTCGTACAAGTGCCTGGACCGGAACGCCAACCGGGTCGCGCATCACCTGGCGGCTCGCGGGGTCAAGCCCGGCGATGTCGTCGCGGTCCTGCTCGACCGTGGACCGCTGCTGCTGGCCGCGATGCTCGGTGCCTGGAAGGCGGGCGCGGCGTACCTGCCGATGGACCCGTCGACTCCGGCGGACCGGATCGCTTACCTGCAAGAGGATGCGGCCGTCCACACCACCATCACCCAGAGCCGGTACGCCGAGGTTGCCGGAAGCAACGTCGTACTGGTCGACCAGGACGCGGATCTGATTGCGGCCCGGTCGAGTGAGCCGCTGGACGTCGAGGCCGACCTGGACGCCACGGCGTACATCATCTACACCTCGGGCTCGACCGGTAAGCCGAAGGGCGTCGACGTTCCGCACCGCGGCTTGATCAACCACCTGGACTGGGCGGCTCGCGAGCTGGCCGGTGCGGGTACGGGCGGCGCGCCGGTGTTCTCCTCGGTCGCCTTCGACCTGGGTGTCCCGAACCTCTGGGCTCCGCTGCTGGCCGGGCAGACCGTGCACATGATGCCGGCCGACCTCGACCTCGGCGATCTCGGCAAGGCGATGGCCGCCAACGCGCCGTACAGCTTCGTGAAACTGACGCCCTCGCACCTGGAGATCCTCTCCGCGCAGCTGACCGCATCGGAGGCGCAAGGTCTGGCCGAGGTGCTGGTCGTGGCGGGTGAGCCCTTCACCAGAAGGGCTTTGGAGGCCTGGCGGGCACTCGCGCCGGACGTCCGGGTCATCAACGAATACGGACCCACCGAAGCCTCGGTCGGTACGTCGATCTACCCGGTGCCGGCGGACGACAAGTCCGACGTGCTGCCGATCGGGCGGCCGCTGCCGAACATGACGATGTACGTCCTCGACGCCGACCAGCAGCCGGTTCCGGTCGGGGTAGTAGGGGAGCTGTACGTCGGTGGCACCGGCGTGGCCAACGGCTACGTCAACCGTCCCGAGCTGACGGCCGAGAAGTTCATCGAGAGCTCCTACGGCCGCCTCTACCGCACCGGCGACCTGGTCCGCCGCCGGCCCGACGGGAACGTGGAGTTCCTGGGCCGGACCGACCACCAGGTGAAGATCCGCGGCTACCGGATCGAGCCGGAAGAGATCCAGATCGTCCTGGCCGCCCACGCCGACGTCACCGACGCCCTGGTGATCGCCCGGGAGGACAAGCCCGGCGACCTGCGGCTCGTCGCGTACTACGTAGGCACGGCCGCCGAGGCGGACCTGGCTGCGCACGCGGCTCAGTCGCTTCCGGACTACCTGGTCCCGGCCGCGTTCGTCGCCCTCGAGAAGCTGCCGCTGAACGCCAACGGCAAGGTCGACCGGGCCGCCCTGCCGATCCCGGAAAACACCGGCACCGCTGAGCTGGAACTGCCCAGCACCGTCGTCGAAGAACGGATCGCGGAGATCTGGGCCGAGCTGCTCGACCGCCAGGTCGGCATCCGGGAGAACTTCTTCCGCAGCGGCGGCAACTCGATCCTGGCGATCCGGCTGATCGCGAAGCTGCAGAACGCGTTCGAGATCGACCTGCCGGTCCGCGCCGTCTTCGAGGGCCCGACGGTCGCCGAGCTGGCCGCCGCCGTCGAGGACCGGATCCGGGCCGAGATCGAGGCGCTGACCGACACCGAAGTACTCGCATCCACTGTTGAGGAGAACTAGGCGATGACCACCGCTGACGCCCGCGAAGAACTGCTCCGCCGCCGGCTGGCCGGCGTGCGGGGAGGTAATCGGTCGACGATCGCCAAGGCCGACCGGACCAAGCCGCTGCCGTTGTCCTTCGGCCAGCAGCAGATGTGGTTCCTGAACCGGCTGGACACCGACAGCTCGGAGTACCTGCTGCCGGCCGCGCTCCGGATGCGCGGACCGCTCGACCTCGACGCGCTGCGCCGGGCCTGGTCGGACCTGCTGGCCCGGCACGAGATCCTCCGCACCCGCTACGAGCTGCAGAACGGCGAGCCGATCCAGGTCGTCGACCTCAGCGGTGGCAGCGACCTCGGCCTGGTGGACGTCAGCGACGTACCGGCTGCCGAGCGCGAGGCCAAGTTGACCGACCTGGTCGCACTGGAGACCTCGGCCGGCTTCGACCTCGAAAGGGAATGGCCGGCCCGCGCGACGCTATTGCGTGCGGCAACCGATGACCACCTACTGGTCGTCGTTCTGCACCACATCGCCGGTGACGCCTGGTCGACCGAGCAGTTGTCGGCAGAGCTGAGCGAGCTGTACGGCGCTCACGCGGCCGGCGTCACGCCGTCGCTCGAGGAGCTGCCGCTGCAGTACGCCGACTTCGCCGCCTGGCAGCGGTCGCAGGACCTGACCAAGGAGATCGGCTGGTGGCGTGAGCAGCTGGACGGGATCCGTCCGGTCGACCTGCCTTCGGACCGGCCGCGTCCGGCGGTCCGGAGCAAGGCCGGTGCCGACCTCCCGTTCGCTCTGCCTGACGGTCTGGCGGGCAAGGTCCGCGAGTTGGCGCGGAAGCACGACACGACGCCGTTCGTCGTGATGCTGACGGCGTACCAGCTGATGCTGTCGCGCTACACCGGCGAGCAGGATGTTGCCGTCGGCACCGTTGTCTCCGGCCGCACCCGGCCCGAGCTGCAGCAGATGATCGGCTACGGCATCAACACGCTGGTGATCCGCAACAAGTGGAGTGGCGACCCGAGCTTCGAAGCGTTGGTCAAGGAGACCAGGGCTCGCGTGCTCGACGCGCACGACCACCAGACCGTGCCGTTCGCCAAGCTGGTCGACGAACTGCAGCCGGAGCGGGACATGTCCCGGCCGCCGCTGTTCCAGGTTGCCTTCATCGTGCGGCAGGCCCAGCCCGACGCGTTCACGCTCGGCGAGGTCGTGGTCGAGCCGGTGCAGAGCGACTTCACGGTGGCCAAGTTCGATCTGAACCTCAAGCTGACCGAGACGACCGACGGCGCGCTGGACGGCGTACTGACCTATGCGACCTCGCTGTTCGACCAGTCGACGGTGCAGCGGATGGCCGGTCACTTCGTCCGGTTGCTCGCTGCTGCGGTCGAGGCCCCGGCGACCCGGCTGTCCGTGCTGGAGATGTTCGGCCCGGCCGAGTTCGAGCAGCTGACCGACGGTTTCGCGAGCAGTGGCGGCGAGCTGGAGATCACCGAGCCTGTCTATCTGCAGGTCGCTCGGCAGCCCAAGGACGAGGTCGCGGTCGTCGACGGCGAGACCGAACTCTCGTACGCCGAACTGAACGCTCGCGCCAACCAACTCGCGCACTTCCTCGTGGACGAGGGCGTCGGACCGGAGTCGCGCGTTGCGGTCGCGATGCCGCGATCGGCCGACCTGATCGTCGCAGTGCTGGCTGTGTTGAAGGCCGGTGGCGCGTATGTCCCGATCGACCCGGACTACCCGGCCGACCGGAACAGCTACATCCTCGAGGACTCCGAGCCGGAGCTGATCCTGGTCTCCGGTGCTTCGACTTCGGGGCTGCCGGCAACTTCCGTTCCGACGGTTGCCGTCGATTACCAGGCGCGCTTCGCCGGGTTCTCCACCGCGGATCTCGGCGTCACGGCCGGACCCGACAACCCGGCGTACCTGATCTACACCTCCGGCTCGACCGGGCGGCCGAAGGGCGTCGTCATCGAGCACCGGCAGCTGTCCGGTTACCTCGCCTGGTGCGCGCGGGAATACGAAGGTCTGGCCGGCTCCTCGCTGCTGCACTCGTCGGTGTCGTTCGACCTGACGGTGAACGCGTTGTGGGGCCCGCTGGTGCTCGGCGGGCGCGTTGTCATCGGCTCCCTGGACGGCAGCGCGCCCGCTCCTGCAGTCGCACCGACCTTCGTCAAGGTGACCCCGAGCCACCTGCCGTTCCTGGTCGAGCTGCCGGATGCGTTCTCTCCGACGGTCGACCTGATGACCGGTGGCGAGGCGCTCACCGGTGAGTCGGTCGACGCGTGGCGGGCCAAGCACCCTGGCGTCACGGTGATCAACGAGTACGGCCCGACCGAGACGACGGTCGGCTGTACGGCGCTGCGCATCGAGCCCGACGACGAGCTGCCCGCGGGCGGACTGGCGATCGGCAAGCCGATGCCGAACTCGCGGATCTACGTCCTCGACGCGTTCCTGCGGCCGGCGCCGATCGGTGTCGTCGGCGAGGTCTACGTCGCCGGTGACTGTGTTGCTCGCGGCTACCTGAACCGCCCGGACCTGACCGCGGAGAAGTTCGTCGCCTGCCCGTGGGGTGCGCCCGGTGAGCGGATGTACCGCACCGGCGACCTGGCCGCGTGGGACCTCGACGGCACGCTGACCTGCCCGAGCCGGGTGGACAACCAGGTCAAGATCCACGGCTACCGGATCGAGCTCGGCGAGATCGAGACGACGCTGCTGCGGCACACCGGGATCAGCCAGGCGATCGTGATCGCCCGCGACGGGCTCGCGGGCGACAAGCGGCTGGTCGCGTACGTCGTACCGGCGGCTGGGATCGAGTTGAACCAGGCTGGGTTGCGTGGGCACGTGCAGGAGTGGCTGCCGGAGTACATGGTTCCGTCCGCGTTCGTGGTGCTGGACGCGATTCCCCTGACCGAGAACGGCAAGACCGACCTTCGCGCGCTGCCGGCTCCGGGTGCTCCCGCAGCGGCAACGGCTGAGAAGGTCGTCGCCCGGACCACGACCGAGGAGCAGCTGGCCGCGGTCTGGGGCAAGGTGCTCGGCCTCACCGAGGTCGACGTCCACACCAGCTTCTTCGAACTCGGCGGCGACTCGCTCAGCGCGGTCGCGGTGGTCGGCGCACTGCGCGAGACCGGCGTGGACGTGGCGGTCTGGGACGTCTTCGAGTACCGCACCGTCGCGGCGCTCGCGGAGAAGCTGACCGGCCGCGCGGCCAAGGAGGAGACCTTCGTCGCCCCCTTCGCGCTGATCCCGGCCGACGACCGCGAACAGCTGCCGGAAGGGGTGACCGATGCCTATCCGTTGTCTCAAGCGCAGACCGGCATGGTGGCGGAGATGCTGGCTGGAGAAGACGAGGCGCACTACCACAACACGACGTCGCACCGGATCCTCGACGACCGGCCGATCGACGCCGCCGCGCTGCAGCGGGCAGCCGAGGTCCTGGTCGAGCGACACGAGAACCTGCGCACGTCGATCGACCTAGGCACCTACTCGCGACCGCTGCAGCTCATCCACGCGACCGCGACGATGCCGATCGGCATCACCGCACTCGGTGACGTGACGGCTGCTGAGCGGGATGACGCACTGCGGGCCTTCCGGGCCGCAGAGCGGGCCAACCCGTTCGACCTTTCGTCGCCTGCCCTGCTGCGCTTCCACGTGCACACGACGGGTGAGACCGATGGCTGGTGGCTGACCAGCACCGAGTGCCACGCGGTCTCCGAAGGGTGGAGCTACCACTCGCTGCTGATGGAACTCGTCACCACCTACCGGGCGATCCGGGACGGCGTGGAGCTGGAGGCCTATGAGGCGCCGAAGGTCCGGTACGCCGACTTCATCGCCGGCGAACTCGCCTCGGTCGCGTCGGAGGAGGACAAGTCCTACTGGCTGAATGTTGCCACCGGCTACAACCCGGTCGAGCTGCCGACCGGCTGGGGCGAGGAAACCTCAAGCGCCCTGTACGCCGGTGCGCGGAGCATGGACCTCGAAGACGGCCTGCGGGCCCTTGCTGCCAAGGCGGATGCGTCGCTGAAGAGCGTCATGCTCGCCGCACACATCAAGGTGATGAGTCTGCTGAGCGCCGAGACGTCGTTCACCACCGGCCTCGTCTGTGACGCGCGACCCGAGGCCGCCGGTGCCGACAAGGTGCACGGGATGTACCTGAACACGCTGCCGTTCCCGGTCGAGCGTGGTGCTCGCACCTGGCGTGAGCTGGTCGAGCAGACCTTCGCCCGCGAGCTGGAACTCTGGCCGCACCGGCGCTACCCGATGCCGCAGATCCAGCGCGACTCCGGCCAGCGGCTGATCAACGTGTTCTTCAACTACCAGGACTTCCGTCAGCTCGACGACGACCTGGTCGACCCGTACGCCGGGGAGACCTACGAGTCGCTCGACGACATGCCGGTCGTCGCGGCCCGCCGGATGAGCCTGCAGAACGAGAGCATCACCGAAGTACCGTTGACGGTCTCGTCGCGCGGCGGCTACATCATCCTGACCGCGGACTCCCGGGTGATCAGCCTGGAGAACGCCGAGCGGCTGGCCGGCATCTACCGGTCGGTGCTCGAAGCGATGGCCGCCGATCCCGAAGGCTCTGCCCTTTTGAGTCACCTGCCGGCCGGTGAGTCCGCGCAGGTACTGCGCGACTTCGCCAACGGTCCCGACGGCGACCTCGAGCCGCCGACGCTGCTCGAACTGATCGAGGACTCGGTCGTCCGTCTTCCGCAGAAGACTGCGTTGCTGGCACCGCGGCTCGAGCTGACCTATGCCGAACTGGACGAGCAGGCGAACAAGCTGGCCCGGTTGCTGATCACGCGTGGCGTCGGTCCGGAGTCCCGGGTCGCCGTGGCGCTGCCGCGGTCGCCGGAGATGATCGTGGCGCTGCTGGCCGTGCTGAAGGCCGGTGGTGCGTACGTGCCGATCGACCCGGAGAACCCGGCCGACCGGGTGGAGTACGTGCTCACCGACTCGACCCCGGTCCTGTTGCTGACGGCCGACAACCTGCTCGACCGGCTGCCGGTCGGCGACGTACCGGTGCTGCTGACCGACGCCGAGTCGTACGCCGATCAGTCGGGCGAGCCGATCACCGATGCCGACCGGATCTCACCGCTGCGGCGGGAGAACGCGATCTACCTGATCTACACGTCCGGCTCGACCGGCAAGCCGAAGGGCGCAGTACTGGAACACCGCCAGGTGGCGAACTACCTGGCTTGGTGTGCTCAGGATGCACGGTGCATCGGCGGGATCGTCGCTGCTGCACTCGTCGGCCTCGTTCGACCTGACCGTCAACGCGCTCTGGGGGCCGTTGGCTCTCGGCGGCACCGTGATCGTCGGGGCGCTGGACGGGACCGAGGAAGAGCCGATGGCCAAGCCGGCCTTCGTCAAGGTGACCCCGAGCCATCTGCCGATGCTGGCCGAGCTGTCCCTGAACTGGTCGCCCGCCGGGCAGTTGATGACTGGCGGAGAACCCCTGCTCGGTGAGGTCATGCAGGCCTGGCGGGCGGCCAACCCTTCCGTTGCCGTGATCAACGAATACGGCCCGACCGAGACCACGGTCGCGGTCACCGCGATCACCTTCGAGCCCGGCGACGCGCTGGCCGACGGTCCGGTCACGATCGGCCGGCCGATGCCGAACATCCGGGTCTACATCCTGGATGCGAATCTGCAGCCGACCCCGATCGGGGTGTCCGGCGAGATGTACGTCGCCGGGCCGCAGGTCGCCCGCGGCTACCTGAACCGCCCGGACCTGTCCGCGGCCAAGTTCGTGGCCTGCCCTTGGGGTCCGCCGGGGGAGCGGATGTACCGCACCGGTGACGTCGCGGCCTGGAACGCGGACGGCACGATCAGTTGCCCGACGCGGCTCGACGACCAGGTCAAGATTCACGGCTACCGGATCGAGCTCGGCGAGGTCGAGACGACGATCCTGCGGCATCCTTCGGTTGCGCACGCGACTGTGATCGCTCGCGAGGACCGGCCTGGTGACAAGAAGCTGGTCGCGTACGTCGTACCGGCTGGAGCTTTGGACCTCGACGAGTTGCGTGAGGTTGTCGCCGGGTGGCTGCCGGAGTACATGGTGCCTGCGGCCTTTGTGGAGCTGCCTTCGTTGCCGCTGAGTGCGAGCGGGAAGCTCGATCGGGCCGCGTTGCCGGCGCCTTCGTTCACGGTGGAGACGCACGAGTTCGTGGCGCCGCGGACGGCGGCCGAGCAGCAGGTGGCCGCGGTCTGGCGGAAGGCGCTCGGGATCGATCGGGTGGGTGCGTTCGACAGCTTCTTCGATCTGGGTGGCGACTCGATCAGTGCGGTCTCTGTGGTCGGTGGGCTTCGGCGGGCCGGGCTGGATGCCGGGGTCCGGGATGTCTTCGAGCTGCGGACCGTGGCTGCGCTGGCGGAGAAGATCACTGGGCGTCCGGCTGTTGTGGCTGAGGCTGCTGTTGAGCCGTTCGCGTTGATCGGTGCGGAGGATCGGGTGCTGGTGCCGGCGGGTGTCGTGGATGCGTATCCGCTGTCCGAGGCACAGACCGGGATGATGGTCGAGTTGCTGTCGAGCGAGACGCCGCGGAACTACCACAACGTGGTCTCGACGCGGTTGACCGATGAGAAGCCCTTGTCCGTCGAGGCTCTCCGGCAGGCGGCTGCGCTGCTGCTGGAGCGTCACGAGGTACTGCGGACCGGTGTCGACCTGGAGAACTTCTCGGTGCCGATGCAGCTGGTGCACGCGTCTGCTGTGCTTCCTCTGCACGTCGAGGATCTGACAGGGCTCTCGTCTGCTGCTCAGGCCTCACGGATCGCCGACTTCAAGGCGGCTGAGCAGGCGACGCACTTCAACCACGAGGCACCGCCGTTGCTGCGGCTGGCTGTGCACAAGATCGACGAGCACAGCTGGGAGGCGACGGTCACTCAGAACCACGTGATTCTTGAGGGTTGGAGTCATCACGGTCTGGTGATGGAGCTGCTCGACTACTACCTGCGGTTCCGGGACGGTCTTGAGCAGGCGCCCTACGAGGCACCGCCGGTGCGGTTCGCGGATGCGATCGCGGGTGAGCTCAAGGCGCTGGAGTCTGCGGAGGATCGGGCGTACTGGGCGAAGGTGGCTGCGCTGCCGAAGTTCACGATCCCTGCGGGGTGGGCGGGCGATCCGGCTGGCGAGCGTACGGCGTACCGGATCGAGGTGTCGTATGCGGACCTGGAGCAGAAGCTGCGGGCCGTTGCGTCCGAGGCGCAGACGTCGCTGAAGAGCGTGTTCTTCGCTGCTCATCTGGCGGTGCTTTCGTCGCTGACGGACAGTCGTGAGTTCCACAGTGGGCTGACGTGCCACATCCGGCCGGCTGTTGAAGGTGCTGAGCGGGTGTACGGGATGCACCTGAACATGCTGCCGGTGCGTCATCGCCGGGAAGCTGGCTCGTGGCGTGAGCTGGTGGCTCGGACCTTCGCGGCCGAGTCCGACCTGTGGCCGTACCGGTTCTTCCCGATGCCGGTGATCCAGCGGGAGTTCAGCTCGCAGCGCCGGTTGCTGGACGTGTTCTTCAGCTACCAGGACTACTCCTCGGTGGCGGCGAAGGCGGACGGTAGCGGGATCGAGGGGCTGGACGCGAGTGTGGCGAGCGGGACCACCGAGTTCCCGCTGTCGGTCGCGACCGGACCTGGGTATCTGGCTGTTCGGTCGAACACCCACGCGCTGGACCGGGCGGCGGCGGACAAGCTGGCTGCGATGTACCGGAAGGCGCTCGAGGCCATTGTCGAGGCACCGGATGCTCGCTGGGACACCTACGAGCTGCTGCCGACCGCGGATCGCGCTGGGCTGGCTGCCCGGCCTGTCGCTTCGAAGGCTGAGGAAGGTCCGGTCTTCGTGCCGCCTCGCACCGAGACGGAGAAGATCCTCGCGAAGATCTGGGCGAAGTTGCTCGACATCCCGCAGGTCGGCCGGCACGACCACTTCTTCGACCTCGGCGGCTACTCGATGCTGCTGGTGAAGACGGTTTCGAAGGCCAAGGCGAAGGGGCTGCCGCTGTCGCTGTTCATGTACTACGACAGCGACCGGCTCGACCACCTTGCGCTGGCGGTCGACGCGGCTCTTGCGGCCGAGCGGGGCACCGAGGCTGCGAGCTGGTACGGGCCTGGTGTCGACATGTTGCCTTCGGCAATGGAAGAGCTCGGTGTGCCGGGCGCAGCCGTTGCCGTGATGGAAGGTGGCGAGCTGGTTGCGGTTCGTGCCTTCGGAACGGCTTATGAAGGTGGCGAGGCGGTGACGGGGGAGACCCTGTTCACGGTGGCTTCGGTGAGCAAGCTGGTGAGCTCGGTCGGCGCGTTGAAGCTGGTCGACGACGGGGTGCTTGACCTCGACGAGGACATTCACACCTACCTGACGAGCTGGGAGGTGCCAGGTCGTCCGCGGGTCACGCTGCGGCAGCTGCTCGGTCACCGGTCCGGCTTCACGGTGTCGCCTGGCGGCGGGGTTTCGCCTTCCGAGGTGGCGCCTACGCTTCTCGAAGTACTGACCGGGGTTGCGCCTGCGACGAACGAGCCGATCCGGTGTGAGCACAAGCCGGGGGAGAAGTTCGTCAAGGCCGGCGCCAACTTCGTCGTACTGCAGCAGCTGATCGAGGACGTCACTGGCGAGCCCTTCGAGACGGTGATGCGCCGGCTCGTGCTGGACCCGCTCGGGATGGCCGGATCCAGCTATGACCCGTCGTTCCCGGTTGTTTCTGGTCGCTCTGTTGCGCTGGGGCATCTGGCGGACGGGCCGCTGGAAGGCGGCTGGCGGGTGCGGGCGGATGCCGCCTCGGGTGGACTGTGGACCACGGCCGGTGACATCGCCACGCTCACGCTGGAGATCCGCCGGTCCTACCTCGGCCGGCCGCGGGCCTTGCTCTCGCAGGCGATCGCGCGGCAGATGCTGACCCCGTCCGGGGACGGCTCGTTCGGCCTCGGTGCGACCGCTGAACTCAACGGCGACGACGTGCAGTTCGGCCACGGCGGCGAACCGCGCGGCTACTACGGCGGCACCATCTGCCGCACCGGTCCCGGCCACGGCTTCGTCCTGCTGGCCAACGCGACCGCCGGCAAGAACCTCGCCCAGGGGCTGGCCGCACGGCTGGCTTCCTCTTAAGGAGTATGGGAAATGACTGTCCGACACCTGATCTCGACCGACGACCTGACCGACGACGAACTGCGCTATGTGGTGGACCGCGGCGACGACTTCTCGTCGCGCCGGGCGGTGCTGGATCTGCCGCTGGCCGGTCAGATCGCCGGGATCTACTTCCGCAAGACCTCGACCCGGACGCGTACGGCCTTCTCGGCCGGCGCGCTCCGGCTCGGCGCCCAGATCGTTGCCTATGGCCCCGATGACCTGCAGCTGAACACCGGCGAGACGAGCGAGGACACCGGCGCGGTGTTCTCCCGGATGCTCGACGTCCTCGTCGCCCGTACTGCGGGAGACCCGGCGGAGATGCGCGCCTGGGCCTCCCAGGACCGCATGTCGGTGATCAACGCGATGAGCTCGGCCGAGCACCCGACGCAGGCGGTGACCGACCTGGTCACGCTGCAACGGCGCTTCGGCAAGATCGAGGGACTGCGCATCCTGTACGTCGGGGAGGGCAACAACTCGGCTGCCTCGATCGCCTTGGCCGCCACCCGCTACCCCGGCGTACACCTTGAACTGCGCACCCCTGCCGGCTACGGCCTGGACCCGGAGATTGCAGCCCGAGCCGCTACCCACGCTGCCCGCTGCGGCTCGACTCTCATCGAACGCCACGACATGAACGACCTGCCCGACGGTCTCGACGCGATCTACACGACTCGCTGGCAGACCACCGGTACGACGAAGCCGGACGCCAACTGGCGCGACATCTTCGCCCCCTTCCAGGTCAACGCGGCGCTCTGGGACCAGAACCCCCAAGCGGTCTTCCTGCACGACCTCCCCGCCCATCGCGGCGAAGAGGTCACCGCCGAGATCCTCGACGGCCCGATGAGCATCGCCTTCGACCAGGCCGAGAACAAGATGCACGGCGCCATGGCAGTCCTCGACTGGACCCGCCGCGGGATCGTGGAATGAGCATGCCGGCGGAGCAACCCGTCCAGGCTTTGTGGAAGAACAAAGACTTCGGGTTGCTCTGGTCCGGCGCCGCCTTTTCGATTCTGGGGATGCGGGTTTGCTCGATTGCTTGGCCGTTGCTGGTGGTGTTCGACGGTGGGTCGCCGGAACGGGCAGGGTTGGTCGGGTTCGCCGCTCTGTTGCCGCAGTTGGTGATTCAACTGCCGGCCGGGGTCGTGGTCGATCGCTGGGATCGCAAGAAGGTGATGATCTCCTGCGACATCATCGGGATGGCAGCGATCGGGAGTGTTCTGGCCGCGTTGTTCATGGGTGGCTTGTCTTTGCCGCATCTGCTGATCGCGGCGTTCCTCGAGGGGAGCGCGGCGATCGGGTATCAGCTCAGCGAGCGCGCCGCAGTACGGGCTGTTGTGCATCCGAAACAGTTGCCTACGGCCCTTTCTCAGAACGAGGCCCGCAGCAAAGGCGCCGGATTACTGGGGCAGCCGATCTCGACCGGGTTGTTGTCGTTAGCGATGTGGATGCCCTTCATCGTCACCGTGCTCGGTCACCTGTTCTCGCTGCTCACGTTGCTCGCCATCCGGACCCCGTTCCAGAAGGAACGCCGGAAGGCGCCGCGCAGCGTGCCCAAAGAGTTGGCCGAAGGTCTGCGCTGGATGCACGGACAGAAGTTGCTCCGCAGTGCGCTGGTGCTGATCTCGGCGACGAACATCATCACCCAGGTCCTGAGCCTGTCGATGGTGCTGATCATCCGCGAGAGCGGGCGATCGGTCGCCACGATCGGCGTGATCGGTGTGGCTAGTGGCATCGGTGGACTGCTGGGTGCCCTGTGTGCCTCGTTCTTCATGGCTCGTTTCGGGCTGAGCACACTCTTCGTCGGCACCCTCCTGCTGCGGTTCCTGATGATCCCGACGATCGCCTTCACCGACAGCCCGCTGGTCCTGGGTGCGTTGTTCGCCGCGATGAGCTGGGCCGGCGGCCTGATGAACGTTGTCGGCGGCGTTTACCAGGTCCAGATCACTCCCGAAGAGATGCAGGGCCGAGCCGGCAGCGTCAGCTCCCTGGTGACCTCAGGCGCAAACTCGCTGGGCCCTCTCACCGCAGGTCTCCTCCTAGGTGCCGTCGGTACGACGTTGACCGTCCTCTCGTCCGCCGGCGTGATGGCCGTGCTCGCCATCGCCGCAGCCGTGGCCGCCTACCGTTTCCGCCCGGCGACCAAATCGGATGCCGAGCAAGAAGTGCCAGTGCATGTCTGAGTCCGCCGGGCTGCTGATCGCGCCGATCACGATCACAGCCACCAAGCCGCTGCTGCCTACCCACGCGAAGGGATTCCTCTGGGTGGACGTGCTGTATCGGAGCAACCGTCTGCTCGGTGAGGTGACGTACCGCTGGAATCCGCGGCTACCGAACCTCACCGGGCAGACGGTCCGGTTCTGGGAGTACCTCGACCGGACGCTCGGCGACGTCGACTATGCGCAATACACCGATCTGGAGCTGGGCGAGCTCTACGTCCGCTTCCACGCCGAGCCGGAACTCCAGCCCTACCAGGCGATCCGGCCGTACGTCGACCAGGTGGAGCACGGCTGGACGCATCCAGCCGGCGAGCGGGTACTACGGAGCTGGACCGAGCAGTTGCGGCTGCTCGATGTGATGGATCCGGGCTTGACGGTCGACCGCCCGTTCAGCATCTCCGTCGACGAGCTGCTGGATGACCTCGTCGACCGCGGGTTGTGCCTGGACCATCGCCCGTACGGCGGACCGGTGTATCTCGACGGAACGCGCTGGGGGATGCCGCTCCGAACCGTGGTCAGCTCAGACGGCCACGTGAACTACCTACTCATGCTCCTCCGCGATCTGGTGCCCGTAGTCGCGAGCTATGAGCAGACGGTCCTCGTTCACGACGAGGACATCGTCCATGACTACGCACTGCTCGACCGGATCCTGCGCGAGTTCGGCGCCCGTACGTCGCGGCTCGCGCTCGGCCGGGTGCCCCTGGGCGGCGTGGTGCGCTCCAGCCGGTACGGCGGTTGGTCCGGCCGGGCGCTCAGCGATCTGGCCGAGGCCTGCCTGCGCGAGTTCGACCTGCCGACGTACCAGCTGGGGATGCGGATCTACTTCATCACGATGCTGAAACGCACCGCCAAGGAGTCGTTCCGGCCCGAGTTGTTGCGTCGGGCAATGATCCGCGCGCGCCGGCTGCTTGACGACGGACGGTCCTTCGGGAGAACTGATGGACAAGTGCCGCACCCCGGCGGGCTGGATCGATCCGTACCGGCTGATGCAGTCGGTCTACAGTTGAGAGGCGATGGGAGATGAACAACTTCACCGAGGCCTATCGGCAACGGGTCGGTCAGGAGCGGACCCGGCTGCTGGAGAGTCTGGCCGCGCCGGAGGAGCACCAGGCGAGGGTGCTGGCCGAGCTGCTTGCGGCGAATGCGGCGACCGCCTTCGGCCGCGCCCACGGCTTGGCCGTCGGGATGAGCCTCGACGACTACCGGCGCGCCGTACCGATCCGCGGCCACGAGGAGTTCACTCCCTGGACGGATCGCGTGGTCGAGGGCGAGTCCGGCGTACTGACTGCGGAAGATCCGACGGTCTTCTTCGCAAGCAGTGGGACGACCGGCCAGGAGAAGCGCATCCCGGTGACCCCGACCTACCTGCGCCGATGCTTCCTGCCGTTCTACTTCTCCGGCCTGGCCGGCCTCGCCGAGCGGCCCGGCGTACTCGATGGTGACGACACCGTCCTCAATCTGTGGCAGGACCCGCACTCGCCGATCAAGCGGACCGAGGGCGGGCAGCCGCACATCGGGCCCAGCCAGCTGGACTACGGCCGGCTCGGCGAGGACCTGGCCATCGGCCTCGGCAACCGGGCGCCGTGGAGCATCCTGCCTGAACGCTTCGCCGCTGCCGATCCCTGGGAGCGGACCTACCTGCGACTTCGCATCGCGGCCCAGCACGACATCCGTGCGGTCATTGCGATCAACCCCGCAATCGCAGCCGCCCTGCCGTACCAGCTGTCGCTGTTCATGCCCCGGCTGACCGCCGAGATCGCCGCCGGCACACTCGGCGGAGAGCCGTACTGCGCGCCGGATCCGGAGCGTGCGCGCGAGCTCGCCGGCGCCACTCGGCCGTGCGACCTCTGGCCGCGGCTCGAGACGGTGCTGACCTGGACGTCGTACGTCGCAGAGCTCTATCTGCCGCGCTTGATGGCGGACTATGGCCCGCGAGTTCGGTTGCTACCGGCCCCTATCGGTTCGTCCGAAGGACCGTTGGCGGTCCCGATGGGCGATCACCCGACCGCCGGGCCGCTGATGGTGACGTCCTGCCTGTACGAGTTTCTCCCGGTGGAGCAGGAGATCCGGCCGGACAGCAAGACGCTGCTCGCGCACGAACTGGAGAACGGGCACGAGTACCACGTGGTGCTCTCGCATCTCGGTGGGCTCTATCGCTGCGCGACTCGCGACATCGTCCGCGTCGAAGACTTCGCCGAGCGTACGCCGATGGTCTCGTACGCCGGGCGCAACGGCGTGCTCTCCATCGCCGGTGAGGATCTCCGCGAGGCGCAGGCGTTGCGGGCCGTCGCACGAGCTGGGCAGGACGTCCGCAACCTGAGCTGGCGGATCGCGCCGGACGGGCTGCGGTACGAGATCGCGATCGCTTTCGACAGTGGACCGTTCAACGGGTTGGAGGAGTACGTCCGGCGGCTCGACGCGGAACTTGCGGCCGAGTCTCCGCAGTACCGGCAGGCAAGGGAGCGCGGGGCGCTCGGGATGCCGTCGGTGCAGGCCGTCCGGCCGGAGGTGTTTCTGCGGAACTGGCAGGCGCGGGTGCAGGCGGGCGAACGGCCGCCGCGGGTGAAGGACCGGGTCTTCCGGACACAAGGGGTGGGAGTGACATGAACGAGATTCCGTTGCGGGGGGAGAACACCGAGGCGGCCAGGGTGACGCGGCTGGACTGGTGGCGGGAGACGACCGGCAAACCGCTGGCGTCACTGGACCGGTCGGGGCTGGATGCGCGCAGCCTGGCCGGCAACATCGAGAACCTGGTCGCGGGGGTGGAGATCCCGGTCGGGCTGGCCGGTCCGCTGCTGTTCCGTGGCGAGCGTGCTGTCGGTCTGGTGACTGCGCCGTTGGCAACTACAGAAGGTGCATTGGTGGCCTCGGTTGCTCGGGGTGCTCGAGCCATCTCACGGTCTGGTGGGGTGGAGACCAGGGTGCTGTTCCAGCGGATGGTGCGGGCGCCGGGGTTCGAGTTCGAGAGCGTCGGGGCTGCTGCTCGGTTTGCGCAGTGGGTCGTTCGGCAACGGGCTGAGTTGGAGCGCGAGATCGCTACGGTGTCGTCGCACTCGAAGCTGGTGGAGCTGGATCCGGTGCAGATCGGGCGAGTGATCCACTTGCGGTTCATATATGAGACTGCCGATGCCGGTGGGCAGAACATGACCACCGCGTCGACTTGGCGCGCTTGCCAATGGATCAACGACGAGCTCGCGGTGATGCCGGGGTTGCGGCCGACTTGGTTCGTGATCGAGGCGAACATGAGCGGCGACAAGAAGCTCACCCAGCTGAACACGAGCTCGGGCCGGGGTTCCCGGGTCGCCGCCGAGGCGGTACTCGATCGCGCGACCATCCAGCAGGTGCTGAAGACGACGCCCGAGGCGATCGACCGGACCTGCCGGATCGCGTCCGCGGGGAGCTTGGCTGCTGGGGCGGTCGGCTTCGACATCGACGCGGCCAACGTGATCGCGGCTCTCTTCGTTGCCACCGGCCAAGACATCGCGAGTGTGTACGAGTCGGGGTCCGCGATCTTCTCGGCGGAACCGGAGGGGGACGGGCTGCGGGTGTCGCTGCTGTTGCCGAACCTCGTGATCGGGACGGTTGGTGGTGGTACCGGGTTGCGGCAGCAACGCGACTACCTGACTGCGCTCGGGTGTGCGGGCAACGACGGGGTGAAGCGGCTCGCCGAGATCATCTGCGGCTTCTCGCTCGCGCTCGACATCTCCACCCTGGCTGCCGTTGCGAGCGGTCAGTTCGCTGATGCGCACGAGCGACTCGGGCGGGGTCATCGGGTCAACTGGCTCAGCGCCGCCGACCTCGACGTACCGCTCCTGGAGCCGATGCTGGCCGAGGCGATGGACGAACCCGGGCTCACCGTCACGGACGTCGTACGGCTCGAGGAGGACACCCGGTCGAGCATTCTCTCCGACCTCACCGCGCGGGGTGACAATCGCAAGCTGATCGGGCTCTTCCCGCTGCGCCTGACCTACACGCGCGGTGGAGACGCCAAGGAGGTCGAGCTGGTCGCGAAGGTGAAACCCCTCGACCAGGAGGTGATCATCGAAGCCGCCAAACTCGCGTCCCTGTGCGGCGGCCGCCTGGCCGAGATCTACCCCCGCTGGCGCGACTGGACCGGCTTCAAGGACACCCACACCCGAGAGCCGGCCATCTACCGCACCACAGATCCCGTACTACGAACCGTCCTACCCGAGGTCTACGGCGTCCACGAGGACCCCACCGCGCGAGGCGTTCGTCATCCTGATGGAACGCCTCGGCCCGGAGGTGCTGCTGAAGGACAGCGGGGACCAACCGGAGCTCTGGGAACCGGAGTACGTCGAGGCAGCGATCCGCGGGATCGGCGCCGTGCATCGCGCCTGGCTCGGACGGTCGGAGGCATCGCTCGGGAGGGTTCAGTCGGCCGCGCGGATGACGGCGATGCGCGAGCTGTGGGAGGCGCTGGCCGATCACAGCGCTGTAGAACACCCTGCCTGGATCGGCGCCCCGGAACACCGCCGGCTCAACGAACTCATCGCCACCTTGCCCGCTTGGTGGGAGGAGCTCGAATCGATGCCGTGGACGCTGGTGCACGGCGACTTCAACCCGCGGAACATCGCCCTCCGCTCCGGCTCCCTGCAACTGGTCGCCTACGACTGGGAACTCGCCACCCTGCACGTTCCCCAACGCGACCTCGTCGAACTCCTCACCTACGTCCTACCTGCTTCTTTTGACAGCTCGTTGGTGACTCACTATGTAGAGCTGCACCGACAGATAGTTGCCCCCGGCATTGACCCTGTTGCTTGGCGCCGCGGCTACCAACTGGCGCTGTGGGACTTCGCGATCAACCGCGTCCAGCTCTACCTGATGGCCCACACCCATCGGGAGCTCCCGTTCTTGGCGCACGTCGTACCGACGTTGTTCCGGCTGATCGCTCTCGAGGACCGATGACTGCCCGTCCGCAGCGGATCGCGTTGGTCGGCATCGACGGGTCCGGGAAGTCGACACTCGCGCGGTTGCTGGCGGCTGAGCGTGGATACGAGGTGCTGTCGTCGCTGCCGAACCACGAGAGTCCGGATGCTCCACTGCAGGAGCTGTCGCTGACCCTGGACGCGATGGGGTCGGCGGTCGACCAGCTGGGCAGCCCGGATCTCAAACTCGCCTTGCTCTACCTGCAGATGTGCATGTTCGGGCCGACGGAACGCTTCCGCGCGATGTCCGGCCGCACGCCACGCGTGCTCGTCTCGGATCGCCACCCGGTGATCGACGCAGCCGTCTACCTACCGGTCTTCCGCCCAATGCTGCAAGGCGCCGACCACGCTCGCGCTGTTTTAGAGAAGGTCGACTCGGCAGCTCTGAAACAAGCCGTCGCCTGGACTGACGCCCAAGCCCGCCGCCTAGGTCAACCCCTCGACCTCTGCACCATCGCCACCGACCTCACCACCCTGGTGGACGAGCAACTCCCCGAACAACTCCGCCAACTGGCGATCCGTATGCACACCACCCTCCCCGACGCCGTCATCCACCTAGACATCTCAGTAGCCGAGGCCCTCCGCCGAATAGCCCGCCGAGGCGCCCCCGAGAACCCCACGAAACCGCCACCCACCTCCGCCACCTCCAATCCAGCTACACCTCCGTCCTAACAGCCCTAATCCCCATCCCCATCCACACCATCCAGGTAGACCACCTAACCCCCACCCAAGTCCTCCACGAGTTCCACAAATGCGCATAACCGAGGAGCTACTCCAAACCACCCACGAAGCCCGTGTCCGCGCAGCGCAGTGCGCGGGCCGAGCGGCAGCCCTCGCCAGCTCTGGCGCAGGTGACTCCGCCTCCGGGGAGATCGGGGGCACCGACTCGACGAGCCGGCAGCGCGCAGGCTCAGCCGGTCGGATCGAGCGCGGCTCTTTCGCGCGTGCGCGGCGGACGGTTCGCGCTGTAGCCGTTGTGCGCTCGTTTGATCCGGCCGGCTTCATCCGCGCCTCGGTAGCCTTCGCGCGTGGGTTGCCTGTAGAGATCGGGCAGGAGTGGCTGGCTAGCTTCACCCGGACGGTCTTTCTCGCCGGCGACCCTCGCAACCTGAGTACTCGCTTCCCCGGCGGTCAGCCGGCCCCAGACGGCGAATCGGTGTGGTTCTCCCCTTCTGGGCTTGACGAAATGGAGAGTCTCAGTCGGTTGCTGCGGCCGTTTCGTGGGCCGGTTGGAGTGCCGGCGGCGGACGGGGTACGGGTAGTACTGGATGAGGAATCTTCAAGCACAGCGCGGCTTTGCGTTGCGACGGAGGGGCTTGGGGTTGAGGACTATTTGATTCATGTCAACCATGTGCTGGCAGAAGCTTGTTTACAAGGGCTTTTGGATGGTGTTCGTGCGATAGAGCTGACCCACGTGGGCACGATTGAGGTGATCGAGGAGCCCTATCACTACCTGCGTGTTCTTCCTGATAAGGGAAATGTATGGGCGGTGCTGGCACCGTCGGAGATCCGGTAAGAACGGACTCCTCGGAGGACAGACCCATGACACGACCTGTGACTCAGCGCCGGCCCCGAACCACGACCCGGGTCGCGGTCGTGGGCATCGACGGCGCCGGCCGTACGACGATCTGCCGGCTGCTGCAGGATGGCGGCTATCTTGATCAAGACGTGACTGTGCTTCACGCACTCCGTCCCTATGAGACACCCGGAGCACCGTTCGGGCATCTCTCCCGTAAGTTGCATTCGCTGGCTGCCGCGGCAGAGCTGCTTGGTCAGCCTGAGTTGAAGGCCGCGGCGCTTTACCTGCAGCTGTCGACGTACGCGCCGGTTGAGCACTTCCTCGTCGAGGCCTACCAGCCGGAGACGCTGGTGACTGCAGGTCACCCGTTGGTCGACACTCTCGCGCACCTGCCGATCCAGCGTCCGCCGGCTGTCGCTTCTCAAGGCGCCTGGCAGCACGTGATCGAGCCCGAGGTGCTGGAGGCTGCCGAAGCCTGGGCCGAGGGGATCGGTTGCCCGAAGGACCTGCGAGCACTCGGTCAGGAGGTGCTGTCGCTCTACCACCTTCCGCTGGACCGGTTGCTCGACCGCTTCCACCGGCGCTTCCGCGCGAACCTGCCGGACGTGGTCGTGCTGCTCGACGTCGACCCGCTCGAAGCCGTACGCCGGTTGGGTGGTGAGGGCGAAGCCGATGCAGTCGAACTCGCCCAGCGCCTGGGCGGCCCGTCGGTCACCGAAGCGCGGCTGACGATCCTGCGAGAGCAATACCTGCGAACGGTCGACTGGCTGCAGACGACCGGGGTCGTCGTACACCGCGTCGACGTCACCGGCCGCTCGGCTGCCCGCGTCGCGAACCTGGTCCGCTCGAAGCTCCCGCGCACCTGGGACGTCCCACCCACCCCACCACGCCAGGAAGCCCCGCACCTCCAATGGGCCGGCGACCTCGTGGCAGGAGTACTCGCATGAGCAGCAAGCCTCTCCCGGCCCGCGGCGAGCCCGGCGGCCCGCTCGACCGCCAGATCATCCTCCACAACATCTCCCAACGCCGCTGCGACCGCGCCCGCCGAGGCCTCCCCGCCGCCACCCCCATCGAATGGCTCAACTGGGAACCCCGCCGCCCACCCGCCGCCCAACCCGGCGCACCTGCCCTCTCGGTGATGGCAGTAGTAGGCGACGTCGACTGCGAATCCTTCATCACCGCCCTCCTCGACTACCTCACCCAACTCCCCCTGACCCACCAGAGACGCCTGGTGGCGAAACCTCACCAAAACCCTCTTCTTCAAAGGCGACCCGACGGAACACGTCACGCCGCGCGCCGAAGGCGCGGAAAGCCCGCAAGGCGCGGAGGTCGCCGGAGGCGACGAGGCTGGCGCGAGGGACTTCCTGGCTGGTAGCGGGACCATCGCGTGGATTGGGCCGGATGCTGGGGAGAGGTTTGCGGATCTGGGGCTGGAGCGGTTCTCCGGGAGTCTGAAGCTGCCCGACGAGCTGGAGCTCTATGTGCCCGGGGGTGCGCCTACTGGGCGTCGGATGGCGTTGCGGGTGGCTACCAAGGCGGTTACTGGGCGGGCCTATCTGACGCATATCCATCACGTGCTTGCTGAGGCGTATCTGCGGAACTTCCTTCGGCCGGGGGATCGGCTGGAGATCAGGCATGAGGACGAGTTGGACCCGGTGGAGGAGATTCCGGCCGGGAATCGCGACTTCGAGGCGCGGATCGCCAACGACCAGCGGAGCCCGGGATGCCTGCGGCTGTACGCGAACCTCACGGTCGTCCCCGCGCTGCACGGCGCTCCCTGAGCAAGCAGAGAGCGCTCCCTGAGTAAGCAGAGAAAAAGTATGGGTGCCCTAACGAGAGTGGCTGCAGGACACGGACCGATGGAAGGGCTGGACAGATGAGCGCAGTGCAGCAGTGGGAGCCGCGGGTGATCACGCCCGCCGAGGCCGGCGTGACGCCGAGCGCGGCCGGGCTGATCGAGTACCTGCGGGACCGGACCGATCTCGACGACCTGCTGGTCGAGGAGAAGGCGCTGGTGTTCCGCGGCTTCGGGGTGGACCCGGACCACCTGGACCCGGTGATGGACCTGCTGCTGCCGGGCCGGCTGGCCTACGTGCACGGGAACTCGCCGCGGACCAAGGTCGGCGACAACGTGTACACCTCCACGGAGTACCCGCAGGAGTTCACGATCTCGATGCACAACGAGCTCTCGTACGCGCACTCCTACCCGTCCCGGCTGATGTTCTTCTGCCAGCAGGCCGCCGAGACCGGTGGCGCCACCCCGGTGGTGGACGGTGTGCGCTGGCTGGAGGCGCTCGACGACGAGATCACCGACGCGTTCGCCGACGGCGTCCGCTACCTGCAGAACCTGCACGGCGGGATGGGCCTCGGCAAGAGCTGGCAGGACACCTTCGAGACGTCCGACCGCGACGAGGTGACCGCGTTCCTGGCCGAGTCCGCCGCCGAGGTGGAGTGGACCAAGGACGGCGGCCTGAAGATCATCCAGTTGCGTCCGGCAACGATCAAGCACCCGGTGACGAACACCGAGGTCTGGTTCAACCAGGCCGACCAGTGGCACCCGGCCGGCCTCGGTGACGAGACCGCGCAGGCGCTGGCCCAGATCATGCCGGCCGAGGAGCTGCCGCAGGCGGTCACGCTGGCCGACGGTACGCCGATCCCGGACGCCTGGGCGATCCAGATCCGCGACCGCGGCCTGGAGAGTGCGGTCGACGTGAACTGGAACACCGGCGACGTCCTGCTGATCGACAACCTGCTGGTCGGCCACGGCCGCCGGCCCTTCACCGGCGCGCGACGGGTCCTCGTCGCCATGTCCGCCTAAGCCAAAGAGGAGACAAGACACATGAGCACGCTGCCGTACCTGATCACCGGTACCCCGGACGGTCCGGGCATCGTCGAGCGGCTGACCACCGACGGCGCCGAGATCCGCAGGCTGCTGACCACCCACGGCGCGGTGATGCTGCGCGACTGCAAGGTCGACGGTGTCGCGGGCATGGAGGAGGCGGTCATCGCGCTGTCCGGCGAGCCGCTGAAGTACGCCGAGCGCTCGTCGCCGCGGCGGTCCATCAAGGGGAACGTCTACACCTCGACGGACTACCCGCCGACCGAGGAGATCTTCCTGCACAACGAGAACTCCTACCAGGCCGCGTGGCCCCGGCTGCTCTACTTCTACTGCGACATCGAGCCGGAGACCCAGGGCGCGACCCCGCTGGCCGACATCCGCAAGGTGTACGACGCGATCGACCCGGCCGTCCGCGAGGAGTTCGCCCGCCGCAAGTGGATGGTGGTCCGCAACTTCCACGAGGACTTCGGCGTCGCCTGGCAGCACGTCTTCGACACCGACAGCCGTAGCGACGTGGAAGCACACTGCGCCCGCAACGGCCTGAAGACCGAGTGGATCGGCGACGGCGGCCTCCGTACGACGGCAGTCCGCGAGCCGATCCGGATCCACCCGGACACCGGCGACCACGTCTGGTTCAACCACATCACGTTCTTCCACCACACCACGCTGCCGGCCTCGATCCGCGAGGGCCTGCTGGCCTTCCTCGACCGAGGACGAGCTGCCGACCAACACGTACTACGGCGACGGCGGCCGGATCCCGGACGACGTGATGGACCACCTGCGCGCGGCGTACCGCGAAGGAGTGGACGCGGATCGACTGGAAGCAGGGCGACCTGCTGCTCGTCGACAACATGCTGTCGAGCCACGCCCGCGAGCCGTTCACCGGTCCGCGCAAGATCGCGGTCGCGATGGCCGAGGCCTTCCAGCCGGACGCCACCTCGGTTCCGCCCGTCGAGGCAGCCCTCCAGCCGTCGGATGCCGCAAGGATCGGAGCGCCGGCGTGAGCTGGTTCCGCACCTACACCCCGAGGCCGCAGGCCACGCTCCGTCTGGTGTGCTTCCCGCACGCCGGCGGGGCGGCCAGCGCCTACCGGGACTGGGCCGCCCGGCTGCCGGAAGAGATCGAGCTGGTCGCGGTCCAGTACCCCGGCCGGCAGGACCGCTTCCACGACCGGCTGCTGACCGACTTCACCGCGCTGGTGGAGGGGATCACCGAGGAGCTGAAGACGCTCCAAGGACCGACCGCGTACTTCGGGCACAGCATGGGCGCGACCGTCGCCTTCGAAGCCGCCCGCCAATTGGATGCCCGCGGCAACGGACCGGTCCGCTTGTTCGCCTCGGCCCGTACTGCGCCCGCGGTCGCCACGCGACTCGGGATCAGCTTCGACACCGAGGACCAGGTGATGACCTACATCCGCAGCCTCGGCGGAGCCGGCATCGAGCTGCTGGACGACCCGGATCTGCGCGAGCTCGCGCTGCCGATGCTGCAGGCCGACTTCCGGCTGATGGAGAGCTACCAGTACCGCGCCGGCACCCGGCTCAGCTGCCCGATCACCGTGCTGGCCGGCTCCGACGACCACACCTTCGGGGCGGCCGATGCCGAGCACTGGGCGCAGCACACCACTGCCGGGATCACCACCGAAACCCTGCCCGGCGGTCACTTCTACACCGAAGAGGTGCCCGGCCTGGTCACCGACCTGATCGCCCGTACCTTCACCACCGAGGGAGCACACCCGTGAGCACCAACCCGTTCGAGGACGACAGCGCCACCTATCTGGTACTGCGCAACGACGAGGGCCAGTACTCGCTCTGGCCGGAGTTCGCCGCCGTACCGGCCGGCTGGAACGTCGCGCTGGACCGCAGCGAGCGCGCCGCCTGCGTCGACTTCATCAACAACAGCTGGACCGACATGCGGCCGGCCAGCGTCCGCGTCTGATCCATCCCTGACCCCCTGCCGCTGCATTGATTTGAAGAAAACCCCTTCCATTCTCCCGCCCTTCTGCCGAAGTGGCGGCACCGAACGTGCGATGAGGACCATGGCTGAGAATTCGATCGTCCGTCTGCCGCTGTCGGCTGCTCAAACCAGTGTCTGGTACGCCCACCAGCTGGACCGTTCCGGGCACCGCTACACCATCGGTGAGTGCGTGGAGATCCACGGCTCCGTGGATCCCACCCTCTTCGAGCAGGCCTGGCGTCAGCTGGCGCTCGAGGCCGAGGCCTGCCGGGTGCGGGCCGTGCACAACGACGACGGCCTCACCCAGGAGCTGCACACCGAAGTACCGGACGCCATCGTCCGGAGCATCGATGTCAGCACCGAGGCCGACCCGCGCGAGGCCGCGTTCGCGTGGATGCGCGAGGACCTCGCCCGGCCGGTCGACCTGACCACCGACGACCTCACCGCGACGGTGCTGTTCACCGTCTCCGCCGATTCGGCGATCTGGTACCAGCGCGGCCATCACGTGACCTTCGACGGCTATTCAGGTGGCGTCGTAGCGAAGCGGTTGGCCGCGCTGTACGACGACCTGGTGGCCGGCCGCCCGTTCGGGCCGTCCCCGTTCGGCACCCTGACGCAGCTGATCGAGGAGGAGCGCGACTACCGCGGCTCCGACGCGTTCGTTGCCGACCGCACCTATTGGATGGACCAGCTGGCCGACCTGCCGGACCCGGCGCGGTTGAGCTGGAAGACGCCGGGCCGCGAGCGCACCGACGAAGTACCGCTGCGAAGCTCAGGTGCGTTGACGGCTGACGACACGACCCGCCTGCGGAAGGCGGCACGCAAAGCCGGTACGCACTGGTCGATCTGGACGATCGCAGTCACCGCGGCGTACCTGCACCGCGTCACCGGACTCACCGATCTGGTCCTCACTCTGCCCGTCACTGCCCGTACTACGGCGCTGTCGCTGGCGACCCCCGGCATGCTGTCCAACCACGTGCCGCTGCGCGTCCCCGTGTCGCCGCGGCAGAGCATGGCCGAGCTGGTCCCGGTCGTCACCGAGGCGCTGCGCGCGGCCCTCAAGCACCAGCGGTACCGCCAGGAAGACATCCGGCACGACCTCGGTCTGCCCGCCGACGGCGGCGGCATCGCCGGTCCGATGCTCAACGTGATGGCCTTCAACCACGACCTGCGGTTCGGCGGCCACCGGACCACCCTGCACAACCTCTCGCACGGTGCGATCGACGACCTGGCCATCGCCGTGTACGACGACGGCGCCGGCCTGCGGGTCGACATCGACGGCAGCGCCGACCGGTACGACAGCGACGACCTGGACAGCTACCAGACCCGGTTCGTCAGCTTCCTCGAGCGCGTCGTCGCCGAGCCCGGACTGCCGATCGGCCAGATCGAGCTGGTCTCCGCCGACGAGCGCCGCAAGGTCCTGGTCGACTGGAACCAGACCTCCGTCCCGCTCGACGGTGGCTCGCTCCCGGATCTTTTCGAAGCCCAGGTACGCCGTACGCCGGACGCGATCGCGCTGCGCTACCACGGCACCGAGGTGACCTATGCCCAGCTGAACCGCCGGGCCAACAAACTTGCGCACCACCTGATCAGCGAAGGTGTCGGCCCGGAGAAGGTCGTCGGCCTGGCGCTGCCGCGCTCGATCGACCTGCTGGTCGCCATGTACGCCGTGGTGAAGGCCGGCGCGGCGTATCTGCCGATCGATCTGAGCTACCCGGCGGACCGGATCTCCGTACATCGTCGAGGACGCCGAGCCGGCCTTCGTCATCACCACCGAGACGGCCGCCGCTGCGATGCCCGAGGGTGTGCGGTTGCTGCTCAGCGACAGCCACCTGGAGGATCTGGTCGCCTCGCGGCCGGACACCGACCCGACCGACTCGGACCGGACGATCGCGTTGACGCCCGAGCACCCGGCGTACGTGATCTACACCTCCGGCTCGACCGGTCGGCCGAAGGGCGTGCTGGTTCCGCACGCGGGAGTCGTCAACCGGCTGCTCTGGATGCAGGCCGAGTACCGGCTGGAGGCGGGGGACCGGCTGCTGCAGAAGACGCCGATGGGCTTCGACGTGTCGGTCTGGGAGTTCTTCTGGGGTCTGCAGGTCGGCGCGTGCCTGGTGATCGCGAAGCCCGAGGGGCACCGCGACCCGGCGTACCTGGCGAAGCTGATCCAGGACGAGGGCGTCACCACCGTGCACTTCGTGCCGTCGATGCTGACTGCGTTCCTCGCGGACCCCGGCGCTGCTGACTGCACGGGGATGCGGCGGGTGTTCTGCTCCGGCGAGGCGTTGTCGATGGAGCTGGCCGAGGACTTCCGGTTCCAGCTGCCCGACGTACCGCTGCACAACCTTTATGGGCCGACCGAGGCGTCGATCGACGTGTCGTACTGGCAGCACGCCGGCGAGACCGCGAGCACGCTGCCGAAGATGTTCGCCGCGCAGGTCGCTCGCGTTCCGGGGCAGCCGGCGGTGGTTTCTGGTGAACGCCGGATGAGCTACGCGGAGCTGGACGCTGCGGCTGACCGGATGGCGCGGGTGCTGATTCAGCACGGTGTCGGGCCGGAGCGGTTCGTTGCTGTTGCGCTGCCGCGGAAGCCGGAACTGCTGGTGACGCTGCTGGCCGTGATCAAGGCGGGCGGGGCTTACCTGCCGATCGATCTGTCCTACCCGGCGGAGCGGATCGCCTATCTGCTCGAGGATGCGCGGCCGACGATGCTCGTGACCGAGGAATCGGTCGAGCTGCCGGAGCACGACGTACCGACTTTGTTGCTGGACGCCTTGGTCGATGCAGGTCCGGAAGCTATTCAGGTCGAGATCTCGCCGAGCAGTCCGGCGTACCTGATCTACACGTCCGGATCGACCGGCAAGCCGAAGGGCGTCGTCGTCGAGCACCGGGCGCTCGGGCAGTACCTGCGCTACTCGGCCGAGCGGTACGACGGTCTCGATGGGCAGGCTCTGCTGCACACGCCGGTGTCGTTCGACCTGACCGTCACGTCGATCTTCGGGACGCTCGTCCGGGGCGGTTGTGTCCAGCTCGGATCGCTCGACGACGGCGCGGTCGGGGTCGACGAGCCGCTGACCTTCGTCAAGGCCACGCCCAGTCACATGGCTTTGCTGGAAGGCGTTTCGGCCGACCGGTTCGGGAGTGGCGCGCTGCTGCTCGGTGGGGAGAACCTGCCGGGATCCGCGCTCACCGAGTGGCGCGATGCGCACCCTGACGTCACGATCGTCAACGAGTACGGCCCGACCGAGGCGACCGTTGGTTCCGTCGAGTACCGGCTTCGGCCGGGCGACGAGACGCCGGCCGGCGCGGTGCCGATCGGGCGTCCGGTGTGGAACACGCAGGTCTACGTGCTCGACGACAACCTCGTCCCGGTGCCGCCTGGTTTCGTAGGAGAGCTCTACCTGGCCGGCGTTCAGCTGGCCCGCGGCTACCTGAACCGCCCGAGCCTGACCGCCGAGCGCTTCGTGGCGAACCCGTACGGCGTACCGGGCAGCCGGATGTATCGCAGCGGCGACGTGGTGCGCTGGAACACCGATGGCGTTCTGGAGTACCTCGGCCGGGCCGACGACCAGGTGAAGATCCGCGGTTTCCGGATCGAGCTCGGTGAGATCGAGGCGGCGCTGCTGCAGCAGGCCGGGGTCGCCAAGGCCGCGGTGATCGTGCACAAGTCGTCCACGGGGGACCAGCGACTGGTCGCCTATGTGGTCGGCAGCGGTCTCGATCCGGTCGCACTGCGCGACGCGGTGGGCGAGCGGCTGCCGGAGTACATGGTGCCGAGCCTGGTGATGGAGGTCGACGACCTCCCGGTCTCGCCGAACGGCAAGCTGGATCGCAAGGCGCTGCCGGAGCCCGACTTCTCGTCGCTCACGACGTCCCGCGGTCCGCGGACGCCCGAGCAGGAAGTCCTCTGCAGCCTGTACGCCGAACTGCTCGGCCTGGTCCGGGTCGGGATCGACGACAGCTTCTTCGAACTCGGCGGCAACTCGCTGATGGCGACCCGGCTGATGAGCCGGATCCGCGCCACTCTCGGTGCGGAGCTGTCGGTGCGCGCACTGTTCGAGCACCCGACCGTCGCCGGTCTGTCGACGCAGCTCGACGGGGTGACCGCGGCGCGGCCGCCGATCCAGGTGAGTGAGCGCGCGGAGCAGGTGCCGCTGTCCTTCGCGCAGCGCCGGCTCTGGTTCATGAACCGCTTCGAAGGGCCGTCGGCGACGTACAACAACGCCTTTGCGGTCTCGCTCGACGGTGTGCTCGATGTGGAGGCTCTGCAGGCCGCGCTGGCCGATGTGGTCGAGCGGCACGAGACCCTGCGGACGATCTTTGCCGATGACAACGGAACTCCGCATCAGGTCATCCTGGACGCGGCCTGCCATCTCGTTGCCGGTAGCAAACATTGCTGAGGACGAGCTGGCTGCGCGGCTTGATGAGGGTGCGGGCTACGCGTTCGACCTGAGTGTCGAGACGCCGCTGCGGACGACCCTGTTCGCCCTGGCTGCTGACCGCCACGTCCTGTTGATCACGCTGCACCACATCGCGTGCGACGGCTGGTCGACGACGCCGATGGCCCGCGACATCGCCACGGCGTACGCGGCTCGTGTCTCGGGTGCGGCGCCGGCCTGGACGCCGCTGCCGGTGCAGTACGCCGACTACGCGCAATGGCAGCGCGACCTGCTCGGGGACGAGAACGACCCGGACAGCCGCGCCCGTCAGCAGATCGACTACTGGACCGACCAGCTCGCCGGCCTGCCCGACCAGCTGGAGCTTCCGACCGACCGGCCCCGCCCGGCCGTCGCGAGCCAACCGCGGCGACGTCGTACCGGTGGCTGTTGCTCCTGAGCTCTACACCGAGCTGTCGGCGCTCGCGCAGGCCAACCACGTCAGCTTGTTCATGCTTCTGCAGGCTGCCTTCGCGACGCTGCTCACCCGCCTCGGCGCCGGCACCGACGTGCCGATCGGTACGCCGAACGCGGGCCGCACCGACGAGTCCCTGGACGACCTGGTCGGCATGTTCGTCAACCCGCTCGTACTGCGGACCGACACCGTCCGGCGACCCGACCTTCGAGGATCTGCTGGCCCGGGTGCGGGAGACGAACCTGTCGGCCTACGCAAACCAGGATCTGCCGTTCGACCGGCTGGTCGACATCGTCAACCCGGTCCGCTCGACTGCTCGGCACCCGCTGTTCCAGGTGATGATGCCGTACCAGAGCGACGACCCGGCGGCTGTCGAGCTGCCTGGTCTGACGGTCTCGCATGCGCCGGTCGAGTCCGGGATCGCGCAGTTCGATCTGCAGCTCGCGCTTCGCGAGGGCGTGGACGGGCTGTCCGGTCATCTGGAGTTCGCGCTGGATCTGTTCGACCGGGGGACCGCCGAGCAGTTGGTCGAGCGGTTCGGTCAGGTGCTGGAGCAGATCGCCGAGGCGCCGGACCAGCGGATCGGTGCGACTCGAGGTGATCGGGACTGCTGAACGCGAGCTGCTGGTTGCCGGACGCAACGAAACTGATCGGGAGATCGATTGGTCGACAATTTCCGAGCTGGTCGAGCGTCAGGTTGCTCGGACGCCTTCCGCTGTTGCTCTGGAAGATCATGGCACTTCGCTGACCTATGCCGAGCTGAACGCGGAGGCGAACAAGCTCGCTTTCCACCTACGAAGCCTGGGCGTCGCGCCGGATGTGGTGGTCGGCGTCCATGTGGATCGGTCTGCTGGGTTGGTCATCGCTGCGCTGGCGGTGCTCAAGGCCGGTGGCGTGTACCTGCCGCTCGACCCGGACTACCCGGCTAGCCGGTTGGCCTACCTGGTCGAGGATGCCGAGGCGTCCTTTGTGATCAGCCGGTCGGATCTTGTCGGCGACCTGCCGGCGACCGATGCGCACGTAGTACTGATTGATTCTGCTGACTGGGCTGGGGCGTCTTCGGCTGATCTGCCGGCTGTGGCTGGGCCCGATGACGTCGCCTACCTGATCTACACGTCCGGGTCGACCGGGCGGCCGAAGGGGGTGCTGGCGACCCACCGCGGTGCGGTCAACCGGTTCCACTGGACGCAGCGGGCGTACTTCCGGTACACGCCGGAGGACTCTGTCCTGGTCAAGATCCCGACCGGTTTCGATGTGTCGGTCGGCGAGATCTTCGGTCCGCTGAGCCAGGGCGCGCGGTTGGTGATCGCCAAGCCCGGCGGGCACCTCGATACGGCGTACCTGCGGGAGATCATCAAGGAGCAGCAGGTCACGCAGGTGTACTTCGTGCCGTCGATGCTGGCCGTGATGCTCGCCGACGGCGGGCTGGAGGAGTGCACTTCGCTGCGGGTGTTGCTGTCCGGTGGTGAGGAGCTACCGGTGTCGCTGGCTCGGCAGGTGCTCGAGCGGCTGCCTTGGGTGGAGTTCTACAACCAGTACGGACCGACTGAGACCGCGATCGACTCGACCGCTTGGCGGGTCACTGCTGCTGGTCTGGAGGGACTGCACCGCGTACCGATCGCTTCTGTGGAAGGTCAGGTCGGACTGCACGACAACGTGCGGCTTTATGTGTTGGACGACCAGTCTGGCTGTGGCGCCGACCGGTTCGCCTGGTGAGCTGTTCATCGGCGGCGCTGGTGTTGCTCGCGGGTATCTGCGGCGGCCGGAACTCACCGCCGAGCGGTTCATTCCGGATCCCTTCCGGTCGGAGCCGCAGAACCGGGACGGGCGGCTCTACCGCACCGGCGACCAGGTTCGCTGGACGACCGATGGGCGGCTGGAGATCCTCGGCCGCGTCGACGACCAGGTCAAGCTGAACGGCGCTCCGCGTCGAACTCGGCGAGATCCAGGCCGCGCTGGCTGCGCACCCGTCGGTTCAGCACGCTGTGGTGGTTGTCCGGGACAAGCGCCTGGTCGGGTACGTCGTCGCGACCTCGATCTGTCGACCTGCGGGCCTACCTGGCCGAGTCGCTGCCGGAGTTCATGGTGCCGAGCAGCATCGTCCCGCTCGACTCGTTGCCGCTGACACCCAACGGCAAGCTGGACCGGGCCGCTCTTCCCGCACCTGCGGCTCCGCGCTGCGGCGTCGCGATCGGTGCTGAGCAGCTCGATCGAGCAAACCCTGGCTTCGCTGTACGCCGAGGTGCTGGGCCTCGAGTTGGTCGGGCCGGAGGACGGCTTCTTCGAACTGGGCGGCGACAGCATCATGTCGATCCAGCTGGTGAGCCGAGCCCGCAAGGCCGGTCTCGATCTTCACCCCGCGGGATGTCTTCCGCCACCAGACGGTCGCGAAGCTCGCCGCCGTCACGACAGTCGATGAGACCGTCGAGCAGAAGCCCGCCGAGAAGCTGTTGCGGGGCCTGTTCTGTGAGGTCCTCGGTTTGGCCGAGGTCGGTGTCGACGACGGCTTCTTCGAACTGGGCGGCGACAGCATCATGTCGATCCAACTGGTCAGCCGCGCCCGCAAGGCCGGCCTGACCTTTACCCCACGCGACGTCTTCCGCTACCAATCCGTCGCGAAGCTTGCAGCTGTCGCGACGATCGACGGCTCGGTCGCAGCCGGCGCGGCTGGGGCCGGAGTCGGCGGGACCGGAACCGGCTCAGCCGCAGTCGGCTCCGCCGGAGCTGGCTCGGCGGGCGCGGGCCAGGTCGGCCCGGTCGAGCTGACGCCCCTCCAGACTGCCCTTGCTGCGACCGGGGATGCGTGGTCCGGGTTCCACCAGTCCGTGCTTGTCCAGGTGCCTGCGGATCTCGGGCTCGACCGGTTGACCGGCGCGCTGCAGAAGGTCGTCGATCATCACGACGCGCTGCGGTTCGTAGTACGGGAGGGTTCGCCTTGGCAGCTTGAGTCGCGAGCCATCGGTTCCGTGGATGCGGCTGCGCTGGTGACCCGGGTGGACATCGCCGGAATCAGTGCTGACGAGTTGGAGGCGGTGCAGGTCGAGGCGGCTGAGGCTGCGCGATCGCGGCTGGCGCCGTACGACGGGACGATGCTGCAGGTGGTCTGGTTCGATGCCGGGCCGTCGGAGTCTGGTCGATTGCTCGTGCTGGTACACCACCTCTCGGTGGACGGAGTCTCCTGGCGCATTCTGCTTCCGGATCTGCTGTCTGCTTGGCAGGGTGAAGCGCTCGACCCGGTCGGTACTTCGTTCGCCGCTTGGAGCAGGCAGTTGCCTGTAGCAAGCAGCGGCGAGGTTGTGGATGAGCCGCTCCTTGGTAGCCGCGCGTTGGAAGCATCCGACGTTGTTGGCAATGCGGGACGACTGGAGCTTGTGCTGCCGGCTGCGGAGACCAAGCCGCTGATCACCAAGGTGGGCCAGGCGGTTCACGGTGGGATCAACGACGTACTGCTGGCCGGTCTTGCGCTGGCGGTGAAGCGTTGGCGCGGGCACGAGTCGGTGCTGATCGACCTCGAAGGGCACGGCCGCGACGCAGTACCGGGGGCTGATGTTTCCCGGACCGTGGGTTGGTTCACCGAGGTCAAGCCGGTCCGGTTGACCGCCGTGGACAACGACCCTGGTGCGACGCTGAAGGCAGTCAAAGAGCAGTTGCGCACGGCAACGGCTGCAGGCAAGGCGCAGCTGATCGTCAACTATCTCGGGCGGGTGGAGTCGCCGGCGGCAACGGACTGGTCGCTCGTGGAGGGTGGCGCCGGGCTGATCCCTGGTGCGGACCCGCGGATGCCGATGAACCACGCGATCGAGTTGAACGCGATGGTGCTCGATGGACCGGACGGTCCACAGTTGAAAGCCGAATGGACCTGGGCGGACGGCGTGCTCACGTCGTACGAGATCGACCAGCTCGCTCAGCTCTGGTGGGACGCGCTGGCCGAACTGGTCGCGGCTGAGGTCTCCGGACACACGCCGTCGGACTTCCCGCTGGTGAAGATCGACCAGGAACGACTGTCGCTGCTGGAGGCGAAGCACCCCGACCTGGAGTCGCTGCTGCCGGTGACCTCGCTGCAGGAGGGCTTCCTCTACTACTCCCTGCTGGAGGGGGAGGGGATCGACCTCTACACAGGCCGGATCTGGATGGACCTGGAGGGCGCACTCGACGTACCGGCTCTGCATCGGTCCGCCAATAACCTGCTTGCCAGGCACGAAACTCTTCGGGCCGGCTTCACCCACGACGCGCTCGGCAACCCGTTGCAGGTCGTGCACGAGCAGCTCGACGTGCCGTGGACTGAGGTCGATCTGAGTTCGCTCGACGAGCTCACCCAGGAGGCCGAAGTACTGCGTCTGCTGGAGGCCGAGCAGCTGACCAAGTTCGATCCTGAGCGGCCGCCGTTGCTGCGGTTCGTGGTGATCAAGCTCGGTCCCGCGCTGCACCGGCTCGTGCTGACGAACCACCACTTGGTGCTCGACGGCTGGTCGATCCCGGTGCTCCTGCGCGAACTGTTCGCCGGGTACGCCGGAACCGAGTTGCCCCGCGTCGCGGCGTACACGAACTACCTGGAATGGCTCGCGGAGCAGGACCTCGAGGGCGACCGGACGGCCTGGAACGCTGCCCTGGCAGGGCTTTCCGAGCCGACGCTGGTCGCGCCGGGAATCGCCGAAGGCCAGGCGGTGCTGCCCGAGCGGGTGACGGAGCACCTTGATCCTTCGTTGGGTGAGGCGGTTGGCGCGCTGGCCCGGCGTACGGGCGTCACTGTGAACACCGTCATCCAGTCGGCCTGGGGACTGTTGCTGTCCAGGCTGACCGGCCGCGACGACGTCGTCTTCGGTACGACGGTGTCCGGCCGGCCGCCGGAGATCAGCGGCATCGAGCAGATGGTCGGGTTGTTCGTGAACACCATCCCGGTGCGCGTCCGGACCCGTTCCGACGACGACGTGGAAGCCTTCCTGGGCAGGCTCCAGGACGAGCAGACCGCGCTGTCCGACCACCACCAGCTCGGTACCAGCGAGATCCTCGCCGGTGCGGGACTCGGCCCGCTGTTCGACAGCACGGTCGTGTTCTTCAACTACCCGATCGACGCCGGCGTGATGAAGCTGTCGGTGAACGGGGTCCGGCTGGTGCACATCGACGCTCGTGACGACACCCACTTCGCGCTGCGGCTCAGCGTGTTCCCGGGCGAGGACGGCTTCCAGCTGAACCTCGACTCCCGGCCGGACGCGTTCAGCCGGGCCGAGACCGAAGACCACCTGCGCCGCTACATCGAGCTGCTGCAGGAACTCACGGCTCCGGACGCCGGTCCGATCGCCGAGCTCGGCACGGTCAGCCAGGCCGAGCAGGACCGGCTGCTGGTCGAGTGGGGTGGTTACGGCGACTGATCCGCATCACTTCCTTCACCTCAAAGCGATGTATCCCCTAAGGAGTGCACGATGAACTCGCTGTTGCAAGAAGTATTCGATGCCCGGACCGCGGGTCCGGTGATCCTCGGCCCGGACGAGCACGAACTGGCTGAGCAGGTCGCCCGCCGGGTCGTGTCCGACGGCGACGGCTGGGTCAACTCCGATGCCTGGCTGAACGCCGCCCGGGACGGCTACCACGATCTACCCGCCGTACTGCGGAAGGGGCTCGCCGAGTTCCGCCGCGACTCCGGCCCCGGCGGCGCCTTCCTGGTCCGCGGGTTGCCGGTCGATCCCGACACGATTCCGGACACCCCGGCCTTCAGCGGCTCGATCCAGAAGGAGGGCACCGTTCCGGCTGCTCTGCTGACGTTGGTCGCGAGTGGGCTGGGCGATCCGGCGGCTTATCTGGCTGAGAAGTCGGGTGCGCTGGTGCACGACGTCGTACCGGTTCCTGGCAGTGAGGCCTTTCAGGGCAACGAGGGTTCGGTGATGCTCTCGTTCCACAACGAGAACGCGTTCCACGCCCACAAGCCCGACTACGTACTGCTGCTCTGCCTGCGCGCCGACCACGAGAAGGTCGCCGGACTGCGCGTGTCCTGCATCCGCAAGGCACTCGACAAGCTGAGCAAGGAGTGCGTCGAGTCACTGTTCCGGCCGATCTACATCACCTCCCCGCCCCCATCATTCGGTGACGGCGGCCAACTGACCGAGCCGCACAGCATCCTCAGCGGCGCCCCCGACGACCCGGACATGCTCGTCGACTTCGCCGCCACCAAGCCCCTAGGTCCCGACGCGGTCGAGGCAATGCGCGAACTCCAACGCACCCTCGCCGCCACGGCCGACACCATCTACCTCGAAGCCGGCGACCTGGCCATCGTCGACAACCGCGTCTCCGTCCACGGCCGCACCAGCTTCACCCCCCGCTACGACGGCCGCGACCGCTGGCTCCAACGAACCTTCTCCATGCGAGACCTCCGCACCTCCCGCCACCTCCGCCCCGCCGACTCCCACGTCATGGTCCGCTGACCCACGCCGCCGTCCGCCGACCGCCACTGAAACCCCAGGAAAGAAAGGAGCAAGAAGAGCCGGTCCGCTGACTTCCCTCCGAGAGACCCCGGGCGCCATCCCCCCGCGCCCGGGGTCTCTGCCATCCCGGACCGGCCCGGCGTACCGACGGACATGATGTGTCCGGTGGGAGAGGCGGTGCCGGGGCGGCAGGGAGCGTGGAGAAGGGGAGGTCAGGCGGATACCTCATGTCCGTCGGTACGGGTGAGTGTCGGATTGGCGTGGGGTTGTTCGAGGTTAGGGTGAGCGGTTAGCTGCGAGGAGTACAGGAGACGCCGACAATGCCGCATCTACAGGCGAAGGTTCATCGGTTGTTCGAGCTTGTCGAGCCGGTAGCGACTGTGTCGTTCTCCGACTTGACGACCCAGGGGTTCCTGGAGTTGGGGATGCGGAACTATTGGGACGGGTACTTCGCGGGGCGGGCCGCCGCGCTGGGGGCTGTGTCGGCTGAGGTGGTGCATGCGGTCTTCTACAACTTCGCCGAAGGCGAGGTTGCGCGCCACATCCCGTGGGTCTGGGGGAAGACCACGCCCGAGGAGGCGATCGCTGTACGCGAGCGCGGCAGCGCCGCCACTCTGCGGCAGAGGATCGGGGGACTCGCCGACTCCGCTGGTCTGGTGCGGGCCGCCGACCTCGTCACCCGGGCAGCGGTCAGCGCGCCGACCGACGGCAGGCCCCTGTACGCCGGACTCCGGGCACTCGACGTCCCCGAGGAGCCGGTGGCCAGGCTCTGGCATGCGGCGACGCTGCTCCGGGAGTATCGCGGCGACGGCCACAACGCCGCACTCGTTGCCCACGGCATCGGTGGCACCGAGGCGCACGTCCTCACGGCGCTTTCGATCGGAACGACGGCGGAGAAGTTCAGCCGGACCCACCACCTCCCCAAGGCCCAGTTGGCCGCTGTCGTCGACGGGCTCCGCAGCCGCGGCCTCGTGGATGCCACCGGCGGATTCACCGATGCCGGCCGGATGACCAGACAGCGGATCGAGGACCTGACCGACGACCTGGCAGCCCCGTCGTACGACGTGCTCAGCGCGGACGAACTCGACGAACTCACCACGAAGCTCACCCCGATCGCCGCCGCGCTCAGCCGAAGGTAAGCCCCTTTGTTTCCAAGGCGATTGAAATGATTGTTCGGCCGGCGGTGGGCGCAGCCGATACCCCGGGGTCTCATCCTGCCCGGACCGGGCGGTAGCTGACATCAACTGTCGCCCGTGCACCATCCAACTGCGCAAGCTGGACCGGACGACCGCCCGGGTTCTCGTACACCCGAGTCCCGTCGCCCAGCAGCACCGGCGCGACATGCAGATGGATCTCGTCGAGCAGATCCCGCTCGAGCAGCTGCCGCCCGATATCAGCCGAGAACACCACCAGATCCTTACCGTTCGCCCCCTCCAACGCGATCCGCCTCGCCTCGGCAATGTCGCAATCGAGGAACGTCACCCCCGCGCCGCCCGTCGCCTCATCCGCCTTCGCATCCTCCGGATGGTGCGTCAGAACAAAGACCGGCCCGCCCATCGCCCCGCCGTACGGCGAGCTGGAGTTCGGATACGCATCCCACCCCCGCCGCCCACCAAGCACAGCCCCGATCCGCCCCGCATACTCCTCCGAGACCCCCGGCCGGAACGCAACCCCATCCATCCACCCCAACGCATCCTGCCCCGGCCCAGCAATGAACCCATCAAGTGACATCACGAAGTGCCACAAGACCTTGCCCGTACTTTCAGCCATGCCCCGAACGCTAAGCGCCCCAGCCGGACCGTGGAAGGGCCAGTTGAGTGGAGGAACAGATGACAAATGTCCCTCCCTCCGGCTGTTTCACGAGCTGTTGCTATCGGCTGCACAGATGGGTGGCGGTCGACTAGTGTGGCGTGCGGGCAGCGAGGAGCCTGACTCGTTGCCGGCAAGGGGTTTGGGCCGACGAGGCCGTACGGCTGGGGTGGTCTGGGGGTGTCTCGGTCTGTTGATGCCATGCCTGGATGACTCTGCTCCGAAGGGGGCACACCGTGGGAACGATCACCACCAACGACGGTACCGAGATCTTCTACAAGGACTGGGGGTCGGGACAACCGATCGTCTTCAGCCACGGTTGGCCGTTGTCGGCCGACGACTGGGACAACCAGTTGCTCTTCTTCCTTTCCAAGGGGTACCGCGTCGTCGCGCACGACCGTCGTGGACACGGACGGTCGACGCAGACCTCTGACGGTCACGACATGGACCACTACGCCGACGACCTCAAAGCGGTCGTCGATCACCTCGACCTGCACGACTGCATCCACGTCGGTCACTCGACCGGTGGTGGCGAGGTCACGCACTACCTGGCGCGGCACGGCGAGGACCGGGCGGCGAAGGCTGCGCTGCTCTGCGCGGTTCCGCCGCTGATGGTGAAGACCGACGCGAACCCGGAGGGCCTGCCCAAGGAGGTTTTCGACGACCTCCAGGCCCAGCTGGCCGCCAACCGTTCGGTGTTCTACCGTGCGCTCCCGGAGGGACCGTTCTACGGGTTCAACCGGCCCGGCGCCGAGCCCTCCGAGGCGATCATCGCGAACTGGTGGCGCCAGGGCATGATGGGCGGCGCGAAGGCCCACTACGACGGCATCATCGCGTTCTCCCAGACCGACTTCACCGAGGACCTGCAGAAGATCACCATCCCGGTCCTGGTCGTGCACAGCGAGGACGACCAGATCGTCCCCTACGCCGACGCGGGCCCGAAAGCGGCAGCACTGCTCAAGAACGGGGTCCTCAAGACCTACAAGGACCTTCCCCACGGCCTGCCGACCACGCACGCCGACGTCCTCAACGCCGATCTCCTGGAGTTCTTCCAGTCCTAAGTCCCTCAGCTCGACCCGGTACGGCGTACCCAGGTACGCCGTACCGCGACCCTTCCCGACATAGCCACGCTCAGCAGCCCGTATCCGTGACGGACTTCCTGGTGGAAGTCGTCGACAACTTGCGACCAGGCGGGGTGTGGGGCGAGGCAGCGTGTCTGCTCGTTGAGAACGACCAGGACCGCGGCCAGGGCGCGGGTCGAGGCAGCGTAGGCCTGGGTCACGACGGCGGGCTGGGCGAGGTGCTCGGTGCGCAGTGCTGCCTGGATCCGGGCGGTCTTGTCGCCGATTCCGCGGCGGCGGGCCCGTTTCAGCGCCGCGCTGATCTGGGCGGTGCTCAGCCGGGCCGCCGATGCCGGGTCCGGGGCCTTGGCCAGCAACTCCAGCGTGTCGGGTGCGTCCAGGTCCTCGAAGGCCACCAGCGCGGCGGGGAAGTAGTCGCGCAGCGCGTGCCGCAGCCGCTGGCCGGTGCGGGTCCGTTCCCAGATCAGCGTCTTGTGCATCCGGGTGACGACCTTGATCGCCTGCGCGCCGGCGGAGTCACCGGCCACGGTGCGCAGCTGGTGAGAATCGGTACGGACCATGTCGGCCAGCATGTGCGCATCACCCGCGTCGCTCTTGGCTCCCGACACCGAGTGCCGGGTGCGGTACTGCGAGCTGCGGGCGAAGCAGGAGCCCGTAGCTGGGGGTGGGGAGCGAGGGCGAACGTAGAAGTCCTCGCGGGGGCGGCTTCAACTGAAGGTGGTGGCTAGGGCGAGGAGGGTGGATTCGGCGTTGGCGGGGGCGACGAGTTGGAGGGACGGGGGGACCGGGCCCGGGCCGTTGACGGGGAGGGAGACGGCGGGGTGGCCGGTGAGGTTGAGGGGGGCGGTGAGGGCGGTGAAGTCGTAGCGGGATTCTTCGCCGAGTTTGGGGGGTGGGGCGATCATCGTGGGGAGGGCTAGTACGCCGTACCGGGTCAACAGGGTGTCTAGCTGGGTGCGGAAGTGGCGGCCTAGGGTGCGGGCGTCGGTGATCATTTCGTCGTCGAGGTACTTGCCGCGGGTGATCCAGTCGCGGACTCTGTCGCTCATTCGGCCGGCGTCTAGGAGATGCTGGTGGGACTGGTAGCCCTCGGCGTTGATGATGAGGCCGGCGGCTACGCCTGCGCGGAGCCAGCCGGTGAGGGGGACGTCGATGATCTCGCGGCTGGATGCTGCCAGGGCTTCGTCGACTGCTTGGTCGATGGCGGGGTCGACGGTGATCTCTGGCAGGCGGAGGCGGGCGATGGGGCCGTCGTACGGGGTGAGTTCGAAGCCGGGCTCGAGCAGGGACATGGCAGCCGCGAGGCCTTTGGCGTCGGGGGCGATGGCGCCGATCGTGTCCATGGTGGGGGCGAAGGGGAAGACGCCGTCGAGGGGGAGGCGGCCGGTGGTGGTTTTCAGTCCGGCTACTCCGCAGCAGGCTGCGGGGAGGCGGCTGGAGCCACCGGTGTCGGTGGCGATCGCTATGTCGGCTTCGCCCTTTGCTACCGCTACGCCCGAGCCGCTGGACGATCCGCCGGGGACCAGGGTGCGGTCGAGGGGGTTGCGCGGTGTGCCGGTCCATGGGTTGACGCCGTCCGGCGGGCGGCAGAGTTCTGTGAGGTTGGTCTTGCCGACGAAGACCGCTCCGGCCGCGCGTGCTCGTGCGACGACGGGCGCGTCGGCGAGCGCGGGCTTGGCGTCGTCGCCGACTGCCGGGCAGGCCGCGGTAGTCGGTAAACCTTCGAGGTCGATCGCGTCCTTCACCGCCACTCGCGGTCCGGTCGCGTCGGCCGGCGGATCGAGGCGGACGAGCCAGGTGGTCATGGGGTCTCCAGAGTTAGGCAGCGGGTTGCCAGACGTGGGGGCCGTGGTGGATGCGTTCTAGGGCGGCGCCTCGTTCGTGGGGGGCTTCCTCGGTCAGGGCGCGTTCTCTGGCGTAGGCGCGGACGAGGGGGTGGATCGTGTAGAGGTCGAGTTGGCCGATGCGGCTGCCGCTGACTTCGGCGAGGTGCCTTTCTGCCAATGCGTTCAGCAGGTCGTGCACCTGAGCCAGCGGAGCATCCAGCAGTACTGCGGTATGCCAGACCGAGAACTCCCCGGTCAGCCCGATCGCCATCAACCGCAGCGCCCGCCGCCGTGCTGTTGAGAGTTGTTCGTACGACGCTTCGATCCGCTCACCGACATCCAGATCACCCAGCCGCAGCTCGTCGAACGGCTGCAACCCATAGCTGAGTCGCCCGACCAACTGCGTCACCGTCAGATCGGGGTTCGCCGCGAGCCGCGCAGCGACCACCCGGATCGCCAGCGGCAGCCGACCAGTTGCCGTGAGCAACCGTCGTACGGCGACCGGCGAGTCGGACCCGTGCCGTGGACCGGCCAGCGAATCCAGTAGCCGCACAGCTTCCGCAGTACTGAAGCCGCCTAGCTTGATCCGCGTCGCACCTTCCAGCGCGGCCAACCGAGCCCGCGAAGTCAGCAAAACACTGCTCTTCCCGCTACCCGGCAGCAACCAGCGAACCTGGTGCTCGTCGGCGACATCATCCAGTACTACGAGGAGCCGTCGCCCAGCCACCAAGTGCCTGAAGAGCTGCGTGCGTTCGGACGGACCCGCTGGCAACTCGGCTTCGGTCACTCCCAGGGAGTGCAGCAACTCGGCCAGCGCGGTGGACGGCTCCATCGGGTCCGGAGTACTCCCGGCCAAGTCCAGGTAGAGCTGTCCGTCCGGGAACTCGGAACGGATCCGGTCCGCGACATGCAAGGCGAGGGCGGTCTTGCCGGTTCCGGCCAGACCGACCACTGCCGCCGTACCGCCGCCGGCCCGTAGTACGGAGTCGAGGCGGTCGACGACAGCAGTACGGCCGGTGAAGTCACTGGGCGCGGGTGGGAGCTGTGCCGGCGCTGTCGGCGCCGGGCGGGTGACAACCTCGACCACTGGCGGGGCGGTGAGGTCGGCGTTCTGCTCCAGGATCGCCTGGTGCAGTTCCTTCAGCTCTTCTCCCGGGTCGATACCGAGCTCCTCGGCCAGGTGCCGGCGGCAGGCGTCGTACGTCGACAACGCCTCGGCCTGCCGGCCACAGCGGTAGAGCGCGAGCATCGACAGGCCGCGGACCCGTTCGGAGAAGGGGTGCTGGTTGACCATCGCGGCCAGCTCGGAGACCACCCGGTGGTGGTTGCCGCGGGCCAGTTCGGCGGTCATCAGCGCTTCGCCGGCCGCGAGCCGGGCTTCGTCGAGCCCTGGCTGCTCGATCGCGGCCAGGTATTCGGTGGCACCGACCAGCGCGTGACCGCGCCAGAGGGCCAGCGCCGAGCGCAGCGAGGTCACCGCGTCGGCGTACCGGCCGGCGGCCAGTGCGGCGTGGCCGGTGGTGGCGTGTGCCTGGAACTCGTCCAGGTCCACCCACGCGCCCGGGGCCCGCAGCAGGTACCCGCCGCGCTGGCGGACCAGTTCGACCTGGGGGCCGAGTTGGTTCCGCAGCCGGGAGACATAGGTCTGGATCTGGGCGTTGGAGGTGCTCGGCAACTTCCCCCGCCAGAGCATCTCGGAGACCGTCGAGTCCGAAACCACCTGGTCACGGCTGAGCAGCAGCGTGGCCAGCACGGTCTGGATCTTGGACCCGCCGAGGGCGAGGCGTTCACCGCCCCGGGTGACCTCGATCGGGCCGAGGAGCTGGAACCTGATCATCGTCGTCTCGGCTCGATCGGTTCCGGCTATTCCCAGCAACCGATGCAGCCCGGCTGGTCCGGGCCGGCCACCGTGACGGTGGCGGGGGTGCTGGTGCCGTGGCCGGCGACGGCCGAGGAGACGGTCGCGCCGGCGCCGACGAGCAGGACGGCGGTGGCGACGATGGCAATTCGGGCGGTGGTGATGACATTCTTCATGGTGTTTCCCCCAGCTTGGTCGTGGTTTTCTCGATGCCTTGACCCTGCCTTTCGCCGGGGGCGATGTCACCAGTTTTCGACTGTCCTGAAGTTGCGTTGGCAACACCCTGAAGGTGATCATTCGGGCGTTTGGATTGCACCGATGAGCGGCCATATCAGGGATGCCACCCCTTGTTCACCTGGTTTTTCCAGGGCCTCCACCGGGCTCGTTGAAGCGGCCCTGACCAGCGCGATCACGCATCGTAACCGGGTGGGGCCGGTTTTGTGACGACGTCCTGCGGTAATATTTCGTCAGTTTCCCCGGTGCTATTAACTGTGAACGAAATACATTGTAGAGAATTGTTCAGTTTGTTATTTCCGACGGTATTTGAACAGCTCGCTACCATCATTCGGCCGAGCTGCGGCATAGACCAGATGTGGTGCACCCGCCGGAGTCGCCGGTGAGCGTGGTCACCCATCGTGGCCGTCGCGGTCCGTGCCGCTGGGATCACGGAAAGTCAGAAAAACTGGCCTCGAGCCGTTGACAATAGATTCGAACGGTTGTTATCTATTGCCCACCGAAGGCGCCTTCCTTCCATTCCTGCCGCCCCCACGCATCACGGGAAGAAGAAGGAGTGTCCGCATGAAGCGAACACGCAAACTCAGCATGGCCGGAATCGCTGTCGGCGCCCTGGCGCTGACAGTCAGCACGTCGATCCCGCTCGCCTACGGCCATGGCTACACCACCTCGCCGACCAGCCGCGCCAAATTCTGCGCGGACCGGGTCGTCCAGAACTGTGGTCAGATCCAGTACGAGCCGCAGAGCACCGAGGGACCCAAGGGTTTCCCCGCTGCTGGACCGGCTGATGGCAAGCTCTGCTCCGCGGGCTTGTCCCAGTTCGCCCAGTTGGACAGTCAGCGCAACGGTGCCTGGCCGACCACGGCGCTGACCTCTGGTGCGACCTACACCTTCCGGTGGCATCTGACTGCCGCCCACTCCACTACCGACTTCAAGTACTACGTCACCAAGGCGAACTGGAACCCGAATCAACCTCTGACCCGGGCCCAGCTCGAGCTCGCGCCGTTCCTCACCGTGCCGTTCAACGGTGCCCGGCCGGGGACGGAGGTATCGCACTCGGGCCGGCTGCCGACCCGGACCGGCCGGCACATGATCCTGGCGGTCTGGACCATCGCCGACACGGCGAACGCCTTCTATCAGTGCTCGGACGTCACCTTCACGGCGCGGCGCACCTGATGTTCGGCTTACGGACCCCCGAGTCCGGGTTTGGTTAGTAATTTTCCTGGGCAAGGCATTCCTTGAAACCTTCCGCCCCAAGTTTCAAGGAGTGCCGCCCATGAAATCTGTCCTCCGCCGCGTCGTCGTGCCCGTCGTCGCGCTGATCGTCGGGCTGCTGCCCGGCGTGATCGCGATCGAGCAGGCGTCGGCCGTTACCAAGTTGACCCAGGCTCAGGCAGAGTCGATCTTCCGCGCCGCCGGCATCACCTGGTCCTCCTCGGGAGGGTGCACGACCCGGTCGAACTCGACGTGCACCTCGTTCGAGCAGATCAACCAGAGTACGGCGTACGGCGTACGCACGCTGAAGCAGGCCAGCGGCTGCTCGATCAACATCACCGGCGGTACCGAGGTCGGCCATGCCTCGGGGACCTACAGCCACTACAACGGGTACAAGGTCGACATCAGCAAGTACACCTGCGTCGGGAACTACATCCACAACAACTTCACCCGGATCGCGAACCGAGCTGACGGCTATGCGCAGTGGCAGGCCGCGTCGGGCAACATCTACGCCGACGAAGGTAGTCACTGGGACATCACCTACTACAACTGCGGCGGTTGCTGAGCCCCGGCAAGCAGAAAAGCAGATGGTAGAGGAGAACAGCTGCTGTGGCTGCTGAGCCCGGCAGGGCGTAGTACGGAACAGACACTGTGCCTGTCCTGGGGTCTTGGGACAGGCACAGTGCCGTGGGGGCTAGTCTTCTGGTCGTGACTCCATTGCTCTCCGGCCACACCTTGCTGGTGTTCGTCGGCATCCCCGCGCTGGTCATCGCGGTGGTGGCGCTGCTCGTGTTCGCGTCCTCGATCGCGAGTGGTCCGCGCTACCGTCCGGGCCTGTCCTGGTGGGCTCCGCCGGTCTGGATCGGCGGCCCCGAGCCGCAGAAGCCGAACCCGGCCAACCTGCCCGAGTTGCCGGCCGGCAACACTCCCGCGACCACCGCCACCGGTGTCGCCCGGACGACCGGAGGCGCAAGTGCCAGCTGGTGACGCATTCACCCCGGACCAGCTCTACGACATCGAGCGCGCCGTCCGGAACGCGGAAGCGGCCTCCGGCCTGCACTTCTCCGTGTACGTCGGTGGCGCCGACTCCGAGACCCGGCCGTTCGCGCTCGAGTTGCTGAACGAGCTGCCGGACCCGGACCACAGCATCCTCGTGTACGTCGACCCGGCCGGCCGTCGGCTGGAGATCGTCACCGGTGCGCAGGCCCGGCGTCAGCTGACCGACACCGAGGCCGGCCTGGCCGCACTCGCGATGCAGACCTCGTTCGCCACCGGTGATCTGGCCGGCGGACTCGTCACCGGCGTACAGCAGCTCGGCACGCACGCGCACCTGGCGCCGATGATGCACGTCAACGAGCCCCACAAGCAGTAGGTGTCCGCGCTCGAAGCTCGTCGGCTCGTGGTCGACGAGCTGGTACTGCGTCCGTTCACGGCCGGCGACGAACCGGCCGTGGCGGTCGCGCTGGAGGATCCCGGAATCCTCCGCTGGACAGCCGGTACGGCGGTACTCCGAACCCCGGCTCCCCAGCGCGCCGCCAAATGGCTCGAAACCCGGATCGACAGCTGGTCACGCGGCAACGCGGTCTTCGCAGTCGCCGACGCGGTCTCGGATCAGCTGCTGGGCTCGGTCACTCTCCGGGACGTCAACCGCATCCCCGACCAGGCAGTCTGCGCCTACTGGGTCAGCCCCGCCGCCCGCGGTCGCCGGGTCGCTGCCCGCACTCTGAACGCCGCTGCTGCCTGGGCCTTCGCCCCAGACGGCTTGGGCTTACACCGCCTGTCCCTAGACCACGCCTTGATCAACGAAGGCTCCTGCCGAGTCGCCACTGCCGCAGGTTTCCTCCTCGAAGGAACCATGCGCGACTACTACGTAGAAGCGACCGGCCGCCGCCACGACTCCCACCTCCACGCCCGCCTAGCCACCGACCCAACGCCGTAGAGCCGATCGGCTAGATCAGGCCTTCGCGGACGGCGTACGCGACTGCGTGGGAGCGGTTGCGGAGTTGGAGGCGCGTGGTGAGTTCGTGGAGGACGTTCTTCACGGTGCGTTCGCTGTAGTTGAGGGTGTCGGCGATCTCGCCGGTGTCGAGTCCGTCAGCGACCAGACGCAGTACGTCGACCTCGCGCGGGCTGAGACCGGTGAATGTCAGACCGCGCGGCGCGAGCACCTGGCGTTGCAGCCGGCCGAGCTGTTCCATCAGGCGGCCGAGCAGGTCGGGCGGGATCTCACCGTCGCCGGTCGCGACCCGGGTGATCGTCCGGACCAGCGCCTCGGGGGTTGCGTCGATTCGGCGTAGCAACCCGCCGACGCCGATCTCCGCGGCCACCACGAGCGCCGCCTCGTCCAGCACAGTTGCGACGAGCAGCAGCCGCGGGGTGTCGCCCCGCCTGAGGGCACGCATCGCCCGAGCTGTCTCCTCGTCGAGTACGTCGGTGACGACGAGCGCGACGGCGGCCTCGTCCACCTCCATCTCGTTGACGAGGCGAATCTCCGGTCGCGCCCGAAGCTGACTGATCACCCCCGCCCGCGAGATCGGGTCACTTCCGTGGACGTAGGTCAAGATCGGCACACTCATCGGAACCCCTCCCAAGACAAGGCCCTCACCGTCCCAAACCCCCCTCCACAGAGCTTCTACAACCGCTCCACACCCCCTCATCACGGACTCACTTGTCCCGATGGACAGGAGATTCCGTCCGAAACGCGCCTAGTCAGACCCCGGCTGAGCGCGAACTGCATGCTCCGCCGCCAATTGCTCCTGCCGGTCGGGACAGCTCCACGCTCGAGAGGGTCTCCGAGCCTCCGCGGAGTCCAGGTTGGTCGAGCTGCTTCAGGTTTGCGATGGTCCGGGTGGGCGGGACGCCGCCTCGTGCGACCGGTCGCGTCCACCGGAATGGTGTACGACGAGGACACTGCTCGGCGACAAGCTCAGGACCACCGGGCCCGCCTCTCTTTCCGACCCCGTCCCTTTCCCCCACCGCGATAGCTCGACTTACCGGCACGACCGACCGGACCCCGCTCGACTTACCGGTGCGACTCGCCGTGATCGCTCGACCTACCGGCGCGACTCGCCGGTTCGTTGCCGCAGAAGCGGTGAGTCGATCCGGGGAGTCGGATGGGGCCGGCGAGTCGAGCAGGTAAGTCCCACCGGGGTCGGCGAGTCGAGCCGGTAGGTGTGCCGGAGAGCCGCTGGCTAGCAGCGGTCGGCGCAACCGTCGTACACCACTCCACAGGACGTGACGCGTGCGACCCGAGTCTGGGTGAGTGCGACGCCGCCTCGTGGTTCTGGTGGGCGAGGGTCGCTGCTGGTTCGCGATACGGCACACCCGCGATGGGTCGGGTGCGTGTGCCTCCGCCTCGTGCGATTCGAGTTGGGGTGGGTGCGACGCCGCCTCTTGCGGGAGCTAGCCGGCGAGTAGGCCTTCTAGGGTTCGGGTGGCTACTCGGGCGGCCAGCTGGGCTGGGCGGCTGGTTAGGGGGTGGGTGGCGAAGGCTTGCCAGGAAGAGAGAGCAGTGAGGGCTGCGTCTCGTACGGCGTCTGTGGGCGGCGTCGTCGGGGAGGCCTAGGCGGGCGGTGGGGGCGTGGCCGGAGCCGCCTAGTAGGCGGTCTAGCTGCTCGGCTCGGTCGGGTTTCAGGGTGACGCCTCCTGAGCGGAGATCCGAGAGCAGGCGGATCTCCTGGAACTCGTGGGCGCCGGCGCTGATCTCCTCGACGCGCGATTGGAGCGCGGGTTCGAAGTTGCCGGAGCGGAGGAGGTCGGCGAGGGCGGCGACGGCGGAGTATGCCTTGAGTACGCGGCTGCGCGCCTCGAACTGCCGGACCAGGATCGCCCGGAGCCGGTTGAGTCCACTGCGCTCGCTCAGTTCGGTGCTGAGCTCGGACGAGGTCGAGGCGGCGCCGCTGCGGATCAGCTCGACACTGAGGCGTACGCCGTACAGGCCTAGTCGTCCCAGCAGGTGTTCGCGTTCGAGCTCGGTGACCGGGAGGCCGCTCGGGGTCGTGGCGAAGCGGTCGGCGGTGAGCAGCAACTCGGTGACTTCGTCGACGGGCGCCGCGGCGATCGCGGCGAGCATCGCGTACTCCGCTTCGCGAAGCGTGGTCGCGGTGTGACCGAGGAGTCCGTTGACGGGCACGATCACCGGGCACAGCCGATGCAGTCGCGGCTCGGCCTCGTAGCGTTTGGCGACCCGCTCGGCGACTTCCATCGAGTCGAGCCGGCAGGAGCCGATCTCGTCCGCGCGAGAGAGGACGCCGATCGCGTTCATCGGCGTACCGTGCGCGAGTTCGTCGTCGTGGAACGACTCGAGGAAGCGGATGTCGCTGGAGTGCGTGTGCCTCAGCAGGTAGAGGATCGCGTCCGCGACCGGGACGCGGCCGTCGTCGGCGGCGAGTACGCGTTGGGTTCGCGCGGAGACGTCGGCGGAGATCGAGGCGATGCCGGGGGTGTCGAGGATGGTCAGTTCGCGCAGCCGGCTGGTCGGCCAGCCGATCTCGAGGTGGTCGACGTCGGCCGGTTTCAGTCCGCCCAGGTCGACTTGGAGGGCGCCGCCGTCGCGGTCGTACGGGCGTTCGCGCGGATCGCCGTCGAGGGGGAAGAGGGTCGCGTGCGGACGGTCGTCGAGCGCGTACCAGGTGACGATCTGGGTGCACTCGCCCGCGTCGGTCGGTGCCAGTTCCTCACCCAGCAAGGCGTTCAGCAGGGTCGACTTGCCGGCCTTCACCTTGCCGGCGATCGCGAGCCGAAGCGGGCCGGTCAACCGCGCACGAATCTCGTCGAGCTGCTCGCGTTGACTGTCAGTCCCGGCTGCCTGCTGGGCCCGGTCGATGACGTCCAGGATCGCCGCGGAGAGTTCGTCGCTCATCGCTGCGCACCTCCGTAGTGTCCGGCAGCGGGTCGTCCGCCGCCGCCTGGTGCGCCCGCTCCCGGCCCCGGACGATCCGCCCGGCGATGCTGCGCCCGCCGGCGCTGCGCCTGCTAGGGCGACCTCGCGAAGGCCCGAGCGCATCGACCTCAGGCGGTCGCCTTCGGCGGCCAGTTGGGCGGCTCTCGCGGTCTGCTCGGCGGGGGCGAGTTTCGCGGTGCGGTCGGCGGCGGTCAGGGCGGCGGCGGCGGAGCGGTGGATCAGGCCGGCGCGTTCCTGGAAGTCGTCGCGGAGCTGGCGCTGGGTCTTGCGGAGGCTGTCGCGGGTGTCCTTGTTCATCACGAACGCCACCTCGTCGATGTACCGGCGTACGGCGGCCTTCGCCTGCTGCTGCCGGTACGTGCGCTGCCGTTTGCGCTCGTCCTTCAGCAGCTTGCCGCCGATGCCCGCGCCGAGCGTTGCCGCGATCCCGGCGACCGCGAGCGGCGGCATGATCAGCGAACCGAGGCTGAAGGCGATCATCGGGATGAAGATGCCGGTCCGGCCGGCCATCATCAGCGACTGCAGCCGGCCGCCGGGCATCGACAGACTCGCGACCGAGGCCAGTTCGAGCTGATCGAGATCCGCGCTGAACTGGGAGAGTTCGACCTCGACCTCCGTCCCGGCCTCCAGGTCGAACGCCTCGGCGACCCGTTCGCCCAGCCCGCGGGCCCGTTCGATCAGCAGGTCGCGGTTCGCGACGCCGACGACGGCGACCTGGCGGCGCAACCAGACCTCGGTGTCGGTCCAGGTCTCGTTCGGATCGCCCTGTTCGATGATCGCCTCGACATCGCGCATCACCGCACGCAGGCGGCTCTGCAGATCGTGCTCGACATCGGCGACGAGATCCGCGATGCCGTCAGAGAGGGTCTGCTGCCAAGTCGCGCTGGCTGCTGTGAGTCCTGCTGCCTGGTCGCGAACTTTCGCCAGTTTGGTGAGTACCTCTGGACGGCTCTGTGGCTTGCTGAGTACTACGCGCTCCGCGTCCGACTCCTGCGCGAGCTGGGTCGCGACGAAGTCGACCTCCTGCGCGATGCTCGCCGCTGCGCGCGTAGTACCCGGTACTACGACTGCTGTGGCGAGGAACTCGACCAGTGGCGCGAAACCCGACTCCTGGTTGAGCTCTGGGCGTTGGGCGGCGCGTAGGCGGAGGAAGGACGAGACCGGGAGGACCGGTAGGTCTAGACCGGCTGTGGCTAGGTGACCGCGGTTCAACTCGACTATGCGACGCCAGTGGCCGTAGAGGTCGGTCTTGGTGATCACAAGGGCTGCTGCTGGGCAGCGGGCGATGGCTGTCTTGAGGAACTCGAGCTCTGGTGCTGTGAGTTCTTGGGCTGCGTCGGTGACGAACAGGATGGCGTTGGCTTGGGCTAGAGCTGCCAGGGTCAGCTGGCCGTGTACGGAGTCGAGGCCGCCTACTCCTGGGGTGTCCAGCAGGCTGAGGCCGGAGCGGAGCATGCGGTGGGGGACCTCGACGGTCACCGACTGCAGACGGCCTTGTTCACTGGCGTCCGGGGACTCGGAGACAAGCTGCGCGATCTGGTTGAGCGGTGCTGGGTAGCCGACTGGGGTTTCGCCTGGGGTGGTTTGCCGGTACGCCGTAAGCCCGGCCTGCTCGCCGTACCGGACCAGCGTCGGCACCGCGGTCACGATGTCGGCATCGACCGGGCAGACAGCCGTCTGCAGCAACGCATTCACCAGCGTGCTCTTCCCACGCTTGAACTCACCCACCACGACCGCAGTCACAGTCCTGGAGTCCAGCTTGGCCTTAGCGCTGTCCAACTTCGCAGCCAGGTCCGGTCGCTGCCGCTCTTTGGTGAGTGTCCGCCCTTGGTCGATCGCATCGATCAGCTGGCTAACACTCGCCGGCGGCCGCGTGGCGGAAGGCGCGATGGGTGCGGGAGCGGCGGGCTGGGGTGAGCGCGAGGTGGGCGCAGGCGCGGTGGGCTGGTGTGAGCGGGAGGTCGCCCCGGTGCCGGGGTGGCGGGGTGAAGGCGCGGCGGGCTGAGGCGAAGGCGACGTTGGCGCGGGGCTGGCGGGTTGGGGTGAAGGCGAGGTTGGCGCGGGGCTGGCGGGTTGGGGTGAAGGCGAGGTGGGCGCGGGGGAGGCAGGCTGCGGTGGAGCTGAGGTTGGTGGGGCGGGCCGAGCGGGCTCGGTTGTGCGTGGGATCGGGTCTGGGGCGAGGGGTTCTGGGGGTGGGATCGCGGGAGCGGGGTCGCGGGGGATGGGGTCGGGGGCGAGCGGCTCCGGCTCGGGCAGCGTCGGCTCGGGCTCCGGGTCGGGGAGCGTTGGTTCCGGGTCCGGCTCGGGGAGGGGTTTGCTGGGCTTGTCGGCGGACCAGGCCAGGTAGTGGTTGCAGGACGTGCAGAAGACGGCGTTGGCGTCGTTCGCGCGGCCGCAGTTGTCGCAGTTGATCATCGGTTGCCGATCCCCCCGGCGTCCCTCAGTTTCACCCTTCTATACCAAAGGCTAGTGCCATAATCACCTTCGAGGGGGAGGTGGCGATGATCGAGGACGTCTGCACCGCGTGCGGGGAGCGCAACCCGGCTGGGTCGGCGTTCTGTCTGTACTGCGGGGTGTATCTCGGCTGGGACCAGGCGACTGCGGAGCAGCGCGAGCCGAGCTCGGTGGCGGTTCAGCATCCAGGTCCGGCCCAAACCCCAACGCCTACGGGCGAAACGCCGCGCCAGACAGCGCCGGCCGTCGTGCCGCAGTACGAGGACGTGTCGGGGCGACCCAAGCCGGGCGAGGTCGCGTGTCCGCAGTGTGGCGTGCCGAATGCGGCGACGCTCAGGTTCTGCAGCAAGTGTGGCAAGGCGTTGCGCCCCAGTCTGCCGACGACCCAAGCGCTGACCGCTGTGTCGACACAGAGCTGGTGGCAACGACTCTGGGACCCCAAGGACCGCCGTGCACGCCGCGAGTATCGCCGTAGCCTGCCGCCGTTCTACCGCTGGCGCCGGGTGATCGTCGGCGTCGGCGGGCTCGCCGCTGTTCTCGTGGTGTTGTCCGTAGTCGGCAAGAACCCCGTGAGCTGGGCCAAAGATCGCCTGTACGACGTACGCGGCACCCTGGTCGCCGTCGATCCAGTCGTGTTCGCAGGAGTCCCAGCCCAGTCCGTTGCCACCGACTACGACGTCGACGGCGCTCGGCAGTGCACCTCTCGACGATGCTTGGGCGACCGCGTGGAATCCAGCCGACTTCGCTCAACTCGACGGCTGCAGTGGGAAGCAAGCGGCCAAGGGCATGATCACCTTGTCCTTCAAGGATCCCGTCCGCGTGCGGCGGTTGGACATCCGCGCCGGGCTCCCTGCTGCCAACGCCAAGCGTCCACTGCAGTTCCGGCCGAGCGTGCTGCTCGTCATGTACGAGGGGCGCTGTAGCGAGCTGCAGCTCAAGGACAGCAGCGATCTCCAGCAGCTCAAGCTCGACACTGGCGTACCGGTCAAGCAGCTGCAGATCGCGGTCGGCGCTACCTACCCAGCGCGGCCTGATGCTGCCGAGAACCTCACAGCAATGACCAGCATCGCCGTGCTTTCGCGCCCTCACTAGCGGGGCGCCACAGCAGGCTGGTAGGTGATGCATGGTGAGCTGTGAATCGCCTGCACCTTTGCGGACTTGCAGACGGCCGCTGCTTGATCTGGTGCGGCCGACGGACCGACATAGACCGCCCAGTCGTCAGCCATCGGTGTCTTCCGATCGGCCTTGACCATGCCTGGGTACTGACCAGCAGCGTGCAGCACCTTCGCCTCGACGCCGCCGCTCTTCAACTGAGCAACCAGGTCCTTGGCCGTCTGCTCGGCGATGCCGGTCGCGCCGGGGTAGATCTCGATGGCGGCGATCGCATCGCCCGGCGTAAAGGCCGGGGTGTCGGGTCCGACAACGACCGGCGGCGGCCCGGACTGCGTCGTACCGGAGGAGGGCGGTGCCGAACTGGTGCCTCCCGATGGCGCGCTGGTCGGTGCACTGGAGGGCGCGCCGGACGGCGTACTGGATGGTGGTGGTGCCGGGGCTGTCGTCGCACAAGCCGCGGCCGACAGCGGACCTTCGAGCTTCCCGTTGACCGCGCTCAGCATGAAGCAGTACTTCGTGCTGGGGTTGAGCCCGGTCACGTTCTTCGCGGTCTGCTTCACATCGACACCGCGTTCGGACTTGTTGATGTGCCCGGCCTGGTCGACATAGTGGAGCGCATACGAGTCGATGTTCGGCACCTGCGGCCAGGTGAGCGCGATCGTGCCGGGACCGGCCGCAGCCGCCGTCAGCGCCGGCTTGGCGGGCAACGTCGTACCGTCTCCGGTCGGCGTCGCCGCAGCACCACCGCCTCGGGTCAGCGCGAACGCCAGTACGCCGATCAGCGCGGCTCCGACGACCGTGGCGGCGGTGATGACGCCGCGGGTCAGGATCGGCTTCTGGGTGAAGGCGCCGTCGACAACCGGCCGCGACGGGTCGGCACCAGCAGGCTCCGGTACTCCGAACGGGCGCGGGGGATCGGGCTCGCCGACCACCTTGAACGGCAGGCGGGACGCCGAGCCGCGGAGTACGGGCTTGCGCGTGCGGGCCTTGATCCGTGCGGTCACGGTGGAGCCGAGCGGTACGTCGACGACGTCGGGGCGGATCAGGAAGCCGAGTGCCTGGTCGGGATCGGAAGCGACGATCCGCAACCGGGCGGGTGCGTTGCCCCAGTTGCTGAACTGGATCGTGTGCAGCCCGCGCCAGCGGCCGGACGAGGTGACCGGCGTGAGCTTGGCCTGCAGCCCGAAGACCTGGCCGATCTCCAGTTGGCCCTCGACCACCGCGCTGCTCGACGGGTCGACCTGCGACTTCGCGCGGATCCCGAAAGCTACTGTGCCGGCCGGCCCGGTCGGACCTGTGGGCGGAGTGAAGATGACGGTCGCGGTCTCCTGCTGTTGTGGATAGACGGACAGCACAGCGGGCGTCACCTGGGCCCAGGGGATCGGCTGCTCGCCCACGACGTCCAGGGCGTAGCTCTCGACGATCGTGCCCGGGTTGAGCACGGTGATCTCCGCCCGGGCCTGGCCGCCGGGCTCGACGCTCAGCTGCGTCGTCTCCAGCCGCACTACAGGGTCCGTCACGCGGCCTCCCCCTCCTCTGTCGCACAGCGCGATCACCGGCGTCGCTGACAGGCTAAGCCCGTACTGCGTACCTCCGGCAGGCCTCGTCGCCTGCCTGCCGGTGCAACCGGGTCTGCCCGATCGGGCAGCCGACCGTGCCCCGGGCTCGACCCCTGCCCGCTCCAGGCGAGCCCGGCCGGGGCAGAACACTCGTGGGTGTGATCCAAGAGGTGGACTCGGCGCTGCAGGCCCTGATCCAGCGCGAAGCGACCGGCGCGCGGGATGTCGAAGTGGTGTTCGACGCCCCGACCAAGGACTGGTCCAGCCGGCGCAACGCGCCCACGATCGACGTCTACCTCTATGACATCCGCGAGGACCTGCGCCGCCGCGAGCGCGGTCTGCTGAACGAGTACGACGAGGAGCAGCGGATCACCGCTCGGCACCTGCCACCGCGCTACTTCAAGCTGTCCTATCTAGTGACGGCTTGGACCCAGCGGCCTGAGGATGAGCACCGGCTGCTGTCCGGGCTGCTCTCCTGCTTCCTGCGGCACGACGCGTTGCCCACTGATCTGCTCACCGGGCCGCTAGCTGAGCTGGGGCTGTCTGTGCCGGTCTCGATCGCTCTGCCGCCGCCCGAGGACCGCTCCTTTGCGGATGTCTGGTCTGCGCTTGGTGGTGAGCTCAAGCCGTCCCTGGATCTGGTGGTGTGTGCTCCGACGCCGACCGGTCGCGTCTACGAGGCAGCGACCTTGGTGGATCAGCCGCCGCGCGTTTCGATGGGTGGCACGGACGGTTGGCCGCCACGTGAAGAGGCCGGCCGTACTCCGCAGCGTCCCAACCCCCGCCAGGCCCGCAAGAGGGCCCGGTGAGTGGGCTGGAGTATCTCCTGGCGCGCCTGGGGCTGGTCGAGGACCGGATCCGGGCGCTCGTCGCGCAGCGCCGGGCCGATGATCCCGCGATGGACGACCCGTTCCGGGGTCTGTACGTCAACGACGAGCTCGTCGATCGGTTGCTCAGCGGCCAGGCGCATGCGGCGGTCGTTGATGAGGCGGCTGCCGCGGCGCTGGAGGAGTCCTTTGCGGCTGTTGCTGAGGGCAACATCATCAGGTTGCGGCGGTTGGCCGACGTCGCGGGGCTGTCGGCCCTGGATACCGAACTGCTGGTGATCGCGCTGCTGCCCGATCTGGACAGCCGGTTCGAACGGCTCTACGGCTATCTCAACGACGATGTGACCCGGCGGCGGCCGAGCGTCGGCCTCGCGTTGGAACTCGCCGGCGCCTCGTCGATGTCGGCGGTCGCCCGCGGGCGGCTGATGGCGAGCGGACCGTTGGTGGATCGGGGCCTGCTGATTGTCGAGGACCCGGAGCGGCCGTTCCTGACGCGAGCGATCCGGGTGCCGGATCGGGTGGCCGCTCACCTGCTCGGGGACGACCTGCCTGATCATCGATTGGTCCCGATGCTCGAGGAGCTGACGGCGTACAAGACTGATGCGAGCGCGGATCTCGGGCGCAGCCTGGCAGCCGGCGTACGGCTGATTCATCTGCGGGAACACGAGGCCGGCACCGGGCAGTCCATCGCGGCGGCGGCCTTGGCGGCTGCTGGGCGGGGTGTGGTCGCTCTCGATCTTCGCTTGCTGGCGCGCGATGCCGATCCGCTCGGCCTGGCTGTCGTCGCCGGCCGGGAGGCGTTGTTGCAGGATGCGGGCTTGGTGGTCGGTCCGGTCGAGGCGTTGGCAGAGGTATCGCTGGAATCTCTGCACAGGCTGAGCCGATGGGAAGTGCCGGTGCTATTCGTCGGTACTACGACGTGGGATCCGAGGTGGAGTCCGGAGACTCCGCTGACGGTGGATGCGCCGGTCCTCGGTGCGCAGGACCGGATCTCGTTGTGGCGGGAGCATCTTCCGGCGGACCTCGATCCGGAGGTTGTGGCGGCTCATCTGGCGTTAGGGCCGGGGCAAGTGCGGAACGTGTTCAAGACGGCTGCCGCATCGGCGCTGCTGGCGGGCACTGCGATCACCGCAGACGACCTGCGCCGCGGAGTACGGGCTCAGAATGCTGCCGGCCTCGAACGGCTCGCTCGGCGGATCGAACCTGAGGTCGGGTGGGACGATCTGGTGCTGGCGCCGGCCGTACGGCGTGCGTTGCAGGGGCTGGCGGCTCGGGCGCGGCATCGCGACACCGTGTTGACGGACTGGCGGATGCGGCGTGGTGGGGGTCGTGGGCGGGGCGTGACGGCCTTGTTTGCGGGGGATTCGGGGACTGGTAAGACGATGTCGGCCGAGGTGATCGCTACTGAGCTCGGGCTTGATCTGTACACGGTGAATCTGGCGACTGTCGTGGACAAGTACGTCGGGGAGACCGAGAAGAATCTGGAGCGGATCTTCAGTGAGGCCGGCGGGGTGAACGCCGTGCTGTTCTTCGACGAGGCGGATGCGATCTTCGGTAAGCGGAGCGATGTTCGCGATGCGCATGACCGGTACGCGAATATCGAGAGCGCTTATCTGCTGCAGCGGCTGGAAAGCTTCGACGGGTTGGCGATTCTCGCGACGAACCTGCGGGCGAACATCGACGATGCGTTCACCCGGCGGCTCGACGCGATCATCGATTTCCCCGCGCCGACGCCGGATCTGCGGCTCCGGTTGTGGCAGCAGTGCCTGGCGCCGCCATTGCCACTCGGCGACGACCTGGAACTGGAGTTCTGCGCCGAGGCCTTCGAACTTGCCGGAGGCAACATTCGGTCGGCCTCGGTGAGCGCCGCCTATCTGGCCGCGGAATCGGGACAGCCGGTATCGATGGCTGACGTGATCGCGGCCGTCGGGCAGGAATACCGGAAGCTGGGCCGGCTGGTGCTGGAACGCGAGTTCGGCCGGTACTACTCGATGCTCTAGTGCCCCTTCGGGCAGAGTTGGTTGCCCGCGGAAGTGCCTGTCTGTTGTCGGTACGGCGTACGCGGGCGGCGCACGCTCGGGAGATGGCCGCCGCGCGCCCGACGGGTCCCTCTGTGAAGGCCGAGGTCAACGACGCCCTTGCCGAAGGTAAGCGGCGGGCCACGGCCGATCGGCCGCGCGTTCCACCGGGGTTGCTGGCGCTGCAGCGGAAAGCCGGCAATGCAGCAGTCAACGCGTTGCTGGCCGCGAAGCTCAAGTCGCCTGGTGGGGATGCTGCCGGTGAGATCGACGCTGCGCTGGTAGAGATCCGCCATGACGAACCGGCGATCGACACGGTGGAGAAGGGGCTGAAGGCGGCGAAGGCGGCCGGCATACCGGTTGATCTTGAAGGGCCTAAGCCGCCTGCCTCGGCGTTGGCGGTGACGACGACCGGGTTCGGGCCGGGGTCGGTCGCGCCGAAGAAGCCGGTGCCGCCGACGAAGCCCGTACCGGCTGTCAGCCCGTTGGGGAAGGCTGGTGCGAAGCCGGTCAAGGCGGGTGGCGGCAAGGGTGGGGCCAAGGCTTCTGGGGGCGGCGGTGGTGGTGCGGCTGGGGGTGCAGGTGGCGGTGGGGGAGCTGCTGAGATGGCGCCGTTGTCGGGGGCGCAGTTGCTGGAGCCGCCGGCGCCGCCTACCGGCGTACGGCCGGAACAGGATCCTGCGTTCACCGGTGTGACCGGGAATGTGAAGGGGTTCGCGAAGGCCAAGCGGGCGCATCCGCCGGCCGCGTCGAAGGCCAAGGAGGCGCAGGACGCTGCGCTGGCGCCGACCGACGACCTGAGTGGGCAGGCCAAGGCTGCCAAGGCCGACACGATGGATGCGCAGCAGGCCGGGACGTTCGACAAGAAGGCGTTCATCGCTGCGGTGAAGACCGCGATCGAGGCCAAGTCGCCGAAGACGCTCAAGGAAGCCGACGAGTACAAGGAGTCCGGCAAGGCCGGTGAGGTCAAGGGCGAGATCAAGGGCATGGTCGGCCAGGGCAAGGAGGGCCAGGCCAAGGACATCGAGACCGCGACCGCGGCGCCACCGGACACGTCGAAGGGCGTCGCGAAGCCGGTGACGCCGATGGAGACCGAGGATCCGGGGCAGCCCGCGGTGATCCCGGCGGCCGGCGCCGCGCCGAAGGTGGCGCCGCCCGAGCAGACCAACCTGGAGGCCGGCAAACACGAGGCCAACCAGGAGATGGCCGAAGCCGAGGTGACGGATCAGCAGCTGGCGCAGTCGAACGAGCCGCAGTTCCAGGGCGCGCTCGCCGACAAGCAGACCGCCGCCGCGCATGCCGACACCGCACCGGCCGCGTTCCGCGCCCAGGAGCAGCAGGTCATCCAGCAGAACAAGACCGAGGCGGCCGCCGAGACCAAGACCGGCGTCGCCGGACTCCAGGGCTCCAAGGCGGCGGCGCTCGCGAAACTCGTCGCCGACAAGGGCAAGACGAAGTCGAAGGACGAGGCGAAACGCGCCGAGGTCACCACCAAGATCCAGGGCATCTTCACCGCCGCCGAGACCGACGTGAAGGCGATCCTGGACGGCATCGACCCGCAGGTGGACGCCGAGTTCGAGACCGGGGAGAAGAAGGCGCGGGCCACGTTCGAGAACTACGTGGCGGCCAAGATGTCGGCGTACAAGGAAGACCGGTACGGCGGCTGGCTCGGTGGACTGCGCTGGGCCAAGGACAAGCTGGTCGGGATGCCGGACAAGGTGAACGAGTTCTACGAGGCCGGCCGGGAGCTGTACCTGCAGCAGATGAACGTGGTGATCTCCAAGGTCGCGGACATCGTCGGCGGCGAGCTGACCAGGGCGAAGACCCGGATCGCGACCGGCCGGAACGAGATCGCGGCGTACGTGAAGAGCTTGCCCAAGGACCTGCAGAAGGTCGGCTCCGAGGCATCGAAGGAGATCGGCGAGAAGTTCGCGGACCTGGAGGGCGAGGTCGACTCCAAGCAGGACGCGCTGGTCGACACGCTGGCGACGAAGTACAGCGAGGCGCGCAAGGGCCTGGACGACCGGATCGAGGAACTGCAGGCCGAGAACAAGGGCCTGGTCGACAAGGCGATCGGCGCGATCAAGGCCGTCATCAACACCATCCGCGAGCTGGTCGGGATGCTGAAGAACGTGCTCGCCCGGGTGGCCGGCGTGGTCGGCGACATCGTCAAGAACCCGGTCGGCTTCCTGTCCAACCTGATCGACGGGGTCAAGGGCGGCATCCTCAAGTTCAAGGACAACATCCTCGATCACCTGCGCAAGGGCCTGATGAGCTGGCTGTTCGGTGCGCTGGCCGAAGGTGGCGTGCAACTGCCCGACAAGTTCGACATGAAGGGCATCCTGCAGTTGCTGCTGTCGCTGTTCGGGCTGACCTGGGCGAACATCCGCAACCGGCTGGTGAAGAACATCGGCGAGCCGGCGATGGCGGCGATGGAGAAGGGCGTCGAGATCTTCCAGAAGCTCCGCAGCGAAGGCATCGCGGGACTGTGGCAGATGCTGATCGAGAAGCTCGGCGACATCAAGGAGATGATCCTCGAGCAGGTGAAGGACTTCGTCATCACCAAGATCATCACCGCCGGCATCACCTGGCTGATCGGGTTGCTCAACCCGGCGGCCGCGTTCATCAAGGCCTGCAAGCTGATCTACGACGTGGTGATGTTCTTCGTCAACAACGGCAGCCGGATCCTCAAGTTCGTCAACACCGTGATCGACTCGGTCGCCGACATCGTGAAGGGCAACGTCGGCGGCGTCGTCAACAAGATCAACGACGTCCTCGGCCAGATGGTCCCGATCATCATCGGCTTCCTGGCCAGCGTCATAGGCCTGGGCGGCATCGGCCAGAAGATCCGCGAGATCGTCGAGAAACTCCAGAAACCAGTCAACAAGGCCCTCGACTTCGTCATCAAGACCGGCCTGAAGCTGGCAGGCCCCGTCATCCGGGGCCTCAAGTCCCTCGGCGGCAAGGCCAAGGCCAAGACTCGCCGCCGGCAAAGCCTGGGTCAAGGGCAAGGTCGAGAAGGGCAAGGACTGGGCCAAGAGCAAGCTTCGCGGCAAGCCGACCGAGACCGACAATGCGCGAAGTCGGGCGGTCAAGGATCTCGCACACCGGCAGGTCCTGGAGCGAATGAAGGCTCCGTTCAAGAAGCCGGACGAGATGAAGGCGATCGTCGCCGACATTCTCGCGAAGCTGCGACCGCAGGGCCTGCAGAACCTCTTCACCAAGCCGGCGCCCGGCAAGCCAGGCGTCTACAGCATCGTCGCAGTGGCGAGTCCGGAGGAGCCGGTCGGTACGGCAGTCGTTTCGGAAGTGGACCCGGCAGCCGTACGGACCGCGATCGCGACCGCCCGTCAGGAGAAGGCCACCGCCGAGGCGCGTCACAAACAGGAGGGCGGCGGCACGGATGTCGTCTGGGCCAGTGGCGGTGGCCGGATCTTCCGGCAGGGCGCGGGGGAGGCTCCGGAGGGCGATGCGCCGGTCACCGAGCTGACGCCGTACATCGCCGCGAAGATGGCGATGTTCACCGAGCTCAGCGAGCACCACGACGTCACGGCGATGACCACGATGACTCCGGAGGCGCAGGCGGAGGTCGATCGCCTGCGCAAACACCAGAAGACGCTCAAGACCACGCGCGGCCGCGACAACGTGGAGAAGAAGATCCAGAAGCTCTTGCGAAGCGTCACCAGCTACCTGCACGGCGCTTCCTACGCGGGGGCGACCCAGGACCAGCGTCAGGCCGAGAGCGCCGCGACCGGTCGGTGGCTGCCGAAGCGCAGTGCACGCGATTCCGGTGTCCCCGGCTACGCCGACATCGTCCACGCGGAGAAGAACGTCTATCGGGTCACCTCGGCGCAGGCCATCGGTGTGTCCACGCTGCCGCAGTGTGGCCAATGCATCCTCTGGTTCAAAGATCAGGCGATGTCCGGGCAGCGATTCATCGTCGTCGTGTCCGAGGTGACCAGGGTGTTCCTGCCGAACGGCGAGATTCGCGACGAGTCGGGCTTCCAGTGAGCGGCCAGGAGGTGGTCACACGTTGTCGATCGAGTCGGGTGATGGGATTTTGAGTCTTGGGATCGTTGGGAGGACAGGTTATGCACGAGCACGGGTTTGATGCTGAGGAGAAGGCTCTTCGGCCTAAGGGCGGGCGGGTTGAGGAGCAGGTTTCGGATCAGGTGGGGAAGGCTGCTGTTGAGGGGCGGACTGATGTGTTGGGTGGGCCGGGGATGCTCGGGTTGCAGCGGGCGGTGGGGAACAGCGGGGTGACGGCGATGGTGGAAGAGGAGCGGTCGCCGGTGCACGACGTGATCTCTAGCGGGGGGCAGGCCGTTGGAGCGCTGAGGTGCGGGGGGAGATGGAAGGGCGGTTGGGACACGACTTCTCGGATGTTCGGGTGCATGACGACTCGGCTGCTCATGACTCGGCCAAGGCTGTTAATGCGCATGCGTACACCGTGGGGAGCAATGTGGTGTTCCAGCGGGACAAGTACGACCCGGGGTCGGATGCTGGGAAGACGATGTTGGCGCATGAGTTGACGCATGTGGTGCAGCAGCGGAGTGGGCCGGTGGAGGGGACTTCGGCGCCGGGTGGGATCAAGGTGAGTGATCCGTCGGATCGGTTCGAGCGGGAAGCGTCGGCCAATGCCGAGAGGGTGATGGCGGGGCCGGCTCCGGCGACTGCTGCTGCGTGCTGGTGGTGCAGCGGGTGGCTGCGGACGGTGCTGACGTGCAGCGGCATGAGGAAGACGAGGCAGCGGGTTCAGCGGGCCGGCTGAGGAAGAGAAGGAAGAAGAGGTGCAGGGGGCGTTTGTGCAGCGCGAGGAGGAAGAGGCGCAGGAAGAGGAGAGCTGACGCCGGTAGACAGGGGTGGGCTCGAGCGGGTGCACTGGAGAAGTGCATGCCCGGCAGAAAGTCCCTGCCGTCCGGCGTACGGAAAGACGCCGGTACTGCGGTGCGCGCGGCGGCGGGCGGTTCGCAGTACGAGCGGGTGATCGCGCTGCAGCAGACGGCGGGGAATCGGGCGGTGTCGATCGCGCTGCGCGGTGGGCCGGTCAATGTGAGTCTGCACGGGGAGACGAAGGGGAACTACGACGGCGGTACGAGCGCCGTGAGCAAGCCGAAGATCGTGCGGGCCAAGGGATGTGACTGCCCGGACGAGGACCCGTGTCTGCGGGCGACCGGGACGATCGCGGTGACGTACCACGTGGATGTGGACATCCGGATGCCGTCGGTGCCGGATGGGTTGAATGAGTGCCAGGAGCGGCGGGTGCGGACGTTCCTGAGGGACGTGCTGGGGCCGCACGAGCAGGATCATGCGCGCAGGCTGCGGACGTACAACGGGACGACGCGGCGGGCGTACTCGATCACGGGCTGTGGAAAGGCCGGCCTGGAGACCGAGATGTCGACCAAGCTGCAGGAGATGCACGACACCGAGGCCGCGGACCGCGCCACCAAGGCCGACGACCTGTCGGCTGCCATCGATCCGTTCGTCCGCCCGATCGACCTCGACTGCTGACGCCGGGAGATCGGCTCGCTCGCTACCGGTTCAGGAGCTCGCGGGGGCGTAGTACGAGTTGCCCTCCTGGCTGTGGGTGGTTCCCCTTCGGGCAAGTGAGAGTGCCCTTGTCTGCGTCCGGTTGGTCGCGTGGGCGGGCAGGTGGCGGCGGCACGCTGGAGCAAATCCTGATCGAGGAGGGGAAGCATGCCGACGTACCTGTCACCAGGTGTGTATGTGGAAGAAGTCGAATCGGGCGCTCGCCCGCTCGAGGGTGTCGGTACGGCGGTGGCCGCGTTCGTCGGGCTCGCCGAGGACGGCCCCTTCAACACCGCGACGCTGATCAGCAACTGGACCGCGTTCACCGATACGTTCGGCGGCTTCGTGGCCGGCTCGTATCTGGCGCAGGCCGTCTACGGGTATTTCCTGAACGGCGGCGGCAACTGTTACGTCGTACGGATCGGTGGTGGAGCCGACTCCGGCGACAGCAAGGGTGGCCGCAAGGAGCTGCCGGCCGGGCCGCAGGCGATGCTGGGACGGTTCCGGGTGCTCGCGCTCGATCCGGCGCAGCCGCCGGGTGAGGTGAGCGTCGAGATCACCAACGCGGGCGGCGAGAACCCGTCCGACGACATGTTCAAGATCGTCGTCAAGCAGAACGGCAACCAGGTCGAGGAGTTCGACCGGCTGACTCTGTCGCGCGGCAAGACGAACGTCGCCACGGTGGTGAACGCGAACTCGAAGGTGATCAAGATCGAGGAGATCACCGGCGCCGCCCTGGAGAAGCCCGCACACGGTGAGGTCGCGCTCGCCGCCCCGCCACCGGCGCCCGCAGTACCGTCGCCGCGGTTGACCGCCGAGGACTATGTCGGCGATGTCTCCGACCGGACCGGGTTCGGTGGGCTGGAGGCGGTCGACGAGATCACCATGCTCTGCGTACCGGATCTGATGAGCGCGTACCAGCAGGGTTCGATCGACCTCGAGACGGTCCAGGCGGTCCAGCTGGCGATGCTCGCGCACTGCGAGCTGATGGGCGATCGGATCGCGATCCTCGACTCGCCGCCCGGGCTCAACGCCCAGCAGGTGAAGGAGTGGCTGGTCGACAAGGCCGGGTACGACTCGGCGTTCGGCGCGCTCTACTACCCGTGGGTCAAGACGGCGGATCCCGCGACCGGGCAGCTCGGGTTCATGCCGCCGTGCGGTCACATGGCCGGCATCTGGGGCCGCAACGACGACACCCGCGGCGTCCACAAGGCGCCCGCCAACGAGATCATCCGGGGCGCGGTCGAGCCTCGAAGTACAGATCACCAAGGCGGAGCACGATCTGCTCAACCCGGTCGGCATCAACGTGCTGCGGACCTTCCCTGGGCGCGGGAACCGGGTCTGGGGCGCACGGACGCTGTCGTCCGATCCGGCCTGGCGCTACCTGAACGTGCGGCGGCTCTTCAACTATCTCGAAGAGTCCATTCTCAGCGGCACCAACTGGGTCGTGTTCGAGCCGAACGACGAGGCGCTGTGGGCGCGCGTACGGCGTACGATCTCCGCCTTCCTGGTGAACGAATGGCGCAACGGCGCCCTGTTCGGCCAGACGCCGGACGACGCGTTCTTCGTCAAGTGCGACGCGGAGACCAACCCGTCCGAAGGGATCGACGCCGGCCAGGTGGTCTGCGAGATCGGGGTCGCGCCGGTGAAGCCGGCCGAGTTCGTCATCTTCCGGCTGTCCCAGTTCTCCGGCGGCACCAGCCTGGTCAGCGAGTGACCACCACCTCCTCCTCAGAAAGGTAACCAGTCATGGCTCTTCCGGACATGGACTCCGGTGTCGGTCACTCCTTCGGGCTGGAGTTCGACGGCATCCAGATCAAGAGCATCACCGAGATCAGCGGCTTGAAGATGGAACAGGACGTGATCGAACTCAAGGAGAACGGTGCCGACGGCAAGTATGTGATCAAGAAGCTGCCCGGTCGCTGGAAGGCGCCGGAGATCACGCTGACCCGCGGACTCTCCTCGGACACGAGTTTCGACAAGTGGATCAAGGATTCGCAGTTCGGCAAGATGGGCGCGGTCCGCAAGGGTGGCGCGATCATCGTGTACGACTACGAGGGTGCGCCGCTGAAGCGGTACAAGCTCACCAACGCGTGGCCGAAGAGCCTCGAGATCGGCACGATGAAGGCCGGTGACACCTCGGTGATGACCGAGAAGCTGGTCGTCACCTGCGAGCGGCTCGAGGTGGAGTGATGCGCCGCACCACGTCCGCGACGGTCGACCAGTTCGCTGCGTCGGCTCCGGTACTGCGGGCGCAAGCGCCGCCGGGGTGCCGGAGACCGCCGCGGCTGCGGGACCCGGCTCGGGGCAGGGATCGGCCTTCGGTTCCGGCCGGGTCGGGGTCGGCTGACGTGCTGCGGACGGAGTTTCCGTTCGTGCTTGCCGCGCGGGTACGTCGACTCGGTCGGGCGTGGTGCATCGCGACGGGGTGATGCGGCTGGCGACGGCACGGGACGAGCTCGTGCCGTTGCGGGACGACCGGGTGCGCGAGAACCCGGCGTACCTGACGGTCGTTCTGCTCGGTCGGGTCGTCACCCGGCTCGGGAGTCAGACCGACATCCACGCCGGCGTGATCGAGGACCTGTTCGCGGCGGATCTCGCCTTCCTGCAGGACTTGTATCGCCGGGTGAACCAAGAGGGACATACCCGTGCGGGGGTGAACTGCCCCGAGTGCGGGCACGCGTTCGCGATCGACCTGGCCGGTGGTCGCCTGGGGGAATCGTGACGTACGCGGCCGAGCAGCTGTACTCCGAGGTCGCGTACGTCGCCTACCACTTCCACTGGTCCCGCGAGGAGATCCTCGACCTAGAACACCCCGAACGCCGCCGCTTCGTCGACGAGATCGCCACCCTGAACACCCGCACCCACCCCGGAAGGTAACCCATGCCCTGGCCCTTCCGCCGCTCCACCCCGAACCCCCCATCGGTTGCCGGGGGCAACGGCACGAGCTCCGGAGGTGGATCCGCAGGCGACTCCGGGGCGGTCGGCGCGGCGGGCGGATGGGGCGGTGACTCCGGGGCGGCTGGTGGGTGGAGCAGTGGCTCTGGGGGTGCGGAGGGTGGTGTGTTCGGGGGTGCTGGGGTACGGGCGGCGTGGGAGGATCTGCCGCCGTTGCAACGGTCGACTGAGGATCTGACGCCGGTCGCGCCGGCTGCTTCGTTTCGGGAGTCGTTGTCGGCGCATCAGGATCCGCGCTTCCTGGCGCCGCTCGGGCATTCGCTGACGGTGGATGCGCCCTCGGGTGAGATCGGCAACTATGCGCAGCCGGCGCCGGTCGAGCAGCGGCAGGAGTTCACGCTGCCGCCGAGTGCGGCGAACTTCAGTACTGCGGGAAGCGGCGCGGGTGCACCGGTCCAGCGAGCCACCGAGGAGCTTGCACCGGTTCAGCGAACGAGCGAGGGGCTGGCACCGGTCCAGCGAACGAGCGAAGGGCTGGCACCGGTCCAGCGGACGGGCGAGGGGCTGGCACCGATCCGGCGATCGGGCGAGGGGCTGGCACCATTCCAGCGGACGGGCGAAGGGTTGGCGCCGGTCCAGCGAGCGACTGACGTGGACGCAGCACCGGTTGCACGGACCTTTTCGTTGCCGTCAGCGATGACGTTGGCGGGCGGTGAGCTTCAGTCGGATGTGGTCTCGGCGGGGCAGCTGCCGTCGATCGAGCCGCGGCCGATGCCAGTCGTTCCTGGTCCCGTCGTGCAGACGCACGCGCCGGCGGATTCGTCGTCCGCGCCGGACCTACCGGTTGTCGCGCGTGCGGTCGAGTCTCACGACGATCACACCCATTCGCCGTCCGACGACACTGCTCATCGGCAAGAGCCGGTGGAGCAGGCGCCGTTGGTGGGATCGGCCGAGGCGATCGGCCAGTCGCCGTTCGTGTCTGCTCTGGGTGGTCCGCAGGGTGAGTCCGAACCGGACGAGCTGCAGCGGTCAGAGTCTGGATCGCAGGTGGTGCAGCGGTCGGCTGCGTCGGACGCTGTGGTGCGAGGACCGGTTGTCCCAGCGACGCAGCGTGCTGCTGAGGTGGGACCGGCGATTCAGCGTGTTGTGAGGCCGGGCGCAGGAACGCTGCACGGCGCCGGTAGCGGGCAGGGGGCGGGGAGCGAGCAGGTGGTGCAGCGCGACGTCGATGGTCGGGCGAGCGTTGAGGGTGGAGCACACCTGCCGGTCAACGTTCAGCGTGCTGTTGGCGAACAGGATGGTGAGGTTGCGGGTCCGCTCGTCCAGCGCGGCTCCGAGGCACAGGAACCTGCGCAGGTTGAGCTGCTGGCGAATCGGGCAAGCGAACTTGGGCCGGTGGCGCAGCGTGCAGCTGAAGCACAGGCCGGCGAGGCCCAGCGGGTTGCTGGAGTCGAGGCTGGCGGAGCCCAGCGGGCTGCTGGAGTCGAGGCTGGCGGGGCGCAGTTCGTGCAGCGGGCGGGCGACGGGCAGTCGGTGCAGCGGGTGGGTGATGGGCAGGTTGTGCGGTCTGCCGGAGAGGGGCCGTCAGTTGCTCGCCAGGCTGTGGTGCAGAGGGCGGCGGATCAGTCAGCAGTGCAGCGCGCGGTGGAGCCGCGGTCTGAGGCGGGAGCGCTGCCAGATGGTGCCTCGGCTGCGCAGCGGAGCGTAGACGGAGCGGCAGTGAAACCGTGGGTGCCGGCGGCGGTGCAGCGGGCGGCCGATCAGTCGGCGGTGCAGCGGGTCGTTGATGTGGGGGGCAGTGTGCAGGCAGTTGGTCAGGGCGTAGGGGATCTGGCGGCGCCGCAGCGGCCGCTGGTGGGGGAGCTCAGGGTGCCGACGAGCGTCGGGGATGGCTCGGCGGCGCCGGAGAGCGCTGACGGCGGTGAAGTGGTGCAGCGGTTTGCGCACGCTGGGGGGGTTGGGGTGCAGCGGGCTGTTGAGCATGGGCAGCAGAGTGTCCAGCGGGTTGGTGGAGGAGCGGCTGAGTTGTTGTGGCCGCCGCCTGTACCGGCCGTGGCGGATGTTGTTGTGCCGTTGTCGAGTGCTGCGCCGTTGACGGTGCCGGGAGCGCAGCAGACCTTCAATACAGCGAGTGTGCCGCCGGCTGTTCAGCGGGTTGTGTATGACCATCCGGGGCTTCGGGCGCCTAGCAGCAGTCGACAGGCGACGGCACCGGACGCCCAGCCCAGCGCAGTACAGGCTGCTCCAACGCAGGTGGAGGAGCAGGTGTTGTCGTGGTCGGCAGGGGAGAGTTTTCATGCTGAGCCTGCCGTTCAACGGGCTGAGAGCGAGAGCGTGAAGGCTGTTTCGCTGCAGCAGATGGTTGGGGGCTACCAGGCACCGGCTAGTCCGGAGGACGTCGTACAGAGGGATGAGGAGGCAGCACCTGCACCGGCGGCCGCAGTACCGGCAGTGCAAGCAGCGCCGGCACAAGCAGCGCCGGCCGCGCCAACCAAGGCGGTTAGTGCGGCTGAGGTGGAGGAGTTGGCCAAGCGGTTGTACGAGCCGTTGACGGCGAAGTTGCGGGCCGAGTTGTGGCTGGATCGGGAGCGGGCCGGCCGGGTGACGGACAGATGGCACTGATGGAGGGGGTGGCGGGATGACGCAGAGCTATCCGGAACCGGCGGTGAGCGTGTGCTTCGGGGTGACCATCGACGACGCGCGGCTCGGGACGTTCAACAGCTGTGAGGGGCTCGGTCTGGAGATCGTGCTGGAGCAGCGTGAGGAGGGCGGCCAGAACGGGTTCATCTGGCAGTTGCCGACCAGGATCAAGTACACGAACATCAAGCTGACCCGGCCGCTCTGTAAAGACACGACCGAGGTGATGGCCTGGCTGGCCAGCATGACGACCGGCGTGAAGCCGCAGACCGCGAGTATCACCGCGATGACGGCTGAGCGGAAAACCGTTGCCCAGTGGGGTTTGCTCGGCGTGATCCCGGTCAAGTGGAGCGGCCCCGGCCTCAACCTCGACTCGCCGAAGGTGGCGCTGGAGACGCTCGAGATCGCCCACCACGGGTTCACCGCGAAGAAGGTGGCCGGATGACGAACCCGATCGCGTTGACCACCACCGCGGGTGGCGGCCAGCCCGCGGATCCGGGCGGCGGTGGGCGGGCGCAGCTGGAGAAGGCGAAGCTGAAGATGTTCGACCCGTCGCCGAAGAGTGGCGGTGGCAAGGGTGCGGACCGCGGCACGATCCAGTTCCAGTTCAACCCCAAGGAAGTGACGATCCAGAAGTCGGCCAAGTGGGAGCGGAAGCCGGCGAAGAAGGCGAAGTCGGCCGGTCCGCCGGAGTTCAGCGGCGCCGAACCGTGCAAGCTCACCGTCGAGATGTTCTTCGATGCCTCCGGCAACCATGACGGCAGCGTGGTGGCGGCCGTGGAGCAGTTGTTCAGCTGCTGCGTGCCGACCGAGGAGAGTCGCGGCAAGGAGAAGCCGACGCCGCCGCTGGTGGTGTTGCAGTGGGGCAAGATCGCGAGCTTCCCGGCATTCGTGACGTCCGTCAGCGCGAAGTACACGCTGTTCAGCCCCGACGGCGTGCCGATCCGCGCGCTCTGCACCGTCGCGATGGAGGAGATGCCGAACGAGCCGTGGCGGCAGAACCCGACCTCCGGCGGACAGTCGGTGCGCCGGTCGCACCGGATGATCGACGGCGACACGCTCGCGTCGGTGGCCTACGCGGAGTACGGGGACCCGACCATGTGGCGGGCGATCGCGAAGTACAACGGCGTCGACGATCCGATGCGGTTGCCGATCGGGACCGTGATGGTGCTGCCGGCGCCCGAGGAGCTGGTCTGAATGTCGATCACGAACACCTGCCTGATCGAGATCAACGGCCAGCCGTTGCCGGCGGATGTGGTGAATCTGCTCAGCACGGTCTTCGTCGACGACAGCCAGCGCCTGCCGGATCTCTTTGAAATAAGGTTCCGCGACGGCGACCACCTCGTACTGCAGAAGACCGGAGCCAAGATCGGTTCGCCGGTGAGGGTCTCGGTGATGACGAGCACGAGCCAGACCGCAGTGCTGCTGATGGCCGGCGAGATCACCGCACTGGAAGCAGAGTTCGACACCGGCGGATCGTTCACGGTGATCAGAGGCTACGACCCCGCGCACAGACTGTTTCAGAGGCCGTACTACGAACAGCTATCACCAGATGACCGCGTCGGACATCGCCCAGAAGGTGTCGCAACGGGCCGGGTTCACCAACGGCACCATCAAGCCGACGACCACCGTCTTCGAGCACATCTCGCAGGCCGGGATGAGCGACTGGGAACTGCTCGACGGGCTCGCGGCGGATGCCGGGTACGAAGTCTCCGTCCGCGACGGCAAGTTCAACTTCGGTCCACCGGCCACCGCATCCGGTGCCCCGAGCAACGAACAGAGTCCGCTGGTGCTCCAGCTCGGCACCGATCTGCTCAGGTTCCGCGCGGTGCTGACCTCGGCCGGACAGGTGAAGGAGGTCGAGGTCCGAGGCTGGGACACTGTCGACCAAGAAGGCCCTCACCACGCGGAGGCCGGCGAAGACGACCACGGCTGAGCTCAAGGAGGCGAGTCCGGCCGATTTCGCGCACGCCTTCGGCGATCCGGTGTACGTCGCGACCGACGTACCGCATCGCACTCAGGCCGAAGTCGATCAAGCCGCAGCCGCCATCGCCGAAGGTATCGCGGGTGCCTTCGCGGAGTTCAACGGTGTGGCCCAAGGCAACCCGACACTCAAGGCAGGCGTGGCGGTCACGATCGAGAATCTCGGAGCGCCCTTCGACGGGAAGTACACCGTCACGACGACGAGGCACCGCATCGATCCGACCACCGGCTACACCACCTCTTTCGCAGTCACCGGTGCCCACGACCGGAGCCTGCTGGGACTCACCGGGTCCACCAGCCAGCGAGCACCAACAGGCATCGTCATCGGTCAGGTCAGCGACAACAACGACCCGGAGAAGCTCGGCCGGGTGAAGCTCACGCTGCCCTGGCTCTCCGACGACTACGTGAGCGCCTGGGCGAGAACGGTGCAAGCCGGTGCAGGCAAGGACCGGGGCACGTTGATCGTGCCGGAGGTCGGCGACGAAGTACTGGTGATGTTCGAGCAGGGCGACCTCAGAAGGCCTTATGTACTTGGCGGTCTGTACAACGGTGTCGATCTCCCGGACAGCAAGGGGATCGAGCCGATCGACTCCGGCTCGGGCGCGGTGAACCGGCGCTCGATCGTGTCCCGCAAGGGCCATCGGATCGACCTGCTCGACCAGGACGGCCAGCACGAGGGCGTCACGCTGGCCAGTGGCGACGGGAAGCTCAGCGTCACCCTCGACGCGACCAGTACGACGATCACCGTGCACGCGGACGGGACCGTCAAGATCGAGGGCAGCCAGGGCATCACGATCGACTCGTCGAGCGCCAAGCTCGAACTCAAAGGTGGCGAGGTCTCGGTCACCGCCACCGGCAACCTGCAACTCAAGGGCGCGAACACCACCCTCGAGGGCAGCGCGCAGACCGAGGTCAAGGGCGGCGCGATGTGCTCGGTCTCCGCCGCCATGGTCAAGATCAACTGAGGGGGAGGACCGATGCCAGCAGCAGCCAGGGTCGGCGATCCGACCGGCCATCCCGGCGTGATCGGGCCGCCCGGCGTACCGACCGTACTGATCGCCGGGATGCCGGCCGCGACAGTGGGTACACCGCACATCTGCTCGTTCCCGCCGCCCGCGGTGCATCCGCCGAGCGCGATCGTCCCGCCTGGTTGCCCGACCGTGCTGATCGGCGGCATGCCGGCCGCGCGGATGGGCGATATGGCCGCTTGTGGTGCGCCGATCGTGATGGGCGCGCCGACCGTCATGATCGGAGGGTGAGATGAGTACCGACTTCATCGGCGCCGGCTGGGCCTTCCCGGTCGGCACGGACGCCACCGGCGGGATCGCCTTGGTGACCAGGGAACGTGAGATCGAGCAGGCGATCCGGCTGATCCTCGGTACGGCGAAGGGCGAGCGCCCGATGCGGCCCGAGTTCGGCTGCCGGATCCACGATCACGTCTTCGGTCCGGCCAATGCGGCGACGGCGGGGCAGATCGCGTACGACGTCCGCGAGGCGCTCGAGCAGCTGGGAGCCGCGGATCTCCGTCGAGGACGTGAACGTGCTGTACGACGAGATCGACTCCGGCCGGGTCCATGTCGACGTCGGCTACCTGATCCTCGGGACCAACGACCCGCGCAACCTGGTCTTCCCCTTCTACACGATCCCGGACGAAGAGATCGCCGGTACTACGCTGCCGCTCGAGTTGGGGGTCTGACATGCTGCCCGCGCCGAACCTGGACGACCGGACCTTCCAAGGGCTGGTGGACGAGGCGAAGCGGCTGGTCCAGCGGCGCTGCCCGGACTGGAGCGATCACAACGTCTCCGATCCCGGCGTGACGCTGATCGAGGCGTTCGCGCAGATGGTCGACCAGCTGATCTACCGGGTGAACCGGGTTCCCGACTTGAACTATGTGAAATTCCTCGAGCTGATCGGCGTCGAGCTCCGGCCACCGGCGGCGGCCCGCGGCGGAGTGACGTTCTGGCTGTCCGCGCCGCAGCCGCAGACCGTGTTGGTCCGCACCGGGACCGAGGTCGCGACGCCGCGGACGGACATCCACGAGCCGATCGTCTTCACCACGACGCAGGACCTGGAAATCATTCCTTGTTCGTTCTCGCGAGCCGGCGCGGCGCCGGCCGACGGTACGCCGGCCGATCTCACCACCGCGTTGTCCGGCAAGAACGGATTCCCTTGTTTTTCGGATGTACCAAGCCCTGGCGACGCGTTGCTGATCGGTCTCAGCGAAGCGGTCCCGTCCTGCGCCGTGAACATCCGGCTGAACTGCAGCGTCTCCGGCGTCGGCGTCGATCCGCGCCACCCGCCGCTGGTCTGGGAGGCCTGGACCGGCTCCGGCTGGACCGAATGCGATCTCGACAAGGACGACACCGGCGGGCTGAACAAGGCGGGTGACGTCGTCATCCACGTCCCGCCGCAGCACGAGACCTCGATCATCGCGCGGCAACGGGCCGGCTGGATCCGGTGCCGACTGCTTCCGGTGGACGACGGGCGCCCGACGTACACGGCCTCGCCGCGGATCCTCTCGGCCTCCGCGTTCACCATCGGCGGGACGGTCCCGATGATGCATGCCGAGGTGATCCGGCACGAGCTGCTCGGCCGCTCCGACGGGACGCCCGGGCAGCGGTTCGCGCTGAAGCGGAACCCGGTGGTGCCGTCCGAGGAACCGTGCACGGTCGAGGTGACTGATGACGACGGCGTCGAGACCTGGGAGCCGGTGACGAGTTTCGCCGACTCCAGCGAGGACGGATCGGCACTTCCGGATCGACGCGTTCTCCGGCGGCGTGCAGTTCGGCCCCGCAGTACGGACGGCCGATGGGCGACTCCAGTACTACGGTGCTGCGCCGCGCTCGGGTTCCAGCGTCGCGATCTCGTCGTACCGGACCGGCGGTGGGCGGCGCGGCAACGTCGCGCGCGGGCAGGTCCGGGTGCTGAAGACGAGCGTTCCGTACGTCGCGCGCGTCGAGAACCGGGCGCCGGCGATCGGCGGTGCCGATGCGGAGACGCTCGACGAGGCGAAGGTTCGCGGGCCGATGCTGCTGCGGTCGCGCGGTCGTGCGGTGACGATGGAGGACTTCGAGGAGCTGGCTCGCGAGGTCGCGCCGGACGCGGCTCGGGTGCAGTGTGTCCCGGCGACCGAGGCTGCCGACGCCGGCGGGATCCGGGTGCTCGTCGTACCGCATGTGTCGGGGGACATCGTCGGACGGATCCGGCGGGACGATCTGATCCCGCCGGAAGGGACGCTGGAGCGGATCACGCAGACGCTGGACGAGCGGCGGCTGGTGGGGACGCGGCTGCTGGTGGCGCCGGCGGAGTACGTCGGGCTGACGGCCGTGGTCGATGTGAGTGCGCGGTCCCGGTTCGATCCGGAGGAAGTGAAGGAGGGCGTGCTCAAGGCGTTGTACGGCATGCTGCATCCGTTGACCGGTGGGCCGGACGGGACCGGTTGGCCGTTTGGGCGGTCGGTGCAGTCGCATGAGGTACACGCGGCGCTGGCACGGATCCCTGGAGTCGACATGGCTCAGGAGATGAGCGTTGCGCTGTTCCCTGCTGATCCGGAGACGGGACGGCGCGGGGCACCGGTGCAGCGGTTGGACCTGCCGGCTACGGCGCTCGTGTTCTCCTACGAGCATCAAGTGCGGGTGCGCTGATGCGCGGGGCGCTGGGGGCTCTGCCGAGTCCACACCCGATCGGCGAGATCCTGCCGTCGGCGTACCGCACGGATCAGTTCACGCAGCAGCTGTGTGCGAGCTTCGACGACGTGCTGGCACCGGTGATCAGTGCGCTGGACAACCTACCGGCGTACCTGGACCTCGGTACTGCGCCCGAGGACATGCTGCCCTGGTTGGCGCACTGGCTAGGACTCGCAGTAGATCGTGGTGACGATCCAGTGCGTCAGCGGGAGCTGCTGCGCTCGACCAGTGATCTGCATGGGCGCCAGGGGACGCGTCTGGGGATCGAGCTGGCGATCAGCGCAGTACTGGGAGTGCGGACCGAGGTGGTCGAGTCGGGTGGGGCCAGTTGGTCAGTGGACCCCAATGACTCGCTGCCGGGGGAGGCGCTGCCGGCCGTCGTCGTACAGGTGTTTCCAGTGGCGGGACAGGAGATCGACGAGGAGCGGTTGAAGGACACCGTGGCGGCGCTGAAGCCGGCGCACGTCATCCATCGCGTCCAGGTCGTCCCGGCGGACTGACGGCCAGCTCTGCGCAGATCCTGGCGTGCTCGCGTCGCGTCGCTGCTGCAGCGGTCGGATCGCCTTGCTCTGCTTGCAGATCGGCCAGCAGGAGCCAGGAGGAGTCCCGTAGCGAGTCCAGCTCGACAGCACGATGAGCTGCTCGCAGTGCCTGAGCATCCTCGGCCAGACCAGCCACCTGTACTGCGGCGTCGGCCGCGGCGAGGCGGTAGCGCTCCCGCTCGGCCAGGACCCACTCAGCAGCACCCACCTCGGGCAACAGCTCGCCGACGTAGAGGTCCAGTACTCCGGACCAGTCGGCCAGCGTGCCGGATCGCCTGGCCTTTCGCAGCTGTCGCTCGAACTCCAGCAGATCGATCCAGGCGTCGGGGAGCACCAGGCGATAGGCGTCGCCATTGCGCTGGACCGCTTGGTCGCTCAGGCCGATAGCGGTGAGGCACTGCCGCACGTTGGACGCGGCGACCTGGAGACGATGCGGTCCTGCTTCCGGGGGAGCGTCCGGCCAGAGTGCGTCGATCAACCTTTCCCGATGCAAATCTTTGCCCGGGTTAATTGCCAACAGCAACAACAAGGCGCGGGCGCGCGGACGCAGCGGCGGCCACGCGACGTCCTGTCCCTTCAGCTCGAGCCGGAACCCGCCCAGGGTGTGCAGCCTCGCGGAGGCCTCGATGCGTGGTCTTTTGGCTGACCTGGCGATGAGCGGGAGCTGTCCGGGACAAAGACCACGGCGGAGGGCGTTGCGGTCTCGGCCAGCTGGCGGGCGTGGTCGAGGAGCCGGTGGGCGCCCGGTACGGCTGTTGAGCGGATCAGGCGTTCGGCCTCGACCAGCTGCGCAGCCGTGTCCGGATGTCGCTGCCTGGCCATGGCGACGGCGCCGAGTGCGAGCGCCCACGCCTGCGGCACCAGCGCATCGAGTCCGGCAGCCTCGGTCGCGGCCCGCCGGAGCCAGTGGATCGCGGCCTGGTCGTTACCCGCCTTCAGCTGCGCCGAGCCGACGAACATTGCCATCAGCAACGATCCCCACCGGTCGCCGTCGCGGGCGCAGTCGTCGGCCATCGACGCGCAGCCGTCCGGCCGCCAGTCCTCGGGCCGCGTCGCCAGCAACACCGCCGCCTGCAGTCCGCGCGCCACCCGGGCCAGCCACGGGAGTTCGTCCAGCTCGGCCGAGAGCGCGATCTCCTCCAACGGCACCTCGGCATGCGACCAGTTCCCGAGCGCGAGCTCCGCGACGACCACGGCGATCGCTGCCCACAATCTCCCGGCAGACCGAACCGAGGAGTCCGCCGCGGCCGGCAGCAAGGTCTCCCGCGCCACGTCGAATCGGCCACCCAGCAGCGCGATCGTCCCGACCGCGAGCGGATCGACGCCGACCCTGGCATCCACGCCGGGTCCCAGCCCCGGCAACCGCCTGAGTGCCTGGCGGATCGCCTGCCCAGCACGCCGTACGGGGAGCACCTGCGCCGGCGCCTGCGGCATCCACACCTCGGCCTGGGCGTCGTTCGTTCGCGCAGCGCGCCTGGAACTCCGGGTCGTCGAGCAGCGCCTCGGCATCCCGATAGGCAGCCACCGCGGCGCCGACGGAGCCGGACCGGAACAACCGCCGCGCCCGTGCCAGCGCCAGCCACGGGTCGTCGTCCGGCAAACCCGAGTGGGCGACCCAGTCGTGCGCGACCGTGTTCCCCTGCTGCAATAGCCGTGCGACCGCCGCCCAGTCGTCTGCCAGCGCATAGGCCCGCATAGCTTCGCGTGGATGCCCTGCCTTCTCCAGCAGGTTCGCGCTACGCCCGTGGATCTCTCGCGAGGCAGCAGCGCCCAGCTCATCGATCAGCAGGCCTTCCAGGTGCGTCTGGAGCACCTGGTGATACCTGTACGTCGCGCCGTCGTCGGTGGACGTCGTGAAGAACTGGAGCGCCTCTAGCTCCTCCAGCACACCGGCGCTGCCCGTCTGCTCCAGCAGCTCATCGCACAGCGGCCCAGTCAGCCTGCCGAGTGCACTGGTGATCAGCAGGAACCGCCGTCGCTCCGGAGCAAGCCCGGCAAGCACGTTGCGCGTCAGGTAGGCCCGCACCAACCGCGACCGGCCACCGAGCTCGGTCGCTGCGCGGATCCGCTCGGTACTGGACTTCCCCATCGTCGCCAGGTGGAACAACTGCAACCCAGCAGCCCACCCGCCCGTACGCCGGGTCAGCGCGGCGGCAGCCTCAGGCGACAGCGGTTGCCGGTACACCGACCGGAACAGCTCCTCGACCTCCCATGACCGGAACCGCAGGTCATCGCTGTCGAGCTCCAGCAGATCACCCGACACGATCAGCCGCGGACGTGTTCAACGCGAGTGGCCGACGCGAGCCGAGCAGCAACCGCAGATGCCGTGGCCGGAACTCCAGGAATCGCTCCAGCGCGGCCTCGGCCGGGCTCCCGGCCAGCTCGTGCACGTCGTCCACGATCAACTGAACCGGCTGCAGGAACTCCTTCCTCAGTTGCAAGAATCAACTCATCGACCGTCGTCGAGGCAGCGAGTGCTGTCGGCAGGACGACCGATAGCGCTTCGGTCACATGGCGGACAAGGGCGTCCTCGGACCGGTCCTCAGGGCGCGCCCGGTACCAAGCGGTCGGACGGAGTGGAGTCGCGGCGACCTGAGCGAGCAACGTCGTCTTGCCGGAACCGGCCGGCGCCAGCAGGAGTCCGACGCTAGGGCCTGCTTCGTCGAGCAGGGGACGTTCCAAGCGGTCGCGTGATAGACCCGACGGCTCAGGTCGTCGGACCTTCTCCCTGAACACAACAGAACCCACGAAATGCCCCCCGGCCTGGTGACAGACACCAAGTCTCAGTGTGGAGCAATATCGGGTGTCCCGCCCAGCCCTTCGTGCCCATCGATTCCGTCGGCGCCGGGATCGAGCCCGTCGACACCGGCGCCCGCGTTGACTCCCAGATCTCCACCCAGGCCGCTCTTCAGCGGATCGGTGCCGAACTGGACCTCGAGCGAATCGCTGATCCCGTCGTGGTCCGAGTCGAGCGCGGCCGGGTTCGTGCCCAGCGACAGTTCGCTGTTGTCCGAGAGCCCGTCGCCGTCGGTGTCCATGCTGCGCGGGTTGAGCCCGGCCTTCGTCTCGTACGTGTCGGTGAGCCCGTCGTGGTCGCTGTCCACGACGCCGTTGCGGATCACCTCGGCGAACTGGCCCTGCCCGCCGACGCCGGCCACGCCCGGGATCTTGCCGGGATCGCTGCCGGCGGAGAGCTCGAACGGATCGGAGATGCCGTCGTGGTCGGTGTCCGCGGTGAGCGGATCGGTGTGCGACTTGATCGCCTCGAACGCGTCCGGCAGACCGTCCTTGTCGGTGTCGGCCGCATTCGGGTTCGTCCCGGCCAGCTTCTCGAACGCGTCGGTGAGGCCGTCGTGATCGGCGTCCGGCGGCGCGGCCATCGACGTACCGAGGTCGATCTGGTCGTAGTGGTTGGTCGCGGCCGCCGGGACGAGCGTTTCGGCGGCCTGCGTCGGTGCCGGAGCGGCGCTCGCATCCAGGCCAGGAACCACGCCCGCATAGTTGAACCGGTTGTGCGCGGTGAACTCACCCACGCCGTACTTCGTGCCGCGCGCCTCGATCGTCCGGCCGTCGCCGAGGCTGATCGCGACGTGCGCCTTCGACGGCCGGCCGCCACCGGGGGTCGGCTCGTTCGAGAAGTAGAACAGCAGCGCGCCCTTGGTGTGCATGGCCTGGTCGACCGAGATCAGCGAGTCCTTCTGCTTGAGATCCAGGTACTGGTACATCGCGCCGTCCGGAATCTCCACACCTGCTTGGTGTGCGGCCCATTTGGTCAGCTCCGAGCAGTCGAACTTCTCCGGGTCCGGGTCGCTCAGCTTCGCCCGGACGCCGAAGACGTACTTGTCGCCTTCCTGCGCGAGCGCCTCGTTCACGAACCGCCCGACCTTGGAGTCATCGCCGCCGCCGAGCCCCGGCGTACCGGCTGCTTGAAGCGTTTGCACTACGGGTTGCTGCATCGTCTGTACGGCGGGCTGCATCGTTTGCACGGCGGGCTGCGTCGGCTGTGCTGCGCCGGGGATCACGCCGTCGCCTGCGTCGGCGTGCGTCGGATCGGAGCCGTACTGGATCTCGATCCGGTCCGACAGGCCGTCGTTGTCGCTGTCCCACTTCAGCGGATCGCTGCCCAGCGAGGCCTCTGTGCTGTCCGACAGCCCGTCCAGATCGCCGTCCGCCAGCTTCGGATTCGAATGGCTGACGGCCACCTCGTACCCATCAGTGAGGCCGTCATGATCCGTGTCAGCCAGCTTCACACCGGTCCCGGCCGACTGCTCGAACGCGTCGGTCAATCCATCGTGATCGGTGTCCTGCTGCATGCCGGCGACGGTCTGTCCGGTGTCGATCTGGTCGTACGACGCGGCCAGCGGATGCGCTGCCCCGTTGGTCGGCAGCGGAGGCAGCAGTTTCGAGCTGTAGCTGTGGACTCCACGGTCGTCGCCCTGCACGCCGGTGACGGATTCCACCTGGTCAAGGTAGGTGCGGTAGTCGGCCGGGGTGCCTTTGTTCGAGTCGTGGGTCGTGGTCCACGGCCGCATGTCCGTGCCCTGATGAGAGATCGCGTACGCCGCTTTCGCGTTCGCTCGCGGGTCGTTCAAGTCGCCGTACTTCGTTCCGCGGCTGCTGTCGGAGGCGACGTTGATCTGCCACAGGCCCATCGAGTGCTCGCCGTGGTCGTTGAGCGCGCCGGTCCGGCCGCCCGACTCGGCCATGGCGATGGCGGTCCACGTCGTCGCCTGCTCCGGGGTGAAGCCCGCGGACAGCGCGGCGTCGTAGATCTCCGCGATCGACAACTTCGGCATCCCGAACCCCCTCCGGACTTACTGTGCCGAACCTATCTCAAGGCCAGTTTAAGCCCGTTGCCCTACGCATGAGTGCACCGTCGGTTGGACCGAGGTGGGGGAATGGGTTATCGGCTGGGCGTAGATCTGGGGACGACCTTTACTGCCGCGGCGATGCGCAACGGCGGTCCACCCAGCATGCTCGGACTCGGCAACCGCGCGTTGCAGATTCCCGTCGGTGCTCTATCTGCAGGAGGACGGCCAGTTCCTGGTCGGCGAAGCGGCCGAGCGTCGCGGCGCTACCGATCCGTCCCGAGTCGTGCGCGAGTTCAAGCGCCGGATCGGTGACCCGATTCCGCTGATGGTCGCCGGTACGCCGTTCTCCGCGCAGGCGTTGTCTGCTCGGTTGCTGGCCTCTGTGGTCGCCACTGCGACCGAACGGCGTGGTGCTCCGCCGGACGAGATCGTGCTGACCTACCCGGCGAACTGGGGTGCGTACAAACGCGAACTGGTTGATCAGGTGATCTCGCTGGCGGACATCGGGCCGACTGTTACTTGCCCCGAGCCGCAGGCTGCCGCAATCCAGTACGCCGCGCAGGCGCACCTGCAGGCGGGCGATCGGGTGGCGGTCTACGACCTCGGCGGCGGCACTTTCGACGTGTGTGTGTTGGAGAAGACCGCGAGCGGCTTCGTCATCCTCGGCAACCCCGAGGGGATCGAGCAGCTCGGCGGCGTCGACTTCGACGAGGCTGTCTTCCAGCATGTCGTCGGCGCACTCGGTCCGGCGATGGAGGACCTCGACCTCGACAGCCCGGAGGGTCGTACGGCGCTGACCCGCTTGCGGCGCGACTGTGTCGAGGCGAAGGAAGCGCTGTCGGTCGACGTCGACACGATGATCCCGGTGACGCTGCCTGGCCGGAGTACGTCGGTGCGGCTGACGCGTGCCGAGCTGGAGACCTTGATCGCGCCGGCTCTCGAGCAGACGGTCGAGGCAACCGGGCGGGCTCTCCGCGCTGCCGGTACGACGACCGACCAGCTGAAGGCGATCGTCCTGGTCGGCGGCAGCTCGCGGATCCCGTTGGTGAGCCACCTGCTCCAGTCGCGCTTCTCCACACCAACGGCCCTGGACACTCACCCGAAGCACGACATCGCGCTAGGCGCCGTCCAATTCACCGAAGCCACGGAGGCAACGGCCCCACTGGCTGCGGTTGGCGACACCAGAACTCAAGCCGCGGTGTCTGGTGGGAGCCGCGGCCGGGGGAGCTGGGGGTTGGGGGACCTGTGGGAGCTGCGGGGCCGGGGGCTGCTGGAGCTGGGGGCGCTTCATCAGCCACCGCCGGTACGCCGGCCGGTCTCCTGCCGAAGCCGACTCGGACACCCCTGCCGCCCCAGACCCGCCGCCTGCTTGCCTTTGCAGCAGGAGGAGTGGCGGTCCTCGCGATCGGAGTGTTCGTCGCGATCAAGCTGGTCTCAGGCGGTGGAGGCACGGGCGACAGTCCTGCCACCGGAGCGACGGTCCCGGTGGCCAACTCGGCCTCGCCATCGCTCACGCCGTCGACCTCGGCCCCGACCGGCCCGGCCCTGAGGGCGTTGTCTGCTGCCGCGGTTCCGCTCAGTGCGTCGGAGCTCATCATCCCGCTGACGATCAGCACAGATGAAGACCTCTATGTCGCCGATGCGAACAACCCGGCGCAAAAGACCCGGATCACGTCGCTGAAGGGCAACGACTCCGTGCCGGCCATCTCGCCGGATCGCCGGTCGGTGGTCTTCAGGCATTCCACCGAGGGACAGAAGGACCAGCTCTGGGTCGTCGGTACTGATGGAAGCCAACCGAGACCGCTGTTCGCGACGCGACCGGCACCGTGTGCTGACAGCATCGGCCGGCCAGGGTGGAACTCCAAGGCGCCGAGCCAACTCGTCGTACCGTGCAGGGTTGGCCAGACGACCGGTCTGTACCTGGTCGATACCGACGGTCGCCTGCTGCACAAGATCTTCAGCAAGACCGGCGACGGGTTCATCGTCAGTGATCCGGCGGTCACCCCGGACGGTACGAAAGTCGTTTTCGAATACCACAACGGCAAAGAGAACGCGATGCTGCTGGCGGCACTCGACGGGAAGGGGCAGCCCCGGAAGGTGACGAGCGCCAACGACTCCGATCCGGCCTGGTCGCCGGTCACGCCCGGACTGCTCGCCTTCCGCCGCGCCGAGACTGGCGGCAGGCTCGCGATCTACACCGCGTTCGTGGACGCTGCGGGCAAGCCCTGCGCCGGCGGTCAGCCGCTGCCGGTGGAGGTCGCCGGCGTCACCCTTTGCCGGCTGTCCGACGGCAGCAAGAACGAACAGGACCCGACCTGGTCACCGGAGGGGGACCGGTTCGCGTTCAAGCAAGGGTCCAAGCCGACGACGATCCAGGTGCAGGTCCCTGGACGGCAAGACACCACCGAAGACCATCTGGACCGCCAGCCCCGGCAGCCAGAACGCCCCGGCCTGGACCACCCGCTGACGTAGTACGGGGTCAGTTCTGGGCTTTGGCTGGTTCGTGGGTGGGGCAGGCGGGGAGGGTGCCGTAGGCCTGCTGGGTCTTGGAGGAGACGCAGAGGGCGTTGGCGGCGTCGGCGGAGGAGAAGGGGCCCACGTAGACGATCCAGGTGTTGCTGATCGGCTCGAAGCTGCTGTTCGCGAGGCCGGGGTACTGGCCGTTGGCGAGCAGGGCCTTCGCGGGGACGCCGGCGGCGATCATCTTGGCGGCCAGGGTGCGGGCCAGTTGATCGGCGGGCATGCCTGCGTCGGTGGGGTAGCTGTCGATGACGGCGATCCACTGGCCGCGGCGGAAGGTCGGCGATTGCGAACCGGTGTTCGGCGGGGCGGCAGACTTCGTGGTGCGGGTCGAGGTCGTGCTCTTGCCGGGCGCGGTCTTACCGGCCGGTGGCTTGCGGTCGGCCTTGCCGGAAGCGGCCGGGGTCGGGTTCGAGCTCGGCTGGACGGCCGGTGCGCTCGCGTTGGGCAGCGAGCCGGTCCGGATGCTGTCGTCGGTGGTCGAGTCGGAACTGCCGTTGGTGAGGATGAAAGCGAACGCTGCAACCATCGCGGCGCCGGCGACGACGGCAGCTCCGATGGCGCTGTGCGACCGGTTCGGTTTCCGGCCGGCGGCGTGGCTCGTCGGCGTCGCGTTGCTCTGCTTTCTCCTGGCGGCCCGGGCTGGCGGCTTCCGGTGATCCAGGTGTGTCACGACAAAGCCCCTCCCCGGGTTCCGTCGGGCATTCCGATGCCGCCACTTTAATGCCGATCGACCAGGAAGTGAGCACTCTTCAGGTGTCGATAATCTCCTTCGAGACAAAGAATTGCAGCCTGGAACCAGGCCACCACAATAGGTGTGCGAACAGTCGTTTGAATGTCACGATTGGTGCCGGAAGAAGCACTTTCCGCCGTGTATACCGAACCGGTGGCTATTACCCGAAAAGTAAACCGGCTGGTAATTAGATGCCGGAAGGAATGCCGTCCGCGGGTGGGTTGGGGCGGGTGTCGAGGGCGTCTTCGAGCCAGGATTCGACGTCGACCTCGGCATTGAGGATGTGGGTGACGTAGGCGGCGCGCTCGTGGCTGAGGACCTCCAGCTCCCAGACGCAGGGGGCGGCGCCGATGGGGGCGGGGCGGAGGTCCTCGACGTCGAAGCCGGAGAAGATGCTGAGCCGGGACTGGAAGTCCTTGGCCCAGCTCTGCACGACGAGGTAGACGCCGTCGTCGCCGAGGTGCAGGACGACGACGCCGAGGCCGATGCCGCCCATCGCGTCGTCGAAGTCGAGTTGCCGGGCGGCCGCAGTACGGGCATGGCCGACCATCTGGTCGTCCCACGCCTGGCCGCGGGCGGTGATCACATAGGGCTTCACCAGGCGCTGCGGAAAGCGCCAGGGAAGCAGGGGAGTGATCGGCCGAGGCCGGTAGGCCTCGGCCAATCCAGTCAGAGCAACAGCAGCAGCACCAGCAAGGGCGGGATCAGGGGAAGCCACCCGCACTACCCAACAGCGTCACGACGCTGGGCGTCCAGTGCGCGGACCAGGTCCGCGCGGGCTTCGCCGACGTAGCGCAGCGTGGGGGCGTCGACCGACTCGGCTTCGGTGTCGAGCCAACCGGTGAGGGCTTCCAGGGTGGAGTCCTCGGGGAGGTTGCGCGGCGACAGGTAGACGAGCACGTTCTCGCCCATGGACGAGCCGAGCCGGGTGTAGACGTCCTTGGCGGCTGCCAGGTACTTGCCGATGTACGGCCGCAGCAGCTCTTCCTGACCCGGCTGCTGGAAGCCCAGGATGGTCCGGAACTGGGTCTCGTTCGGGGTGTCGTCCGACTCGACCGCGAGCTGCCAGGCCTCGGCCTTCGCCTCCGCACTCGGCCGGGCGGCACGGGCCTGGGCGGCGCGCTCCTGCCCGGTGATGGTGGTGTCGCGGGTCAGCTCGTCGTCGATGCCGTCCGCGTCGATCCGGCCCAGCCGGGACAGCGCGACGATCAGCGTCCAGCGCAGGTCGTTGTCGACCACCAGCCCGGCCGGCAGGTCCCGGCCGTCCAGCCAGCCGGCCAGCCGGTCAGCGCCGGCGGCGGAGAAGACGCCGGCGATGTAGGCCCGCGCGAACGCGAGCTGGTGGTCGCTCCCCGCCTCGGCGCCGGCGACCAGCTCCGTCAGCGTCTGCTCGTACTGCGCGCGCAGGTCGGCCCGGTTCTCCGGCGCCGCGTAGCTGTTGATCGCGCTCGTCGCCTGGCCGAGCAGTGCACGGACGCCGGTCAGGTCGGTCTCGGCCCGGACACCGCGCAGCACCATGCCGACGTACTGGCTGGCCGGCATCTCGGCGTCGCGGGTCATGTCCCACGCCGCACCCCAGGCCAGCGCCCGGGCGAGCGAGTCGGGCAGCTGGTCGATCGAGTCGACCAGGGTCGCGCGGGACCGCTCGTCGAGCCGGATCTTGGCGTAGGTGAGGTCGTCGTCGTTGAGCAGCACGAGATCCGGCTGCTGGGCGCCGATCAGTTCGGCGAGCTCGGTGCGCGGCCCGTCGATGTCGACCTCGAAGCGCTCGGTGCGCACCAGGCCGGTATCCGTCTTGCGGTACAGACCGACGGCGAGCCGGTGCGGACGTAGTACGGGGAAGGCGGCCGCGGCGGTCTGCTCGATGGCGAACGTCTTGAAGGCACCCGCTTCGTCGACGGTGAAGTCGGCGCGCAGCGTGTTCACCCCGGCGGTCCGCAGCCAGCGCTCGGTCCAGTCGTCCAGGTCGCGCCCGGACGCCTTCTCCAGCGGCTTCAGCAGATCGGCCAGCTCGGTGTTGCCGAACGCGTGGTCGGCGAAGTACTCCTTCAGCGCGGCGATGAACGTGTCCTCACCGACGAAGGCGACCAACTGCCGCAGCGCCGAAGCGCCCTTGGCGTAGGTGATCCCGTCGAAGTTCACCTCGACCGCGTGGAAGTCGACCATGTCCGCGGCGATCGGGTGCGTCGAGGGCAGCTGGTCCTGCCGGTACGCCCAGTTCTTGCGGGCGTTGCAGAACGTCGTCCAGGCGCCGTTGTACTTGTCGGTCGCGACGACCTGGGCCCAGTGGCTGGCCCATTCGGCGAACGACTCGTTCAGCCACAGGTCGTCCCACCAGGTCATCGTGACCAGGTCGCCGAACCACATGTGCGCGAGCTCGTGCAGCACGGTGTTCGCGCGGCTCTCCAGCTCCGAGTGGGTGGTGCGGCTGCGGAAGACGTACTCGTCCCGCAGCGTCACGCAACCCGCGTTCTCCATCGCGCCCATGTTGTACTCCGGCACGAACGCCTGGTCGTACTTGTGGAACGGGTACGGCGTACCGAAAGCGCGCTCGAACAGCTCGAAGCCCTGCTTGGTCACCTCGAACAGGTCCTCGGTGTCCAGGTGCTCGGCCAGCGACGGACGGCACAGCAGCGACAGCGGGTAGGACCCGTTCGGGCCCTCGTAGACATCGGTGATCACGTGGTACGGACCGGCGACGACGGCGGTGATGTACGTCGACATCCGCTCGGTCGGCGCGAACTCCCAGCGGGCCAGCTCCTCGCCGTCCTCGCCCTTGTATGGCGTGGGCTCGGGCGTCGGCGAGTTCGAGATGACGACCCAGCGGGCCGGTGCGGAGACGGTGAAGGTGAAGGCGGCCTTGAGGTTCGGCTGCTCGAAGGTGGTGAACACCCGGCGCGCGTCCGGGACCTCGAACTGGGTGTAGAGGTAGGTCTCCTTGTCGGCCGGGTCGACCGAGCGGTGCAGCCCTTCACCGGTGCGGGAGTAGGTGCAGTCGGCGACCACCCGCAGCTCGTTGCGCTCGGCCAGGCCGTCCAGCTGGATCCGGGCGCCGTCGTACACGCTGTCGGGGTCGAGACTCTTGCCGTTCAGGGTCACCTCGCGCACCGAGGCCGCGATCAGATCGGCGAAGGTGCCGGCGCCGGGTTCGGCGGCGAAGGTGAGAACGGTGGTCGACGCGAACGTCGGGGCGCCGGCGGCGGCCGTGGTCAGATCGAGCTCGATCGAGTAGCTCACGTCACTGATCAGGCCGGCGCGGGTCCGCGCTTCATTGCGCGTCAGGTTGGTTCCAGGCATGTCGGCATCCTATGCACCTGCACAGGGCCTTGGCCGAGGGTTTCCCCGCGACTTGCGGAACCGCAACTTCATCGTTTCCAACGATTGGCCCGGCGGTGCCGTGACACTGCGTATCGGTAACGACGCCACCCCTCCCGGTGACGAAACGCCCGGAGCGCCGCGAGTTGGTTCGATTTTGTACGATCGAATCATGACCGCCACCGCAGATTTCTGGTTCGATCCGGCCTGCCCCTGGGCCTGGATGACGTCTCGCTGGATGCTCGAGGTCGAGCAGGTCCGGGACGTGCAGACGACCTGGCATGTGATGAGCCTCGCCATCCTGAACGAAGAACGCGACGAACACGACGCGAACTGGCTGCGCAAGCTGGGGATCGTCCGGGTGCTGATCGCGGCCGAGCAGGCGCACGGCAACGAGGTGCTGCTGCCGCTCTACACCGCGCTGGGCAATCGGATCCACGTCGAGCACAAGGGCACGAAGTACCCCGAGCTGCTGCCCGAGGCGCTCGCCGAGGTCGGTCTGCCGGCTTCGCTGGTCGAGGCCAAGGACACCGACCGGTACGACGACGCGCTGCGCAAGTCGCACCTGGCCGGCATGGAGCAGGTCGGCATGGAGGTCGGTACGCCGGTGATCGCGGTCGAGGGCTCCGCGTTCTTCGGCCCGGTCGTGACCCCTGCGCCGAAGGGTGAGGCGGCCGGCAAGCTCTGGGACGGCGTCCGGCTGGTCGCCGGCACCGAGGGTTTCTTCGAGCTCAAGCGCACCCGGGACCGCGATCCGATCTTCGACTGAGCCGGTTCCGGACTGAACCAGTTCGATCAACACAACAAGGGTTGAACGTTCCACTGGCAAGGACGAAGGATGCTCACCAACGATTCATCCCCTCTGGTGAGTAGGTTTCATCGTGGAGCTTCTTCGGGCTGATGGCGTAGTAGTCCCGACGGGTGTCACTGCGGGCGTCACTGTCTTCGACCGGCAGACCGGGCAGTTCACGGAGCAGTTGAACGCCGATCTGCAATTCCGGTCGGCCTCCGTGGTGAAGCTGCTGATCGTGCTGGACTTCCTGTGGAACCGCGGCCCGACGTACGAGATCCCTGCCGCCGACAAGGCTCGGCTGGACGTGATGCTGTGCAGCAGTGACGACGATGCCGCTAGCTACTACTGGGACCAGCTGGGCGGCGGGCAGATCATCGACCGGATGGTGCCGCGGCTCGGACTGACCCACACGGCCCGCCCGCCTGCGACGCACCCTGGTTTCTGGGGATATGTAGCGCTCACTGCGGGCGACACTGTGCGGATCTACCGCTACCTGCTCGACCAGGCTCCGGCACCGGTCCGTGACTACATCCTGGGCAACCTGCATCAGGCGACTCGCTACGGCACGGACGGCTTCGATCAGTACTTCGGGATCGCGTCGGTGTTCGACCCGCCTTTTGCCATCAAGCAGGGCTGGTCCGGTTTCGTGGGGTCGAAGAGCAAGCGCAACGCGGATGCAGTGGACCTCACCAGCGAGGCGCTGCACACCACGGGCACTGTCGGGCCGGGGGACCGGACGATCGTTGCCGTCTACACACTGCATCCCGACGGCACGGAGTACGGGAAGGCCTATACCGATGTGACTCGCCTGGTCCGCACACTGAACGTGCCAGGCGGCGTCCATGCCGCAGGCAGCCCGAAGCTCCCCGGCGTCCCAGAATGTCAGTAGGACCTGCAAGACTTCACGCCATGCGAGTGCACATCGGCTCTGACCACGCCGGCTTCGAACTGAAGAACCATCTTGTCGAGCACCTGACCGGTGCCGGCCACGACGTCGTCGACCACGGCCCGGCCGTGTACGACGCGATCGACGACTACCCGCCGTACTGCCTGCGTACTGCGGAAGCAGTCGTCGCGGACGCGGGCAGCCTCGGCATCGTGATCGGTGGCTCGGGCAACGGCGAGCAGATCGCCGCGAACAAGGTGAAGGGGATCCGGGCCGCGCTGGCCTGGAGCACCGAGACCGCCGAGCTCGGCCGGCTGCACAACAACGCCAACGTGATCAGCGTCGGCGCCCGGATGCACAGCGAGGAGGACGCGACCTCGTTCGTCGACACCTTCCTGGCGACCGACTACTCCGGCGAGGAGCGGCACACCCGCCGGATCGAGATGCTGAACGGCTACGAGGAGACCGGCGAACTGCCGCCGCTCCCCTCCTGATTCTTGTCCCGCGGCTGATCGGTACTGCGCGGCTTGCCGGTACTGCGGGGTTGGTCGGTACTGCGCGGCTTGGAGACGTCCCGGGCCCGCATCGACCGGCCGGTCCCGACCACCGCCGGGGTGGGCGCACCGCCCCGGCCCTTGTTCCCTGTCACACCCATAAGAGGAATCATGCCCGAAGGTCACACCCTGCACCGGCTGGCGAACGACGTCTGGGACGCCTTCGGCGGCCGGATCGTCCAGGCCTCCAGCCCGCAGGGCCGGTTCGTCGAGGGCGCCGCGCTGCTGAACGGCAAGGTGCTGCGGCAGACCGAGGCGCACGGCAAGCACTTCCTGGCCGAGTTCGACGGGGCCGGCTGGCTGCACATCCATCTCGGCCTGATCGGCAAGGTCGACTTCGGTTCCGCGCCGGTGCCCGAACCGGTCGGCGCGGTCCGGCTCCGGTTGCAGAACGCCACGTCGTACGCCGATCTGCGCGGTGCGACCGTCGTCGAGGTGATCACCGACGGCGAACGCGAGAAGCTGATCTCCCGGCTCGGCCCGGATCCGTTGCGCGACGACGCCGACCCGGAACTCGCCTGGAAGCGGATCCACAAGAGCGCCCTGCCGATCGGCCGGCTGTTGATGAACCAGGAAGTGCTCAGCGGGGTCGGCAACGTGTACCGCGCCGAGGTGCTGTTCCGGGCCAAGCTGCACCCGATGACGGCCGGCAACGTGGTCAAGAAGCGCGAGTGGCAGGGGATGTGGGACGACCTGCTGGCGTTGATGAAGTACGGCGTCGAGACCGGCCGGATCGACACCGTCGCCGACGACCACACACCCGAGGCGATGGGCCGCGATCCGCGCCGCGACGACCACGGTGGCGAGGTCTATGTCTACCGTCGCCAAGGGCAACGGTGTCATGTCTGCGACTCGGTGATCCGGACCGAGATCCTGGAGGGCCGCAACCTGTTCTGGTGCCCGAAATGTCAGCGCACCGGGCTGACCCGAAAGAAACTGTGACCACTTGATGCGCGGACCGTGTGGTGCCGTTACATTCGTCTCACCATGAGTAGCGGCGGGGATTTCGCTGGCTTGCGACGGGTCCGCCGACTGGCGCGCTCGGTGGTCCGGCGCGCGCGGAAATCGCACCCGCTGACCTTCGTCGGTCTGCTGGCGCTGACGTTCACCGTCGGCGCTTCCGCACTGGCGATGCCGTCCTTCATACCCACTTCCATCCTGGTCATACCCCTGCTGCTCGGTGGATTGCTGCTGCGGTTCACAACCGCTGGTCGTGCTCACCCTGATGGCGTTGATGGTCGGCTCGTACGTCGTGTCGGATCGCGCTGAGGGGCTGCCGAAGATCGGGTTCGTGCTGACGCTGGGGCTGGCGGCGTTGATCGTGCTGGCCGGGGCGAAGGTGCGCAGCCGCCTCGGCGTCCAGGGCACGCGGGGTGAGTCGATGCTGATGGAGTTGCGCGACACGTTGACGGCGCAGGGCGAGCTGCCGCAGCTGCCGCCGGGCTGGCGGGCGGAGGTGGCGATCCGGTCGGCCGGGGGAGAGTCGTTCTCCGGCGACTTCGTGGTCTCGACGATCCGCGACGAAGTGTTGCTCGAGGTGGCGCTGGTCGATGTGTCAGGCAAGGGAATCGATGCCGGGACGCGGGCCCTGCTGCTGTCCGGTGCGTTCGGCGGGCTGCTGGGCGTCGTACCGGTCGAGGAGTTCCTGCCGTCGGCGAACCATTATCTGCGGCGGCAGGACTGGGACGACGATTTCGCGACCGTGGTCCAGGTCGCGGTGAACCTGTCGACCGGCGATTTCGAAGTACGGACTGCTGGGCATCCGCCGGCGATCCAGTTCGACTCGTGGTCGGGGAAGTGGCAGACGCGCGAGGCCGAGGGGCCGTTGCTCGGGCTGGTGGAGATCCCGGAGTTCAAGGTGAACAAGGGGCAGTTGCGGCCGGGCGATGCGCTGTTCCTCTACAGCGACGGGATGGTCGAGACGCCTCATCGCGAGATCGGCCAGGGGACGGATCGGCTGGCAGGGCATGCCGAGCGGCTGATCGCCCAGGGCTTCAAGGGTGCCGCGAAGGAGCTGGTCGTCGAGATCGGCGGCCGCGGCGACGACTCCGCCATCGTGGTCATCCACCGCCAGATGAATCCCGCCGACTTGGTGGTCCCGACCTGCCCGACCACCACCACCCGCCAGCCCTTCCGCCGCCGCGGCGGCGCCCTCCTCAGAACCCTTCGCCTCACCTGACCCACCGCTCCGCCACCTGAGTGCGGTCGCTCTCTCCTTCTTTCGCTTTCCCTCACCCTCGCCTTTCGCGCCTGCCTGCAGCTTGGTCTTGGTTGAAGTAGCGTGCTCGGTCGTGGCGATTGATGGGGTGGACGAGGCGGACCGCACTGCACCTGACGTGTCGTTCGAAGAGTTGCTGGCGTTGATGCCCGAGTCGATGCGCGAGGTCTTCCCGTCGACCCGCTGGCAGCTCGGCAAGCTCTGGGCGCTGGACCTGCGGGTCGAGCCGATCGAGGTGGCCGACCTGCTCTGGATGCTCGACCTGCCGCTCTGGCAGCTCAACGGCGAACGCTTCAAGGTCACCCCGAACCAGGTCGCCGCCACCCCGATGAACTTCCGCGCCCACTACGAGCGCGTGATGAACGCCGACCTCGACTTCCCGATCCACCTGGTCGCGTACCGCGGCCGCCTGGTCGTCCTCGACGGCATCCACCGCCTCCTCAAAGCCCACTTCCTCCGCCGCCGCTGGCTGGAAGGCAAGATCGCCACCTCGGCGCAGCTGGCCGAATGCGGGCCCGACCAGCTTTAGTCGGTCGCCGCGGCGATGACGCGGGTGAGGTTCTTGTGGAGGTCCTCGAGCTCGGGCAGCGTCATGCCCAGCCGGTCGATGATCGCGGGCGGGATCTTCAGCGCCTCGTTGCGGAGTTCCTGACCGGACGCGGTGAGGCGGACGGCCAGGGAGCGTTCGTCGCGAGGGTCGCGCTGGCGAGTGAGGTAGCCGGCGGACTCCAGCCGCTTCAGCAGTGGCGAGAGCGTGCCCGGGTCCAGCTGGAGCAGGCCGCTGAGCTGCTTGACCGACAGCGGCGACTCCTCCCAGAGCGCGAGCATCACCAGGTACTGCGGGTGGGTGAGCCCCATCGGGTCCAGCAGCGGCCGGTAGAGGGCGATCACGCTGCGGGACGCGACCGCGAGCGCGAAACAGACCTGACGATCCAGCGCCAGCAGGTTCTTCGGAATTTTCAGCCATGTTTGTATGCTATCAATTGGTGTACAAACTATTGCCACACCAAGCGACTGGAGAGCTCCGATGAACGACAAGAACGCCGGCCTCAGCCTCGCGTACCGCTTCCGGTGGCGCCTGACCTGGCTGTTGCTGCACATCGCCGGCCCGGCCACCCTGCCCGACCACCTCGACCCGCGCCGCCGGATGGAGCGCGAACGCGCCGCCCGGGTTGCCCGCGCGCCCGGCGAGGCCGCCGCGCGTCGCGGAGTACGGGCTAGGACACGCTCGAGTTCGGTTGATGACGCATCACCAGTAGGGTTGGTGATATGTCAACCGAGAACGAGTACGCCCCCAGCCCGACCACCTGGGTCCGCAGTGCGGTGGAGAAGATCGAGGAGACCGGCAGCACCGAGTCGGCCGGCTTCAACGGCATGGGCGTCGTCCTGATGACCATGCGCGGCGCCAAGTCCGGCAAGATCCGCAAGGTGCCGGTGATGCGCGTCGAGCACGACGGCGTGTACGCCGCGGTCGCGTCGCTCGGTGGCGCGCCGAAGAACCCCGTCTGGTACTACAACCTCAAGGCCGACCCGAAGGTCCAGGTGCAGGACGGCACCACCACCCGCGAGTACGTCGCCCGCGAGATCGAGGGCGAGGAGTACGACCTCTGGTGGAAGCGCTCCGTCGCCGCCTACCCGGACTACGCCGAGTACCAGAAGAAGACCACCCGCATCATCCCGCAGTTCGTGCTGGAGCCCGTCGAGCTAAGACACTGGCAGGTGGTGGCGGGAGGAGCACCCCGCTTGTGAGACGCTGGCGCCGGCCGGTTTTTGTCGACCTGGCCCGGCGCGCTGCGTCGACCGAGTTCTGGGAGTCCTCCTGACCACACAAGACGCGGTGCGGGAACCGTTCGTCGGCTCGACGCGACTGCGTCTGGCCGGACTGGCACTGCATGCCTATACCGCGAGCGGGACGGTGCTCGCGCTGCTGATCGTGATCGCGGCGATCGACGGCGACGCCGTCCGGGCGCTCTGGCTCGGCCTGGCCGCGCTCTGGATCGACGGCACCGACGGGATGATCGCGCGCCGGCTGCGGGTCAAGGAGACGATCCCGTGGTTCGACGGCGCGATGCTCGACAACATCGTCGACTACCTGACCTACGCCTTCGCGCCGATCGTGCTGCTGTGGACCGGCGGCTACCTGCCGCACGGCTGGTACGGCGCGGTGCTCGCGGCACTGCCGTTGCTTGCCTCGAGCTACCAGTTCTGCCGGGTCGACGCGAAGACCGACGACCACTTCTTCCTCGGCTTCCCCAGCTACTGGAACGTGGTCGCCTTCTACGTGGTGATCCTCGGCCTCGGGCCCGTGCGCGACCGGCGGTGATCCTGGTGACCTGCTCGATCCTGGTCTTCGTCCCGGTCAAGTACGTCTACCCGTCGCGGACCAAGGCGTTCCGGTCGATGAACCTGCTGACCACGCTGATCTGGCTCGCCGCGTACGCCGTACTGCTGGCCCAGATGCCGAACCCGAACCCGATCGTCGTCGGCATCTCGCTGGCCTACCTCGTGTACTACGCGGTGCTCAGTCTGTATCTGACGTTCTGGGTGCCCCGACGGACGAAGGTCGCCTGAGTGGTACTCGGTCTGGGCGCGGCGCTCGGAGCCGCAGTCGTCTTCGGTATCGCGGCGATCCTGCAGGCGGTCGGTTCCCGCAAGGTGCCGACCGGATCGGAACTCGATCCGCGGCGGCTCGGCGGATTCGTCGTCGCGCTGCTGCGGCAGCCTGCGTTCCTGGGCGCGCTCGTGCTCCAACCTGGCGGGCTTCGGACTGCACTTCGTCGCGCTGCGACTGCTTCCGCTGTACCTCGCCCAGGCCGGGATCGCGACGAGTCTGGTCGTCACGGCGTTGCTGGCGACGCGGTTGATGGCGGACCAGCTGTCGCCGATCGAGTGGTCGGCGGTGATCGCGGTCTGCGTCGGGCTCGGCCTGCTCGCGGTCTCGTCCGGCGACGCGGGCGAGAGCGCTCGCCACCACGGTCTGACGATCGGCCTGATCGTCGGGTTGATCATCATCGCCGTGCTGGGCGGTCTGCTGAGCCGCTCGCAGCACGCGAGTGCGACGGCGTTGCTCGGGATGCTCGCCGGACTCGGGTACGCCGGGGTCGCGATCTCGGCGCGGCTGCTGGACGACAGCTCGATCAGCGCGCTGCTGCAGAGCCCCACGACGTACACGCTGCCGATCTCCGGAGCGCTCGCCTTCATCCTCTACTCGCTTGCCCTGCAACGCGGTTCGGTGACGCTGGCAACCACCCCGATGATCGCGCTGCAGACCATCACCCCGGCCGTGGTCGGCGTAGTGCTCCTCGACGACGCGATCCGTTCCGGCTGGTACGCCGGTGCGCTGGCCGGGTTCGTGGTGACGGCGGTCGGCGCGCTGGTCCTGGTCCGCTTCGAGAGCATCAAGGACGAGACTCCTAGCGAGACGGCCACTTCCACGGGGGTTCGTCCAGAGGGCCCTGGCCTTCGATAGCGGTCTGGCCGAACTCCTTCACCAGCTCGATGGTTCTGAAGTCGAGGCCGGTCTCGTCGGAGCCGGCTTGGAGGGCTGCGAGGAACGGGCGGGAGTGCGTGACCGACGATGACCTGGGTGTCCTTGGCGGCGGTGACGACGAGATTCGCCAACGCCGGCAGGAGATCCGGGTGCAGGCTGGTCTCGGGCTCGTTGAGGACCAGGAGTGCGGGCGGTCGCGGGGTGAGCAGGGCGGCGACCCAGAGGAGATATCTGAGGGTGCCGTCGGAGAGCTCGGCGCCGGAGAGCGGTCTGAGCAGTCCGTGTTGATGGAAGGCGATCTCGAACCGGCCGGCGTTGTTGCGGATCTCGACCTTGCTGCCCGGGGAATGCTTGCTCGATCGCTACGTCGAGAGCGCCTTGGGGGCCGATCTCGCCGGATGGTCTGGAGCGCGGCGGCGACGTCGGCGCCTTCGGGGCCGAGGATCGTCGTACGGGTTCCGATCTGTACTTGCCGTGCGGGCGCGTCGGCGTCGGTGCGGAGATGGTCGTAGAACCGCCAGGACCGCATCCGCTCTCGCAGCGTCAGCAACTCCGGTGCCCGCTCGGGATCGGCGAACTCGCTCAGCATGCTGTCGAACGGTTGCAACGCATGCCCGCCGTCACGCCACTTGCCGCTGTTGTCGCGGATCCGTACGCCGCCGCCCCCGCGCTCGACCAGCAACGCGGCCGGCCTGAGAAACGGTCCCGCCCAAAGCGCTTCGCGCTTGATCTCCGGATCCTGCCCGAACGCCGACGGCTTACTGCTTTCCCCGAGCGTTGGTTGCGGCAACCCGAAGTCCATCGCATAGCCGTAGTCGTCGGACGCGAACCCCATCCGCAGACTGACCGCCTTGCTCCGAACCGTCCCCTGCAACGGCTGCTCACCTCGGCGTACGGCACCTGAGATGTTCTCTGGCCCCGCCCACAACGTCGACGGCAAGCCACCCTCCCGGGCCAACGCGGCCACCGCCCCGTTCCGCGAAGCATCCGCCAGCAACCGCAAAGCCCTGTAGAGACTGGATTTCCCGGTCCCGTTGGCCCCGGTCACCACGTTCAACCGCCCCAACGGCACCACCAACCGCCGCAGTGATCGGTAGTTCTCGATGGCCAGCGTGGTCAGCATGCCCGCCAAGCTACCGGCCCGCGCCGACAGCCTCAGTTGGCCAGGTGGCTGAGGACCTTTTGCAGAAGTGGAGAGCCTCGGGCGCCTGCTGGGATGGCGGCGAAGAGATGGCGGCGGGGCTGCTGGCGCGCGACCGGTCGTAGTACGAGAGTTGCCGGGAGGTCTCGCTGGGCCAGCCGGGGGAGGAGGGCGACGCCGTGGCCGTGGGCGACCAGTTGGGTCACGGTCAGCCAGTCGTCGACCTGGTGGCGGAGGTCGGGCGTGAAGCCCGCTGCGGCGCAGGCCGTGACCGTGATGGTGGCGCAGCAACCTCCTGGGCTGCCGGTGATCCAGGGATCGGCAGCGAGGTCGCGCAGGTCGATGATGCGATCGGCGGCGTGCGGGTGGGACGCCGGTACGGCGACGTCCAGGATGTCGGGGCCGAGCTCGACGCGGTGATAGCGCGGGTCGCCGAGCGTCGGCGAGCCTGCGAAGCGACCGCGATCGCGAGATCGACCTGGCCCGCGTCGAGCTGGTCGAACAGCACCGGCGGTTCGGCCTGCCGGAGCTAGACCACCAACTCGGGTGCCTCGCTGGCAAGGGTGTCCAGAGCCGTCGGAAGTAGCCCGGCCAGGGCAGTGGAGAAGGCGCCGATCGTGACCGTACCGCGGAGCGTTTCGTCCCAGGTCTGGAGATCGTGGCGCGCGTGTTCGAGGTGCGCGAAGACCACGTCCGCATGGCTCAGCAGGGCGTCGCCGCGAGGTGTCAGCACGATCCGCCGGCCGCTGCGGCGGGTGACCGGGAAGCCCAGATCGTGGGAGAGCCCGGAGAGCTGCTGAGAAACCGCGGAGGGTGTCAGGTGGAGCGCCTCGGCCGTCGCGGTGACGGTGCCACGTTCGCGGAACTCGCGCAGTACGCGCAGCCGGCGCAGGTCATCCATGAAGTCATGGCTTAACTTATCCATGCAGAAATTGTAGATGGACTGAAAGATCCCGTGCGCCCGATGATGGAGTCGTGAACACTGATCCGATCCGGCTCGGCATCGTCGGCCTCGGCGCGATGGGCCGCCGCGTCCTCGAAGTCGGCCTGGACCATCCCCGGTACGCCGTCACGCACGCCGCCGATCTCGACGAGGCGACGGTCTCCCGCTTGCAGGCGGCGTACCCGGACGTGCTGTTCAGTACGACGCCTGCCGACGTACTCCAGGCGGAGGTCGACGCGGTCTATGTCGCGACACCACCGGCGACCCACGCGGGTCTCGTCGTACCGGCGCTTGACGGTGGGAAGGCAGTGTTCTGCGAGAAACCGTTGGCCGTCTCGGCGCAGGACGCGGAGGCGATGATGGCGGCGTCGGCGGGTCGGCCGACCGCGGTCAACTTCGCGCTTTCGGACCGGCTCGCGACCAGGTACGTCGAGCAGGCGCTGGCCGACGGCCGGGTGGGGGACGTGCTGGGCGTGGAGATCCGGTTGCACTTCCCGGTCTGGCCGCGGAGGTTCCAGGCGGACGCGACCTGGGTGGCCGGACGGGTGCAGGGTGGGTTCGTGCGTGAGGTGTTCTCGCACTTCGCGTATCTGACCGATCGGCTGCTCGGTCCGCTCTCGGTGGTGCAGACGCGGCTCGATCACCGCGACGAGGCGAGCGAATCCGCGGCGTACGGGTTGATGCTGGCCGGCGACGTACCGGTGGTGCTCACCGGATCGGCCGGCGCGGCAGGACCGACGACGTACGAGTGGATCCTGCGCGGAAGTCGCCAGTCCTTCCTGCTCCGCGACTGGCGCGAGCTGCTCGTTGCCGAGGGCGACGAATGGGTGCCGGTCGAGCTAGTCGGTGAGGAAGGTTCGGAGTACAGCCGGCTGTCCCTGTTCGCCGATCTCATCGAGGGCAAGCCGTCTCCCGACCTGGCCGATTTCGCTGCCGCACAACGGGTGCAGAGCGTCATCGAGTCCTTTCGCGAACACCGATGAGACAGCTCGAAGTCCACGGTCCCTGAAACAACACTGGCCCCTCCCGATTGCTGGGAGGGGCCAGTGTTGATGGATCAGGCCAGGGAGTCTTCCCAGGCCTGGTGGAGGCCGGCGTAGTTGCCGCCGGTGGTGATGAGGTCGCTGGGGGAGCCGTCCTCGAGGATGTGGCCGTGTTCGAGGACGATCACCCGGTCCGCGGTCTCCACGGTGGAGAGGCGGTGGGCGATGACGATCGCCGTACGGTCGGCCAGGATGGTCCGCAGCGCGCGCTGGATCAGCCGCTCGCTCGGGATGTCCAGGCTGGAGGTCGCCTCGTCCAGGATCAGTACGGCGGGGTCGGCGAGGAACGCGCGGGCGAAGGCGACCAGCTGACGCTGACCGGCCGACAGTCGGTTACCGCGCTTCTCCACCGCCGTCTCGTAGCCGTTCGGCAGCTTGGTGATGAACTCGTGCGCGCCGATCACCTTCGCCGCGTCGACGATCTCGTCCATCGTCGCGTCCGGCTTGCCGAACCGGATGTTGTCCGCGACCGAGCCGGTGAACAGGAAGTTCTCCTGCGTCACCATCACGACCCGGGTCGCGCAGATCGTCCTCGGTCAGCTGGCGCAGGTCGATCCCGTCCAGCAGCACGTGCCCGCCGGTCGGGTCGTAGAACCTCGACACCAGTTTGGCGATCGTGGTCTTGCCGGCGCCCGTCGTACCGACCAGGGCGAGCGTCTGTCCGGCCGGTACGTCGAGGTCGAGTCCGGGCAGGATCGGCACGCCTTCGACGTACGAGAACTGCACGTTCGCGCAGCTCGAGGTGACCCCGCGTGCTCCGACGGGCTTCGCAGGCTTGGCCGGCTCCGCGACGTCGGGCTCCTCGTTGAGTACGCCGGACAGCTTCTCCAGCGCGGCACTCGCGGACAGGAACGTGTTGTAGAACTGCGAGATGTCCTGCAGCGGCTCGAAGAACTGCCGCAGGTAGAGGAGGAACGCGGTCAGTACGCCGACCGTGACGTGCCCGTGGTAGGCCTGCCAGCCGCCGTACGCGAGGATCGCGACGATCGTGATGTTGCCGACGCCCTTGATCGACGGCATGAAGATCGCGTTGATCCGGAACGACTCGAGGTTCGCCTCGCGGTACTTGTCGTTGACCCCGTGGAAGATCTCCTCGTTGCGCGGCTCCCGCCGGAACGCCTGGACCGCGCGGATGCCCTGCATCGACTCGACGAAGTGCACGATCACCAGTACTACGGCCTCGCGCGTCCGCCGGTAGACGACAGCGCGACCGGCGCCGGAACCATGCGGTGAGCAGGAACAGCACCGGGAACGACAGCAACGCGAGCAGGCCGAGCTTGACGTCCAGCGTGAGCAGCAGGATCGCCGTACCGACCAGGGTCAGCAGTGCCGTCACCAGACCGTCGAAGCCGGTCTCCAGCATCTCGTCGATGACATCCACGTCGGAGGTCAGCCGGGAGATCACCCGGCCCGACGTGTACTTGTCGTGGAACGACGGGCTGAGCCGCTGGAAGTGGTCGAAGACCCGCCGGCGCAGGCCGAGCAGGATCGTCTGCCCGAGCCGGCCCGACCGCATCAGGAAGATCTGCCGGGCGCCGGCCTGGATCAGCGCGGAGCCGAGCACGATCAAGACGATCGTGACAGCGTCTTGCTGCCCTCGCCCGCCAGGATCGGCGGGATGCCCTTGTCGATGCCGAGGTGGACCAGGTACGGCACGGCAGCCGGGCCGCGTTCTCCACCACGACGATCACGACGAGCAGCCAGATCATCTTCTTGTACGGACGGAGCAGTTCACCGAGCAGCTTGCGCGACTGTTCCTTCAGCCGCACGGTCGTTGCCCTGGACAACTCGTCGTTGCCCTCCTCGGCGTACCCGCGCCAGTCGTGCTGCTGTTCCACCGAGGGCTGAGGTGTTTGCTGGGTCGTCGTCATGCGTGCACCTCCTCCTCTTCGGCCGCCAGCAGCTGTCCGGTACGCCGGAACGGTGGCGAGCAGCTCGCTGTGCGTGCCGACGTGGGTGATCGTCCCGTTCTCCAGCAGCGCCACCTGATCCGCCAGCATCACTGTCGACGCCCGGTGCGCCACCACGATGCCGGTGGTCTCGGCGAGCACGTTGCGCAACGCCTCCTCCACCAGGGCCTCGGTGTGCACGTCCAGTGCCGACAGCGTGTCGTCCAGAACCAGTACTGCGGGGCGCGCGAGCACCGCACGCGCCAGTGCGAGCCGCTGCCGCTGTCCACCGGACAGCGACATGCCCTGCTCACCGACCCGCGTGTCCAGACCCCAGGGCAGGTCGTTCGCGAAGGTCGCCTGGGCGATCTCCAGCGCCTGCTGCACGTCGGCCTCCGACGCGTCCGGGCGGCCCAGCGTGATGTTCTCCCGGGCACTCATGGAGAACAGCGTCGGGTCGTCGAACGCCGATGCCACCGCGCTGCGCAGGGAGGTCAGGGTGAGATCCCGTACGTCGTGCCCGTCGATCGGTGATCCGCCCGCCGGTCACGTCGTACAGGCGCGGGACCAGTGCGGTCAGGGTGGTCTTGCCGGAGCCGGTGGCGCCGACCAGGGCGAGCGTCGTACCGGGGGGCAGGTCCAGGTTGATGTCGTGCAGGACGTCAGGCGGAGTCCGGTGCGAACCGGAAGCTGACGTTCTCGAACCGCAGGTGACCGCGCGGGTGCACCAGCTCGTCCGAGCCGTCGGTGATGGTCGACTTGGTGTCCAGGATCTCGCTGATCCGGTCCGCCGACGTCATCGCCTCCTGGGCCATCGCCAGGATCGTGCCGAGCGACTCGACCGGCCAGATCAGCGACAGCATCAAGGTGATGAAGGCGACCAGCGTGCCCAGCGTGATCGAGTGCCGGCCGACGGCGAGCGCGCCGAGCAGCAGCACGATCACCAGGGTCAGGTTCGGGATCACCTCCAGGAAGGTCCAGAACCGCGACGCCAGCCGGACCTTGTCGACCGACGTCTCGTAGAGCTTCACCGCGCCGTCGTCGAACTGCTGCTTCACGTGCTCGCGGCGGCCGAACGCCTTGATCACCCGGAAGCCGACCGCGGACTCCTCGATCCGGGTGGCCAGGTCGCCCTGCTGGTCCTGCACCCGGCGGGAGATCGCCAGGTACTTCTTCTCGAACTTCAGCGACACGACGATGATCGGGGCCGCGGCCACCAGGACCACGACGCCGAGCGGCCAGTACAGCCGCAGCAGCAAGATGGTGACGACCACCAGCTGGAGGATGTTGATCACCAGGAAGAGCAGGCCGAAGCCCATGAACCTGCGGATGATCGACAGGTCCGAGGTGACGCGGGAGAGCAGCTGACCGCTCTGCCAGCGGCTGTGGAACTCCATCGGGAGCGCCTGCAGCCGGACGTACAGGTCGTGGCGGAGGGTGGCCTCGAGGTCACTGACGGCCCGGGACTGGGCCCAGCGGCGCATCCAGACCAGGAGCACCTCGCTGATGCTCAGCCCGAGGGCCAGCAGCGCCAGCGGAAGCAGGAGGTCGAGCTCGCGACGGGTGACCGGCCCGTCGATGATGGCCCGGGTGACCAGCGGGACGGTCAAGCTGACACCGACGCCGAGAACGGCGGTCGTGAACATCGTCAGCAGGCGCCAGCGGTGCGGTCGGAGGTAGGGACGAAGCCGCCAGAGGTTCTCACTCCGGCGGTGGTTGCGTCTGGAAGGGGCAGCAATAGACGGCGCTTGGGCAGGTGGCTCTGAGGGCATCTGGAGGGGCGCACTTCCCAACATGCTCGGCACGGATGGGGGTCGCAACCGGAAAACGGCGCAATTTCAAGTATCCCCCAGACTGGTAACCGATGTCCTCCGATTTCCATTCCCCGGTCAACAATTGCCGCTTCCTGCAATGGATCAACCGCACCGCCCTGCGGCGGCGGGCCCCCCACTCATCACACTTCGCAATGAGTGTGACGGTCCGTTTATTCAGGTGACAGTGCGTGGAGCCCTCGGGTCGTCAAGCCAGTTGGTCAAGGCGGCTGCGATGCGGGCTGGTTGGTCTTCCGGGAGGAAGTGGATGCCGAGGCCTACTGAGGCCATGGTCAGGTTGCGGCCGTTGGTGCGGCACCAGTCGACCTCGTCCTTGCCGATGACAGCGCCTGGTTCGGCGTACAGCAGGAGGTTGGCCGAGTCCGGATCGGTGATGACCGCCTGGTTCGCCTGGATGAGGTCCGCTACGTCGGCTGGTTCGCCGGCGATGGGGATCTCCTGCGGCCACCTGAGCATCGGCGAGCGGCTGGCCGGATCTTCGAAGGGCGCTCGGTAGGCGTCGAACTCCTGCTTTGTCAGAGGCCGCAGGATTCCGGAGGGGAGGACCTTCTCGATGAAGAGGTTCTGCTCGACGATGAGCCGTTCGGCGACACCCGGCGTACGCAAGTCTGTGAAGAGCCGGCGGCCGCCCTCGTCGAACTCGTCCCAGCTCGCGATCGGGTGGATGTGGCCCTCCAGGAAACAGACGCCCTTCACCCTGGCCGGGAAACGACGCTGGTGGTCGAGGGCGATCACCGCGCCCCAGTCGTGGCCGACGAGGGTGAGATCTGTCAGCGCCAGAGTTTCGACGAACGCGTCGACGTACGCGATGTGGTCGGTCAGCCGGTAGTCGAGATTCGGTTTCCCGGACCTGCCCATTCCGATCAGGTCGAGGGCGAGGCAGCGCCGGCCGGTCGCGGCGACCTGGTCGACGACATTGCGCCAAAGGTAGGAAGACGTCGGGTTCCCGTGCAGGAAGAGCACCGGATCGCCTTGGCCAACTTCGACATAGTGCAGCCAGCTATCGAGCACCTCGATGGTCGCCACCGATCCCGATCCTCTCGTCGGCCTCCTTGAGAGCATAGTTCTGATTCGCCTTGCAGGGTTGGGGTTTCTGCTGGTGGTGAACAGGCTTCGCTGACGGTGAACGGGGAGCGGTCTGTGGATCTTCGCGGTGACACAGTCTGGGAATGATCGAGCATCGCGAGTTCCTGAAGCTGTGGATCGGGCAGGCCGTTTCCTCTTCAGGGAGTGCGATCACGAGGGTCGCGATGCCGCTCGTCGCTGTCGTCACGCTGGGGGCGTCGCCGGTCGAGATGGGGCTGCTGTCGGCACTGACGGTGGTGCCGAATCTGGTCCTCGGTCTGCCGGCCGGTGTGTGGGTGAGCCGGGTGTCGCGGCGGTGGGTGATGATCGTGGCCGATGGCGGGCAGGCTGTGTTGCTCGCTTCGATCCCCGTGTTGTCGGCGATGGGGTTGCTGCGGATGGAACACCTGTACGTCGTGGCTCTGCTCGCCGGAGTACTGACTCTGCTCTCCGAGACCGCGTCGCTGACGCTCCTGCCCGCGCTGGTGCCACGGTCGTTCCTGATGCGGGCCAACAGCGCGTCGATGCTGAACCAGACTGTTGCCTCGACAACCGGTCCGTCTGTTGCTGGTGTGCTGACGCAGGTTGCCAGTGCGCCTTTCGCCATCGCGGTGGATTCTCTGTCGTTCGTGGTGTCTGCTGTGGCCTCGTTCCTCATCAAGGAGCCGCCACTGCCTGCTGCAGCTCCTGCGCGCGGCTATCGACTGTTGGAAGGACTACGCGAACTGTTCGGGAGTCCCGTGTTGTCGGCGTTGATCTTGTCGGCCACCATCGCCTCACTTGCTGGGGCTGCCCAGGCTCCGCTTGTAGTGCTCTACCTCGTCCGGGACCTCCACTGGCAGCCGCTGCTGGTAGGTGTCGCTGTTGCGGTCACCGGTGTCTCGTCAGTGATCGGGGCAATGGTGGCGCCCGCCTACAGCCGCAAGCTGGGCATTGGCCGCGCGTACGTCTCCGGGCAACTCCTGGCCTCCCTGGCAGGTGCTGTGCTCGCTATCGGTTGGCTCCCGCTCGTCCTGCTCGCCCAGCTGATGTCGGGCCTGGGGATGCCCCTGTACGGCGTACCGCAGCGCACCCTTCGCCAAGCACTCGTCCCAGAGCACCTGCTGGCCCAGGTCATCGCTACTTGGCGGACGCTGGTCATCGGCGGACAAACCGTCGGAGCGCTGGCCGGAGGACTCGCAGCCACCTACCTCGGCGTACGGGCGACTCTTCTACTCAGCTGTGCCGGGATGCTCGTGGGCGTAACCGTGGCTGCCCGATCGCCCCTCCGACGACTCGTCAACCTGCCAAGCTGAGCCCATGAGATCGGTCTGGATCCTCCCGTCATTGCCTCGCGAGGAGGTGGAGGCACGGCTGGACAGGATCGGGCTGCGCCGGGAGCTGTCCGGGAGTGATGTGGACTGGGTTGTCAGTGGTGGGCTCTTCGTCGATCTGCAGACCTCTGAGCTTTTCGAGGGCTGGCAGGAAGAAGCCATTGCCGAGATTGGCGGACGGCCTTCGTGGGGGTTGCTGGTCAAGGTGGCGGATCTGCTTGCCGGGTACGACGAACTGGTCGCGCTTCTCGAGGTGCTGATCGGCTCGGGTGGTTATGCGATCGACAGCGGGCCGGGGGTGTGGACGTTCGAGGACATCCGGTACGACGCGTGGCGTCCGGACGGGCGCCGGTTCTTCGAGTAGGGCCTTGCTTATAAGGTCATCGGCATGACGACTGTGAGTGCTGACGTGGTCAAGGATCTGGCCGCGGACGGCGTACTGCGGGCTTCGATCAACCTGGGAAACCCGGTGTTGGCGCAGGGGACTCCGGAGGAACCGGCCGGGGTCACGGTGGATATCGCGCGGGAGCTCGCGGCCCGGCTGGGCGTGTCCCTGGAGCTGATCTGCTTCGACGCGGCCCGCAAGTCCTTCGAGGCGATGACCTCCGGCCAGGCCGACATCTGCTTCCTCGCGATCGACCCCGCTCGCGAGGCAGAAGTCGCCTTCACCGCGCCGTACGTCGTCATCGAGGGCGTCTTCGCCGTACCCGTCGACTCACCCCTGCAGACCGTCGCCGACGTCGACTCCGAAGGCATCCGAATCGGCGTCAAACGCGGTTCGGCGTACGACCTCTACCTCTCCCGCACCCTCCAACACGCCACCGTCGTCCAGGGCGAAGAAGGCACGACCGCCTTCCGTTCCGAGAACCTCGAGGTGGCAGCCGGCATTCGCCAGCCAATCACCGACTACGTAGCCACCAACCCCGACCTCCGCGTAATCCCCGACCGCTTCATGCAAATCCAACAGGCGGTCGGTACGCCGATATCCCGCTCCCCAGAAACTGTCGCCTTCCTCCGCGGCCTGGTCGAGGACCTCAAGTCCTCCGGTTTCATAGCCGACTCCCTCACTCGCTCCAACCGCCCCGACGCCACAGTCGCCCCACCCGCCAATGGATGACATCTCACTGTCGGTCCCGCGCTACAACCCCCGAACCGGAGTCGTTGCCCCCAACGAGGGCGGGACAATCCGCGTCCAGGTATCCAACGGCACCGTCGAGCTGTACGGCGACCCTGCCGGCCTCCGCGACCTGGCCCGCTGGTGCCTGTCGCTCTCGGACTCCACCGGACCCCGAGGCGGCCACATCCACCTGGACCCGAACATCAGCCCCCTCAGCCCGGACTCGCTCCCCCTCCTGATTGCCCGAGAGGACGACATAGACGACGGTCCAACGACCCCATGAGGACCTCGGGAGTACCGCGCCGTGACTGGTGACCTGTTGTGGGACGACGTGAAATGCTTCTTCGACCCCGACCTGAACGGTGTCCTGCCGGATGTCCGTGTCGTCGGAGCCTCGATCGAGGACTGGCAGTCGATTCTGGATCTGGTGAAATTGAATCGGCCGGCACCTCGGAAAGTCCGTGCTGATGGACCCAGAAGGCGACCACGGCGAACCAGTACTCGGCTTCGACATCACCGCCGACCGCGTCATCCGGATGGCCGAACCCTGGTGAGACAACACCCGCAGGACAACGAAAGGCGCTCTACAGGTCCAGCAGGTAGAGGCTGAATGTCACTGGTGTTCCGTCCGGGAGGGTGTCTCGATTGGAGGGGAAGTCTCGGACGTAGGTGAATCCGGCCTTCTCAGCTACCCGGACCGACGCCGAGTTCTCCGGCTCTACGCGGATGGCGGCTCGGGTGCCGATTTCGTTGGTTCGAAGGACGTCGCATATGAGCCGGACGGCCTCCACGGCAACACCTTGGCCGCGCGCCCACGGATGGACCGCGTAGGCCAGTGCCAAGTCGTCCGGGTCGAGACCGTCATCCAGATCAGGGCTGTAATCGACGTATCCGCAGAGCCGCCCGGACTTCCAGATCCCCACCCGCGCTGGCCCACGCCCTTCTCGGCATTCCCCGCGAGCCACTCGAAGAACCCCGAGGTCCCTTCGACATCGCCTAGCCCCCGGTCAGCCAACGAACCGTCAGCTCGTCTTCCCCCGCACAATGCGCTTCCGCATCCGCTGCCGTCAGCGGCCTGAGCTCGATCGTCACGCGCCAGACGGTACGTCGCGCAAATCGGCTCGCGCCACCGGCTGCCCCGTTAGCCGACCTACTCCCTGGCCGAATCAGGCTGGGTAGCTGGTGTGGCGCCGTCGGGCCAGGCGCAGATGCAGACTCGGTTGCCGGCGCGGTCGCTGAGGATCCAGTTGCGCGGCGCTTCGGACTCGTCGACTATCCGGCCTCCAGCCGCCAGCGCCGCCTGCACCCGTTCCTCCACGTGCTCGCGAGCAACCGACACGTCAACATGCATCGCGTGGCGTAGAGCCTTGGCCGGGTCGAGCTCTTGCATACACACCGTCGAACCGTGCCCCAGTGGGTCGACACCGTTGTCCTCAGCCAGCTCCCCGTAGCCCAGCGCAGCGCGCCAGAACCCGACATCGATCTCATCAGGTTTGGCCGCAACCGTGAACTGAACCTCCTGCGCGGCCGATCGATCGGCAACAGCCCCCTGCGTGCGGGCGACCTCAGACACCGCCCGCGCCAACTCGACGTGCCGCTCTTCCAGCCGAAAAACACCACGGGTCAACCGCACACTGAGCCGATCCCCGGCGATCGTCAGCAAAACCCCCGCTTGCTCAACCCCCGGCACCTCCGCGACCTCCGCCGCAAGCCGCCCGGCCGCACCCATCGACGCGACCCGAAACACCGCCACCGCCCCGCCATGCAACACAACCCAGTCGCCAACCCCGTCCGCCCCCAGAAACCCCAACCACCCACGCTCACTCATCGCCGCCTCCCTTCTCCCGGAAGATAACGCAGCCGAATAAGCGAAAGGCCCGCTCCATGGATCTGGAGCGGGCCTTCAGATGGAGCGGGTGACGAGAATCGAACTCGCGTAGTCAGTTTGGAAGACTGGGGCTCTACCATTGAGCTACACCCGCGTGCACTCACCGGGGTGAGCGCTTGGACATGATTCCACATCGGCGGGGTCGGGCTCAAACTGGTTCCCGGGTGGGGCGGATTGTGGGCTGGGGGTCCGCGTCCACTAGACTCGTGCGGTCACTGCGGGGCGTAGCGTAGTGGCTAGCGCGCCTGCTTTGGGAGCAGGAGACCGCAGGTTCGAGTCCTGTCGCCCCGACAAACCCCTGCAGCACCCTGCAGCGTGGCCTGCCCGGTCACGGCTGTGAACGTCACCAACCAAGGAGAACCGCCACCGTGAAGAGCACCGTCGAGTCCTTGAGCCCGACCAAGGTCAAGCTCATCGTCGAGGTGCCGTTCGAGGAGCTCAAGCCGAGCCTCGACGCGGCGTACAAGAGCATTGGCAGCCAGATCGTCGTCCCGGGCTTCCGCAAGGGCAAGATCCCGCCGCAGGTGATCGACCAGCGGGTCGGTCGTGGCCCGGTGCTCGAAGAGGCGATCAACGACGCGCTCCCGAAGCTCTACTCGCAGGCTGTCCAGGACAACCAGGTCAAGGCGATCGGCCGGCCTGAGGTCGACGTGACCGAGTTCAACGACAAGGAGAGCCTGCAGTTCTCCGCCGAGGTCGAGGTCCGCCCGGAGATCACCCTCCCGGACCTGGACGGTCTCGAGGCCGGTGTCGAGGACATCGCGATCAGCGACGACGAGGTGGACGAGCAGATCGAGGCGCTGCGCCAGCGGTTCGGTTCGCTGAACCCGGTCGAGCGCGCGGTCGCCGACAAGGACTTCATCACGATCGACCTGTCCGCCACCAAGGACGGCGAGAAGATCGAGGAGGCGCAGGCCACCGGCCTGTCGTACCAGGTCGGCTCCGGCCAGCTCCTGGACGGTCTCGACGAGGCCGTCATCGGCCTGTCGCGCCGACGAGTCCGCGACCTTCACCACCCAGCTGGTCGGTGGCGAGCTCAAGGGCGAGGACGTCCAGGTCGAGGTCAAGGTGACCGCGGTCAAGGAGCAGGAGCTGCCGGCGTTCGACGACGACTTCGCGCAGACCGCGTCGGAGTTCGACACCGCCGACGAGCTGAACGCCGACGTCAAGGCGCGGCTGGAGCGTGGCAAGCGCCTCGAGCAGGCCGGCGACGCCCGCGACGCGGTGCTCGAGAAGATCCTCACCCTGGTCGACGTGCCGGTCCCCGAGGGCCTGCTGACCGACGAGCTGGCGGCCCGCCGGGAGAACCTCGAGCAGCAGCTCGGGTACTCCGGGATGACCTTCGCGCAGTTCCTCGAGGGCGAGGAGCAGACCGAGGAAGAGTTCGACGAGGACCTGAAGAAGCGTTCCGAGGACGCGATCAAGGCCCAGTTCGTGCTCGACCTGGTCGCCGAGCAGCAGGAACTGAGCGTCAACGACCAGGAGCTGACCGAGCACATCGTCCGGCACGCGCAGCGTTCCGGCGTCAGCCCGGACCAGTTCGCCCAGCACGCGGTCGAGAACAACCTGGTGCCGAGCCTGGTCTCCGAGGTCGTCCGCGGCAAGGCGCTCGCCCACCTGGTCGAGAACGCCAAGGTCACCGACGCTTCGGGCAACACCGTCGAGCTGAAGACCCTCCAGCCGGACGGCACCTACGCCGACGCCGACGCTGAGGTCGCCGCCGACGAGACCCCGGCCGAAGAGCCCGCCAAGGCCTGATACACCGTTGAGAACGGCCCGGATCCACTCGGATCCGGGCCGTTTCACATCCCCGTACTACGTGGCGCCCTGCCGCACGTTGAGGCGAAGGCCGAGGCCCGGCGGCCCGGCCAGTACGAGCAGCCGGTACTGCGGGGTGCCCTGCCGCGCGTTGGAGCGAAGAGCGCGCCCTGAGTTGGTCAGCTGCCCCGCCTCGAGGTCAGGGTTGTTTCACGAGGACGGCTCGGGTGTAGAGGAGGGTGAAGCCTTGGCGGTGCGCGTTCTGTTGCGACTTGGAGCCCGGTTGGGTGGTGATGACGGCAACGTCGCAGCCGGCGGCTGCGGCGTCGGCGAGCCGCGCCTGCAGGAAGGCGGACTGGATTCCGTGGCGGCGATGCGCCGGAGCGGTTGCTGCACCGGCGAGCTGCGCGATGCCTTCCGAGGTTCGTAGACCGGCACCGCCGGCGATGACGCCATCGCGCAGCGCGAGGTAGTGGGCGATGTCGGCCGCCGTGGCATCCCGTTCGGCGGCCAGATAGACGTCGCGCGGAAATTCTTCGCGCCATGGCACGCCTTGGAGGTCGGGCTGGGCGACCGCGTCGGCCACCACCTCCAGCCAGGCGTCGAACTCGTCGTCGAGGGTCGGCCGGATCTCGATGCCGGCGGGAGTGGCCGGTTCGTACCTGTCCTCGAGGGCGAGGCCGAGCACGTCTTCGAACGATTCCAGCCGATAGCCACGCTCGGTGAGAACGCTGCCGAGTTCGGGATCGACGAGGTGCGGCAGCTCGACCTGCACGGGCGCGCCGTTGCCGGCGAAGGCCCGCTCGACCTGATCGAGTTCGGCCGCAGCAGGGACACCGCCGAAGCCGAGCCCGGCGACCTTGTTGAACGGTGAGTTGTCGTCGGCAAAGCTGGCGACCCCACCGGCCAGCGGAATCACGAAGCCGTTCGCTTCCGGCCTGCGCCGGTGGGCTGCCTTGCTGGCAGCCTCGATGAGCTGCACCTCGGCCCGCTCGATGCGCGCAGCCAGGGCGAGGTCGCAGAACAGGGTCGATCGGTGGGTGTTCATGGCCGGGTGGGCTCACCTTCAAGGGTTTCGGGCAGATCCTGATCGAGCCAGATCCGGTCGCGCAGGGGGATACCGTCGATGATGATTCCTTCGGGGTACCCGGCTTCGGCATCGAAGACGTCGCGCTCGACGCGGAGCATCCGGAACCCTTGCCGCTGGTAGAAGCGCAGGTTGCCGATGTCGGCTGTGGCTGTCGCCACCACCAGCCGCAACCCCGCGTGGCGTTGACATTGCTGGATGGCCGCTTCGACCAGCGCGCGGCCGATCCCTGTGCCCTGCCTGCTTTCGATGACCGCCATGCTCGTCAGCTCGAAGGCCTGCGCCTCCATCGCGACAAGCTGCAGGTGGCCGACGATCTGACCGCCGTCCACGGCGACCAGCACGTCACCAACGCCGAGGTAGCTATCGATGTGTAGCTCCGAGTCGTCGGCCAGCCGGAAGAGTGGACGCAGCGCCTCGCGGTCTCCTTCGTACAGGTGTATCAGCATGCTTCCACGCTGCCACGGAGGCGGCTCGCGAGCGCCCACCTGAAGGCAACGGTGAGCATTTCGTAAGGTCGCCGTCCGATATCGCTCCCGGTGAAAGGAATCGGCGAAATGGTCGAAGACTGAGCCCGTACTGCGCTGCCGCACGGTCGAGCCGGCGGCCAGGGGCGCGGACCCCGCGGAGTACGGGGCTGGAGTGCCCGGTGGGAATTTGCTCAGGGCAGACACAGTGCGCCGTGAGCGAACACTTGCCTACCGGGCTCCGGTCTGTCGTCGCCGACCAGTAATGTCGGCTTCGTGAACGAGACATTTGCAGCCAGCCCCACCGCCGCGGGCGGCACCGGATCCGGCGGACTCGACGACCACATCTACCAGCGCCTGCTGAGCAACCGGATCATCTTCTTGGGGTCCGAGGTTCGCGACGACAACGCGAACGCGATCTGCGCTCAGATGTTGCTCCTCAACGCCGAGGACCCCAACAAGGACATCTGGCTGTACATCAACTCGCCGGGTGGCTCGGTGGACTCCGGCATGGCGATCTACGACACCATGCAGTGGATCTCCAACGACGTCGCCACCGTCGGGATGGGCCTCGCGGCCTCGATGGGCCAGTTCCTGCTCTGCGCCGGCGCGAAGGACAAGCGGTTCGCCCTGCCGCACGCGCGGATCATGATGCACCAGCCCTCCGGCGGCATGGGTGGTACGGCCTCCGACATCAAGATCCAGGCCCAGCAGTCGCTGCACATCAAGGCCCAGCTGTTCAAGCTGATCGCCGAGCACACCGGCCAGCCGCTGGAGCAGGTCGAGACCGACGCCGACCGGGACCGCTGGTTCACCGCGGACCAGGCGAAGGACTACGGCTTCATCGACCACGTCGTGGCGAGTGCTGCTCAGCTGAGCAGCGGCAGCCCGAACTCCTGATCTCCCACTTCTGTAGTAAGGACACGAGCATGAACTACTTCATCCCGCAGTGGGAGGAGCGCACGTCGTACGGCATGCGCCGCGTCGACCCCTACACCAAGCTGTTCGAGGAGCGCACCATCTTCCTCGGTACGCCGATCTCCGACGAGATCGCGAACGCCGTGATGGCGCAGCTGCTGTGCCTGGAGTCGATGGACCCCGACCGCGACATCAGCATCTACATCAACTCGCCGGGCGGCTCGTTCACGGCGCTGACCGCGATCTACGACACGATCCGCTACATCAAGGCCGACGTCCAGACGGTCTGCCTCGGCCAGGCGGCCTCCGCCGCCGCCGTGCTGCTCGCCGCCGGTACGCCGGGTAAGCGGATGGCGCTGCCGAACAGCCGGATCATCATCCACCAGCCGGCCACCGAGGGCACCTACGGTCAGTCGAGCGACATCGAGATCCAGGCGAACGAGATCCTGCGCCTGCGCTCGCTGCTGGAGAAGATGCTCTCCGACGCCAGCGGGAAGTCGCTGGAAGAGGTCTCCCGCGACATCGAGCGGGACAAGTTCCTCACCGCCGAGCAGGCGGTCGAGTACGGTCTGATCGACTCCGTGCTGGAGTCGCGCAAGACGCCGCTCGCGGTCGGCGCCTGAGTTTTCCGATGCACGATTCTCAGCGGTGCCGCCGCCTGGCGACGCCGGACGTTCGCCACGGGCGTAGACACGACGCGTGGGAGAGGGCAGCGTTCGGACTCCAGGCGCGGTACCGTCGGAATCTAGGTCCGGACGTTCACGGCCCGACCCGGCCTCAGCTAGTGAGAGAAGGGATCTGTCCCGGTGGCACGCATAGGTGACGGCGGCGACTTGCTCAAGTGCTCGTTCTGCGGGAAGAGCCAGAAGCAGGTCAAGAAGCTCATCGCCGGTCCCGGCGTCTACATCTGCGACGAGTGCATCGATCTCTGCAACGAGATCATCGAGGAGGAGCTGAACGAGGGCTCCGAGGTCGGCCTCACGGAGCTGCCGAAGCCCCGCGAGATCTACGACTTCCTCAATGCGTACGTCGTCGGACAGGACGTGGCGAAGAAAGCCCTCGCGGTGGCTGTCTACAACCACTACAAGCGGGTGCGCGACGGGCAGGCCTCGTCGACCGCCGGGCGGCACGCCAAGGACGAGGCGGTCGAGCTGGCGAAGTCGAACATCCTGCTGATCGGGCCGACCGGGTGCGGCAAGACCTACCTGGCGCAGACCCTGGCCCGGATGCTGAACGTCCCGTTCGCGATCGCCGACGCCACCGCGCTGACCGAGGCCGGCTATGTCGGCGAAGACGTCGAGAACATCCTGCTGAAGCTGATCCAGGCCGCTGACTACGACGTCAAGAAGGCCGAGACCGGCATCATCTACATCGACGAGGTCGACAAGATCGCCCGCAAGAGCGAGAACCCGTCGATCACCCGCGATGTCTCCGGCGAGGGCGTCCAGCAGGCGCTGCTGAAGATCCTGGAAGGTACGACGGCCAGTGTGCCGCCGCAGGGCGGCCGCAAGCACCCGCACCAGGAGTTCATCCAGATCGACACCACCAACGTGCTGTTCATCGTCGGCGGCGCGTTCGCCGGGCTGGACCACATGGTGGAGCAGCGGGTCGGCAAGAAGACGCTCGGCTTCAGCATGTCGCGGGAGACCGAGAAGCCGCGCGAGGCCGGGACGTACGCCGACGTGATGCCGGAGGACCTGCTGAAGTTCGGCCTGATCCCCGAGTTCATCGGCCGGCTCCCGGTGATCACCACCGTGTCGCCGCTGGACCGCGACGCGCTGATCAAGATCCTGTCCGAGCCGAAGAACGCGCTGGTCAAGCAGTACCGGCGGCTCTTCGAGATCGACAACGTCGAGCTGGAGTTCAGCGAGGACGCGGTCGAGGCGATCGCCGACCAGGCCCTGCTGCGCGGCACCGGCGCCCGCGGTCTGCGCGCGATCATGGAGGAGGTGCTGCTCAACGTGATGTACGAGGTGCCCAGCCGTGAGGATGTCGCGAAGGTCGTCGTCACCGGCGAGGTCGTGCTGGAGAACGTCAACCCGACGCTGATCCCGCGCGACCAGATCGAGCGCAAGCGCGAACGGCGCGAGAAGACCGCCTGACCCCCTCTTCCGAGGGAGCTTCACCCACTCTTGTGAGGGAGGCCGGAGTCCGCTGCGAGGCGGACCCGGCCTCCTTCTCGTGGTGGACGTGGGCGGAGGGGGTCCGCACCTAGCGTCGGTGGTGTTCCACTACCGACCGCTGGGGAGTGATGAACGGTGCGAATGTCCGCCAGGACCGCCCGGAAACTGACCGTCGTACTGGCTGCGACGGCTCTCGTAGTACCGACTGCTGATGCAAGCGCCGCTAGGCCCGTAGTACCGATGATTGCCGCTGCAGCAGGTGCCGCTGGACCTGTTGTGCCGAAGATTAAGTGGGGGAGTTGTGGGCCTGAGTTGGCCCAGTTCGAGTGTGCGCGGGTGGAGGTGCCGACCGATTACGACCGTCCGCGGGGTGCGACGACCACGATCGCGTTGACCCGGTTGCCGGCGAGCGATTCGGCGCATCGGATCGGGACGCTGTTCACCAACCCGGGTGGGCCGGGTGGACCGGGCGTCGACTTCGTGCAGCAGAACGCGCTGGCGATCTACACGCCCGAAGTACGGGCCAAGTTCGACATCCTCGGCTTTGATCCTCGGGGTGTGGGGCATTCGGATCCGGTGACTTGCTATCGGACGGCTGCGGAGGAGAACGCCGCGCTGGAAGGGTTGGCGGGGTTTCCGCTGGGGCGGTCCGAGGAAGCGAAGTATTTGGTTGCCAGTGCGAAGATCGGGACGCATTGCGTCGCAACGTCTGGTGATCGGATGGCGCATTACTCGACGGCGAATGTTGCCCGGGACATGGATCTGTTGCGGCAGGCTGTTGGCGACTCGAAGTTGAGTTATGCGGGGTATTCGTACGGCACGCTGCTCGGGGCGACGTACGCGAAGTTGTTCCCGGGCAAGGTGCGCGCGTTGGTGCTGGATGGGACGTTGCTGCCGTCGCGGTACTTCGGGACCGATGGCGATCCGCGGCCGTTCGGCGTACGGCTTCGGCAAGGTGAGGGGGCCGCGGATACCTTTGCGCAGTTCAAGGCTGAGTGTAAGAAGGCTGGGGCTGAGCGGTGTTCGCTGGCTGGGTTGGGGGATCCGGGTGCGGTTGCGGAGTCGCTTCTTCAACGGCTGAAGACGAAACCGATCGTGGTGACGACTCCGGATGGGGCGCTGACCGTCACCTATGCGTTGGCTGTGCAACTCATCTTCGGGTCGCTGTACTCGACGTCGCAATGGCCTGGGTTGTCGGACTTCTTTATCCAGTTGGCTTCCGGGAAGGTTGCTGCTGGCAAGCTTCCTGCTGGGCTGGCGACACTGCAGCGTGAGGAGTATGCCTCGCTCGGAAACGGTGCGCAGCCTTGTGTCGAGACGCCGAAGACTGGTCGGCCGTTGGCTTATCCGGCGGAGGCCGCTGCTGCTGATCGGCGAGCGCCGCACTTCGGGCGATACCGGACGTGGGTCGGGGCGCCTTGTGAGTTCATGCCGGTGCAGGACAACGACGCGGTGGCTGGTCCGTGGGAGCTTTCGGTGAAGACGCCGGTGCTCGTGTTCGGGACTCGTCATGACCCGGCGACGCCGTACGACGCTACTCGTCCGTTCGCCGACATGTTCCCGGACGGGCGGATGGTGACGCTGAACGGGTGGGGGCACACGACTCTGCTTCAGAGCGCGTGCGCGGACGCGATGGTCACGTCGTACCTGGTCAGGCTGAAGTCGCCTTCTGATGGTGCCGTTTGCCAGCCGGATCATCAGCCGTTCACGCCTGCTGCCGCTGCTACGAGGGGCCTTGCCGAGGCGCAGTGGCGGGGTGGGTTGGGGGTCTGACCTTCTCTGGTGGAACGGCCGGACGGGCTCCGTCCGGCCGTTCTGCTTGCGGGGCCGCTGACGCAGACCGCGCCATGGCTGCGCGCGACCAGCACCACCGGTGGGACTACTTCATCGCGTCGAAGGCCTCATCGGAGATCGGGCCGACCTCGTCGACGGTGACGCCGTCGTTGCCTGCCTGGGCGATGACGGTGAGCCGGTTCGAGCTGCGGTAACACTGTGCTTGCAGGGTGGAGGTCGGCTCGACACAGGTGGACTTGCCGACCGTCTTCACCTTGTCGGGCGTGACGCCGGAATCCTTGATGGTCTTGTCGACGTCGACACTTCCGCGCACCGCGATCAGCACGAACAACCGCTTGCCGTCGACGCTCCCGTACGCCTCGACCGTTGCCTGCTTGCCGTCGTTGAGCCGGCTCAACTCGTCCCGCGTCTGATCAAGCTGCAACTGACTACGAATCTGCGAATCCGTGATCCGCTCCAACCCACCAAGCTTCGCCGGCGGTTCGATCGTCCGCGCGGTGTTCAACCGACTGAGCGGCCCGATCCCACTGAAGTACCCGAGCACAGCCACCAGCAGCAACACCACCACAACCCCACCCACCACAACCCAAGGATTCCTCCGCAACCGCACCTTCTTCTTCGCACCCCCCGCCCCAACCCCGCTTGCACCGGCACCACCCGCACCACCATCAGCCGAGGCCTTCCCGGAGCCAGCCGCACCAGCCTTCGCTGCCGACGCTGTGCCCCCCGCTGCTCCAGCAGCCGCCCCCGCTACCGCGGCGCCGGAAGCCCCGGCAGACGAGCCCGGCGTCGTCGCACCAGAGCCCGAGCCAGCCGCGGCGCCCCTTGCCGCAGTACCCGACCCAGCAGCACTGGAGGCAGCAGCGGAGGCGCCCGCGCCGCTACCCGACGCCGCCGAACTGGTGCCCCCGACGCCAGCCTTAGCTGCCGGAGCGGCACCACCCGCTGCTCCAGCAGCCGAGCCCGGTACTGCGGCACCGGGGGCTCCGACTGACGAGCCGGGCGTCGTCGCGCCGGAGCTCGAACCAGCCGCGCTACCGCTCGGGGTTGTTGCCCGGGGCCAAGTCCCTGTGCTGCTGGAGGAAGCCGCGGCCGAGGTCGTGCCGGTGTCGCCAGGCTTAGCTGCGGGCGCGGTGCTGCCGGGTGAGCTTGCGGGGGTGGGCGGGGTCGTCGCGCCAGGCGCTACCGCAGGCGAGCTGGCAGAGGTGGCGGGAGTTGCGGGGCTGGTGGTGCGGGGGCGGGCGGTGGGGCTGGCGGCGGCTGCGCTGGAGCCGAGGGTGGGGCCGGTGGGAGTTGCCGGAGGTGGAGTTGGGGCGGGGCGGCTTGCAGGTTCTGTGGAGCTTGGCGCGGTGCCGCCGGGCGTATCTGTCGGTGCCGTGCCGGAGGTGGGCGGCTTGGTGCTGGTTGGGGTGATGGGGGTTTGGGTGGGGAGTGGGGTCTGGGCAGGTAGTGGTGTCTGCTTGGGGAGGGGAGTTTGGGTCGGCATCGGGGTTTGCCGGGAGGGCGCTTCGGGGGCTCGACCAGTGGGTGTTGCCTGGGGGCTGGAAGCCGGAGAAGGCTTCGATGCCGGGGTGGCGCTCGAGGAGGGAGCGCTCGCAGATTTCGGTACTTCGGGGGCTGTGGCCGGCGTCGCCTCGTCGGTGGCGGCGTCGAAGGGGAGGGGCTCCGGAGGTGGCGGCGTCGAGGAGGTCTTCTTGGCGGCGCGGCTTGCCGACTTGGCCGGGGTGGCGGGGCTAGCGGGGGTGGCCGAGGCCTTGGCTGGAGTAGCCGGGGTGGTGTCAGAGGTCGAGGTGCCTGGAGAGCCCGGCGTGGTGGCGGGCGGGGTGCCCGGGGTGGCGGTTGCCGGGGTGCCTGGAGTGGCCGGTGTGGCTGGGGCCTTGGCTGGTGTGACCGACTTGGCCGGGGTGGTCGCGGCGGTCGGGGTGGCTGGAGAAGCTGGGGTGGTGGCGGGTGGGGTGGTGGGGGAAGGTTTGGGTTGGGCGGATTTGCGGGGAGCGCGTTTGCGGGGGGTGGCCGGCTTTTTGGCGGCGGCCTTTTTGGTTGGAGCGACCTCGGGCGGGGTGTCGGATGCCGGGGTGGGGCGGTCCGATTCGGCCGGGGTGTTCGGGTCGCTCATCAGGCATGCTCCTCGGGACAAATCACGGGCCAGCCCGATGCTTGCACATCGGGGCAAACTGGTTCCGCAGCGTAGCTGTTCGGTTCATAGCAGTAGCGCCCGCCTCCGGAGAAGCGGGCGCTACTAGTGTCTACTGCTGAGGAGAACCGGACCGTCAGAGGGCTGCGATCACCGAGACCGTGTCGGACTCGTCCGGGCTCCAGACGATCTCGCCGATGATCCGGCCGGCGGCGCGGAGGTCGACCTCGGCCTGCTCGGCCAATGCGAGGCGATCGGCCGGGCCGCTGACCTCGACCTTGGAGACCTCGGTCTTCATCGAGACCTGAGCTGTCGACTTCGCGCCGCGGATCCCGGCCAGAACCTCGGAGACCGCATCCAGGACCGCCGGGTCGTGCGCCGTCGATGCAACGTCGACATCCGCGACCGGCCACGAGGTCAGGTGGATCGACCCGTCCTGCCACCACGACCAGACCTCTTCGGTCGCGAACGGCAGGTACGGCGCGAGCAGCCGCAGCTGGACCGACAGCGCAACCGCGAGCGCGGCCTTCGCCGACGTGGCCCCGGTCTCGCCGTGGCCGCCGTACGCGCGCTCCTTGACCAGCTCGACGTAGTCGTCACAGAAGGTCCAGAAGAACCGCTCCGCGACCTCCAACGCACCGGTGTAGTCGTACCGGTCGAAGGCAGCAGTGGCTTCCTCGACAACGCGTCCGAAGCTGAGCCAGCATCGCCAGGTCAACCGGCTCGGTGACCGCGGCGGCGTCGACCGACGTCGCCCCGAAGCCGAGAACGAACTTCGACGCGTTCAGAACCTTGATCGCCAGCCGCCGGCCGACCTTCATCTGCGACTCGTCGAACGGCGAGTCCATCCCAGGCCGAGCCATCGCGGCCCGCCAGCGGACCGCGTCCGAGCCGAACTTCTCCAGGATCTCCGACGGCACGACCGCGTTGCCCTTGGACTTGGACATCTTCTTGCGGTCCGGGTCGACGACGAAGCCGGAGATCATCGACCGCGCCCAGGGCAGCGTGCCGTTCTCGAAGTGGGCCCGGACGACGCGGGAGAACAGCCAGGTCCGGATGATCTCGTGCGCGTGCGTGTTCAGGTCCATCGGGAAGGTCCGGGCGAACAGGTCCGGGTCACGCTCCCAGCCGCAGACGATGTGCGGCGTCAGCGACGAGGTGGCCCAGGTGTCCATCACATCCGGGTCGGCCTGGAAGCCCTCCGGCTTGCCGCGCTGCGACTCGTCGTACCCCGCAGGAGCCTGCGAGGTCGGGTCGATCGGCAGGTCTTCCTCGCGCGGGACCAGCGGGTGCGCGTAGTCCGGCTCGCCGTCGCGATCGAGCGGGTACCAGACCGGGAAGGGGACGCCGAAGAACCGCTGGCGGGAGACCAGCCAGTCGCCGTTCAGCCCCTCGACCCAGTTCAGGTAGCGGTGCCGCATGTGCTCCGGGACCCACTGCAGCTCGTTGCCACGATCGATGAACTCGGCCTTGAGCGCCTCGTCGCGGCCACCGTTGGTGATGTACCACTGCCGGGTGGAGACGATCTCGAGCGGCTTGTCGCCGTTCTCGTAGAAGTTCGCCTTCCGCTCGGTCTTCTTCGGCTCACCGTCGAGGTCGCCGGACTCACGCAGCTTCGCAACGGTCAGCTCACGAGCGCTGAAGATCGTCTTGCCGGCCAGCTCTGCATAGAGCGAAGAGCCTTCGAGCCATTCCGGGGTCTCGCGCAGCAGGCGGCCGTCGCGACCGATCACCGTGCGGACCGGCAGCTGCAGCTCGCGCCACCAGATGACGTCGGTGAGGTCACCGAAGGTGCAGACCATCGCGATGCCGGCGCCCTTGTCCGGCTCGGCCAGCGGGTGCGCGAGGATCGGGACCTCGACATCGAACAGCGGCGTACGGACCGTCGTACCGAACTTGTCCTTGTAGCGCTCGTCGTCCGGGTGGGCGATCAGCGCGACGCAGGCGGGCAGCAGCTCGGGCCGGGTGGTCTCGATGTAGATCGGGCCGTCGGCGCCGTGGAAGGCGATCCGGTGGAAGGCGCCCGGGTAGTCACGGGCCTCCATCTCGGCCTGGGCGACCGCGGTCTGGAAGGTGACGTCCCACATCGTCGGGGCCTCGGCCAGATACGCCTCGCCGCGGGCGAAGTTGCGCAGGAAGGCGCGCTGCGACGTCCGGCGGGAGTCCTCGGAGATCGTGGTGTAGAGGTACGACCAGTCGACGCTGAGGCCGACCTGGCGCCACATCGCCTCGAACGCCTGCTCGTCGATGTGCGTCAGCTCGCCGCACAGGTCGACGAAGTTCTGCCGGCTGATCGGGATCTGCTTCTTCGGGTCCGGCTTCTCCGGCGGGGTGAAGGAGGCGTCGTACGGCAGGGTCGGGTCGCAGCGGACGCCGTAGTAGTTCTGGACCCGGCGCTCGGTCGGCAGGCCGTTGTCGTCCCAGCCGATCGGGTAGAAGACCTTCTTGCCGCGCATCCGCTGGTAGCGGGCGACCAGGTCGGTGTGCGTGTAGCTGAAGATGTGCCCGACGTGCAGCGATCCGGAGACGGTCGGCGGCGGGGTGTCGATCGAGTAGACCTCTTCACGCGAAGCGGTCCGGTCGAAGGCGTAGGTCGACTGCTCCTTCCATACGGCAGCCCACTTCTCCTCGAGGCCTTCGAGGGTGGGCTTGTCAGGAACACGGGACGCTTCGCTCATACGGCAATCCTAGTGGTTGTCAAGGGGTGCTAACGACCGGTTATCCACAGCCCACCTAGACTGGCGGTCTGATGAGTGACCTCTCGTACGCCGAAGTGTCGGCGAAGCTCCAGGCCCGCTGGCCGGAGACCAAGATGGATCCGTCCCTGGACCGGATCCGGCGGCTGGTCGAACTGCTCGGCGACCCGCAGAAGACCTACCCGGTGGTGCACCTGACCGGGACCAACGGCAAGACCTCGACCGCGCGGATGGTGGACGCGCTGCTCCGCGAGGCGGGCCTGCGCACCGGCCGGTTCACCAGCCCGCACCTGGAGTCGGTCCGGGAGCGGATCACGCTGAACGGCGAGCCGATCGACGAGCAGCGTTTCGTCGAGGTCTACACCGAGATCGAGCCGTACGTCGACGTGGTGGACCACGAGAACGAGCACCCGCTGTCGTTCTTCGAGGTGATGGTCGGGATGGCCTACGCCGCGTTCGCCGACGCGCCGGTCGACGTCGCGATCGTCGAGGTCGGGCTGGGCGGCGCCTGGGATGCCACGAACGTTGCCGACGGCATCGTTTCGGTGATCACCCCGGTCGCGGTCGACCACGCGCACATCCTCGGCGCCGATCCGGTCACCATCGCGCGCGAGAAAGCCGGCATCATCAAGCCGGGCGCGACGGCGGTGATCGCGCAGCAGAGCCTCGACGTACTGGAGGTCCTGCAGCGTAGGGCGACCGAGGTCGGTGCGCAGGTCGCCCGCGAAGGTCTCGAGTTCGGCGTCACCAGCCGCACGGTCGCGGTCGGCGGGCAGCTGATCTCGATCCAGGGGCTCGGCGGCACGTACGAGGAGATCTTCCTGCCGCTGCACGGCGAGTACCAGGCGCACAACGCGGCGACTGCGCTCGCGGCGGTCGAGGCACTGCTCGGCTCGAATGCCCAGACCGAGGACCGGCTCAACAACGAGCTGATCCAGGCGGGCTTCGCCGAGGTGACCAGCCCGGGCCGCCTGGAGGTCGTGCGGACCAGCCCGACGGTCATCGTCGACGCCGCGCACAACCCGCACGGTGCCGAGGCGACAGCCGCCGCGGTGACCGAGGCGTTCGCGTTCAACCCGCTGATCGGCGTACTGGGCTGTATGAAGGACAAGGACGTGTACGCCATCCTCGAGGCGTACGAGCCGATCATGGAAACGGTCGTCTGCACCCGGAACTCGTTCGTCGACCGGTCGATGCCGGCCGAGGAACTGGGTGAGCTCGCGGCCGAGGTGTTCGGCGAGGACCGGGTGCTGGTCCGGCCGAAGCTGCTCGACGCGATCGACGACGCGATCCGGCTGGCCGAGGAGAACGCGATCGCGATGGGCACCGGCGGCGTCCTGATCACCGGCAGCGTGATCACCGCCGGCGAGGCCCGCACCCTGCTGATCCGCAAGCCGAAGGGCTCGCAGAACCCGTACGGCGAGCAGCAATGAGGTCTCTCGCGTCGATCGTGCTCGCCTTCGAGGCGCTGGTCCTCGCCCTCGTCACCCCGGTGATGATCTCGGTCGCCAACGTGAAAGCCAGTACTGCGATCCCGCTCTGCCTCGGTCTCGCCGTGCTGGCGATCGTCGCGGCCGGGCTGCTCCGTAACCAGGTCGGCTACATCCTCGGCTGGGCCATCCAGGTCGCCGCGGTCGGCCTCGGCTTCGTCGTACCGGTGATGTTCGTCCTGGGCCTCGCCTTCGCCGCGTTCTGGGTGCTGGCGTACGTGCTCGGCAGGCGGATCGACGAAGCCAAGAAGGCACAGCAGGCCCAGGCCGGTTAGGCTCGGCGCCCCATAGAACTGCCGCCCCAACTCGAAGGAAAGAGTGGAGACATGTCGCAGCGCACCCTGGTCCTGCTGAAGCCCGACACGGTACGCCGTGGGCTGGTCGGCGAGATCCTCGGCCGGTTCGAGGCGAAGGGACTGAGCATCGTCGCGATGGACCTGCGCACGATCGACGGTGAGACGGCCGACCAGCACTACGCCGAGCACGTCGAGCGGGACTTCTACCCGCCGCTGCGCGCTTTCGTCACCAGCGGCCCGCTGGTCGCCCTGGTCCTCGAGGGCGACGAGGCGATCGAGGTGATCCGCGGCCTGAACGGCGCGACCGACGGCCGCAAGGCAGCACCCGGCACGATCCGCGGCGACCTCTCGCTGTCCAACCGGGAGAACCTCGTGCACGGCTCCGACTCCCCGGAGTCCGCCTCCCGCGAGATCAAGATCTGGTTCCCCGACCTGCCGTAGTACAGGTCCGTACTGCGCTCGGTCGGGTCAGTTGTCGATCGAGCGCAGTTTGCTGTCCAGGGTCTCGGCAGCGGGGTGGTTGAGATCGGTGAGGAGGTCCAGGGCCTGCTCCCACCAGCCGCCTGCCGACTCCAGATCGCCCTGGTCGTATTCGACGTCGCCCAGGTTCTGCAGCATCAGGGCTTGGTAGTAGCTGTCGTGGAGTTCTTGGTAGAGCTCCAGGGCTTTCTGGTAGCAGCGAGCGGCTTCGGCCAAGTTGGCTAGACCGCGGTGTGCGTAGCCGAGGTGGTCCCAGGTGGCGGCCTCACCGAGCTTGTGGTCGACCTCCTGGTAGAGCCGCTGCGCTTGCGTGCAGTACTCGACAGCCTGGTCGTACTCCCCGAACGTGGAAGCGTGTAGCCATCCCAGTGAGTTCAGTGCGAGGGCCTGACCGGTCCTGTGTCCACTGGCCTTGAACAGCTCGGAAGCGATCACGTCGTGGTCGTACGACTCCTTCAACCGCTCCTGCTGCGCCAGTACGAACGCCACCACACGCTGGCACCACGCCTGCGCTACCTGATCACCAGCCTGTACTGCGAGGTCGAGGGCGGACTCTGACTCCGCTAGTGCTTCGTCCAAGCGTCCCTGTCGAGCAAGAGCGTGGGCCCGGTAGCGATGAGCCATCACCTGACCGTGCACGTCTCCAGATCGCCGGGAGGCTTCCACTGCGGTCCGCATGATGTCGACCCAGGTGTTCCAGAGCCCCCGCCGTTCGAGGAACCCGGTAAGCGTCCGGGCGAGGTGCGTCGCGTGGCTGTCGAACCCCTCGCGCGCAGCATGCTCGATCAGCACGACCAGATTGGGATGCTCGGCTTCGAACCAGTCGAACGCCTCCTGGTAGCCGTCGAAGCTCAGGACGTACGGCGTACCGGTGGCGTCGGGCAGTACGTCGGGATCGCGATGCGGGCGGAGCCATTGGTCGCCTGCGTCCGCAGTACGGAGGTAGTGGTCGAGGAGGCGCCACAGTGCTTGGCGGCACTCCTTCTCCTTGTCGACGGAGCCGGCCAGCTCCGCGGCGTACACGCGGAGGAGGTCGTGCGATGCGTAGCGCTCCGGTGCGAGCTGGCTGATCAGGTGTGCCCGCTCCAGCTCGGCCAATGCGGGCTGGACGCGCTCTGGCGTAGTACCGGCAAGGGCGGCGGCCGCAGCGACGGTGAGGTACGGACCTGGGTGTAGTCCGGACAGCCTGAAGACGCGGGCCGAGGTACCGGTCGCCAACTGGTACGACCACGAGAACACCGCGCGCAGGTCGGTCATCTGATCCTCACCGGTGAAGGCGTCAAGCCCTTGTCTGGTACGCCGTAGGTCTAGCGCCACTGTCTCTAGTGACCACGTCGGGTGTGCCGCGGCATGAGCAGCCACCAGCGACAATGCGAGTGGCAACCGAGCGGAGAGCTCTATGAGCGACTCAGCGGCTGTCGGCTCGGCAGCTATGCGTGCGGCGCCCAGTGCGCCGACCAGGAGCGAGTGGGCCTGGTCCCAGTCCATTAGGTCGAGCGATACCGGACGGGCGCCTTCACTAGCCAGTAGACCTGGCAGGCGGTTCCTGCTAGTCACAACCACCCGACAGCCACGTCCACCGGGCAGCAACGGCCGGACCTGCTCCGCACTGCGAGCGTTGTCGAGCACAATCAACAGCCGTCGATCCGCAAGCAACGTCCGGTAAAGCGCAGCCTGTGCAGTCGCCCCGAACGGAATCCGGCCCGGCGCAGTCTGCAGTGCATCGAGAAACCCCCGTACTGCGTCCTCCGGCGACACCACGTCGCCAGAGGGATCGAAGCCGCGCAGATTCACATACAGCTGTCCATCGGGAAACTCCGCCGAGACCCGCTCGGCCCAGGCCACGGCCAACGCCGTCTTGCCCACCCCTGCGGTCCCGGAGATCACTGCGATCGAGGAGGTAGGTCCGATCGAGCCCAGCAGCGCCTGATCGAGCTCGGCCAACTCCCTGGTCCGCCCGACGAAGCTGCGCCCGACGGACGGCAGCTGATGCGGCACAACCTCACGAGAAGTCCGTACTGCGGCCGCCCGTGCGTCTGTGGCGAGCACTGCCTGGTGGAGACGGCGCAGCGCCGGACCAGGATCCAGACCGAGCTCGTCGGCCAGCCGCCGGGACGCGTCGCTGTAGGTGGCGAGTGCATCAGCGGGACGCCCGGACCGGATCTGGCCTCCATCAGCAGGGCCCAGAGCGGCTCCCTGAGTGGATGCCGTTTGGTGAGACCGCTCAGCTCGGAGGTCACCTGCGAGTGTTCGCCCAGCTCGAGCCGGGCGCCCAGGAGAAGCTCTGTCGCGTGCAGGCGCTCCTCGGCCAGCACTGGAACCGCCTCGCGGATCAGGGAGCCTGCAGCGAGCCCGGCGAGCGGTTCACCGCGCCAGAGGTCCAGGGCATCCGTCAGCAGCCGGGTGCGTTCGTCGTGGATCAGCTGTCGTCGCAGAGGTCGCGACTTGTGCGCGGAAGCGGGCCAGGTCGACCTGCTCCGGAGCCACCCGGATCAGGTAGCCGGCCGACTCGGTGCTGATCATCGGCGTACCGAGCATGGTTCGCAGGCGCGAGATATAGGTCTGCAGTGCCGACCGCGGTCGCGCCGGCAGCTCGTCCTCCCAGAGCGTGTCGACCAGGGCCTGGGCACCGACCACCCGGTTCGGCTGCAGCAGAAGCGCGGCCAGCAGTACCCGCAGACGGTTGGCGGCCAGCTCGATCCGCGCGCCGGAGTCGTCCACGACCTCCACCGGACCCAGCAGCCGAAACTCCATGGGCCATTGTCACCGGGAAAGGGCGACCGCGCTCGTGATTGCGTGAAACCACGGTGAAAGCGTGCTGAAGGAGGCGCGGGTCAAGCTACGAACGCGGGGAGAGCCGGCCTGCCGTACCTGGGCCCACCGTGGGAGGAACAGGGCTCGCCCGTCAGGGGAGGGGCGAGCGCTGGGGGCGAGTGGTGCCGCTGCAGAACGAGCAGCGGTACCACTCGATACTCCTGGTCGATACGGACAGCCCGGCAGTCGCCTACGGTGAGTGACCGGATACGATCTGTGCCGGGCGGACGGGGACGTGTCGGTCCCTCGGTGGCGCACGCTGCGCGCTTAGCCTGAGATCTACGAGCAGCAGGAGGCGCCTGCGATGGCGAACAGCATGCTCGGCCGCGACATGGCGGTCGACCTCGGTACGGCAAACACCCTCGTCTACGTCCGGGGGCGCGGTGTCGTCCTCAATGAACCGTCCGTGGTCGCGACCCGGACCGACGAACCGCGCGAGGCGGTCGCGTTCGGGCACGAGGCCAAGAAGATGATCGGCCGGACGCCGGGCAACATCACCGCGATCCGGCCGCTCAAGGACGGCGTGATCGCCGACTTCGACGCGGCCGAGCAGATGCTGCGCTACTTCATCCAGCGCGTGCACCGCCGCCGGTACTTCGCGAAGCCGCGGATCGTGGTCTGCGTGCCGTCCGGGATCACCGCCGTCGAGCAGCGCGCGGTCCGCGACGCCGGCTACATGGCCGGGGCGCGCAAGGTCTACATCATCGAGGAGCCGATGGCCGCGGCGCTCGGCTCGAACCTCGAGGTCCGCGACGCCACCGGCAACATGGTGGTCGACATCGGCGGTGGTACGACGGAGGTCGCGGTGATCTCGTTCGGCGGCATCGTCACCGTCGCAGTCGATCCGGGTGGCCGGCGACGCGATCGACAAGGCCGTCGTGAACTACTGCAAGAAGGAGTACTCGCTGATGCTCGGCGAGGCCACCTCCGAGCAGATCAAGATGACCATCGGCTCGGCCTTCCCGACCTCCGACGGACCGGACTCCGAGATCCGCGGCCGGGACATGGTCTCCGGCCTGCCGCGGACCGTGAAGGTCTCCTCGGCGAGCATCCGGCAGGCGATCGAGGAGCCGATCACCGCGATCGTCGACGCGGTCAAGGCGACGCTGGACAAGACCCCGCCCGAGCTGGCCGGCGACATCGTCGACCGGGGCATCGTGCTGACCGGCGGCGGCGCGCTGCTCAAGGGCATGGACGAGCGGCTGCGGCACGAGACCGGCATCCCGATCCATGTCGCGGAGAACCCGCTGGACGCCGTCGTGCTCGGCGCCGGCAAGTGCGTCGACAACATCGAGACGCTGAACCGCATCCTCGTCACCGACCGCCGCTGATCTACCATGCTCAAAGACCTCGGTACCCCCGCCAGAGGCCTGGTCAGTTCGGCCGGCCTGCCGCGGGAGATCCGCCGCCGCCGGGCGATCCTGGTGCTGGTGATCCTGGCCTCGTTCACCCTGATCGTGCTCGACGCGCGCCGCTCGGCCGGTTCGCCGGTGGAGCCGATGCGGCAGGCCGCGGCGTCCGTCTTCGGTCCGCTCGAGTCCGGCGCGGCACGTCCGCCCGGCAGCCTGTGGACAACCTGCGGGACCGGTTCGCGGAAGTGGATAGTTTGAAGGCAGAGAACGAAAAACTCCAAGCCGACAACGAGAAACTGACCAACGAGCTGCGGTCCACCGACTACGCGCGCAACCGCGCCGCGGAGCTGGACCGGCTGCTCAAGGTCGCGCCGAACTACACGATCACGCCCGCGCGGGTGATCGGGATCGGCGGCGCGCAGAGCTTCGACCACACAGTGACCATCGATGCCGGAACAGCGGACGGAGTGCGACCGGACATGACAGTACTGAACGGCGACGGCCTCGTCGGCCGGGTTGTGCCGGACGACGAGGGCACGGCGACCGTGCTGCTGATCGGCGACCGCAACTCCACCGTCGGCGGGCGGCTGAACTCGACCCTCGCGCTCGGGTTCGTCTCCGGCCGCGGCGACGTGACCGGCTCGCTGGACTACAAACTGGTCGACCTGCGGGCCCGGCCGAAGGTCGGCGACCGGATCGTCACCTGGGGCTCGAGCGGCAACGCGCCGTACGTGCCGGGCGTGCCGATCGGCGACGGTCACCACCGTCACGCCGAACGAGGGCACGCTCGGGTCGACCGCGGTGGTGAAGCCGTTCGTCGACCCGACCCGGATCGACACGGTCGGCGTGGTGACCGGTCCGCCGGCCCGGCCGCCGCGCACCACGGTCTCGCCGCAGAAGGGCGGCTGAGATGACCTCGCTCCGGATCGCGGTCGCCGCACTGTTCCTGATGATCGCCGTCACCGTGCAGACCTCGATGCTGCCGCACTTCGCGGTCGCCGGCGTCACGTGCGACCTGGTGATGATCGTCGTCGTCGCCCTCGCGTTGGCCCGTGGGCCGGAATGGGGTGCGATCACCGGCTTCGCCGGCGGGCTGATGCTGGATGTCGTCCCGCCGGCGGATCACACCGCCGGCCGGTGGGCGCTCGCACTCGCCGTCCGGGTACATCGCCGGGATGATCCGGCGGGAGACCTCGGCCGGACCGGTCGGGTCCGCTCGGCGTCGCGTTGACCGTCGTGCTGGCGGCCGCGGTGTCGCTCGCTCGTGTACTGCGCGACCGGTTCGCTGCTGCACGATCCGGCGGTCGACTGGAGTGAGTTCGGGGTCCGGCTCGGCATCGCCGCCGGGTACGACGTGGTCGGGGCGATCGTGGTGATTCCCCTGGTGCTGTGGGTGATGCGACGGTTCGTCCCGGTCCGGGAGCGGCGGGTGCTGCCATGAGTTTCGACAGCTTCAACCCGGCGCCGCTGAAGCCGCGGCTGCGCCTGTTCGTCATCGGGGTGCTGGTCTTCTCGTTGCTGAGCACGCTGTTCGCCCGGCTCGTGGTACATGCAGGTGCATGTCGTCGGCGGACTACTCGCAGGCAGCGACCCAGAACCACACCCGCGAGGTGCTGATCCCGGCGCCGCGCGGAACGATCGTCGACGCGGCCGGCCGGACGCTGGTCGGCAACAGGGTGTCGCTGGTGATCACGGTCGACCGGTCGGTGCTCGCCAAACTGCCCGACGCAGCAGCAGCAGGCGATGCTGGTCCGGCTGGCCAAGGTGCTCGGCCAGAAACCGGCCGACCTGAAGGCACGCACGATGCTCTGCGGCGAGCCCGGCGCCTCGAAACCGCCGGCCTGCTGGAACGGTACGCCGTACCAGCCGATCCCGGTCGCCAAGGACGTCAGCGAGCAGGTCGCGATCGAGGTGATGGAGCGCCGCGAGGACTTCCCCGGCGTGGCCGCCGAATCGACCGCGCTGCGGGCCTACCCGGCGCCGTACGGGGTGAACGCGGCGCACATGCTCGGGTATCTGTCGCCGATCACGACCGGGCGAGCTGGACGCACTCGACAAGGCCGGGCAGGACTCGGTCGGGCACCGGTCCGATCTGGTCGGCCGGGCCGGTCTCGAGCGCACGTACGACGCGATGCTGCGCGGGACGCCCGGGCGTGAAGAACGTGATCGTCGACGCCGTCGGGTACACGACCGGCGTGAAGAGTCAGACCGCGCCGGTGCCGGGGTCGACCTTGATGACGAGCATCGACTCGCGGGTGCAAGCGTCGGTCGAGAAGGAGCTGCGCGGCGCGATCATGACCGCACGCAAGCAGACCGACCCGGTGACCAAGCGGAAGTACGTCGCGGACTCGGGCGCAGCCGTCGTGATGGACACGCACACCGGCCAGATCGTCGGGATGGCCAGCTACCCGACCTACGACCCGGGCGTCTGGGTCGGCGGCATCTCGCAACGCGAACTCGACGCGCTGTACTCACCCCAAGTCCGGTACGCCGCTGCTGTCGCGGGCGCTGCAGGGACAGCTCGCGCCCGGTTCGACCTTCAAGCCGATCACGACCGCGGCCGCCCTGGGCGAACGGGTACAGCCACGAAGACGCGGCTGGACTGCGCACCGTCGTTCAGGTCGGGGACCGCAAGTTCAAGAACTACGAGACCGCCCCGTTCGGGATGATCGGCTTCCAGCAGGCGCTGGCGCATGTCCTGCGACACCTTCTTCTACCAGATCGCCTACGCCCTGTGGCTGCGCGAGGGCGGCAACTCCGGCGACATCAACGTCCGCGACCCGCTGGTCGAGATGGCCAAGAGCTTCGGGCTCGGCAAGGCAACCGGGATCGACCTGCCCGGCGAGGCGTCCGGCCGGATCGCGGACCGGAAGTGGAAGAAGCAGTACTACGACGCCCAGAAGGACTACTACTGCAAGCTGGCCGACAACCCGCCCGCCGGGACGTCGTCGTTCCTGAAGCAGTTCTCGCGGGAGTTCTGCGCCGACGGATACCGCTACCGCGCAGGCGACGCGGTGAACTTCTCGATCGGTCAGGGCGACACCACGCTGACTCCGTTGCAGCTGGCAACGGTCTACTCCGCGCTCTCGAACGGCGGCACGCTGTGGGAGCCGCGGGTGGCCAAGAAGGTGATCGCGGCGAACGGCAAGGCCAAGGCGATCCCGTCGAAGGTGGCCGGCCGGCTGCCGGTGCCCGGCGTCGACGCTGCAAGTACATCGACAAGGGCGCTGATGGAGACCACCCGGACCGGTACGGCGGCGTGGAAGTTCACCGGGTTCCCGCTGGACCAGGTGCCGGTGCGCGCGAAGACGGGTACGGCCGAGGTCTACGGCAAGCAGACGACGTCGTGGTTCGCGACGTACACCGATCGCTACGCCGTGGTGATGATGATCAGCCAGGCCGGTAGCGGTTCGGGCGCCTCGGGAACGGCGGTGCGGCACATCTACGAGACGCTCTACAACATCAAGCCGGCCGCGCCGCCCGCCGCGAAGAAGGCGCAAGCAGTGAGTCTCCTGACGATGCGATCCGGGGTCGCGGCCGCGGGTGGACCGGCGGTCGGCGCTGTGGCAGGCCGACTGGGTGCTGGTGATCGGCGTGCTCGCGCTGGCGGCGATCGGCAGCCTGCTGATCTGGTCGGCGACGTCGCAGCGCAGTCGCTCACCAACGGCAACCAGCACGAGTTCCTGGTCCGGCACGCGCTCAACTTCGCGATCGGCCTGATCCTCGCGATCGGCGCGGCCGTCACCGACCACCGCCGGGTCCGCATCCTCGCCCCGGTGCTGTACGCCGGATCGGTGGTCGGGCTGATCCTCGTGCTGGTGCCCGGCGTCGGTGCGGTGATCAACGGATCGCGCTCGTGGATCGAGCTGCCCTGGATGTCGATCCAGCCGAGCGAGTTCGCCAAGCTCGCGGTGATCGTCGGAATGGCGCTGCTGATCGCCGAGAAGGGCGAGACGAACCACCGGGAGAACGCCCGGACGATCGACATCGCCCAGGCGATCGCGGTCGCCGCGGTGCCGGTGCTGCTGGTGATGCTGCAGCCGGACCTCGGCACGGTGATGGTGCTCGGGCTCGATCGTGTTCGGCATCATCGCGGTCTCCGGTGTCCCGAAACGCTGGATGCTCGGCATCGTCACCGCGGCCGTCGTGATCGCGACCCTGGCGATCCAGTTCGACGTGCTGAAGAAGTACCAGATCGCCCGGTTCACCGCCTTCGCCGATCCGTCGCACGACACCCAGGGCATCGGCTACAACGTGAACCAGGCGCGGATCGCGATCGGCAACGGCGGCGTGTTCGGCCAGGGGCTGTTCCACGGATCGCAGACGCAGAACGCCTTCGTGCCCGAGCAGCACACCGACTTCGTCTTCACCGTCGCGGGGGAGGAGCTCGGCCTGATCGGCGCCGGCGCGATCATCATCCTGTTCGCCGTGATCCTCTGGCGCGGCCTGCGGATCGCCGTCAACGCCCGGGACGCCTTCGGCCGGCTGATCGCCACCGGCATCGTCTGCTGGTTCGCCTTCCAGGCCTTCGAGAACATCGGCATGACGCTCGGCATCATGCCGGTCACCGGCCTCCCGCTCCCGTTCGTCTCCTACGGCGGCTCCTCCATGTTCGCCGGCCTACTAGCCGTAGGCCTCCTCCAAAACATCCACCTGAGATCCCACCAGGTCTGACCACCCGTCGGACATCGTTGTCCGACCGTAGCGTGGATGGTGGGGTGGTTCGGGGGGAGGCGGTCGCGGAGGCGTTGTAGGCTGCGGCTCTTGTTGCGGGATCCGGCCCTGGAAGGGACCATGTCGAAAATCGTCTCGTTCTCGATCGTCGCGCTGATGACGTTGTCGCTCGCATCCTGCGGTGACGACAAGAAGACCGGTACGCCGGCACCGTCGCAGACCCCCTCGGCATCGACCTCCAGTACGCCGACGACGCCGAGCACTCCGGCTGCTCCGACCACGACACCGTCGTCCGGTGGCGAGGTGGAGCGGACCAAGGCGCAACTGACGAAGGCGCTGCTGGTGCTGGCGGATCTGCCGACCGGGTTCTCGCAGGAAGCCGATGATCCGTCGGAGCCGTCGGAGCAGCCGTTCTCGTCCAAGGACGCGAAGTGCAAGACGCTGGTGAAGTACCTCAACGCCGATGTGGCGCCGGGGTCGAAGGTGTCGGTCGCGCGCTCGTTCTCCGGTGGCCAGGAGGGTCCGTACATCGACTTCGGGCTGGACGCGATGGGCGACTCGAAGAAGGTGCTCGCGCTGCAGGCGTCGTACCGGGCCGCGGTGCGGTCCTGCAAGAAGCTCACGATGAAGTTCTCCGGCCAGGGCAGTTCGCCGATGGAGGTGCGCGAGGTGTCCGCGCCGCAGTTCGGTGACGACCCGTTCGCGTTCCGGCTGACCGGGATCAGCGGGCCGCAGGAAGGCCTGGAGTTCACCGCCGCCACCGCGGGGGTCAACGACGTGATCGTCTCGGTCTCGATCCTGGCCGGTCAGCCCGGCGAACTCGACGGCGCCACCGAAGCAGCAGTCGGCAAGGCCAAGGACACCCTCGGCGGCAAGAAGAGCGGCACCTGACCACCTACCACCACACGAACGCCGCCCGCCAGCAGTAGCTGCGGCGGGTGGCGCTAGTCGTCTTCGGGGGATGTGGGAGCGGGGAGGAGCGTGGCGATCATGAGGTCGCTGATGAAGCGGGCGAACTGGGCCGCGGGCCAGCCGCGCTGGAGGACCAAGAGGTCGTAGAGCTCGGCCGAGGTGCAGGTCCAGAAGACGTCGGCGGCGTCGTTCGCCGTCACACCGTCGCGTAGGAGGCCACGCTCGGCGAGGAACGTTGCGTGGTGCCGCATCCGGTCGAGGCGCTCGGTGTCGAGGTCCCGGACGAGCCCGGCCATTTCGGGATCGGTCGCCGCGGCCGTGCGCATCAGCAGTCGGATCGGCGTGACCACCGAGCCCACTTCGCTGGCCAGCACTCCCCAGTTGCGCATGATCGTCGCCGGATGGGTCTCGTGTTCGCGCATCTCGTCGGAGCGCTCGTACGCCGGCACTGGGCCGCGCCCAGCGAGACCGCGATCGTAGAGAGCGCGGACCAGACCGGACTTCGAGCCGAACGCCTTGTACACGGTCTCGACCGAGACTCCCGCATCGGCTGCGACCCCGGCGACCGTGGTGGCCCCGTAACCGCTGGTCATGAACCGGCGCTCGGCGGCGTCGAGGATGCTCTCCCGGTTGCGGTGTGCCTGCGCGCGGCGGCCGCTGGCGTCGTACCGGCGTGAGCTCTTGACGTCTGCCACGGACCGCCCCATCCTCAAATTAGTTACAGATTACTGTAACGGATTCCGAGGAGGGATCGCCATGACACGACACGAGGGCGTGGAGGCGGTGCTGGACCGCCTGCTCGGAGCCGTGAACGCCCACGACCTGGACGGGCTGGTGTCGTGCTTCGCCGGCGACTACCTGAACGAGACCCCGGCCCACCCGCGACGCGGATTCCGGGGCAGCGCCCAAGTGCGGACCAACTGGAGCCAGATCTTCGCCGGGGCGGGCGATCTGTGCGCGACGGTGCGGCGCAGCGTCGTCGACGGCGATCGGCTGTGGACCGAGTGGGAGATGGACGGCACGCGGCCGGACGGTACTGCGCTGGCGATGCGGGGCGTGGTGATCTTCGAGGTGAAGCCTCCGCTCATCACCTCGGCGCGGTTCTACCTGGAGCCGGTGGAGGAGACCAGCGGCGATGTCGACGCGCACACGCAACGCGTGCTGCACGTCGAGCAGCCGTCATGATCCTGGTGGCCGGCGGCACCGGCACGCTCGGCACCGAGGTGGTACGGCTGCTGACCACGCGTGGCGAGCAGGTCCGCGTGCTGACCCGGGACCCGGCCCGTGCCGCGCACCTGCCGGCCGGCATCTCGGCGGTCGTCGGTGACCTCCGTGACCCCGACGCTGCGGCCACGGCCGTGGACGGCTGTACGACGGTGATCTCGGCGGTGCACGGATTCGCCGGACCGGGCAAGGTGAGCCCGGAGTCGGTCGATCGCGATGGCAACCGCACCCTGATCCGCGCCGCGGTCGCGGCCCGCGTCGAGCACGTCGTACTGATGTCCGTGCAGGGCGCCGCGGCGGACCATCGGATGTCGCTGTTCCGCGCCAAGTACGCCGCCGAGGAGGAACTCCTTGCCAGTGGCCTGGAATGGACCATCATCCGGTCTGCCGCCTACCTGGAAACCTGGATCGGCATTCTTGGCGCAGGCCTCGAGCGGGGGAAGGTCCAGGTGTTCGGCCCGGGGCAGAACCCGATCAACTTCGTCTCGGTGCGCGATGTCGCGGCGCTCGTCGACCTCGCGGTAGGCGACACCTCGCTGCGCAAGCAGGTGTTCGAGGTCGCCGGTCCGGAGAATCTGACCTTCAGCCAGCTTGCCGACCGTCTCGTTGCCGCCGGCAGTCGGCCGGCAAAGATCCAGCACATCCCGCTGACGATGCTCCGAACGATGGCCCTACTGGCACGCCCGATCTCCCCGGCATTCGCCCGTCAGGCCCAAGCGGCGGTCGTGATGAACTCGATCGACCTGACCGCCACCCCGGACCCTCGCCTGCCCATCATCCCCACCAGCCTCGCCGACGTCCTAGCCCGCTAGCTCGCAGCGCTTGCAGCGCGATGGGGGAGGTGGGTGGGTCGGACAAGCTGTCAGCGCTCGGGGAGCGGCATGACCGTCGTACGCCGGTGGTGTTCGAAGACTACTGAGCTGCGGATGTCGGCGATCTCCTGGCGCTTGGCGAGGTTGAGGACCAGGTCGCGGAGGGCGGTGGTGTCCTTGACGGCGACGTGGGCGAGGAAGTCGGAGGCGCCCGAGACCATGAAGATCTCCAGCGTCTGCGGCAGGTTCTGCACGTAGTCCTGGAACGTGGTCGCGACCGCCATCGCCTGCGGGCGGAGCTTGATCGAGATGATCGCCTGGGTCGACCGGTCGATCGCGGCCAGCGAGACCTCCGCGTGGTAGCCGCTGATCACGCCGCGGTCGCGCAGGCCCCGGACCCGCTCGAGACAGGTCGACGGCGCGATGCCGAGCTCGGCCGCCATCTCCCGGTTGGTCCGCCGCGCGTCGTTCTGCAGGAGGCGCAGGAGGGCCGTATCAAGTTCGTCCATGCCCGCCAGTTTCGCAGATCCGCCGAATTTCGTTCGGCTGTCAGGAAATTCGCCCGATGATCTGCCTACTGTTTCCGCGATCGGTCCGGACGAAGGAGACAACGGTGCTGGCAGACAAGATGGTCGTGGTGATCGCCGACGAGGCGCCGGTCGGGGTGGCGCTGAATACCGCCGCGTTGCTCGGAGTCGCCCTGGGACATCACCACGACGACGTAGTCGGCGCGGACACCGTCGACGGGTCCGGCGGCATCCACACCGGAATGTGCGCTCATCCCATTCCCGTACTGCGGGCCAGCGCCGAGCAACTCCACGAACTCCGGACCCAGGCGGTCACCCGGGACGGCGTGACGGTGCACGACATGAACCAGGTCGCGCAGAAGGCCCGAACCTACGAGCAGATGTCAGCAACCCTCAGCGGCACCAAGGCCGAAGACGTCGAATACCTAGGTCTGGGGCTCTACGGTCCCCGCCAAGCAATCGACTCGCTCACCGGCTCCCTGAAGCTCTACCGCTAGATCTTCACCACGATCTCGCCGACCGGTTGGCCGCCGCCGAGGATGGGGACGGTGCGGAGCTCGTCGGCCGCAGATACGTCTACGCCGCATTTCTCCAGCAAAGCGAGGCCGAGGGCCGTGGTTGCGCGGGGGTTCCCGTCGATCACCTTCACCGCGACCGCGTGACCGTCCGGCGCGGCCATGCCGATCACGCCCTCCGCGCCGCCCTTCGCGATGACGCCGGGGAGCAGCCGCATCACCTCGGTGTTGAGATGGCCGTGCCCGCCGACGAGTTCCGGGATAGTAGCGCATCGCGGCGGCCACCCGGCGGTCCGGCGTACCGGCTGGTGCTGTGGCCAGCCGGCCGAAAGCGCGGGCCAGACCGTCCAGCGGCATGCCGAGCAGGGGAGCGCCGCAGCCGTCGACGGTGACGAGCCGGTCGCCGCGCCGGTGAGGCGCTCGATCTCGGCCGCGATCGTGCGCTGGACCGGGGAGTCGGCGTCGAGGTAGCTCAACGGGTCATTGCCGCCAGCAACTGTTGCCATCAGCATCGCCGCGTGCTTACCGGAGCAGTTCATCCGGACCTTCTCCGGACCGATGCCCTCGGCAATCAACCGGAACCGGGTCGGCTCGTCCTCCGGCCGGTCCGGCGGGCATCCCAACGCGTCCCGCCCGAGCCCGGCCGCGGCCAGCATCCGGTCCACCAGGGCCACGTGAGCATCGGAGCCAGTGTGTGAGCCGGCCGCGATCGCCGCCTCTTCGTCTTCCAGCACAGCCCCGGCGACGATGCTGCCCACCGCCTGCAACGGCTTGGCCGTCGACCGCGGCAACACGACCGCGTCCACATCGCCTGCGGCAAAGACCCGGGACCCGTCCGGTGAAAGCGCCACCGCCAGCCCGAAATGCCGGCTCTCGACGAACCCGCTGCGCACCACCTCGGCCAGCTCCACGACCGAATCCAGCCCAGGGACACCGTTGCTCATGTCGCGCAGGCTAACACCGTCCGTAGGGTGGGGTGTATGCGACTCGACTATGAGGTGACTGGACCGGAGAAGGCGCCTGTCGTACTGCTCGGTTCGTCGCTGGGGGCGACCAGAGCGATGTGGGCGCCGCAGATCGCCGCCCTGTCCGAGCGGTTCCGGGTGGTCGCGTTCGACCATCGCGGGCACGGCGGGTCCGAGGCGCCGGCTGGGCCGTACGGGATCGAGGACCTCGGCGGACGACGTCGTCGAGCTGCTCAACGAGTTGCTGGTCGAGCAGGCGGCGTACGTCGGGATCTCGCTCGGCGGCGCAGTCGGCCTCTGGCTCGCGGAGAACGCGCCGTCGAGGTTCACAGGTTCGCCCTGCTCTGCCCACCGGCGAACCCGGCCGCGGGCGCGCAGATGTGGACCGACCGAGCGGCTCAGGTCCGCGCCGAGGGCACCCAGGCGATCACCGAGGCGACGCTCGGCCGGTGGTTCCTCCCGGAGTACGCCGAAGCTCACCCGACCGAGGTCGAGCCTGGTCCGCCAGCAGCTCCTCAAGACACCGCACGAGGGGTACGCCGCCTGCTGCGAAGCGCTCGGCGCGATGGACCTCACGAGAGAACCTGGCCGACATCACCGCCCCGGTCCTGCTGATCACGGCGGAAGCAGGACACCTCGGTCCCGCCGGAAACAGTCGTCCCGCTGGCCTCCCAGATCCCCGGCGCCCACCTCGAGATCATCGAGAACGCCGCCCACCTGGTCACCTACACCCACGCCGATCGCATCAACCACCTCCTGCTGGCCCACCTGACCTGAGCCTGAGGTGAGTTCGCGCACAGGACGCGCGTTAGGCTGGTAGGCGCTCTGACCTCGATCTGGAAGTTCTGTGATGACTGTCGAGTCCTTGTTCCCGCGCCTGGAGCCGCTGCTGCCGACGGTGCAGAAGCCGATCCAGTACGTCGGTGGTGAACTGAACTCGGTCAGTAAGGACTGGGACTCGGTCAGTGTCCGCTGGGCGCTGATGTACCCGGACGCGTACGAGGTCGGCCTGCCGAACCAGGGCGTGCAGATCCTGTACGAGGTACTGAACGAGCGCGAGCACACCCTCGCCGAGCGCACGTACTCCGTCTGGCCGGACATGGAGAAGGTGATGCGGGACAACAAGATCCCGCAGTTCACCCTGGACAGCCACCGGCCGGTCCGGGCGTTCGACGTGTTCGGGATGTCGCTGTCGACCGAGCTCGGCTACACCAACATGCTGAACGCGCATCGATCTGGCCGGGATCCCGCTGTACGCCGTGGACCGGACCGACGAGGACCCGATCGTGCTGGTCGGCGGCCACTCCGCGTTCAACCCCGAACCGGTCGCGGACTTCATCGACGCGGCGGTGCTCGGCGACGGCGAGGAGATCGTGCTCGCGGTCTCCGAGGTGATCCGGGAGTGGAAGGACGAGGGCGAGCCCGGCGGCCGGGACGAGGTGCTGCTCCGGCTGGCGAAGTCCGGCGGCGTCTACATCCCCAAGTTCTTCACCGTCGACTACCTCGAGGACGGCCGGATCAAGCGCGTCGCCCCGAACAAGGCGGGCGTGCCGTGGCGGACCGCCAAGCACACCGTGATGGACCTGGACGCCTGGCCGTACCCGAAGAAGCCGCTGGTCCCGCTCGCCGAGACCGTGCACGAGCGGTACTCCGTGGAGATCTTCCGCGGCTGCACCCGGGGCTGCCGGTTCTGCCAGGCCGGGATGATCACCCGACCGGTGCGCGAGCGCAGCATCACCACCATCGGTGACATGGTCGAGAACGGCCTCAAGCAGTCCGGCTTCGAGGAGGTCGGCCTGCTCAGCCTGAGCTCGGCCGACCACAGCGAGATCGCCGAGGTGGCGAAGGGCCTGGGCGACCGGTACGAGGGCAGCAACGTCTCGCTGTCGTTGCCTTCGACCAGGGTCGACGCCTTCAACATCACGCTGGCCAACGAGTTCTCCCGCAACGGCCGGCGCAGCGGTCTGACGTTCGCCCCCGAGGGCGGCTCGGACCGGATGCGCAAGGTGATCAACAAGATGGTCAGCGAGGAGGACCTGATCCGCACGGTCGCGGCGGCGTACAGCCATGGCTGGCGGCAGGTGAAGCTCTACTTCATGTGCGGTCTGCCGACCGAGACCGACGAGGACGTGCTGGCGATCGCCGACCTGGCGAAGCGGGTGATCGCGACCGGTCGCGAGGTGACCGGGCGCAACGACATCCGCTGCACCGTGTCGATCGGCGGGTTCGTGCCGAAGCCGCACACGCCGTTCCAGTGGGCCTCGCAGCTCGGCGTCGAGGAGACCGACGCGCGGCTGGCCAAGCTGAACTCGGCGATCCGCTCGGACAAGAAGTACGCGAAGGCGATCGGCTTCCGGTACCACGACGGCAAGCCCGGCATCATCGAAGGCCTGCTGTCCCGCGGTGACCGCCGGGTCGGCCGGATCATCGAGGCGGTCTGGCGCGACGGCGGCCGGTTCGACGGCTGGAGCGAGCACTTCTCCTACGAGCGCTGGATCGCCGCCGCCGACACCGCACTGGCCGACGAGCCGATCGACCTCGCCTGGTACACGACCCGCGAGCGCGAGTACGCCGAAGTGCTGCCCTGGGACCACCTGGACTCCGGCCTGGACCGCGAGTGGCTCTGGGAGGACTGGCAGGACGCCCTCGAGGAGGACGGCGCGATCGAGGTCGAGGACTGCCGCTGGACCCCGTGCTTCGACTGCGGCGTCTGCCCGCAGATGGGCACCGAGATCCAGATCGGCCCCACCGGCAAGAAGCTCCTGCCGCTCTCCGTCGTCTAGCCGGTCGAGGACAGCCGCAGCAGAACCTCACTCAGGGAGAGTTCTGCTGCGCTGCCCAGCACCAGATCGGCGTGCTGCACGGCCTCAGGGGTCACGAACGGGTTCGGGATGGCGACCGTCCACATTCCTGCGGCGGCGGCAGCGACCGTGCCGTGGGAGGTGTCCTCGACGGCGACCGTCTGCTCGCCCTTCAGGCCGAGCCGTTGCAGCGCCAACTGGTAGATCTCGGGATCGGGCTTGTGCCGTGAGACCTCGTCGCCGGTGGTGATCTGGTCGAACAACTCGACTGCACCGACGCGCTCCAGATGGCCGACCACCCACTCCCGCGCCGAGCTGCTGGCGATCGCGACCCGCAGCCCGCTGCTCCGGGCTTCCGCCAGCCAGTCCCGGATCCCGGGCCGGAAGTCCAGCCCCTCGTGCAGCTCCTCGCGAAAGGCTCGCCGCCGCGCGAAACTCTCGTCGTGGTCGAACCCGGGTCCGACGGCCGCGGCGAGCTTGGCGGTGTGCGAGGCGAAGGTGTCGCCGCCGTGCCCCGGCCAGAAGCCGTCGTCGAGGTCCAGCTCCAGCCCGTGATGCCGCCATTCGGCCTTCCAGGCCTCCACCAGCGTCGTCTCGGTGTCCATCAGCAACCCGTCGAAGTCGAACACCACCGCCTCGACCAGCACCGGCACGAGCCGCGTCACCAGCCGATGGATCTCGCCCGCCGACAACCCGAGCCACCCGAGATACCCACGAATCCCGCCGTACGCCGAATCCACGAACGCCAGCGAATCCAGGATCGTCTCCGGCCGCGTCCGCCGGAACTCGTCGCCGTCCTGCAGCCCGAGCCGTACCTCGCTCACCGCGTAGTCCGCCGCGATCACCTCCCGCGGCACCCCGACGAGCTCCAGCAGCAGCGCGATCAGCAGCCCGGTCCGATCCTTGCCGGCATGGCAGTGCACCACCACGGGCCGGTCAACGGGTGCCTCCGCGACGGCACGCAGGATCTCGACGATGTGCGCCCGGTTGCGGCTCAAGCTGCCGCGATAGACCTCGGCGAGGTCGGGCGTGGGGACGAACTCGGCCTCCCGCACCGGATCGATCCAGGAAATGCGCCGGTACGCCGGGTGCCCGGCCACCGGATGCCCCTCACCGACCTCTGACCTCGACCGCAGGTCGAGCACCAGGCCGGCTCCGACGTCGGCGAAGGTGGCGCGTCCGGCGGCGTCCAGCTCATGCAGGGAATCGGTGCGGATCAGGGCTCCGGCGCGCGTGCGTACGCCGTACCGGGTCGGAAGTCCCCCCAGATCGCGCGTATTCCGGCAACCACTCCAGTCCAGGTGCGTCACCCGGGCTAGCCTATTACGCCTCCTAGCGACTCGTAGTCTGACCAAGTGTTGCCGTTCCAGGACTTGTGGTGGAGGGCGTGGTCGGGCCCGGTGACGAAGACGTCCAGCCTGTTCGGGCCCCAGGCAACCACCGGCCCCGCGACGATCGGACGCTGGACGGCAGCCGGAACCAGCCACCCGGCCAGGGCGGCGGCGTTCATCCGGAGGATCTCCGCAGCGAGCGACCAGTCGAGGAAGTTGAGTGTGTCGTTGGCGGAATGGATGTGTCCGTTCGCGCTGTCGGCACCCTCGATCGTCAGCACGGCAGGGACTCCCGCGTTGATGAACGGCACGTGATCGCTGGCGAAGGGGTTCAGCGAGGTCTCGACCTTGAGCCCCGTGTACGTCGCGGCCGCCGTCGCCAGATCCGCGATCTGCCCGGACGAAACCGCCGCTCCCTCCAGCAACACGGTCGGGACCGCACTGTTCTTGGAAGCGATCATGTCCATGTTGAGCACCGCCCGGACCCGCGACCGCTCAGCAGCAGGCAGCGCTGCGACGTACTGCTTGCTCCCGAACAGCCCTTCCTCCTCACCACCGAAGAGAATCAGCCGTACGTCGTGCTGCCAGACCTCGCCGGCCAGCAGCCGCCCCAGTTCCAGTACGCCGGCCGACCCGCTCCCGTTGTCGTCGGCACCCGGAGCATTCGCCCCCGGACCACCCGCGAGGTTGATCGAATCCAGATGCGCCGTGATCAGCACGAGCCCGCGCGGCCCCGGTCCGGCCCCGGGCCGATCGCCGATCAGGTTCTCCGAATGCCCTGCTCCCACCGTGATCGGCATCCTGGTCGTGTTGTAGCCAAGGGCAACCATCCGCGCAGCCGCGAAGTCCACCGCGGTCGTGAACGACGCGCTCAGCGAATGCCGCGTCGGCAGACTAGCCAGCCAGGTGAGATCCGCCTGGTACGACGTGGGCGAAAGCTGCCCGAGCAGCTGAGCCACCGACGGATCGACCCGAGAAGCCTTGGCCGAAGCAACATCGACGAAGGTTCCCGGCTGGAGGGGATCGATCCGCCAGCAGTGGTTCGACCTCTTCCGGGGTTTGTCGGCAGCCGAGATGACCAGATGCCGGCCGTGATCCAGCAATGGCGTCACGTCGGGATACTCGTCCTGGAAGGTCCGTCCGACCTGCGTGACGACCAGCAGACCAGGAGCCGTCCGGGAGGCCCGGCCGAGCCGCTGATCGGCCGGCACCCAGAGGATCGACTTGTCGCCGAAGTGGGCCGCGGTGGCGCCACCGGCGACATCCGCGGTCGGTACGACGAGATAGCGCACAGGTGCTCTCATATCTCCCTACCAAGTCATCTCGAGCCGATCCGGCGTGACGCTGACCACCCGGGCCGTGCCGGGCATCCCGCCTTCGCGGGTGATCAGGCCGGAGGACTGCCAGCGGCCGAGGCGAGGTTCCGGCGCATCGCCCCGGCCGATGGCCCATTCGACGAAGCTGCCGTCCGGGCCGAACTCCACCCCCCGCCGGCCACGGGCCGGCGGGAAGGCGAAGTCGTCGCGGCGGTAGACGGACAACCCGTCGTGGTCCTCCTCGAAGGAGTGCGTCCACCGCCCGATCAGGTCGGCGGTGTTCAGCTCATCACCACTTCCGGCGCCGCCGGGACCGAGGCCGGCAGCGTCACCTTGAAGTCGGCGATCACGCCACCGAGGGCCTCGTAGTCCGGTGACGGACGGTCCCCAGGCCGAGCCGTCCCACCACTTGTGGTACAGCCCGCCGTCGGTTCCTTCGACGAAGATGTCGAGCCGGTCCGAGCCCCACGCGGTCACCCGTGGTTCACCGACACAGACGCCGCCCATGTACTCCCAGTCGGCAGCCCAGGAACCGTCGAACCACTTGTGGTACAAGGCCGAATCGGTTCCGGTGACGAAGACGTCCAGCCGTCCGGAGCCCCACGAGACCGCGGTCGGCGCACTCGTGCAGATGCCGCCCAGGTTCTCCCAGCCGGCCGACCACGACGAGCCGTCCCACCACTTGTGGTAGAGCGCCGAGTCGGTGCCGATGACGAACAGGTCGAGCCGGTTCGGTCCCCAGGCCACGGCCGTCGGAGGCGAGGCACAGACCCCGCCGAGCGACTCGAAGCCGCCCCACGCCGTACCGTCCCACCAGTTGTGATAGACCGCGTTGTCCGTGCCGAGCACGAACACGTCCAGCCGATCGGGGCCCCAGGCAACTACTTCCGGCGGGCTCATGCAGACGCCGCCGAGGTTCTCGTAGCCGTTCCAGGCCGTGCCGTCCCACCACTTGTGGTACAGCGCCCGGTCGGTCCCGAGGACGAACGCATCGAGCCGGTCAGGTCCCCAGGACGCCAGCCGTGGCGGGCTCATGCAGACGCCGCCGAGGTTCTCGTAACCGTTCCAGGCCGAGCCGTCCCACCACTTGTGATACAGCGCCCGGTCCGTGCCGAGGACGAACGCGTCGAGGCGATCCGGTCCCCAGGACGCCACTTCGGGAGCACTCATACACACACCACCCAAGGATTCGTAGCCACTGACCGACGGGCCCCAGCCCGCGTCGTACCACTTGTGCCACATCGCGCGATCGGTCCCGATCACGAACGCATCGAGCCGCTCCGCACCCCACGAGACCACCGAACCGGCCGGCTCCGGCGTACCGGTGGCGCCCGCGGAGCCCTGGTTGAGATTCGGCCGGGCGGTGTCCAGACACGCCTGCATCCGCGCCACCTGGTCGTTGGTGAACATCACCATGCCGCGGTCGTCGGTGTAGTCCATGTAGTCGACGAACAGGTCGCCGTTCGGCCCGTTGCTGCAGGAGAGCTTGGGGAACGTCGGTACGCCGAAGTTGGGGCCGCCCTGGTTCGGGGTGTCCGCGACCTCGTCGCTGCCACTGCACCCGGTGCCGTCGTCGCCCCAGATGTGGAACAGGTTCAGGTAGTGCCCGATCTCGTGGGTCGCGGTCCGGCCAAGGTCGAACGGCGCCGCCGCCGTACCGTTCGTGCCGAAGCCGCTGTGCAGGACCACCACGCCGTCGGTGCTCGCCGGGCCGCCCGGGAACTGGGCGTAGCCGAGCAGGCCGCCGCCGAGCTGGCAGACCCAGAGGTTCAGGTACTTGTCCGGGTTCCAGGCGTCGATACCGCCGGTCGCGGTCTTCTTCACCTTGTCGTCGGTGCCGAACGAGGCCTGGCTGGTCTGCGTCCGGGTGACACCCGTGGTCGGGTTGCCGTTCGGGTCGGTGGTGGCGAGGGAGAACTCGATCTTCGCGTCCGCGACCAGCGGCTGGAAGGGCGCCGGGACGAACCCGATGTCGGTGTTGGTCGCGCGGAAGTCGCGGTTCAGGACCTCGATCTGGCTGTCGATCTGGGCCTGCGAGATGTTCTGCGCGGCGGTGTTCCAGACCACGTGCACGACGACGGGGATCTTCGCGATCCCGGCAAAACGTTGCTGGCGGGCCACGTATTGCGTCGTCGCGTTCTCCAGCGCGGACCGGGCGGCGACGTACTCCGCCGAGGTACTCAGCAACCTGCCGGTGAACATCCATCACCCCGCACTCGCGTCTGGTCGGCGTCTGGTCCTCGCGGCCGCCACCAGGCATAGCACCGCCGGACCCACCAGAGCCGCCGCCCGGCATCCCGCCGGAGCCGCCGGAGCCACCGCCCGGCATCCCGCCGGAGCCACCGCCGCCGGTGACCGCGCCGCCGCCACCCATCGCGCCGCCACCACCGGCGCTGCTCATCGCGCCGTCGCCCCCGCCGGCACTCATCGCCCCGTCCCCGGCAGTCAAGCCGTTGCTGGGCGTCCCGTTCGCTGCCGGAGCGGACATCCGCTCGCCCGGCATCTGGTCATCGGCTCGGTGCGACACATCCGCACGCCCGTTGGCCTTCCTCGGCATTTCATCCCCCTTGCTGGACCGCAGGGGCGACGGGCAGGACGGACCGGCCGCGGCGACGGAGTCGCGCGGCGCGTAGTACCGGACCGGGACGTTCTTCCAGATCCCCCAGACCCCAACGTGCCGGCCGAGGCGGCGTGTGCCGCCAGCTCCTGCCGAACAGGCTGCCCCCAAGACGCTGCTCGCTTCCACCATCCTCTCGTCACCGCCGGTGCACAACCCCGCAGGGCTCGGTAGTCACTCCCATGAAATCCTTGCCAGGCGTTGGAGAATTGCTTGAAAGCGCAAGGGGAGGATGACCGGATGCGACGAGAGCTGACCGTGCCGTTCGAGGTCCGGGGTCAGCGCGGGTTGATCAACCTCCGCGTGCAACCCAACGACGATCCCTGGGCGTCCGGCCACCAACTCGTCGTACCGGATCTGCACGCCGAATCGTTCCGCGGATTCCCGATCTGTCCTGGCGACGTTGAGGTATCACGGCCAGGGCCTCAACGCGATCATGGGCTGGGTCCAGGTGATCACCCGCAGCTTCGACAACGACGTCTCGGTGGACGCGTTGCCGTTCCTCGCCGACGCCGGACCGCTGTACGCGTACGGCTATCTGCCGACCTTCTTCGACGCCCCGGCCAACCCCGATCACCCGGACGGCGAATGGCGGGCCGACACGTTCCTGGTGATCGCGCCGGACGTCATGCGCACCCGCGTCGCTCGAACCGGTCGCCGCCTTCGGCTGGGGGTACCGCATCGTCGGCGGCCACCCCGACACCCTCGATCCGGTACGCCGTGAGCCCACCGGCTGGGCCGGCCACCATCGCGTGCTGGCCACCCGCTACCCCGACTGGACCTTCCGCTAGACGGCCCGTTCCCAGCTGCTCCGCCGGTCCACCGCCCGGAAGCCGAGCTGGTCGTTGACCCGAATCATCGGGGCGTTCTCCGGCGCGTTCCAGGTGTGCAGCACCGCGCTGTGGTCCAGGTCGGCCTGCAACGACAGCAGGTTCGGAATCTTCACCGCCATCCCGAGCCCGTTGCCACGATGCTCGGGCCACACGAAAGTGCCCCACTGGTAGAGCCGCTCGGGAATCTCCGGAGTGCCGCCCATCTCCGTGTACGCCGCCAAGCTGCCGTCGGCCGTCACCGCGATGGTGGTGTAGCAGAACCGGCCCTGCTTGAGGCGCCGAGCCTCGACCTCCCGGACGCGTTCGGGCGTCCACTGCTGCACCTGCTGGTCCAGCTCGCCGTGCGGGATGTCGCGAGACGCGCCCTGCAACGCGGCCGCCATCTGCTCGAGCCACTCGTCCGGGATCCGGTCGCGCCATTGCACGAACTCGTAGCCGTCGCGCTCCAGGGCAGTCATCGAGTCGACCGGCAACTCGAGAATCTGATGCAGCTCCTCGTGCTTCCGGACGAAGCCGTGGGCCGCCGCGAACGCCGTACCGGCGCTGTCTCCGGTAGCCGCGTCGCCGATGATGCTTCCGCTCAGCAGCCGCCGCCCGCCCGCACGAGCCCGCTCGGCGGCGGCTTCCAGCAACCTCGTGCCAACGCCCGTACGCCGGTACGCCGGGTCGACCGCGATCTCGACTTCGAGCAGATGCGTGTTCTCCTGCAGATACCAATCGAGCCAGGCGACTCCGAGCCAGTTGTCGCCGTCCACGACCGCCAGACCGTCCGCCTTGAGGTCGACATGCTTCTCGGTCATCAGCGGCCGGGCTTCCGCCGGCCCGAGCCCGACCGGAAACTCCTGCTGCCCCCGCCGAACCTCGTCCTTCACCCGGAAGAACCGCTCGAAGATCTCCGCGTCACGCCCATCGACATAAATGAGGTCCATGCTCCGACCCTATGCAGCCCCGGTCGGCGTCGCGCGGCAATTTATCCGGTGGCCGAGTCCTTGATCAGCTCCTGCAAGGTCTCCGCGGTGGCGTCGGAGATGTTCAGTTCGAGCCGGTTCACGTTCTTGATCACGATCGTGGGCGGTGGCGTGGCGGGCTTCTCGAGCCGCTTCTTCAGGTCGAGCAGCGCATTGACCAGGGCCACCGCGCCGGCCGCGACGGTGAGGATGGTGACCACTTCCCGGGTCTGCCCCCAGCGGTGCGGCCCGACCTCGGCCAAGGCCTGTTCGATGGCCCGGACGGTCTCCTCGTCCGTGCTGTCGATCTCGATCTCCAACGTCACGTCGTCGGCCATCGTCCGTCCGCCTCTCTGTCTGTCGTCGCGCTCATCAGATCACGCCGTAGTAGCCGAATGCGGCCCAGTCCTCGGACCGGTGGCCGTCCTCGCGCAGCTGTTCGCAGGCCAGCTGAAGGCTGAGGTCCGGGCTCTGCGCCGTCGTCCGCAGCAGGCGGTGGAACCGCGCCATCAGTACGGCGGCGGCCTGGTCGTCCACCGGCCACCGACTGCCGACGATCGCCCGCGCGCCGCACCGGAACAGGCTGCCCGCCAGTCCGTGGAAGGAGTTGGTCCGGCTGTCAGCAGTCACCACCGATGAGCAGGCGGACAGCACGACCAACGGTCCGGTGCTGAACCGGGTGCGGGTCAGCAGGTCCCACGCAGAGACCGAACGAGCCGAGTTGTACCGGTCCCGGGTGAAGTGAAGAGCAGAGTCCAGCGGGCTCGCCTCGTCGAACGATCCGTGACAGACCGCATGGATGATGTCGAACGGCTCGGACAGCGCCCCGCAGTACGGACTCTTTCGTGCAGTCGGGGCCTTCGAGAACGGTCAGCTGGTCGCCCCAGATCTCGCGCAGACTCGCCAGCTCGCTGCCCTGCGCGGGAATGTCGTCGCCGTCGTACCCGAGGGCGAGCACCCTGGCCGCGCGCAGGTCCCGCTGGGTGGCCGCGACGCCGCCGGCCAGGTCGGCCCCGAAACGCGCCGACGGCAGGTAGGTGAACCTGAGCCGATCGGTCGCCAGTTGCCCGTCGGCGATCAGACCGAAGGCTTCGAGCGGCAGTCTGGTCAGAACTCCGGGAAGGCTCACGATCACCCGCTCGACGCCTGACTCCGCGAGCAGGTCCGCCAGCGGTTCGAGGAGGGTCCGCGAACCCGACGTACAAGCTGCTCGCAACAGCCGCTCGCGGAACGGTCCGGGATCGAAGTAGCGCTGCTCCGACAGCTCGGCCAGCTCCGGAGCCGGCACCAGCCAGAGATGCCGCTTGTTCTCCCACTCGTCCGGTCCGGACATGTAACAGAGCAAGGCGGTGACGACCGGCTCGGTGAAGCCGTAGTCGGCGCTGAAGACCGACAGGAACGCGGTCGGTACGTCGGCATGCGCCCGGAGCAGGGCCTTCATCCGCGGACCGATCGGGTCCTGCTCCCGCTGATCGGAGACCCGGTCGTCGTGGTTCTCCGCGAGCCTGGAGTACAGGCGGATCGCAGCGCCACGGGCGGTCTCGACAGCTGACAAGGCCTCGTCGTTCCAGGAGACGTCGGCGTAACAGGTGGCCAGCAGTTCGAAGACGTGGACGAACTGTTCGGCCTGGTAGAGAAGTTGGCGCTCGTCGCCGATGGCCGAGAACTGCTGCTTGGCCAGCGAAGCCGCCTCCTCGAGTTGCTGCATCGAGCCGGTTCTGTCGTCGGTGTAGCGGACCATCAGTTGGCCCAGGTAGAAGGCCGACCGCCAGCGTCCGGGATCGCCTTCACCCTTCTGGAGAACAGTCTGCAGATCCGCTATCGCCTGCTGGAGCAACTCGTCGCTCGGATCGGCAAGCTGCATAACTGTGTGGGCCCGGGACTCGAGGACGCCGCCGGCGAGATGCTGCGCGACCCAGGGATCCGTCAGTGCCGCATCGAAGTAGGTCAGCGCGGAGTGGCGTTGGTCGTCGTCACTGTCGCCCACCCGCAACAGGTCACCGATGACGAATCGGATGCGGGCCACTTGCGCGCCGAGCTGCTCCGGCGCCTCGGCGAGGTGACCGGCCAGCACCTGTTCCGCCTCCTGTGCACGATCGATCGCCGCCTGACGGAGTTCCGGCTGATCGGTCAGCTGCGCCAGATAGACCTCCGGCCAGCGGGCCAGCAGGCTGTAGACGCCCATCGCAGAGCTGTGCTGGGCGATGGCCCGGTTCAGCTCGTCCGGCGCGAGTGCGATCAGCTGCTCGAACAGGTCGAGAGCCAGCAATCCGATCGACAGTTCGCCGACGTCGCGCAGGTAGCCCTGCGCGAAGTTCGCAGCCACCTGGGTGATCAGGTACAGACCCTCGTCGTCGTAGTGATTGCCGCTCTGCAGGCGCATCGCGAGTTGGATCAGCAGGTAGATGTAGCGGTGCGGCTCGGGGAGGAGGTCCGCCGCCTGGGCTTCGGTCATCAGCCGCTGGGCATCGGACTGACCTGACCGGCCCCAGACGTACGGCCCGTCGTCGACCAGCATGTAGACCGGGGTCTCGACCTCGCCGAACTCACTGGGAAACGGCGGCTCGACCAGCTCCGCACGGGCCACCAGGCGGAGGGAAGAGCACACCGGACAGGGGATCCGGGTGAGATCGTGCTCGACGTTTGTCCAGGACGACGATTCACAGTCCAGGCATTCGGCCTGGACTCGCAGCCGGTGGGGTGCGATGCCGAGTCCGCTGCTGTCGCCGCATCTCAGACACGGGCGGCGGATGGTCTCGTTGACCTCGTCGGCTGTGTAGTTGCCGACGAGTTGCACGCGATGCTCCCAGCCGCAGGCCGCACAGACCCCATAGATCTGTCCGTCGGCCGACAACATCGCGAACAACTCCGGCGCCGACAACTGCGGTGGCAGCCGGGACTGATAAACGCTGAGCATTGCGATCCCCCAAAACCTGCGATCGACCCTCCCACCCCAAGTCTGCGCCTACCTGGCCGAATCAGGTGGGGAGAATTTCCTGCACCCAGACGTGCTGCTCTTCGATGGGCCGGAAGCCGAGGTGGGTGTTGACGGCGATCATCGGGGTGTTGGTGACGGCGTTCGAGGTGTGGATCGTGGCTGGGTGGGTGGTGCGGGTCCGGAGTGCTTGCAGGTTGGCGATCTTGAGGGCGAGGCCGAGGCGGCGGCCGCGGTGGTTGGGGCGGACCAGGGTGTCGTGCTGGTCGAGCCGGTCGGGCTGCTGGGGTTTGCCGGTGAGTTCGGTGTAGCCGGCCAGGGATCCGTCGGCGGCGATGGCGACCGTCGTACTGGTGAGGTGGCCGGCCGTACGGCGGCGTGCTTCGACCGCGCGGAGGCGTTCGGGGGTCCAGCGTTTGGCCTCGAGTTCGAGGTCATCGAGCGGGACCTCGTCGTCGATGAGGCTGAGCAGGTCGCAGTACTGGTCCACGAACTCGTCCGGGCAACCGTCCGGCCAAGTGGCCAGCGTGTAGTCCTGATGATGCGGCGCAACTTCCGCAGCCTTGGCGTCGAGCCCGTTCACGGGATAGCTCAGCACTTGATGCAAGGCGGCGTACTGCGAGACGAAGGCTCGGGCGGCCGCGAAAGCTGCTCCGGCACCCGGCCCCTCGCCGTACGGGCTGGATGTGCCGCCCAGCAACGCGTTCCGCCCATCTGCGAGAGCAGCAGCCTTGGATGCTTCAAGCAGCGCCGACCCGATGCCTCTCCGACGATGGCTCGCCTCGACACCGAGCTCGGCGACGAGCAGTTCGCGGTTCTCCGCCAGCGACCAGGTGAGCCATGCGGCTCCGAGAACCTCGTCACCATCGATTGCTGCGAGGCAACTGAACCGGTACTCCGGCGGCGGCGAGTCCAGCAGCGTCCAGGCCTCGTCGACCGGGATCGCCGAGGGGAACTCCTGCTCGGACGCAGCCTGGATCACCGCGTACGCAGTACGGAACAGGTCTTGTTCACTGACCTGAACGATGTCCATCCGCGCGGTTAGTGGTGCGGGCGAAGGGCCCGGTTCGCGGCCGGTTCGGCGATGCTGGCGCGGAACGGGTGGGCGGGGTAGACGCCCAGGACGCGGACCTCGACCGAGAAGAAGGCGAGTTCTTCGAGCGCCAGCGCGACGTGCGGGTCCTCGGGGTGACCTTCGACGTCGGCGTAGAACTGCGTCGCGAAGAACGAGCCGCCGAGCTGGTAGCTCTCCAGCTTGGTCATGTTGACGCCGTTGGTCGCGAAGCCGCCCATCGCCTTGTAGAGCGCGGCCGGCACGTTGCGGACCCGGTAGACGAAGCTGGTGATCGTCGGTCCGGAGCCGACCGGCGGCAGGTGCGGCTCGCGCGACAGGACCAGGAAGCGGGTCGTGTTGTGGTGCTCGTCCTCGACATCGCGGGCGAGGATGTCGAGGCCGTAGAGCTCCGCGGCGGCGACGGGGGAGAGGGCCGCGACGGTCGGGTCCTTGAGCTCGGACACCTCGCGGGCGGCGCCGGCGGTGTCGTCGGCGACGACCGTCGACCAGCCGTGCTCGCGGATCACCTTGCGGCACTGCCCGAGCGCGTGGACATGGCTGCGGACGGTCTTGATCGACTCGATCGAGGTGCCCGGCGTCGCCATCAGCTGGAAGTGGATCGGCAGGAAGAACTCGCCGATGATGTGCAGCCCGGAGTCCGGCAGCAGGTGGTGGATGTCCGCCACCCGGCCGGCGATCGAGTTGTCGACCGGGATCATCGCCAGCCCGGCGCGCCCGGTGCTGACCGCCTCGAGCGCGTCCTCGAACGTCGTACAGGGCAGCTGTTCGCGTCCCGGGAACATCTCGGTGCACGCCATCGCCGAGTTGGCGCCTGGCTCACCCTGGTACGCGATAGGTCCGTCCACGGTTTCCCAGCCTAGTGCCACCCTGTCTCACCCCTTGAATCAGGTGTCCGACTTGCGGACCTTCTTGGGTGCGCCGGTGGGCGCCCGGCCCTCCAGCTGCTTGGCCTTGGTGGCGTACATGTCGACGTACTCCTGGCCGGACAGCTCCATGATCCGGTACATGATCTCGTCGGTGACGGCGCGCAGGATCAGCCGGTCGCCCTCCATCCCGTCGTACCGGGAGAAGTCCAGCGGCTCGCCGAACTTGACCGTCGGGGAGGCCAGCGAGGCGACGATCTTGCCGGGCGGCGCGACCACGTCGGTGCCGATCACCCCGACCGGGATCACCGGGACCTTCGCCTCCAGCGCCAGCCGGGCGACGCCGGTCCGGCCCTTGTAGAGCTTGCCGTCGTGCGAGCGGGTGCCCTCGGGGTAGATGCCGAACAGGTCGCCGCGCTCGAGCACCTTCATCCCGGCCCGGATCGCGCCTTCGGACGCCGAGCCGCCGGAGCGGTCGATCGGGACCTGGCCGGTGCCCTTGAAGAAGCCGCGCTGGAACGTGCCCTTGATCCCGGCGCCGGTGAAGTAGTCGGACTTGGCGACGAAGGTGACCCGGCGGCGCAGCACCAGCGGCATGAAGATCCAGTCGGCGTACGACAGGTGGTTGCTGGCGATGATCGCCGGGCCGGTCAGCGGGACGTTCTCGATGCCCTCCACCTTCGGCCGGAACAACCGCTTCACCGGCGGACCGACGATCACGTTCTTCAGCACCCAGTAGATGCCCTTGCCGTCGCCTTCGCCGGCGTCGTCGACCCCGGTGCTGCGGTCCGGCTCGGGCCGCGGCGACTGCGCCGGTTCCGTCATCGATGTCCTCTCCCTCACGTTCCCCGAGCCCTCATGATGCCGTACCGGTCCAGTGTGGTGCGTGGTCGATGCGGCAAATCGGCTCGCGGAAGATCCTGACAAGATCCTCGCGCTCTCCGTAGGCTCTCGACAACAGGCCGTGAGGAGCATGTCGTGAGGACCTTCAAACTGACCGCCCTGGCTGCTGTCGCGGCGCTGATCGCCGCCGCCCTGCCGACGGCAGCAAGCGCCCGTACTACGGGGAGCCCCGGCGGCACCGGTGGTTGTGCCGCTCCAGGTGACCGGACCGGCGTCATCGCGGTTCAACCTCGTGGTGATGGGCGACGGGTACACGGCTGCTGAGCTGCCGAAGTTCCGCGAGCAGGTGGACAAGCATCTGAACGTGCTCTGGAGCATCGAGCCGTTCAAGTCGTACCGGAACTACTTCAACGTGTACGCCGTCGAGATCGCCTCCCCGCAGAGCGGTGTCGACTGCGACCCGTCGCTGACCTCGCCCCAGGTGGACACCCCGCTCCAGATGGGCTTCTGGGGCGGCTGCAACCCAGCCAGCGTCCAACGACTCCTCACGGTCAGCTCGAGTGCCGCCGCGCAGTACGCCGACCTCGTCCCCGGCACCACGCCTTCGAACCGCCAGATCCTTGCCATCGGCAACAGCAACACCTACGGCGGCGCCGGCGGCACCTACGCCACCGCATCCGGCGGCAACGCCCTCTCGGCCTTGATCACTCCCCACGAACTAGGCCACTCCCTAGGCGGCCTACAAGACGAATACGACTACTACGCCCGAGGCGACCGCGGCGCTCCCTACGTCGGCCCCGAACCCGACTCGATCCACCACACCCTCCTCACCGAACAGCAGATGCTCTCCCAGCAGACCAAATGGTTCCGCTGGCTAGGCGACCCCAGCGAATCCGGCGGCACCATCGCCCGCTACGAAGGCGGCATGTACGCCGGCTCCGCCATCTGGCGCCCCAGCCGCCACTCCATGATGAAAACCCTCGGCTACTACTACGACCAGATAGCCCGAGAACGCATGACCCAACGCATCTCCTCCCGCACCACCCTCTTCCAATCAAGCACCCCCACCGGCCAAGTCGCCCCAGACCAGCTGATCTGGCTCCAAACCCTCCACCCCTCAACCCACGAACTAGAAGTCACCTGGACCCTCGACGGCGCCGCGCTCCCAACCGCCAACGCCCACTCCGTAAACCTCGCCACCCTCCACCTACCCCCAGGCCCCCACACCCTGACAGCCAAAATCGTCGACCCAACCCCCTTCGTCCGAGACCCCACCCTCCGCACCTCCTCCGCCCTAACCGCCACCCGCACCTGGACCATCGTGCCGACCACCGGCGCCAGCGCGGCGGCGAAGCCAGCCGCTTTCCGGGGCGAGACACCCTTGAACAACTCCGCGGCGCAGCGTGACCTCAGCCACCGCGGTGGAGCCCGCCGCGATTCCTGCGACCTTCACCACCTCGACCTCGACTGAGCATCCGGTGAACGCGGAGGAGGTGGTTTATGTGGAGACGACCCAGTCCGACGTCAGCCAGCCGAGTGTGGAGTGGAAGGTAGATGGGGTGGTGGTTCCGAACCCAGGGAACGACCGCGACTTCCAGCTGGCTCCGCTGAACCTGAAAGGCCGGCACACCCTAAGCGCAAAGGTAGGAACCGACACCCGCACCTGGGAAGTAGACGGAGTAGACCCAACAGTCGCCCCGACCCTCTCCGACCCGCTGCTGAAGATCCAGAAGCCCACCGGCCCGGAGTACATCTACAACGACACCTTCACGATGGGCCTGAAGGCAACCGACGACAGCACCGGCTACGTAGTCCCAGAGTTCCGCGTCGACAACGACGGTTGGTACAACTACTACGGCTGGCCGACCGACGCCACCGCGCCGTACCGATTCACCGCCGAAGGCACCGTCATCGACAGCCTCGTCTACGGCAAACTCGGCGTACCGCGGGTAGTCCCGTGGGACGACGTCCCACCCGGCTACGGCCGCCACCAGATCGAGTACCGCGCAATAGATGCCTCCGGCAACATCGGTACGCCGAACCGCCTCGCCGTCACCCTCCTCCGCCCAGCCCCGACCTGCACGAAGACCCTCACCGGCACCCTCAACCGCCCACTGACATTGACATCCGGCGTCACCTGCCTGAACGCCGCCACCGTCAACGGCCCCACAACCATCAAAACCGGCGCATCGCTCATCGCCACCGACAGCAAGCTCTCCGGCCCACTCACAGCCACCAACGCAGCCGACGTGCAACTCCTCAGATCCACCATCAACGGCCCGGTCAAACTCACCACCACAACCCACAGCGCAGTACTGGTCGGCACCACCATCTCCGGCCCGACCACCATCACCAACGCGCACACGACCGACCCCGTAGTACTGGCCGGCAACACCATCAGCGGCCCACTCACCTGCACCCGCAACACCGCAGTACCGACCGATCTCCAAGCCAAGAACCACGTCACCGGCCCCAAATCAGGCCAATGCGCAACCCTCTGATCGGTACCGTCAGCTCATGAATGCCCTGCAGGTGATTTCGCTGATCGCCGCCACGTTGACCACCGGCCTAGTCGCCGGCGTGTACTTCAGCTACGCCAACGCCTTCATGCCCGGTCTCGCCAAGACCGACGACAAGACCTTCGTCGGCACCTTCCAGGCGGTCGACCGGGCCATCATCAACCCCGTCTTCCTCGGCCTGGGCTTCGTCGGCGCGCTGGTCTTCACCCTGCTCGCCGGCCTGCTGCACCTGAAGGAGAAGGCGCTCCCGTGGATCGCGGTCGCCTTCGTCCTCTACCTGATCACGGTGATCATCACGATCGCCGTCAACGTCCCCCTCAACGACGCGCTCAAAGCCGCCGGCGACCCGAACACCATCGACGTCACAGCAGTCCGAGCCGCCTTCAACGAGACCCGCTGGCGCACCTTCAACCTGATCCGCACCCTGCTAGGCACCCTCGCCTTCGCCCTCCTCACCTACGCCCTGGTCCTCACCGGCAAATCCTGACCAGCAAGTTCACACCCGTACGACGTACTTCCCGTCGCCGCGTCCATCGGCCAGCGCCTGCTGAGCCTCAGCCGCGCGCTCGAGACCGTCAACCGGAGTGAGCTCGATCGACAACTCGCCCGCGCTCACCTTGTGCAGCACATCCGCGAGCGCCTCCGCGACCAGTTGCGGAGCGTTCGCCGCGTAGCCACGGATGCTGAACCCACCGATCGAGACGTTGCCTCCGAACAACCGCCCGGCCGGCGGCAACGTCATCGGCGTACCGCCGGCGTTGCCGAACAGCACAATCCGCCCACCCGCAGCGACGAGTTCGAGATCAGTGTCGATCCACTCCGTGCCCTGTGGATCAAGGATCAGGTCCACCCCGCGGCCACCGGTTCGCTCCCGGACGGCCTCCGCAAGCCCGTCACCGCGAAGCAGCGCAGCGTCGTACCCGGCCTCCTTGGCGGCATCCGCACGCCTCGCGCTGCCGACCGTCCCCAGCAGCAGACCTGCCCCGTTCAACCGAGCCAGCGCCGCGACAGCTTGGCCGATACCCCCTGCCGCCGAGTGCACGAGCACGGTGTCGCCTGTCCGCAGCCGCCCGGCAGGTCCCAGCAGGAGAGCGGCCGTCGTCAAGGTGCCCGGAGCAACGGCTGCCTCCTCGTACGACAGGCCCTCCGGAATCGATACCACCCGCTCAGCCCGTACGACGGCGACTTCGGCCAGCCCACCCGATCCGGTGAACGCGGCGACCGGCGTACCGACGGCCGGACCGCTCACCCCGGCTCCGAGCGCCCGGACCGTCCCGGCTACCTCCAGACCGGGGACGAACGGCCATCCCGTCGCGTACCCGGGGTCGCCCCGGCGGGCCATCACATCGATGAAATTCACCCCGGCCGCGCGGACGTCGATCGACAGCTCCCCGGCACCGGGCGCGGGGGTGTCCACCTCGGCGACCCGGGTCGTCGAGGTGTCGGCCGCCGATTCGTCGAAGAGCAGTGCGCGCATCGCTGATTCCTCTCGGGGTGGGTCGTACTGCCAGAATGATCGCGTGGCACCAGTTCAGGCTCCGCCGTCCCAGCAGCTTCCCGCGGTCCAGAAGCTGCGGATCCGCTTCGCCAAGCGCGGGCGGCTGCGGTTCACCTCGCACCGCGACTTCCAGCGTGCCTTCGAGCGCGCCGTACGCCGGGCGGAGCTGCCGGTCGCCTTCTCGCACGGCTTCAGCCCGCACCCGAAGATCTCGTACGCCGGTGCCGCGCCGACCGGAGCCGCCTCGGAGGCGGAGTACTTGGAGATCTCGCTCACACACGAGCGCGACCCGGAGCAGGTCCGGGCCGACCTGGACGAGGCGCTGCCGGCCGGACTCGACATCCTCGAGGTGGTCACCGCCGGCCCCGGATCGCTGGCCGACCAGCTGGAGGCCAGCGAGTGGCTGATCGCGTTGCCAGGCGTGGAGAACGCCGACGCGGAGAGCGCGGTGCAGGCGTTCCTCGCCCGGGAGGAAATTCTGGTCGAGCGCATGACCAAACGGGGACTTCGCTCGTTCGACTGTCGGGACGCCGTTCTCCGACTCGCGGTCGGCAGTGAACCGGCGCCGGTTGCGACGTGTGCGATACTGCAAGTGGTGTTACGGCACGGAACCCCGGCCGTGAGACCCGACGACGTTCTCGCCGGCGTGCTCGAAGTAGCGACGCTTCCGGTGACGGGCCCGGCTCTTCTGACCAGGCTCGCCCAGGGCCCGCTTCTCGCGGCAACCGGCACTGTGGACGATCCGCTCGCTCGTGACCGCGACGCCACCCAGGCGACCGCGACCGGCCAGGCGGTCGACCACCAGACGCATGTAGCGGAGGGCGACGCCGCCGCTCCATCTGTGCCCTGACGAGCGCGGGGGAGCGGATCCAGAAGGCTTCCGCCGTACCGGCAACGTTGTCGGTAGCGGCGAGACCGAGACCGCCAGCTGGCTGCGCCGGACCGTGACAGGGTCGCAGGATGCGCCGGAGGGCCAGAGGAGACCCGCACCACATGCTCGAGAACGAGCCGAACGACACCGAGGTAGCCGGCACGGCTGCCACCGCCCCCGGGCAGCCCGCCAAGAAGGCTGCCGCCAAGAAGACGGCCCGCAAGCGCCCGGCCAAGAAGGCCGCCGCCGCGAAGGCCGCCCCCGCTGAGCCGGTCGAGACCGCGATCAGCACCCAGTCCGACGCCGCGGCCGCCGATCCGGCGCCCGCCACCAAGCGGACGGCGAAGAAGACGGTCGCCAAGCGCACCGTGAAGAAGGCCGCCGCCAAGCGCCCCGCCAAGAAGGCCGCCGCCGCGCCGCAGGACACCTTCCCCGAACTAACTGACGACTCAGCGACCGAGGCCGTCGCCGAAGGCCGCCACGGCCCCGGCCGAGGCCGTCGCTGAAGCGCCCGCCACCCGCACGCGGAGCCGCGGCCAAGGCCGCGCGACCCGCGCCGCGCGGTCCGCGCAGCACCGATGACGCGGCGGCGCAAGCCGCAGGCGAGACGGCTGCCGACGCCGAGACTGCTGCCGCGCCGGCGAAGACCACGCGCAAGCGCACCCCCCGGAAGAGCGCCGCCGCGCGCCAGGCGGAGCTGCTGGCCGAGGAGACCCCCGTCACCGACGGTCCGGTCGTCGACGCCGAAGAGGACGAAGAAGCCCTCGCCCTGGCCGAGGCCGAGGCAGCCGAGGCTGCTGCCGCCGCGAGGCTGAGCCGCCGCCGCGCTGCAGGCTCCGGAGCCGACCACGCGTCGCCGCCGCCGGGCCCCCGCGGCCGCCGCTGTGCTCTTCCAGGCACCGACCGACGTACCGGCTCAGGCCGCCGCGACCAGCCCGGTCGAGGCCACCCCGGCCGGGACCGAGGACGACGCCCCAGCGCCGAGCGGACGCCGTACCGTCGCCGCCCGGCCGCAGCCGCGCGCCGAGGCCGCCGCGCCGCTGTCCGCGAGGCAGCTCCGACCGAGGCGCCCGGCCGGCGGCCGAGCGCCAGCCGCCGATCGCAGGCCGACGCCGTAGACGACGAGCGGGCGCCCGAAGCCGACGCGTCCGAGGACGAGCAGCCGGCCGGTGGGTCCAGCCGTCGTCGGCGGAGCCGTCGTAGCCGGGACGCCGAGGAGGTCGCGGGCGACCGCGCCGAGCCGGTTCTGGAAGAGGCCCGCCGGATCGACGCCGACGACGCGACGGCCGACGAGACCACCGACGCAGACGCCGAGGCGGACGACGCCGACGGCGAGGACGGTGCCGAGGGCACCCGTCGCCGTCGCCGCCGCCGCGGTGGCCGTCGTCGCCGCAAGGCCGGCGAGGGTGCCGAGGACAGCGCCGACGAGAACGACGACGAGTCCGAGGACGACGCCGAGGGCCAGTCCGACGCGGACGACACCGACGAGCAGAGCGATGCCGAGGACGACGGCGCGGGCAGCTCGTCGCGCCGCCGTCGCCGTCGTCGCCGCCGCAAGGGCGAGGACAGCGGTTCGGCGCCGGACGACCCGGACGAGACCGTCGTACGGGTCCGTGAGCCGCGCAGTACCAAGGCCGTCTCGAACGAGATCACCGCGGTCGAGGGCTCGACCCGGCTGGAGGCGAAGAAGCAGCGCCGCCGCGAGGGCCGCGCCGCCGGTCGCCGCCGCGCGCCGATCGTGACCGAGGCCGAGTTCCTGGCCCGCCGCGAGTCGGTCGAGCGGACGATGGTGATCCGGGCCCGCGAGGACCTGACCCAGATCGCGGTCTCCGAGGACAACGTGCTCGTCGAGCACTACGTCGACGACGGCCGAGCAGAGCTCGCTGATCGGCAACGTGTACCTCGGCCGCGTGCAGAACGTGCTGCCGAGCATGGAGGCCGCGTTCATCGACATCGGCAAGGGCCGCAACGCGGTCCTGTACGCCGGTGAGGTGGACTGGGCGACGCTCGGCGGCGGCAACGGCCCGCGCAAGATCGAGTCGGTGCTCAAGTCCGGTCAGGCGGTCCTGGTCCAGGTGACCAAGGACCCGATCGGCCACAAGGGCGCCCGGCTCACCAACCAGATCAGCCTGCCCGGCCGGTACGTCGTGTACGTACCGCGCGGCGGCAACGGCGGGATCAGCCGCAAGCTGCCGGACACCGAGCGGAACCGCCTGAAGGGCATCCTCAAGGACATCGTTCCGGACGAGGCGGGCGTCATCGTCCGTACGGCGGCCGAAGGTGCGACCGAGGAGGAGCTGACCGCCGACGTCAGCCGCCTGCAGGCGTTCTGGGAGCGAGATCGACAAGAAGTCGAAGTCCGGCCAGGCGCCCGCGCTGCTGCACGGCGAGCCCGATCTGCTGATCCGCGTCGTCCGCGACCTGTTCACCGAGGACTTCACCAAGCTGGTCATCTCCGGCGACGACGCCTTCGACCAGGTCAAGGAATACGTCTCGTCGGTCGCGCCGCACCTGGCCGACCGGGTCGAGAAGTGGGCCGGCGACGGTGACGTCTTCTCGAACTACCGGATCGACGAGCAGATCAAGAAGGCGCTCGACCGCAAGGTCTGGCTGCCGTCGGGTGGTTCGCTGATCATCGACCGGACCGAGGCGATGACCGTCGTCGACGTCAACACCGGCAAGTTCACCGGCTCCGGGGGCAACCTCGAGGAGACGGTCACCAAGAACAACCTGGAAGCGGCCGAGGAGATCGTCCGCCAGCTCCGGCTGCGCGACATCGGCGGCATCATCGTGATCGACTTCATCGACATGGTGCTGGAGCTCAACCGCGATCTCGTACTGCGGCGGCTGGTCGAGTGCCTGGGCCGGGACCGGACCAAGCACCAGGTCGCCGAGGTGACCTCGCTCGGCCTGGTCCAGATGACCCGCAAGCGGATCGGGACCGGTCTGCTCGAGGCGTTCAGCGAGAACTGCGACCACTGTGGTGGGCGCGGGCTGATCCTGCACGACGAGCCGAAGGAGTCGCGCCGTCGCTCCGACGACGGCCGCAGCCGCGGCGGTCAGCAGAACCAGGCAGCAGAACCAGAGCGGTCAGAACCAGTCCGGTCAGGGTCAGGCGGCGGCCAGCAGAACCAGGGCGGTGGCCAGAACGGTCCCGGCGGCGAGCAGAAGAACGGTGACGGCGAGGGCGCGAAGAAGACCTCCCGGAGCCGCGGTCGTGGCCGCGGTCGCGGTCGCGGCGAGGGCTCCGACGAGCACGCCGAGTCCGAGGCCCCGTCGAACGGTGACGCCGCCCAGAAGCTGGCCCAGATCGCCGCGGCCACCTTGGCCAACGGCGAGAAGGCCAACGGCGAGCAGAGCCACGACACCGAGCACGGCAGCACCGACCAGCAGCCTGCCGGTCGGTCCGGTGCCGAAGGTGCCCAGAACGACTCCCAGAACAACTCCCAGAACGACTCCGGGAGCGACGCAGGGAACGACCAGAGCGGCTCTGAGCCGGAGAAGTCCGAGCAGAACAGCTCCGGGCGGAACGGCAGTACCCGGAGGCGGCGGAGCAGCCGTAGCCGGAGCAACGCGAGCAGTAACGAAGGTGACGCAGGCAACAGTGGTGCCGACCAGCCGGTCAGTGCCCCGGAGCTGGCGTCCACCCCAGTTTGACCCGCTCGTGACGCGCGCCGTATTCTTATCCTTCGGCGCGCGTCACGCGTGCCTCCTTTGTGTGGGCCGGTGTGTTGTGTGTGTGCACCGGCCCCGTAAGTCTTCCGAACAATAGAGAGTGAGATCCACGGTGTACGCGATCGTGCGCAGTGGCGGCACCCAGCAGAAGGTCGCCGTCGGCGATGTCATCGAGATCGACAGCCTGACTGATCAGGTCGGCGACACGGTGTCGTTGCCCGCAGTCCTCGTCGTCGATGGCGACACCGTGACGGCCGATGCCGCCGCTTTGTCCAAGGTGGCCGTTTCGGCCGAGGTCCTCGGCCGCACCAAGGGCCCGAAGATCAACATCCTCAAGTACAAGAACAAGACCGGTTACCGCAAGCGCCAGGGGCACCGCCAGCACTACACCCAGGTCAAGGTCACCGCGATCGACGCCAAGAAGAAGTGAGCTGATCAGACATGGCACACAAAAAGGGAGCAGCGTCGACCCGTAACGGTCGCGACTCCAACGCACAGCGGCTCGGCGTGAAGCGCTTCGGCGGCCAGCTGGTCAACGCCGGCGAGATCATCGTCCGCCAGCGGGGCACGCACTTCCACCCGGGCAACCTGGTGGGCCGTGGCGGCGACGACACCCTGTTCGCGCTGGCCGAGGGCCACGTCGAGTTCGGTGTCCGTCGTGGACGCAAGGTCGTGAACATCGTCCCGGCCCCGGCGGAGTAATTTCGCCACCCGGACGAGTAACAAGCCTGAGAAGGGCGGGTCGCGGAATAGCGCGACCCGCCCTTCGGCTATGTAAGAAGGTGTTCCGCCCCGGCGGACGCACCGACAGCACGGCGCTCCGGCGAGCGTCGTACCGGAACTGAACCAGCAGGAAGTGAATACCGATGGCGATCCCCAGCTTTGTCGACCGTGTCACGGTGCACGTCACCGGTGGCAACGGCGGAAACGGCTGCGCCTCGGTGCACAGCGAGAAGTTCAAGCCGCTCGGTGGCCCGGACGGCGGCAACGGCGGTGACGGCGGCAGCATCATCCTGCGCGTCGATCTCGACCAGACCACCCTGGTCGACTACCACCGCTCCTCCCACCGTTCCGCCACGAACGGCCAGCAGGGCAAGGGCGATCACCAGGCCGGCAGCAAGGGCGGCGACATCATCCTGCCCGTCCCGGACGGCACGGTGATCAGTACTCCGGAGGGCGAGGTGCTGGCCGACCTGGTCGGCCACGGCTCGGAGTACGTCGCGGCCGCCGGCGGCAAGGGCGGTCTGGGGAACGCGGCGCTGGCCAGCTCCAGCCGCAAGGCCCCCGGTTTCGCCCTGCTCGGTGAGGACGGCGAAGAGCGCACCATCGTGCTCGAGCTCAAGGTCGTCGCCGACATCGGTCTGGTCGGCTTCCCGAGCGCGGGCAAGTCGTCGCTGATCGCCTCGATCAGCCGGGCCCGCCCGAAGATCGCCGACTACCCGTTCACCACCCTGATCCCGAACCTGGGCGTCGTCGTCGCCGGTGAGCACACCTTCACCGTGGCCGACGTACCGGGCCTGATCGAGGGGGCGAGCGAGGGCCGGGGGCTCGGCCACGACTTCCTGCGGCACGTCGAGCGCTGTGCCGCGCTGGTGCACGTGATCGACTGCGCGACGTACGAGCCAGGCCGCGACCCGCTGAGCGACCTCGACGTGATCGAGGCCGAGCTCGCGGCGCACGGCGGGCTGGAGGACCGGCCGCGGCTGGTCGCGCTGAACAAGATCGACGTACCGGACGCCAAGGAGATCGCCGAGATGGTGACGGCCGAGCTCGAGGAGCGCGGCCTGAAGGTGTTCTCGATCTCGACCGCGAGCCACGAAGGCCTGGACGCGCTGAAGTTCGCGATGGCCGAGATCGTCGCCAAGCGCCGCGCCGAGGAGGAGAAGCCGGACACCACCCGGATCATCCTGCGGCCGCGGGCGACCGGCGGCCAGGAGTTCAAGCTGAAGAAGATGCCCGACGGCGCCTGGCTGATCCAGGGCGAGAAGCCCGAGCGCTGGGTCCGGCAGACCGACTTCACCAACGCCGAGGCGACCGGCTACCTGGCGGACCGGCTGAACCGGCTCGGCGTCGAGCGCCAACTGCTCGAGCTGGGCGCGATGGCCGGCGACGCGGTGACGATCGGCGACGGCCCGAACGCGGTCGTCTTCGACTTCGCCCCCGAGGTCCAGGCCGGTGCGGAGCTGCTGGCCCGCCGCGGCGAGGACCAGCGACTCGACGAGGACCGTCCCGCGGCGCAGCGCCGCAAGGAGAAGGACTACGAGTACCACCTGCGGCGGGAGGGCGAGCTCCCGCGCTCGGACCTGTCGGAGTACAAGGAGGGCTGGGTCGAGGACGATGTCGACCTGACCCCGGCGGAGGCGAAGGCGGCCCAGAAGGCCGCCGAGCGGCTGGCGCGCAAACAGGCGCGCGAGCTGGCCGCCGCCGAGGAGCTGGAGGCCGAGCGTCGGTTCGCCGCCGGTGAGATCATCGATATCGATGCCGAAAGCAACAACCAGAACGCATGACCGGAGGCCGTCGACGACGCCGGCCCCGCTGATGCTCCCAGCGAGTCAGGAACACTGATGCGGGACCAGATGCAGCGTCCAGAGGTCGTCAAGGCTGGGCGGATCGTGGTGAAGGTCGGTTCGTCGTCCTTGACCCAGCGTGGCCGGATCGACCTGGAGCGGCTCCGGCTGCTCGTCGACGCGCTCGCCGCGCGCCGGGTCGAGGGGACCGAGGTCGTGCTGGTCTCGTCCGGTGCGATCGCTGCCGGGCTTGCGCCGATGGGGTTGCGGTCACGGCCGAAGGACCTCGCCACTCAGCAGGCGGCGGCGTCGGTCGGCCAGGGGCTGCTGATGGCTCGCTACAGCGACGCTTTTGCAGCGCATGGGCTGCGCGTCGGGCAGGTTTTGCTGACGGTCGACGATGTGACCCGGCGAAGCCACTATCGCAACGCCTACAGGACTTTCGCGCGGTTGCTGGAGCTCGGCGTCGTCCCGATCGTGAACGAGAACGACACCGTTGCGACCACCGAGATCCGCTTCGGCGACAACGACCGGCTGGCCGCGCTGACGAGCCATCTGGTGCACACCGATCTGCTGGTGTTGCTGTCGGACGTGGACGGCCTGTACGACGGGGATCCGCGCAAGCCCGGGACGACGATGATCACCGATGTCCGTGGCCCGGCTGACCTCGCGCCGTTGAAGATCGGCCGGACCGGGTCGTCCGGTGTCGGTACGGGCGGCATGCAGACCAAGGTCGAAGCGGCCGGAATCGCTACTGAGGCAGGGATTCCGGTGGTGCTCACCTCCGCGGCGCGGGTCGGTGAGGCGCTGCGCGGCGAGCAGGTCGGCACGCTCTTCCACCCGACCGGGCGGCGCCAGAAGACCCGGCTGCTGTGGCTCGCTCACGCGACTTCCGGCCTCGGGCGCCTGGTTCTCGACGAAGGTGCTGTCCGAGCAGTGACAGAACGCCGTACTTCGTTGCTCCCGGCCGGCATCAGCGCGGTCGAGGGCACCTTCTCGGCCGGCGATCCGGTCGATCTCGTGTCGCCTGCCGGGGTGGTGATCGCTCGCGGGCTGGTCAACTACGACGCCGCTGAGTTGCCGGGGCTGCTGGGCCGCTCGACGCGCGATCTGGCGCGCGAACTCGGCGCGGCGTACGAGCGTGAGGTCGTCCACCGCGACGACCTCGTGCTGCTCTAGTCCGCGTTGATCCGTGCTCCCCTGAGACACCGGGGCGCGGGCGCTGCGCATCGTCCTACGATGGGCGGGTGAGCGAGATCATCGAAATCTGCCGGCAGGCCCGCGAGGCGTCGTACGCGCTGGCTGCGGCGTCCCGCGCGACCAAGGACGCCGCGCTGCACGCCATGGCGGTCGCGCTGCGGGCGAACACCGAGACCATCGTCGCGGCGAACGCGAAGGATGTCGCCGCCGCGCGCGAAGTCCGGTACGCCGGAGTCGACCGTGGACCGGCTGGCGCTCGACGCGTCGCGGGTGAACGCGATGGCTGCGGGTCTCGAGCAGTTGGCCGGGCTGGTCGATCCGGTCGGCGAGGTCGTCCGCGGCTACACGCTGCCGAACGGCCTGGAACTCCGCCAGGTGCGAGTGCCGTTCGGCGTCGTCGGCATCATCTACGAGGCCCGTCCGAACGTGACCGCCGACGCGGCCGGGATCTGCCTCAAGTCCGGCAACGCCGTGCTGCTGCGCGGCTCGTCCTCCGCGGCGTCGTCGAACGTCGCGATCATCGACGTACTGCGATCCGCCGCCGCGTCGGCCGGGCTTCCTGCCGACGTGATCCAGGGCGTGCCGGGCGATCGGGCCGCCGTCAAGGAACTGATGCAGGCGCGCGGGCTGGTCGACGTACTGATTCCGCGGGGTGGCGCGGGGTTGATCCAGACCGTGGTGACGGAGTCGACCGTGCCGGTGATCGAGACCGGCGTCGGCAACTGCCACGTGTATGTGGATGCCGAGGCGGATCTCGATCTTGCGCTGACGATCCTGCTGAACTCCAAGACCCAGCGGCCGAGTGTGTGCAACGCGGCGGAATCCCTGCTGGTGCACGCGGATGTCGCTGACTCGTTCCTGGCGTCTGCTTTACCGGCTTTGGCCGCTGCTGGTGTGACGGTGCACGGTGATCCGACAGTAGTTGCTGCGGGCAAGGATGTCGTGGCGGCGACCGAGGAGGACTACGGCACGGAGTACAGCTCGCTGGATCTGTCGGCGGCCGTGGTGCCTTCGCTGGAGGCGGCGGTCGAGCACATCCGGAAGTACAGCTCGAGCCACACGGACGCGATCATCACCCGGTCCCAGGCGGCTGCGCGGCGGTTCGTCCAGGCGGTGGATTCGGCTGCGGTGGTGGTGAATGCGAGCACGCGGTTCACCGACGGCGGCGAGTACGGCTTCGGGGCGGAGATCGGGATCTCGACCCAGAAGCTGCACGCCCGCGGGCCGATGGGCTTGCCGGAGATGACGTCCACGAAGTACGTGGTGATCGGCGAGGGGCAGATCCGCGGTTAGCTGGTCTGCCTGAGCAGCGGGGCGGCGTCGATGGAGTTGACGCTGACCGGCTCAGCTGGTCAGGATCGCGAGCGCGCCGCGTAGTCGGATCCGATATCGAGGTCGACTAGGTGCACTTGCCCGTCGTACCCGGACCACTCCAGCAACGCGGCGGGCTGGTCGGGCGGGCTGACGACGAGGCTGGCGCAGGTCGGTCCGCATACCGTCGCCGGTCGCCTTGACGACGGCTTCCTTGCGCGTCCAGTACGTCGTGAAGGCGCGCGCTCGGTCAGCCGGCTCGTACTTCGTTGAGCTCCTTGGTCTCCGACTCGGCCAGGCTCACCACCGCCAGCGAGTTCGCGTCGATGCCGAGATCGACCTTCTCGACGTCGAGGCCGACCGGCGTCGTGGGGTGGAAGGCGACGCCGATCAGGTCGCCCGAATGCGAGACCGACAGCTGCATCCCCTCGACCTTGACCTTGCCGTGCGGCCGGCCGCAGTCCTGGCAGGTCCGGTCGAGCCGTACGTCGGCCGGCCGGATCATCTAGCTGGATGCCCGAGCACCCGGCGGGTCACCGCGGCAGCCGAGCAGGAACCGGTCCTTGTCCTCCTGCCGCGCGTACGCCGCCAGCCGGCCGCGCTCGGCGTCGTCGAGGTCGGCGATGAGCTCCCAGCGGACGTCACCGATCTTCGCCCACCAGACCTCGACCGGGATCAGCCTGTCCAGCCGTGGTGAAGCGCCCAGTCGACGGCTTCGGGGATGTCGGTCACGGGATAGCGGACCGCGGCGATCGTGCGGTCTGGTTTCGCGATGAGGACGATGCGCTTGAGGCGCTCGTAACCGCCTGCCCGGAACGTCGGGAGCCGGAGCGCCGCGGCCAAGGTCAGGTCGGTGTCGGAGAGCAGGGTGTGCGGGATGTTCTCCAACTCGGCAAAGGCTTTCTGCTCGTCCGGACGCTGCGTGCTCACGCCATGTACTGCGATACCTGCTGCGGCGAAGTCACTCGCCCGCTCCGCGAACAGCCTGTTCTCCAACGTGCACCCCGCAGTGCCGGCGATGTCGTCCCAGCCCGCAGGCAAGGGGGAAGGGCGACCCGTCGCGGGATAGCCGAAGATGCACCGTCGCTTTGGCTGTCTCGACGTGCAGACGACATCCACGCAGTCCGTCCGGCTCGTTGCGTCGGTCAGCAACAGATCGTGCGGGATCCGGCGGCCGACGAGTTCGTGGACGCGGTGGGCGGGCGCCTCGTCGGCGGTGTTGGTGCCGGTGAGTTCGCCGTCGCCGAGCAGCCAGCGATCACCCCAGTCCTGCAGCGCGACGAGCACCGGCAGCAGCGCTTTCCCGCGCGGCGTCAGCTGGTAGGCGTACCGAGTCGGCCGCTCCTGGTACGCCGTACGCTCGACGACCCCGCTGTCCAGCAACCCGACGAGCCGCTCGGTCAGCACCTTCCGCGAGATCCGCAGCGACTCCGCCAGCAGATCGAACCGATCGACGCCGCGGGCGAGATCGCGGACGATCAGCAGCTCCCACCCGTCGCCGATGACCCCGAGCGACTGCGCGATCGCACAGTCCGGCTCGGGCGAGAAGCTACTGCGCCGCACGGCGCCTCCCGTTCCAAGTTGCCACCACGCTATCCGGCCAACTAAGTTCCCAATAGAAACTCACTCTAACTCTGGGGGTCAGGGGAGAAGGATGGACTTCTGGCGCCGGATCGCGGATCTGCCGGCGGCTGGCTGAAGGCGGTGATGCTGGGCCAGCTGGTCAGCTCTGCCGGGCGCTGGCGTGGATCTACCTGACCCTCTACCTCGTCGAGGATCGCGGGATGTGCGCCCAGCAGGCGGGGTTCGCCGCTTCGGCGTACGGCGTGGGGCTGCTCGGCGGCAACCTCAGCGGCGGCTGGTTCGGCGACCGCTTCGGGCTGCGTACGGCTGCGGTAGGTAGCCAGCTCGACCTGGGCTGCGGCGTGCCTGGCGATGCCAGGAGTCCCCAACAGCGCTCTGGCCGTCGCTGGCGGTCATCGCCGGGCTCTGCGGTGGAGCGAGTCGGCCCAACCTCAGCGGCCTCGTCGCTACCGCGATGCCACCTGAGCGGCGCCGCGAAGGGATCGCGCTGTCGCGGTCCGCCAGCAACGCCGGCTTCACGATCGGTCCTCCGCTGGGCGGCCTACTGGCGGCGTACAACTTCTCCCTGGTCTTCGTGATCGACGCAGTCAGCAGTCTGGTCCTGGCGGCCGTCGTCTGGCGATGGGTGCCTGCCGGCGTTCGTAGTCGTACGACCGCAGCGGCCACTGGTGTCTGGCGAGCACTTCTGCGCGACCGCTCTGTCCTCGTGCTGCTGGCTGCGATCGTCGTGGTCGACACGGTCTACCGGCAGCTCTTCGCGACATGCCCCTGCTGCTGCGAGACACCGGCTCGCCAGCTGTCGCGTACGGCGTACTGATCGGGCTTAGCTCGGTAGTGATCGTCCTGCTCGAAGCACCACTGGCAGTGAGGCTCCAGCGCCACCACGCGCTCCGGGTGATCGCTGCAGGGCTTCCTGCTGGTCGGCCTGGGCCGGCGTACTCGGCGCCTGGCCGATGCTCGGGGGCGCCGTAGTGGCGGCTGCGTTCATCACTGCCGGCGAGATGCTCTACAAGCCGACAGCGACCGCCCACGTGGCCGACGCTGCGCCGGAAGGCATGGTCGGCCGCTTCTCCAGCCTGTACGCCGCCGCATCGATCAGCGGCATGTTCCTGGCGCCGGCACTCGGCGGCACGTCTACGAGCACGCCCCGCACCTGCTCTACCCAGCAGCCGCAGTACTGGCCCTAGCCGCCGCTGCCGCCCTCTATGCCCAACCAGTAGGCCGTCAATCCGGCCTCAGCTCTCCCGCGGCGACCAGCCCGGCACCCCGTAGTACGGAATCTGTCACTCAGGCAGGGGAGCGGGACGCGCCTCCCAGCGCGTAGAGAGGACGACTGTGGTCCGGGTGCGGACGACACCGTTGACCCGGCGCAGGCTGCCGACGACTGCCTCCAGCTGCGTCACGTCCGGCACCCGGACCTTGACCACCAGCTCCTGGTCGCCGGCCACGAACCAGCAGTCCTCGACCGCCGCGATCTCCCGGACCCCGTCGACGATGTCGTCGGTCTCCACGTCGTCGCGCTGGAACAGCCCGATCAGCGCGCTCGTCCCCAGCCCGACCTGGTCCGGCGCGACGACCGCGCGGTAGCCGAGCAGGACGCCGCGCTCCTCGAGCCGCTTCACCCGCTCCTGGACGCTCGGCCCGGACAGCCCGACGACCCGGCCGAGCTCGGCCCAGCTGGACCGCCCGTTGGCCCGCAAGCGCCTCGACCAGCTGCCGATCGATCGCGTCCATGGAATCCTCCCGTTAACCACAGATTCGTAGGGAGATCGATTGATCTGCCTTTAATTCGTTTGTGTTAGAGAGTCTTCTGATCGTACAATTTCAAGTGTCGGGGCCAGCCCGCTCCGACGCCACCACAGACCCTGTGAAGGAATCATGATCACCCCTGAAGTTGCCCGTGCCCACATCGACGAGATGCGCCGTGTCGCCGCGCATGCACCAGCGTGCGGCCGCGCGTCCCTCCGCTGTGGCGCCGGCTGCTGACCCGCTACATCCGGCACAGCTGACCCACCTCCCGCGCGACCGGCAGGCCTCTAGGGCCACCGGTCGCGCTCTTGTATCCCGGCAGGAGATAGGCTCTGCCTCATGCTTACGTCGCTCCTGCCGCAGCTCGCGGCTGTCGAAGAGGCCGCCGGCGAGGCGTCGCACATCTCGCCGTGGTGGTACGGCGGGTTCGCCCTGTTCGTGCTGGTCGCGCTGCTGGCCGTCACCGTGATCATGGGCAAGGGCCGGCCGCACAGCTGAGCGGCGGAACGAGCTGATGGTGGACTCCCGCGGTACGGCCGGGCCGAAGCCTCGGCGTGATGGGCGGTACCTTCGACCCGATCCACCACGGCCACCTGGTGGCAGCGAGCGAAGTACAGGCGTACTTCGATCTGGACGAGGTCATCTTCGTCCCGACCGGGCAGCCCTGGCAGAAGACTCGACCGCGCGGTCTCGCCGCCCGAGGACCGGTACCTGATGACGGTCATCGCCACCGCCTCGAACCCGCGCTTCTCGGTCAGCCGGGTCGACATCGACCGGCCCGGGCCGACGTACACGATCGACACCCTGCGGGACCTGGCCGGGCTCTTCCCCGACGCCGAGCTGTTCTTCATCACCGGTGCCGACGCGCTGGCCCAGATCCTCACCTGGCGCGACGTCGACGAGATGTTCAAGCTGGCCCAGTTCGTCGGCTGTACCCGGCCCGGCACGGAATCGCTCGAGCTTCCGCTCGACCAGCTCCCGATCGACCGGGTCACGCTGCTCGAAGTACCGGCGCTGGCCATCTCGTCCACCGAGTGCCGCCGCGCGGGTCGCCAAAGGCAACCCGACCTGGTACCTGGTGCCGGACGGGATCGTCCAGTACATCGCCAAGCGCGACCTCTACACCAACCATTAGTAAGTAAGGAACACATGCCTGCCACCGAACGCGTCGTCGAGCTGCTCACCGCAGCAGCCGAGGCGGCCCACGACAAGAAGGCCGAGAACGTTCTCGCGTTCGACGTCTCCGAGCAGCTCGCGATCACCGACGCGTTCCTGGTCGCCTCGGCGTCCAACGACCGCCAGGTCCGCGCGATCGTCGACGCGATCGAGGAGAAGCTGCCGAGTCGACTTCGACGCCAAGCCGGTACGCCGCGAGGGCGCGCGCGAAGGCCGCTGGGTGCTGCTCGACTACCTCGAGGTGGTCATCCACGTCCAGCACGACGAGGAGCGCAACTTCTACTCCCTCGAGCGGCTCTGGCGCGACTGCCCGCTGATCCCGATCCCCGGGCCCCGACGGCAAGATCCCCGAGCCCGCGCCGGTCCCGGTCCGCTCCGGCGAGGAAGACCTTCCGGTCCTCGGCTCCGACGAGGATGAGCTGCGCGCTCGGCTCCGACGAGGCAGTGGTCGCCGACGACGCTGCTGATGACGAGGCCACCTTGCGTGCGGCCGTACGCAGCCGCCGCAGGCACCTCGACGCGAGGCCGACGCCCGGTCGCCGCCCCTCGGCTCCGGCCGAATGACTGCAGGACGGCTGATCGTCTGGCGCCACGGCCGCACCGAGTGGAACCTGCAGGACAAGATCCAGGGCCAGGCCGACATCCCCCTGGACGAGGTCGGCGTCGAGCAGGCCCGCGCCGGCCGCCGCCCGCCTCGCGTCCCTCGCCCCGACCCGCCTGATCGCCAGCGACCTCCAGCGCGCCGCCTCCACCGCCGGCCGAGCTGGCCGCGCTCACCGGCCTCACCGTCGAGTACGACAAGTCCCTCCGCGAGATCGACGTCGACGACTGGGCCGGCCTGCACCATGGCCGAGCTCGCCGCACATGAACCCCGAGGCCGCCGCCCGCATCCGCGCCGGCGAACCCCAACGCCGCGGCACCGCCGGCGAAACCGTCGAAGAGGTAGCCGCCCGCTTCGCCCCCGCCCTCCAGCGCGCCGTAGAGGACGCAGACCCCTCCGACACCGTCGTAGTAGCCACCCACGGCCTGGCCGCCCGAGTAGGCGTCTGCCTCTTCCTAGGCATCCCCCAGGCCCACTGGCCCGCCTTCGGCGGCCTCTCCAACTGCAACTGGATCTCCCTGCTCCCCAGCCGCAACAACAACTGGCGAATCGAAGAGTGGAACGCCGGCTCCCTCCCGGAGCCAGTCATGAGGACGACCCCCAACGCTGAGCCTTCCGCCGTACGAACTACCCCCACGCGCCTCCCGCGGCGAGCTCCTCCGTCGCTCCCCGCCACCGGCCGCTCCCACCCACCCCTTGCGCCGCTCCTGCGTCGCGGTACGCCGCTCCTGCGTCGCGGTCCTCGCTCCTGCGTCGCGGTACGCCGCTCCTGCGTCGCGGTCCTCGCTCCTGCGTCGCGGTCCTCGCTCCTGCGTCGCGGTACGCCGCTCCTGCGTCGCGGTCCTCGCTCCTGCGTCGCGGTACGCCGCTCCTGCGTCGCGGTCCTCGCTCCTGCGTCGCGGTACGCCGCTCCTGCGTCGCGGTCCTCGCTCCTGCGTCGCGGTACGCCGCTCCTGCGTCGCGGTCCTCGCTCCTGCGTCGCGGTACGCCGCTCCTGCGTCGCGGTCCTCGCTCCTGCGTCGCGGTACGCCGCTCCTGCGTCGCGGCTGGTCCCCGGGTGCGGCTTGCTTCCTGCCGGCCGTCCCCGATCAGCCCACATCGTCCTGCCGCTCGACGGACGCGGCCGATCGCCGACCACGGAGTCCTTGCCCGCCAACGCCAAGCCCGTGGGAGACGGGACAACGAGCCCTTAGACCCGCTTGTTCCTGAACCTCATGCCCAGGCGGCGGCGTGGCCCAGACCGGCCACCGACCTACCACCCCAACCTCACGCCACCCCCTCCAACCCGCCGCCCCCACACATGCTCTTCCTCACCCCCCACCCACCCCCACCCGATTTTTCTTTGCAGGCCCCGATCCGCTAAACTTCCGGAGTCCGCAAGACACCGCGGGGCTTTGGCGCAGTTGGTAGCGCGCTTCCATGGCATGGAAGAGGTCAGGGGTTCGAATCCCCTAAGCTCCACCAGCAACACAAAGGCCGGTCGCCCTCCAGGGCAGACCGGCCTTTTGTTTGTACGACGTAAAGGCACCCACCGCCACTGCGAGCTCGCTCCTTATGAGTGCTCGCCCTCCGGGCGCTCCCACTCGCCCGCAGCGCGGCTCCTGCGTCGCCGACTTGCCGTTCCTCGGTCGGGGCGGGTGCCCGGGTGCGGGTCGGCGCTTACTGCAGGTCAAGCCCAGCTCGCGTTCTCGCGGTCCTTTGCTACGTGGGCGTTACTGAGCTGGAGGCGCATGTCGGCTCAGTGTCGACGATGGCTGGCCGGCCGTAGTGAAGTTCGGGATTGGAGCTTCGGTCGTTCGGCGCGAGAGACAGTTTCCCGTCCAATGGCGTTAGCCGATTTCGATCTGCCAGGGCCCACCCGGCACGAAGATCATGGGTCTGTTCGGCTCCTCGCCGAGGACGATGAATCTCTGCAGGGCGTGTAGTTGATACTTGCCGGGCGGTAATGTTCCTGAAGCTGCGCCACAACTGCGAAGGTAGACGGTCGACTTGTAGGCGGCCGTTGCGCCCGGTTCAAGCTTGTAGACATAGCCCTTGGCGCGGACCGTCCGCTCGGGGCTCGCGACAACGACGCCGTTGCTCGTGATGGCCATCAACGCACCCTTGCTGGTGACCACGTGCAAGGCAGCAGTTGGCGACACGTTCCTGACCGACGTGTCGATCTGTACGAAGGGCCGATCGTCGGTGACTCTCAGCGGCGTGGTCGGCAGAGAGGCGGCAAGCTGTAAGGGCAGCGTGGTCGCCGGTGGGGTGGCTATGCGCGATCCACACGCGCCGAACTTGTTGAAGGTGTCCTGATCACCGGACGCATCGGCCGGATCGGCACGTCGTACAGGCTCTGAACCGCTCATTGACACCTCCGCAAGGACTCGGGTCCTTACCGCTCCCACCGAAAATGACACTAGCCGCCAGGACGGTCTGGCGGATCCTGCGGCGCCGGCGGATCCTTCGAGGCAGCCTACGCGGGGGCCTTCGGGCGGGAAGCGCATCGGGAGGCTCGCAACGAGGCAACCTGGTTGCACGAATGGTTGCAGTTCATCCCAGTTTTCAGCGTGATGGTTCGGTTCTGCTGGTAGGTCCACATCTCGGCCATGAGACCGTCGACGGGGCGGATCAGCCAGATCAGGCGGCCGGGCGACTCGGTGGTTTGCTGCGGCTGGCCAACTGAGCCCACGACGGCGATGAGGTCGTTGTCGCTCAGGATGCTGTGGATGGTGAAGTGCAGGTCCGGATGCGCGGCCCGAATGGTCTGCACGGCCTGCTTGACGCCGGCGGTGCTGGTGACCTCGGGGTGGGCGTGGTCGACCCAGTCGGGGTGCAGGATCTGGTCGGCGATCGTGGTGTCGCCGGTGTTCCACATGTCGAAGTACCGCATGACCATGCTGCGCGCCGATGCGTCGTTCATCGAGGTGTCTCGTTCCTGATACTGATGAGGTTGGCTGGGGTGATCATGCCACCTGGGCGTCGGGCTGGGCGGGCGTGCGCCGACTGAATAGTGGCGCGTTGAGAACCGGGCTCTCTTGCCGGTCCGTCGAGCCGGTCCTACCGTCAGAAGATGAAGAAGCCGTTGCGGTGCGTACTCCGACTCCACCAGTGGCGAAGCAAGTGGAATGACGACGGTCAGCGCTTTGAAGTCTGTGACCGATGCGGTGCATACCGCGACCAGATCCACTTGATGGACCGCCCTGGTGATTGACCGAGACACCACCGGGGAGCGCGAGCCTATTCATCAAGGCGCTATGGCGATATGGGTTTCAGGGTGCGGTGTGGATGTGGTCCGTTAGTAGGTTGGTGATTTGGTTGGTGAGGGTGGGGGCTAGGTGGTGGCCCATGCCGGGGATTACTACGTGGCGGGCGTGGGGGATGGCGGTGGCTGTGGCTTGGCCGCCGGTGGGGGCGACTATGCGGTCTCGGTCGCCGTTGATGATGAGGGTGGGGGCGGTGATTCGGCGTACGGCGTTGGTTCGGTCTGCTGAGGCGAAGATGGCTTGGACCTGGCGGGCCCAGCCGGTGGCTCCGTTGCCGCCTAGGCGGTCCCAGTGTTGTTCTGCCAGGGCTGTCTCGTCGGTGACGTTGAGCGGGGAAGGCCGGTCCGGCCAGGTGGGCGGTCAGGGCTAGGTGGCGGCGTACGGATTGTTCTCGGGTTTTGGACGGGCGCAGGGTGCGGCCTGCGAGTTTGACCTTCGTCGACACGGCTGGTTGGCCTACTGAGGGGTGGCCGGTTGTGGAGTAGATGGAGGTGAGGGTGGCCGTGCGGGTGGGATGGTGGGCGGCGATTGTCTGGGCGATCATTCCGCCCATCGACTGGCCGACGAGGTGAGCGCGGTCGATGCCGAGGTGGTCGAGGAGGCCGATGGCGTCGAGGGCCATGTCTTCCAGGCGGTAGGCGTCTCGGCGGGGCTTGGACAGGAGCAGGCGTAGGGCCCCGGGCGGTGGCAGGTGTTCGAGGTAGCTGGATCGGCCGATGTCGCGGTTGTCGTAGTGGATGACGTACAGACCGGAGGCGACGAGGCTGTCGATCAAGTGGGTCCGTCCACGCGGTGAGGTCTTGCCCGAGGCCGGCGGTCAGCAGGACGGGCGGCGCGCTGGGTTCACCTCGGGTCCGGTAGGTGAGGCTGATACCGGTCGGCAGTACTGCGACCTGATCGGTGGTCACGTCTGGTCCTCCTCGTACGCCGCGACGGCGGCAGCTCGAATGGTGCCGGTGGCAACGGATCCGAAACGCGTGCCGTTACGGAGGATATGACTCGTCGTAGGTCATCGACATCACGTCGGGCCTTCGCCGGTCTCCAAGAACCTCTTGATGGCTGTTCGGATGTCCTCGATCGGTACTACGGAATCTCGCGGGTACTCGACCTCGTTGCCCATGTAGAAGTAGACGACCGAGTCGCCACTGCTGGACGTTCCATTGGTGAAGTAGGTGCCGTCGTGGGCTGTGTAGCGCAGAGCGCCGGTGGTCTTGTCCGCATAGTCGATCGCGACCTGGAGTTCATGGTCCGGTACGCCGGTCCGGGTGGTGCGACCGTCGATGTAGATGGCGGCGACCGAGTTCTCCCACGACTCGGCGGCGAGTGCGACGAGCAGGTGATCGACGTCATCCGCGGTAGTCAGCAGGACTGGGTCAGTGCGATGTTCGGGCTTGAAGTAGGCCTTTGCTGTATGCCGCATCGCGCTTCCGATCGGTTGTGACGGAGGTTCTAAGCTACCCACGCCGCGGGAATGGTCCGAGGACAAGACACTGACTTTTGGGGTTGCGGGTGGGGGAGGTGACGATGACGATCTGGGGCGGGCAACCTACCAAGGCCGACGTCGAAGCGGTCATCGGCCGCTACTTCGGTCTTCTCCGAGTTGGGAAGCTCAGTGAGGCCGAGGAGCTTGTCGATCACGGGTCGATGCGGCATGTCCTGGAGGCGTTGTGGAAGGGGTCAGTCTACGCGAATGACGACCGGGACGAGGTCGAGGACAGGCTTGCTGCCCGCGAGTTCGAGCAGGACTTGTCGTGGCTCGGCGAACTCACTCTCGGCGAGTTCGCCTGGGGCTACACCGAGGTCAGCTTGATCGTCGACATCATCTACTGCGGCAAGGCCATCGAAGTGGGGCTGGGCTTCCACATCAGGGCGACCGACGCCGGATGGGTACTCTCAGGACCGGCCACCTACTGGTAGGCCGACACGGGACGATTCTTCGGCGACGATGTGTGCACGGATGGCTGTGCTGCTGGCTGGTGATCCGACGGGGGTGCTCTGAAACCTGCTGCCGAGGCTTGATCCGTTGGAGGAATATCTGGTCAGCAACGCGGCTCGCTTCGGACCGCCGCCGTCGTTCGGGCTGGAAAT
>CAVUFT010000039.1:0-187759 GCA_963740725.1 uncultured Actinomycetota bacterium
GGCGAGCCGCTGGAGGTCAAGGCGCTCGCGGTGGACGCGCCGAATGAGCGTCCGTTCGTCCGCGCGCTCATCGCTAGCTCTTGCAAAACCCCAAGGCGATCCTGTTCTTCGTCGCGTTCTTCGTGCAGTTCGTCTACCTCGGCCTATGCATATCCGGTGCTCAGCTACGGCGTGCTCTTCGTGATCCTCCAGGTCTGCTCGATGGTGTACCTCTCGACCCTCATCGTCGCGGGCAACGGCCTCGCCCAGACCTTCCGCCGCCGCAGGCGCCTCGCCGCGGCCGGCAACGGCCTCGTCGGCGCGGTGATGATCGCCTTCGCCGCCCTGGCCAAACTCGCCACCGGTTGACGGCGGATCGCGGATCGCGGATCGCGGATCGCGGATCGCGGATCGCGGATCGCGGATCGCGGATCGCGGCCACTATGCCCCTGATCAGCGCGAACACTCGATTGTCGGACCCTTATGGGAGTGTGGTCTTTTTCGGTTGGTCGGAGGTGGATGCGGGTGGGAAGGGGCATGCCCTATATGGGTCAGCGCGCCGCTGCCGCACCGCACCGCCGCTAGAGCCACGATGGCAGTTACGGCCCACACGGCGGCTACGGCCAGTGCGGCACTTCCTGGCACGGGTGCAGGTCGTGGTCGCCTGTGGCGTGGGAGTTCACTTGGGCCACTTCGGTGCCGAACACGATGTAGTCGTGAAGCGAGGTCCGGAGCGCCTCGTTGGCCGGGCCGTGCTCGGTGACAGCGCGGTCGAAGAGCTCGATGAAGCGGGCGCGCTGCTCGTCGGTGATGGCGAGTCCGCGGTGGGCGGTGAGGAGCGTGTCGAAGCCGCCGAGCTCGTCGGTGTAGCGAGCCGGGCCGCCGAAGACTTCCGCGAGGAATGCAGTGAGGTGGTCGACGTGGTGGGCGGCGCCGGCGCCGAACAGCGGCTGCAGGACCGGGTCTTGGAGGACTGAGCCGTAGAACGCGTCAACGGTCCCGCGAAGGGTGCCGTCGCCGCCGATCTGCTCGTAGATGGTGGTGGTGTCGCCGTCGCCCATCGGGGTTTCCTTCCATCGAGGTGGAGCCCTTGTCCCCCAAGGCCTCTCGTGTCGACTGTAGCCCTACCGGGCTCGAGGCCCCGGGCGGAAGTGCCCTCGCTGTTCCAGGCGAATGCGACTCGCCGCCTCGGTCCGACCACCGGCCATGGTCGCTTCCGCGCTATGACCTCGCGATCTGGCACTCAGCGTTCAAGGAGCTCAGCCGGGCGGAGTTGCAGGGGCGACCTATCCTGGACGCGAAGACGAGGCCGGGGGCGCGTGCGGGTATGCGCCTCCGGCCTCGTCGCGTTCGGGTCAGGTCAGGACTTGTCGAGGCGCGGGAGCACGAGCTCCTTGCCGATCAAGCGGATCGCGGCGTAGATCGGGACCGAGAGGACGATGCCGACGACGCCGAAGAGGGTGCCGCCGACGAGCACGGCGACGATCGCCGCGAGGTTCGACACCTTCACCGCGCTGCGCATCACGGTCGGGTAGATGACCCAGTTCTCCAACTGCTGGTAGCCGATGAAGAAGATCGCCGAGGCCAGGGCTGTCATCGGCGAGATGGCGAACGCCACGAGCGTGACGACGACGGCGCCGATGGTCGCGCCGATCTGCGGGATGAGGTCGAGCAGTGCGACCAGGAGGGCCAGCAGCGCTGCGTAGGGGATGCCCACGATGGCCATGAAGATCCAGGACGAGATGCCTGCGAGCGCACCGATCGCGAGCGCGCCGATGAGGTAGGCGCCGATCTGGCGGAGGATGCCTTCGAGAATCCGCTCGGTCTGCTCGCGCTGGGAGGCGGCGACGAGCCGGATCACGCCTTTGCGCAGCTGCACGTAGGCGGCGAGGATGAAGATGGTGAGCAGGATGGTGGTGATCGTCCACACCAGACCGCCGAAGAAGGAGGCGACGCCGCCCGCGACGCCGCCGAGGGCTTTGGTCATGTTCCCGGGGGTGAGCGCGCCTTCTGCGCGCTGGAGCAGGCCGTCCTTGCCGCCGAAGCGGTCGACGAGCCGGCTGTTCATGAGGGTCTCGTAGTAGCCGGGGGCCTTGTCGACGAACTCGGCGGATTCGCGGACGATCGCGGGGATGATCGCGGCGATGCCGCCGCAGAAGACGATGGCGACGCCGAGGAAGAGGATGGTCATCGCGAGCCAGCGGGGCATGCCGCGCTTGGTCATGCCGCTGATGATGCGTTCGAGGCCGACCGCGAGGAACGCGGCGACGATGAGGGCGGTGATGACGGTGCCGAGTTCCTGGACGGCCCAGACGGCGGCGGTGGCGACGGCCAGACCGATGCCGAAGAGGATGCCGGCGGTGAGCGGCGGGGTGTTCGCAAGACTTCTGCGCAGGGGCAATCCGGTTTTCTCAGCCATGTGAGGTTTCTAGCAGACACCGCATCGGGCCGGGGTCCGGCACGCACTCAGTGCCCGCTCGGCCTCACTTGCGGCCGCACCGCGGCGATTCCGGGAGGCCCGGGGGCGAGCTGGAAAGCGAGAGGCCGCCTGCAGACGGGCGGCCTCAGCCTGCGGTTCAGGGCCTGAGGGCCGCCCGGTTCCAGGCGCGGTCGCCCAGGAGCGCCAGCGCTGCCGGGAGCAGGACGCCGCGCACGATCGTCGCGTCGATGAGGATCGCCAGCGCCATGCCGAGGCCGAGCATCTTGTACTCGATGGCCGAAAGGGTCACGAACACGGAGAAGACGCCGGTCATGATGAGCGCTGCGCTGGAGACGACGCCTGCGCTGGCGGCGATGCCGCCGACGATGGCGTCCGGTCCGGTGGCCCCGGCTCGGCGGCGTTCGGTGACGCGGGAGAGCACGAAGATGTGGTAGTCCATGCTCAGTCCGAACAGGATGATGAACATGAAGAGCGGGATCCAGCTGACGACGCCGCCGTAGGAAGTGAAGCCGAGGAGGCCTTCGAGGTGGCCGTCTTGGAAGACCCAGGCGAGGGCGCCGCAGGCGGCGCCGATCGACAGGAGGTTCAGGGCGATCGAGGCGAGCGGGAGTGCCCAGGAGCGGAAGGTGATCGCCAGAAGCACGAAGGCGAGCAGGAGGATGAACCCGATCACCCAGGGGGTGCGGGTGGTGAGCTGCTCGGTGAAGTCGTGCGGGAGTGCGGTCTTGCCGGTGACGACCGTCTGGGTGTCGGTGGGGCCGAAGGCGACCGGAAGGGCGTGGTCGCGCAGGTGGGCGAGGGCGGCGTCGGCTTCGGGATCGGTGGTGTCGCCGGCGAGGGGGACGCGGATGACGAGGGCGTCGCCGAGGCTGGTGGTGGTGATCGGTTCGAGGAGGCGGCCGTCGCTGGCGGCGGCTTCGTCGTGGAGGCGTGCGACGGCGGTGTCGATCACGGACGGGTCGAGGGGGTCGTCGCCGTCGGGGGTGATGACGACTCGGGCGCTGGTGGCCGATCCGGGGAAGTGCTGCTGCATGGCCGCGGCGTTGTCGACGGCGGTGGAGGTGCCCGGGCGGGAGGCTGGCGGTGACGGCGGCGTCTTGGAGGCGGAGGCCGAGGACGGGTGTGGCGGCGATGAGGAGGAGGACGGCGGCGAGGCCGCCGGTGAGGAGGGGCCTGCGGACGACGGCGACTGCCATGCGGGCCCAGAAGCGGGAGTGTTCGGCTTTGATGCGGCGCTTGCCGATCCAGGGGAGGCGGGCGGCGTCGACGCGGTGGCGGAGGGTGGCGAGGAGGGCGGGGAGGAAGGTGACGGAGCCGAGGACGGCGAGGGCGACGACGAGCACGGTGCCGAGTGCGAGTCCTTTGAGGACGTCGATGCCGGTGATGAAGAGTCCGGCCATGCAGATGATGACGGTGAGGCCGGAGGCGGCGACGACGTGCCCGGAGGTGCGGGCGGTGGTGCGCAGTGCCGTGTCGGGGTCGTGGCCGGCGGCGCGTTCTTCCCTGAAGCGGCGCAGGTAGAACAGGGAGTAGTCGATGCCGACGGCCATGCCGATGAGGAGCACGATCGCGGAGCCGGCGCCGTTGAAGGGGACCCAGTGGCCGAGGAGTGCGAGGAGGCCGAAGGCGCCGGCGACGCTGGTGGCGGCGAGGAGGAGCGGGAGCCCGGCGGCCACGAGTGATCCGAAGACGGCGAGCAGGACGAGGACGGTGAGCGGCAGCGAGGTGGTCTCGGCGCGCCGCATGTCGTCCTTGATGCCGGCGTCGACGGCGCCGGAGAGGGTCGCGTCGCCCGCTTGGCGGAGCTCGGTGCCGGGGTGGTCGGCTTGGACGGCGGCGACGGCGTCGAGGACGGCCTGGCAGTTGGCGTCGTAGGCGGCGTCGGGGCCGAGGATAGTGAAGGTGACGAGGGCGGATCCGTCGTCGGCGATCCAGCGTTCGCCGTGGTCGCTGAGCGGGGAGCCGATGTCGGAGACCGCTTCGGGGGCGGCGTCGAGTGCGGTCACGAGGTCGGCGGCGGCGGCCTCGGTGCCGGGAGGCCGGCGGTGATGAGGACGTTCTCGCGGACGGCGTAGCCGCCTTCGGCGTCGATGCGGTGCTCGGCGACGCCCGCTTCGCCGGGGTCGGTCGCGCGGGCCTGCTCCCCCAGTGGGATCGCGCCGGAGAGGACGGCGAGGGCGGTGAGTGCGAGCCAGCCGCCGATGGCGAGGGCCCGGTGCCGGGCGGACCAGTCGGCGACGGTCGCGACGACGCCGCGGCGCGTGTGTGCGGGTGGTCGGGGCGTGGGGGTCTGCGGTCTTGTGGTGCAGCACGGTCTGCTTTCCTGTTCTGGGGCGACCCTGCGGAACTCGCCGCGGCGTTCATGCGGCGAGGTGGTGCGTTCCCTTGGGTGAGTGCCGCCGGGTTGCCGCCCGGCGGAGGGGGCCCGGGTCCGGGCCGTCGAGTTGCCGCTCGACGGCCCGGACCGCTGTCGGGCCGATTCGACGTCAGCGCGCGATGAGGTCAGTGCGCTTCGGACCGAGTGCTATTCGACGACTTTGAGGGTCTCCTCGATCGAGGCGTTGCCGGCCTCGATGCGGGCGAGTCGATCGTTGAGCTCCGCGAGCTGCTCGACGAGCCGGACCTGGGTCTCCTCGGCCTTCGCGGCGAGTTCCTTATAGCGGTCGTCGTGCTTGTAGCTGCAGTTTGACGCGCTTGAGGAAGGCGCCGCGCCAGATCAGGGAGAACACAAGCCGATGAGCAGCACGAAGAACCCGATCGTGCCGATGACTTCCTGAAACATCCCATGAGCTTTCCAAGGCGAGGTCCTTTCTAGAGCGTGAGGCTCGTCGAGGCGCGCTCGACGGTCTCCGGGGTGAGGTGCACCGAGAACGGGACGACCTCGTAGTAGTTCATGGCCTTGCCGTCCTCCGACACTTCGAGCGTGGAGGTGACCAGGCCGGACGCTTCCAGCTTCTTCAGGTGGACCTGGAGCAGCGCCCGGCTGATGCCGAGGTCCCGCGCCAGTTGGCTCACGTAGTTGCGTCCGCCCGCGAGGGCGGCCACGACCCGCATCCGGTGCGGGCTGGCGAGCGTCGCCAGGAGCGCGACCAGGTCGTCCCCGGTCGGGATGCCTTCGTCCATGCGGCCTCCAATACCTGCCAACATATGTTAGCAGGTGCCTTCAATGCGTTGGCATGCCATGCGGGGCGGGCACGCGAAAGGGCCGGTGGCACCGCCACCGGCCCTTCCTTGCGGGGTTCACTCCGCGGAGGTGAAGCCGTGCTTGAAGAACCGCTTCGTCTGGTACCGGCGGCCCCACGCGATGAACGCGAAGAGGGCCAGCAGGATCAGCGGCGTGACGACCGGGGTAGTCCAGGATGGTGGCGTTGAAGACCGCGGCGCCGATCATCAGCAGGCTCAGGCCGATCGCGGCCAGCCCCGACACGCGCGGGATGAGCAGGCCGACGCCGCCGGCGACCTCCAAGGCGCCCGACGAGGTACATGAACCAGTCGCCCCAGCCGATGAGGTCGAAGCCCTCGGCGGCGGCCTCGACGCCGAAGAGCTTCGGCACGCCCGAGGCGACGATCATGAAGACGCCGAGCAGGATCTGGAGCACCCAGGTGGTGATGTTGAGGCGCTTGCCGGGGCCTTCGATGGCGGTGGTGGCGAGAACGGTCTCGGGGCGGTGCGGTCAGGAGCTCATATGGCGGGCCCTTCCGGGGGAGTATCGGGCTCTTGCAGGTGTAGACGAAGCCTCGCCGCGCCGATTCATCGCGCCACCCGAAGCTCTTTCCCGGCTTTGAACGGACCCCGTTGTCGGTCCCCGGGGATAGCGTGGGGGCATGATCCAACGCCAGCAGGTGCAGCGCTACCGCGTGCACGCCCAGCAGCTCGGCCGCGAGCGCGGGACCGTCGCCGACACGGCGGCCCTCGACCTCGGCGTGCAGGACACCGGGCCCGACGGGGCGCTCTGGGCGCTGGAGGTCCGCGGCGTCAGCACGGCCGGGCTCGGCGCCGCCGCGGAGCACCACGAGGAACTCGTGTGGCTCTGGACGCTGCGCGGTGCACCGCACTGCTACCGGCGGGCCGACGTCGAGCAGGTCGCCGCGGCCGTCGCCCCGTGGTCGGAGGCCGACGCGGCCAAGCGGATCTTCGACGCCTCGAAGCCGTTGAAGGACGCGGGCATCCCGGTCCTCGAGGCGCTCGAGACGGTGGCCGGGCAGATGCGATCGATCGTCAAGGAGCCCATGGTCAAAGGCGAGCTGTCGACGCGGCTGCACGAGGCGATGCCCGACCCGTACCAGCGGTACTGCCGTTCGTGCGACGCCGTGCACCTCTACGAGATGCCGTTCCGGCTCTCTGCGCTGCAGGCCGGGCTGGAACTCGTGCCTGACACCTCTCCGCCGATGCTGCGGCCCATGCCCGACTTCGCGGTGCCGAGGACTTCGAGGACCGGCTCGACCCGGTGCGCGCGTACCTCCACCTGTGCGGGCCCGCCACCCACAAGCAGGTCGCCGAGTACGTGGACGCGCAGGTCCGCGAAGTGAAGGCCCACTGGCCCGAGGACGCCGTCGAAGTCACCGTGGAGGACGGGGCCGAAGGCGAGAGCCAGGTGGATGCTCGAGGCCGATGTCGAAGCGCTCCAAGGGGCCGAGTCCTCGGGCACGCGGCTGCTCGGGCCCTACGACCCGTACCTCCAGGCCCGCGACCGGTCGACGCTCGTCGCCGACCCCGCCAAGGCCAAAGCGCTGTGGCCCGTCCTCGGCAGGCCCGGAGCGGTCCTGGTCGACGGCGAGATCGCGGGCCTGTGGCGCCCGCGCAAGTCCGGCAAGAAGTTCACCGTCGCCGTCGAACCCTGGCGCGATCTCGAAGGCGCCGAACGGAAGGCCGTCGAGGCCGAGGCCGAGCGGCTGGCCGCGTTCCGCGGCATGGCCCTCACCGCCATCGAATTCGCCGACTGAACCGCGGCGGGCGGTTCAGTCGGATTCGCTTACTCGCCGGTCTCGCCGTCGATCGACTCGCGGATGAGGTCGGCGTGACCGTTGTGGCGGGCGTACTCCTCGATCATGTGGCAGAGGATCCACCGCAGCGAAGGGCTGCGGCCGTCCGGCCAGACCAGGTGCGCGGCCCGGCCGAGACCGCCGTCGGCCAGCGCCTCGGTGATCGAGGCGTTCGCACCGTCGATGCTGCTCTGCCACATGGCCTGCAGCGCTTCAGGAGTGTCGTCCGGGGCCGAGTGCCATTCCCAGTCGCGGTCGGCCTTCCAGTCGACCGAGTCCCACGGCTCCCCCATCGGGCGTCCGAACAGTGACCGGGAGAACCAGCTGGTCTCCACATAGGCCATGTGTTTGAGGAGCCCGCCGAGGGTCATGGTCGAGGCGGCGATGGTGCGGTTCAGGGCTTCGGCGTCGAGTCCCCTGGTCTTCCAGGCGAGGGTGGCGCGCTGGAAGCCGAGGAAGCCGAGGAGGGTTGCGGCCTCGTCCCCGTCCGCCGGGGGTTCGGGGCGTCCTTGTGCATCGATCACGGTCATCCCCGGACTGTACCGCTCTGGCCTGACAGCCCTTCCGAAACTTCCGGTGCAAAGCGGACGACCAGCAGCCATTTACATCCATCTATATTTACCGGTAACCTGTTCATGCGGCCGCAACGGTTCCGGAAACTCCTGAAACTTTCGGATCCGGGTCGCTGAAGCCAAGTACCCCAACGAGAAGGGCGAACATGGCCACTCCATCCCGAACACGGCTCAGAGCGATGCGCATCGCACTGCTGGCCGTCGTCACCGCGGCCACCATGGCCGCGGCGGCGCTGAGCGCCAGCGCCGAACCACTGGAAGCGACGGCGGAGGACCCGGGCGCCCCGGTGCAGGCCGAGGCCCTCCCCGCGACCTTCACCTGGAGCTCCAGCGGCGTCCTCGCGGGCCCGAAACCCGATTCGGCCCACCCGAACATCGCCGGGCTGAAGGACCCGTCCGTGGTCTTCCACAACGGACGCTGGCACGTCTTCGCGTCCATCGCGAGCTCGGCCGGCTACAACATGGTGTATTTCAACTTCACCGACTGGTCGCAGGCGGCCAACGCCACCCACTACTTCCTCGACCGGTCCGGCGATCGGCACTGGTTACCGGGCGGCGCCCGAGGTGTTCTACTACGAGCCGCAGGGCCTGTGGTACCTGGTCTACCAGGACGGTAACGCCGCCTATTCGACCAATGCGGACATCTCCAACCCGAGCGGGTGGAGCGCGCCGAAGCACTTCTACTCCGGGATGCCGCAGATCATCAAGGACAACATCGGCACCGGCTACTGGGTCGACATGTGGGTCACCTGCGACGACGTCAACTGCCACCTGTTCTCCTCGGACGACAACGGGCACCTCTACCGGTCCCAGACGTCCGTCGCGAACTTCCCGAACGGCATGAGCGAACCCGTGATCGCCATGCAGGACAGCAACAAGTACGCGCTGTGGGAGGCCAGCAACATCTACAAGGTGCAGGGCACGAACCAGTACCTGCTGATCGTCGAGGCCATCGGTCTCCCGGCCGGTACTTCCGGTCGTGGACCTCGACCAGCATCGCCGGGCCCTGGACGCCACTGGCCGACAGCGCCTCCAATCCGTTCGCGTCCGCTCCAATGTGTCCTTCCCGGGTGGGGTGTGGACGAAGGACATCAGCCACGGCGAGATGATCCGGGCCGGGGTGAACCAGAAGATGGAGATCAACCCCTGCAATATCAAGTACCTCTACCAGGGCATGGATCCGAACGCCTCCGGCGACTACAACAGCCTGCCGTGGCGGCTCGGGCTGCTCACGCAGACCAATTCGAGCCCGGACTGCGGCGGCACCGGCGAGGAGCCCACGACGCCGCCGACCACCCCGCCGCCGACCGGGGGCTGCACCGCCACGGTCTCGGTGGTCGGCGACTGGGGTTCGGGCTGGCAGGGCGTGTGAAGGTGACGGCCGGGAACGCCGCGGTGAACGGGTGGACGCTGAAGTGGACCTGGCCGGGTTCGCAGGGGATCACCTCGGCGTGGAACGTCGACTGGTCGCAGTCGGGGTCGGCGGTGACCGCCGGTGACGTGGGCTGGAACGGCACGGTCGCGGCGGGCCAGTCGCGCGAGGCCTTCGGGTTCGTGGCGTCCGGTGCCGAACGCGGTGCCGACAGGTGACCTGCACGACCGCTTGATGAGCGCGGCCGGTGCCCGCTCCCCGGATCCGGGGAGCGGGCACCGGAGTGTTCGAGGGGGTTCGGGCTTGGCGGGGGCCGCAGGAGATGCGGTGGTTTCAAACCCGGTGGCCTTGGGCGGCAAGGCATGCCGGTCATCGGGCCTGTTCAGTCGAGACGCAAATGGCCTTGACAGGCGACGATCAGGCGCGGGGCTGCCAACGGAAGAGCTTGGCGGCGACCGCCGCCGCGAGCAGGGCGACCGCGGTCGAGAGCAGCAGTGGCGCCGCGATCGAGGCGAGTGAGCCGCCGTGGTGCCGTCCCAGGCGGTCATCGTGAGCTCGGTCAGCGCCGCGCCGGGGATCGCCATGCGCCACAGGGCGATCGGGCCTTCGACCGGGAGGAGGCCCAGAAGAGGCCGACCATGAACACGAGCGTCCCGGGGATCACCGTGATCTGGGCGGCCTCGGGGCTCTTGGTGAACGAGGCGGTGAGGAAGCCGAAGGGCGACCGAGGTGACGGCGCCGTTGGCGAAGGCGAGCACGAGCAGTTCGGGGTGGGCCGGGGCGCGTCCCGGACGCCCGGGCGGTGACCGCGAGGACGACCGCGGTCTGGACGGCGACGATGAGTACGAGCGGCTCGCAAGGCCGGCCACGATGGACGCGGTGGAGGCCGGGGAGGATCGCAGGCGTTTCAGGTACAGCTGCTGGCGGCGGGCGGCGAGGGTCATGGTGATGGTCATGAACACGCCGAACATCAGCAGCATTCCCAATTGCACAGCGGCGAGCGGGCCGCCGGTCCCGGCGACGGCCGGCGAGGTTCGAGCGGGCATGAGGAGCCCGAACATGATCGGGAGGATCGCGGCGGTCGCGAGGACGGTGCGGTTGCGGAGGATCAGGCGCGTCTCGGCGACGGCGAGGGTCAGGGCGGTCATGGCAGGACTCCAGTTCGTGCGGTGGTGTGCGGTTCGCGCGGCGGGTGCGGTCGCGAGCTCGGCGAAGATCTCGTCCAACGTGGCCGGTCCGGCTCGCAGGTCGCCGAGGTCGACGCCGGTGCGGGCGGCCCAGTCGAGGAGGCGGTGCAGGTCCGCCTGGAGTTCGGTGGTGCGGACAGTGAGCCGGCCGTCGGCCACGGCGGTGCCGGCCCGCCAGCACCGGCAGGTCGAGCGGGTCGAACGGCTTGGGGCCCACGGTGATCCGGGCTTCGTGGGAGGCGGTGATCTCCGCGACGGTGCCGAAGCGGGCGATGCGGCCGCGGTCCATGATGGCCACATGGTCGGCGAGTTCGGCGGCCTCGTCGAGGTAGTGGGTGGTGAGCACGACCGCGGTGCCGCGCTCGGTGAGTTCGCGCAGCAGCGTCCAGGTGCGCCGCCGCGACGCCGGGTCGAGGCCGGTCGTCGGCTCGTCCGCGAACAGCACCGCCGGGTCCGTCGAGAGCGCCAGCGCGAGGTCGAGGCGGCGCCGCTCGCCGCCCGAGAGCGCCGCGACGCGCACGCCGGCTCGGTGGGCGAGGTCGACGCGTTCGATGAGTTCCGCGCGGGCGGGCAGGCGGTGCAGGTCGGTCCACAGTCGCAGGGTCTCGCGCACCGTGAGGTCGTCGGCGAAGCCGGTCTCCTGGCCGATCACGGCGATGGTGCCGGCGAGTTCGCGGCGGTGCTGCCAGGGGTCGCGGCCGAGGACGTGGACGGTGCCCGCGGCGGGGCGGCGCAGCCCCACCGCGGTCTCGATGGTGGTGGTCTTCCCGGCGCCGTTGGTGCCGAGGAGCGCGAAGAGCTCGCCGGGGGCGACGGTGAAGGAGACGCCGTCGACGGCGGTGAAGGACCCGTAGCGGCAGGAGAGGTCGCGGACCTCGACGGCGGGGCCGGGCTTCGTGGGTGATCGCGTACATGGCTCAATCGTGGGGGTCCGCAGGGCCGACAGGTAGTGCCGAAACCGCATCGGTCCAGGTGACGGATGCGCGCGGGCGGTCTGACAAATGTCATTCGGGACCGGGGTGGTTGAATCTCGGGGTGCCCCCTGAAGACTGAGCCCTCCGCGCCGAGATCTGCGCCGACTGCGCACGTACACGTTCTTCACCGTGATCGGCACCGGTCCGGTGGTGCTGTTCATGGCCGTGCTGTTCCTCGCGGGCATCCGACATGATCGGCACCGACCTGGCGCTGGCGGGCGGGGCCTTGACAGTCTCGGTCGTGCTGTGCACGGCGGCGATGGCGCTCCATTGGCACGGGCAGGGCCCGTTGCGGCGCAAGGTGTTCTGGTCGGTGTCGCTGGTGATGCTGGTGCTCGGCGCAGCCGTCGAGATGCGCGTCGGGCACGGTCGGGGCGTCTGGTCGGCGCCCGCGGGGATGCTCGTTGCCGAGTTCGCGCTGTGGTTCAAGCCCGGCAGGCGGGCGCGGGCCCTGCTCTGGGCGTGCACGGCAGTGCTCGGTGCAGTGGTGGTCCTAGCGCAGCTGGGGTGGTTCTCGACTGGGGGCCGTCGTCGTGTCCGTGCTGATGGTGCCGACCGTGAGCACGGCCGTCGTCTGCCAGTTGTGGCATTACCAGGTGGCGCAGGAACTCGAGGAGGCCCGCGGTCTCGCCGGGGAGCTGGCGGTCGCGGAGGAGCGGCTGCGGTTCGCGGGCGAGCTGCACGACATCCAGGGCGGGAACCTGCAGGCGATCACGTTGAAGTCGCAGGTCGCGCGGCGACTCGTCGCGGTGGACCCCGAACGCGCGGAAGCCGAGATGCGGGCGGTCGAGGAGCTGGCGCGGGCGGCGCTCAAGGACACGCGCGAAGTCGTGGGCGGGTACCGGAAGGTCGCGCTGGCCGATGAGATCGATTCGGCCGCAAGAATTCTCGAAGTCGGCCGGGGTGCAGGCGACGGTGCCCGGCGCGGCGCCGTCGCTGGACGAGGACACCGAGAAACTGCTGGGCATGCTCGTGCGGGAGGCGACGACGAACCTCATCCGGCACGCCGAGCCGACCGCCGCCGACGTGTCGATCGTGGAGGTCGACGCGGAGGTCACCGGTGACGGTGACGAACAACGGCGCGCCCTCACCGGCCGGCCGCGGCAACGGACTGACGATGCTCGAGGAGCGGTTCACCGAAGCCGGCGGGAAGGTCGAGCACGTCCACGACGGGGACCGCTTCACCCTCAAGGGGACCGTGCCGAAGCGCGGACCGCGCCGGTGCCGCAGGCGAAGCGGAGCGAGGCACCCGTGAAGCGCCGGGCTGCAAGCGAAACGTGCCGGGGCACGGGCGAAGCGCCTGGGGACGCAGCCGAAACCGGTCGACGGCGAGTCCCAGCAGGCACCGCCCGTCCGCAAGGCGCCGGGGACGCGGGTGCGGCGATGATCCGGCTCCTGGTCGCCGACGACGAGACGCTCGTGCGCGAAGCCCTCGCCGTCCTCCTCGGACTCGAAGACGACATCACCGTGATCGCCCAGGCCGACAACGGCGCCGACGCGGTCGCGCTCGCCGAGTCCCGGCTCCCCGACATCGCCGTCCTCGACCTCGAGATGCCCCCGAAGGACGGCCTGTGGGCCGCGACGCGCATCCGCGAATCCGTGCCCGGCGTCAAGAGTCGTGCTCGTGACCCGGCACGCGCGACCAGGAGTGCTGCGGCGGGCGCTGGCCGCCGGCGTCTCGGGCTTCGTCCCGAAGACGACCCCGGCCGAGCGCCTCGCGCAGATCATTCGCGACATCAGTCAGGGCCGGCGCTACATCGATCCCGAGATCGCCGCGACCGCCCTCACCGAGGACCGCTCGCCCCTGACCGAACGGGAGCTGGACCTGCTCCGCGCGGCCAGGGGCGGCGGCACGATCGAGGAGATCGCCGCCGAGCTCCACCTCGCCCCCGGGACCGTGCGCAACTACCTGTCGACCGCGATGCGCAAGCTGGACAAGAAGACCCGCCACGCCGCGGCCCAGCACGCCTGGGAGCAGGGCTGGATCTAGATCTCGATCGTGAACGACTCGAGGTGGTCGAGCAGCACGAACTGCGAGTCGGGGCTGTACTGGGCGACCTGTCCCCCAGGGCCGCACCGCCGAAGAGGTCCACCGCCGGTTCGGTCAGCGGCTCCTCGTAGTCGTCCCAGTGGGTCGGGATCACGTACGCCGGGCTGCCGACCGCCGCGAACAGCCGCTCCTGGTAGTCGGGGTAGTTCGGGTTGGGGCCCTGCATGAACAGCACCGTCGGCCGGATGCCCTCGATCTCGCGCTCGTGGAACGACGGCACCGCGTTGAAGTACAGCGAGACCCGCCGAAGTCCACCAGGTAGGCGAGGCTGCCGCCCTCCACGAGATCCTTGATCACCTCGGGCTGCGCGGGGTCTCGCCCGGGCGGGTGCCCGGGGAACAGCAGGCTCTTGTGCTTGCCCGTGACACCGTGCGAGGAGCGGAAGACCTCCACGGTGTAGCCCTCGAACTGGTAGAGCTCGCCGCCGCCCACCAGTGACAGCTGCTCGGCCGGGGTGCCCATGGCGCGCACCAGGTTCAGGTGCGTCTCGGTGCCGAGCACGGTCGCCCCGGTCTTCGCGGCCACATACGGGACGTCCGCGATGTGGTCGAAGTGGGCGTGCGTGATGAGGATCGAGTCGGCGGCGCCGATGTGCTCGTCGATCAGCGGCCTCGTCGATCGCGATCGGCGTCTCCGGGATTGAACTCGCCCGGTTTCGTCGCACCCGTGTAGGTGCGCGAGAGGTAGGGGTCGACGAGCACGGTGGCGCCTTGCCGCTGGGACCTCCCAGGCGTTCGTGCCCAGCCAGCGGACGGTGACCTCAGAAGTCATGGCTCTCCAGGTGGTCGATGAGCAGGAACTCGGAATCGGGGCTCGCGGCGGCCACGCGCTCGCGCAGGGATCCACATTGGCCGGGTTGCCGCCGGGGACGCCCGGCTCGGTCAGCGGCTTGTCGAAGTCGTCCCAGTGCGTGGCGATCACATACGGCGGGAAACCCGTGGCCTCCAGGAGCCGCTCCACGTAGTCGGGGGTGTGCTTGCCACCGGGCTGCACGAACACGGCCGTGGGGCGCAGGATGCCGCGATCTCGTGCTCGTGGAAGCTCGCCGAGCCCGCGTTGAAGAACGAGACGCCGTCGAAGTCGATCAGGTACGTGAGGCTGCCGCCTTCGACGAGGTCCTTGATCTTCTTGGGGCGCTTGGGAACCGGCCTGGTCGGGTGCCGCCGAACTGGATCTGCTTGTGCTCGCCCTTCGCCGAGTGGGAGGACCGGAAGACCTCCACGGTGTAGACGGCGCCCTCGTCCACCCCGAACTGGTATCGCTCACCGCCGCCGACCTGCGAAAGCTGGGCCTCGGGGGCGCCCATGGCCCGCATGAGGTTCAGGTGCGTCTCGGTGCCGAGCACCGTCGCACCGGTCGCTTCGCGAGGTACGGGACGTCGGCGATGTGGTCCCAGTGGCCGTGCGTGACCAGGATGGTGTCGGCCTCCGGAAGGTGCTCGTCGATGACGTCCTCGTGGACCTCGATCTCGGTCTCCGGGTCGGCCCCCTCGGGCGTTGTACGCGCCGGTCGGGAAGCGGCTCACCCACGGGTCGATGAGCACCGTCGCGTCCCGGGCGGTGAACTCCCAGGCGTTCGTGCCGAGCCAGCGCAGCCGCACCGCGGGCGCGGCGGCGTCATCGTGTCTCCTTGGGCGGCGGCGATGCCGCCCGCGGTCGCCGTGGCCGCCACGGCGGCCGCGCCGTGCCCATGAGCAGGCCGCGGCGGCGGATCGGCGGAGTGTGGTCGTTTCCTGTGGTCATGCGTGACATTCAAGCCGCCGTGTCCGGTGCTGTCCAATATCAACGCGCCTATCGGCCGATATCCGCGTTGATATCGTTGCCGCGTGGACATCATGCGGCACTTGGAGTGTTTCCTGGCGGTAGGTGAAGAACGTCACTTCGGCCGGGCCGCCGAACGGCTGGGCATGGAGCAGCCGCCGCTGAGCCAGCGCATCCGGCGGCTTGGAGAAGGAGCTCGATGCGGAGCTGTTCGACCGCAGCGGCGGCCAGGTGTCGTTGACGCCCGCGGGGCACGTGCTCATGAAGGAGGCCCCGGAGCTCTTGAAGCGGCACCAGCGGATGCGGACACTGGTGAAGCGGGCCGGCGAGTCCGACCCGGCGAACCCGCCGCGGCCCTGGTCCGCGATCTACTGATCGGCGCTCAGGGCCTCGGTGAGTGCGAGGGCGGCCCGGCTCATGGCGAGTTCGACCTCCCGGAAGTTGCCGCGGGTGGGCCGGGCGAAGACGGCGATCGCGTGGCGGCGGCCGTCGGGCCACTCCCAGACGGCGACCTCGTTGAGCCAGCCGGGCAGTGAACCGGACCGGCCGAAGGGCCGCACGGTGCTCGGTGCGAGCCGGGAGAGGCGGCCGCCGGTGAGCTGGCGGCCCATCCACTCGCGGACGTCGGCGGCCACCGCGGCCGGGCCGTTCCATATGTGCCGCAGGAACTCGGTCAGGTCCGCCGGGGTGGACACGTTGGTGCGCAACGGGTCCCAGGCGCTGGTCTCGCGGAGTTCGGCGGTGGTGACCGACCCGCTGTCGAGCACGTGCGCGAGGGCCTCCAGGTCGGCGATGCCGAGGTCGCGGGCCACGTCTTCGAGGATCATCGGGGCGAGCCGATGCAGGCGGTGCCCTTGAGGCCGAGACGGGCGGGCAGCCCGCGCAGTGCGCCGGCGCCGATCTGCTTCACGACGAGGTCGGCGGCGGAGTTGTCGGAGACCTCCATCATCAGCGCGGCGAGGTCCCACACGGAGATCTGCGAGTCGTAGCGGAACCCGGCGACGCCGGTGCCGCCGAGCCGGTCGGCGGCGGTGACGCGGACCGGGGCGGCCGGGTCGATGCGGCCCTCCTCGACCTGGCAGCGGAACTCCCAGGCGATGAAGAGCTTCACCACGGACACGAGGATCACCGGGTCGGTCTCGCCGAAGCCGGTGCCGCGACCGTCCGAGACGTCGCGGATGTGGGCGCTGACCTTGGCGCCCGGGGTGCGAAGAATTCGTCAATCGACACGGAGTCCCCGGTCCGCCCGGCGAGTACGGCGGTGACGAGTGCCGACGTCAGCAGCAGGATGAGGCGGGACAAGGTCACTAGTCGGCCCTCTCTGTGGTGGTGAAATCGACTCGTCGCAACGAACGCCGTGGGCAACGGCTTCGAGATTCGCCCGTCGATCATGCCAAGCGTCGGCGGTCAGGCCGCCGCGGGACTGCTGACACGGACGCGGCAGCGCCGAGCTCGGAGAACCGGCGGGAACCCGAGCACGACAGGCAGGCCCTCGCGGAGCGTCTCTTGAGGCTGGTCGACGCCCATGGGGATAATGTGAGTCACGTGTCGGAGCCAATGGGAGCGCGCGATGGACCCTCACCTGCAAGCGCCGAGCTGCCCGGGTCGCGGTTCGGCCCGCTCCTGGAAAGGGCATCGCGAACGTCGCGGCCTGACCCAACGAGATCTCGCCGGGCGATCCGGCCTCAGCTTGGCCGCGATCCGGGACCTCGAACAGGGACGCAGCCGCCATCCGCGGCGCGATTCGGTGCACCGCCTTGCCGACGCCCTGCAGTTGCGGGGTCAGGACCGGCGCGATTCATCGCGGGCGCCCTCGGCGGGACGTGTACGCCCCGCCGACCTCGATCGTATCCGCGGACGCTGATCGAACCGGACCGAAGCGGTGACGACGCTGAGCGTCTTGGGACCGGTCGCTCTGTGGCACAGCGGGATGCCGGTGCCGCTGACCTCGTCTAAGCAGCAGTGCCTCATGGTGCGACTCGCGCTGAGCGCCGGCGACGTCGTGGGGCGTGAAACCCTGATGGACCTGCTCTGGGGTGAGCGGCGTCCGGCCTCGGCCGCCAACCTCCTGCACGCCCATATCGGCAGGCTCCGGCGACTGCTCCAGCCGGATTCGGGACTGGTGCTGCAGACCGCCGCGGGCGGGTACCGCCTCGAGGCGGGTCCCGGCCGGCTGGACCTGGCGCGGTTCCGGGAACTGGCCTCTCTGGGTGCGGCGGAGCATGACCCGGAACGGGCGCTGGACCACCTCGCCGACGCGGTTCGACTGTGGCGGGGCGAGACCGATGTGGACGCGCTTCGGAACGGCCCGCTCATGGCGGCCGTGACCGAGGAGTACGTCACCGTGCTGTGCGCCTATGCTTCGGCCGCAAGGAGTCTGGGCGAATCCGACGCAGATGCTGCCGCGCCTGCGCGAACTGGCCGACCGGTTCGAACTGCACGAACCGCTGCACACGGAACTCGTCATGAGCCTGTCGGCGGGCGGTCGGCAGGCCGAGGCGCTCGCCGCCTTCGACCGAGTGCGCACCGCGCTCGCCGACCAACTCGGCGTCGACCCCGGGGAACGGCTCCGCGACGCCCACCAGGGGGCGCTCCGGCAGCGCTGGAGCGCGGAGGCCGAGGAGTCGCGGCGGCGGGCCGTGATCCGGCAGGTGCCGGCCCCGCCCCCGGATTTCGTGGGGCGCACTGCGGAAATGGACCGGATCGTCGCGACGCTCGGCGGCCACCGGTCGGAGGTCGGGGTGCCGATCGTCGCAGTGAACGGCCCCGCGGGGATCGGCAAGACCGCGCTGGCGCTGGAAGCATCTGGGCGCCTGCGGGAGGCGTTTCCGGACGGGCAGCTGTACGCCGACCTCCGTGGCGCCTCCGGCGCCCCGCTGTCCCCTTTGGAAGTGCTGGGCGGATTTCTGCGGGCGCTGGGCGTCGCCGGCGGGCGGATCGGCGCCGACGAGGCCGAAGCCGCCGCATTGCTGCGCAGCGAGCTCGCCGACCGCCGGATGCTGCTGGTCCTGGACAACGCGAAGGACGGACGGCAGGTGTCACCGCTGCTGCCCGGCCCCGGCGCGTGCGGCGTGCTGGTGACCAGTCGAAGACGACTCACGGATCTCGTGGGCGCCACGGTCGTCGACCTGCCGACCCTGCCCGTGGACGACGCCCTCGCCCTGCTGGCCGCCGCCGGCGGCGCGCAGCGGATCGCCGCCGATCCGCAGTCGGCCCGGCAACTGAGCGCCGCCTGCGGGCAGCTGCCGCTGGCCCTGCGCATCGCTGGAGCGCGCTTGGCGGGCCGCTCCGCCTGGTCAGCCGCCGACATGGCAGAGCGACTGCGCGACGAGAGCCGGCGCCTGGCCGAGCTGAGCACCGGCGAACTCAGCGTCCTGGTCAGTTTCCAGCTCAGCTACCAGGATCTCAGCGAGGGCGCGCGGCGCGCGTTCCGGTTGTGCGCGCTGCACCCCGGCGACGACTTCGCGCTGGACGCCACTGCGGTCCTGCTCGATGCCGATGCGTCCGAAGCGGATCGGCTGCTCGGCGAACTGCTGGACGCCAATATGCTCCTGCAGTACTCCCCGGACCGGTTCCGCTACCACGACCTGCTCGGCCTGTACGCGGCCAGGCTGCTCGCCGAGCACGACCCGGAGGAGTACGCCGCGGACCGCGACCGCTACTACGCCTGGTACCTGCGGGTCGCGACGGCGGCGATGGAGTGGGTGTACCCGCAGCTCGTCAGATGGTCTGCCTGCGACGACCGAGAGGCCGTGCTCGAGACGCACGAAGCCGCGCTGGCATGGCTCGACACGGAGGCGCCGGCGCTGGTCGCGCTCATCGAGCGCCTCGCGGACGCCGAGGAGCACCGACACCTCGCCTGGCAGATCGCCGACCAGCTCCGCGGCTACTTCCTCATCAACCGGCAGGCCGACCGATGGCTGCGCTCCGCCGAAGCGGGCCTGCGTGCTGCGGACGGCGATCCTTCCGCCCAGGCGGCGATGCACATGACCCGCGGCCAGGCGATGTGGGCGCTCGGGCGCCACGAAGCGGCGATCGCCGTCTATACGGAGGGCGCGCGATCGGCGGACGCGGGCGGATGGCGGCAGGCCGCCGCCTACCTGCGGCACAACATCGGCTGGGTGCTGGCCGAGCAGGGCCGACTGGCGGAGGCGGAGCGATCCTTCCGCCTCGCGGTCGAACTCAGCGACGACGAACTGGGGCATGTGCACGCGGTGACGCTCAACGGCCTCGGCTATGTCTGCTTCGACCAGGGTCGGCTCGCGGAGGCGGCGGAGTACTTCGGCGCCGCCCTGCGCATCAACCAGAAGACGGGGCGGGAGAAGTCCCTGCTGGCCAACCGGTCGAACCTCGGCATGGCACTGCGCCAACTCGGACACGAGGCGGCGGCCGAGGAGCACCTGCGCGCCGCATTGGATGGGCACCGACGAACGTCCAACCGCAACGGAGAACTGGCCGCGCTGGAGGAACTGAGCCTGCTGCACACGCAACGCGGCCGCAGCGCCGCAGCGGTGAGCGCCGCTGAACAGGGGTACGAACTCGCGGTGATCTCCCGGGACCGGCGCGCGCAGGCGGCGCTGCTGATCGCGCTCGGCGAAGCGCAATCGGGCGCAGGCGACGCCGCGGCTGCTCATACGACGTTCGCGCGGGCGCTCGAGATCGCCGGCGAGTTCCCGTTCCTTGAAACGCGCGCGACCATCGGCACGGCGAATGTGCTGCTGGCGCTGGGCGACAACGCCGATGCGCGCCGACATGCGGAACGTGCCCTGGAAGAGGCACGCGGACGCGGGTACGTTGTCCTCGAGGCCGACGCGCTGGCGGCGCAGGCCCGCTGTACCGCAAGCGAAGACCCGGCGGCGGCCGCGCGACTCGCAGCCGCTGCCGTGACGTTGTACCGGGCCGCCGGAGCGGAACCCATGGCCGCCAGAGTCGAAGCGGAGCGTGCGCACCAGAGCCGATGAGCCGGTGCATCGAGGACGATGCACCGGATGACCGCTGTGGATCAGTCGAAGATCTTGTCGTAGCGGAGAGGGCTGAAGCCGGCGTCCTTCAGGATGGACACGTACTTCGTGTCGTACTCCATGTCTTGATTTGGGTCGACCAGGTGGTAGACCTTCATCGAAACGCCTTCATCGATCCACTTGTGGAACAGCATGCAGTGGTCGTCGTAGTGGTTGATGGCGTCTCCCGGCTTGAGGCTGCTCCAGTAGACCGGGTGCGAGATGTCGGTAAGGTCGCGGGTGCTGTGCCCGGGCGTCGCGCTGTGCCACGCCATCGACACGAACCCGGAGCAGTCGCGGCGGTACCGGTGGTCCCCGTCGTTGTCGGTGGCCCGCGCATCCGTCAAAGCTGTACTGGATGTTGCGGTCGTACCAGTCGCGGGCTCGCGCCATCACATTCGATCGCGAGATGTTGCCCAGGTAGCCGGCCTGGGCGGGGCTCGCGACGGCGAGCGTGGGGATCGCCACCGCGGGGACGATGGCCGCCGCCTGGAGCAGGCGGCGTCGGGAGAGGTTCGGTTGTTCGGATCGAGGGGACATGGGGTTCTCCACTTCTCAGGTCTGGTTCGGGAGGCGCGGCCGGTCTCCTCTGAGCGAGGTGATCGACCTGCAGACGACACTAGAAGCAGCCGGTTGCACGAGCCTTGCACTGAAACCCGTACCCGGCCCGTACCCCGCGCACCAGTGATCACAGGACGTTCCCCAAAGGCCCGGAGACCCTCAGTCGGCGGCGGGCTTGAGGACGGCGAGGTATTCGTAGTGGTCCCTGAGCCAGGCGGCGTCGCCGGTGTGGTCGGCGGTGAGATCGGCCGGTTCGCCGCAGGCCAGGACGCCGGTGAGGGCGAGCCCGGTGCCTTCGAGGAGCAGCCGCAGGTCGGCCGGGCTGTAGCAGCGCAGGCGCTGGGTGATGCGGCGCTCGGGTTCGGCGGCGTCCCACCAGGTGTCGACGGCGGTGGAAGTGACCGGGTCGAAGGCGGTCTCCTGTTGGAGTTCGTGGTGGTAGCCGCGCTCGGGATTCGCTTGCAGCAGTTCGGTCTCGCCGTGCCAACTGGCCCAGACCAGCGGGTTGAACACGTCGACCAGCGCGGTCCCGTCCGGCTCCAGCCAGGTGGCGATCCGGCGCAGGAGGCGGCGCTGGTCGGCGTCCGAGCCGATCCCGAAGCCGTTCCAGTAGGTCACCGTGTCGAAGCGGCCTTCGAACGTCGCGGTGTAGAAGTCGCCGCGCACGATCTGCAGGCGCTCGGGTCCGAGCCGCTCGAGGTGGGCTTTGGCGTGGTCGGCGCGGTCGGTGAGTTCGACCCCGACCACCTGGTGCCCGGCGTCGGCGAAGGCCGCGGCCGTGGTGCCGTAGCCGCAGCCGAGTTCGAGGACGCGCCTCGGCTCGGGGCCGCACACGCGTTGCAGCAGTTCGACGCGGCCGCGATCGCGGTCGCCGAGGCCCGATTCGGCCTCGGCCCACCAGCGTCCGGTGCGCGAGTAGAAATCCTCGACCCAGTCCATGGAGTGAGCCTAGGGAAATCGCAGCGCCGGGGCAATGCCGTATCGGTCGGACCTTGGCGTCATTATGCTGGCGTTCATGAAGGAGCATCCGCTTGTCCGGGAGGTCTACCCCGAGCTCGTCGTCGAGCTGGCCCGTCTGCTGGAGGCCGAGGGTGAGCGGTACTTGGCGAGCACGGCGCCGGAGCTGCGGCTGGTGGCCGAGTGCGGGTGCAAGGACGACTTCTGCCAGAGCATCCGCACCGCGGAGCATCCTCCGGGTACGCCGTACGGGCCTGGGCACCGCAATGTCATGTTGGCGCCCGAGGTCGGCGACCTGATCCTCGATGTGGTGCACGAGAGGATCGTGTACGTCGAGGTCCTCGACCGGCCGCCGATGGCCCGAAAGGACGCCGCGGCCTAGCGGATGAGGATCGACTCCAGGTGGGCACCGAGTTCATCCGCAACGTCGACCGCTTCGGGGTCGTAGAGCCACTGGACCTGGAGGCCGTCCCACAGGGCGACGAACCAGATCGCCTCGCGCCGCGGGTCGCGGTCGGCGGCGATCTGGCCGCTGTCGCGGAGCAGGCCGAACACGGTCGTGAAGTGGTCGAGGGCCCAGCGGAAGCGTCGGGTGAAGAAGTCGTGCGCAGGGTGCTCGGCGGCCGTGGCCTCGTGCGAGAGCACGGTGTACAGCTCGATGAGGCCGGGGCGCGCGGCGTTCGCGCGGGCGCCCGCGACGAGGCGGCGCAGGAACTCGCGGGCGGGCAGCGGTTCGCTCACCTGCTCGCTCATCGCGTCGTCGCGATGGGCGAGGACCGTGGCGAGCAGGGCGTCCTTCGACCCGAAATGGTGCAGCAGTGAGGACTTCGAGGTCCCCACGCGCTTCGCGATGTCGCTCAGGCTGGTCGAGGTGAAGCCGCGCTCGGCGAACAGCGCGGTGGCGCTGTCGATGATGCGGGCCCGCGCTCGCGCCCGCGCGCGTAGCCGGACTCGTCGGCCGGAGGCGGTTCCGGCAGGCTCACCAGGCCTTCGTCCTTGATGGACGCGTCGTCGGCGTCGAGGTCGGCGCCCGGCGATGCGCTCGTGGTGCGGGCGAAGTAGTCGGCGAGTTCGGCGACCACGTCCACTTCGTTCAGATAGAGCGACATCACCTGCAGGCCGTCCCAGGCGGCGGTGACCCTGGCGGCGTCGGCGTCGCCGCCTTCGAAGTGGAAGTGGCGCACGTCTTCGTAGCGGCGCTTCATGTGCGCGTGCCCCGGGTGGGCCGGGAGACGGCCTCGCCGGTGAGCGCGGCGAACAGCGGGAGGTACCCGGGGGTGGCGGCGTTGCGGCGGGCGAGGCCGAGCAGGGCTTCGGGCCGCGGGAGGTCCGCGTGCGCGTCGATCCAGGCGACGTTCGCGTCCTCCCACCGGGCGAGGAGCGCCAGGAGCAGGTCGTCCTTGGACTCGTAGTAGCGCAGGAGCGAGGCGTGCGAGACGCCGGCCTTCGCGGCGATCGCGCGGAGCGAGACCCCGCTGAACCCGGCGGCGGCGAACAGCTCGTAGGCCGCGTCGAGGAGCTCCTCTTGGCGGGCGCGTCCGGTGGCGTAGCGGCGCTGGGTGGCGGCGGTCACCTGTGGGTCCTCACGGTTGACGGGTCGAGAGCGGCGCTGGCCGCGGGGCCAAGCCTAGCCGTTCGTCGGAGAATTCCTAGCCAAAGAAGCTAACCACTCGGTCAGTTTTCGAGCTACAGTCCCTCTCAGGGCACCGTCGCCCCAGCTTGAAAGGTCAGTGCCATGACAGAGTTGTCAGCCCCCGCCACCGCGCTCGCGCCCCTCCCGCACGTGAGCCGCGCGCCTACCCCTTCGCCCTCGCCGGCGCGAACTTCGGCATCTACGTCGCCCTCCTCACCCCGGTCATGGTCTCCATGGCGTTCAAGATCGAGCACATCACGGCCACGCCCCAGGCCGCGGCCAGCGCCCTCGGCCTCGTGCTCGGCGTCGGCGCGCTCTTCGCGCTCATCGCCAACCCCCTCGTCGGCCGCCTCTCCGCCCGGACCACCTCCCGCTTCGGCATGCGCGGCCGTGGATCGTCGGCGGCGCCGTCACCGGCCTGCTCGCCCTCGCCCTCATCGGCGTGGCCGGTTCGGTGTGGCTCGTCCTCCTCGGCTGGTGCGTCGCCCAGACCGCGCTCAATGCGGTGATGGCCGCGGCCAACGCGACCCTCCCGGACCAGGTGCCCGCCGAGCGGCGCGGCAAGACCTCCGGGATCGTCGGGATCACGACGCCGCTGGGCATCCTCGGCGGCTCGTTCCTGGTGAACATGATCGACGGCGACCTCGCGCGCTTCGCCGTCCCGGGCGCCCTCGCCGTGGTCTTGTGCCTGCTGTTCGCGTTCGCGCTCAAGGACCGGGTCCTGACCGAGCGGCCCGCCGAGCGGTTCACGTTCCGGCAGTTCTTCGGCGCGTTCGTGTTCAACCCGGTCAAGCACCCGGACTTCGGCTGGACTTGGCTGACGAAGTTCCTGGTCATGTCGCCAGCTCACCCTCGGGATGGGCGAGCGTCTGCACGCCGACCGGGGCGATCACCACCGGCGCGGGCATCTTGGCGCCGAGCACCGTGCAGGACAGGTCCCGCTCCATACTACCGCGGAGCATCCGGGGCACCAGCCGCCAGCGGTCGAAAGCGGCCAGGTTCGCCCGGGCCGTCGAACCGCTGCCGGCGCTCGGGACGATGTAGCCCATCGCCTCGGCCGACAGGTTCGCCGCCGCCTGGGACTCCAGCCGGGACAGGTCGGTGGTGATCTCCGGCCGGGTGTTCTGGAACATCCCCTGCACGTAGATGCTCAGCTGATGATCGCCGTAGTTGGCCATGCCGGATGTTTTCACGGAACCGGCACGGACGCACCAGGCGGTGATCCCGCGCCCCCGCCGTCCGGCAGACTGGGGCCGGGGCAAGGTCGACGGGAGTGCTGTGGAGTTCAAGATCCTGGGGCCGGTCGAGGCGATCGCAGCCGAGGGCCGGTGGTGATTCCGCCCGCCAGGGTGCGGACCCTGCTCGCGGTGTTGCTGGCCCGGTCCGGCCGGGTGGTCTCGGCGGCCGGAACTCGTCGACGCGGTCTGGGGTGATCGCCACCTTCGAACCCGAAGCCGGCCGTGCAGAACTACATCGCCAGGCTGCGCAAGTTCGTCGGCGCGGAGTCGTCCAGACCCGGCCCAACGGCTACCTGATCACCGTCGAGCCCGAGGACCTGCGGACGTTCCGCCGGCTGGTGGCCGAGGCATCGATGCGCACGACCCGTTGGCCGCGGCCGAGTTGTTGCAAAGGCACTCGACTGTTGGCGCGGTGAGCCGTTCGCGGACGTCGAGTCGGACTCGCTGCGCCGGCACGAGGTGCCGCGGCTGGCCGAGGAACGCCTGGCCGCCGTCGAACAGCTTCACGACGCCCTGCTCGTCGCTCGGCGAGCACGGGACGCTGATCGCGCCGTTGACCGCACTGGTGCGGGAGTACCCGGTGCGGGAACGCTTCCATGGCCAGCTGATGACTGCGCTGTACCGGACAGGCCGGCAGGCCGACGCCCTGGCGGCGTACGACGGGCTCGCGGCCGCGCTGGCCGAGGAGCTGGGGATTGACCCTGGTCCTGAACTCCGCCGGATCCGGCAAGGTGTGCTCACCGGCGAACTCGACCGGCCCGCCGGTGACCGGGCCGGGAGTGATTCCGGTGGCGGGTGGGTCACCGTTGCGCAGTTGCCGTTGCAGACGGTCGGATTCGTCGGACGGGACAGGCTTGTCGACGAGGCGTTGAGGGCGGTCGCCGACGGCCGGCGGATCCTCGTGGTCAGCGGTCCGCCAGGCGTCGGGAAGACCAGCCTGGGAGTGCGGATCGCCTACCGGATGGCGGCTGCCTTCCCTGACGGGCAGTGGTTCGTCCGGCTCCGGGACGCCACTCCCGGCGACGTGCTGGCCGCGTTGCTGCGGCAGTCCGGCCTGCCGGGGCAGGCGATCCCGGACGGTACCGAGGCACGGTCGGCGGCGCTGCGATCGCGGCTGGCCGATCGGAAGGTGCTGCTGGTACTCGACGACGCCACTGACGCCGATCAGGTCCGGGAGTTGCTGCCGGGCGGCGGTACCAGCGTCGTACTGGTGACCAGTCGCTCGAATCTGCACGGGCTGGTGCTCGACGGCGCTGCCCTGTTGCCACTCGAGGTGCTGTCGCCCGACGAGGCCGATGGTCTACTGACCCAGTTCCTTGGCGCGGACGCGATCCGCGCCGAACCGGCTGCTGCCGATGAGTTGATCGAGCTGTGCGGTTTCCTTCCACTGGCGCTGCGGATCGCGGCGGCGAACCTGGCCAATCGCCGTGGCGTTCCGATCTCGGCGTACGTCGCCGAGCTGCGCGGGGGGAACCGCCTCAGCAAGTTGGCGATCAGCGGCGACCCGCGCAACGCAGTACGGGCTGCCTTTGATCTGTCCTATGCGGGGTTGGAGCCGGCTGCGCAGCGCCTGTTCCGTCTGCTCGGGCTGGTTCCTGGCGCCGACTTCACTGCGGCAGCGGCTGCTGCGCTGACAGGGGACGATGCGGACGATGCACTGGAAGCCCTAGTCACGGCCAACCTTGTGCAGCGGATGTCGATCGACAGATACCACTTCCACGACCTGGTGCGGCTCTATGCAGCAGAGAGAGCTGCTGAGGAGCCGGATACCGCAGTACAGGGTCTGTTCGACTGGTACGTGAGTACTACGGATGCGGCGGTGCAGTTCGGGCTGCGGCATGCAGTGCCGTTGCCCAGGCCTCCAGTGGAACGTCAGCCGTTCGCTGATGGGGTAGCAGCCAGGGCGTGGATCACCCAGGAGTTGGACAACCTTGTCGCGGTCGCGCGGGTCTCGCCGGAGCACAGCTTGCAGCTGGCCGACCTGCTTCGGCAGTACTTCATCGAGGAGTTGCGGATCGGCCCGTGGCGAACGGTGACCGAGGCCGGACTCGCAGCGGCGAAGCTGACCGGCGATGTTGCTGCCGAAGGGATTCTGCTGCAGAGCCTGGGGGTCCTGTCGCACACTGTCGGAGACGTGGATGCGGCGCTCAAGCAGTGGTACGAGGCGCTCGACTGCTACCACCGGTCGGGCCCTCCGGACGCCGAGCCTTCACTGCTGTCGAATCTCGGGGTCGCCCACCTGCTGCGCGACGAGCTGGGCCCGGCCGTCCAGGTGCTGACGCAGGCGCGGCGGCTGACCACCAATCCGGTGCTGACGGCAACGATTCTGATCAACCTGTCCTACGTGCAGTACCTGGCCGGTGACCTGTCGGCCGCGGTGGCCACGGCGACCGAATGCATCGAGCTGGCGGTGACCGACAGGCAGCGGCTCTCGGCCCACGGCAACCGTGGTGCCGCCTATCGGGTGCTCGGCGACCACGAGGCGGCGCAGGCCGATCTCCGCACCGCGCTACCGCTGACCAATCGGCAGATCGCCGTCGGTGTGCGAGCCGAGCTGGTCTTCTCGCTTGCCGCTACGGGCGAGTTCGGCGAGGCGCTGGTGCTGGCCACGGAAGCACTCGAGTTGGCCGGGGACAACCCGTGGTCGAAGGCCGAGTCCTTGATCGCCCGCGGCGTGGCCCGCGGCGACGCCGGGCTGGACGATCTCCTGCTGGCCAGGCAGCTGGCTGTGGACAACGGGTTCCCGCGGTTCGTGACCCAGGTGAACCGGCTGCTCGCGGACAGCGGGCATGACATCCGTCAGGCGTAGGTCAGGACGGACGGCATCGGAACGCTCGGTCCCCGGCAACGAGAGTGAGGGAGTCACCGAGTGGAGGAGAGAGACATGAAGCGGCGATTCTGGCCGGCGATCGGGCTGTTCTTCCTGTCGCCGTTGGTGGCTGAGTTCCTGCTCGGCAATCTGCCCATCACGGCGCTCTTCGCGGTGATCGGCCTGGCTCCCCTGTACGGCGGTGGCGCGGTGCTGATCCGCGAGTTCGTCCGGCGCCGGGGCTGGGGGTACCCGAGCATCCTCGTGCTGGCGCTCGCGTACGGCGTACTGGAGGAAGGGGTGACCACGCAGTCGCTGTTCAACCCGAACTATGCGGATCTGCGGTTGCTCGATCCCGGGCACATCGGCTTCCTCGGGCATCGGAGCGCCGTGGACGTTGTTCGTGCTCACGCTGCACACGGTCTGGAGCATCACCGTGCCGATCGTGCTGGTGGAGGCGGTCTCCGAAGCGGCCGCGCGAACCGTGGCTCGGCAAGATCGGGCTCTGGGTGATCGGGCGTGTTGTTCGTGATCGGCGTCGCTGTCGTCGACGGCGATCCAGTTGAACAACGACTCGTTCGTGGCATCGCCGGCCCAGTTCACCGGGGTCGCTGTTGCGCTCGTCGCGCTGATCGGTGTTGCCGCGCGACTGGTCGGCAGGCTGTGGGTGGCAGCCCGCAGGTCGGAGGGAGTGTGCCTGCGGTTTGGTTCGCCGGCCTTAGTCGCTCTGCTGGTGACTCCGGCGTTCATGTTCGTCGGACAATCTCGAAGTGCACGGGTGGTGGGCGGCAGCGATCTATCTGGTCGGTGGGCGGCGTCCGTTCGGTAGTCCTGTCCTGGTCCCGCCGCGAGTCGTGGACAAGGCAGCACGTCTGGCGCTGGCGAGGGCGCACTCCTCACGTACGCCTGGCACGCCTTCCCGGAGTCCCCGGTCTTCGACGCCCCGAAGACCGTCGACCTGATCGGCAACGGCATCTTCGCCGCCCTCGCCGTAGTTCTCCTGGTCTTCGCCTGGCGCCGGGTGGCAGTGGTCACACCGGCGGCTGAGACGGCGGCACCGGCGCCGGAGGTGGGTGAGACAATCAGGCGTGACCAGTTCAGTGACTCCTGACAGTAGGCATGTCGGGCTGGCGCTGTTGGCCTTGGCGATCGGTGGTTTCGCGATCGGGACCACCGAGTTCGTCACGATGGGGTTGCTGCCGCAGATCGCCGACGGGGTGCAGATCTCCATTCCGACGGCGGGGCATGTGGTCTCGGCGTACGCGATCGGTGTCGTCGTCGGCGCCCCGGTGATCGCGGCGCTCGGTGCCCGGACCGGCCGCAAACGCCTGCTGCTCGGGCTGATGGCGGTCTTTGTCGTAGGCAACGTTCTCTCGGCCGTTGCCAACAGCTACGAAATGCTGATGGCGGCCCGGTTCCTGACCGGCCTGCCGCACGGCGCGTTCTTCGGGATCGGCGCCGTGGTCGGCTCGTCGATGGTGCCGGCGAACCGGCGCGCCTGGGCCGTCTCGATGATCATGGTCGGCCTGCCGGTGGCGAACATCGTCGGTGTCCCGCTGACCACCCTGCTCGGCCAGCGGTTCGGCTGGCAGTTGCCATTCTTCGCGGTCGGCGTACTCGGCCTGCTGACCCTGGTCGCGGTCTGGTTCTGGGTCGCACCGCAACCGGTCGGCAACGACGTCAACGTCCGCAGCGAGCTGAGCGCACTGGCCAAACCGCAGGTCTGGATGGCCCTGCTGGTCGGCATGGTCGGCTTCGGCGGCATGTTCGCGACGTACTCGTTCATCACCCCGACGATGACGGACCTGGCCGGCTTCAGCGAGGCCGCGGTGACGATCGTGCTGGCCGTCTACGGCATCGGCATGACCGGCGGCACCCTGGTCGGCGGCCGGCTCGCCGATCGCGCCCTGATGCCCAGCCTGTACGGCGGGTTGGTAGCGGTCGCCATCGTTCTCGGAACGTTCGGATGGCTCGCTCAATCCAAGGCGGGCGCGCTGGTCGGAGTCTTCGCGATGGGGTTCAGCGCGAGCATCCTGATCCCGGCGCTGCAGACCCGACTGATGGATGTCGCGCACGAGGGCCAGTCGCTGGCGGCCTCGCTCAACCACTCGACGCTGAACGTCGCGAACGCTCTCGGCGCCTGGCTTGGCAGCGTCGTCCTCGGCGCCGGTTACGGCTACGAGTGGCCGAGTCGCGCGGGCGCAGTACTGGCTGTCGCCGGTCTGGTGCTCGCGCTCGTATCGGGGTTGATGGACCGTCGTACGAGTGCATCCGCGGCTTTGGAGAGCTACTCTCGGCGGTAACTGGTCCGGGGGAGGTGCCGGGATGCGCAGCCACAAGCTCCGCCGATCGCGGGAGATCAAGGCCGGCCGGGTAGGTCGTTCTGACGGCGATGGACCGCTGGTGCACCTGCAACACACGGCCGGTAACGCGGCTGTCTGCCAGCTGCTGTCATCGCTGCGGGCAACAGACCTTGCCGAGATCCGTTCCGTCGAGCCCAGCGCAGAGCGCCTTGATCTGAAGGCCGGAGTCACGGCAGCGCAGGCTCCACCCGGCGGGATGGACGCGATCCAGGCCAACGAGGCGAGTTCGGCGCTCGGTGCCGCGGCCGGCTGGACCGGGATCAAGATGGCGGGCGCGTTCGTCACCCCGAACTTCACCACCACCTGGATCCGGCCGGCCAAACCCGGCGAGGACCACTTCGTCACCGTCGATCCGCCGGTGGCTTCGCCGGACGCCCTGCACGAGTCGTACTTCCCGGCGCCCGGCGACCACAAGTGGGGAACGCACACCGCGCCCGGCAAGAACGGCAAGACCTACGCGGCCTGGCATCGAGTCGGTACGCCGATCTCCGGGTTGATCCAGACCGGCGAGCAGGAGCACCTGGATGATGCGAGGCGCGCCTACGACCTGACGTACGGGCTGATCACGGCCGCGATCACCGGGATGGCCGGCCAGAAGTACGGCCCGGCGAAGACGCCGTCCGCTGCCGAACAGCTGGCGACGGACGCCTTCGATGCGAAGCTGCCCGCCGCGCTGTCGGTGAAGCAACCGGGGTATCGCGGCTCCTGGCTGGCGATGCTCGAGACCCTGCTGCGGCAGAGCAAACTGCGCGACCTCCGCCAGTGGCACGACATCGAGCATGGCAAACCACTGACCGAGGGCGACCGCTACGTCTATCCGCTGCAGAGCACCGGTACGACGAAGGTCGGCGTTCCGTCCGACCAGGTCGTCAACTATCCGGCAGCTCCGTAGCGGCCTTACTTGAGCTGCTCGGACAGCCCGACCAGGATCCCCTCGGGGCCGCGGACGTAGCAGAGCCGGAACAGGTCCTCGTACCTGGTGATCTCGCCGACGAGCTCGCCGCCCTGCTTGCTCAGGCGGGCCACGGTGTCCTCGATGTCGTCGACGGCGAACATCACCCGATACATGCCCAAGGTGTTGTGCGGCGGTTTCTGCGAGCTGTCGCCGAGCGGTGCGGGGCTCAGGTACTTCGCCAGCTCGAGCCGGCTGTGGCCGCCCGGGGTCTTGAGCATCGCGATGTCACAGCGGACGCCTTCGAGACCGACACACCCGTCCGCCCAGGCGCCCTCGACCTGCCCTTGCCCCTCCAGCTCCATACCGAGCTCGACAAAGAAGGCAACGGCAGCCTCCAAGTCGTCGAAGACAATCCCGACGTTGTCCATCCGTTGTATCGCCATAATGGGTCTCCCTGTCAGCTGTCCGTGCGGATCCGGTCGTAAAGCAGGCAGAGTGCCCCGCTCTCCGTACCAGTCGAGTCGACCAGTCGCCACGACATACCGTCGAGGCCGGCGGGGAAGAAGGCAGCGCCGCCGCCGACGACTTCCGGAGCCAGTGTGATCGACAGCCGGTCCAGCTGGTCGGCCTCGAGCAGGTTCTGGATCACGCTGGTGCTGGCCAGCACGATGATGTCGCCACCCTCTTGCTCACGCAGCTCCTTGACCGTGGTTGCCGGGTCGGTGGTGGCGATCCGGGAGTTCGACCAGCCGGCCTCCTTGAGGGTGGTCGAGAACACCACCTTCTCGACCTCGTTCAGCCAGCGGGAGAACTGCCGGTCGAGCGGGTCGGCGTCCGGCATCTCGGCCACTGACGGCCAGAAGCCGCCGAAGCCCTCGTAGTTGTTGCGGCCGAGCAGCGCCGTGGTGGCCGCACTCGTCACCCGGATCATGTGCTCACGAGACCCGGCGGTGGTGGCATGCGGGACGATCCAGCCCATGTCGTACGGGCCGCCGCGGCCGGCCACCCGGCCGTCCAGCGACAGCGTGATGTTCCCGACGACCGTGCGGGCAGGGGTGCTCATGGTGTCCTCCTCCGTACGCCGGACGTCCCGGCGATGTCCACCAGGCTGGGTCTTGTCAGGTGCTGGGCGGCAGATGTCGATGTGGACAGTCGGAGATGACAGATGTCATCAGCGGGTGTGGATTCGCGGATCTACCGTCGCCCCGGCCGGGTCCGGCAGGCTGGCGTGGGAGGAGGGACAGATGGCGATCGTGCTGGATCTCCGGCGGCCGCGGACCGCGGCGCGGCCTGCCCACGGCATAGCGTATGGAGCTGTGACTCCGGACCGGGCAGTGAGCCGAGCGGCGTACTCGGACCGGCTGGTCCGGTTCGTCGCCGTTGCCCCGCTGCTCGCTTCGGGCCTGATCGCCGTCGTCCAGCTGTCGAACGTCACCGGAAGCCTCGTCCGCATCCTGGTCGTTGTCGGACTGACCTTCGCCCTGATGGTGCCGCATCTGCACCATCTGTGGGCGCTGGCCCACGGCGAGCGACCGCGCGCGCCCGGCTGGACCCTTGCGCTGGTCTTCGTCGCCTTCCTGGCCGGACTGCCGCTGGGCGGCGTCGGCTGGCCCTTGATGGGCGTGCAGGTACTGGTCTCGGCGGTGATCGTGCTGCCGCGTCCCTGGTCGGTGCTGGCGTCCGCTGTGGTCGGGCTGACGGTCGTGGTCGTGATCCGGGTCTTGTTCGGGGGGACCAATCCGCTGTGGACGGCGGTGGTGGTCCTGGACCGGTCCGGTGCCTGCTTGGCGCTGGCCTGGTTGTCCGCGGCGCTGCGCCAGCTCCTGGCCGCTCGTGCGGAGCTGGCCGCCCAGGCCGTACTCCGGGAGCGGATCCGGATCGACACCGAGCTGGCCCAGACGGTCGGTACCGCCCTCGGGCGTATCGCCGGCCAGGGCGCGGCCATCAGCCGGCTGGCCGGATCGGACCCGGAACTCGCCGCCGAGCAGCTCGGCACGCTGGTGGACGGTTCGCGGCAGACACTGGCCGAGACCCGCCGGATGATCCGTACCTATCAGCGCGGTTCGCTGGGCGCGGAGCTGGACACCGCGGTCGCCCTGCTGGGCGCGGCCGGGATCCAGGCCCGGCTGGTGCTCCCAGGTGGAGATCTGACCGGTTCGGGTGACGATGCTCTCGCGGCTTCGCTCCGCATGGTTGTCGACCGGTTGCTGCACGACGGCTCGGTCCGCAGCTGTCTGCTGAGCGTGGTCCGCTCGGACGACGGGCTGCGGTTGCTGGTGGACGCAGACGGTTCGGGGGAGGTGGCCTCGGCATGACACCGGACTCGTTGCAGTGGATCACCCGCCGGGCTCCCTGGGCGATGCTGGGCCTGCATCTGACCATCGTGCTGCTGATCCTGGTCCTGCTGACCACCGGTGGGATGAATGACCACAGTGCCGGACAGATCGCGTTCGCCGTACCGGCCGTGACGGTGATCGCCGTTCTGCACCTGCGTCATGTCCGGGCCGCTGCGCGGGACTCGCGGCCCAGCGGATGGCCGTGGTCGCTGGCGGCCCTCGCGCTGCTGGCCTATCTGCCGATGATCTGGATCGGGGCCGACTGGGCCGCCACCGGGATCCTGCTCGCTTCGTCGGCGATGCTGATTCTCCCCGGGCACTGGCGGTTCACCGTCGGGTTCGCGGTGCCGTTCGTGGTCAACACCACCTGGAACTACCTGCTGGCCTTCGGCTTCGTGGGGTCCGGCCGGAGCGCCGCGGCCGGCTCCACCGACCAGGTGGTGGTGATCGGGATCTACTGGGTCGGGATCCAGTTGGTCTTCGTCTTCGCCCTGTACGGCGTGGTCCGGCTGGTCGTGCTGGTGAACGAGCTGTACGAGACGCGGTCCGAGCTGGCCCACCTGGCCGTCGATCGGGAGCGGGTCCGGGTGTCGCGGGATCTGCACGATCTGCTGGGGCAGAGCCTGTCGGCGATCTCACTCAAGGGCGACCTGGCGATCCGGTTGCTGCCGATCGACGCCGCCGGTGCCCAGACCGAGATCGTGAGCCTGACCGAGGTGGCCCGCACGGCACTGCGCGGCGTACGGGCGATCACCCGGGACGAACACGAGGTGTCGTTGCAGGGCGAGATCGCCGCGGCCGCCGCGTTGCTGGCCGCGGCCGGGGTGGATGCGCGGATCTCCGATGGCGAGTACGAGCTGCCGGCGCCGGTCGAGCAGGTGGTGGCGTGGGCGGTCCGGGAGGGCACCACGAACCTGCTGCGGCACAGCGACGCGTCGTACTGCGAGATCAAGCTGGTCCGGATCGGCAGGCGGGTCTCGCTGGAGATGGTGAACGACGGCGTACGGTCGGCGGTGAGTGCCGACGGCAGCGGGATCGCCGGGCTGCACGAACGCGCGGCGGCGCTGGGTGGACGGGCAAGTCTGCAGACGACCGGGGACACCTTCCGGTTGGTCGTCATTCTGGAGGTCGGATGATCAGGGTCCTCATCGCCGAGGACATGCACATGATCCGCGGCGCACTGGTTGCTCTGCTGTCCTTGGAAGAGGACATGGAGGTGGTGGCGGAGCTGGATCGCGGCGACGAGATCGTGGCTGCCGCGCTGCGGACGTCGCCGGACGTGGCTGTGCTGGACATCGACCTGCCGGGGCTCGACGGGCTCACGGCTGCTGGTGAATTGCACGAGAAGTTGCCATCGGCAAAGATTTTGGTGCTGACGGGATTGAGTCAGCCCGGTGTGCTGTTGCGGGCTCTGCAGGCGCATGTGCGGGGCTTCATCGTGAAGGATGCTCCGGCGGAGACGCTGGCGGACGGCGTACGGCGTGTTCATGCTGGTGAGCGGGTGATCGATCCGGACCTCATCGCTGCTGCTCTGGAGACCGGGACCAGTCCGCTGACGGCGCGAGAGGCCGACGTACTGCGGGCCGCCGAGTCGGGGCTGCCCACCGATCAGATCGCGACCCGGTTGTCGTTGTCGTCGGCCACCGTGCGCAATTACCTCTCCAACGCGATCACCAAGGTCGGGGCGCACAACCGCCTGGACGCCATCAGGATCTCCCGCAACGCCGGTTGGCTCTGAATTCAGGGGTGTTCCCGGAGCCGGATCCTTTGGTGAGTTGGTTGAATCAAGGTATGGCGACGATGGTGTTGAGCGGGGCGGATCTGGTGCGGCGGCGTGGGCTGCGGCAGATGCGGATGGTGGCGCTGTCCTTGCTGGTGCTGGCGGCTGTTGTTTATGTGGTGACGCTGCACCACGGTGGCGCCTGGGGGTACGTGAATGCGGCCTCCGAGGCGGCGATGGTGGGTGCGCTCGCCGACTGGTTCGCCGTCACCGCGCTGTTCCGGCGGCCGCTCGGGCTGCCGATCCCGCATACCGCGATCGTGCCGACCCGCAAGGACAGTCTGGCGGAGAGCCTCGAACAGTTCGTGACGGAGAACTTCCTGTCCGAGGACGTCGTCGCCGAGAAGATGCGGACCGCGGAGGTCGGCCGCCGGGTCGGCGAATGGCTTGCCGCGGGCAACCACGCCGAACGGATCGTCGAGGAAGGCTCGCGGACGATCGGCGCCGCGCTGCCGAAACTCGGCGACGCCGACGTACGGGCTTTCGTCCAGGGCTCGTTGCTGCCGCGGTTCGCGGAGGAGCCGCTGAGCCCGATCGCCGGGCACTTCCTCAAGTCGGTCGTCGACGACGGTGCTCATCATGCGCTGTTCGACCTGCTGATGGTCGAGGCGTACGACTGGCTGTCGGAGAACCGCGACACTCTTGCCGAGGTGGTCGGGCCGCGGGCACCTCGCTGGTCCCCGCGCTGGGTGGACTCGATCGTCATCGACCGGATCCATCGCGAGGCGCTCACCTGGCTGGCCGGCGTACGGGACGACCAGCACCATCCCGCCCGCAAGGCCGTCGACCGGCTCCTCGAGCAGCTCGCCGACGACCTCCAGCGCGACCCCGAGATGATGGAACGCTTCGAGGCGTTCAAGCGCCGGATGCTCACCCATCCCGACATGGGCACCAGCCTCACCGCGGTCTGGGACGCCGTCCGTACTGCGCTGATCGGCGCGATCTCCGACCCCGACGGCCCCCTCCGCACCCGCGGCACCCAGCTCATCAAGGACCTCGGCACCCGCCTGCAGACCGACGACGACCTCCGCGGCCGGATCGACACCCGCGCCTCAGAAGCCGTCGGCTACGTCATCCGCACCTACGGCACCGAGATCGTCTCGGTCATCTCCGACACCATCGAACGCTGGGACGGCCGCGAAGCCGCCGACCGCATCGAACTCCACGTAGGCCGAGACCTCCAATTCATCCGAATCAACGGCACGGTAGTAGGGGCCCTGGTAGGCCTCACAATCCACACCATCACCCAACTGCTTTAGGTAGCACATGTGCTATCTTGAGATGCATGGATGCCTTGGGACTGCGCGAGCTGCGGCAGAACGCGAGTGATCTGGTCCGTCGGGCCGAGGCCGGCGAACACTTGGTGATCACCGTGTCCGGCCGTCCAGCGGCGGTGCTCGGACCAGCCGAGCGAGATCATTGGCGACGGTACGCCGAGGTTGCCGATGCCCTGAGCGTCCGGTCCGACGATGACTGGGCCACCGACCGGGAGCTCGTTGACCAGGAGCTGCGGGACCCGTGGGAGAACCAATGAGAGCGGTCCTCGACACCAGCGTTCTGATCGGTGGCCTTGCGGAACCGATCGATGCCGAAGTCGCGATCAGTGCGGTCAGCCTGGCCGAGTTGCACTTCGGTGTTCTGGTCGCCAAGACCCCGCAGATCCGCGCTGAGCGACTGCGCAGGGTTGCGTCCATCGAGCGTGCCTTCGAGCCGCTTCCAGTGACTGATGCTGTTGCTCGGACGTACGGTGCCCTGGCTGCAGCCGTCGTAGCCACCGGCCGGCAGCCGCGCAGTCGATCGCTCGATCTGCTGATCGCGGCCACCGCTGCCACCCACGATGCCGTTCTCTACACCTGTAACCCCAAGGATTTCTACGGGCTCGACGAGTACCTGCAAGTGGTTACCGTTTGAGATGTCCCGATGGACTGCCCATCGGGACCTTTGCCTTTAGCAACCAGCGTTGGGTTAGTTGACGGTCCAGGTGTCGGTGCCGGTGAGGAGGGACTGGAGGTCGCCTTGGCCTTGGGAGTCCTTGGCGGTGGTGACTTGCTGGCGGACCAGGTCGTCGTAGGCGGGGCGTTCTACCGAGCGGAAGACGCCGATGGGGGCGCGGTGCAGGACGCCGGCGTCGGTGAGGCGGGAGAGGGCGAAGGCGTACGCCGGGTCGTCGGCGTGGGCGTCGTGGACGACCAGGTCGGCCTCGCCGCCGGGCAGTGAAGCGACCTCCTTCACCGCGAGGGAGGCGAAGCCGTCGCGGACCACGCCGAGGTGTCCGTCGGTGCCGAAGCGGATGGGTTCGCCGTGGACGAGCGGGATGATCGCGTCGTCGCGGGTGTCGGGGTTCTTGAAGGCGTCGAAGGCGTTGTCGTTGAAGATCGGGCAGTTCTGGTAGATCTCGACGATCGCCGTACCGCGGTGGGCGGCCGCTTCCCGTAGTACCGAAGTCAGGTGTTTGCGGTCCGAGTCGACCGTGCGCGCCACGAAGGTCGCCTCCGCGCCGAGTGCCAGCGAGACCGGGTTGAACGGGTTGTCGACCGATCCCATCGGCGTCGACTTGGTGACCTTGCCGGGCTCCGAGGTGGGGGAGTACTGCCCCTTCGTCAACCCGTAGATCCGGTTGTTGAACAGCAGGATCTTCAGGTTCACGTTGCGGCGCAGCGTGTGGATCAGGTGGTTGCCGCCGATCGACAGCGCGTCGCCGTCACCGGTCACCACCCAGACGCTCAGGTCCGGCCGCGCCACCGCGAGCCCGGTCGCGATCGCCGGCGCGCGCCCGTGGATCGAGTGCATGCCGTACGTCGACAGGTAGTACGGGAAGCGCGAGGAGCAGCCGATCCCGGACACCATCGCGACGTTCTCGCGCTTGATCCCCAACTCGGGCAGGAACCCTTGAAAAGCAGCCAGTACTGCGTAATCTCCGCACCCGGGGCACCACCGGACCTCCTGGTCCGACACGTACTCCTTGCGGTTCTGCGGCTCATCGGCAGTGGGAACGCCGTGCAAACCCGGCAATCCCAGATCAATCGTGCTCATCGTGCTCCCTCCGGGTTCAGGTGGCCGTTCGCCGAGTGGCCGTCGGGCATCGGATCGTGCAGGGCCTCACCATGGGTGACAGCCGCCGCGTCCGCTCCGAGGTGCCGGGCATCGTCGTCGATTCCCTCGGTCTCCTCGACCAGGTTGCCGATCACTCCGGCGAGCTCGGCCGCACCGAGCGGCATCCCGCGCACCTGCGCATAAGAGACGACATCGACCAGGTACTTCGCCCGCAGCAGCATCGCGAGCTGCCCGAGGTTCATCTCCGGGACGAGCACCTTGTCGTAGGAGCGCAGGACGTCGCCCAGGTTCGCCGGGAACGGGTTCAGGTGCCGCAGATGCGCCTGCGCGATCTTGCCGCCGACCTTCCGAACCCGGCGACAAGCGGCACCGATCGGTCCGTACGTCGAACCCCAGCCGAGCACCAGCACCTTCGCCGTACCGTCCGGATCGTCCACCTCCACCGGTGGGACGGTGATCCCGTCGATCTTGGCCTGGCGGGTGCGGATCATCAGATCGTGGTTCGCCGGGTCGTAGGAGATGTTCCCGGTCTTGTCCTCCTTCTCGAGACCACCGATGCGGTGATCGAGCCCCGGCGTACCGGGCACTGCCCAGGCGCGCGCGAGCGTCTCGGGATCGCGGAGATAAGGAAGGTAGACCGGTTCGCCCTTGTCGTTGGTCGCGTTGGGCTCGGTCGTGAAGTTGGGATCGATCGTCGGGAGGTTCTCGACCACCGGGATCTGCCACGGCTCGGAGCCGTTCGCGAGATAGCCGTCGGACAGCACCATCACCGGCGTGCGGTAGGTGACCGCGATCCGGGTCGCCTCGACCGCGATCGCGAAGCAGTCCGCGGGGGACTGGGCCGCGATCACCGGCAGCGGGGCCTCACCGTTGCGGCCGAACATCACCTGCAACAGATCCGCCTGCTCGGTCTTGGTCGGCATCCCGGTCGACGGGCCGGCGCGCTGGATGTCGCAGACCACGAGCGGCAGTTCGAGCATCACGCCGAGACCGATCGTCTCGGACTTCAGGCTGATCCCCGGACCGGACGACGTGGTCACACCAAGCGCACCGCCGAACGAAGCACCGAGCGCCGCACCGACACCGGCGATCTCGTCCTCGGCCTGGATCGTGGTGACATCGAACCGCTTCAGCTTCGACAGCTCATGCAGTACGTCGGAAGCCGGCGTGATCGGGTAAGCACCGAGCACCAGCGGCATCCCTGCTCGCTGAGCGCCCGCCACCAGGCCGTACGCCAGCGCGAGGTTGCCGGAGATGTTGCGGTACTGCCCGGTCGCCATCCGCGCGGGCTTCACCTCGTACCGGACCGAGAACTCCTCGGCGGTCTCGCCGAAGTTGTAGCCGGCCCGGAAGGCCGCGATGTTCGCGTCCCGGATGTCCGGCTTGCCGGCGAACTTGGTCTCCAGGAAGGAGATCGTCGACTCGACCGGGCGCTGGAACAGCCAGGAGACCAGGCCGAGCGCGTACATGTTCTTCGCCCGGGACGCGTCCTTGCGGGTCAGGCCGAACTCCTTGACCGACTCCACCGTCATCCCGGTCAGGTTCAGCGGTACGACGTGGTACGCGTCCAGCTCGCCGGTCTCGAGCGGATTCTCGTCGTACCCGATCCGCTTCAGGTTCCGCGCGGTGAAGTCCGCGGTGTCGATGATCAGGGTCGAACCGCGCGGGACGTCGCGCAGGTTCGCCTTCAGGGCCGCCGGGTTCATCGCGATCAGCACATCGGGCGCATCACCAGGCGTCAGGATGTCGTGGTCGGCGAAGTGCAACTGGAACGACGACACTCCCGGCAGAGTCCCGGCTGGTGCCCGGATCTCGGCTGGGAAGTTCGGCAACGTCGACAGATCATTGCCGAACGATGCCGTTTCCGCTGTGAACCTGTCCCCCGTGAGCTGCATCCCGTCACCGGAGTCGCCGGCGAACCGGATCACCACGCGGTCGAGCTGCCTGACCTCGATGGTCACTGTTCTGTTCATCTCCAAGTCGAGCTTGGGCCGGCTGGATCTCTCGTGGAGACAGCCGATCCCCCCGGTAGGGCGATACCCCCATATTAGTTCGCCCTTAGTACGGAACCATGCGTAAGCCGGTGCCGTCCACAGCCTGGGATCAACCGATCCCGGCCGGCCCGGCAGTGGTTTCATACCTCCGTACTACGGGTCGCCGGCGGGCCGCCGCTGATCACGCAAAGCAGTCGCTCGCTTGCCTTCTGCGATCATTCCGGGCAGTGTTCGACATGTTCCTGTGATCTACCCCGGGATCCACCCGGGCTCGAGGGAGTTTCGCCATGGGCCTTCGCCCGCTTGCCGCCGGCCTGATCGCCGTGGCCCTGTTGACCGCACCCCTGACCGCCTGCGGCGCGACCGCCTTGCCGGCCGACAGTTCGATGGCGCTGCAGAGCAGCCAGGCGGCCACGCAGGCCGCCGCCCCGGTCCGGACCGTGAAGATCACCAACATCTGGACCAGCGACTACACCAAAGGCGTGATGACAGTCGCCGGGACGCTGACGCCGGCGCCGGCGGCCGGTTCGCGGGTCGCGCTCCAGCGCTGGTCGCCGACGGCGGGCTGGCAGGAGATCGGCCACGCCAGTCCTTCCGGGACGAAGGTGACGATCTCCTCGACCCAGCCCGGGTCGATCAAGAACTACCGGCTGGCGATCGGCCCGCAGGCTCCGTACGCCGCTTCGGCGTCCGCGTCGACCGGGTTCAGCCACTACGTCTGGCGGGGCATCTACAAGAAGCCTCTGCTCGCCAGCGGCGGCAAGGGGCACCCGCAGTTCAACGTGGTCCCGCTGTCGGAGTCGCCGCGCCGGGCCGAGGCCGAGCTGCTCGCGGACAAGGGCGGCGTGGTCTGGGGCGACGTGAACAGCGCCGGCTGCAGCTGGGTGAAGAACTGGCTCGGCAACATCACCGACGGCACGGTCCGGGTGTCGCTGCTGAACGGCAGCACTGTGCTCGGCACTCTCAACCAGACCCAGGAGACCGAGGGCTGGCTGAACCGCCAGATCCTCGGCGTCAACCGGCTGCGCCTCCAGGTCGCGGACGTGAAGTCCGGCTACGGCCCGCAAGTCGCTACCGACTCCATGCTGCTCTGCACCAACTAAAGTAAGGCTCGTGTCAGAGGCCTACGGAGTTGTCGCGGCGATCCTTGTCCTGGGTCTCGGCGGCCTGATCGGTGCCTTCGCGCTGAACCGCGCCCTCACCGTCACCTACCCGACGGCCGGACAAACTCAAGACCTACGAGTCCGGCGTCGACCCGGTCGGCGAAGGCTGGGCGCAGGTCCACATCCGCTACTACCTCTACGCCTACCTGTACGTCATCTTCGCCGTCGACGCCGTCTACCTCTTCCCCTGGGCCGGCGTCTTCGCCGCCATCGGCATCTCGTCCCTGATCGAGATGTTCGTCTTCCTCGCCTTCGTCACCATCGGCCTCCTCTACGCCTACGGAAAAACGTCCTCGCCTGGACCTGACCGCTCAGGCGGTGTGGAGATGGCGGGCTATGGCCCAGTCCTGGGGGCCGACGCCGACGGACTTGAAGACGGTGCGGCCTGTCGTGGTGGGTTTGGTGGTGAGGGCGGTACCCAGCTCGGCCAGGGCTTCCTGCGGGATGGTGCCGGAGGTGACGGCGTCGATGACTTCGCCGGATTCTTCGAGGGCGGCCTCTAGCTGGTCGACGACCACCAGCGACGCGGCGGCGAACAGCGCGCGGGGGAGTTCGCGCATGGTGGGGCGGAAGGCGCCGATCGCGTTGACGTGGACGCGGTCGGGCAGGGCGTCGGTCTCGAAGAGTGGGGTCGAGGACGAGGTGGCGCAGCAGATGACGTCGGCGTCGGCGATCGACTCCTCGATCGAGGTCGAGGGGACGAACTTCACCTCGGGGAACTCTTCGGCCAGCTCGGCTGCCAGGCGAGGTCGCCCGTGCGTGGTTCCGGCCGGTCACGGTTGCGTGGGCGATTCGTCGTACGGCGATGACTGCTCGGGCCTGATCGGCGGCCTGGGCGCCGGTGCCGAGGAGGGCCAGGCGGGTCGCGTCGGGCGGGGCGAGCAGGTCGGTCGCGACGCCGACGACGGCGCCGGTGCGCAGGGTGGTGATCGACGTGCCGTCGGCGACGAACTGCTCGCCGTCGCCGGTCCAGATCACCGTCGCGCGGATCGCCGGGACCTGGTCGAGCGCGATCCCGATCTTCTTCACCACCGCGGTCCGGGTCGGGGAGTGGTACGCCGACATCACCAGCACCGCGCCGTCGCCGAAGATCTGCCGGGCCGGCAGCACGAAATGCCCGGCCGCCAGGTCGAGGAAGGCCTGCCGGACCACTTCGATCGCGACCGGCATCGGCGTCAGCCGGCGGACGTCGTCAGCAGACAGAACCTTCATGCCTCGTACCTTATTGCGCCTGCCCGGACCGTGGAACCGTCACAGAAAGTAACCTGCTCCCGCAGCGACCGGTCGTTGCTCGCTCACCCTGAGTCATTGCCTTCGACAACAATCGGGAAATGAAGCCTTGTTTTGTTACGGATTGCGATGGAACCATCGCCAATCCATGAAAACGGGGTTAGAGTGACTACTCGGGGATACGGGGCGGATACGGGGTGGTGAGGTATGTCTTGGCAACTCTGGGTATTGGTCGCGGCGGTCGTAGCCGCGATGGTGGGCCTGTTCGTGGTGAAGCTCCGGCATGCGCAAGAGGTCTTCGACGAGATCGTCGCCCATCCGGAGACACCGACGGCTGACGAGGTGGCCCGCCAGCGCCTCGCCCGTAGGCCGACGCCGCCCCGCCAGCGCCTCGCCGGCCACCGCCTCCCCCACATCGCCGTCCACCGCCGCCAGCACTAGCGGCGATCTGGGGCACCACCAAACGGCGAGGTCGCAGGTGCGATCGCCCGGCCCAGCGGTAGCGCAGCGAGGCGAAGGGTCGTTCGCCACCCGGGCGAACCGGTCAGTCGCAGTAGGCCGTCGCGGCGGGCTACTGCGGCGGCTTCGGTGCGGGAGCGGACGCCGAGTTTGGCCAGGATGTTGGAGACGTGCACGCTGACCGTCTTCTCGCTGATGTACAGCTCCCGCGCCAACTGACGGTTCGTCCGGCCCTCGGCCAGCAGCGCCAGCACCTCGGTCTCCCGAGCAGTCAGCGCCGCCGGACCCTCGCCCGCCTCGGCCCCACCGGCCTCCTCGAGCAACGGCTTCGCGCCCGAGCTGCCGCGCCACCTCGGCCGCGAGCTGCGTCTGCTCGTGCGCCTCGGTGATCCGCCCGGCCGCGCGCAACGCCTCCGAGAGATGCACCCGCGACCGCGCCTGCTCGAAGACATACCCGTACCCGAAAGCGTCCACCGTCCGCAGCCAGGTCGCCACATGCTCGTCGGCCGTCGGCTGATCGATCCCCGCCAGCCACCGCAGCCGCTCCCACTCGGCCTCCAGCCGAGCCAGCCAAGCGATCCCCTCGACCCCGAGCACCCGCCCCGGCGGCAACCCCTTCTCCGCCGTCGTCTGCCCGTCGGCGACCAGCTCCGCACCCCGCGCGACGAGCTCCGCCGCAGCGCTGGGCTCACTCACCACCCGATGGCTCAGCAGCTGCAGCCCGAGCGTCGAGAACCGGATCTTCGCCGTGAACCATTCGGTCTGGAACACCTCGGCCAGCAACGTGGACACATCGGCGATCAGCTTCTCGGCCTCGGCCACCTGATCCAGCGCGCGGTAGGCATCCACAGCCGGCTGCAGCCCGATGATCGGCAGCATCACGTCGAGCGTCCACCATTTCCGCAGCCGCTCCAGGTCCTCGGCCACCGCGGTGTCGCCCCGCCCACCCCGAACTGCCAGTGCCGACACCCCGCAGCGACGCCTCCGCCGCGACCGGTGTCATCGTGTCGATCCGGGCGGTGACCGCCGCCTCGTCCCACTCGCCCAGCATGAACTGCGTCAGCGCCAGCATCCGCCGGGCATCGAACCCGTAAGCAGCCCACTGCCGGCCGAGCTCGCCGGCCCGGTGCATCGTGTTCTCGAGCGAGGCTTTGGCGTTGACCAGGTCGCCCTGCTCGTACTGCGTCGAGCCGAGCAGGAACCGGCTGCGTACTTCGGCCGCCGAGTCGCCGGCCAACTGCGCCCGCACCGCAGCCTCCTCGAGCTGCTTCGCGGCGACCAGCGGATCGCCGGCCTGGCGCCGGAGCAGGGCCAAGCGTGATCTCGGCGTCGCCCGCGGCGGCCTCCTGACCGATCTCACGCGCGATCTGGATCGCATCGAGCGCCCAGCGCTCGGCCTCCATCGGACGGCCGAGCTGCGTAGCAGACGTTCGCGTACAGCGAGACCACCTGCGCCTTGAAGACGCTCGCCGGCTCGTCGGACGTCAGCCGCAACGCTTGCGAGATGGCCTCGTGCGCCTCTTGATCCAGATCGATGTACAGCGCGATCTCTGCCAGTGGCATCAGCAGCTCGGCCCGCGTCGAGCCGAGGCGCGTTCGGCGGCAGGTCGGCCAGCGCCTTGCGGAGCAGCTTCAGCGCTCGCGGGCTGCTGCGCGGACAATGCCGCTGCCCGCGCGGTCTCCACGACCAGCCAGGTCTTGTTGATGCTGGTCTCCGTGGGCGCGGGCGGGAACAGCTCCAACGCCATCTCGTAGTGCTTCAGCGCTTCCTGCGGCGCCGCGACCGAGATCGCTTCCTCACCTGCCCGCACCCGCGCTTCGAACGCAGTCGCCAGATCGTGGGATCTCGTCGCATGCCCGGCCAGCTCCGCCGCAGTACCGGCGACTGTTTGGTCCTTGAGAGCTTTCGCGTACGCCGCGTGCTGGCGAACACGCTCGCCCGGCAGCAGGTCGTCGTACACGGCCTCGGCCAGCAGAGCGTGCCGGAAGTAGTAGCTCGCGTTGCCCGGGTGCTCGATGATGTGCGCGTCGATCAGCTCCCGGAGTGCCGCGTCGAGCTCGCGATCCGGCAGCCCGGCCACCGCGGTCAGCAGGGTGTGCGGAACCCGGCGCCCGGCGACAGCGATCACGCGGGCGACCTGGCGGGCGTCGTCGGACAGCGGGTCGAGCCGGACCAGCAGGAGATCGGCCAGGTCGGGCGGCACCATGTCGCCATCGCCCATGGATGCGGCCGCGACCAGCTCCTCGGTGAAGAAGGCGTTCCCTCCCGCGCGCTCGAGGATTCGCCGTACCTCCACCTCCGGTAGTGGCTTGGTGGTCAGCTCGTTGAGGAGCGTCAATGATTCGTCGGCGTCCAGCGGCGCGACGTTGACCCGGCGTACGCGAGGGATCCGCGACCACTCGGCGATCGGCCGGCGCAGCGGGTGCCGGCGGTGCAGGTCGTCGCTGCGGTACGAGATGACCAGGGCGAGTCGCTGCGAGGTCAGCCGGGTGAGCAGGAAACCGATCAGGTCCCGGGTCGAGTCGTCGGCCCAGTGCGCGTCCTCGATGATCACCAGCAGCGGCTCGCTGGTCGAGAGGGCGGTGAAGGCCCCGAGGACGGCGTCGAAGAGGGCCGCGCGATCCAGCTGGCCTTCCTGCGGAACGGCGGGCGCGCCGATCAGCCGGTGCGTGGGCAGCAGCCGGCCGATCGCGGGGAAGTTGTTGAGGACGCTCTCGACCAGGTCGGGGCGCTCCCCAGCCAAACGGCCGAAGATCTCGGTGAACGGAAGGTAGGGCAGGCCGGCGTCGCCGAAGTCGGTGCAGTGCCCGACCAGGACACCGAACCCGCGCTCGTGAGCGCCGGTGGCGATCTCGTCGAGCAACCGGGTCTTGCCGACCCCGGCGTCGCCGGACAGCAGGACGGCACCGGCGCGGCGCGTCTTCGCGTCGTCGACGGTACTGAGCAGGGCGGCCATCTCGGTCGAGCGGCCGACGAGAGGTGTCGAGGTCCAGGGCACGTCGTCCATCTTCGCCCCTGGAGCCGACACAATTCGACGGCATCCCGTCCGCGCGCTCTCCGCGGCCGCGACAACTACTGTCCGAACACCCCTGCTGAGGGTTGCGTCACCGGAAATGACACCGTCCCCGACCTGCGCTAACTGGTCGGGGACGGTGACTGCGGCGGTCATGCGGCGTGCGTGGGTCGCAGGGCCCGGCGAGCGTGCCGGGATGCGGGCTTCGCAGCCCGCTCCTGGCTCTCGTTCCGGGGAGTGGCCCGGAACTCGCGCTTGGTCCGCTCCTGTCGGTAGGCGGTCTCCGCCTTGATCGAGTAAGTCGTGAGATTCATGGTGTGTGCCTCCCCTCAGACGTTCTTGGTGAACAGGTGGACGAGGTGCCGGCGGGCGGTGTGGCGACGGGCCGTACGCCCGTAGTCACGGGTCAGACGCTCGCGGCGGTAGCTGACCTCGGCCTTGACGCTGTCGTTGGTGAACATTTCGGTTGCCTCCTGGCTGTCTCTCTCGGCCCCTTGCCGATGCCCCTAATCTGCTCGCCTGAGGACCCCCCGCACATCGGACTTCCTCCCTATCCCCACCCCCACCCACTCACTAGGTACTCGCCGTCCTGTCGTTTCCCTCCCTAAGGACCTCCCCGTACGCCGTAAGCCGGCTGACTTTGGGAGGGGGCGGGAACGCGGCAGCGCGGCCGGTTCCGGAGGGGGAACTCGGCCGCGCTGGGACGGTGGGGAAGGGGGTGGGCGGGCACTCACATTGCGTGCCGGGCCTGGACCGCCGGGCGGCAAGCCTGCTGCGGGGCGGGCTGCTTGGCGGGCTTGGTCTTGAGGAACCAGAGCGGGCGCTGGAAGTCGCGCTTGATCCGCTCCTGGCGGTAGGCGATCTCCGCCTGGATGGATTGGGGAGAGTAGAACAACATCATGATCTCCTCCGGGAGTTTGTCGATGCCCAGACTCTGCGCGTCTGAGGACGACCGGCACATCCGCACAACTCCCTATCCCCACACCCCCACCCGCGAACGGGTCCCTAGTACGCCCTTAGGAACCCCTCCAACTCACTCCTGGACGGCCCGGTAGCCGGTCCGCGCCGCGTCACCGCAAGAGCCGCCGCCGCATTCGCCCACCGCGCGGCCTCCATCGGTTCCTTGCCCTCGGCAATCCCCGCCAGAAACGCCCCCGCATGAGCATCCCCCGCCCCATTCAAATCCACCGCCGCCACCGCAAACCCCGCCACCTTCACCACCCCACCACCCCGTACTCCGAGCACGCACCCGCCCGCTCCATCCCGAACCAGCACCCCAGGAATTCGAGTAATGAGTGCCTCGGCCGCGGCGATGGGGTCGGCTAGGCCGGTCATCGTCTTGGCTTCGGTGGCGTTGCAGCTGAGCCAGGTGGTGCGGGCGAGGACGGGTTCAAGGGCGGTTGAGGGGATGTCGGCAACCAACGGACCTGGGTCGAAGAAGACTGGGGTTTCGGGTGGGATGGTTGCTAGCCAGGGGATGAGGGCGGCTCGGTTCGCATCGTGCAGCAGGCTGTAGCCGGAGAGGTACACGAGGTCGTCGGGTTCGGGCTGGAACAGGTCCTGAGCGTCCAGCGTGGCTTCGGCGCCGCGGCTGGTGACGAAGGTGCGTTCGCCGGAGGAGTCGACCAGGGTGACGACGAAACCGGTGTCCAGGTCGGGTCTGGCCGGGTAGCAGGAACTCGATACCGGCCGCGGCGAGGGCGGCTCGCGCCTTGTCCGCGAAGGGGCCGGTACCCAGCGGACCGGCGTACAGGGTGGGGAGGCCTAGGCGGGAAGCGGCGGCCATCACGTTGAAGCCGCCGCCGGGGGAGGTCGTGGTGCTGGTGGCGATCGCGTCGCCGCCGCGGACCGGGAGATCGTCGACGGTGAGGACCAGGTCGACGACGACGTTGCCGAGATGGACCAGCCTCATGCGTCGCGGACTTCGAGCAGTCGCGCGGCGAGATCGTCCAGTCGCAGACCGTTGACCTCGGCAACGGTACGCCGGGCGTCGGCCGGGAACGCGTCGACGCCATGGCAGGCGCCCGCTACCGCACCGGCGATCGCCGCGATCGTGTCGGTGTCGCCACCGACCGACGCAGCCAGCCGGCACGACGAGCCAGGGGTCGTCCGGATACGCGGCGAGGACGGCGAACGCCGCCGGCACGGATTCCTGGCTGGCGAGGCTGGTGCCGACCAGGTCGTACAGAAGTGCAGACACGGCGCCCGGCCGAGGAGGGGTAGTGCCAGGCGCCATGTCGTTCAGGGGTGGAGCCATCAGTGAGACGGCCCATTTGATTCTGGTGGCGACGTCGGCGCCGGCTACCCAGTGGCCGCAGCCTCGCTGCTTCGGAGGCGGCTTGGATCGCGACCGGGATCGCCTCGGCGACGGTCGCGCCGTCGATGCCGGCACTGACCGCGGCGGCAACGGCCGCGGCGGCCGACAGGGCGAGCCCGGTGTTGTGGGTCGCCGCACTGGCCGCGACCACCCGCTCGAGCAGCAACTCTCAGTATCAAGCGAGGTGGCGATGCCGACGGGGGTGATGCGCATGGCGGCGCCGTTGGTGGTGCCGAAGCGGCCGGTGTCGGTGATGGTCCGTGCCGGCGAGTAGTTCGTCGATGGCGCGTTTGGTGGACGGGCCGAGGAGGTCGAGTGAGCCGCGGGCGCGCATCGAGTCCTCCCAGCGCGAGGAGCCGACGCGCCAGTTCATGACCGTCGACCTTGCCGCCCGAAGCGACGACCAGCTCACCCAGCAGAACGGCCTGCTCGGTGTCATCGGTGATCGCCCCGGCGCGGCATCCCCGCCGCCAACGGCTGATCGGACGGAGCAGGATGGAAGCCGTCGAGCACCTCGCCGTACCGCGAGACAATAAGGGCCCTAGGCAACGATTGGGTAGGCATCCCGAGCGCGTCACCGATCGCCAAGCCGTAAAGGGCTCCGGCCGCACGCGCAGTACGGGTCATGGCGTGGCTCCGGAGTAGTTCAGGCTGAGCTCGAAGTGCTGTGGATCGAGGAGACTGTCGACCTGTTCGGCGAAGCGGTCGTCGGCTGTCCAGCTGGTACGCCGGGTGTACAGGAACCAGGTCCCACCGGCCGATCCAGCAGCGCGGCCTCCTCGGCGTCGAGTGGCCGGCCGCGAAGCCGTTGCTCGCCCGTGATCGAGATGCAGACCGGCCTGGCTCAGAGTCGCGGTGATCGACCCGTTCGTCCAGCCCCCGGGCAGGTACGTCGCGGAGTTCGCTCGAGCGCCGGGATGCGGCTGCGCTCGATCGAGATCGCCGCGCCGCCGACGATCACCCGGAGGCGTTCGATCACGATCGAAGTCGGGCGATTCCAGCTCCGACCCGATCGGCCAACGCCGCGTCCTGGATCGATGCGCGAGCCGTAGTACCCGGACCTGCGTTTCGATGCCCTGCTCGGCGAGCGCATGGGTCCAGCCGAGCCGGTCGTCGAGCGGCCGGCCGTCGAACAGGACGAACGAACCCTTCCCGGTCCGGGTGGTGATCAGCCCGTCCTCGGTCAGTACGGCGAGCGCCGAGCGGACCGTGTTCCGGCTGACCGCGAACCGCTTCGCCAGTTCGACCTCGCCGGGCAGCTGATCGCCGTGCCCGACCCGGCCCGACCGGATCTCCCGGGCCAGGATCGAGGCGATCCGCTCGTGCTTCAGGTTCACGCCACGGATCACTGGTCGCCCCGCGCGGTCACCAGCTCGTCGACCGTGACGACCTCGAGCATCGGGGAGTACAGCCGCATGATGTCGAGCGCCTTCTGATGACTCGCCTCATCCACGCCCGCACAGGCATCCGCGACCACCTGTACTGCGACGCCCGCGTCGACCGCGGCGAGCGCTGTCGTCAGCACGCAGCAGTCGGTGGTGACTCCACTCAGCACGAGTCGCCCGTCCGGCACGACCGCGTCCGCCAGCTCAGGACCCCACTTGCCGAAGGTCGGTCTTGTCGAGAGTCGGCGCACCGCGGAACTCGTCGACCAGCTGGTAGGCGTACGAGTCGGGCGGCTGCAGCGCGAACGGCCACTGCTCGTAGTACGGGATCCAGGAGCCTGTCGGCTCCGACGGGCGCGACGAAGCGGGTGAAGACGACGTCGTCACCGAACAGCTCGACCAGTCGCTGCGTCGGCTTGACCACGCGCTGGAAGTCGGGCGTCGCCCAGCCGCTGTCGGGGTCGGCGAAGATCCGTTGCAGATCGATCATCGCCAGCACCATCAGGCCGTCGCCTCCTGGGCCTGCACGCTGCGGCGCCCGGCGATCAGCTGGACGAGGAAGGACGACGACGAGCGCGAACAGTACGCCGAGGTTGGCGAACGCCCACGTCGCCGTTCTTGCCGCCGAGGCCGAGCGGGTCGAGCAGGTAGCCCTGCCAGGTCAGCCAGCTGCGCGCTGGCGTTGGTGACCAGTCCCCAGCCGATCGCGGTCGTCACCGCAACCGTTGCTACCGGCAACCAGCGGATGTCGCCGTACCGGCCGGTGCGGTCGAACAGGTCGGCCTCGGCGTAGTCGCGGCGGCGGCTCGCGATGTCGGCGAGCATGATGCCGCACCAGGCCGCGACCGGTACGCCGAGGGTGATCAGGAAGCCGGTGAACTGGCCGAGGAACTCGTCGCCGAAGAACACCACGTAGATCGTGCCGGCGATCATGATCGGCGCCGTCGATGAACGCGGCGACGTACCGCGGCACGGGCAGCCCGACCGAGAGCAGCGCGAGCCCGGACGAGTAGATGTCCAGCACCGCGCCGCCGACCAGGCCGAGCACGGCCACGATCACGAACGGCACCAGGAACCAGGTCGGCAACGCCTCCGCGAGTGCACCGATCGGATCGGCGGCGATCGCGGCCGACAGGTCGGTCGAGGAGCCGGCCAGCAGCAGGCCGAAGATCAGCAGCACGATCGGGGCGATCGACGAGCCGAAGGTCGTCCAGCCGATCACGCCGCGAGCTGGACGCGGAGCGCGGGAGGTAGCGCGAGTAGTCGGCCGCGGCGTTCACCCAGCCGAGGCCGAAGCCGGTCATCAGGAAGACGAGCGCGCCGATCACGGCCTGGGTCGAGCCGTTCGGCAGGTCGCTGACCTTGCTCCAGCTGACCTGGTCCGCGACCAGGATGATGTAGACGACGGTCAGTACGCCGGTGACGACCGTGATGATCGTCTGCATCCGCATGATCAGGTCGAACCCGAGCACGCCGCCGCCGACGATCAGGGTGCCGACGACGACCAGCGCGATCACCTTGGTGACCGCGCCGCCGCCCCAGCCGAGCCGCTCGAACACGGTCGCGGTCGCGAGCGTGGCGAGGATGGTCAGCACGGTCTCCCAGCCGACGGTCAGCAGCCAGGAGATGAGCGACGGCAGCTTGTTGCCCCGTACGCCGAACGCGGCCCGGCTGAGCACCATGCGTCGGCGCCGATCCGCGCTTGCCGGCCAGCGCGATCAGGCCGCAGAGCAGGAACGAGAAGACGATCCCGACCACCCCGGCGATCACCGCCTGCCAGAACGAGATCCCGAAGCCGAGCGCGAAGGCGCCGTAGCTCAGCCCGAGCACCGACACGTTGGCGCCGAACCACGGCCAGAACAGCTGGCTCGGCTTGCCCTTCCGGTCGGCGTCGTCGATGACGTTCAGCCCGTTGATCTCGACCTGCAGGGCCTTGACCTCGCCCGGCTGCACCTGCACCTGATCGGCCATCGCTGTCTCCCAGCCCGCGGAATGAACCTGTTCAGTCCTGTCCAATCAAGCTACGACCGCGCGGCACCGGGGTCAAGGGGATCGGCTTGACCTAGAGCTTCCTCTAGCACCTAGCGTCGGGATCCCTGACGTGAGGAGCTGGCTGTGCAGAGGTTCGAGAACAGGGTCGCGTTCGTCACCGGAGCGGCGCACGGGATCGGGCGGGCGACCGTACTACGGCTGGCGGCCGAAGGGCGCGTCGGTGGCGCTGGCCGACGTCGACTCTGAGGGGCCGCGAGCAGGTCGTCGCCGAGCTGGCGCGTGCCGGGGATCGCGGTCGAGTGCGACATCACCGACACGGCGTCGGTCGACGCGGCGGTCGCGGCGACGGTCGAGCGGTTCGGGCGGCTCGACGTACTGGCTAATGTCGCCGGCCACAACCTCGCGAACCGCGAGGCGGTCGAGCCGGCGACGCGCAGTGGGCGAGGCAGTACGACTTCACCTTCACCGGCGCGGTCCGCTGCATCCAGGCCGCGCTGCCGCACTCGATCGAGCCGAGGGCGCCGTCGTCCTGGTCGGCTCGATCAGCGGAGAGGTTGCCCTCGGCACCGACCCGTACGCCGCTGCGAAGGCCGCGCTGGGCAACCTGGTCCGCAACCTCGCCGCCGACCACGGCCCGACAGGGCGTCCGCTTCAACGTGGTGGCTCCGGCGACCGTCGCCACCGCGCGTTCTCAAGGACCCGACAGGTGCTCGAGGAACTGAAGGCGATCTACCCGCTGCGCCGGGTCGGCCAGCCCGAGGACGTCGCGGCGGCGATCGCCTTCCTGGCCTCCGCCGACGCGGCCTGGATCACCGGCATCACCCTTCCGGTCGAAGGCGGCCTGACCACCGGCCCGGGCCACCTGATCGGCTGAGGCTCCGGTCGAATGGGGGTCGGCCGCGATTCCGGGCATCTGATCGGCTGGGGCTCCCCTCCCCACCCCCACTGCCTGGGGTGTGGGCTGGCGGTTACCAGTGGCGGCGGATGTCATCGAGAGGACAAAGATGCCGATCAGTGCGGCGGTGGACGGATTTCAGCTGGCCTACGACCGGGCGGGCGAAGGGCCTGCCGTCGTGCTGCTGCATGGGTGGCCGGGGGATCGGACGGACTACCGGTTGCTGGTGCCGTTGCTGGTCGAGCAGGGACACGAGGTCGTCGTACCGGATCTGCGCGGGTTCGGGGCTTCCGACAAGCATGCGGTCGACCCGGCAACGCAGTACGGCGTGGCCGGTCAGGCGCGGAGTGTGCTCGGGCTGATCGAGGAGCTGGAGCTCGATCGGCCGGTGCTGGCCGGGTACGACGTGGGCAGCCGGATCGCGCAGGGGATCGCGCGCAGCAAGCCGGAACTGGTGGACGGGCTGGTGGTCGCGCCGCCGCTGCCGGGGATCGGGAAGCGGGTGTTCTCGGAGCAGGCGCAGGCCGAGTTCTGGTACCAGGCCTTTCACAAGTTGCCGGTGATCGAGCAGCTCGTCGATGGGAAGCCTGACGCAGTACGGGCTTATCTGGAGCATTTCTGGACGCATTGGTCGGGACCTGGCTTCACCCCGGAGCTGGATCACCTGGTCGAGGTCTACTCGGCGCCGGGCGCCTTCACGGCCTCGATCAATTGGTATCGGGCGGGCGCCGGGTCGGTTGCGACGTCGGCAAATGAGACAGCGCCGGCGATCTACGACCGGATCGGCGTACCGACTGTCGTCTTGTGGCCCGAGTTCGATCCGCTGTTCCCGCGGGCCTGGTCGGACCGGCTGGACGACTTCTTCAGCGACGTCCGGCTGCGCAAGGTCGACGGCGTCGGGCACTACGCGCCGCTGGAATACCCGGAGATCCTCGCGGAGGAGATTGTCGGACTAGGCTGAGCGTCATGCCTGACAGTCCGGTCCACCTGCCGACACCGACCGTGCGGCCGGTTGTCGGTGCGCTGGCGAAGCTGGCGCCCGAGCCGGTCCGGTACCTGCTCAACTGGGGCCGCAAGTACTCGCTCTGGGTCTTCAACTTCGGGCTCGCCTGCTGCGCGATCGAGTTCATCGCGGCGTCGATGGGGCGGCACGACTTCATCCGGCTCGGCGTGATCCCGTTCGCGCCCGGGCCGCGGCAGGCCGACCTGATGGTCGTCTCCGGGACGGTGACGGACAAGATGGCGCCGGCGATCAAGCGGCTCTACGACCAGATGCCGGAGCCGAAGTACGTGATCTCGTTCGGCTCCTGCTCGAACTCGGGCGGGCCGTACTGGGACTCGTACTGCGTGACGAAGGGTGTCGACCAGATCATCCCGGTCGACGTCTACGTGCCCGGCTGCCCGCCGCGGCCGGAGGCGTTGCTGCAGGGCATCCTCAAGCTGCAGGAGAAGATCGCCGGCGAGAACATCACCAGCCGGTACGAGCCTTCCGTCGGCGCGCTGACCCGGGGACTCGTCACGCCGCCTTCCGCTCGAGGACGGCCGGTGAGCGACGACGCGCTCGTGGCGCTGACCGAGGCCGGGATCGCGGCGGTGAAGGCGGACACGTTCGGGCCGGAGACGGTCGACGTACCGGCCGAGTCGTGGGTCGCGGCGCACGAGGTACTGCGGGACGAGGTCGGGCTGACGTTCTTCGACTTCCTCACCGCCAGCGACGAACTCAACGACGGTTTCCGGATCGTCACGCACCTCGCCGACTTCTGGGGCGGCGCGCATGTCGACCACCTGCTCGTGCGGACGCTGATCCCGCGCGCGACACCTGTGCTGCCGACGCTTTCCAGCCTGTACGCCGGGGCGAACTGGCATGAGCGCGAGACCTTCGAGATGTTCGGCATCACCTTCGACGGCCACCCGAACCTCGTCCCGCTCCTGCTCCCCGACGGCTTCGAAGGCAACCCCCTCCGCAAGGAGTTCGTCCTGGCCTCCCGAGTCGCCAAGCCCTGGCCAGGCGCCAAGGAACCCGGCGAATCCGACCACGCCCCCAAAGCCGGAGCCCCCAGCCGCCGCCGCACCCTCCCCCCCGGCGTCCCCGACCCCGAAGCCTGGGGCCCCCGCCCACCCGGCTCACCCGATCCAGACCCCCTCGCCCCCGCCCTAACCGCCGCCATCCCTGCCCGCCCCCGCCGCACCCCCGGCGAACGCCGCACCCGCCCGGCACCCGCAACAGCAGCTGGTACGCCGCCGGCCGACGCCAGTACTCCGCCTCCGGCCAACCCGCCTGCGACTTCCCCTGGCGCCGAGACCCCCGACGCCTGACCAGGTTTGGTGGTCAGCTGCGGAATTTGGCGGCGTGTTCTTCGGCCCACTGGCGGTAGGTGAGGGCCGGGCGGTTGAGCAAGGTGGGGACGGTGTTGGTGACTGGTTCGGGGTCGTTGACCAGGGAGGCCCAGTAGGCGACTGAGCTGTCGGCGAAGGTCGGGTCGGCGCCGAGGTCGAGCATGGACTGGCGGGCTTCGGCGGAACTCTGCTCTTCGATCTGCATCGGCTTGCCGACGGCTTTGCTCAAGATCGCGAGCTGTTCGGTTTGGGTGAGGGTTTCGGGGCCGGTCAGGTTGTATTTCTGGCCGATGTGTTTGTCGTCCAGTAAGGCGAGGACTGCGACGGCGGCGATGTCGCGTTCGTGGATCAGGGATCGCCCGGCCTCCGGCGAAGACATCCGTACGACGTTTCCGCGGCGGAAGTCGTCGGCCCAGCTGAGCGTGTTCGCCGCGAAGCCGCCGGGGCGGAGGAAGGTCCAGTCCGAGCCGATCAGCAGATCCTCGATCTCGCCCCAGACGCCGCTCGCAGCCGGCGGGAGGTCGTCGCGCACACCCATCGAGGACAGGTAGACCACCCGCGACACCTGCTCGGTCAGCGCGGCGACGACCGGCTGAGCCCCGGCGGCGCTGAAGGACGGCCAGAGGAGGAACGCGGCGTCGACACCAGCCGCGGCTCGCTCGACGGTCGGTTCGTCGTAGATGTCGCCCTGGACGAACTCGACACCCGCGGGCAGAGCAGCGGGATCACGCACCAGCGCGCGCACCGTAGTACCGGCTTCTAATAAGCCTTGTACGACGTGACGTCCGACGTGGCCGGTCGCTCCGGTGACGAGGATCGTGGTCATTCCAGACTCCTGACAGACGGTTGTTTCGCACCACCCTGTGACCTCAACAATGGTTCAGGTCAAGTCAAACTCGATAGGCTGCCGCCATGCTCGAGTTCTTGGTGCGGGTCGTCGGGGTGCTGGTTGCGTTCCTGGTGACCCCGTTGCTGGTCGGCCAGGCCGAGCACAAGGTGATGGCGCACATGCAGTCGCGGCTCGGCCCGATGTACGCCGGGGCGTTCCACGGCTGGGCGCAGCTGGTCGCCGACGGCGTGAAGTTCGTTCAGAAGGAGAGCGTCACCCCGCCGCCGCCGACAAGCGCGTCTTCGAATGGGCGCCGATCGTCGCGATCCTGCCGTACATGGCGGCGATGGCCGCGATCCCGCTCGCGCCCGGCATCGTCGGCGCCGACCTCGACTCCGGGCGTGTTCTTCGTCCTCGCGGTGATGTCCGTCGGCGTGCTCGGTTCGCTGATGGCGGGCTGGGCGAGCGGCAACAAGTACAGCCTGCTCGGCGGTCTCCGCGTCGCCGCCCAGCTGATGAGCTACGAGCTGCCGTTCGTGCTCTCGGCCGCGAGCGTCGCCGTCGCCGCGGGCACCCTCAGCCTGAGCGGGATCGTCCACCAATGGAACCCGTGGTGGTTGCTCTGGCAGCTCCCCGGCCTGGTCGTCTTCTTCATCGCCGGCCTCGCCGAGCTGCAGCGCCCGCCGTTCGACATGCCGGTGGCCGACTCCGAGGTGATCTTCGGCCCCTACACGGAGTACACCGGTCTCCGCTTCGCGATGTTCCTCCTCGCCGAGTACGCCGGAATCGTGGTGCTCGCCGGCCTGACCACCGTGCTGTTCCTCGGCGGTTGGAGCGGCCCAGGCCCGGACAGCATCGGCTGGATCTGGACCGTCCTCAAGGCAGCCGTCGTCTCCCTTCTCGTCATCTGGATCCGGGTCGCCTTCCCGCGGATGCGCGCCGACCAGCTCCAGAAACTCGCCTGGCAAGGCCTCGTCCCGCTCGCCCTTCTCCAGCTGGCCCTCACCGGCATCGGCGTCGCGATCTTCTACTGATCACTGGCCCGTACTACGGTGTCGCGAGCGCCTCGGTCGGCGAGAGCCGCGCTGCGCGGATCGCCGGATAGAGCCCGGCGAGACCGCCGATCACAAGCGTCGCACGCGAAACCACCGAGCAACGCCCAGACCGGTATCACCGTCAGCCAGTCCTGGTACGCCGCAGTAGCCGGCCGTGACTCCACTACCGAGCACGGCTCCACCGGCACCGCCCAGCGCGGACAGCAGCAACGACTCGGTCAGGAACTGCATCCGGACCTGCCCGCGGGTCGCGCCCAGCGACCGTCGCAGCCCGATCTCGGCCCGCCGTTCGAGCACGGAGATCACCATGATGTTGGCGACGCCGACCCCACCGACGAGCAGGGCGACCGCGCCCAGCCCGAGCAGCAACCCGGTGAACGCCGCCCCGCCGCCTGCTTGGCGGCGAGCGCGTCGGACGGGCGGGAGACCTCGACCTCGTTCGGCGCCTCGGGGTTCGCGGTGGCGCCGAGCACGTCGCGGACCGCTTCGACCTGGGCGTCGCGCGACCGGGTGTAGATCCGGGTCGGGTGGCCGTCGAAACCGAGGGTCGAGCCGGCCGCGGGCCAGCCGACCAGCGCGGCGCTGTCGAGTTCGGGCGCGAGCGCGGCCGGTGCGAGGATGCCGATCACGGTGAACCACCGGTTGCCGATCAGGATCTTGGTGTCCGGACCCGACCGGCTGATCCCGAGCCGTTCGGCGGCGGCGGAGCCGAGCACGGTCGCCGGGTACGACCCGGTCGCGGCGTCGAGCCAGCGGCCGCTCCGCACCGTCGCGCCGATCGTGGCGAGCAGGTCGGCGCGCGCGGCGTACGGGACGATGCCATTGGTTTCGATCGTGGGGATCCGGTCGGTGCGGTAGACGTTGGTGTCGTCGACCCGGCCGATCGCGGAGAGTGCCTGGACCGGGCCGATCCGGCCCACCATCGACTCGGCGCCTAGCGGCAGTTCGGCCTGTCCGCCGGTGAGCGTCGTACCGGGTGTGACGGTGAGCAGATTGGTGCCCAGGGCATCGAGTGTCTCGTTCAGCTCGGCCTGCGAGGACGAGGAGATCCCGACCACCGAGACCATCGCGCCGATCCCGATCGCGATTCCAAGGGCGGAGAGGAACGCGCGCAGAGGTCGCGTCCGCAGCCCGACCGCACCGACCCGCAATACATCACCAGGCCACAGCCGAGTCGGCCGAAGTTCAGTACGCCCGTTCCCGCCTGCCTGAGTGTTTGCTGCGGCGCTCATCAGGAGGCCTCCGGGAGGAGGCGGCCGTCGCGCATCGGGAGCTGGCGGGGGAGTGAGGCGGCGATGTCGCGGTCGTGGGTGATGATGACGACCGTCGTACCGGCCGCGTTCAGGTCGCGGAGCAGTTGCATCACGCCGGCTCCCGAGACCGAGTCGAGCGCTCCGGTCGGTTCGTCCGCGAGGAGCACCGCAGGATCGCCCGCCACCGCGCGTGCCACGGCGACCCGTTGGCGTTCGCCGCCGGAGAGTTCGTGCGGCTCGTGCTGCAGCCGATGCCCGAGCCCGACCCGTTCCAGCGCCGCCTCGGCCCGGCGACGGCGCTCGGCCCGGCGCAGTCCGGAGTACAGCAAGCCGTCCGCCACGTTGTCGACCGCCCGTACGCCGGACGCCAGATGGAACTGCTGGAAGACGAATCCGATCCGGCCGGCCCGCAACGCGGACAGACCGGCATCGGACAGCCGCGCCACGTCGTACCGGTCGATCCGGACCCGGCCACTGGTCGGCCGGTCGAGGGTGCCGAGCACGTTCAGCATCGTCGACTTGCCGGAGCCGGACGGGCCGACGATCGCCACCAGTTCACCCGCCTCGATCCGCAGCGACACTCCGGCCAGCGCGTTGACGCCGCCCGGATACACCTTCGTCACGTCGGTCAGCTCGATCACTTCGGGACCCCCACGCTCAGCCCGGCCGCGATCCCGGCGCCACTGATCTCGACCCGGCCGTCCGCGAACATCCCGGTCTTCACCGGCACGTACTGCGAACCGCCGTCGCGTACGACCTCGACGCCGAAGCCGCCCTCCTGCAAGGCGAGCAGCGCCGCGACGGGCACGGTCAGTACGTTCTTCCGCTCCGCCGCCGTGAACGCGACATCGACCGAGGCCGGCGCGGCCGTCTTCTGGTTGCTCAGAGCAACAATCACCTCGAACTTCGTCTCCGGATCCTGGTCCGGCGACGCGGCCGGCACGATCTTCGTCGACACCTCGCTGATCCGGCCTACCGCCGTGCTGTTGTCGGGCAACGTGACCGCTACCCGGGCATTCAGCTTGGCCAGGCGTTGATCCGCCGCGTCGAGTTCCACCGTGACCGCCTTGGTGGTCCCTGTGTAGGTCAGGACGGTTTGACCCGGCGCTGTTGGTGAACCTTGCTGAGCAGAGACGCTGTCTACTCGGACCGGCCCTGCAGTGACGACTACCTGGCCAAGTTCGACGACACCGGTCTCGTCCAGGCCGCGGTCCTCCTGCCACTCCTCGACCGCGTCGGCGGTGGCTGACGTGTACTCGTCGTCGACCGTGAACCCGGTGTAGCCCAGCGCCTTGAGGTTCTGCTCGAGTTGCAGGACGTCCGGTCCCTCGCTGTCCACGGAAAGCCTCCGGTACGCCGGCAGAGCGCCGTACATGATGCTGGTCGGCTTGTTGTTCACCCTGTAGAGCGTCTGGCCGCGACTGAGCGTCTGCCCGGTGTCCGGCAGCCAGGTGACCGTGCCGGGGCTGCGACTCGCTGCTGTTGTCGTGGTGCCGTAGCCGAGCTCACCGTCGACAGTCTCGGTGTCCTTGAGCGTCTGCCGAGTCACCTTGGCGGTGTTCGGCGGTAGGCCAGCGGACGACTTGTCGGCGGCCTGGCTGCTGTCGGTCCGGCTGAGCAGGACAGCAGTCAAGTACGCCACCGGCTGCGAGCAGTACTACGACCAGCCAAGGCGCGCCGCATCACTGGCCCGCCAGGATGGGCTGGCAGGTCTGCTGCGCCTTCTGGAAGTCCGGGTCCTCACCGACTGCCTTGTCGATCATGATCCCGCGCTGGCCCGGCTTCGGGTCCGGGAACTTCTCGACCCCGTTCTTCCGCATGCACTCGGCGAACTTCCGCCCGTTCTCCTCCTGCCTGCGGATTCGAGTTGTCCGTGCCGTCGGCCTGCGGGTCGAACTCCTTGCACGCCTCCATCGCCTTGTCGACGTCCTCCTTGGCTCAGCCCATACTCGGGTCGAGCTTGAGCTGGATCCCCTTGCCTGGCTCGGGATCCTTCACGTCGAGACCGTGCTCTCGCAGGCACTGGGCGAACTTGATGCCCTTCTCGTCCCGGCTGAGGCTCGCCGGGGCAGCTGCTCGGGCCGGCTGACGGCCTGCGCACCGGTGCCCGACGCCACCTGATCGCCGTCGTCCGCGGATCCACACCCGGTCAGGACCAAGGCTGCGAGGACCACTGCTGCGCCAGCCGTGTCGGGGCCAGAATCTGCTGTTGCTTCACGTCGTCTCCTTCGAGGTTTGCTGAGGTGACCCAGCCAAGGCCCCGGGGCGTTTCCCGGGTGTTTCCCTCTGCGGTAACGAGGGGGAAACACCGCGGTCGTGGATCATGGGGAGACCGACGGAAGGTGGCGGTGGGATGCGGGTACTGGTGGCCGAGGACGAACCGTTGCTCGCGGCAGCGATCGCGGAGTGGCTGCGGGACGAGGCGCATGCCGTCGACCTGGCGGCGGACGGCTCGGCGGCGCTCGAACGGCTGACGGTCAACGAGTACGACGTACTGGTGCTGGACCGCGATCTCCCACGGGTGCACGGGGACGACGTCTGCCGATCAGCTGGTTGAGTCCGGATCGGTCACCCGGGTGCTGATGCTGACCGCGGCGGCCGCGATCAACGATCGGGTGGAGGGACTCGGGCTCGGCGCGGACGACTACCTGACCAAGCCGTTCGCGTTCGCCGAGCTGGCTGCGCGGGTGCAGGCGTTGGGCAGGCGAAGCCGTCCTGCCGATCCGCCCGTACTACGGCGCAGCGGGCTGACGCTGGATCCTGCCCGGCACGAGGTGTTCCGGGACGGCCGCTATGTTCCGCTGGCGAAGAAGGAGTTCGCAGTACTGGCTGAACTGCTCAGGGCGGATGGAGCGACCGTCTCGGCCGAGCAACTGCTGGAGAAGGCATGGGACGAGCACGTCGACCCGTTCACCGGCGCGGTCCGGCTGACCATCCTCAAACTCCGTCGGAAACTCGGTGAGCCGGCCGTCGTCGAGACCGTGACCGGAGTGGGGTACCGGATCCCGTGAGCCTGCGCCTCCGGCTGACCCTGATCTACGGCGGCCTGTTCATGGTGGCCGGCGTACTGCTGCTCGGCCTCACCTACGCGCTGTTCAGCCAGCAGCTCTCCTCCGACAACCGGGTGATCGTCAAGGGCACCTATCTGTCGCCGCCGCCCACTGGTGCGACGGCCAACCCGCAGCAGTTGCCTCAGAAGGACCTGGTTGTTCTGAACAGCAAGGGCGATGTGCTGACCGGGCCGGACGCCGAGAAGGCGATGAACGAGCAACGCGACCAGCTGCGGTCCGCCGCTACCAAGTCGCTGCTGACCCAGGGCGGGATCGCGCTGGTGCTGGTCGGTGCGTTGGCCGCGGGATTCGGCTGGTTGGTCGCGGGCCGGGTGCTGGCGCCGCTGCATCGGGTCACCGATACCGCCCGCCGGATCGCTGCGGCGCCGGCGGCCGGGCGTGGACTGCACGAGCGGATCGCGCTGCGCGGGCCGGACGACGAGGTGAAGAACCTCGCCGACGCGTTCGACACGATGGTCGAGCGGCTGGACCACTCGTTCGACGGCCAGCGCCGGTTCGTCGCCAACGCCTCCCACGAGCTCCGTACGCCGCTCACGCTCGGGCGCGCGCTGGTCGAGGTCGCGATGCACGGCAGACGGCTTCGGACGACGTGAAGCAGCTCGGCGAGAGTCTGCTGGAGATCAACACCCGGCACGAGCAGCTGATCGGCGGGTTGCTGATGCTCGCCGATTCGGAGAAGGAGCTGACGGCTCGTCTACCCGGTGAACCTGGCGGACGTGGTGAGTCACGTGGTGGCGCAGCTGGCGAACGAGGCCGCGGCCGGCGACGTCGTCGTACGGGCTGAGCCTGGGGATGCGCCGACGACCGGGGAGGCGTTGTTGCTCGAGCGGCTGGTCCACAACCTGGTCGAGAACGCGATCCGCCACAACCAGCCGGGCGGCTGGGTCGAGGTGCGGACGCGGACCGGTGAACACGTCGAGGTCGAGGTGGTGAACACCGGGCCCGACGTACCGGCGTACGAGGTGGAAGGGCTGTTCAAGCCGTTCCATCGGCTGCGGGACGACCGGCTGGTCGGCGCGAAGGGGGCGGGGCTGGGGTTGTCGATCGTGCGATCGGTGGCCGAGGCGCACGGCGGATCGGTGCGGGCGAGTCCGCGCGACGGCGGTGGGCTGAAGATGGTTGTGACGCTGCCTGTCGATCCGGGCTGATCCTGTTCGTGTAGTGGGTACCTACCAGGGAGGTTGTCCATGAAGCAGTACCTGCTCAGCATCTACCAGCCGGACGGACCCGCGCCGGAACCGTCGGTGCTCGAACCGATCATGAAGAACCTGGCGGCCTGGAACGACGAACTGCGCGAAGCCGGTTCGTGGGTCTTCAGTGCCGGTCTGCATCCGCCGGAGTCGGCGACCGTACTGCGTGCTTCGTCCGACGAGGTGCTGGTGACGGACGGGCCGTTCACCGAGGGCAAGGAGCACCTCGGCGGCTTCACCGTCATCGCGGTCGAGGATCTCGACGAGGCGCTCCGCTGGGGACGCAAGCTGGCTCGGATCGTCGCGCCCTTGTCGATCGAAGTCAGGCCCTTCGCCTGATGCCGACGACGGTCTCGGCGGCGGAGGTTGCGGCGGTCTTCCGGGCTGAGCACGGGCGGGCGGTCGCCGTACTGGCGCGGGTGTTCGGCGATCTGGACATCGCGGAGGACGCAGTACAGGAGGCCTTTGCGGCGGCGGTGGAGAAGTGGCCCGCCGCCGGGCTGCCGCCGAGTCCGGCCGGGTGGATCATCACGACCGCGCGGAACCGGGCGATCGATCGGTTGCGGCGGGAGGCGTCGCGCGAGGACAAGCATGCGCAGGCGGCGTTGCTGCACGCCCAGGACGAGCCAGTGGAGGAGGGCGTCGTGCGCGACGATCGGCTGCGCTTGATCTTCACCTGCTGCCACCCGGCGCTGGCGCTGAACGTCCGGGTCGCGCTGACCCTGCGGCTGCTCGGCGGCCTGACCACCACCGAGATCGCGCACGCCTTTTTGGTCCCTGAGCCAACGATGGCGCAGCGGATCGTGCGGGCGAAGGCGAAGATCCGGACCGCGGGGATCCCGTATCGGGTCCTTACGAGGCCGATCTGCCGGAGCGCGTTCGCGGCGTACTGGCCGTTGTCTACTTGATCTTCAACGAGGGGTACGCCGCGTCGTCGGGGGACTCGTTGATCCGCTCGGAGCTCTGCCTCGAGGCGATCCGGCTCGGCCGGCTGCTGGTCTAGCTGATGCCGGACGAGCCCGAAGCCGTCGGCCTGCTCGGCGCTCATGCTGCTGCAGGAATCGCGCCGTCCTGCTCGGGTCGGGCCCGATGGCTCGCTGATCCCGCTGCCTTAGCAGGACCGGTCGCTGCTGGGTCTTCCGCATTCGTTGCCGAAGGGCAGGATCTCGTACGCCGGTGCCTTCGCCGGGGCCGCCTGGTCCGTACCAACTCCAGGCCGCGATCAACGCGGTCCACAGCGACGCGGCCGACGCTTCGGATACGGCGTGGGATCAGATCGTCCAGCTCTACGACCAGTTGCTGGCTTTGACCCCGACTCCGGTGGTCGCACTGAATCAGCGCGGTCGCCGTAGCTGAGGTGGACGGCCCGCTTGAAGGCTCTTGCGCTCGTCGACGAGCTGGATCTCGGCAACTACTACCTCTTCCACGCCATCCGCGCCGACCTGCTCAAACGCCTGGACCGCTCCCCGAAGCCATCGCCGCCTACGACGCAGCGATCCCGCTCGCCGCCAACGCCGCCGAGCGCGAGCCTTCCTCCGCACCGGGCAGCGCTCGACTATCTGAGGCATTCACCTCGCGTTCGTCTCTTGGCTGTTGAAGCTCGGGCGCTGTCTCTGGCAGATTGGTCCGGACCAATATTGGTCCGGACCAATCTGGAGGAAATTCCGTGAAGAGATCCACCGCCCTGATCGCCCTCGGCACCCTCTCCATCGCCGTCCTCACCACCGCTCTGACCGGGCATCCGCGCCGACGCCTCGCCGCCGCTGCCCGCCCCCAGAAGGTCGTCGTGATCGGTATCGACGGCGCCCTGCTCAGCAAGATCCAGGCCTACAACACCCCCGCGCTCAAAGGCCTGATCTCGACCGGCTCGAGCAGCCGGACCACCCTTTACGCTCAGCCGTTCGCCCCGACCCTCTCCGGCCCGGGCTGGGCGACGAACGCGACCGGCGTCTGGCCGGACAAGCACCTGGTGAAGAGCAACAGCTGGGGGACCGGCACGAACCTGACCCGCTACCCCGACTTCCTCACCCGCATCCAGCGCGCCCGCCCCGAGCTGTCGACGTACGCGATCGCCGACTGGACGCCGCTCACCACGAACGACGCCGGCCAGGCGATCTTCAGCGACGAGGTGAAGCGCAAGGTCACGTACGACGGCGACGCGCTCGGCTGGGCCGCCGCGGACGCAGAAGATCGCGACCGAAGCCGCGGCGTACCTGAAGAACACCGGCCCGGACGCATCCTTCGTCTACTTCGGCAACGTCGACATCGCCGGACACTCCTGCGGCGCGGCCGGTGCCTGCTACCGCACCGCCGTCGAGGAGACCGACCGGCACATCGCCGAGGTGCTCGCGGGGATCAAGGCCCGTCCTGACGTACGCTGCCGAGGACTGGACGATCCTCGTCACCGCGGACCACGGTCACACCGACGCGGGTGGGCACGGCGGCAGCTCGCCGGCCGAGCGCTCGTCCTTCATCATCCGCAACGGCCCCGGAACCGTCGTCGGTACGCCGGCGATCGCGCCCAAGAACGTGGACATCGCCGCCATCGTCCTCAACCGCTTCGGCCTTTCCTCTCCCGATCTCGATGGTCAGATCGCGGCTTCGGGTGATCCGTTCGACTCGTTGGTCGGCTCGTTGCAAGCGCGCGCCGACGAGACCGGCGTACCGGCTGACGTCCGCGGCTGGACCCACACCACGCCCTCCGGCTGGACGATCGACAACACCGGTCTCGGCACCGGCGGCGTCCGCGAGTGGCAGGGCTGGTCCTTCACCACCGACGACTTCTGGACCCGCGCCGCCCCCGACCAGAGCCGCGAATGCAACGTCCGCGCCCGCGGAGTCTTCGCGGTCGCCGACTCCGACGAGTGGTCCGACAAGACCCACACCGGCCTGTTCAACAGCAAACTCACTTCACCGTCGTACGACGTAACCGGCGCTTCAACGGCCGTCCTGACCTTCAACTCCCACTACCTGAAGAGCGGCTCCGAAACCGCCACAGTCCTAGTCTCCTTCGACAACGCCACCCCGGTGAAGCTCCTCACCTACACCACCGACACCATCGCCAAACAAGAACGCCTGACCATCCCAGTACCAACCGGCGCCCACACGGCGAAGGTCACCTGGTCCCTAACCAACGGCAACAACGACTGGTACTGGTCAGTCGACAACCCCCACTTCACCAAGACCCCCTAGCTCGGCGACCAGCCTGTAGCTGCCGCCCACCGCTCAGCGCCCGCCATCAACACCTCGACCTGGTAGTCGACTACCGAGATCCCCGTGCTCACTTCATCTGGAAACGGCATGGGCTGATGTTCGCACGCTGATATCTGCCCCCGGTGGTGCGTGCGGCTGGCTAGAGTCCGGTGGCATGGCTGGTGACGGGTTTGAGTTGGTTTGTGAGGTGGAGCCGCCGACGCGGCCGGATTTGAAGAAGGTTCGGCATCAGATCGGGGTGATGAGTCCGATCGCGGATGCGTTCCTGATTCCCGACAACCACATCGGGCGGGCGACGGTGTCGAGTGTCGCGGTGGCGAACGAAGTACAGGCGATGGGTGCGCGGGGGATCGCGTGCCTGAACTCCCGGGACCGGAACCTGCTCGGATTCCGGCGGGACCTGCTCACGGCCGCGGCGTACGGCGTGCAGCAGTTCCTCTTCGTTCACGGTGACGAGCCGACCGCCGGCGCCCGGACCAGCCAGCTGACCGTCCGCACAATGATCGAAGAAGCCCGCGCGACCTCGTTCCCGGGCATCTCGCCGTTCCAGGTTGGTGCCGCGACCCGACTGCGCCCGGTGCCGGCCTGGAAGGCGGAGGCCGACTTCCTCTATGTCCAGGTCAGCTACGACCTCGACGAGCTGCTCCGCTGGCGGGACAGCGTCGCCGTCGACATCCCCGTGTACGCCGGGGTGATGGTGCTCGCCAGCGCCAAGATGGCCCACAACCTGGCCGCCCTGCCCCAGCTCACGATCCCCGACAGCCTGATCGCGGCGGTCGACCAGGACCCGGATGCCGGCGTCGAGGCAGCCTGCGACCACATCCTCCAGATCCGCGCTTCAGGCGCCTTCGACGGCGTCCATCTCATCCCGGTCAGCCGCTACCGCCAGGTCGCAGCCCGCCTCGAACAGCAGCTCTGACCGGCTCATCGGCCCGCAGTACGCGCCTGTTCGTGCTCTTAGGGGCTGGGAGCGACTAGTCTCAGCGTGCAGAACCGACGTATGGAGGAGGAGGCGTGGCCGTACCTGGCAAGGGTCTGATCGATGGCCTGAAGGTCACCGCGAAGACGCTGTCCCGCCGCTCCGTCACCGAGCAGTACCCGGATGTCCAGCCCGAGCTGCCGCCGCGGACGCGCGGGGTGATCGCGCTGATGGAGGAGAACTGCACTTCCTGCATGCTCTGCGCCCGCGAGTGCCCGAGCTGGTGTATCTACATCGACTCGCACACCGAGACCGCGCCGTCGGTCGGTGAACAGGCCCGCGAGCGCAGCCGGAACGTGCTCGACCGGTTCGCGATCGACTTCTCCCTCTGTATGTACTGCGGGATCTGCATCGAGGCCTGCCCGTTCGACGCGCTGTTCTGGTCGCCGGAGTTCGAGTACGCCGAGACCGAGCTGCGCAATCTCACCCACGAGAAGGACCGCCTCCGCGACTGGATGTCGACGGTCCCCGCGCCGCAGCCCATCGACCCGGGCCCGTCGGTCATCGAGCCTGGTCAGTCGGTCGTCGAGCCTGGGGGCGAGGAGTGACCACTGCGCTCTTCTCCATCGCGGGGGCGGTGGCAGTGGCGGCGGCGGTGGTGGTCGTCACCACGCGCCGGATCGTGCACGCCGCGCTCTGGCTCGTCGTCGCTCTCGGCGCGGTCGCCGGATGCTTCGGTGCCCTGCATGCGGAGTTCGTCGCGCTGGTGCAGATCCTCGTGTACGTCGGTGCGATCGTCGTACTGGTCCTCTTCGCCCTCATGCTCACCAAGGCCCCGACGAATCCGCTGCCTGCGTTGACGACCCGGCGCAGCCCGTTCGCCGCGGTGGTCGCCGCAGTACTGTTCCTGATTCTCGGTGCAGGCGTAGTGCTTGCCTTTGGCAACGAAAAGATCAAGCCTGTGCCGGCCGGTTCGGCCAACGACGTCGGTACTTCGGTGTTCCAGGTCTGGGTGTTGCCGTTCGAGGTCCTGTCGGTGTTGTTGCTCGCGGCATTGATCGGCGCGATCGTCCTTTCCCAGCGGTCCGGAAAACTGTCGGAGCTCGATGAGAAGGTGTCGTCCTCGGGGAAGGGGGACGACTGATGCCGCTGATCCTGCCGCTGCTGCTGGCGGTGCTGCTGTTCTGCCTGGGCGTGTACGGCGTGCTCGCGCGCCGCAACGCGATCACGATGCTGATGTCGTTCGAGCTGATGCTCAACGCGGTCAACCTCAACCTCGTCGCCTTCGACGCCTGGCGGCTGGACGGCCTGGCCACCGGGCAGACGCTCGCCGTCTTCGTGATCACGCTGGCCGCCGCCGAGATCGGGCTCGGTCTCGCGATCGTGCTGCTGCTGTTCCGCGGCCACGGCCATGTCGACGCCGACGCGGCCCGTGATCTGCAAGAGGCGCCGCATGATCTGCAGGAGAAGGGTGCCGAGCTGTGATCGCGACCGCCTGGCGGGTGATCGGCGTCGGCTTCTCCCTGCTGGTGATCCTGACCGCCATCCTGCTCTACGGCGTCGATCCCCAGCAGACGACGTTCAGCGGCACCTTCATCGGTCCCGAGGTCTTCCTCAACTACGACCTCCGCACCGACGACCTGACCGTGTTCATGCTCGCGATCGTCGGCGTGGTCTCGGCCTGCGTGCAGATCTACTCGATCGGCTACCTGGAGAAACGCGTCGCGTCGTACACGGCGCTCGTCACGCTCTTCACCGCCGCCATGGTCACCGTCGTCATCTCGGACAGCCTGTTCCTGCTGCTGATCGGCTGGGAGGTGATGGGCGCCTGCTCGTATCTGCTGATCGGTCACTACTGGGAGCGCCGCGACGCCCGCGCCGGCGCGATGAAGGCGTTCCTGATGACCCGCCTCGGCGACGTCGGCTTCCTGTTCGGCATCTTCGTGCTCGGCGTCGGCTACGACACCTTCAAGATCTCCGAGCTCGGCTCCCGCCCGATCTCGCCCGGCGCCCTCACTGCGGGCACCCTGCTGATCCTGGTCGGCGTGGTCGGCAAGTCGGCCCAGGTGCCGCTGCAGACCTGGCTCCCGGACGCGATGCCCGGCCCGAGCCCGGTCAGCGCCCTGATCCATGCGGCCACGATGGTTGCGGCCGGCGTCTTCCTGATCGCCCGCCTGTACGACGTATTCACCGCGGCCGACACGACCCTCACGGTGCTCGCGATCGTCGCCTGCGTGACGATGCTCTTCGCTGCCCTCTGCGCCATGGCCGCCGTCGAGGTGAAGCGCGTGCTCGCCTGGTCGACCGTGAGTCAGCTCGCCATCATGTTCGCCGGCCTCTCGCTCGGCACCAAGGAAGGCCGCCACGGCGCGCTCTTCCACTTGCTGACTCATGCCGCTTTCAAGGGCCTGCTGTTCCTCTGCGCCGGTGTCCTGCTGCACCAGGTCGGCAGCGCGGCCTTCGTCGTACTCCGTCGCTACACCCGCCGTGGCGTACTGCGGAAGGCGATGCCGGTCACCTTCATCACGATGACGATCGGCCTCGGCGCCCTCGCCGGAGTGCCGGGTCTGTCCGGGTTCTTCTCCAAGGACACGATCGTCGAAGCAGCCTGGGACCGCGCCCGCGACGGCTCCGCTGTCGGCTGGGTCGTGCTGGTCTCGGTCTGCCTGACGATCGTGATGACCGCCTTCTACTGCGTGCGGCTGTGGCTCTGGGTCTTCTTCCGTACTCCGGCGCTGGCCGGTGCCCTGGGTGCCTTCGAGGCCGACGATCCGATGGCGGATCTCGAGGACCCGGACACCTCGAAGCTGCGCGACGGATCCTGGCTGATGCTCGCGCCGTTGATCCTGCTGGCTGTCGGAGCCGCCGGGCTCGGATATGTCGACGGGGTCCACGTGAACTGGGCGATCGCGCTGGTGACGACCGTGCTCGCGCTCTTCGGGGCACTTCCGGCGTACTCGCTGTGGCAGCGTGGCGCGGATCCGCGGCCGGTGCTGCTGGAACGCGAGTTCGGGTTCGACTCGGCGTACCAGCGGCTGTTCGTCGTACCGGTGCGGTGGTTCGCGAAGCTGGCGGTCGGTGGCGATCGGGACGTGATCGGGGCTTATGTGCGGGGGACCGGTAAGGCTGGAACGCTCGCGTCCGAAGGGTTCCGGCGGTTGCAGACCGGCAACGTGCAGACGTATCTGACCGCAGCCGTGGTCGGCGTGGTCGCGCTCGCGATTCTCGCGGGGGTGATCGGCTCGTGAACTGGTTGCTGATCGCTCTGCTTGCGGTTCCTGCGCTGACCGCTGCCTTGCTCTGGGCCTTGCCTGCTGGCGTTGGCGAACGGGTCGCGGCGATCGTCGGCTCGGTGATCTCCGGTCTCGTGCTGATCGGTTCCGCAGTGCTCTGGTGGGATCTGCTGAGGCCGCGCGGCACTGCGGTGCTCGGCCTGGTGGCCACCGAGAAGATCCCGAGAACCTTGCCGGGTGCGATCCACGCGTCCGCCGAGACCGACGTCTCGTGGATCCCCGCGTTGGATGTCCGGTTCCATCTCGGCATCGACACGATCTCCATGCCGCTGATCGTGCTGACCGCGCTGCTGGTCTTCCTCTGCTGCCTGTACTCGCTGCGGATCACGCCTCGCGCCGGCCGGATGCGGTCGCTGATCGCGCTGCTGCTGGTGATCGAGACCGGTGTGATCGGGACGTTCTCGGCGCTCGACCTGGTGCTGTTCTTCCTGTTCTTCGAGGTCGTGCTGATCCCGATGTGGCTCGTGATCGACATCTGGGGCGACCACCACGATCCGGCCGGGCGACGCCGCGCCGCGACCACCTTCGTGCTGATGACCGTGCTCGGCTCGGCGCTGATGCTGCTCGGGTTCCTGCTGCTGCATCGGCTGCAGGGGACGTTCGACCTCGAATACCTGAGCAGCCATCCGTGGCGGAGCAGTGGCGGCACGGGGCTCAAGGCCGCGATCCTGATCGCGCTCGGGCTTGCGGTGAAGATGCCGCTCTGGCCGCTGCACATCTGGTTGCCGGACGCCCATGCCAAGGCGCCCACGGTCGGCTCGGTCCTGCTTGCCGGTGTGCTGCTGAAGCTCGGCAGCTACGGGATGATCCGGATCCTGCTGCCCGTCCTGCCTGGCGATTCGGCCACCATCGCGCCGTACCTGGGCGGTCTCTCGACCATCGCGATCATCGCCGGGTCGCTGGCCTGTCTCGCCCAGACCGACGTGAAACGGCTGATCGCGTACTCCAGCGTCGGTCACATGGGCTTCATCGGGCTCGGCATCGCGACCATGTCACCCGAGGGTCTGAGCGGCGCGCTGTTCGCGAACATCGCGCACGGCGTCATCACCGGCCTGCTGTTCTTCCTCGCCGGGGCGATCAAGGACCGGCACGACACCAGCGACCTGCGCGAGATCGGCCGGGCTCTCTACGCCCGGTTGCCGAGACTCAGCGGGTTGCTGACGTTCGCCTGTCTCGCGTCGCTCGGGCTGCCCGGGCTGGCCGGGTTCTGGGGCGAGATGCTGGTCCTGCTCGGCGCCTACCATCCTGGTGATCAGTTGCCGCGGACAACGTTCCTGGTGTTCATGGTGATCGCCGGGATCGGCACCGTGCTGACCGCGGCGTACTTCCTGCGGCTGATCCGGAACCTCTGCCAGGGCGACCCGGCCGAGTATCCGGCGACCGCGTTCGCGGTGGACGTCAGCCGGATCGAGCTGATCTCCTGGACGCCGCTGATCCTGCTCACCGTCTTCCTCGGCGTCTGGCCCTGGTTCCTGCTCTCGTACTGGACGTTCGTATGACGATGACCTGGACCGACTGGCAGGCGATCGCCGTACCGCTGGTGCTCGCCCTCGGCGCCGTGACCGTGCTGCTCGCCGACGCCTTCTGGCAGACCGGCAGCAAGCAGGTCAGGCACACGGTGATCACGCTGCTGACCGGCGCCGCGATCCTGTTCGGACTCGCGTTCATCGCGGTTCAGCGCAACGGGTTCAAGCCCGCGTTCTGCCGGGCCGCGGTCGAAGGACCGGCGCAGTGCAGCCTGGTCTTCGAGCCGCTGACCGTCGGACTGTGGGCCGTGCTGCTGATCGGCGGACTCGGCGTCGTCGGCCTCTCGGCGTACCGACTGCTCGACGCCGACATCCCAGTGGGGGAGTACCACTTCCTCCTGCTGAGCGCGTTGACCGGGGCAACGGTTCTGGCCGGTGCGCGGGACCTCGCCACGATGGTGATCGCGCTCGAAGTGGTCTCGCTGCCGAGCTTCGCGATGGTCGCCCTGCGACGCGATCGCCGCGGCTCCGAAGGCGCCCTGAAGGCCTTCCTCGTCTCGGTTCTGTCGACAGCCGTGATGCTGTTCGGCATCTCTTACCTGTACGGCGTAACGGGCTCGCTCTACCTCCAGACGATCGTGACCCGGCTTCCCGGGATCGATCCGGATCTGCGCCGGGTCGCCTTCGCCGCGGGCTTGTTCATCATCGTCGGCTTCGGTTTCAAGATCGCCGCCGTGCCTTTCCACGGCTGGCTTCCCGACACGTACGCCGGTGCGCCGGTCGAGGTCGCCGCCTTCCTGGCCGTCGTCTCGAAGTCCGCCGGCGTCGCCGGCCTCCTCGTCCTCGTGACCTTCGGCGTAGCCCCGAGCGGCTCCGCCCTGCGAACGGTCGTCTGCATCCTGGCCGCGGTCACCATGACCGTCGGAAACCTGGCCGCCCTCCGCCAGGTCGAAGCCGTCCGCCTCCTCGCCTGGTCCTCAATCGGCCAGGTCGGCTTCCTGCTCGCGCCCCTAGCCGTAGGCGACGCCCAAGCAGTAGTCGGCTACCTAGCGGCCTATGTAGTAGTCACCCTCGGAGCCTTCGGTGCAGTCGCAGTAGTCCAACGCCACCGCCCAGCAGGCCTACTCACCGACTATCGAGGCATGGTCCGCTCCGAACCAGGCCTAGGCACCGCCCTCGTCTTCTTCCTAGTCATCCTCGCCGGCCTCCCCCCAGGCCTAGCCGGCCTCTTCACCAAGTTCGCAGCCTTCCAAGCAGTCCTTGACGCCCACATCGGCTGGCTGGCCGTAGTCATGGCCATCAACGTCATGATCGGCCTCGCCGTCTACCTCCGCTGGATCGCCGAACTCTTCCGCCTCCCCGCCGACGACCCCTTCTCCGTCAACATCGAAAACCCCGCCGTAGCCGTCATCAGCACCTGCGCCGGCGCCGCAGTAGTCCTCTCAATCCTCCCCAGCACCCTCTTCGCCCTAGTCACCTGAAACTTGTACAGGCCTGCAACCTGTACGAGGACCTCTACCTGAGGCGGGGGCTGTCCGGGTGGTAGGTGCGTTGGCGCTCCAGGGGAGCGTCGGCGAAGTCGCCGGTGCCGTTGATGACCTCGCCGGGGTCGAGGGTCAGGCCGCGGGCCTTGCCGAAGCCCTTCAGCACGGCGCCGCGGCCGTCGGGGTCGGGATAGCTGAAATCCTCGCCTGCGCCGAGAGCGACCTGTTGTGCGGTGATCTGGCCCAGCACCTGGCAGCCGTTGCCGAGGGTGGCTGGGAGCGACGATGACGGGACCGCTGCTGAGACGGGTGTCTGTGCCACCGAGAACTGAACTGTCCTCGCCGGCCATCAGCCGGGCGCCGCCTTCGCCGATGCGGTTGTTGTTGCCGATGACAATCGAGCCGCCGCCGGATGCCGCGATGAAGGTGCCGGGGAGGAACGTGTTGTCTGAGCCCAGGGAGCAGGAGCTGTCCGGGTCGCATTCGATGACGACACCGGGGTAGAGAACATTGCCGGTGCCGAATGCGACTCGGGTGCCCAGCAGTACGGAGTACGGGTCGAGAATGATCGTGCCCGACTCGGCCAGCTCCAAGAGTTCGGAGACGGTGCGGAGGCCGCGGGCAGTTCGCTGCTCGTCGATGATCATCCACCCGACACTACCTACTGGGAACGAGCCAGGAACTCCTCGTGCTGGGCGTTTGCGCGCTGCCAGAGCTGGGTCCGTTCCGCAGTACTGAGGTGGGTCAGCGGGAGGCCGAAGACGTCGGACAGCACGGCGTAGAAATCGGGCTCGGTCTCCAGGAGAACAGTGTCGAGATCGGTGGCGGTCAGCTCGGTGAGGGTGAGTCCACGAAGGATCGCCGTACTGCGGGGCTTGCGACGGAAGCACGAGAGCAGCCGGACGAAGGGCGAGTCCGGCGACGCCGACAGATAAGCGTGCTGTTCTTCGAAGGCCCGCATGGTCGTAGGAGCAGACTCAAAGTCCATACCGATCAGGCTGCTCCGCGGATCATGGTCCAGTCGCCAGCCGTCCGTGATCTCCGATGGCCGCAGACCCAGCTTGAAGGGTTCTTGTTCGAAGCTGCCGACCCCGACCGGCAGCGGTGCGATCAGACCTTCGCCGAGCCCGACATCCGCGATCCATTCCCCCGGAGCGTCGGGCAGGTTGTCGACGGTGAGGACCAGGTGGCTCGCGTCCACCTTCGCCGGCCGGTTGGGTGTTTCAGCGCCACCCCGGTGCATCGTGACCCGATAACCAAGCGCGGTCAGCAGCGCGCCGAAGGATCCGTTCAGCTGGAAGCAGTACCCACCGGCCTCCCGCGAAATGATCCGCGCCGCGACCGCCTCAGGATCCAGCGGACCGCCGCGGCCGAACTGGTATTGCACCGTCTCGTACGGCACCGAGTCGGCGAACGCAGCCATCAGCGTCGTCAGCGCCTCGAGGCTCGGCCCGTCATGCCCGCGAAGTCCCAGCCGGCGAAGGAAGGCGGTCGTATCCATGGCACCGAGGGTAGGGCGGACCGCCAACACTGACTAACCAATTGCCCACGGCGTACCACAGCCGCCCGGCGAGCCTGAATGCTGGATTGGACAGTGCCACAGGTACACAGACCTGGCAGGGTAGGGCCATGACTTCGGAGCGGATCTATGTCGGCAGCTACACCAGTCAGGCAGGCGGCGGGAAGGGCATCGGCTTCGGCCCGTACGACGAGTTGGCGGTCGCCGCGGCGACGGACGACCCGTCGTTCCTGACCCGCTCGGCCGACGGGCGGTTCCTCTACGCGACGAACGAGCTGGAGGCCGGCCGGGTCAGCGCGTACGCCGTACAGGAAGACGGTTCGCTCGAGTTCCTCAACGATCAGCCGACCGAGGGCGCCCACCCGTGCCACCTGGCGATCGACCCGACCGGCAGCTTCCTGCTGTCGGCCAACTACAGCTCGGGTTCGGTCGCGATCCACCCGATCGCGGCCGACGGTTCGCTCGGCGACGCGACCCAGATCCTGCAGCGCGAAGGCACCGGTCCGAACGAGGAGCGCCAGGAAGGCCCGCACGCGCACCAGGTGACGTTCGATCCGGCCGGCAAGTACGCGTTCGACGTCGACCTCGGCTCCGACAGCGTCCACGTCTCGACGCTGACCAGTCAGGGCCGGCTCGAAGCAGTCGACCGGCTCGGGATCCACGCCGGCGCGGGTCCGCGGCACCTCGTCTTCCACCCGGGCGGCGGCGCGGCGTACGTGATCAACGAGCTCGATTCGACGCTGAGCGTCTGCACGCTACGACGACGGCAACCTGTCCGTAGTACAGACGCTGTCGACCCGGCCCGATGGTGCCGAGGGGGAGAACTTCCCGGCCGAGGTGCTGGTGTCGGACGACGGGCGGTTCGTCTACGGCTCGAACCGCGGCGACGACACGATCGCGGTCTTCGAGACCGGTGCCGATGGCATCGATGCGGAGCTGATCCAGACGATCGGTTCCGGTGGGGTCTGGCCGCGGCACCTTGCTTTCAGCAAGGATGGTTCCCTGCTGTACGCGGCGAACGAGCGCTCCGACACGCTTGCCGTGTTCGCCGTCGACCGGAGCAGCGGCGCCCTCACCGCAACGGGGACGCCGCTGAGCTGGCCCAAGCCGGTCTGCGTGCTGCCCTTCTAAAGGCATGCTGCGCTCCTGACGCATGCAGCGTTTCTGACGCATGAAGGAGCCCCGGCCGAGGGCCCGGCCGGGGTTCCTGATCAGGGGTTCAGACGAGCTTCTCGAAGAAGAACTCGTGCTTGAGGAACGACACGTCGTACTCGTGACCCGGCTGCGGCGGCAGCAGCTGCGCGGCCTGGAACAACCGCCAGCCGTCCTTCAACGCGTCGAGCCCGGTCCCGTACGGCGGTTCGTCGCTGTCACCCGTCGTCGGTGACGTCGCTCCGGTGCCGTCGTACTCCGACCAGCCGACCACCCGCGAATCCAGCGCGGACGAGGCCAGGTAGAGCACCAGGACCTGCTGCCGGAGCGTCACCTGCTGCGTGGTCATGCCATCTCCTTCTTCGCGGCGTGCGGGTTGAGGCTGCGCTGCGCGACCACTCGTTGCGGGCGGTTCGTCACCCGGGTGACCCAGTAGTCCGGGTCGTAGGTGTCGTCACCCGTCAGGGCCTGCCAGAGCTTGACCCGGTTGTAGATCTCCAGCCGCCCGGTGGCGTTCTCGTACCAGGGGAAGTACTGGCCGAGCTCGGTCGCCACCTGCTCGTCGTACAGGTCCTCGACGTTCCACAGCCGGACCTGGCGGACGGTCGGGTTGAACCGGATCTTGAACATGTAGCGGTCGATCGCGCTGTCGTTCTTGCGGCCGCCGTGCCAGATGCCGTGGTGCAGCAGGACGATCGTGCCGGGTGGGCAGGTGAGCCGGGTCTGGCCGAGCAGGTTCTGGTAGCGGCCGGTGTCCGATTCGTTCGTCCGGCGCAGGTGGCTGCCGGGCACGCTGAGGGTGCCGCCCATCTCGAGCGTCACCTCCTGCGGGTAGTACATGAGCTGGACGTCGAAGGCGTCCGGGCGGACGTCGATGATCGCGTCGCCGTGCAGGTTCTGCGCCTCGCCCTCGTTCGCCTTGCGGATGTGCACCGCGTGGTGGTCGACGGTCGGCTCGGGCCCGACCAGGCTGTGGATGGCGCCGGCGATCTCCGGCAGCTGTACCAGCTTCTGGACGAACTCGCTGCCCTCGAAAGCCTCCGAGAGTGGCGTGCCGTACGGGACGGCGGGGATGCCGGCCTTCAGTACGTCGATCGCCTCGCGGTTCATCTCGTCGGGAACGACGGCATCCATCCGGTACGCGCCGGTGGCGACGAAATGCGCCATCTGGACCGAGGTGAGCAGGTTCTTCTGATGAGGATGGGGCATGTCTCTCCCTCTCGGGGCGACTGGTCCGTGGTGGTTACTACTCGACCAGGCTAGGTTTCATCCCGCTTGTTTCGCGTGGGTTGAGATCACCACTGGTGGTAATTTCTCACCATGGTTCTTCTCCACCTCGCTGAGCCGCCCGAGCGGGTTCATGCGGGGGTCGGCATCCATGGCGTCCTCGGCCGGCGGGACGTCTACCTGCTGCCGGACCTCTGGCAGTTCCACCTCTACGGGTACTCGGCGGACCTGACGGTGGACGGTACGACGTACCCGGTCTCGCCCGGCTCGGTCAGCCTCGTGCCGGCCGGCGTACCGGTGGAGTTCGCCTATCGAGGTCGCTCGGAGCACCTCTTCGCACACTTCCGGCCGCGGCTGGTGGGCGAGCCGTCGTACGTGCCGGCAGTGCAAGACTCCGGTACTGCGGCGCCCGTCATCTCCGACCTCCTCCGCCAGGCGATCGAGGCGACGCCATCCGGCTCAGCCCGAGTCGCCGCCGAGGTCTGGACGGCCCTCTGGCGAGTCGCCCAACTCGGCAACGCGCTAGGCGAGGGCGGCGGTACTGCGGGCCACCCGGCCGTCGCAGCCGCCATCGCCTACATCGAGGCGAACCTGGCCCGCCCCCTCACCGTCCCTCTGCTGGCCCGGGTAGCAGGCGTCTCCCACAACCACCTGACCCGCCTCTTCCGCACAGAAACCGGTACCACGGTCGTCGCCTACATCCGCCAACGCCGAATGGCCCACGCCCGCCACCTCCTGGTCTTCTCCACCCTCTCCATCCCCGCCGTCGCCGCCTCAGTAGGCATCCCCGACCTCCACGCCTTCAACAAGTCCTGCCACCGAGAACTAGGCGGCTCCCCCCGAACAGTCCGCCTGGGCTGATCGAGCTGGCGTCCGGCTCAGGCGCTGCCGTTTCGCAGGTAGAGGTCGCGGAGCAGGCAGATCTCCGCGCCGTGGTGGATGAGCTCCATGTTCACGTAGAGCATCTTGCGTGCCATCGGAGCGTCGGCGAACTTGGTGGAAAGCCCTGTGGTTGAGCGAGACCTGCTGCGCCGAGTTTGCAAACGCCGTCGATCCACCGCTCGTACTCGTCGTCGAGTTGCTGCAGCGCTTGTTGAGCGGTGCCCGCGTAGGCGAATGTCGACTCGTCGGCGGCCGCCTGACCGAAGACCTTGTCGTTCGTCGATGCGAGCCCGACGATGATGTGCGCCAGCCGCCAGGCGATCGTCGTGACCGGTTCCCGCTCGTACGGCGGCTCGGCGTAGTCCATGGTGAACTCGCCGCTTCCGAAGGAGATCGGTGCAGAGCTCTGACCTCGGCGGCTGACCGTCCAGCAGTCCGCGACCGGTTGCCAGAAGTACTCGTCGTCGGTCAGCCCCTCCATACGGGGCCGGAGCTGTTGCTGCCAATGCGAATCAATCTGGTCGACCACCTCGACGCCCCAGTCAATGTCCATCTCGAAGACAGTAGTCGCGGCTTTGGTAATTGGGCTGCGGCTGATGAGTCGGAGGAGCATTGTTGGGCGGGTGATGGAGAAGCTGCGGCTGTGGTTGGTGGAGGACTTCGGGCTGGAGGTTGGGGAGTTCGAGCAGGTGCACGAGGGGGCTGATGTTGCGGCTGAGGTGTGGCGGGCCGGCTCGTATGCCGTGAAGTGGTCTGGTGGTGGCACGGAGGCTGGGCCTCGTGCGACGGCGTACCTGGCGAGTAGAGGTGTTGTTGGAGTACCGGCGCCGGTCCGAACTCGCAGCGGCCTGCTGTGGAGCGAACGGGAAGGTCGGCGGCTCTCTGTAGTCCCGTGGATCGCAGGAGAGCGTGCTGCCGACACCGGACTCACCCTTGAGCAGTGGGTCGCGTACGGCGTACTGCTGGCTGAGATACATCGCTGCGAGCCGCCGGAGGACCTGAAGTCCGTTCTGCCGCCCATCAACCCGATCAACGCGCGCATGCCCGCAACAGTTCGCTCTGTACGGGCCAGACTGGCCACACCCCAGGACGCTGTTGAGGAAGCACTTGCAGCCGTCTGGCAAACCCACAGCGACCTGATCACCGCAGTTGTCGAGCAGTGCGAAGACCTAGCTCACCGTGAGCTCGGCGGCACACCCGTCCTCTGCCATGCCGACCCGCACCTCGCCAACGTCCTGGTGGAGGGAGACCAGTTGCACCTGATCGACTGGGATGACGTAGTACTGGCACCCCGCGAGCAGGACCTCCTGTTCTTCGTGGGAGGCATGGGCTCGATCGGCCCGACCACCTCGGCCGAAGAGGACGCCTTCTTCACCGGCTACGGCCCAGTCGACCTGGACCCCACCCGCCTCGCCTACTACCGCTCTGCCCGAGCCCTGGAGGACTTCGCCAGCTGGTCCGACTACGTACTCAGCGGAGCCCCCGACCGCGAAGCCCGCCTCGACACAGTCCGCTTCATCCTCGGCTCGGACGGCCTCGCAGTACGGGCGCTGTCAGGCGTGGCGTAGCCAAATGTTGGGCTCCTGGTAGAGGCCGGTGTCCGTACTGCGGTCGATGGCGAGGGTCGTCAGTCCGTCGGGGATGACGTAGGTGCCGGTCGCCGGGAACGCCATGCCGGTCCACTTCTCCCAGTCGGCGACAGTGCCGGTCATCGTCTGACTCACTGGCGCCGGCGCGAGCAAGGTTGCGCCGAGGCGTACATGGGTTCGCAGCCAGGGATCCAGTGGCAGCCCGTCGTCACGGGTCCAGGTCATGAACTCGGCGATGTCGATCAACGGGTACTGCGACTTCGACGTCGGCCGCACCGGCGCGATCATCCGGGTGAGACCACCGGCCAGCGTCTGCTCCTTGAGCGCGGTGATCACCCGCCCGGCGTGCCCCTTGCCCTGCTCGTCGTTGCGCACAGCCGCGGCCATCAGTACCAGCGTGTTCGGCTGTACCCCTGCTTCGTACGAGTCGACCGAACGAGCCAGCGAGTCCGTGAACCCGCCCGGAAGATCCTCGACCGTGCCGTCCCACGCGATCGGCACACCCCAGCAGCCCGCGATCAGCCGTCGCTCGTCGCTGGTCACCAGGTAGAACTCCCAGTCGTGGAAGTACTCGACCCGGCGCTCCCGGTACGGCGCGACGCCCGCATCGTGGAAGATGAATTCCGGCCAGTCCTCCACGAACCGCTGCTCGGCCTCTTCGTCCAGCTCGGGTGCTTCTGCCACGGGGATCAGCTCGTACATGCGATGAACGCTAGCCCCGGCGCCACCGGTATGCCACGGATATAGCGCCGGCCCCAACGCTTGGAACCATGAGCTCCTTGGCGACCGCATCCGAAGAGGTCGGGCTCTCCGCGCCGGTTCGTCGCGAGTCCGATCGCAACCGCCCGTTGCTGGCCTTGCTCGGCGGGCTGGCGACTGTGCTGACCCTGCTCAGCAACCGCTACGGGTACTACCACGACGAGATGTACTTCCTGGTCTCCGGCCAGCACCCAGCCTGGGGGTACCCGGACCAACCGCCGCTGACCCCGCTGCTGGCCCGGCTCGGCAATGCGCTGGCACCTGGCGAGGTCTGGGCACTGCGGATCCCTGCGACCGTCTGCACGGTGCTGACCGTCTTGTTCGTGGCTCTGCTCGTCCGGGAGATGGGTGGCTCGCGCAGAGCTGAGCTGCTCGCTGCAGGGGCGTTCTCTTGCTCGACGATGGTGCTGATCACCGGACACGTACTGGGAACGAGCACTACCGACCTGACCTTCGTAGCGGCTCTGAGCTGGCTTTTGTGCCGCCTGATCCGTACTGGCAATTCCCGGCTCTGGCTAGTCATTGGCGTCGTCCTGGGCGTCGGCCTGCTCAACAAGATGACGCTGGCCCTTTGGGTCTTCGCAGCATTGGTCGCTCTGATTCTGGTCGGCCCGCGGCGGTTGGTTTACAGCCGCTGGTTCCTCGTGGCAGGCCTGGTGGCCTTGGGGTTCTGGACGCCGTACCTGCTCTGGCAGGCCAACCACGACTGGCCCCAGCTGACCATGGCGTCGGCGCTGCGGGAGCAGGCTGCCCAGGGCGGCTCACTCGGCCTCCTGCCGTACCAGGTGGTCGTCGGACCCCTGCTGCTACCGCTCTGCGTCGCAGGAGGCGTCTGGCTCTGGCGCAACCGCCAGTGCCGCGTCTTCGCCGTCACCTTCATCGCGTTCGCAGCCCTGCTGATGGCCACGGGCGGGAAAGCCACCTACCTGGCCAGCGCCTACCCAGCGGTCTTCGCCGGCTTCGGGATCGCCGCAGACCGCTGGATGCGCTCCAGCCGGCGAGCACTGACCCTGTACGGCGTACTCGGTCTCTCGCTTCTGATCGCCGCGCCGCTCGGCCTGCCGCTGCTGCCGGAGCGCGCGGCAGTCTCCTACGGCAACGCGTTGACCGTCGACCAGGCCCGCAGCCAGATCGGCTGGCCCGAGCTGGCCGACTCGGTCGCGCGGGCGATGCACCAACTGACCCCCGCCGAGCGATCCCGCGCGGTCATCTACGCCTACAGCTATGGCCAGGCCTCAGCGCTCCAGCGCTTCGGGCCGTCTCGCGGGCTGCCGCAGGCGTACAGCGGCCACAACGGCTTCGGCTACTGGGGCCCGCCGCCGGACTCCGCCGACATCGCAATCGTGGTCGACGGCTCCCGGCGTACCGGCTCTGAAGACGTCCCGGAATGGACCAGGCAAGGGTGCGCGGTCCTGACCCAGGCCGGCACCGTCGAGGCCCCAACCCCCACCCGCGAGAAAGGCAAGCCCATCTGGATCTGCCAACTCCGCCAACCGTGGTCAACCCTCTGGCCCCACCTAACCCGCCTCGGCTAGCCGCTCGGGAGCACCGACTCGGCCTCAGCCGCTCGGGACAGCAGTGACTTCGGTCACTGCTGTCCGGGTCAGCGGTAGTTGACGAACTGGACCGCGAAGTCGAGATCCTGGCCCTTGATCAGCGCCTGGACCGCCTGCAGATCGTCGCGGCTCTTGCTGGAGACCCGCAGCTCGTCACCCTGGATCTGCGCCTTGGCACCCTTCGGCCCCTCGTCGCGGATCAGCTTGGAGAGCTTCTTCGCGTTCTCCTGGGTGATGCCGGCGTTGATCGACGCGGTGATCTTGTAGATCTTGCCGGACAGCTTGGGCTCCTCGGCATCCAGACCCTTCAGCGAGATCTGCCGCTTGACCAGCTTGTCCTTGAGCACGTCGAGGACGGCGTTCACCCGCTCCTCGGTGTTCGCCTGCATGTCGATCGTCTCGCCGGTCAGCTTGATGGCCGCGTCGACGTTCTTGAAGTCGAACCGCTGGCTGATCTCCTTCGCCGCCTGGTTCACGGCGTTGTCCACCTCCTGGTGATCGACCTTGTTCACGATGTCGAAGGAGGACTCCGAAGCCATGGGCAGTTCCTTTCCGATTTGCTGTGAGGGGCACTGTCTGTTGTATCGTCTCTCACGCCGGTCCGCGGACCAGCAGCACCCTGGCGGGTTGCCCGAGTGGCCAAAGGGAGCAGACTGTAAATCTGTCGGCTTATGCCTACGCAGGTTCGAACCCTGCACCCGCCACAGGAGCTAATTCAGCCCCTGACCTGCAGAGATGCAGGTCAGGGGCTGTTTTGTGTGCCTGCCGTTGTCGTTTCTGGCGTTCGATCCGGAGCGGACGGTGCGGCACTAGGTGTTTCATGTCCTGTACGGCGTGCCGCAGGTGCCGTTGCTGGTCGTGGCGTGGCGTGGCGGGCGACGCGCCGTGCCGGGGAATAGGCGGTGGCCGGGGCGGGGTTGGATGTTCACGTCGGAGTTGGCTGACTGTTAGGTAGGAGACGCAGGCGATGAAACCCACCGAGTTCGTCAAGGTGAATGGGCAGTTCTGGGGCGAGCACCTGCGGAGTGTGAGTGAGCACCTGCCGACGAGTCACTCCCGTGAGCTGCCCGGGCCGCTGCTTTACCCGCGGACGATGGTGCTGACCGAGACGCCGGACTGGAACATCCTGGAGCTCACCGGCGTGACCCGCGAGTACCGGTCGCTCGAAGTACGGCGCCAGAAGGCTGTCGGCATCGACCAGTACTTCGCGGACGCGGCCGGCTCCAAGCCCGTCGTGATCCTGCGCGAAGCCGATGTCTACCAGGACGCGACCATCGCGACCGAGGCAGGACGTTCCGTACTGCGAAGCGACTACCCGAGTGCCGAGGGTCTCGTCGGCCGCGAGCTGGTCGGCACGGGCGACGGCAAGCTGCTGCAGTTCGCGCCGGGGAACTACTCGGTGCTCCACCGGGTGCTGCTCGCGTCGGACGAGCGACTGCACTGGACGTTCCTGGCGATCGCGATCCACCGATCGGAGCCGGCGGACAAGTACCGCAACTTCCTGCAGAACCTGGTCAACGAGGCACCGCACATCGACCCGGTCGGCACCTTCGCCGTACCGCGTGGCGAGCTCGAGCAGTTGCTCAAGGCGGACCCGTTCGGGAGCACCTTCCACCAGGGTCTGCACAAGACGACTGTCGGTGAGTTCCTGCAGCAGCACGAAGAGATCCTGGTGTCGGCCTTCGACGCGACCCAGCTGATCCGCGAGCCGGTCCTCGAAGCGGATGACGGTACGACGCTGACGCCCGACTTCATCCTCGAACGCGAGAACGGCAGCCACATCGTCGGCGACTTCGCGCTGCCGCTGCTGGAGACGGCGAAGGACGGCAAGAAGCGTCGCCGCTCGTCCTCCGATGGGCAGGCGCGACTTACGCAGTACAAGGAATTCTTCTCGAATGCCGACAACCGTGCGTTCGCAAAGACGAAGTACGGCGTGGAGCTCAGCGATCCTCGGATCATCTTGGTGACCTCCGGCCAGGAGGATGTCGAGGGTGCGTCCATCGACTACGACACCGTTCTTCGCCTGTATCTGGCTGCCAAAGCCTAGGGCGCGTTGAGGTAGGCGAGGACTGCCAGCACCCGCCGGTTGCTGGAGTCGTCGTCGGTGATGCCGAGTTTGGTGAACAGAGATGTGGTGTGTTTGCCGACGGCGCTTTCGCTGAGGAAGAGCCGTTGGCAGATCGCCTGGTTGGACAGGCCTTCCGCCATCAGGGCGAGGACCTCGTGCTCGCGTTCGGTGAGCCCGTCGAGTCGCCGGGTCGAGGTGCCGCTGGACATCAGTTTGGCGATGACAGCTGGATCCATCGCCGTACCGCCGGCGGCGACGCGTTCCAGTGCGTCGATGAACTGGTCCGCGTTGAAGACACTCTCCTTGAGGAGATACCCGACGCCACCGGTGCCGTCGGCAAGCAATTCGCGAGCATAGAGCTGCTCGACATGCTGCGACAGGATCAGGACCGGCAAACCCGGCACCTCGCGACGTGCCGCGAGCGCAACCCGCAACCCTTCGTCCGACTGCGTGGGCGGCATCCGCACGTCGACCACGGCAACGTCCGGCCGCCACTTCAGCAGCGCGTCGAGCGTCTCAGGCCCGGTGGCGGCCGTCGCGACAACCTCGTGCCCGAAGGCTTCGATCAGCCGGACCAGCCCGTCGCGGAGCAGGTAGAGGTCCTCGGCTACAACGACTCGCATGGCACCACCATCCTGACTCGGGTCGGACCACCGACCGGGCTGTCGACCTCCAGCGTGCCGTCGAAGACCGCGAGCCGGCGGCGTAGTCCGTCCAGCCCACCACCCGCCCGTACGCCGGCGCCGCCGCGTCCGTCGTCTTCCACCTCGACCACGATGTCGGTGTCTTTACGCACAACGGAGATCTGCGCCCGAGTCGCCTGGGCGTGTTTGGCCGCATTGGTGACGAGCTCGGCGGTTCCGAAGTAGAGGGCGGACTCGATCGGCGGGTCGAGGCGGAGCTCACCAGTCGCGCTGACCTCCGCTTCGAGTGGGCTGTCCAGAGCGAAGGCCCGGATTGCGTCCACGAGCCCTCGCTCGTTCAGCACCGGCGGGTTGATGCCCTGGACCAGCTCGCGGAGCTCGGTCAAGGAGGAGGCGGCGCCGGCCCGTGCTTCTCGCATGAGTTCCTTGGCTCGGGCGGGATCGGTTTCCATCAGCTTCTCCGCGGTCGCCAGGGCGAGGCCGAGCGCAACCAGCCGAGCCTGCGCGCCGTCGTGCAGATCGCGCTCGATCCGGCGGATCTCCGCTGCCTGCGCGATCGTCGTATCCGCCCGCTGAGCCGTCAGCTCGTCAACCCGATCCGCCAGCAGTTTCGCAGCCGACCCGCCGAGGAAACGAACGGCTACCGGTTCGAGCACGAGCCACGCGTAGGGAGCACTGACGACCGCCATCACCAGGCTGAGTGCTCCGAGCGCGAACGAACCCACACCGAATCCGAGCACTGCGACCACGAGCCCCGCAGGCGGGACAACAGAGGCCGGGGCGGCGGTGACGGCCGCGATCGCCACGAACCGCAGATCGCGCCAGGCCGCTGGATCCCGCCATCGGATCCGTCTGTCCTGCTCCTCCTGAGCCTCCTTGAGCGAGCGCGAATAGGAGTGCCCGTTCCACCAGTACCCGGTCGACATCCGCACGATCGGCGCCGGCTCCAGATACCCACCAGGGATGACGATCCCGGTCCACCGCGCGACCAATGAGCGGGCCATCCGGCTGACCGGCCGGGCCAGGACGAAGGTGCCGATACACGCGAACACGAACGGCGCCGTCCAGGAGAAAGGATTCCCGCCCCACCAGATCGCCACTCCGACGGCGGCGGCCCACACGGCAGGGACCAGCAGCGTGACGACCAGTACTAGGCACGCTCGAGCAAACCCCTGGCCTGCTTTCGCCACCCATGCCCCGACCTGCCTCATGACGCTCCTCCGACTTCTGCCTCCGGTTCGATGCGTCCACTTTGCACCGTACAGAGCCCCGTTCTTGCCGAATCGGAGCAGAAGTAGGGCTAGCCCCACCCCTCTGTGCGGCTAGACCCATCGTCGCACCACGTCTGTTCTTCCTAGCTTTGAAGGCACACAACCAAACGCGGAGGAAGAGCCATGAAAACGCAAGATGCCTTTGGCAACATCAAGCACCTGGTCAGGCTGTACGGCGCGTTCAGCCTCGCTGTTCTACTCGGCGTCGGGGGCCTGGCCGCCACCGGTCACGAGGTGACCTCATTCATGTGGGGCCGGGCCGGCGGAATGTTCGCCAGCGCCGTCGCCGCCTACTGGCTGACCGGTCTCGCCGCCCGGGGATCGCGACCTGCCTACATCCGGGTCTGCATCATCTCGATCGTCGTGCCGATCGCCGTCATCGCCATCGACACCCTCGGCGCGGCCGCCCTGCCGTCGTGGTTCGTCGCGCTGCAGATCGCGGGTGCGCTGGCCCTCGCGCCGAGCGCTTACATCGTCAACCAGCCCGTACTCCGGGCTGCCTTCCCCAAGGCGGGCTGATGGACGTTCGGGGAAACACACAGGAAGCTCACAGCTTGCGCGGGCCGTGGTCTCAGCAAGTCCGTGAACCATCGAGGAATCACCGTTCCGCAGGGGGCCTCGATGGACACGACAGCCGACGTAAGGCGTACAGCCGCACCACCACCCCGTACGCCGACGCCACAACACCAACCGCCGCCGACCCATCAGCTACTGCCCGGTCACCAACCGGGCGTCCGTCAGTCGCCGAGTCAGCAGCAGGTATCCGGTCAGGTGCCGCGTGGCCGGCAACAGGTCGGTCGCCAACTGGATGGCGGTCGGGCACGTGGCCAATCGTCTGGTGGCGGGTCGGCTGGGCGGCGTCGGAGTCGGCACGAGTTGCCGGGGCGGCGGGCTCGGTTCGATGCGGGCGTGCGGGTGGCAGCCGGGGCTGTGCTGTGGCTGAGTTTGTTGGTCGTCACCTATTGGTGGGTAGCGGGGCGCGGCATCCAACAGCTGAACGGCTGGGAGAGCGGGTTGACCTCGCTCGGTCGGCTCACCGGTCTGTATGCCTCGGATCTGCTCCTGGTGCAGGTCCTGCTGATCGCTCGCGTGCCGATGCTGGAGCATGCGTTCGGCCAAGATCGGGCACTGCGGATGCACCGGGTCGTCGGGTTCACCTCGTTCAACCTCATGGTCGCGCACCTGGTGCTGATCACGTGGGGATATGCCGCCGGGAGCCTCGGGAAGATCCCCAGTACCTTCTGGGACCTCATCACCGACTACCCCGGAGTCCTGCTGGCACTAGCCGGTACTGCGTGTCTGGTGCTGAGCGTCGTGACCAGCGTGCGGGCAGCACGTCGTCGGCTGCGATACGAGTCGTGGCACCTGCTCCACCTCTACGCGTACCTCGGTGTGGGGCTCGCGCTTCCTCATCAGCTGTGGACCGGTCAGGAGTTCGTCAGCTCACCCGCAGTGACGGCCTACTGGTGGACGGTCTGGGGACTCGCGGCAGCTGCAGTACTGGTGTGGCGGGTCGGAGCGCCACTGGTCAACAGTGCTCGGCACCGGCTGCGGGTGGCTTCGGTGGCGGACGAGGGCGACGGCGTGGTGTCGGTATACGTCACTGGACGACGCCTGGATCAACTCGGTGCGGAGGCGGGCCAGTTCCTCACCTGGCGATTTCTCGACCGTGCAGGGTGGACCAGGGGCAATCCGTACTCGCTCTCGGCCGCACCAGACGGCCAGGGGCTTCGGATCTCGGTGAAGGCGCTGGGGGACAACAGCGGAGCGCTCCGCACGTTGCAACCCGGTACGCCTGTGCTGGTGGAAGGTCCGTACGGCCGGCTCTCGGCTCGAGCTCGAACAGGTCGCCGAGTGGCGCTCATCGGTGCCGGTGTTGGGATCACGCCGCTGCGCGCATTGGCGGAAGGACTCGAATACGGCCCAGGAGAAGCAATTCTGATCCAGCGCTACACGATTACGCCGCTCTTCGTGGAGGAGTTCCGGGCACTGGCCGACCAGCGCGGACTCGTCGTTGGGCTGCTACCCGGTCACCGTCGAGCATCCGACTCCTGGCTCGGTCACGGCACCGATCACCTTGATGACGTGACGGCGCTGCGGACCTGGATCCCCGATATCGCCGAGCGGGATGTCTATGTCTGCGGACCAGATCCGTGGACCGAATCCTTCTGTCGTGCAGCACTTTCGGCCGGCGTACCCGCCGATCGAATCCACCTCGAGAACTTCACGTGGTGATCCGATGAAACGCATCGCAGTCTGGCTCCTCAGTACGATCACCGTCGTCGTGCTGCTGTTCGGCTATCACACCTCGACCTCCGGGCGAGTCACCAGCGCTCCCGCCGTGATCGGCTCCGCCGACCCTGCCACCGGTTCAGGTGCGCAGAGCCCGGCAGACAACACCTCGACCACTCCCTCGCCCAGTTCGCCACCTTCTCCCACGCCCGCGCCGAGCGGTGCGGCGGTGACGGTTCAGGGGGATGTTGCGGATACGCAGTGGGGGCCGGTCGCGGTTGAGATTACTGTTGCCGGGGGCAAGATTACGAATGTCTCCGTCCCGCAGTATCCGAACGGGAACGGCCGGGATCAGCAGATCAACGCGTACGCGTTGCCGGTGCTCATTGACGAGACGCTCAGCAAACAGAGCGCTGCCATCGACATGGTCAGCGGCGCCACCGTGACCAGCGACGGCTATCTCCGATCCCTGCAGTCCGCTCTCGACAAGGCCGGCCTGTGAACGCGCCGATGGGACGGTACGTCGAGCATGCGATGGGCATGCCGATCAGCCTCGCGTTGCGTGGCAAGCACTCCCGGGATGCGAGCGCACGGAGTACGTGGGACGCCGTTGTCGACGAATTGCGTCAAGTCGACCGGGTGTTCAGCACCTACCGGCCGGACTCGTTCATCTCTCGGCTCGGGCGCGACGAGATCGGCTTGCCGGACTGCCCGCCGGAGGTGAGCGAAGTGCTCGAACTTGCCAACCAGGCGGTTGAAGCGTCCGACGGCGCGTTCTCGGTCTACCTGCCATCCGACGCCGGATTGGTGTTCGATCCAACCGGGGTGGTCAAGGGTTGGGCGGTCGAGCGCGCGGCCTTGCGTTATCTCGACGACCTGGTGGACACCGACTACTGCCTCTCCGCCGGTGGTGACATGGTCGCGCGCACCCTCGATCCCGGCGCGCTGCCGTGGTCCATCGGCATCGAGGATCCGTTCGATCCGAGCCGGATCGTCGCTGCGGTGCCGTTGCGAACCGGTGCCGTCGCGACCTCCGGAACGAGCCACCGCGGCACCCACATCGTCGACCCGCGGACCGGGCGCCCGGCGTACGGGATCGCTTCGGTCACTGTCGTCGGCGATTCACTCACGTGGGTGGATATCGAGGCGACGACTGCCTTCGCACACGGGACGCAAGCGCTCAGCTGGCTTCGTCGTCGGCCCGGGCGCACGGGGCTGATCGTTTGGTCCGACGGACGCACGAGTCTTGTCGGTGAGGATCGCTACTCTCGGGCAGGTGACGACTGATTGGAACGCCTGGCACAACGCGTACGACGACCCGGAGTCCGGCTTGTCCAAGCGGTTGCGGATCATTCAGGGACTGATCGGGGAGTGGCTGGACCGGACCGCGCCGCGCGATGTCCGCGTGGTCAGCGCGTGTGCTGGCGACGGTCGAGACCTCATGGGCGTACTGCGGGATCGCGGCGACTCGGAGCGGGTCACGGCGACGCTGCTCGAGTACGACGAAGCGAACGTTGCGCGGGCTCGGTCGGCTGCGGCGGAGTTCCCCGCGATCTCGGTGCGCCAGGTCGACGCGGGGCAGATCGCCTCCTACGAAGGTGCCGTGCCAGCCGATCTGCTCCTGATGGCGGGCATCTTCGGCAACGTCAGCGACGAAGACATCCGCACCACGATCGAAGCCCTGCCTGGCATGTGCAACCCGGACGCCCTGGTGATCTGGACCCGCCACCGAGAAGCCCCCGATCTCACCCCGACCATCCGTTCATGGTTCACCGCCAACGGCTTCACCGAGGAATCCTTCCACGGTCCAGCAGACCACGTCATCGGCGTAGGCGCCCACCGCTACACCGGCCGGCCGAACCCCACGCCCGCCCCAGCGACCCTCTTCACCTTCACCCACTAGGCATCAGCAGTCGTTTATCCGAAGGGGTGCGGCCCACGCCTCCGCGGCCGGCCGAACCCACACCGCCTCCGCGACTCCCGCCTTCACCCGCTAAGTGTCAGCCGTCGCATCCGAAGGGCGCGACCCACGCATCCTCGGAGGCAGGCGTCAGGCGATTGGCGGGAGGATGCGGGTGAGGGCGGTGTGGACATGGGTTTTGTGGGTGGGGGACAGGTCTGCGGTGAGGGCTTCGACGCGGGTGGTGTAGGCGTTGTGGGCCTGGTTGGCGAGGGTGCGGCCGTCGTCGGTGAGGGCGATGTGGCAGGCGCGGCGGTCGGATGGGTCGGCGGAGCGGGCTACCAGGGAGCGGCGTTCCAGGCGGTCGACCATGCTGGTGAGGCTCGAGCGTTCGATGCTCATGATCCGGCTGAGTTCGGTCATGCCGAGTGGGCCGTCGAGTAGTACGCAGATCAGGTGTGCCTGCTGGGGAGTCAACCCCAACGGCCGGCTCGTCTCGGCGTACAGGTCCTGGAGTACGTGCATCAGCCGTACCAGGGAACCGACCAGTTCCGTGTCGCTCGTCGTCTTGGTCACCACCCCTCCACTGTAGTCCGAAGACCGGACTGTTCGGCCTCCTAATAGTTCGTAGGTCTACTATTTAGATGTACGAAGTATCTACGCAAGGAGGCAGACCCATGAACGTGCGCTTCGGATATGGCTCACCGGCAGAACTCCGCGAGCTACCCGACATCCTGCGGCTCGTCGAGCAGGCGGACCGGGACGGGCTTGACCACTTTTCGACTTCGGATCATCCCTACCTGGCCGAGCGCCTGGACGGCTACGCCATGGTCGGATATCTGCTCGGCCGGACCGAAAGAATCGCCGGCTTCGTGAACGTGACCAACCTGCCGCTCCGCCCGGCCCCGATGCTCGCCCGTACTGCGTCCACGCTGACCGCGATGTCTGGCAACCGGTTCATCCTCGGTCTCGGGGCAGGTGGCGCGTGGGATCGGATCACCACGATGGGCGTTCCGCGGCTGACCCCGGCGCAGGCGGTCGAGGCGTTCGAGGAAGCGATGATCCTGATCCGCCAACTCTCCGGCGGCGGACCGGCTGTTTCGGCCAGCACCCACTACCCGGTGAAGGACCTCGCGCCCTCACCGATCCAGGCGCCGGAGATCTGGACCGGATCCGTTGGGCCGAAGTCGCTTGCGGCAACAGGTCGCCAGGCGGACGGCTGGATCCCCGGCCACGCAGCCGACTGGCTGAGCGAGCCCTACCGGCGATCCCGCGCGATCATCGACGAGGCAGCTGCCGCGGCCGGCCGCGACCCGTCCGAGATCGCCACCATCTACAACTTCCCCGGCGCGATCACCGCCCGGCCGCGCGCCAACCCGCGAAACGAAGACGGCCGCTGGATCGGCGGTTCCCCGGACCAATGGATCGAGGAACTCACCAGCGCAGTTCTCGACCACGGCGCCGCCGGCTTCACCCTCTTCCCGACCGGCCCCGAGCCCTTCGACCAAACCCTCAAGCGCTGGTCGGAAGAAATAGTCCCCGCAGTACGAGAAGCCACCGCCCTACGGGTTGGGTGAGTCGCCGACCGAGAAATTCGATTCGAGAATCTGAGTGTGATCCCGCAGTCCTCGGTGATAGCTGACCCGCACGCCTGTCGAGGTGAGCGGCCACTGCTCGCCGGTGATGCGGAAATGCAGGTAGATCAGATCGCCGAGATCGGCGTGGGCAGGGATCCGTCGGCCGGCCACCGGCGTGGACCTGAGTTTCGTGAAGTCCGGGCCTGTCGCGGTGGCCACCAGGCCGACCGGATTGCCGCCGGGGAAGTCGTCCTTGTCGTAGATCCGGGCCTCGGCGAACTCGAATCCGGTCGAGGTGTGATCGGGCTCGACGGCGACGAGTTCGAGGGCTCGTCCCGATCGGTTGGTCGGCAGCGGCACCCAGAAGTAGACGTCGTCGCCCTTGTGGGCTTTGCCGAGGCCTGTCGCCACGCCGCCAGCGGCGTCCAGTGCCGCACCGTTGCGGTTGTCCACGAGCAGGCCGCCGCCCACGACGACAGCTACTGCGACTCCGGCGATCAGCAATCGAACCCGCATGGCTCCTCCTCGGGCTGTGACACCGGCATCACCCACGGTAGGCGATGCCGGTGTCAGGAGGGTTAGGCCAAGGTTGCTAGGTCCGACGGGGTGAGTTGGAGATTGGCGGCGGCGATGTTTTCTTCCAGGTGGGCTGGGTTGCCGGTGCCGGGGATGGCTAGGACGTGGTCGCCCTGGTGGAGGGTCCAGGCGAGGCGGATCTGGGCAGGCGTCGCGTCATAAGCGGCCGCGAGTTTCTCGACCGCCTTGGTGTGGTCGACGGCCGGGCCGCCTTCGCGTTCGGCGCCGGCGATTGCGAAGAACGGGACGTAGGCAATGCCGCGTTCGCCGCACAGCGCGAGGAAGGCGTCGTCGTCGCGATAGGTGTCGAGGGCATAGCTGTTCTGGACGCAGACCACCGGCGCGATCGCCTGGGCCTCGTCGAGGTGGTCGGGGCGGACGTTGGAGATGCCGAGGTGGCGGATCAGCCCGGCGTCGCGGAGTTCGGCGAGCCAGCCGAAGCGTTCGGTGATCTCCTCGCCGGGCTTCTTCATGATCCGCAGGTTGACGATGTCGAGGTGGTCGCGGCCGAGTTGCCGCAGGTTCTCCTCGACCTGCTGGCGCAGTTCGGCCGCGGTGGTCGCGTTGTAGAAGCCACGTTCGTCGACGCCGGGGCCGACCTTGGTGGTGATGACGAGTTCATCCGCGTACGGCGTGAGCGCGTCGCGGATCAGCTCGTTGGCAAACCGCTGCGGGCCGTCCCCGACCCGGAGCGTGCCGCCCGGCGACATGTAGAACGCAGCGGTATCGATGTGGTTCACGCCGAGCTCGACGGCCCTGCGCAGTACCCGAATCGCTACTTCGCGATCCGGATTCGCGGTGATGCGCATGGCGCCGAAGCCCAGTCGATTGACGGTGAGATCGCCCAATTTCCAGGTACCCGCGGAAGCCGCGGAGATGTCAGCAGGCATCCCCTGAGCGTATGTCACTCTTCAATGGCGCCGCCGATACCGCGGAGGTACTCGCGGAAGGTCAGGCCGGGGCGCTCGGCGCGTGCCGCGAGGTAGGCGTCGAAGTTGAGCTGCCGGCGCAACGTGGTACCGGCTTTGATCAGGTCGGACTGGTGGCGTTCGGTGTCGCGGATCTGCTCGGCGAGGATGAAGAGTTCGTCGACGCGGTCGGCGGGGATGAAGACGATGCCGTCCTCGTCACCCAGTACTACGTCTTCGCGGGTGACTGTCCATTCGCTGATGGTCGCGCGCTCCAGGGCGTCGGCGGGGAGTGGCCGGAGACTCAGCGGGCCGGTCGGCATCGCGCCGAGGCTGTAGACGGGCAGGCCGACGGCGATGATGTCGACGGTGTCGCGATGCTGGCCCCACAGGACGAGTCCGGAACACCCTGCCGCTTGGGCTTCTGCGGCAACCAGGTCGCCCGCGCAGGCTTCATCGCGACGAGCTTCGTTGTCGACGACCAGTACGTCGCCAGGTTCCGCCGAGTCGAAGGCCTCGAGGAAGATGTCGGTGCTGCCCACATGCTTCACCGGCAGCACGCGCCCCGCGATCCTGGCCGGGAAGACCGCTGTCAGCGAAACCGTCCGCACCGGAAGCTGCAACCGCAGACAAGCGTCGGCAACATGTGCGCACGTCAGCTCCGCGAACCGCTTCTGAAGTTCCGCCTGCTCCATCGTCCATCCCCTTAGCTCGTCGATTCCCTGACGTTAGTCAGAGAATCGAAACGCCGCCAGACCTTTCCCGTACTACGTACTCGCTCAGCGGGTCAGGAAAGTGAGGATGTCCGCGAGGGGCGGGTTGTAGCCGACGGTGGTGTCGACGGGGAGGGTGGGGACCGGGAGGGTGATCGGGTCGAAAGCGGTGTGCGTACGGCGGTGGGCTTCGAGGTCGGGGGCTTCTGACTCGTGGGCCTGGCGGAGGGGGTTGCCCGCGGCGCGGGTGGCGATTCGGTCGAGGGCGACGTCGAGGTCCACCGTGCACTGGACGATGCGTAGGTCGGCCAGGCCGATGAGTGGGGTGAGGCCGGGGCGCCAGAGGCGGTCCTGGAAGGCGGCTTCGGCGACGACCGTCGTACCGCGGCCGATCAGCAGACCGATGACGTCGAAGAAGGTCGAGAGGGTGCGCAGGCTGAGCGGGTCGGAGCTGCTCGCTACGAAGCCGGGGGTCGCGTGGACCATCCCTTCCTTGATCTCGTCGCGGCAGATCGCCGGACAGCCGATCGCGTTCGCCACCTGGTGGGCGAGCGTCGTCTTCCCCGTCCCCGGCGGCCCACTGATCACCACAAGCATCGGCTTCGAACGCACCGACGCACCCTAACCCTGTAAGACTGCCCGACGGGAACTGTCGGTGGGCGTCTCTAACGTTTGTGCGGTGGGGTGAGAGCTTGTGACGACGTATTCGGCGGTGCGGACGACAGGGATCTACTGCCGGCCGGGGTGTGGGGCCAAGCCGTTGGCGGAGAATGTGCGGACGTTCGAGTTGGCGGCCGCGGCGGAGGCGGAGGGGTATCGCGCCTGCCTCAGATGCCGGCCGTATCGGGTCGCCGGGACCGTGGCGGACGATGCGCCCGAGCTGGTCTGCCGGGCGGTGCAGTTCATCATCGCCGGGGCGTTGGACGAGGCGGATGAGGCTGCGCTCGGGATGCGGCTGGGGATCTCGGCGAGGCATCTGCGGCGGTTGTTCAACGACCATCTCGGGGTGACGCCGGATCAGTTCGCGCGGTCGCGGCGGGCGCACTTCGCCCGGCGATTGCTGGACGACTCGGAGTTGACGATCGCGGATGTCGCGTTCGCTTCCGGGTTCGGCAGTCTTCGGCAGTTCAACCGGGCGATGCGGGAGGTGTTCCGTGCGACGCCGCGTGAGCTTCGCGACCGGCGCCGGCGTACCGATCGGCTGACGGCAGACGGCGGGCTCGTACTACGTATGCCGTTCACGCCGCCGTACGACTGGGAAGCGATGGCCGGATTCCTCGCGCGGAACGCGGTGCCGGGAGTGGAGTCGGTGATCGACGGGGTCTATCGCCGGTCGATCGCGCTGGACGGTGATCTCGGGATGCTGGAGATTGGGCCGGGCGGGGTCGATCACCTGCTGCTGACGGCTCATCTGCCTTATTGGGAAGGCGCGATTCACGTTGTGGAGCGAGCCGGGTGTCTGGTCGGGTTGTCGACCGAGCCGGTGCTGGCGACTGCGCAACTGGCGGGCGATCCGGTCATCGGTCCGCTGATCCAGGCGCGACCGGGGGTGCGAGTTCCTGGTGCCTGGGGGCCGTTCGAAGCGGCTGTTCAAGCGGTTGTTGCGCATCATCCGGGGCTGACGTCGACGGATGGGCGTGAGGTGCTGATGCGCTTGGTCGAGGAGGTGGGGCTGACCGCCGAGGGGTTGGGCTTCGGGTTGACGCATGCGTTCCCGGCGGCGGAATTGGTGGCGGGAGCGAGCCTGTACGGCGTACCGGACGAGGTTGCCCGGACGATCAAGGCGCTGGCGAGTGAAGTTGCTCTAGGCAACCTGTCGCTGGAAGCCTGTGCGCCGTTGGAGGAGTTGATCGCTGCGCTGACGGCGATCGATGGAGTGAGTGAGGAGGCGGCCCAATGGGTCGCGCTACGCCTCGGTGCCCGAGAGCGCGTAGCCCCGACTCGTCAGGACGAGGGATGGCGGCCCGTGGCGGGCACTCGCCTCGATGCACCTGGAGGTGAGTTGCCGCAGGATAGCGGGTGGGAGGGCCGCTCGGGTCGGGGGAGGCCGTGGTGGGTGGCGGAGCGCGGCGCGCCGTGCCTTGGAGGCAGCGGCGGCCGGGCTCGGTTGGTTCAGTGGAGCAGGTTGTTGTGGGCTCCGTAGCCTACGGCTGCCTTGAGGAGGTTGTAGGTGCCGTGGGCAAGTAGTTCTTCGGCTGCGCCGGCGGCGAGGCCGTAGGCGCCGATGGTGATGGCGGGGCCGATGCTGATCCGGGTCACGCCGAGTTCGACGAGTTGCGGGACGGTTGGTGCGCCGGGTCCGACCATCAGGTTCAGCGGTCGGGAGAGCTGCGGGACGAGTGCCCCGATCGCGACCGGATCCAGCAGACCCGGCACGAAGATCACGTCCGCGCCTGCCTCGGTGTAGAGCGCGGCCCGCTTCACCGTATCGGCCGGATCGCCGAAGAAGTACGTGTCGATCCGCGCGTTGATGCAGAGGTCGATCCCGGCCGCATCCGCCGCGGCCCGAGCAGCCGCGATCCGCTCCGCCTGCGCGTCAGGATCGATCAGCGCCTTCTCCGAGCTGTCCTCGAGATTGATGCCGACGGCACCGATCTCCAGGACCTCGGCCACCGTCTCGCCGACCTCGGCCGGCGACCCGCCGTACCCGCCCTCGATGTCGGCGGTGACCGGCACGGAGGCAACCGAGACGATGCGACGCAGTGCTTCCAATGCCGCCGCGCGGGTGAGTCCGCCGCCGTCCGTGACTCCGTCGGCCCACGAGAGTCCTGCACTGGTGGTCGCGATCGCTTGAGCGCCGGCCGCCTCGATCGCCCGCGCCGAACCCGGATCCCAGGCATTCGGCAGCACCAGCGGCGGCTGCTTGTGCAACTCCTGGAAGGCGCGCGCCTGTGCTGAACGGTCGATGGTCACAAGCTGACCAGCAACTCGTGATCGATCTCGACGAACTCGACGATCAGGTCAGCGAACTGCCCAGCGATGAGCTCCTTGTACGCCGACGAACCCGTGTGCGCGTCGTACGCCGCCTGGTCGGCGAAGTGCTCCACGAACAGCAGGTAGTCGGGCTGAGCCGGGTCACGATAGACCCGGAACGACAGCGTGCCCTCTTCCTGTCCGGGACCCTGCGGCGCAAAGGCGTGGACTAGCTCCTCGGCCTTCGCCTGGTTGCCGTCCTTCAACTTGATGGGGAATACCTTGGCAAGCACTTTCTTCCTCCTGAGGTCGTTTCTCGATGCCTCAAGGCTCGCCCGCCCACCCACCCCAGGTCTGGCCATATTCGGTCACGTCAGTCGGACCACCGGCCTCTCCGGCAGCCAGAGGAGTGTCTTGCTATTCAAGATGATATGTCTCATCAAGCAAGATTTAGAGCTACTCTGAGCGGGTCAATGACGACGAGAGGGCGGGCTATGAACAACGTGTACACGCACGGCCACCACGAATCCGTACTGCGGTCGCATCGCTGGCGTACTGCGGAGAACTCGGCCGGCTACCTGCTCACCCACCTTCGTCCCGGCATGTCGTTGCTCGACGTCGGCGCGGGTCCCGGCACGATCACCGCCGACCTCGCCCGCCTGGTCCAGCCCGGCCCGACCACTGCGCTCGAAGCCAGCGAGTCGGCGCTCGAGATCACCCGTGCAACCTTCGCCGAACTCGACGTCGAGGTGGAGTTCGTCGTCGGCGACGTGCACAAGCTGGACCTGCCGGACGACTCGTACGACGTGGTGCACGCACATCAGGTCTTGCAGCACGTGGCCGATCCGGTCCAGGCGTTGCGTGAGATGCGCCGGGTCTGCAAACCGGGCGGAATCGTCGCCGCCCGCGACTCGGACTACCGCGCCTTCGCCTGGTATCCGTTGCTGCCCGAGCTGGACGAGTGGATGGAGCTCTACCAGCGACTGGCGCGCGCCAACGGAGGCGAGCCGGATGCCGGTCGCCGCCTGCTGTCATGGGCGCTGGAGGCGGGCTTCGAGAACGTCGAGTCGACTGCCACCAATTGGACCTTCGCCAACAACGAGGACCGCGCGTGGTGGGGTGGCATGTGGGCCGACCGGATCCTCGAGTCCGCGATGGCTCACCAGGCGCGGGCGGCCGGCGTACCGGAGTCAACCCTCCAGGGCATCTCGGCCGCTTGGCATCGATGGTCCACCACCCCGGACGCCTGGCTCTCCCTCCTCCACGGCGAAATCATCGCCACTGCCTGAGCAGGTCGGTGGGGCCGAATTCGAAGTGGGCAAGGGAATTCGGGCGCCGAGTTCTGTCGGTGGGGGTGTCTAGGGTCGGGGCATGATCGATTACAGCAGCCCCGGTCCGCTCACCACGCTTCGGCCGGATCAGCTCCGGCTCGCCGATGGGCTGCCGGATGATCCGGTCGCGCTGTGCCGGGCGGTTCAGTCGCTGGTGATCCAGCCTCATGATGCGGTCGCGGCAGGGGTTCCCGACGAGCGGCTGGCCGAGCGGAACCTTCGGCCGGTGCATGCGTTGCTCGACGCTCTGGTCGCGCTTGATCCAAGTCCGCTGACCGAGCCTCGGGCGCCGGAGCACCGGGTGGTCGGGACCTGCCGGCATTTCGCCCTCATCGGGACGGCACTGTTGCGGCTGAAAGGGATTGCGGCCCGGGCGCGGTGCGGGTTCGGCGCGTACTTCGTCGAAGGCCGGCACGTCGATCACTGGATCGTCGAGCATCGCCTGGCCGGACAGGACCACTGGATCCGGACCGATCTGGAGCATCTCGATCGCGAGTGGCCGGCTCGGGTGGAGGATCTGCGGCCGGAGGAGTTCCGGACCGGTGGTGAGGCGTGGAGCTGGTATCGGACGGGTGCGGTGGACGGCGAACATTTCGGCGTGCTCGGGGTCGACTTCGCCTGGGGTGCGGGAGAGATCCGCGCCAATGCGATCCGCGATCTGGCGGCGTTGAACAAGCTCGAGATGCTGCCGTGGGACGAGTGGAGCCGGATGGAGGCGTCCTTCCGGAACGAGGCCGGTGCCGAGTTCGATGCCTTGATGGACCAGATCGCCGATCCCGACGATCCGGAGGCGCTCTACCGGACGGCAGATCTGGCCGTGCCGCCCGAGCTGATCAGGTAGCAGGCCGGTGAGGCGATGGTGCAGGATCGGAGAGAACGACGAGATAGTGGTCCGGGTCGCGGAGCCAGAGTTCTTGGTGATCGGCGTTCGGGTTGTGGTGGAGGTCGGTCTGGATGGTGAAGCCGGCTGAGCGGGCGCGGGCGGCTACTGGTTCGAGGTCGTCGATCTCGAACCAGAGGGCGAATCCGTTGCCGAGCGGCAGATCCGGGGCGCCGATCGTTCCATGGTGATGACCGGCTTCGAGCTTGTGCAGTTGAAGAATCAGCTCGCCGTCGACCAGGAGTTGCTCGTACTCCGGTCCGCCGTGGCCGCTCGCCGCGCCCAGCAGTACGCAGTACCAGGCGCTGCTCTTCTCTACGTCCGTCACGGCGATCATCGGTTGCGGTCTGACAGTCATGGCTTTGACGTTAGAGCGTTCAGTCGTTGCCCGTCTTGAACGAATGGGCACGCTGCCTGGCGGCTTCGTAGAGGACTGCTGTTGCTGCGTTGGCCGCGTTGAGGGAGCTCGCGGAACCTGTCATCGGGATGCGGACGAGCTGGTCGGCGAGCTCTTTCCAGGCTGCGCTGAGCCCTGACGTCTCGTTGCCGATCAGGAGCAGGGTCGGCTGGGTGAGGTCGTGGTCGAAGATGTCGGCCGTGCCGTGCTCGTCGGTGCCGACGATGACGATCGGGACGCCTTCCGTACGGCGGGCTGCCACCCACTCCATGACCTCGCGCTGTGAAGGGACCCGGACCGACGGCAGCGCGAAGATCGAGCCCGTGCTGGCGCGGACCGACTTCGGGTCGTAGACGTCGGCCGCGTGTCCGGTGACGATCAGTCCGTCCGCGCCGAACGCATCGGCGGACCGGATGATCGAGCCGATGTTCCCCGGCCCGGTCGGCCGGTCGAACACCACGCCGAGGAAGTTCTGCTCGACCTTGATCCGGTCGAGGTCGTCCGGCGGCATCTCCATCACGGCGATCAGCTCGGGCGCGGTCTCGCCCTTCTCGCCCAGCTCGGCCAGCAGGTCCGCGGCCATGCTCACGCGTTCGGCGCCGCGCTGCTCACGCAACAAGTCCTGCGCCCAGCGGGACAGCGGGCGGTCCGCATCGTGGATCAGCGCGCGGATCGGCCAGCCCTGCTCGACCGCGATGCTGATCGGCCGAACACCCTGCACCAGGAACTCGCCGGCCCGCTGCCGCTTGTTCCGATTCCCCAGCAACGCCTGCCACACCTGAAACCGCGCATTCCGGCTACTCACCCGCGTACTCACCCAGCCCACCCTACGAGCCTTTGGGGTGGGCCGGGCATCGAGGATGAGTGTTACGGGAGGACGCGGGTGAGGAAGTCGTCGATCAGGGCGGCGATTTCGGTGGCGTGGGTTTCGAGGGCGAAGTGGCCGCTGGGGAGGAGGTGGATCTCGGCGTTGGGGAGGTCGCGCTGGAAGGCCTTGGCGCCGGCCGGCGGGAAGATCTCGTCGCCTTCACCCCAGGCCGCGAGCAGCGGGACCTGGCTGGTCCGGAAGTACTCCTGGAACTCCGGGTACAGCGCGAAGTTCGTCAGGTAGGTCCGTGCCAGATCCAGCTGTACGGCGTACGCTCCGGGTCGCGCCATCAGCGAGAGGTCATGCTGCCAGGCGTCCGGGCTGAGCAGGGTCTGGTCCGCGACCCCGTTCTGGTACTGCCACTTCACCATCTTCTCGCTCTGCATCTGGTTCACCGCCGCGCCCTTCTCCGGCGTGGGATCGGCGTCATAGGCAACGATGTCGGCCCACATCGCCTCGACGACACCGTCCTCGTAGGCGTTGCCGTTCTGGGTGATGACGGCCGTGATCCGCTCCGGGTGCTTGAGCGCCATCCGCCAGGCGATCGGTGCGCCGTAGTCCTGGACATAGACCGCGTACGCCGTGAGGCCGAGCTTCTCGGTGAAGGCGGTCGTGAGCTCCGCGAGATTGGCGAAGCTGTACTCGTACTCGTCAGCGGCCGGCATGTCGGAGTACCCGAAGCCGAGGTGGTCCGGCGCGATCAGGTGGAACTTGTCCGCCAGCTTCGGGATCAGGTCGCGGAACATGTGCGAGCTGGTCGGGAAACCGTGCAGGAGCAGCAGCACCGGCGCGTCGGCCGGACCGGCCTCCCGGTAGAAGATCTGGTGGCCCTCGACCTCGACGGTCCGGTGGTGCACGGTCATCTCTAACCCCTTTGAATGTGTTATCTGGTTACAGCGCCATAGCTAACACCAGATGGGTGTAACCTGTCAACATGTCCAATATGGTTATGTCTGATGAGGCGCTGCTGCTGGAGCTGCTGAACTCGGCGCCGATGGTCGACGGTGTGCCGACCGACGAGCTGCGTGGTTCCGGTGCCGGCGAGTGGCTTCGGGAGCACGGAATTCCGGGTCCGGCGGGTGCTGCGCGCGAAGTACGGGATGCTGTTGCGGCCGTAGTACGGGGGGAGGCGTCGGCGGGGAGTTTGCAGAAGTTCCTGGCTGACGTGCGGCAGGTGCCTGCGGTGTCGGGCGATGGAGTGCAGTGGCGGCTTGAGGGCGCGCGGTTTCCGGCTCGGGCGGTGCTTGCGTGGGCGGAGGTTCGGGGGCGGCTGCGGGCGTGTGAGAACTCGGACGAATGCAGGTTGTTCCTGATCGATCGCAGCAAGGCCAACGCGCGCCGCTGGTGCTCGATGTCGACCTGCGGCAACCGGTTGAAAGCCCGCCGCCACCAGGCCCGCCTCCACGACTAGCGCGTTTCCCGTGTCTGCTAAGTCACATTTTGCTGTGCATAACTTGGCGGATATTGAGGACTCGTGGTTGTCGGGTGGGCGTGTCTGTGGACAACTCGGCCGAATCTCGCATCTCGCTGGAATCCCTTGTGTGCAAGGGGAATCGCTGCTCAGAAACTGTCGGTCGAGGCCGTTAACGTTGTGGGCATGGATCTCGTGGAGCTGCGGTCGGCAGTGTTGATGGGCGACGACGAACTCGTCGCCACACTCGACGCTGTCCATGCAACCCGCGCTCAGCTGGACAGCTATGAACTGCAGCTTGTCGGCCGCCTGCACGAGACCGGCTATGCAGAAAGGGCCGGCGATCACGACACTCCTCGGTTCCTGGCGAATCGCTATCGCCTCGACACCGGTGCCGCCCGCCGCAAGGTCGATCTTGCAGCCGCTCTGCACAAGTATCCGACGGTCGCCGCAGCCCTGCCCGATCCGTTCGCCGCAACGAGCCCCGACGGCACCATCCAGTACTGCGAACATCCCACCGACACTGTTGCGTGTGGCTGTGGCGGATCCGGGGATGGCGTTGCGTGTGGCTGTGGCGGGTCCGGGGATGGCGTTGGGTGTGGCTGTGGCCGGTGCGGCGATGGCGCTCCGTGTGAATGCCGAGCGTCCGACGCGGCCGATGGGTGCGAGTGCGGTCCTGGCGGGTGCGGCGAATCCGGCTGTAGCGCGGGGGTTTTGCCGGTGTTGCTGCATGTGGATCAGGCGCGGGTGATCGTGGAGGCGTTGGAGCGGATCCCGGCGAGCGCGATGGTCCCGGTCGAGGTTCTGCAGGTTGCGGAAGAAGAGATGGTGAAGGCCGGACGGCATCTGGCGCCGGGTGACCTGCGCAAGCTCGGCAGCCAGGTCCGGGACCGGCTCGACACCGATGGTTCAGAGCCCGCCGAGGACAAGGCTCGGCAGCGTGAGGCGCTCAGGATGACCAACGCCGACGGCGGCGTGAAGTTCAACGGTTTCTTGGCCGCCGAGAACGCAGAACTGTTCACGGGTGCGATTCTGGCCGGATCGAAGCCCCACAAGACCGTCAATGGTGAGCTCGACCCACGTCCCCGCGACAAGCGACAGGCCGACGCGCTAACGAACATCCTGCACACCGCCGCCGCGACCGGTGGCCTCCCGGCCAACGGCGGAGTCAAGCCACACATCACCGTCACCATCGGCCTCGACGACCTCATCAACGCCGGCAAGCATGCCACCGGTGATCTCACCTATGGCACCGGCCTGTCTGCGTCCGCCGTGCGCATGCTCGCCTGCGATGGCGGCATCATCCCGATGGTTCTCGGATCCGACAGTCAGCCCTTGGATGTCGGCCGCGAGCAGCGCTTCGTCACCGGCCCGATAAGGACAGCCCTCATCCACCGCGACAAGGGCTGCGTCATCTGCGGCGCCCCACCCATCTTCTGCGACGCCCACCATCTCCTCTCCTGGCTCGAAGGCGGCCCGACCTGCCTGTCGAATCTGGTCCTCCTGTGCAGGGTCCACCACATCGCCGTACACCAGGGCCATTGGAACCTCACGATCACCAACAACCGCGTCGCCGTAACCCGCCCCGCCTGGACCGAACCCAACAGACGCACCCTCCTCTCCCTAGCCCGCGGCCGCCCACCATCCCCACCCGATCCGCCACCAACCGAGGCAGCATCGGCACCCGGCACCCGCGGGGCTCCCCGTCCTGCCCGGGCCTGGCCCCAGCCCGGCGACACTCCTCGCCACACCCCAGACAACGCAGGCCGCGCCAATCCTTGGGGTGACGAGCCCTCTATCCAAAGTCCACGTGGCGTGGACCCGCTCAGCCCATGGAGTGATGGAGCCGTCCATTCCCGGACAGGCGAGGTGACCTGCCTCAATGTGTGGGGCGAAGAGACGCCTGTCCCGACTCCAAGTGATGTGGAGCCCGTCGACCCGTGGGGCGATGAAACCGCTCTTCCCCCGACGGGGTGACGTGGCGCGACTCAACCCCTGGAGCGACGCGGACATCGCCTCAACTGGATAGGTCATCCGATCCCGTAGCGCCAGTCGCAGGGGGCGAGAGACCTATCCGGACCTGGAGCGGAACGCCTCTCGCTCGCCTCTCGACCCCTCGACCTCGACCTCGGCTCGGTCCTCGACCTAGGCGCGGACGTCGCCCTCGTGTGTCTAGCTGGGTTGGGCGTGGAGGTGGTGCGGGTCGCCGAGGGGGTGCGGGTGGTGTGGGTCGGCTGGGGTGCGGGTGGTGTGAGGGTGGGCGCGGGGGATGTGGGTGGCGTGGGTCGGCCGGGGGTGCGGGTGGGTCCGGGGGATGTGGGTGGTGGGGTCGGCCGGCCGGGTGATCCGGCTGGGTGGTGAGGGTTCCGCCGGGGGATATGGGTGGTGCGGGTCGACCCGGGGATGCGGGTGGTGTGGGATTGGGGGGGTGGGTTAGTGGGGGTGTGGGGTGCCGGTGGGTTGGGATTGGGATTCGTGGGTGGCGGCGGCTTGGCGGCAGAGGGCTAGGAGTTCGGGTTCGTTTTTGACGATCTGTTTGGCTTTGGGGCCTAGGGCGATGATGTGGTCGCGGGAGTTGAGGAGGCGGCGGTAGATGCGTTCGCGTTCGGCGGGGTCGTCGGTGTACTCGGCGTCTAGGTAGGCGGTGGCGTCGCGGCGGACGTTCGCCATCGCGGTCTGGGTGCGGCCGCGGGTGCTGAAGAGGGATCCGAAGATGGTGATCAGCAGTACCACCAGGATGACGATCAGCGACAGGCCGGTGGTGATCTCCACGACCTCGATCGACTCGCCGCCGTTGATGAACGGCAGGTTGTTCTCGTGCAGCGCGTGCAGGATCAGTTTCGTCGCCGATGAACGCCAGGATCGCGGCGAGTCCGTAGGACAGGTAGATCAGCCGGTCGAGCAGGCCGTCGAGCAGGAAGTACAGCTGGCGCAGGCCGAGCAGGCTGAACGCGGTCGCGGTGAAGACCACGAAGACGTTCTGGGTGAGGCCGAAGATCGCCGGGATCGAGTCCAGCGCGAACATCAGATCGGTACCGCCGATGGCCACCATCACCAGCAGCATCGGGGTCATCGCGCGGCGCCCGTTCAGCCGGGTGAACAGCTTGTCGCCGTCGTAGTTCTCTGTGGTCCGGAACAACTTGCGGGCCAGCCGGACGATGACGTTCTGGGCCGAGTGCGACTCCTCGGTCTGCGGCCGGAACATGTTGCCGGCGGTGATCAGCAGCGCCAGGCCGAAGAGGTAGAAGACCCAGGCGAACTGGTTGATCAGCGCCGAGCCGAGCAGGATGAACGCGGTCCGTGCGATCAGCGAGATGACGATCCCGATCAGCAGCACCTTCTGCTGGTTCTCTCGCGGTACCCGGAAGCTGCTCATGATGATCAGGAAGACGAACAGGTTGTCGACCGAGAGCGCCTTCTCGGTGATGTATCCGGCGAAGTACTCCGACCCCATCGAGTTGCCGCCGACAACGAACGTCCCGACCCCGAACAGCAGCGCGATCCCGACGTACAGGCTGGACCAGACGGCCGCCTCCCGCGTGGTCGGGACGTGCGCGCCGCGGACGTGGAAGACGTAGTCGAAGACGAGTAGGCCAAGGATCGCCGCCACGGTGAGGATCCAGGCCAGCGGGGACACGGTCATCACAGTTCCGATCACGAGGGAAGGAAGGAAAGCAAGGGAAGGAAGGTGATGGGTGGGCGGGCCGGGGCAGGCTCGGCAGGACGGCATCAGCCAATCACGCGACGCCAGGCTCTGTCGTTCAACGACTCGAATAGATTGTTGCCGAAACGGCATGTTTGCACTTTCGGCAAGCTTTGCTATGGTCGTGGGTATGGACGGGTTGCGGGAGAAGAAGAAGCAGGAGACCAGGGTCGCGCTGAGTTGGGCAGCGGTTCGGTTGACGGTGGAACGCGGCTATCAGAACGTCCGGATCGAGGACATCGCCGCCGAAGCCGGGGTCTCGCTGCGGACCTTCCGGAACTACTTCGCCGGTAAGGGGGAGGCGATCGCCGCCCGTCAGGTCGACCGGGTCGCCGCGATCGCCGCCGAGCTCCAGGCGCGACCGGCCGATGAACCGCTCTGGGTCGCGATCCGCGCCGCGGTCGAGGCGCAGTACACCCTCGGGCAGGACGGGCACGGGACTACCCAGCCGCCTGCTGAGCAGTGGATCGCCGGAGTGCGGTTGATGGTGACCGAGCCGGCGCTGCGCGGCGAGCTGGCGAAGGCGAATGCGCAGGTCGAGGAGGACTTCGCGAAGGCAGTCGCCGACCGGACCGGGAGCAGTGGGTTGTATCCGCGGCTGGTCGCTGCCGCGTTCAGTGCCGCTGTCTCGGCCGTCACCGAGGAGTGGCTCCGCGCCGATCCGCCCCGGCCGGTGATCGACCTGATCCATGAATCGCTCGACCTGCTGACCACCGGCCTTCCGGAGCCCCGCCCGACGACCTGAGCCCCGGCATGACCCAAACCAACTGACGCCGGTACGCCGGTAGCCGCGCCGCCGGTACGCGGAGCCGGTACGCCGGGCGCACGGGCGCGCCTGGAAGACCACCGAAGCAGATCGGGTGATGAGTCATGCCCGAAAACAACTGGAAGGACCATCCTCATGGAGCAAGTTGTCATCGCAGGCGGCGGACCGAACGGTCTGATGCTTGCCTGTGAACTCAAACTCGCCGGTGTCAGCCCGATCGTGCTGGAGCGCCTGCCGGAGCGCAGTACGGAGCCACGGGCCAACGGCCTGGTCGGCCAGGTCGTCCGGATGCTCGACCGCCGCGGCCTGTACGAACGGCTCAGCGGCAACCAGTCGCCACCGACCCCGGCGCCGGGCTTCGTCTTCGGCGCGCTCCCGCTGAACCTCAGCGTGCTCGACGAGAATCCCGTCTACCTTCTACCGGTCCCGCAGCGTCGGATCGAGGAGGTGCTGCAGGAGCGGGCGCTCGAGCTCGGCGTCGAGATCCGGCGCGGTCACGAACTCACCGGCTTCGACCAGGACGCTGCCGCCGTCACACTCCAGATCGCAGGCCCGGACGGCCCGTACGAGCTCGTGGCCCAGTATCTCGTCGGCGCCGACGGCGGCCACAGTCTCACCCGCAAGCTGGCCGGCATCGACTTCCCCGGCGTCACGACAAGACGACACGGTTTCCCGTACTGCCAACGTGACCGTCCCGGCTGAGTTGCTCGACCCGTCCAGCGGTGGGCTGTCGATCCCCGGCTACGGCTCGATCCTTCCGAACCTGCACCACCGAACTGAGCGCGGCCTGTTCGTCTACGGCAGTCTCCCGGGTCGGCCGCCGCTGGTGAGCACCGTTGAACGGAATGCGCCCGGCGAGGGTCCGATGACACTGGAAGAACTCGAGCAAAGCATTCAGCGAGTACTCGGCGTACAGGTCGAACTCGGTCCGCCCCAAGGTGACGGCCCGCACGTACTGCGCCGGGTGGTCGGCGGCAACAGCCGGTTGGCCGACCGGTTCCGCGAAGGCCGGGTACTGCTGGTCGGCGATGCCGCGCACGTGCACTCGGCGATGGGCGGTCCGGGACTCAATCTCGGGTTGCAGGACACGATCAACCTCGGCTGGAAGCTGGCCGCGGAGCTGCAGGGCTGGGCGCCGGACGGTCTGCTCGACAGCTATGAGGCCGAGCGCCGCCCGGTGGGGAGCGGGTCGTGATGCACACCCAGGCCCAGTCCGCCTTGATTGCTCCAGGCAAGGAAGTCACCGCTCTGCGTCAGCTCTTCACGGAACTCCTCCAGAATCCCGCGAACATCCAGCACCTCGCCGACCTGATGTCCGGCGCCGACATCCGGTACGCCGGGGGCGCGCATCCGCTGGTCGGCCGCTGGGCACCGGACCTGATGATCGATGGCGTTCGGCTGGCTGAATTGACCCGAACTGCGCGGCCGCTGCTGATCGACTGCATCGAGGATGCCCCCTTCGCTGCCCTACTTCCTGCAGACCGAACGAGTTGACGTCGTCACTGGCGCGGGACCTCGGATGGCCTTGCTGATCAGGCCGGATGGGTACGTCGCGTGGGCCGCCGATGGCGACGGTCCGGGTGAGCGGGAGGCGCTTGGCGATGCACTTGCCCGCTGGTTCGGAGTACGGGTTCAGCCGCGGCCTTTGACCAAGGCGACGAGGTAGCGGCAGGGCGTCGTACCGGGGTTTTCGAAGGTGGTTGGCGACGGAGGGCCCAGTTGGAGGCAGTCGCCGGTGGACAGGTCGTGGACGACCGGGCCTTCGTGGAAGCGGAGGCGGCCGGTGAGGATCCAGAGTTGCTGGGTTTTGAAGATGTAGGCGTCGGCCGGGTAGGAGACCGATGCGCCGGGCGGGAGTTCGACCTCGACCAGTTCGAGCGGGCTGTCGGAGGCGGGGGAGACTGCGCGGCGGCGGTAGCCGGTGGCCGGGTCTGTCCAGATCGGCTGGTCGGCGGCGCGGCGGAGGAGGTCGCCGGTGCCTCCCTCGGCGCGGGCGACCAGTTCGGACAGGGTCATGCCGAGCGCGCCGGAGAGACGGCCGAGCAGTACTGCGGTCGGCTGGGCCTCGCCGCGTTCGATCTTGCCGATCATCGCGCGGGAGACGCCGGATCGCTCGGCCAGGGCGTTCGCCGACAGGTCGAGGGCGACCCGTGCCTGCTGGACGGCGGCCGCGAGTGAGGCGGAGAGCGGATCTTCCATGCTTGCCACTATAGCGGCAGTTGTGGCTACTATTGTGACATGAAGATCAGGGATGCGACCGCACTGGATGCCGAGGCCTGTGCCGCGATCTACGCGCCGTATGTGACCGGCTCGGTGATCACGTTCGAGCTCGTGCCGCCGACGGTGGGGGAGATGGCGGAGCGGATCGCCAGATCTGCCGAGTCGCATGCGTGGCTGGTGCTCGAGGACGACGGGCGGGTGGTCGGGTATGCCTATGGGACTCCGATGAAGCCGCGGGCGGCGTACCGGTGGTCCTGTGAGGTCAGCATCTATCTGGAGCACGGGCGACGGCGTACGGGTGGCGGGCGGGCCTTGTACGAGGCGCTGTTCGAGCGGCTCACCGAGCGGGGGTATCGGACCGCGGTCGCGGGGATGACGCTGCCGAACGACGCGAGCGTGGGCCTGCACAAGGCGCTGGGCTTCGAGCCGATCGGCACCTACCGCAACATCGGCTGGAAGCTGGACGCCTGGCACGACGTCGCCTGGGCGCAGCGGACGCTGGCGACATCTCCCAACCCACCTGCGGAACCCCTTTAGGACGGAGCTGCCCGGCGCGGCGGGCAGGTGCCGCCGGGGGTGGTGGCGAGTTCGAAGTGCCAGATCTCGTTGGCGAGGGTCTGGCAGAGGCCGAACTTGTTGCCTTGCCGGTTCACCCAGTCGTCCGCATCGGTCGGTCCGATGTCCACGGCGTTGCCGGTCACATGATGCGACGTCTCGGGGCTGGCGACGTACTGCTCCGCCTTCTTCTTGCTCCCGTAGCGCTGGATCGCCTTCTCCATCAGCTCTTCCTGATACTTCTTGCTCCGCCACCCAGTAGTCAGATGCAAGTCGATCCCGTCCTCCTCAGCAGCCTTGGCGGCAGCCTGGACAGCCTTCAGGAGCTTCGGATTCAGCTTCGCGATCCCCGGCAAGTCGGTGTCGAACGGCGATGCGTTGTCAGGCAGTACGCCGTCCGCCGCGCCCGGGATGCCGCCGCCCGACTGGTGTCGCGCGCTGGGGGTGTCATCTGGTTCGCTCGAGTTGGCGCTGGTGGAGGAGGCGGTCGTGGTCGAGCGAACTGCAGGCGGCCAGGCCGAAACTGACGGTCGCGGCAACGACCGCCAGCGCGATCAGCGCCGTCAGTCGCCGCTCTCTCTTGCGGTTGGCAACAAGTTGGTCCATGGCACAAGGCAATCCGAACCCCTGTTGCCAGGGCGTTGAGATTTTCGGAGACGTTTTCGATACATCCGGCCTGCTTCAATGGGGATATGCGGGTTCTGGTCGTCGAGGACGAGGTCTACCTGGCCGAGGCGATCCGGGCCGGGTTGCGGCTGGAGGCGATCGCCGCGGACCTGGCGTTCGACGGGGACGCCGCGCTGGAGTCGGTGAGTATCAACGAGTACGACGTGGTCGTGCTGGACCGGGACCTGCCGGGGACGAGCGGCGACGAGGTCTGCCGCCGGATCGTCGCGCAGGGGCTGCCGTTGCGGGTGCTGATGCTCACGGCGGCCGGCGATATCGACGACAAGGTGACTGGGTTCCAGCTCGGGGCCGACGACTATCTGACCAAACCCTTCGAGCTGCGGGAGCTGGTGGTGCGGATCCGGGCGCTCGGCCGGCGGCCGGCCGATTCGATGCCGACGGTGCTCGAGTACGCCGGGGTCCGGCTCGATCCGTTCCGCCGGGAGGTCTACCGGTTCGGGCATTACGTGAAGCTCACTCGTAAACAGTTCTCGGTGCTGGAGGTGCTGATGAAGGCCAAGGGTGGCGTGGTCAGCGCCGAAACCCTGCTGGAGAAGGCCTGGGACGAGAACGCGGACCCGTTCAGCAACGCCGTCCGGATCGCGATGTCCGGGCTGCGCAAGCGGCTCGGCGATCCCTGGGTGATCCACACCGTGCCCGGCGTCGGCTACCGGATGGGCTCGTGAACGGGAACGGCTCCGGCGGCATCGGCGCGGCAGCGTCAGCTCGATCCGGTGCCGATGCTGACGGCGCGAGTGAGCCGATGGTTGCCTGGCGGCCTCGGTTGACGGTTCGGCTGCGGTTGACGCTCAGCTACGCGGGCCTGCTGGTCGTCGCGGGTGGGGTGATCGCGGTGATCATCTACGCGGTGATGCGGTTCGTGCCGAACTACCCGTTGACCGCTGCCAACCCGCGCGACGAAGGTCCGGTCGCGACCCGGGGCGAGATCCTCGACACGGTGGTATCGCTGTCGATCTACGCGATGATCTTCCTGGCGATCGTCGGGATGGCGGGTGGCTGGTTCCTGGCCGGCCGGATGCTGCGGCCGCTGCAGGAGATCACCGCCGCGGCGAAGCTGGCCGCGTCCGGCCATCTCGACCACCGGATCGGGCTGACCGGGATCAAGGACGAGTTCACCGATCTGTCGGATACGTTCGACGCGATGCTGGCGAAGCTGCAGCAGTCGTTCGAGCAGTACAAACGCTTCGCGGGCAACGCGTCCCACGAGCTCCGGACGCCGCACGCGGTGATGAAGACGATGCTCGAGGTGGCGATCGCCGATCCGGATCACCAGGATGTCCGGGAGCTGGCGCGCCGGCTGCACGAGACGAACCAGCGGGGCATCGATATCGTCGAAGCGCTGCTTTCCCTTGCCTCGTTGGACAATCGGACCCTCGAGCTGGATCCGGTCGATCTGGCGACCATCACCCGCCAGGCACTGAACGGGTTGCAGTCAGAGGCCGCCGCGGCAGGGATATCCCTCAGTGCCGACCTGGCCGAAACGGTTGTCCTGGGCAATGAGATTCTGCTGCACCAGCTGGTGATGAACCTCGGCCAGAACGCGATCCGGCACAACCTCACCTCCGGCGGCACCGTATCGGTTGCCGTCAGCAACGGTCGGCTGGTCGTCTGCAACACCGGCCCGATCGTGACACCCGAGCAGGCACGCACCCTGACCGAGGCGTTCACGAAGAGCAGCCGGTACGCCGATGGTCACGGACTCGGCCTCGCCCTGGTCGACCGGATCGTCGACCACCATCACGGCAACCTGGAGCTCCGCCCCAATCCGGCCGGTGGCCTGACCGCCACGGTGATGCTGCCGCTGGACGACAGCCTCAGCCCGCAGGCGGTCCGCCGTACGGGCTGATGCCTGCGGGGCGAGGTTCGCCGTACGGGCTGGTGTCTGCGGGCTGTGACGTCTTACGGGTTGAGGCCGTGTTCGCGGAGCCAGGGCTCGGGGTCGATCGGGTCGCCGCCGCCGGGCAGTACCTCGAAGTGCACGTGCGGGCCGGTCGTGTTGCCGGTGACGCCGATCGCGCCGACCTGGGCACCGGCGCCGACCGTGTCACCGACCGAGACGGTGAAGGCCGACATGTGGCTGTACGACGTGACGGTGCCGTCTGCGTGACGGACCTTCACCTGACGGCCGTAGGCGCCCTCGAAGTCGGCCTGGATGACCTCGCCGGCCATCACCGAACGGATCGGCGTACCGATCGGGGCGGCGAAGTCGAGACCGGTGTGGTTGTGCGCCCAGCGGCCGCCGCCCTGCCCGAAGCGGGCGGTCAGGTGGTAGCCGGTCGTCGGCAGGACGACCTTCGGCGCAGCAGCGGCCTTGGCGGCAGCGGCAGCCTTCGCGGCGGCTTCGGCCTTCGCGGCAGCAGCAGCCTTCGCCGCGGCAGCATCCTTGGCCGCCTGGAGTGCGAGGGCCCGGCGCTCGGTCAGCGTCGCGGTCGCCGCGAGCTTGTCGTTGCGGGCCGTCGCCAGGGAGGCCGCGTTCTGGCGGGCGGTCTCCAGCGAGAGGTCGAAGCGCGACATGTCGCGGGAGCCGAGCTGACGGCGCTCGATCCGGGCAGCGGTCATGGACTCCAGCGAGGGGTTCACGCTGGTAGTGGTCGCGGTGGCGTTCGAGGCCGGGCTGATGCCGACCGCGCCGGCGCCGGCCGCCGCGGCCAGTGCCGCCGTCAGGCCGACGAGCTGGGCGCCACGCACGGTGTTTCGCCGGGTCAGGCGGTGCTTCGCCACCCGACGCGAGCCGGACGAACGGCGAAGCGCGCGTTCTGCTTCCGGCACGTCATGGTGAGGGGACACGAGGGCCTTCCAGAGTCGAGTAGCCGCCGAGGTCTGCCCCAGCGACTCATCGACCATAACGATGAGATCACGGTCGCCTCAAATGCGGACTGCAATCAGATCACGGAAATCGGTGACTCTTCGTAGCTGTGGCTGCCCGGTTCGTGGTGGCTCAGGCGTGCACCGGTGTGACGAGTGGTTGAAATTGGGCGTGACCGGGATCACCCGCGCCGAAGCCGTATCAGACCCCCGGAAGTGGATATAGAGCGTCCAAATATTGAGAGGTTTGTCTACTGACTTACTAATCTTTCAATGTCCTCTCATACTGGAAGTCAGCCCCAGAGGAAGGAGACGCACATGACAGGCCCGGCCCCGCGCGACCTCGCCTACTACCGTCTCCACATCGATCTGCTGCGCGTCTCCAGCGCACTGTGTCTTCTGTAGCCGCCTGAGCCCTACAGCTCTGTCAAGACGTCCCCGCACCAGGGGACGTCTGCTGGGCCCTGCCCGCTTCCTGCGATGCCTCACTCCGCCCGGGAGAAGACCGTGTCGATCACCTCATTGCCCTCGGCGTCGACCGCCGATCCACCTGAAACCCTTGCTCTGCAGGACTCCGAGCTGACCGTGGTCGGTCGCCGGCACCCGTGGCGCTGGGTCGGCGTCGCCGTCGTCCTGGTACTGCTGGCGATGTTCGTGCACGGCCTGGCCACCAACCCCGGCTGGGAATGGCCGACGTTCTTCCAGTTCTTCACCACCCGGACGATCTTCTCCGCACTGTGGGTGACGATCCGGCTGACCGTGTACGGGACGGTGCTCGGCTTCGCGCTGGGCGCCGTGGTCGCGTCGATGCGGTTGTCCAAAAGCCCTTTCCTGCAAGTGGTTTCGTGGGGCTACATCTGGGCGTTCCGGTCGATCCCGCTGATCGTGCAGCTGCTGTTCTGGTTCAACATCGCCTACCTCTACCAGACCCTGAGCCTCGGGATCCCGTTCGGACCGGAGTTCGTGCACTTCAGTACGAACGACCTGTTCGGGCCGCTGGGCGCCGCAGTACTGGGTCTTGCGCTGCATCAGGCCGCGTACGCCGCCGAGATCATCCGCGGCGGCATCATCTCGGTGGATCAAGGGCAGCTGGAAGCCGCTGCTGCGCTGGGGATTCCGCGGTTGCGGCAGTTCTTCCGGATCGTGCTGCCGCAGGCGATGCGGTCGATCCTGCCGAACGCGGCGAACGAGGTGATCAGCCTGTTCAAGGGCACCTCGATCGTCTCGGTGATGGCGATCCCGGAGCTCTTCTACCAGGTGCAGGTGATCTACGGGCGCAACAGCCGCGTCGTACCGCTGCTGATGGTGGCGACCGTCTGGTACATCGTGCTGACCACGCTGCTGTCGATCGTGCAGTTCTATGTCGAGCGGTACTTCGCTCGCGGCACCTCCCGATCGTTGCCGCCGACACCTATTCAGCGCGTACGCCGTGGTTGGCACACGTTGCGTGCTCGGGCGGCGTCATGAGCAACGTGATGGTCGACCTGCGCGGAGTGCACAAGAGTTTCGGCGAACTCGAAGTACTGAAGGGTGTTGATCTGGAGGTTCGGGCCGGGACGGTGACGGTGATCCTCGGGCCTTCTGGTTCCGGGAAGTCGACGTTGCTGCGGTCGATCAACCATCTGGAGAAGGTCGACAAGGGGCTGATCCGGATCGACGGGCAGCTGGTCGGCTACCGGCGCCGTGGCGACAAGCTTTACGAGCTGCGCGAGCGGGAGATCCTGCATCAGCGGTCGCAGATCGGCTTCGTGTTCCAGAACTTCAATCTCTTCGGGCATCTGACGGCTTTGCAGAACGTCGTCGAGGCACCTGTGTCGGCTCAGCGGCGTAAGCGGTCCGAGGTCGAACCGTTCGCGCGGGAGTTGCTGGCGCGGGTCGGCGTCGGCGACAAGGCGGATGTCTATCCCCGGCAGCTGTCCGGTGGTCAGCAGCAGCGGGTCGCGATCGCGCGGGCGCTGGCTTTGCGGCCGAAGGTGCTGCTGTTCGACGAACCGACCAGCGCGCTCGATCCGGAGCTCGTCGGCGAGGTACTCGATGTGATCAAGGAGCTCGCGCGGGACGGTTCCACGATGGTCGTCGTCACGCATGAGATCGGGTTCGCGCGCGAGGTCGCCGACACCGTCGTGTTCATGGACGACGGGCGCATCGTCGAATCAGGGCCGCCTTCCGCAGTACTGGACAACCCCACCCACGAGCGCACGCGCTCCTTTATCTCGAAGGTCCTCTGATGTCTGCTCTTGTACGCCGTACTTCGGTGCTCGCCGCTCTCGCTCTGTTGTTCGTGGCGGGGTGTGGCGCCGAGCCGCAGACCAGCGCCGACCTGGGGGTGAACGCGTCGGCTTCGCAGGATCGCGTGGTGGCGGTCAAGAACGAGGCTGCGGCGGCGTTGCTGCCGGCCAAGGTCCGGGAGCGCGGGACGTTGATCGTGGGCGCCGGCTTCGGGAGCGGGAACCCGCCGCTCGGGTTCATTGCCGACGACAACAAGACGCCGATCGGGATCGAGGTCGATCTCGCGTATCTCGTCGCCGGGGCGCTCGGGCTGACGCCGGAGATCCAGGTGACGAGCTGGGAGAACCTCTTCCTGGGAATCGACTCGGGAAAGTACGACGCGGGGTTCTCGAACATCACGGTGACGGAGAAGCGGAAGCAGAAGTACGACTTCGCGACGTACCGCAAGGACGACATCGCGTTCGAGGCGAAGAAGGGGTCGGCCTGGAAGATCGAGTCCGGGAAGGACGTCGCCGGAAAGACGATCGCGGTCAGCTCCGGGACGAACCAGGAGAAGATCCTGGTCGACTGGAACGAGGCGAACATCAAGGCTGGGTTGCCGGCAGCAACCATCAAGTACTTCAGCAACCAGACGGATACCTACCTGGCGCTGACGTCCGGGCGGATCGACGCCTACCTCGGCCCGAACCCGTCGATCGCGTACCACGTGAAGACGAGCGGCCAGACCGAAACCATCGGCAAGTTCTCCGGCGCCGGACCCACCCTGCAAGGTCTCATCGCGGCGACCACCAAGAAGGACGACGGTCTCGTCCAGGCGTACCAGGCAGCCATCAACGCGGTCATCGCCGACGGCAGCTACGCCAAGGTCCTGTCCCGCTGGAACGTCTCCACCGAGGCAGTCGAAAAGTCCGAAATCAACCCACCCGGCCTCCCCCTCACCAGCTGAAGGACAACTCAGATGAAGAAGACAGTGCGGGTGGTGAGCTCGGCTTCTGCGCGGGCTCGGCTAGGGCTGGGTGCGGTGATCGCGACGCTTGCGGCTCTTCGTTCAACAAGGGTAGTCGCGGGTAGGCAGCGACGGAGTGTTGTTGTGGGGGCTGTGGTTGGGCTGCTGGTGTTGGCGGGGTGTGCGGATCCGGTGGCTGAGGGGCCTCGGGGTGGGGATGCTTCGGTGGTTTCGTTTGATACGTCTGCTGGGCAGCAGCACATTGTGTCCGCGAAGGTGGACAGGATTGCGGCGGAGTTGCCGGTGGGGGTGCGGGACAGTGGGAAGTTGGTGGTGGGGAGCGGGTCGGCTGGGGGTGGGCTGCCGCCGTTGGCGTTTACGGCGGATGACAACAAGACGCCGATCGGGGTGGAGATCGACATCGCCTATCTGGTGGCGAGTGTGCTCGGGTTGAAGCCCGAGATCCAGACCACCAGTTGGGAGAACCTCTTTCTCGGGATCGACTCCGGGAAGTACCAGGTCGGGGTCTCCAACGTCGGGGTGTCGGAGTTGCGGAAGGAGAAGTACGACTTCGCGACGTACCGGCTCGGGTTGCACGCCTTCGAAGCCAAGAAGGGCTCGGGGCTGAAGGTCAGTGGGCCGGCTGACATCGCGGGGAAGACGATCGCGGTCAGTTCGGGCACCTTGCAAGAAGCGATTCTGCTGGACTGGAACAAGCAGAACGTTGCCGCTGGACGTGCAGCCGCGACCCCGAAGTACTACCAATCCGCGACCGACTACTACCTCGCCCTCGAGTCCGGCCGCATCGACCTGTACCTCGGCCCGAACCCGACCGCGACCTATCACGCCGCGACCACGGGCAAGACGGAGATCGTCGGCACAGTCTCGTCGAGCTACCCCGTGCAGGGGCTGGTCGGCGTACTGACCAAGAAGGACAACGGGCTGGTGAAGGCCCTCTCGGATGCCCTGAACGCGGCGATCGCCGACGGCAGCTACGCGAAGGTCCTGCAGAAGTGGGGCTTGTCCGCCGAAGCGGTGCCGAAGTCTCTGGTTAACCCGCCCGGACTGCCCAAAGACAAGCAGAAGTGAGAGGAGCCACGAACCCGATGGCAACTATCGCGACAATCTCCAGCAGCCCGTCCGACATCTCCCGGACGGATGCGGTGCTCTCCTATGTGACGAAGCGACTGATCAGCCACGGCCACCAGGTGACGCCGATCGTCCTGCGTGATCTCCCGGCCGAACCGTTGCTGCGCGGCCGTGCGGACGACCCCGGCATCCGGACCGCGATCGACATCCTCGCCGCAGCGGATGCCGTTGTGGTCACCACGCCGGTCTACAAGGCGGCGTACTCGGGTCTGCTCAAGGTCTTCCTCGACCTGCTCCCGCAGTACGCGCTGCGTGGGAAGACTGTGTTGCCGTTGGCAACGGGCGGTACGCCGGCGCACGTGCTCGTCATCGACTACGCCCTCCGCCCCGTGCTCACCAGCCTCGGCGCGGGCGCGATCGGTCAGGGGTGGTTCGTGCTGTCCTCCCACGTCCGCCTGTACGACGGGGGTGGGCTGCTGCTTGATCCTGCTGCTTCGGTGCCGCTCTACCAGGTCACCGAGGCATTCCTGTCGACTGTTGCTGGGCAGCCTTCGGTGGAGAGCGCACCTGTTCAGGCAGCGGGGTCTGGAGGTGGTTCGCGCGCGCCCGGAGGATCCCGAGGCGGCGCCGCTGCTGGCCGATCTGAGTGTCGAGTACAGCACTCGCTATGGACGGACCAACGAGAACACGCAGCTGACCGAAGTACCGCCGTCGGACTTCTACCGGGAGCGAGGCGGGGCATTCGTGCTGTTGCGGCATGACGGCGAGACCGTTGCCGGTGGGGCGATTCGCCGGTACGACGACGAGACGGCCGAGGTGAAGCGGATGTGGACCTCTCACCTGCATCGGCGGCAAGGGCTCGGGCGCAAGGTGCTGGCGGAGCTTGAACTGGTCGCGGCCGATCTGGGCTATCGCAAGCTCTACCTGACGACGGGACCGCGGCAGCCCGAGGCGGCTGCTCTCTACCTGGCGGCTGGGTTCGAACCGCAGTTCGATCTCGACGCCGATCCCGAGTCGATCGGGCCGCTGCCGTTCCGGAAGAACCTTCCGGTGCGACTGCAGGTGGCGTCATGAGCCGGCGGTTGATCACGGCGGTGGAGATCGACGGGGCCGGTGGGCATCCCGCTGCTTGGCGAGGCGCTGAGGTCGATCCTGCCGCGATCCTGACTGGGGAACTCGCAGTACGGGCTGTTCAGCGGGCCGAAGATGCGGGCGTCGATCTCGCGACCTTTGCGGATGCGTTGGAGGCGCCTGCGGATGTGCCTGAGCGGGTCAGCGTTCGTTTGGACGCGATCGGTCTGGCGGCTCGGGTGGCGCCGGTGACGGATCGGATCGGGTTGATTCCGACGCTTTCGGTGACTCATACGGAGCCGTTTCATTTGCAGGCATCGGTGGCGACTCTTGACCACATCTCGTCCGGGCGGGCCGGGTGGTTGGTCGACGTGTCTTCGTCGGACGAGGCGGCTGCGGTGGTTGGGCGTCGTCCGCCGGCTCCGGCTGCTGAGACCTGGCGCGAGGCCCGGTACGTCGTGGATGTCAGCCAGCGGCTCTGGGATTCGTGGGAGGACGACGCGATCATCCGCGACGCGGCGAGCGGGCGGTTCGTGGATCGCGACCGGATTCATTACGTCGACTTCGAGAGTCCGTCGTTCGCGATCAAGGGACCGTCGATCGTGCCTCGGCCGCCGCAGGGTCATCCGCTGACTGTCGTCCGGGTCGCGTCGGAGGAGGCGCTGCAGGCAGTCGGTGAAGCAGACCTGGTGCTGCTGCCCGGTACTGCGGACTTGGCGGACCGGCTGGCCACAGTACGAGCCGCCGGCCCCAAACCCCGAGTCCTGATCTCAGTCAACGTGCAGTTGGACCCTGCAGGTGGGGCGGGGTTCGACTACGTCGGGGGCGTTGAGGGGTTGGCGGAGTTGGTTGGGGAGTGGGCTGCGGCTGGGGTGGATGGGGTTCATCTGCGGCCGGCGTCGTTGGAGGTCGACGTGCCGGTGATCGCGGGTGAGTTGCTGCCGTTACTGCGTGAGCGTGGGTTGGTTGGGCCGGCGGTGAAGCGGGCGGCGACGTTGCGGACTCGGCTGGGGTTGCGGCGGCCGGAGAACCGCTATGCGGTCGGAAGTCGGCCATGACGCAGTGGGCGGTCAACTGCTGTGCAGAGGGAGGGCGGCAATGACGAAGCAGATTCATCTGGCGGCGCACTTTCCGGGAGTCAACAACACGACGGTGTGGTCGGATCCGGAGTCGCGGTCGCAGATCGACTTCGCGTCGTTCAGGCATCTTGCGGAGACGGCTGAGCGGGGTACGTTCGATTTCTTCTTCCTGGCCGAGGGTTTGCGGCTGCGGGAGGTGAAGGGGCGGATCCATGATCTCGACGTGGTCGGGCGCCCGGAATCGCTGACTGTGCTGAGCGCGCTTGCCGCAGTGACCACGCATCTCGGACTCGCGGCGACGGTGAACTCCACCTTCAACGAGCCCTACGAGTTGGCCAAGCGGCTGGCGACACTCGACCACCTTTCCGGGGGACGGGCCGCTTGGAACGTGGTGACTTCCTGGGATGCGTTCACCGGGGAGAACTTCCGTCGTGGGGGATACCTCGACAAGGCGGATCGGTACGTCCGGGCGCAGGAGTCGCTTCGGATCGTGCGCAAGTTGTGGGCCTCGTGGTCGTCCGAGGATCTCGTCCTGGCGCAGGAGGACGGCGTCTTCGCCCGTGAAGGCGCTGGGGCCTTCGCGGACGAGGGCCCGCACTTCGACGTACGGGGGCGGTTCGGGTTGCCGCCTTCTCCACAAGGGCATCCGGTGGTGATCCAGGCCGGGGACAGCGATCAGGGGCGGGACTTCGCGGCCGAGGGTGCGGATGTGATCTTCAGCCGGCATGGGTCGTTCGAGGCGGGGCAGACGTTCTACAAGGATGTGAAGGCTCGGCTGGCGCGGTATGGGCGGACCGAGGAGTCGTTGAAGATCATGCCGGCGGTGACGGTGGTGGTTGCCGACACTGACGCCGAGGCGGTGGAGAAGGCTCGGCATATCCGTGAGCAGCAGGTTTCCGGGCCGACGGCGATCGTGCTGGCCGAGTTGCTGTGGGGACGCGATCTCTCGGCGTACGACCCGGACGGGCCGCTGCCGACGGAGGATCCGGTCGTTGGATCTGGAGTCACGCAGGGGCGGGTCGGGTTCAATGATCCGGGGCCGATCGTGGCGGAGTGGCGGGCGCAGGCGGAGGCGAACGGGTGGTCGTTGCGGGAGACGGTCATCAACCAGCAGAACCGCCAAACCTTCATCGGCTCACCGACAACGGTCGCCGAGGCGATGAATCGTCATGTGCAGGAGGACGCGGCCGACGGCTTCGTCCTGGTCCCGCACCTGACCCCAGGCGGCCTGGATTCCTTTGTCGACCAGGTGGTTCCGCTGCTCCGTGAGCGCGGAGTCTTCCGCTCGTCGTACTCCGGGACGACGCTGCGCGATCACCTCGGACTCTCCCGATGACTGCTGTGGTGAGGTCATTGGTTGCTGCTGGCAAGGAGTCCGGCGAGGTCGCGACGGTGGTGTTCGTCGGGGGTGGGCCGCGGACGGTGGGGTTGTTGGAGCGGTTTGCTGCGAGTGCGGAGGAACTGCTGGGTGGGCGGGAGGTGCGGATTCATGTGGTGGATCCGTATCCGGCCGGTGGTGGGCGGATCTGGCGGCGGGAGCAGTCGCGGTTGCTCTGGATGAACTCGATGACGTCCGACGTGACGATCTTCACCGACGAGTCGGTTCAGTGCGAGGGTCCGATCGTGCCTGGTCCGGACCTCGCCACCTGGGTCGCCGGAGTCGGTGCGACTCGCCTGGAGGAGGCCAGCCTGGAACCGTCCGGGCCGATGGACTTCCCGCCGCGGTTGCTGCAGGCGGAATACCTCGCCTGGGCTTGGGACCGAGTGGTCCGCTCACTGCCGCCGACGGTCACGGTCCAGACCCACCTGGAGCGCGCAGTAGACCTCAGCACCGACAACAAAGTGGTGCTTGAGTCGGGGGTGGTGATTGAGGCTGAGGTTGTTGTGTTGGCGTTGGGGTATCTGGATCGGGAACCTACTGCTGAGCAGGTGAGTTGGGCTGGGGCGGCGGAGTCGGCGGGGCTGACTTATATCGGGCCGGGGTACACGGCCGACATCGATCTGAGTGAGTTGCAGCCGAAGGAAAACGTTATCGTTCGCGGTTTCGGGCAGGCGTTCATCGATCTGATGGTGCTGCTGACCGAGGGACGCGGCGGCTGGTACGACGAATGCGACGGGCTGCTCAGCTATCACCCGTCCGGCAACGAACCGATCCTGTGCGTCGGCTCGCGGCGCGGCGTCCCGTACCACGCGAAGCTCGGCTACACCGTCGCCGGAGCAACCCCGGTTCCCACCCGGTACCTGACCGGCGAAGCCCTCGACCGGCTCGGTCCGGGGGTGCTCGACTTCCAGACGCAGGTGCGGCCGTTGGTCGAGAAGGAGCTGACCTTCGCGCACTACCAGCAGTTGTTCGAGGCTCATCCCGAGCGGACCAGCTGGACCTGGGACCGCTTCTTTTCCGTCCTGGACGGAAACTTTCCGCAAGATCCGGAATTTGTTTCCGCAGTTTCCGCGGCGATTCCGGCGACCGAGGACCGGTTCGTCCTCGCCGACGTGGACCGTCCGCTGGACGAAGTCGTCTTCCGCGATCGCTCCGGGCTGGAGCGATCGCTGGTCGAACTGATCGAGACGGATCTGCTGCGGCGCGCAGACCCGGAGTACTCGCCTGATCTTGCGGTTTTCAATGCCTTGCTGAGCGTCTACAGCGTGCTGTCGGTAGCGATCACGGCCGGCCGGTTGTCCGACGAGGACCGGGTGCGGCACGTCGAGACCGAGTGGCACGGGTTCTTCTCGTTCGTGGCCAGCGGTCCGCCGCCGCGTCGGCTGGAGGAGCTGCTCGCTCTGCACCGCGCCGGCATCCTCCGGTTCGCCGGACCGGACCTAGAGGTTGCCGTGAGCAAGGATCGGTTCGTCGCCACGAGCCCCGCAGTACCGGGCGAGATCGAAGCGCGGGCGTTTGTCGAAGCGCGGTTGCCGCGGCCCGACGTACTGGCTGCGACGGATCCGTTGGTACGGGGGTTGCTGCGGTCCGGGTTGCTGGCCGCGGACGAGCTGATCGCTTCGGATGGCACCAGCCTTGGGAGGCGGGCAGCTCAAGGCCGACGGCTCCTGTCGCGCGATCACGGCGGACGGCTCGGTCCATCCGTCGCTGTTCCTGCTCGGCCCGTCGGTCTCCGGCTCGGCCGGCTCGTCGGGATTCTCCCGGCCCCATTTCAACGGTCCGGGCTTCCGCCAGAACGACGCGGTCGCCCGGCAGCTCCTTCGACTACTCGACGTCTCCGCGGAGAGGTCTTCGCAGAAAGCAGGTCAACGCCATGCCAGTTGAGTTCCTCGGGATCGCCGGCACCAACCCGGCCAGTGAGGTCACCCCGCGCCCCGGCGGTTCGCTCGATCTGGAGTACACCGCCAAGCTCGCCCGCGCCCACGAGGACAACGGCTGGGACCGGATCCTCTTCGCCTACCACTCCGGCTCGCCCGACCCGTCCCAGGTCGCGGCCTATGTGGCCGGCAAAACCGAGCGGATCAACCTGGTGGTCGCGCACCGGCCGAACGTCGCGTACCCGACCCTGACTGCGAAAACGTTTGCGACGCTGGACCACATCAGCGGCGGGCGGTTCGAGGTCCACGTCATCACCGGTGGGTCGACGGCGGATCAGGCGGCCGAGGGTGACTTCCTGGCCAAGGACGACCGGTACGTGCGGACCCGGGAGTTCATCCAGATCCTCAAGCAGGCTTGGACTTCCGACGAGCGGTTCGACTTCGCGGGCAAGCACTACCAGTTCGAGCAGTTCATCGCCGACATCAAGCCGCTGCAGCAGCCGCGGCCGCGGATCTCCTTCGGTGGCTCGTCGGCGGCCGCCTATGCGGTCGGTGCGGCCGAGGCGGACATCTTCGCGTTGTGGGGTGAACCGCTGGCCGGGACGAAGGAGCAGTTGGCCACGATCGACGCCGAGGCCGCGAAGGCCGGCCGGGCGGATCGGCCGATCATCCAGATCGCCTTCCGCCCGATCCTGGCGGAGACCGAGGAACTCGCCTGGGTGAAGGCGGAGAGGATCCTCGGCCGGATCAAGGACGTCCAGGCTGGCGGCGCACCCGCGCGAGGCCGCTACCGTGATCCGCGGAAAATGCCGGAAAACGCTGGTTCGCAACGACTACTCAAGGCGGTCGAGGCCGGTGAGCGACACGACCGGGCGCTCTGGACCGCACCGACCGGCCTGACCGGTGGCGGCGGAAACTCCACCGCGCTTGTCGGTACGCCGGAAACTGTTGCCGCCGCGTTGCTGGACTACTACGACCTCGGGGTCCGGATCTTCTCCGCCCGGGGCTACGACATCTACGACGACGCGGTCGACTTCGGCCGGTACGTCATCCCGTTGGTCCGTGAAGAGGTCGCGCATCGCGAGAGCGCTGTCCGAAAGGACCTGGCTTCATGAGCTACGAGAGCGACTGGCAGCTCTGGCACATCGCCCGTGAGCAGGACCTGAGCACCGACTACGGCTGGCTCAGCATCACAGCGTTCAACTGGCTCAGTACTACGCCCGCCGAGCTCCCCGGACTGCCCGGCAAATGGTGGGCGGCGGATGGCGAGGCGCATGTCGAAGCAACCGGTCTCACCCTCGACGGTGAACCTCTGGACAGCGCTGCGTCAGCCAGTGTGGCCGAGGCGGGCTCCCTGGGATGGCTGTACTACGGCAGCAAGCTGGCAGAGCTCGTACTGCGTGGTGGTCGGTACGCGATCCGGCAGCGAGACCCGGAGGCGGCTACGCGAGCCGGGTTCAACGGCGTACCGGCGTACCCGGTGAATCCGCGCTGGAAGGTCACTGGGTACTTCACGCCGTTCTCGGAGCCGGAGCGGGTTGAGGTGGCTACTGCTCGGCAGGACTTGCGGCAGCACGTGACTGCGGTCGGCACTGTCCATGTGGCGCTTGGCGATTCGGCGTACGAGCTGGTTGCTACAAGCGCTGGTGAAGGGCGGCTGACGCTGTCTTTCCATGACGAGACCAATGGAGTGGAGACGGCTCCCTGGCGTTCTGTGACTACTGGTGTGGTGCAGGGCGACCGCAGTGTGGAGCTGGACTTCAACCGGACCATCAACTTGCCGTATGCGTTCACCGACTACGGCACATGCCCTGCGCCAGTGGCCGGCAACAGCTTGGCGCTGCCCGTGACCGCCGGGGAGAAGGTGCCCCGGTGAAGTTCTGTACGTACACGCTGATCGATCACTACCGGGAACGCTGGGCGGCGTTCGGGCATGAGCTGTCCGGCGTCTCGCTGGAGGTCCCGGGGCTGCCCGAGGAGGAGAACCGGGCCAGCGTCGAGACCTTCGTCACAGAGGTCGTCCCGGTCCTGCGGGCGGCCTCCCCGAGCCGGGTCTGGGCCGCCTGAAAAGTGGTCGGAACAGGGTCCGGGAACCGGTATGCTTCTCGGGTCGGAAGAGAGGGCCGCAAGGCTCGATCACCTCGATTTCACATCGGGGTGGCAGACCGTGTAATCTCTCTCCTCGGTTCGCCCCTTTAGCTCAGTCGGCAGAGCGTCTCCATGGTAAGGAGAAGGTCTACGGTTCGATTCCGTAAAGGGGCTCTGAGAAACACCGTCCCATCCGGTTGTCCAGGGTGGGATGATGGACTCTCTGGCGGGGTAGCTCAGGTGGTTAGAGCACACGGCTCATAATCGTGGTGTCGCGGGTTCGACTCCCGCCCCCGCTACCCACCAACGCAGTATCTCGAGAGTGCGATCACCCAAGTTGCGTACTCCTGACAAGAAGAGGCACCAGTGGCCAAGTCGACCGACGTCCGCCCGAAGATCACGCTTGCTTGCACGGTCTGCAAGGAGCGCAACTACATCACCAAGAAGAACCGGCGCAACGACCCGGACCGTCTTGAGCTGAAGAAGTACTGCGCCCGCTGCAATGACCACACCGACCACCGCGAAACCCGCTGACCCCAGCCCGTTTCGCTGGGGTCCACCCAGCACCCCGAAAGGGCCGCTCCTCCCCGGAGCGGCCCTTTCGCTGTGTCCGGACTTCAGACGGTGAGGATGGGGCGGCCGGCTTCGTAGGCGCGGAGGCGGTCGGGGCGAGGGGTCAGGCAGCAGGAGCCGCAGACCGTGCCGGCGCCTGTTTGGCTGGTGTAGTAGAGACAGCAGGTGTTGCGGAGGTAGACGAGTTTGTTGGCGGCGAGGGTGACGTCGCCCAGGCGGGACAGGCCGCCGGGGGCCCGGGTGATGAAGGTTTCCCAGCGCTCGAGCAGGAATGAAGGGTCGACCGTGACCTTCTCGCGGGTGGCGGCGCAGAAGGCCATTGCGCAGCCGGCTGCGACGCCGCCGTGGAGTTGGCGGAGGCCGGCTCTGGTCCGGCGGTGGAGTTCCGCAGACAGTGGCAGCAGGTGCTGAGTCAGTACTACGTCGTACAGGGTCTCCAGGCCGCCGGGCAGGAACCGGGCTGACCGGATGGCGACGGAGGCGATGCCGTGGGCGTCATGCGGCTTGACCCACAGGTTGGCAGGGCGGATGTCGAGGACGCGGCCTTCGAGAGCCCACAACAACAAAGCGACCGCGGGAGCGCGGCCCGCGTAGAAGGACATCAGGCTGAGTGCGGCGGCGTGCGCGCTGACGTGTCCGCCGGCGTCGTTGTCGCGCTTGAGGAGCTCGGTCAGCTCGGGGCCGTCCGGTTCGAGGATCCGGTCCACCCGGAGCCAGTCCGGGCCGGTCGGTTCGCCGAGCTCCACGCCGTACCGAGGGGCGTACTGGGCCAGAGCGGCCACCCCCGCGCGTCCTGCCGTCACACATCCACCTTCCGAGTCAGATGAGTGGGTGGCGGCACTCGGTGTCCCAGTCTGCCAGTAGGGTTACTGGCCATGACGATCGACGCCACGATGGTCGGCCGGAGCTACACGGCCGCCGAGTCCTATCAGGTCGGCCGGGAGAAGATCCGGGAGTTCGCCGAGGCGATCGGCGACCCCAACCCGGCGTACCGGGGGTCGGACGCCGTCGCGCCGCCGACGTTCGCGTTCGTGCTGAGCGCGCCCGCGCTGGATCTGCTGCTGGCGGACCCCGACCTCGGGCTGCGGCTGGACCGGATCGTGCACGGCGCGCAGAAGTTCAACTACGTCCGCCCGATCAGGGTCGGCGACGAGGTGGCCGCGACGGCGACCATCACCACCGTCCGCAAAGCAGGTGACGTCGAGGTGATCATGTACGAGACCGTCCTGACCGGCAGCGACGGTGAGCAGCTCGCCACCTCGACCGCGACCGTTTCGCACAACCGGGCGGACTCATGACCACCATCGAGGTCGGCACCGAACTGCCGCCGCTGACCGTGACCGTGCGCCGCGACAACCTGGTCCGGTACGCCGGGGCGAGTGGCGACTTCAACCCGATCCACTGGAACGACCGGATGGCCGCCTCGCTCGGCCTGCCCGGCGTGATCGCGCACGGGATGCTCACGATGGCCTCCGCGGCCCGGGTCGTGACGGACTGGATCCAGGACCCGGCCGACCTGATCGAGTACGGCGTACGGTTCACCAAGCCGGTCGTGGTCCCGGACGACGACAAGGGTGCGACCGTCACCTTCTCGGCGAAGGTGGACAAGGTCGTCGACGGCAGGGCCGAGATCGACATCACCGCGATCTGCGGCGACGAGAAGGTTCTCGGTCGCGCCCGGGCGGTAGTGCGCGTCTCGTGAAGACTGATGTGCGCCTGGCCGAGCTGACCACCCTGCGGGTCGGCGGGCCGGCCGATCGCCTGATCGAGGCGACCACCGAGGAAGAACTGATCGCGGCCGTCCGGGATGCCGACGCGGCCGCCGAGCCGGTGCTGCTGGTGTCCGGCGGCAGCAACATGGTGATCGCCGACGAGGGCTTCCGCGGCACGGTGATCAAGGTCGCCAACACGGGGATCCGGGTCGACGCCGACGCCTGCTCCGGCGCGATGATCCACGTCGCGGCCGGCGAGGACTGGGACGACGTCGTCCAGCGAGCGATCGCGGAGGAGTGGTCCGGGCTCGAGTCGATGTCCGGCATCCCGGGTCTCGCGGGTTCCACGCCGGTGCAGAACGTCGGCGCCTACGGGCACGAGGTGGCCGAGACGATCGCGTCCGTCCGGGTCTGGGATCGGGTCGACAACGCAGTACGGACGATCTTCGCCGCCGACTGCGGCTTCAGCTACCGGACCTCGCGCTTCAAGGAGGACCCCGCCCGGTACGCCGTACTCGAGGTCGCCTTCCAGCTGCCACTCGGTGATCTGTCCGCGCCGATCGGGTACGCCGAACTCGCGCGGGTCCTCGGCGTCGAGCAGGGAACGCGGGCGCCGATGACCGAAGTACGGGAAGCCGTGCTCGGGCTGCGGCGGAGCAAGGGGATGGTGCTCGACGAGGCGGACCACGACACGTGGAGCGCCGGGTCGTTCTTCACCAACCCGCTGCTGGACGCGACGGCCGACGTACCGGCGGGTGCGCCGCAGTGGCCGCAGCCGGATGGTCGCGTGAAGACGAGCGCGGCCTGGCTGATCGAGCATGCCGGAGTAGCCAAGGGCTTCGCGATCGGCGGCGCGGCGGTGTCGTCGAAGCACACGCTCGCGCTGACCAACCGCGGCGACGCGACGGCCAAGGAGATCCTCGCCTTGGCGGCCCACGTCCGGGCCCAGGTCCACCAGGCCTTCGGCATCACCCTCGTCAACGAACCAGTACTGGTGAACTGCTCGCTCTGAGATTTTCGCTGCTCCCCAGCGAAATATTCGTGTACTGCGGGTGCCGGTCAGGCTGACTGCCGACCACGGTCTGTGACTCTTCGTAAAGACGCCTTCACAGTTCGTCAAGCGGTCGTCTAAGGTGCTAGCCACTCTCGGGGGAGAGGCTCGCGGGCGGGACCGCTCGTGGGCGTGGGGCTAAGGGAGGAAATCGCATGCACTTGCAGTTCAGGCGTGCCCTGGTGGGTCTTTCGGCGGTGGCGCTGGTTGCCGCGGCCGCGAGCCAGGGAACAGCGGCGGTATCCAGATCCAGCGACCAGATCACGCCGCAGCAGAAGAAGGCGCTGCAGGCCGGGATCCAGCTGGCACCGAAGAGCACCAAGGCACCGACGGCGACCGTGAACGGGAAGGAGGTCGCCCGGCCCAACCCGTACCTGGCGAACACCCCGGACGCGACCGCGACCGACTGGTCGTACTGGCACAACCTGATGGATGCCAAGGGCAAGCAACGGGCCAAGTCGGCCGGGCTGGCCGAGGCCAAGACGAAGGCGGCCGGTAAGGCGCTGCCGTCGCCGATCCTGCACGACGAGGAGGAGCCGGACGCGATCTCGGGCTCCAACGACAGCCAGGCCTCCGCCGAGCGGGTGGCCGGCTTCGGCACCGGCGCCAAGGAGAACCCGCGGCTGCGGATCCTCGGCAGCATGCCCGACCTGACTCCGCCGCAGTTCGGGATCGGCACCGGCGAGGAGGACAACGGGTCGATCCCGCTGGCCACCGAGACCGGGATCGGAACCGGCGGGCGGCAGCAGATCCTCGCGACCGGCACCCTCGGCGACGGGCCGCACGGGACCGACGGGGACGACAGCAACGACTTCGACTTCTACAAACTGACTGCTCCCGCGGGCCGGACGCTGAAGGTGAGCACCGAGGGCTCGGGCAGCACCGACACCGTGGTCGGCGTCTACAGCGCGGCCGGTGTCCTGCTGGCGGCCGATGACGACAGCGGCGCCGGCGCCACCAGCCTCCTGACCTTCGACCTGCCGAGTGCGGGCGACTACTACGTCGTCGTGGCCGGCTACAGCCTCAACGGGCCGTTCCCGACCGATCCGACCGACTCGGGCTCCGGCACCTTCGGGGCCCTCAAGGGCGACTACACAGTGACGATCGGCGCTGTGACGGTCGACAAGGACTACTACGGGGTGAAGCTGAAGAAGGGTGATGTGCTCGGTGGCAGCGTCACCGGGGCAGCCTCGCGCCTCGTAGTACACAAGGTCGACGGTAGCCAGGCTGTCGGCTCCGAGCAGGACGCGTCGTCGCTGTACCCGGTGACGTCGCCGCTGCCGGGTGGTGGCAACGCGGTCTTCGCATACGTCGCGGAGGAGGCGGGCTGGTACGCCGTGTCGGTGGAGTCCGGGGTCGGGTCGTACGACGCGACGATCGAGGTCTACCGGTCGGGCACGGAGCTGGACAAGAAGCAGCAGACGATCTTCCTCGACTTCGACGGGGCCCGGGTGAACACCGCGATCTTCGGCGGTCCCGGCGTACGGCAGCTGTCGCCGTTCAGCGCCTTCGTCGCGCGCTGGGGGCTGCCGAAGTCGGCGGAGAAGGAGCTGATCACCAAGATCACCGCGACGGTGACCGAGAACATCAAGACCGACCTGATCGCCAAGGGCCTGAACCCGAACGTGGCCGTCAAGGTGCTGAACAGCCGCGACAACGCCGACCCGTTCGGTCAGGAGAACGTGTCCCGGATCGTCATCGGCGGCACCATCGCCGAGTCCGGCATCGACACGATCGGGATCGCGCAGACCATCGACCCGGGCAACTACGGGCACGAGGAGACCGCGCTGGCGTTGATGGACGTGCTCTCCGACCCGGCCAACGGGTTCGGTGACCCGTCGATCAACAGCTACCTGACGCCCGCGAGCAACAAGATCAAGTTCATCTCGCAGGTCGTCGGCAACGTGGTCTCGCACGAGACCGGTCACTTCGTCGGCAGCTACCACGTCGACCAGTTCAACCCGACGTACAACCTGATGGACCAGGGCGGCAACTTCCCGTTGCTGTTCGGCGTGGGTCCGGACGGCATCGGCGGCACCGCCGACGACGTCGATGTCGACTTCGGCGAAGACACCTACAACCCCAACGAGGGCTTCACCGGCACCGAAGACACCCTCAACAACACCACCTGGGCGCTGTCCAAGCCCAAGGGCTGATTAGTTGCGGCGTACTGCGGGCCGCGCGCCCGCAGTACGCCGTACCGTCGGCTGGTGAGCATTCCTGATCGGCGGATGTGGCCGCTGTACGCGGCTGGGTTCACGACTGCGTTCGGGGCGCATGCGGTCGCTGCCAACCTCGGTGCCTTCTCTGACGATGCGGTGAAGTCACTGCTGACGCTGGGCTTCCTGCTGGCGCTGTACGACGGCGCCGAGGTGCTGCTGAAACCTGTATTCGGCATGATCGCCGACCGGATCGGCGCCCGGCCTGTACTGCTGGCTGGGTTGGTCGGCTTCGCTGTCGCGTCCGGGGTGTACGTGGCCGCCGGCAGCACCGGTTGGCTGTGGGCCGCTCGGCTCGGACAAGGGGCTGCTGCTTCGGCCTTCTCTCCGTCGGCTTCTGCTTTGGTGGCGCGGTTGAACCCGGCGGCCAAGCACGGGCGTGTGTTCGGCAGCTATGGGTTCTACAAGAGCATCGGCTACACGCTGGGGCCGCTGCTCGGCGGTGCGCTGGTGTGGCTGGGCGGGTTCAGGTTGCTGTTCGCGGTGATGACCGTGCTTGCTTTGGTGGTGGCGGGATGGGCGCTGCTCGCCGTACCGGCTGTGCCGCCGTTGCCGCGCACCCGGCAGACCGTGATCGATCTGGCTCGCCGGATTGCCGACCCGCTGTTTCTGCGGCCGACCGCTGCGCTTGCCGGGGCTACTGCTGCCCTGTCTGTCGGTGTCGGGTTCCTCCCAGTGACCGGCGCGGCAGCAGGCCTGGGAACTGTCGCCACTGGCGCAGCCGTATCCGTGCTTGCTCTCACAGCAGCACTCGTTCAGCCCCGTGCCGGTCGCGCCCTGGACACCGGCCGGATCACCACGCGGGCTGGTCTGACAGCAGGTCTCCTCCTGGCTGCCGCCGGCCTGGCCTGCGCCACCCTGCCCGGCATCACCGGCGTCCTGCTGGCCGCAGTACTGATCGGCACCGGCACCGGACTCATCACGCCACTGGGCTTCGCCGCCCTGTCCGCCTCAACCTCACCAGACCGCCTAGGCCAGACCATGGGCACCGCCGAACTAGGCCGAGAACTAGGAGACGCAGGCGGCCCCCTCCTAGTAGCAGCCCTAGCCACCACAACATCCCTGCCCTACGGCTACGCAGCCCTTGCAGCCCTCTTAGCCGCCGGCCCTCTGCTCGCCTTTGCCATCGCAACCACCCGTGCCCACAAACCCTAGGAACTCGGTCTGCTTCACAGGCCGTACGTCGTTCACTCCGCTTCTCGGTGTCTTTCCCGAACCAGCCGAGCCACCGCGGAGGTCGCAGCGACGTAGTGCCCAAGGCTGTTGCTCAGCAGTGATGCCAGCCTGATGATCCGAGTCGACGCCATGATCAGGTCTTCGTCGATGAGCGGCTCGTGGTGAGCAACGCGATTGCGCAGTCTGTTCAGCGCGGCAGCTGTGTTGTCGACGTCGCGCTTGCGGTCGGTACCGGGCGGGAATGCCCGATGGAGATACCGGACCCACACTGTCTTCTCGTGGGCCGTCGAGCTGAGATAGCGCCAGAAGCCGAAGGGAAGCTCGGCGATGATCTTGCCGGGTGGATCTGTTGGGCGCACTCGTGCGCAGGCGGTGAGGAGTTGCTCGCGGTGCTGGGTGTTGATGTCGACCCGCCGACCGTTTCGGCTGCGGATCAGAGGCGCGAAGAGGGTCGTCGCCGAGCGGGTCCAGTCGACTGATCGGCCGGCCCAGTGCTGGGTGATCGTCTCGGAGTAGGCGTTCCGTAGTGCGATCTCTACATGTGCCAGATCGCGCATCAAAGCGACACTCACCTGCGAGTTCCATTCGTAGAGCTGGAGCGCGCGCTGAGGATTTCCGTTGGTGGCGGCCAGGTATTTCGCGAGGCGAGGTTTGCTCAGCCAGGTCTCGACCCAAGGTCCTGACAGCGGGGGATCGAGGTGGATCATCTTCGTCCTTGTGCTGCTATTGTTTGTGGTGAAAGCCCCGGTGGACCGCTGACTTCGGTCATGTCGCCGGGGCTCTGGCTTTTCCTGGGGCCCTCTTTGTTTCAACTGAGGTTGAGGGATTTGATTGGGGTCCATTCGTACATCTGGTGGTCTCGGGTGAGGTTGATGAGGGTGATGGCGGTGATCGTGGTGGTGGCGGTTGCGGCGGGGGCGTTGGCTAGTTGGTGGATGAGGGGGGCGATGGGGGCCGGGGTGTTCCAGTAGCCCAGGGAGACGTGGGGGTTGAGTTGGGGGAGTTCGGGGATCGAGTCGGGGCCCCAGACGTCGCCGATGGCGGCTCGGATGCGGTCGCGGAGGTCTTGGAGCGGTGCGACGGGGGTGACCGGCAACTGGACGGTCTCGGGGTCCACGACGGCGGGGCCGATCGTCACCTTGAACGGCGCTGCGCGGGCGAGGCGGGATTCGGCGGCGAGGATGATCTCGTCCAGGTCGGCGAGCGGGACGCGGTCGGCGAAACCTACGCCCTGCATGGTGAGGTGCAGCCATTGCCGCGGCACCGGGTCGATTCCCGGCAGGGCAGCCAGCACATCGGCGTACGACGTGACCAGGCCGGTCACCGCGGTGGAGTCGGCGAAGGTCAGGTGCCAGGTGTAGAAGGAACGGCCGGGACGCCAGCCCGGGCGCCAGTACCAGTGGTTGCGGACCTCATCGGTCATCGGTAACTCCAATCAATCGGTCCGGCCGCATCTCGGCGGCCGGGCGTCGTACGAATTCGCGGATGCCTTCGTGCATCGCCTTGGCCTTCTTCTCGCCGCGGTAGGGCTCGCCGCGCAGCAGCGCCGCGATCTCACTGACCCGGTGGATCAACGGGCGGACCCGGTACTCCGGGGCGATCGCGAGCACCGGTCGCAGCGCCTCCAGGGCGCCGTCCAGTTCGCCGATCTCCAGCCGCGCCTTCACCTGCTGCAGCCGGACCATCCGCTCGGAGCCGTAGTTGCGCAGCGCGTGTGGTGCCGCCTCGAACAGGGCGACGCCGCGATCGGCGTGCTGCAGCGTGTACTTCGTCTCGCCGAGCGCCAGGTGCGCGTCGGACCAGATCCCCTCCGCGCGTTCCGGCGTACAGCGGAACGGTCCGCCGAGATCGGCGACGGAGGGGTTGATCATGGTCCGCTTCGCGGCGTCCAGCGCGTCGCGGGCCTCGCCCAGCCGGCCGATCCGGCCCAGGTCGACCGCGGCGACGCTGGCGAGGAACAGGGCGGACGTGCCCTCGGCGTACCGGAGGCCGTCCTGGGCGAACTCGGCCGCGCGGGTGAAGTCGTCCTGCCAGAAGGCGGCGGTGTGCTGGGTGGCGCGGACCCAGGCCCGGAGTTCGTCGAAGTCGGCGGCTTCGGCGCAGGCCCAGGCGGTCCGGGTATGGCTCTCGGCGATGTCGGGCCGGCCGAGATCGACCGACATCCAGCCGAGCAGGGTGATCGCCCAGCCGGCCGCGGCGTACAGGTCGCGGGTCTGCTGCGGTGGTTGCCGGCCGGCCAGCAGTTTGAACGCGCGGTCGCGGACCGCCTTGGTGCGCTGGAAGAGCGGGCCGGTCGGCACCTTGAGGTAGTTCTGCGCGATCCGTTCGATGTCGGCGTGCAGCTGCTCGACGGTGAGGCCGCCGACGTTCGACTCCTCGGCCAGCGTGAGCAGCGAGATCGACTCGTCGCCCGCGTCGATCAGGTCGTCGGCCAGCCCGATCGTCGTGAACGGCGCAGGCTCCGGCTCGAGCGCGCCGCCCGGGTTCGGCTGGACGAAGCCCAGTTCGGAGTCACTGCTGACGTTCAGCACCTGGCGCAGACCCGACCGGTACGCCGCGCCCGGCCAGCGCACGGCGCCCCGCTCGAGCTTGGCGATGTAGTGCCCGTCGAGTTCGTACTGCGTATCGGTGGTCTGCCACAACCAGTGACAGACCGCCTCCGCGAGTTCCGCCCGGGACATGTATTCACCCGGCGCACGCCGCGACGGGGTCCGCTCCCGTGCGGCTCGTAACAACCCATTGCCCTCTGACATGGCGGTAACTGTAGGTGCCCGAACACCCTTTGTGACGGCCAAAACATGCCTTGTGGACGACCTGCCCCAAGCTGCCCCGAGATGCCCCGAGATGCCCCGATTTTCCAACCCTCATTGGTGACCTGGGTCGGGATGCACGCACCTGAACACCGGAGCTGAAGCACGCACGTCCGACCCAGGACACTAGGGTTCAGGGGTGCCCGAAGAAGCTTTCACCATCCTGCGCGCCGAGCTGTCTTTGTTCGAGCGGGCCGAAGAAGCGTTCGCGTTGCTCGAGACTTTTCTGGAGGTGGCGCGGCCCTCGATCGGGTCGGCAGTGCTCGATCCGGCACTGCTGCAGTTGCCCGACGAGATGACCGACGACCGAGCCGTCGTCCAGGAGTTGATCGACGCGATGCCGGCGAACCCGGAGAAGCGTGTCTGGTACGGGCGGGCGAAGGAACACGAGTACGACCTGAACGACGACCAGGCGCGCTGGGACTACACGCGGCTCGCCTACTGCTCCATCCTCGCGATCGTCTGGGGCCAGGACCGCAGGACCACGTACTTCGAGGTCGCCGACCAGACCAGTGCCACCTACTGGTTGCCCGACTCCCTCAAAGCCGCGTACTTCGACGCCATCACCGCCAAGGGCTGGGAGATCCCGGCCGACTGGGTCGCCGCGATCCCGCAGTACAAGAAGCCCTGGTGGAAGCGGTTCTAGACGGCCGGTAGCTTCGCGAGCGAGGCCTGGATGTCGGCGCTGTCCCACGCACGGTCGGTCATCGCGCCGGACAGATAGGCGTCGTACGCCGCCAGGTCGAGGTGCCCGTGTCCGCAGAGCGCGGTCAGGATGACCTTCTCCTCCCCGGACTCCTTGCAGCGCTCCGCTTCCTCGATCGCCGCCGCGAGTGCGTGCGTCGGCTCCGGGGCCGGCACGATCCCCTCGGTCCGCGCGAACAGGACGCCGGCCGCGAAGCAGTCGGTCTGGTTCTTCGCGATCGCCTCGATCTCGCCGGTCTCGTAGAGGTGGCTGATCAGCGGGCTCATCCCGTGGTACCGCAGCCCGCCGGCGTGGATCGGGTCCGGCACGAAGTCGTGCCCGAGGGTGTGCATCTTCATCAGCGGCGTCATCCCGAGCGTGTCGCCGAAGTCGTACGCGTACGTCCCCTGGGTCAGCGACGGACACGCGGCCGGCTCGACAGCCCGTACGACGGGAGCCATCCGCCCGGCCCACTTCTCGCGCAGGAACGGGAACGCGAGGCCGCCGAAGTTCGACCCGCCACCGGTGCAGCCGACCAGGACGTCCGGCGTCTCACCGACCATCGCGAGCTGGATCAGGGCTTCCTCGCCGATGATCGTCTGGTGCAGCAGGACGTGGTTGAGCACGCTCCCGAGCGCGTAGTGCACGTCGTCGGCCTGGACCGCCATCTCGACGGCCTCGGAGATCGCGATCCCGAGCGAGCCGGTCGACGAGGGGTTCTCCGCCAGGATCTTCCGGCCCGCCTCGGTCAGCTCGGACGGGCTCGGGTGCACGGTCGCCCCGAACACCTCCATCATCGTCCGCCGGTACGGCTTCTGGTCGTACGACGCCCGCACCTGCCAGACCTCGCACTCCAGCCCGTACTGCGCGCACGCGAACGCGAGCGCCGTTCCCCACTGTCCGGCGCCGGTCTCGGTCGTCAGCTTCCGGACGCCCGACTTCGCGTTGTAGTACGCCTGCGGTACGGCGGTGTTCGGCTTGTGCGACCCGGCCGGCGAGACACCCTCGTACTTGTAGTAGATCCTGGCCGGCGTATCGAGCGCCTTCTCCAGCCGGTGCGCCCGGTAGAGCGGACTCGGCCGCCAGAGCCGGTACACGTCGAGCACCTCGCCCGGGATGTCGATGTACTGCTCCTGCGACACCTCTTGCATGATCAGGTCCATCGGGAACAGCGGCGCCAGATCATCCGGCCCGACCGGTTGCCCGGTCCCCGGGTGCAACACCGGCGGCGGTGGCGTCGGCAGATCGTGCAGCACGTTGTACCAACGGGTCGGCAGCTCGTCCTCAGGCAGCAGGATCTTGGTCGGCATCATGCACGCAAAGTAAGGCCCGAGCCATCCCCACGCAATGGTTCCCCGAGCCAGTCGTCGATCTCTGCGAGTAGGGCCTTCTGTACGTCGGCGGGTGCTGTCGATGCGAGGACCGAGCCGCGGGCCAGGTCGGCTAGTTCGGGATCGGTGAAGCCGTGCACGCTGCGGGCCGTCTCGTACTGCTCTGCGAGCCGGGAGCCGAACAGCAGCGGGTCGTCGGCGCCCAGTGCGATCCGGGCGCCGGAGTTGTACAGCTGTCGCAGCGGCACGTCCTCCGCGTGGTGGTAGACGCCCAGCGACACGTTGGAGGCAGGACAGACCTCCAGGGCGACTCCAGCGTCGACCACGCGCTTCAGGAGATCGGGGTCCTCAACAGTGCGCACCCCATGCCCGATCCGGCCGGCTCCCAGCTCGTCCAGACACGTCCGCACAGTCGCAGGCCCGCAGAGCTCACCACCGTGCGGTACTGCGAGGAGTCCCGCGTTCCGCGCGATCCGGAAAGCCGGGGCGAACTCCGACGTGGTCCCGCGGCGCTCGTCATTCGACAGCCCGAAGCCGACCACGCCACGGCCCGCGTACTGCGCCGCGAGGCGCGCGAGGGTCCGTGCGTCGAGGGGATGCCGCGTGCGGTTCGCTGCGATCACCACCTGGACGCCGATCCCGGTGGAGGCGGCTGCATCGCGGGCGGCGTCCAGGACGAGGTCGGTGAACTCGGTGATCCCGTGGAACCTTCCGGCGTACCCGGACGGGTCCACCTGGATCTCGAGCCAGCGGGAGCCGTCCGCTCGGTCGTCCTCAGCCGCTTCGCGGACCAGACGGCGTACGTCGTCCTCGGTGCGTAGTACGGACCTGGCGATGTCGTAGAGGCGCTGGAAGCGGAACCAACCACGCTCGTCGGCAGCGGACAGATCCGGCGGCCAGTCGGTCCGCAGGGCGTCCGGGAGCCGTACGCCGTGCTTGTCGGCCAGCTCGACGAGGGTGAGGTGCCGCATCGAGCCGGAGAAGTGCAGGTGCAGATGCGTTTTGGGAAGCAGCCGCAGGTCCCGACTCGTCATCACAGAAGGTTACCGACGGATCCGCTTCTGACGAAACCGGCGGTCCACCCGGTCAGAGAAACCAGGTGGACCGCCGGGGGATCAGCGGGCGATCTTGTACGCCCTGGTGATCGTCTCCTGCACGGTGTTGCCCTTGGAGTCGGCCGCTTGCGCCCGGACCGACACGTAGGTCGAGCCATCAGGCACAGTGACGACCGCTGCGAACTTCCCGGCGCCAGTGGACCGCACAGGAGCGGTCCGCCAGGTCTTGCCGTCATCGGTCGACGTCTGGACCTTCACTGTCTTCAACTGGCCGACCGCAGCACCGTGCTGCGCCTGCGCGACGATCGGCAGTACGTGCGTTCTGCCGGTCTTCAGCACGTTGTGGTCGTCCACGCCCGGCAGGAACCGTACCGCCCACAGCGGGAGGGCCGTAGTACCGGTCGTGGACTTGAAGGTCCAGGACGTCTGCGTGGAGGTCGACACATCCAGTACGCCGGACCCGGTCGTCTGGACGTCGAGGCGATACGCCGCAGGACCAGCCGGTACTACGTACTCGATGTCCGCGGGCGCCTGGAACGGATAGTCCAGCGTGGTCAGCTTCGTCCCGTTCCGATAGAGGTCCATCGTGCCGCTCCCGGCGACGCCCTGGTCGTAGTGGCCGGCGCCGTCCGCCTGGGGAGGCAACAGGGTCAACGTGTCGCCGTCCCGGGACACCCAGGTCCGTTGCTGCGGGAAGGCCGGACCGATGGCAGCCCGCCCCCAGGTCTCACGGTAGGTCCGGCCAGGTCGGTAGCTGGTCGCCGCCGAGTACATGAACGCGGCTGGGAGATCCCCGTTGGTGTAGATCAGATTGCCGCTCCACGTGACGTCCTCGGTCGTCACGTAGACCGCTGGCGTGGCCGGGAGCTTGCCGTACGGGTAGCCGTAGGCGGTGCCGCCCGAATCCACCGGCCCTGCGCCGTAGACGCTCCATACGGCTTCGGTGCCAGCTGCCTGAGCAGCGAGGTTCGGCTTGACCGTCGCGAGGTCGCTCTGCCGGACAACCTTCTGTACACCGTTGTAGTAGCCGTCGCTTGTCCAGAGCAGGGCATAGATGTACGGCGTGTTGTCGAAGAACTCGCCACCGTCCGGATCAGGCCGCGCCCATTGGCTCCTGACCTCGCCGGAGAGCTCCGGGACCGACGGGCCGAGTTGTGCGGTGAACAACCGGACTGAACCGAGCGTGCCGATACCGCTGCGCCAGCTGCCGGCTCCGATCTGCAAGGTGTACGAGACAGTGGTGAACGCGTTCCGCGCGGTGGGATCGGGCACGCTGATACTCACCGGCTTCGCCTGGCGCGCGTCGATGGTGACAGTCTGGTCCGAGGTCAGGTCGAGCTTCGGCTGGACCACGTTGGTCGACTCGGCCGTGTCCCGCTCGGTGCCGATGGTGGAGTCCAGCAGGTAGTGCCCCTTCGGCAGCCTGATGTTGGTGACCCCGTCCTCGTCGCGCAGGTACATCGGCCAGTTCTCGGTGTCCCGGTCGACGACGATGTCGACGTAGTCCGCGGTCGCCGCACCGGTCCGGTCGAGGTGCTTGATGGTGAGGTCGTAGCTCTCCTGCTCGCGCTGGACGGACAGCGTGGTGGTCAGCGTCGCAGCGCCGGCCTTGGCGACCAGGCTCCCGGCGTACCGGCCGTCCGGTCCGGCGAAGTTCGTGTCCGAGGTGACCACGACCTTGGCCGTGCCATGAGCGGGCACGCTGACGGTCGAAGCGCTGAGCCGTACTGCGCTCGCCGGCGCGGGCTCGCCGTCCGGGCCGGTGAAGGACGCGGTCAGGTCGAGGGAGACCGCCGCCGCCGTCGGGTTGGTGTAGGTGATTTCCTTGCTCTGGGCAACGTCATCGGTATGCGGCCAGCGCTGCGCGTCGAACGCGAGCGCACCGTTGTCCGAGGTCACCGGGAGCTTCGTGGCGGCCGCTACGTCGATCCGGCCGCGACCCTGGGCATCCACCGGTACGCCGCTCGCCGGGATCGCGGTGCCCATCAGAGCAGCCTTCAGCTGAGGCGCCTTCCAGTCGGGATGCTGCTGGGCCAGCAACGCGGCGGCACCGGCGACGTGCGGCGTCGCCATCGATGTACCACTCAGGCGCAGGTAACTGGTCCCGACCGGGTCGCCGATCTGGCTGTTCGACGCCTTCGCGGCGACGATGTCGACGCCCGGCGCGGTCAGGTCCGGCTTCGGCGCGCCGTCGTCGACCGTCGGGCCGCGGCTGGAGAACTCCGCGAGCCGATCGTCGCGGTCGACGGCGCCGACGGTGAGCGCCGCCGCGGCGCTCCCGGCGAGCCGACGGTCCCCGCGTCCGGGCCATCGTTGCCAGCAGCAACGACAAACAGGGTCCCGTACTGCGTACTCAGGGTGTCCACGGCTTGCTCGAGCGGGTCGATGCCCGGTCCGTCGTACCCGCCCAGGCTCAGGTTGACCACCTTCGCGCCCTGCTGGACGGCCCAGTCCATGCCGGCCAGAACCCAGGAGTCGGAGCAGCCGTCGTACACGCAGACCTTGCCGGACAGCAGGTCGGCGTCAGGCGCGACGCCCTTGTACCTGCCGTCCGACGCGGCGCCCGAACCGCCGACGATCGAGGCCACGTGGGTCGCGTGACCGTTCGCGTCCTCCGGGCCTTCCGGGGTGAAGTTGGCCGACTGCAGCCGCCCGGCGAAGTCGGGGTGGGCCGCGTCGACGCCGCTGTCGAGTACCGCGACCTTCACGCCGCGACCGGTGTAGCCGGCGGCCCAGGCCTCGGGAGCGCCGATCTGCGGGACGCTGTGGTCCAGCAGCAGCTTGCGCCGGCCGTCGAGCCAGATCTTGTCGATCCCACTGGCTGCCTTGCGAGCGCTGGTCAAGGAGCTGAAGAGCTCGGGGAGTTCGGCCGTGGGGATCCGGGCGGCCCGGCCGTTGATCGCCGGGAGTTCGCGCTCGGCCGTGGCCCCGGAGTCGCGCAACGTCGACGACGCGGCGGCCGGCGGACCGGCGTACGTGATGATCAGGGGGAGGGTCTCGGGGGAGCCGGTGGCGAGCAGTTCGGTGACGTCGAAAAGGCGCGGATCGAGTCGTTTGCTGCCGAGCAGCGTGAGTGCGTCGGACGGGACGACGGACAACCGGCCGCCGGAGCGGTGGGTGCTGAACCGCACCTGCTCGCGCCCGGGGCCGGGGATCGTCTGGACCTGCCGCTGATCGGCGGAGACGCGGACCCGGTCGCCGGTGATCAGGGTGACCTCGTGAGCCGATGGCGTGGCCGGGTTCGGGCGTGGGAGTAGCCGCGGGAGCGGGAACTGCAGCGGCCGCGCCCAGAACCATTGCGATCAGTGCCGCGCCGAGCGGCCGCAGTGTTCGGGTGATAGGTCTCATACTCACCCGACGCTCGGGCCGCTCGGCTCCGTTACGGCGATGCCGACATTTCGAAGTACTGCGAAAGGTCAGCCAAGCAGTTTCTGGATGCGGGAGACGCCTTCCACCAGGTCGTCGTCGCCGAGCGCGTAGGACAGCCGCAGGTAGCCGGGCGCTCCGAAGGCCTCACCCGGTACGACGGCGACCTCGGCCTCGTCCAGGATGATCTCGGCCAGCTCGGTCGAGCTGTTCGGCGTACGGCCGTTGATCTCGCGGCCGAAGACCCCCTTCACCGACGGGTAGGCGTAGAACGCGCCGGTCGGCTCGGGGCACTCGACGCCGGGGATCTCGTTCAGCATCGAGACCATCAGCTTGCGGCGCCGGTCGAACGCCACCTTCATCTCGTCGACCGCGGTCAGGTCGCCGGAGACCGCGGCGATCGCGGCCCGCTGGGCGACGTTGCAGACGTTCGAGGTCTGGTGCGACTGCAGGTTGGTGGCGGCCTTGATGACGTCCTTCGGGCCGATCATCCAGCCGACCCGCCAGCCGGTCATCGCGTAGGTCTTGGCGACACCGTTCAGCACGATGGTCTGGTCGGCGAGCTCCGGTACGACGACCGGGATCGAGGTCGCCTTCGTGTCGCCGTAGGTCAGGTGCTCGTAGATCTCGTCGGTGATCACCCAGATGTCGTGCTCGAGCGCCCAGCGGCCGATCGCCTCGATCGCCTCCGGGGTGTCCACCGCGCCGGTCGGGTTCGACGGCGAGCAGAACAGCAGCGCCTTGGTCTTCTCGGTCCGGGCCGCCTCGAGCTGCTCGACGGTGACCAGGTAGTTCTGCGTCTCGTCGGCGAGCACCTCGACCGGTACGCCGCCGGCCAGCAGGATCGTCTCCGGGTAGGTGGTCCAGTACGGCGCCGGCAGCAGCACCTCGTCGCCCGGGTCGAGCAGCGTGGCGAACGTGTTGTAGACCGCGTGCTTGCCGCCGTTGGTGACCAGGACCTGCGCGGCCTCGATCTCGTAGCCGGAATCCCGCTTCGTCTTCTCGACGATGGCCTGCTTCAGCTCGGGCAGACCGCCGGCCGGGCTGTAGCGGTGGTTCTTCGGATCGCGGGCGGCCGCGACGGCCGCCTCGACGATGTAGTCCGGGGTGGGGAAGTCCGGTTCGCCGGCGCCGAAGCCGATCACCGGGCGGCCGGCCGCCTTGAGCGCCTTCGCCTTCGCGTCCACCGCGAGCGTGGCCGATTCACTGATTGCACCGATACGTGCAGAAATACGGGAGACCATGGCGCCCATCCTGGCACTGGCGGCCCGGCGGCAGCACCTCGGTATCGCCTGGTGATCTCACCGCCGCCGGCAGGCTCCCGGCCGGGATCTTTTCGGCGGTGACCGGAACTCCACCCGACCCCGCGCCGTTGTCGGGTGGTGGAGACGGTATGGTTCTGCCCGCGGTACGGCGTCCGGCACAGGGCGTGGCGGGCGCTCGGTGCCTCACCGGGGGGGGGCGTGACCTCAGTTCGACCAGGTGGCCCCGACCCCGTACACTCTTCTAGTCCGGGCGTTGATGGCCCTGATCCGGCATGCCCTGGATCAGGTCCGGCGGCGTCTGGGAAGCAGTACCAGATTTGCAGAGGGCACTAGCTCAACTGGCAGAGCATCGGTCTCCAAAACCGAAGGTTGGGGGTTCAAGTCCCTCGTGCCCTGCAAATCCTGACCGGCGCAGGGCCGGCCAGGGACGCCGCTAGCGAAAGAGGTAGGTCGTGACGGAGACGCGCACCCCGGCACCGTCCGGCGCCGGCAAGCCGGCGGAGAGCAAGTCGGGCAACCGGCTGCTGCGCTTCTATCGCCAGGTCGTCGCCGAGCTCCGCAAGGTGGTCTGGCCGACCCGCAAGCAGCTGTCCACCTACTTCATGGTCGTGCTGACCTTCGTGGTGTTCGTCATCGCGATCGTGTCCGTGCTCGACCTGGTCTTCGGCTGGGCGATGTTCAAGATCTTCGGCTGATCGACTCTTCGATCGACCGGCACCAGCCTGATTCACCCCCGATGCACAGATGACGGAGTACAACGTGTCCGACCAGCGCGACGACGAGGTCCTCGAGGTAGAGGACGAGTTCGACGTATCCGCTGACTCCGGCGACCTCGGCTTCGACCTGGACGACGAGGACGACGACGACCTGTTCGCCGACCTCGACGTCGAGGTGGCCGACGACGAGGACGACGACGTCGACCTCGCTGCCGACAGTGAGTACTCCGCCGACGACGAGGCCGAGGACGGCGCGGCCGACACCGACGACTCCGACGACGAGCCGGTCGTGGTCGTCGCGGCCGCCGACGCCGCGGAGGACGACGAGGTGGTCACCGCCGCCGACGTCGACGACGCCGCGGACGAGCTGGCCGAGGAGACCGCCGAGGTCGCGCCGGACGACACCGAGGAGCCCGCCGTCGCACCCGACGCGGTCGTCTTCTCGAGCGCCGACGACGACTCGTCCGACGAGGAAGACGAAGACGAAGCCGAGGAAGAAGCGGTGCCGGCCGAGCCGGTCGACCCGCTGGAGGAGCTGCGCAACACGCTGCGCTCCCAGATCGGCGACTGGTACGTGGTGCACACGTACTCAGGGATGGAGAACCGGGTCAAGGGCAACCTGGAGAACCGGATCAACTCCCTGAACATGGAGGACTACATCTTCGAGATCATCGTGCCGACCGAAGAGGTCGCCGAGATCAAGAACGGGCAGCGCCGGATGGTCAAGCGCACCGTGCTCCCCGGCTACGTGCTGGTCCGGATGGACCTCACGGACGAGTCCTGGTCGACCGTGCGGCACACGCCGTCGGTGACCGGCTTCGTCGGGAACAGCCAGAAGCCCGTCCCGCTCAGCCTCGAAGAGGTCGAGAAGATGCTTGCTCCGGCCGTCGTGGCGGCGGCCGAGGCGGCGGCAGCCGAGACCGGTGCCGCACCCACCAAGACCGCGGCCAAGAAGAAGGTCGAGGTCGCCGACTTCGGCGTCGGCGACTCGGTCATGGTGGTCGACGGGCCGTTCGCGACCCTGCACGCCACGATCACGGAGATCAATGCCGACGCCCAGCGGATCAAGGCGCTGGTGGAGATCTTCGGCCGGGAGACCCCGGTGGAACTCAGCTTCAGCCAGATCCAGAAAGTCTAAGGACCCGAGAGAATGCCTCCCAAGAAGAAGATCGCTGCCCTCGTGAAGGTGCAGCTCCAGGCCGGTGCCGCGACGCCGGCCCCGCCGGTCGGTACCGCGCTCGGTCCGCACGGCGTCAACATCATGGAGTTCTGCAAGGCGTACAACGCCCAGACGGAATCCATGCGTGGCAACGTCGTGCCGGTCGAGATCACCATCTACGAAGACCGCTCCTTCACGTTCATCACCAAGACGCCGCCGGCGCCGGAGATGATCAAGAAGGCCGCGGGCCTGCAGAAGGGTTCGGCCGTCCCGCAGAAGGACAAGGTCGGCAAGATCACCTCCGACCAGGTCCGTGAGATCGCCACGACCAAGATGCCGGACCTGAACGCGCGCGACATCGACGCCGCGATGAAGATCATCGAGGGCACCGCCCGTTCGATGGGCGTCGTCGTCGAGAAGTGATCCTTCGCCGGATCTCGTAGTACGCAAACAGCAGTTGTGGCAGGGCGAAGCGCCGCCCGTGACACCACATCCCAGAGAGGAACAGACATGACTCAGCGCAGCAAGAGCTACCGCGCCATCGCGGAGAAGATCGACTTCGACAAGCTGTACACGCCGCTGGAGGCCATCAAGCTGGCCAAGGAAGCGGCGGCCGGCAAGAAGCTGAACTCCACCGTCGACGTCGCGATGCGCCTCGGGGTCGACCCCCGCAAGGCCGACCAGATGGTGCGCGGCACCGTCATCCTTCCGCACGGCACCGGCAAGACGGCACGGGTCCTCGTCTTCGCCACCGGTGAGAAGGCCGAGGCCGCCAAGGCCGCCGGCGCCGACTACGTCGGTGACGACGACATGATCAAGAAGGTGACCGACGGCTGGCTCGACTTCGACGCCGTCGTCGCCACCCCCGACCTGATGGGCAAGGTCGGCCGGCTCGGCCGGGTGCTCGGACCGCGTGGTCTGATGCCGAACCCGAAGACCGGTACGGTCACCCCGGACGTGACGAAGGCTGTCAACGAGATCAAGGGTGGCAAGATCGAGTTCCGGGTCGACCGGCACGCGAACCTGCACTTCATCATCGGCAAGGCGTCGTTCGACGAGGCCCAGCTGGTGGAGAACTACGGCGCCGCACTGGAGGAGATTCTCCGGCTGAAGCCCTCCAGCTCCAAGGGCCGGTACATCCGCAAGACGGTCTTCTCGACCACGATGGGCCCGGGCGTCCAGGTTGACCCCAGCATCACCCGCAACCTGCTCGAGGACCCGGCCGAGGTCTGATCCTCATCGGCTAAAGCACTGACGAAAGGCCCCGGTCACCAGACCGGGGCCTTTCGCGTTTCAGCTGCAGGTCAGCCGGAGTGGGCGGTCGGCCGTCTGGACGGTCCAGCCGTCGGCGTGCCGTTCCAGCACCGTGCCCGCCTTGTGCGCGCACCTCTCGTCCCAATCGTCCGGACATCCAGCGACTACCTGAGCCTTCGTACTCCCACCGCTAGCCGGTACGGCGTACGTGGCGAGCACCTCTCGCAGCCCGACCCCCGGAATCTCCGCCTGGGCTTGCGGCGCGACCACATTGAGCGCCGCGACCTTCCGGCGTACGACGTGGGCCGGCTCGGTCAGGTCGACGAACAGCTCCTCGGGAGTGAAGAACGGCGCCTCGGTCGCCTCGTCCGGGTTCTGCCACAGTCCGGGCTCACCCGCGACCGCCCGCGGTACGGCGAAGTCCAGGCATTCGCCGAGCATCTCCTGCCACGCCTTGAACAGGACCGGGCCGTTCAGGTCGTCCGGCAGCGGGCGGGTCCGCTGAGCGAGGATCGCGCCGGTGTCGAACTCGGCCGCGGTCCGGTGCACCGTCACCGCGACCTGGTCGTCGCCTTCGTAGATCAGCCGCGCCGGATTGGGGCCACGCCCGACCGGGAGCGCCGACGGGTGACAGTTGATCGCGCCGTACTTCGGGATGTCGAGGATCTCGGCCGGGATCAGCCGCGGGAACGCCGCCGAGATGACCAGATCGGGCTCGGCCGTGGCGATCACCGAGGCGCCGACGGTCCGGAGCTTCCCGGTGATCAGGATGTTCGCCGTCGGCGGCAACGCCAGCACCAGCGGGTTGCCGTCGTACCGCTGTCCCGCCTCGACCGGCGGCGAGACGACCAGCACGATCTCGTGGCCGTGCCGGGCCGCCCAGTCCGCGACCACCTGGTACCCGCCCAGGAAGGAAGTCAGGACGACGATGCGAAGTGTCATATCCGGCATTACCGTCCCCCCGGGCGATCCGGTTTCAGCGATCGAGCAGATCGGGTGAGAGGCCGGCCAGCTCCGGTACGCCGACCAGGCGCATCGCGTGCTCGAGCTCGTCCCCGAGGTCGCCGATCAGCCGGGTGACGCCGGCCGAGCCGCCGACCGTGAGGGCCCAGAGCGCGGGCCGGCCCACGAACACCGCGCGGGCACCGAGAGCCAGCGCGGCCAGGACATGCTCGCCGCGCCGGATGCCGCCGTCGACGTACAACTCGGTGCTGGACCCCGAGAGTGCTTCCGCGACGTCGGGTAATGCCCGGGCGGTCGGGATCGCACCATCGAGTTGGCGGCCGCCGTGGTTCGACACGATCACCCCGGCCGCGCCCGCATCGGCGCACCGCTTGGCGTCGTCGCCGCGCAGGACCCCCTTGACCACGACGGGGAGGCCGGTCCGCTCGGCGAGCCAGCCGATGACGTCCGGCGTGAGGTCGTCCGCCTTGCCGAGGTCGTCGCCTTCGTACTCGTCCTCGTCCAGATTGGCCAGCAGGTGCTCAGGCGGAATCACATCCCACACGGTCGGCCCGTCGTCCTCTTTCCGCCCGACGACCGGCGTATCAGCAGTCAGTACTACGGCACGCGCGCCGCCCGCGACCGCCTTGTCGAGCATCTTCAGCGTCACGTCGCGGTTCTTCACCACGTAGATCTGCAACCACCAGGGTGCGCCGACCGCGCCGATGTCCGCGAACGTAGTACCGGCGTTGCTGGAGACGCCGAGGATCGAGTTCGCTGCGGCGACTCCTGCAGCCATTGCCTTCTCACCGGCTGGATCGGCCTGCCGTTGGAGGGTGGTCGGGGCCACCATGATCGGTACGTCGAGTGGGGTGCCGAGCGCCGTCGTACGGAGGTCGACCGTGGAGACGTCGGTCAGGACGTGCGGGCGGAACCGGTAGGAGCTCCAGGCCGCGGTCGCTTCGCCGACGCTGACGCCACCGGCCGATCCCTGCCGGAAGTACCGGTGGACGGGCTCGGGCAGCTTCTCGGCGGCGGCCGCTTCCAGGGTGTCGATCCATCGCATGCTCTTGATCGTGCCACCGCTTCGGGCCTCATCGCGGCTGGTGGCGAGGGAAATGCCCGGGCGCCGGGTGGATCGTGCGCGCTAGAGTGGTGGCATGCAGTTGTCTGGGCAGCGATTTCTTCGCCCCGGCCGGCACAGTGGTGCCGACGGGGTGAGTCGCTGCTGCGCTCTCTCCTGAGGTGACCGCGGCCGGTCGGGGTGTCTTCTCCCTCAACCGCTGCTCACCTCTGGAGTTTTGTCATGTCTGTACTTCGTACTGAAGAACTGCACGCCGCCCTGTCCCTGCGCGATCTCGCTGACCCTTCTCAAGGGCCGCATGCGATCCAGTTGATCGTGGATTCGCTGCGTACTGCGCTGGGCTCCGCCTGGCCGTATACCGAGATCTGGACCCGGCGGGATCATCCTGTGGTCCCGCTGGCCGACAACTACGACAATCTCGGGTACGCCGCTGATGCGGTGACTCGGGAGGAGCGCTACACCCGCTACGCCTCTGCTACTGAGGTACTACGAAGCCACACGTCCGCGATGATCCCGCCGGCGCTACGGGAGTTGGCCGGGTCGTCGGCTTCCGATGTGCTGATGGTTTGCGCGGGGATCTGTTACCGCCGCGATTCGGTCGACTGGCAGCACACCGGTACGCCGCATCAACTCGACCTCTGGCGGCTCAGCCGCAACGTGACTCTGGGCGAGGCCGAGTTGGAGGAGATGATCGCGTTGCTCGTCTCGACCGTGCTGCCCGGCCAGACCTATCGCACGGTGCCGGCCGTGCATCCTTACACGATCCATGGCCGCCAGATCGACGTACTGCTTGACGATCAGTGGATCGAGATCGGCGAATGCGGCGTCGCGTCCCCCGCCGTACTCCGGCGCGCGGGACTCGACGATCGCTGGACCGGTCTCGCGATGGGGCCGGGGCTCGATCGGCTGTTGATGCTCCGCAAGAGGATCCGCGACATCCGGTTGCTCCGGGCAACGGATCCTCGAGTGGCCGGGCAGATGCTGGATCTTTCGCCGTACAAGGCCGTTTCGTCGATGCCGCCGGTGCGGCGCGATCTCTCGCTCGTGGTGGGTGCTGCCACGGACATCTCCGACGAGGCGCTTGGTGACCGGATCCGGGTGGCCCTGGGAGCCGACTCGGATGCTGTCGAGCTGCTGGAGGTGCTCAGCGAAACGTCGTACGACGATCTGCCGGAGGGCGCGCGTAGCCGGCTCCGGCTGCGGCCGGGGCAGCGCAACATCCTGGTCCGGCTGATCCTCAGATCGCTGGACCGGACCCTCACCGACCACGAGGCGAATCTCTTGCGCGACAAGGTCTACTCGGCCCTCCACGAAGGTCCGGTGCTGGAATTGATCGTCAGCTGAGAGAGTCGGCCGTAGCGCTTCGCGTCGGCGCTACGGCCGCTCGAGCTGTGCCAGGCGCTCGGTCAGGAAGGTCCGCTCGGCCTCGTTGCTGGTCAGGTCGAGAGCGCGTTGGTAGGCGATTGCCGCTTCGTCGCTGCGGCCCAGACGCTGCAGCAGGTCCGCCTTGATAGCCGGCAGGTACTGGTATTGCTTGAGCCGGGCGTCCTTCTCCAGTTCGTCGAGCTCGGTCAGCGCTTGGGCCGGTCCGGCGACCATCGAGACGGCGACGGCGCGATTCAATGCCACTACCGGCGACGGCCAGACGGACTGCAGTTCGTCGTACAGGGTGATGATCTGTTGCCAGTCCGTTTGGTCGTAGGCGGGCGCTTCGGCGTACAGGGATGCGATTGCTGCCTGCAGGATGTAGCGCCCTGGGCGGCCGCCGCGCAGGCCGTCCATGATCAGTTCGTGCGCCTCGGCGATCGCTGCGCGGTCCCATTGGGATCGATCCTGCTCCTCCAGACGCTTTAGCCGGCCGGCGTCGTCGACCCGGGTGGCGTGGCGGGCGTGGGTGACCAGGAGCAGTGCGAGCAGGCCGCGGACCTCCCGCTCGTCGGGCATCAGCTCACGCAGTATCCGAGCCAGCCGCAGGGCCTGATCGATCAGGTCGGTGCGCACGAGCGAGGCGCCTGACGGCGCGGTGTGCCCGGTGGTGAACAGCAGATGGATCACTCCGAGGACTGTGCGCAATCGCTCGGGGAGTTCGGTGGCGCGCGGCATGCGATACGGGATCCGGGCGGTCGAGATCTTCTTCTTGGCCCGCGTCATCCGAGCCGCCATCGTCGACTCGGACACCAGGAGCATCCGGGCAATATCGCCGGTGGACACCCCGCAAACCAGCCGCAGCGTGAGAGCCAACTGCGCATCCTCGGCCAACGCCGGATGGCAACACAAGAAGATCAACCGCAACCGCTCATCCGGTACGACGTCTTCGGCGTCGATCGGTTCAATTGGCTTGTCCATGGCTACCTCGTCGGGCTCCAGGAGCAACGGCAGCTTCGAACGCAGCACCCGCTCACGGCGTACTGCATCCATCGCGCGGCGCTTAGCGATCGTCGTGAGCCAAGCCGTCGGCTGATCCGGGATGCCATCGCGAGCCCAACTCACCAGGGCCGCCGCATAGGCCTCCTGCACGCACTCCTCGGCAAGATCCAGATCTCGCGCCACGCGTACCGTCGCAGCGAGCACCATGCCCCATCCCTGCCGGTGCGCCTCCGCAACCGCCGCTTCGATCTCCGTCATCTCATTGCCCGATGACCCCGCCGCTGTGGACCGGGCGCACCTCCACGCCACCACCCTCCTGGACAACCGGATTACGCCGAGCGATCTCCAGCGCGGCGTCGAGGTCGGGCGCTTCGATCACATAGAAGCCCGCCACCACTTCCTTGGCCTCCAGGAACGGGCCGTCCGTCACGACATCACCCCGGATCGACGTCGCCATGTCGCGTGGCGTCAGCGCGAACGCGGCAACCATGACGCCCTCCTCCACGACCTCGTCGGCATGCGCGTCACAGGTCTCGAGATCTTCCGGAGTGGCGTCCGGAGCGTGCGCGGAGTCGTTCGCGTAGATCAGAATCGCGTACTGAGCCATTGGTGTCTCCCTCATCGATCGGCTGTCGCTCTACTTCTCTTGTCGAACGGCCGCCCCGAATTCGACAACCGCCACCGAAATTCGTCCTGCCCAGATCCTGCCGCACGCAGGAGCCACCAGATCAGCGGGAGCGGAGTACACGGGTGGCTACGACGAAGGCGCAGATCGCCAGCGGGACCTCCAGCAGGACGGCTTCGGTGAGGGAGAGGGTGTGGTCGAAGCCGGGCCCCGAAGTACTGACGTCGAACCAGGCGTCGGCCAGCAGGAGGGTCCCGCCGGCGGCTGCGGTGAGGGCTGCGCGGACGTCCTGCTTGTAGAGCAGGTAGGCCGTGAGGGCGGCCGCGATCGCCGTGGCGCAGTCCAGGCCGATCCAGGCGAGCTTCCAATGATTGGCCTGGTAGGTGGACGGCAGCGTGGCCGCCAGGATCAGGCACCAGGGAAGCAGCACCGCGGCGACTCCGCCCGCGACGAGAGCCGCGATGCCGCCCGGTGAGCGTCTCGGCCGGATGCGTCCGTCGAGGCGCCCCTCGGCCAGGTAGTCGTCCAGCGCCTCGGCCACGCGGTCGTCGATCGCGTCGCCCAAGGGGGTGGGCAAGGTGGTGCTGAGCTGGGAAACCGGGAGGGTCGTCGTCATGCCATCGAGACTCCCGAAATCCGGCCTTGAACACAGTCAGGCCAACCCACGAAGCCGATGGGGGGATAACCCCCGGTCGACTCGGTGGTTTCCCTCATCCCGCCGAGCACCACCAGCCCCGTAGGTTGTTGCCTGCGGCCAACACCCACCCGAAGGAGGTGCTGCCAGTGACCACCACCGCTGTGAACCCGGTCCCTCGGGCACCGTGGCGGATCTGGCGTTCGCCGTACCTGTGGCTGGCGACGATTCACCTCCTCGGCGACGCCGTCGTGGCAGTGGTCGGCGGCCTGCTGGTTCTGCTGATGCTCGTGGTGGCCGCGCTCGCCTGGCCGCTCGCCTACCTCGGCATCCCGTTGACGATCGCCGCGACCAGGGTCGTGTACGCCGTGGGCCGGGTCGAGCGGGCCCGGGCCGCCATCACCCGCGATCAATCGATCCCGCCCCTGCTCCCGTCGGCCCGCACCGGATCGACCGCCGCCGATACCAGGGCGGCGCTGGTCGACCGTGCACTCTGGCGACAGATCGGGTACTACGTTCTGCTGCCGGGCATGGCGTTCGCCGGCCTCCTGGCCATCGTGCTGGCCTGGTCGGTCCCACCCGTGCTGATCGCGTTGCCGTTCTTCTTCTCGAAGTTCTCGGCCAACCGTGCTCAATTGGGTCCGTTCACGATCGAGAACACCGACCAGGCGACCGCGGTCGCCGTGATCGCGTTGCTGTTCCTGCTGGTGGTGTCACCGCTCATGATCCGCGCCCTCTCCGGGGTCGACGGCTTGCTGGCCCGCAATCTGCTCGGCACCTCCGAGACTGGTGCGCTGGCCAAGCGGGTCGATCAACTGGTGACGAGCCGCCAGCAGGTGGTCGACTCGGTCGAGGCCGAGCGGCGCCGGATGGAGCGCGATCTGCACGACGGAGCTCAACAGCGGCTCGTCTCGCTGGCGATGACGCTGGGCCGGGCCCGCAGCCGCCTCGGCGACTCGAACCCGGCCGTCAAGGGCCTGATCGAGGAGGCGCACGCCGAGGCGATGCAGGCGATCGCCGAGTTGCGGGACCTCACCCGCGGGCTCCATCCGCCCGTGCTGACCGACCGCGGCCTCGACGCCGCGATCTCGGCGGTCGCCGCGCGGGCACCGGTGCCGGTCGAGGTCGAGGTACAGGTCGAGCCCAGGCCGTCGCTGACGATCGAGGCGATCGCGTACTTCGTCGTCACCGAGGCTCTGACCAACGTGGCGAAGCACGCGCAGGCCGCGCGGGCGTGGGTGCGGATCGTCCGGATCGACGACCGGCTGCGGATCGTGGTGACCGACGACGGCCGGGGCGGTGCCGATCCGGATCACGGCACCGGACTGCGCGGTCTGACCGATCGCGTCTCCGGGGTGGACGGAGACCTTACAGTGGTCAGCCCGATCGGCGGACCGACCATCTTGACCGTGGAGGTCCCATGCGGTCCGTGAGGCAAGATCTGGAGGGGCTATGCGGGTCGTGATCGCCGAGGATTCGGTGCTGTTGCGGGAAGGGATCGTGCGCCTGCTCGAGGAGCAGGAGTGCGAGGTCGTGGCCGCTGTCGGGGACGGCGACCAGCTGCTCAAGGCGGTCGACGAGCATCAGCCGGACGTCTGTGTGGTGGATGTCCGGATGCCGCCGACGTTCACCGATGAAGGGCTGCGGGCGGCGCTGGTGATCCGGCAGCGGTCGCCGCAGATCGGGGTCCTCGTGCTCTCGCAGTACGTCGAGGAGCGGTATGCGAGCGAGCTGATCGGCAACAACCCGGGTGGGGTCGGCTACCTGCTGAAGGACCGGGTCGCGGACGTCGAGCAGTTCATCGACGGGCTGCGGCGCGTTGCCGACGGAGGTGCCGCGCTCGATCCGGAGGTCATCTCGCAACTGCTGGTGCGGTCGCGTAAGCGGGATCCGCTGGCCCTGTTGAGCCCGCGCGAGCAGGACGTACTGCGGGCGATGGCCGAAGGGCGCTCGAATACGGGGATCGCCAAGCAGCTTGTGGTCGGCGAGGGCGCGATCGAGAAGCACATCAGCAACATCTTCGCCAAGCTCGGCCTGGCCGCGGCCGACGGCGAACACCGCAGGGTCCTGGCCGTGCTCAAGTTCCTGGAGTCGTGATGACGACGGCACAGCGGAGAATGCTTCTCCTGGGCCTGATCCCGGTGATCGCCCTGGTGCTCTGCGGCGGCGCCATCACGGTCGCGACGATCCGCGGCAAGCTGAACTACGACTACGCCGAGGCCTACGACAAACCGGGCAGCACGGTGACCGTCGCGGCGAACGTGGAGATGCTGGTGTTGCCCAGCGATGACGACAAGGTCCACGTCAGGGTGAGCGGGACGTATACCGATCACGAGCCGATCGTCGACGTACAGAAGAACGTGGAGCAGCGCGAGCTGAACATCAGTGCGCGGTGTGTCGGCCGAGGGTGCCGGCTGGTGCTCGAGGTCGAAGTGCCGGACGCCGTCGCACTGTCGGTCGAGGCGTCCGAGGCCTCGGTCGAGCTGCAGCGGCTGACCGGCCCGGTCCAGGTCAAGACCAGCGACGGGTCGATCAACGCCGTCCGCCTGCGCACGGACACCGTCTCGGTGACCACCCTCGGCGGATCGGTGGATCTGGGGTTCGACCAGCCACCCGTCGACGTCAAGGCAGACGCGAGTGACGGATCCGTGCACGTCCAGTTGCCCCGGACGGTGGCGTACGCCATCGACGCCGCCGCCGCCCACGGCTCGACCACCCTCAACGCCGAGAACGACCTCACCTCGAAGTACCGGCTCCGCCTCCGCGCCGCCAACGGAAGCATCACCGTCGACGCGAACTAGATAATTGCCCAGAGCAACGCGGACATGCCGAAGCCGACCAGGGAGAGGACTGTTTCCAGGACGGACCAGGTGAGGAGGGTTTCCTTCACTGTCATGTTGAAGTACTTGGCGACGATCCAGAAGCCGCCGTCGTTGACGTGGCTGAGGATGATGGAGCCGGCGCAGATGGCGGCGGCGATCAGGGCCAGGTGGGCCTGGGAGTAGCCCTCGGTGGTGAGCAGGGGGCCGACGATGCCGCCGGTGGTGACGATGGCGACGGTGGCCGAGCCTTGGGCGATCCGGAGGCCGCAGGAGATGACGTAGGCCAGCAACAACACTGGCAGGCCGGCGCTGGAGAGGCTCTTGGCCAGGGCTGCACCGACACCAGTCGCCGAGATGACTGCGCCGAAGAAGGCACCGGCGCCGACGACGAGCAGGATCATGCCGACCGGCTTCAGTGAGTTGCTGGAGAGTTCACTGAACTCGGCGTTCGTCATCCCACGGCGTACGCCGAGCAGGTAGTACGCCGACAGCACCGCGAGCAGCAAGGCGACGGCCGGGTTGCCGAGGAAGGTCAGCACACTCAGGAGATCACGGTGTGGGTCGAGGATCAGGGTGCCGAAGGTTGCGCCGAGGATCAGGACCAGCGGCAGCAGGATCACCGCGCAGCACCAGCCCGAGCGAAGGCTCCGGCTTCTCCTCACCCGAGGTTTCCGCGACGACGAACTCGTCCGGCACGCTCACCGGTACGCGCGGCGCGATGTAGAGCGGCCAGAGGATGCCCGCCACCGCGAACGCAGGAAGACCACAGGCGAGCCCGATGATGATCAGCCAGCCCATGTCGACATGCAACAACCCGGCGACGGCCGTCGGGCCAGGGTGCGGTGGCAGGAACGCGTGCGTCATCGACAGACCCGCGAGCACCGGCAGCGCGTAGAGCACCAGCGACTTCCCGCCACGCTTCGCCGCGACGTACACGAGCGGCGCGAGCACGAAGATGCCGATGTCGAAGAAGACCGGGATACCGAAGATCAGGCCGACCAGGCCCATCGCGACCGGCGTACCCTTCGGGCCGAAGAGTTTCAGCAGCCGTCGGCTGAGCACGTCCGCGCCACCGGAACGTTCCAGCAGCGCGCCGAGCACGGTACCCAGTCCGATGATCACGGCGATATGGCCGAGGATGCCGCCGAAACCCTTCTCCAGCACGGAATCACTCGACTTGAGTGCCGTACCGACGATCTGCCGGACGTTCAGACCCGCCGCCAGAGCCAGGAAGAGGCCGGTGGCGAGCAGCGAGATGAACGGCTCGAGCTTGATCTTGATGATCAGGAACAACAGCAACGCGATGGCAACCAAACACAGCAGTAACAGACCTGCCGTGTCGTGGTGCAGCCAATCGATGGCACCGGACATGGGGACACTCCGAGGGTCTAGCAGGGGACGGCGGGGACAACTAGAGGGGGCGCTCAGCCCAGGGCGGTGCAGAAGGTGGCGGCCTTAGCGGTGATGTCGGCCCAGCGGGCGGCCTGTACGTCGGCGGGGGACACCACGTCGGTACCGGCGCTGACCGCGAGTGCGCCGGCGTCGAGGAAGGCGCGGGCATTGCCGGCGCTCACACCACCGGAGGGGACCAGCGGTACGCCGGGGAACGGCCCGCCGAGGTCTTTGAGGTACTTCGGTCCTAGCTGATGCGCCGGGAAGATTTTCACCGCGTCCGCACCCAGCGCGAGGGCCGTCATGACTTCCGACGGGGTGAAAGAACCGAGAACGATCGGTATCCCCGCCTCGTGCGCCGTCGCCACGATCGCAGCCGCCTCCAGACCCTGCCCCGGCGTCACGATGAACTGCGCACCGGCATCGACCGCCTGCTTCGCCTGCGCCGCCGTCTGCACGGTCCCCGCACCCACCACGGCACCGGTCTCGGCCGACGTCGAAGCAGCCCGCTCCAGGTGCCGCGGCAGATCCGGCGTCGTGAAGGTCAGCTCGACAACATGGATGCCCCCAGCAACCAAAGCGGCGCAGAGGTCCCGCGCGTCGTCGATCGCCGGCGCCCGCACGACGCTCAGTACGCGGTCTTGGCGGAGCAGATCCAGAGTGCTCATCAGTTTCCTTCGTTAGGTGTACGGCGGATCGCACGGCCGGGCAGTTCATCGGTACGCCGTCCGTCGGCGATCACCGGGACGCCATTGACGAACACCCACGGGATGCCTTCGGCCTGCTGACGCGGATTCTCGAAGCTCGCCGCATCCCGGACGGTCAACGGATCGAACAGCACCAGATCCGCGGCGTACCCCTCCCGGATCAGCCCTCGATCGCGAAGCCGCAACCGGCGAGCGGGCCGCCCGGTCAGATGATGGATGCAGTCGGCCAGTTCGAGAATGCCCAGCTCACGGACGTAATGCGCGAGGTACCGCGGGAACGTCCCCCAAGCCCGCGGATGCGGTTTGCCGCCGACCAGAATCCCGTCCGACCCACCCGTGTGCGTCGGGTGCTGCATGATCGCCTGCACGTTCTCCTCGTGCCCGACATGCTGCAGGATCGTCGTCGCCAGGTTATCGCGGATCAGCAGATCGAAGAACACCGACGCAGGCGGCTGACCGAGCCCGGTGGCGATCGCAGCGACGGTGTTCCCCACGGCAGAAGCCAGCGCGGAGTTCTTCACGCCACCGATCTCGATCGTGTTCCAGTCGGTCACGCAGCCGTGGCAACCATCCGTCCCGACCTGCTCCAGCTCGTAGGTGATCCGCTCCCGATCGGCCGGATCATTCAGCCGGGCGAGCAGCGCATCGGGCCCACCCTCGGCCGTCCAGCTCGGCAGGATCGCGGCCAGAGTGGTTGCCCCCGGCAAATAAGGATAGGTGTCCGTGGTGATGTCGACCCCATCGGCCAGCCCCGCGTCGATCATCGCCAGCAGGTCGACGCCGCGACCCCGGTTCGGCTCGAAGTTCATCGTCGCGTGCGTGAGATGCAGCGCGCAGCCGGACTCGCCGGGCGACGTCGATCATCTCGCCGTACGCCTCCAAAGCGCCCTTCCCGTACGAGCGCTGGTGCGGGCTGTAGTACCCGCCGTACGACGCAACGACACGGCAGAGCTCGACCAGTTCGGCGGTGTCGGCGAACATCCCCGGTGTGTATGTGAGCCCGCTGCTCATCCCCGACGGCACCTTCGGAGAGACCAACAGCCAGCAGCCGCTTCATCTCGTCGAGCTCAGCCCGAGTCGCCGGGCGGTTCGCCGTACCGACGACCATCATCCGCAGCGTGCCCTGCGGGATCAGGTATGCCGCGTTGCAGGCGATCCCCTGATCGAGACGATCCAGGTAGCCGGCGACCGTGGACCAGGAGAAGTCGAAGTCGTCCGGCTCACCGTTCCAGCCGGCGATCTGGCGGCGTACGGCGGCCCGGGTCGGTTCGTCGATCGGCGCGAACGACAGCCCGTCCTGGCCGAGCACCTCCAGCGTGACGCCCTGGCTGACCTTCGCCAGGTGGTCCGGGTTCGCCAGGATCTGCAGATCCGAGTGTGCATGCATGTCGATGAAACCCGGCGACAGCGCTAGTCCATCGGCAAAAACGGTAGACGAAGCAGCCGGCAGATCGTTGCCGATGGCCACGATTCGCCCGCCGGAGACGGCGACATCCGCCCGTACGCCGGGCGCCCCGCTCCCGTCGTACACGGTCGCGCCGGTGATCAGCAGGTCAGTCATCAAGGCCTCACGATCGATCAGAAGAAGGTGCGGATCAGGTCGACCACGACCGGGTCGTCGGCGTCCGGGTCGTCGACGACCGGGATCAGCCCCCACTTGTCGAACGCCGTACAGGGATGGGACAGGCCGACCCGCAGCTCGTCGCCGATCACCAGCTCGTCGGCGCCGAAGGTGAGGAACCCGTGCTGGTCGTTCATCTTGGTGACCGTCATCCCCTCGACCGGGCGGACCGCTTCGCCCGCGGCGCGCGGCCGGAGCAACTGAGGCATCGGCATACCTTCGTCGAACGGCAGATCGCGTTTGCCGGCATCGAAGATGGCCAAGCCCGGTTCGGGTTGCGAGGTGATCCGGATCCAGCCGTGCATGGCCACCTGCAGACCTTCGCCGTCGGTTCGCGGTTCGGCGCCGAGCGGGGAGATCTCGCGGTAGTACCCGTCGTCGTGCGCGATGTAGGCGCCGGATCTGATCACCACCCGGGCTCCGGTCCCGGTGAGCGGGCTGAGCACCTTCGCCACCTGCTCGAAGTACGCGCTGCCGCCCGCGCTGACGACCGGCACCAGCCCGTCGTCGTACCGGCCGTCCTCCTGCAGGCGAGTGTGGATCGCGGCGAGATCGCGGAGGTACGAGCGCACGTGCTCGAGTCCGGATTCGCTGGCACTGTGGGCGATCGCGCCTTCGTACCCGGCGACACCGGCCAGCCGAAGTGTCGGTGCAGCCGCGATCGCGTCGGCGACGGCGAGAGCTGTCTCAGCACCCCGAGCACCGGTGCGGCCGCCGGTGCCACCGACCTCGACCAGTACGTCGAGTTGGCGCGCGTCCGCTCCGACGTACGCCGAACGCGCGGCCTCCATGATCTCGACGGTGCGGACCGAGTCGGCCCAGACCATCACCTCGAAGCTTTCGTCGGCCGCAAGCTGATCGGCGATCCAGCGGAGCTGCAGCGGGGAGACCACCGAGTTCGCGATCATCACCCGGCTGACCCCGAAGGCGCGGGCGACGCCGAGCTGGAAGACGTTCGCGAACGTCATGCCCCAGGCGCCGGCCTCGAGCTGGGTCGCCCAGAGTGCGGGGGACATCGTGGTCTTGCCGTGCGGCGCGATCTCGACGCCGTGCCCGGCGCACCAGCGGGCCATCGTCTCGACGTTGTGCCGCAGGCCGGCGGCAGACAGCGTCAGCAGGGGAGTCGGCAGCCCGGACAGCCGTGGCTTGCCGGCCAGCACCTCCGCGACGGTCTGCCCCCAGAACGCCGGTGGCAGCGCCTTGTCCCGCCAGCTCACGGGCTGGTCGGCCAGGGCGGCGACGGCTGCGGCATCGTACGAAGCTGACATGGCGTCCTCTGAATCAGTAGTTGCAAGGGATGCAACCATCGTTGCGCATTCTGATGTCTCGGTTGTAGCATCGCGCCAGAACTTCCGTCAACGACAGACGCTCGAGAGGACTGGCCGATGGTCGATGTGGTACCTCGAGCGATCTGCCTGGGTGAGGCGATGATCATGCTCGCTGCCGAGACCGGTGCCCCGTTGGAAGATGTCGAGACGTTCCGGCGGTCCGTGGGTGGTGCCGAGTGCAATGTCGCGGGCGGTCTGGCGGCGCTCGGCATCCCGACCGGCTGGGTCTCGCGACTCGGTGCGGACGGCTTCGGCCGGCACGTACTGCGCGATCTCGAGTCCCGTGGAGTCGACGTCGGTGGTGTCGAGGACGACCCGCTACGGCCGACCGGGCTCTACGTGAAGCACACCATCGGCGGCAGGACCCGGATGCACTACTACCGCTCCGGCTCGGCCGCGGCCGCGATGAACGCGGACTTCCTGGACCGTACTGCGGTGCGCAATCGCCTGGTCGGTGCAGAGCTCGTGCACACCACGGGGATCACCGCAGCGATCTCCACCACGGCCGCTGCACTGCTGGACCGGCTGGCTGCGTTGCGAGACACGCTGGGCTTCACCTTGAGCGTCGACCTGAACTGGCGACCGGCCCTGTGGCGTGACACGGATCCGGCGCCGCTCTGGCGACTGCTGCGCGCTGCCGACGTCGTACTGATCGGTGCGGACGAGGCGATGCTCTTCGCTGGAACCAATGACCCGCAAGAGCTTCGACAGCTGTTCGGGCCGCGCTCGACGTTGGTAGTGAAGTCTGACTCGCACGTGGCACTCGCGCTGGAGCCGAGCGGACGCAGTACATCGGTGCCGGCGCTCACTGTCGATGTGGTCGAGCCAGTGGGAGCAGGAGACGCCTTTGCTGCCGGATACTTGGCCGGGACGTTGCAGGGGTTGCCGATGGAGCAGCGGCTTCGGTCCGGGCACCTGAGTGCGGCTGCGGTGCTGGCGGTGCCGGACGATCATGCTGCGCCGCCGCAACCCGTAGTACGGGATGCTTTGTTGCACTGTTCGGACGAGGACTGGGGGCGTACGCAGGTAGGTGCTGCCGGCATCAGTTCGCCTGCGTTGGTTGGAGGTGCCGTATGAGTCAGAGCCTGGCCAGAGCTCTGCAGATCCTGGTGAGCCTCGGTGAAGGGGATCGGTCGCTGGACCAGCTCGCTACCGAGCTGGACGTGCACAAGACGACAGTGCTGCGACTGCTCCGCACTATGGAGGTCGAGCGCTTCGTCCGTCGCGACGAGGCCCATCGCTACAGGCTTGGCTCGAGACTGTTCTCGCTGGCTGATGCAGCGCGCGAGCAGCACGTCGTACGGGCTGTTGCTGCGCATCACCTGCGACAGCTGAACCAGCGGACAGGGCAGACGGTGCACCTGGCGGCGTACGAGAACGGGCAGGTCATCTACATCGACAAGCTCGACAGCGTGCAGTCCGTGCGGATGTACTCGCAGATCGGAGTGCCTGCGGCGCTGCACTGTACGGCGGTCGGCAAGGTGCTGCTGGCGGCTCAGCCGAAGCGGCAGCGGGAAGCTCTGCTGACCACTATTGAGTACAGGCAATTCACGCCGAACACGATCACCTCTCCCGATCAACTGCGCGAGGAGCTGGACCTGGTCCGGTCACAGGGCTGGGCTCACGACCGGGCCGAGCACGAGTCGTTCATCAACTGCATCGGCGCTCCGATCAAGGAGAAATCCGGGCGGGTGGTGGGGGCCGTCTCCGTGTCGGTCCCGGACGTTCTGCTCAACTATGAGCAGGTGCTGGAGTTGCTGCCGGACCTGCTCACCACCACGGCAGCCATCGGCGCCGACTACAACAACTGACCGTCTACAACTAGCTGGAAGGCTTTACTCACATGTCCGAGAAGACCGTCATCTCCACGCCCGACGCGCCCGCGCCGATGCCCGTGTTCTCCCAGGGGGTGCGCAAGGGCGGCATCCTGCAGGTGTCCGGCCAGGGCTCGGTCGACCCGGCCAGCGGCGAGTTCGTCTTCGAGGGCGACGTGAAGGCGCAGACCACCCGCGTCCTGCAGAACATCGAGGCCATCCTCAAGGCCGGCGGCGCCACCTTCGACGACGTCGTCATGCTCCGCGTCTACCTCACCACCCGCGAGGACTTCGCCCCCATGAACGAGGCCTACGCCGAGTTCGTCGGCGCGCGCACCCCCTCCGGCGTCCTCCCCTCCCGCACCACCGTCTTCACCGGCCTCCCCCTCGAGCAAATGCTCGTAGAGATCGACGCCCTCGCCTCCGTGGACTGATCCAGTCGCCGCACCTAGTGCCACTTGTTAGCATCGGTGCTACACCGGAGTTACGGTGGTGTCGTGAGTCCCTGGTCCGAGATCGATGAGTGCGACCTGCGAGTGCGATCGGGGGAGATTATGGAGGCCCTCGAGAGAGGCGAGTCCTTCACTATCACGAGGGACGGCCGCGGGATCGGCGAGTTGATTCCGCTGGGTGCTCGACGGCGGTTTGTACCGCGCGCAGCGTTCGCGGCGAACTCTCGTCTTGCTCCGGGCGTCAGGCTGGAGAGCTTCCGTGCCGACCAGGACGCTGCCCTGGACTGACCCGGGTCCTGAGACTGGGGGCTCGGGGGGTGGTTGAAGGTGGGATTATGGCGGGGATGGCTTCTCCCGTCGGGTTGTTGCGGATTGCTCCTGCTGTTTATCTGCCGGCGTTGTTGTACGGCATCGGGCAAGGGGCGATTGCGCCCGTGGTGGCCTTGTCTGCCAGGGATCTGGGGGCTGCCGTCGCGACCGCTGGGCTGGTGGTCGCGGCGGCCGGGTTGGGGCAGGTGGTCGGGGATATTCCGGCCGGTGCGCTGACCACGCGGATCGGGGAGCGGCGGGCGATGCTGGCCGCTACCGGGCTGGTGTCGGTCGCGCTGGTTGCGTGTCTGGTCGTCCCGACCGTGTGGGGGCTGGCGATCGCGATCTTTGCGACCGGGCTCGCCGCTGCAGTCTGGGGACTCGCGCGCCAGGCCTATCTGAGTGAAGCCGTGCCGATCGAGCTCAGGGCGCGGGCGCTGTCCACGCTCGGCGGCGTTCAGCGGATCGGCTCGTTCATCGGCCCGTTCCTGGGCGCCTTCGCGATGAAGTTCCTCGGCACCGACGGCGCCTACTGGGTGCATCTCGTGGCAGCGCTGCTTGCCTGCGTGGTCCTCCTCAGCCTCCCGGACATCGAGTCCGTACGCCGTGCTCACGCGAGCCGCCCCGTCGTCGTACAGTCCACCGCCGCGGTCATCAAAGAACACCTGCCCGTACTACGAACGCTCGGCGTCGGCGCTCTCCTAGTCGGCGCAGTACGCGCATCCCGGCAAGTAGTGATCCCTCTCTGGGCCGAACACATCGGCCTGGACCCGCAGACAACCAGCCTGATCTTCGGTGTCTCCGGCGCGGTCGACATGCTGCTCTTCTATCCAGCCGGTTCGGTGATGGACAGGTTCGGCCGCAAGTGGGTCGCAGTCCCATCCATGGCCGTGCTCGGCTTCGCACACCTCCTACTGCCGTTGACCCACTCAGCACCGGCACTGACCGCAGTCGCCTTGTTGATGGGCATCGGCAACGGCCTAGGTGCGGGCGTAATCATGACTCTGGGAGCAGACGCCTCCCCACCGATAGGCCGAGCACAGTTCCTCGGTGCCTTCCGCCTCTTCGCGGATACCGGCAACGGCGCAGGACCGTTGCTGATCGCGGCCGTGACAGCAGTGGCCGGCCTGGCGCCCGCAGTACTGGTCATGGGCCTTACTGGTTGGGCAGCAGCAACAGCTATGAGCCGCTGGATCCCGCCGCGTCCCGACTGAGGTCATCCAAGTACCGATCCAACAAAGCAGCCCCATGCAGCATCGCCCGCGTACGCCGATCGTGGGCTGCCCGCCGCTCAGCAACAGCAGCCCGCAGCGCCTCAGTACTCCCCGTATGCCGAAGCCCTTCGAGCACAGGCCTGATCTGCTCGAACCCGTACCGCCCCTGCCGCAGCATCGCGACAATCCGCGCATCCCTGACCTGCAACGCGCCATACCGCCTGTACTTCGTACTCGGCTCCCGTGACGGCGTCAGCAACCCCGCCGACTCCCACAGCCGCAGCGTGGCAGCCCGTACGCCGAGTTGCTGCGCCAGTTCGCCCACGAGCAACGCTGGTCCCACGATCGGCGGCGGCGGATCCAGGAACTGCTCTGCTGCAGCCCCGAGTGCATCACTCATCTCATCGGTCGCCAACCGCCTTGCGTGCAAAGCAGCGTGACCGGCATCAATCAGCCGAAGCGCCAACGCCTCGTCGCCCGCATGCACCGCCCGCATGATCTCGGCCGCTTCCTCGCGCCCGAACCCCGGCGCTAGCGCCCGGAAAGCACGCAAGGCTGCCAGATGCACCAAGTCGTACTGGCGATACCCGCTTGCGCTACGGGCAGCGGCCGGCAGAATCCCCTCGGCCTCGTAGTTCCGCACCAACTGCGCCGAGATCCCCGCCTCCCGCGCAAGATCCACCGGCCGCAAACCCATTCAGGCACCCTACTGTGGGAACCGATTTGGTCGTCGGGCCGCGGCTTGTTACCTTTGAGGCTGCCAAAGACCGCTGGTCGCTGCTCCCGGAGTAACTGAAGGTCCCACAAGCTCGTGGGCGGCCCGCGCAGGTGACTTGAAGTTCAGTGTGAATGTCTCACGCCCTTGCGCCTGCGCAGGGGCGTTTTCGATGTTGAGGGTCCTGGCCGGTGTGGCAAAGAAGCCCAACTCTGTCTTTACGACAGAGCGGAAGGAGACCCATGGCGAGGCCGGACAAGGCTGCCGACGTCGCAGAGCTCACTGAGAACTTCAAGAGCTCTGACGGCGCCGTGCTGACCGAGTACCGCGGACTCACCGTGGCGCAGTTGCGGCAGTTCCGCACTACGCTCGGTGACGACGTGAACTACGCCGTGGTGAAGAACACGCTGACCAAGATCGCGGCCAAGGACGCGGGAGTGGAGTCGTTCGACTCGCTGCTGCAGGGTCCGTCGGCCATCGCCTTCATCAAGGGCGACCCGGTGGTCGCGGCCAAGGGGCTGCGTGACTTCGCCAAGGCCAATCCCCTTCTCGTCATCAAGGGCGGTGTGCTGGATGGCAAGGCACTCGGCTCCGACGAGATCAACAAGCTCGCTGACCTGGAGTCGCGTGAGGTTCTCCTCTCGAAGCTCGCAGGTGCGATGAAGGCGGCGCCGCAGCAAGCGGTGTCGCTGTTCGCTGCTCCGCTCTCGCAGGCTGCCCGCCTGTTCGCGGCGCTGCAGGACAAGCTGCCGGCCGAGGACGCCCCCGTGGCGGACGAGGCTCCGGCTGCGGAGGCTGTGCAGGACACGGTCGACGCACCTGCCGCAGAAGAGGCGAGCACCGAGGAGACCGCGTCAGCCGACAGCTGACCCGTTCACTTCACGCAGGACCCCATTCAGTAATCACCTAGCAACACGTTGAAGGAAGGACCGCCAACATGGCGAAGCTCAGCACCGAAGAGCTGCTCGGCCAGTTCAAGGAACTCACCCTGCTCGAGCTCTCTGAGTTCGTGAAGGCGTTCGAGGAGGAGTTCGGCGTGACCGCCGCTGCTCCCGTCGCGGTTGCCGCGGCCCCGGCTGCCGGTGGCGCCGCTGCCGAAGAGGCTGTCGAGCAGGACGAGTTCGACGTCGTCCTGGAGTCGGCCGGCGACAAGAAGATCCAGGTCATCAAGGAGGTGCGCGGTCTCACGAGCCTCGGCCTGAAGGAGGCCAAGGACCTCGTCGAGGGTGCGCCGAAGGCCATCCTGGAGAAGGTCGACAAGGCTGCCGCGGAGAAGGCCAAGGAGGCCCTCGAGGGCGCCGGGGCCACCGTCACCCTGAAGTGACCTTGTAGTACTCGAGAAGGGCGGTCCCGCAAGGGGCCGCCCTTCTTGCTGTCTTCAGACCCGTACTGCGCGCCGCTGCGCCAGCGACAACACGAAGCGGCGCCCCGGCGCACCTATATATCTGTGCGCCCCCTCCGCGATCAGCACAGTGAAGCCGATCCAGCCAACGGCGAGCAGCGCATCCGACAGCGAGCCGGAGTGAACCGGCCCGAACCCGTCGATCACCATTGTCTTCAGCAGGAACGTGCCGTAGCCGACGACTCCGAGCCGAACCAGAACAGGCCCAGCCAGCGCAGCGGAAACGCGAGTCGGCGTGAGCACACTGAGAATCAGCAGCCCGAGCGGCACGGACCACAGAGCGCTGTAGCGAAGCGCGCTACTGCTGGAGACACACGAGAGAACCACTGCGTAGACAGGAACAACGACCTGCACCAGGTACGCCGTACGCCGCGTCAGCCGGAAGCCAGAAGTCGCCAGGCCGGCCAGCACCATCCCCAGGACGAGGTCCGGGATCCACACCAGCGGATTGCGGTAGAGCCAGTCATCGGAGCCGGTGCCCAGTCGGAGCGCCAGGACAACAACCTGCACGACCACTGCGCACACAGCTGCCCGCGCGGGGTCGGCAGCGACAACTCGGGTGAGCAGCGGAAACGCGACGTACAAGACGAGCGCAGTACCGAGGAACCAGGTCTGCTCGCCGAGCACCGAGCGGACCCACTCGCCCCCGTTCAGGCCGCCCAGCGCGAGAACCCCAGCACCGACCACCACGAACAGGGGCCCGAGCCGCGCGAGCCGGGCCACCGCGTAGCGACTAAGAGGACGCCTGCCATTCAGGCCCGGGTAGTTGTAGGCAAGCACGAAGGCCGGACAGCAAGAAGAAGAACGGCACACCCATCGACCCGGCCGCGGCCAGGTGATGCAGAACCGGGGGAGCGGTCGCGCCAGACGCCGACCTGTCGACGCGACCACGCCCAACGCAGCCAGCCCTCGCAAGCCGGTGAGCGCGAGGATCTCGGGCCGCGGGTGACGAGTCCGGCGCCGGCGTCGACCGATGTGAGTCCTGTCACGCCGACACCTCCGACGGCGTACGCTCTGTGACCAGTTGCCGACTGGTACGCCGCGCGACGACCCGCAGTACGGCACGACGGGCCGGTACTTCGATCAGCCGGTGCGCGCCTTCGCCGATCAGCAGGCAGAGGCCGATGGTCACCAGGATCGATGCGTAGACCGCCCAGCTGGAAGGACTCGACACCAGGTCGAACCGGTCCTTGCCCAGATAGGGCAGCAGCGGCCGATGGGTCAGGTAGAGCGGCGTAACTCGCAGTACCGAGTGAGACCAGCGCGCGGGTGGAGAAGAACCGCGACAGCCAGGCAGCCGGCGCAGCAGCGAGCGACAGCAGCAGTACTGCGAACGGCACCGTCCACATCGCGCCGTAGAAGGCCGGCAGCTCCCAAGAAGCATGGTTCGGACCCAGTGCGGCCACGCCAAGTACTACGACAACGCAGGCGACCTGCAGCCAACCAGCGATGCGAGTACGCAACCGGAAGCCACGCAATAGAAGGAATGCGAGCGACATCCCGATCACGAACTCGGACAGTCGCGGCAGCGGGTTCCGGTAAAGCCAGCGATGCCCCGACGACGGGTTGTCGATCGACAGGTACGCCCAGCCCTCAGCCGTGAACACCGCGACCAGGAACACCTGGACGGCGAACGCGAAGGCGATCAGCCCAGAGCAGCCCGGCCACGCCGAACCGCTTGGAGACAAAGGCGATCACGGGGATCAGCAACGGGAACAGCGCGTACAGGAAGAGCTCGACGCAGATCGACCAGCCGGGTGGGTTGTAGCTGGCCTGGCCGATCGAGTAGTCGCCGGACCAGGTCTGGATCGCCAGCACGTGCCGCCACAGCGATTCCTGCGGTACGCCGCGAGCAGCGCGTTGCACCACCAGGAAGAGCAGTACAGCCCAGTACAGCGGCATCACGCGCGCGATCCGGGCCAGGTAGAAGCGCCACAGCCTGGTGCCTGACGAGACCGTCAACGACGAGTAGTTCCAGGTGAGCACGAGCCCGGACAGCATGAAGAACAGCGGCACGCCGATGTAGCCCGAAGCGGCAAGATTTCGTAAAGGTTCTGGTGCCGAAGTTGGTAACCCGATGTGATGGATGACCACGGCGAGTGCTGCCGCGGCGCGGACCCCGGTCAGCGCTAGGATCTCCGAGCGCGGGTGTCGGAGCTGGTCACCGTGCTGCAGGGAAGTCAGGCCTTGTGGCGCACGCGGCCGCAGGCGGTTCAACCAAGCAGCTGGCCGCGGCACAGTTCCTCCGGCAACTTCGGACTCTTCGCACCTTCGAAGGGGCGGACGCGCAGGACTGTACCCGACCGGGCCGGTCCAGACCGGTGACCGGATGTAGGTGCCGGACAGAGCGTGACCAGAGCGTGACTCATCGGTCACCGACACTTGACATCCAGGGGTTACGTATTAAGTGACTCGTGCGTAACCTAGGGCACCGCGCCCTCGTTGGACCGTCGAAAGCGTCGTCGGTCGGGGCCGAGATTTACCCGTTGAGGAGGACCGGTGGGCGTAGAAGTCCGCGTCGAAGGGCTCACGAAGTCCTTCGGAAGTCAGCTGATCTGGGGCGACGTGTCCCTGACGCTGCCGGCCGGCGAGATCTGCGTGATGCTGGGCCCTTCCGGTACCGGGAAGTCCGTATTCCTCAAGACGCTGATCGGTCTGCTCAAGCCGGACCAGGGCCACGTCTTCATCGAAGGCACCGATATCGCCACCTGCAGCGAACGCGAGCTGTACGAGATCCGCCGGCTGTTCGGCGTGCTCTTCCAGGACGGCGCGATGTTCGGCTCGATGAACCTCTACGACAACGTCGCCTTCCCGCTCCGCGAGCACACCAAGAAGTCCGAGTCCGACATCCGCTCCATCGTGATGGAGAAGATGGAGATGGTCGGCCTGGTCGGCGCGGAGAAGAAGCTGCCCGGCGAGATCTCCGGCGGGATGCGCAAGCGGGCCGGGCTGGCCCGCGCGCTGGTGCTCGACCCGGAGATCCTGCTGGTCGACGAGCCGGACTCCGGCCTCGACCCGGTCCGGACCTCGTTCCTGAACCAGGTGATGATCGATCTGAACGAGGCGTTCGGCGCCACCTTCCTGATCGTCACCCACGACGTCAACACCGCCCGCACGGTGCCGGACAACATCGGGATGCTCTACCACAAGCACCTGGCGATGTTCGGTCCGCGCGAGATGCTGCTGTCCAGCGAGGAGCCGGTGGTCCGCCAGTTCCTGAACGCGCAGATGATCGGCCCGATCGGCATGTCGGAGGAGAAGGACGCCGACGAGCTGGCCGCCGAGGCCGACCAGGAGCTGCCGCCGCTGCCGCCGATCCCGCTCCAGCAACTCCCGAGCAGCGGCATGCTCCGCCCGACCCAACGCGTCCCCGGCCAATGGTGCGAGGACAACGGGGTGACCCCACCCCCAGGCTCCTTCGCCTCCAGCACCGTGGGGGCGCGGTGACTCTGAATGCGACCGCCCCGCTGAGGAATGCAGGAAACCTCTTCGCGTTTGCGCTCGACACCGCCAGGGCCTCGGTTCGGCGGCCGTTCCAGGTGCGGGAGTTCCTCCAGCAGGCCTGGTTCGTCGCCAGTGTGACGATCATCCCGACCGCGCTGGTCGCGATCCCGTTCGGTGCGGTGATCGCGCTGCAGGTCGGTGGGCTGATCAAGCAGTTCGGCGCCCAGGCGTTCACCGGGTCGGCCGCAGTCCTGGCCGTCGTCCGCGAGGCATCCCCGATCGCGACCGCGCTGCTGATCGCCGGTGCCGGCGGTTCGGCCATCTGTGCCGACCTCGGGTCGCGCAAGATCCGCGAAGAGCTCGACGCGATGATGGTGCTCGGCATCGACCCGATCCAGCGCCTCGTCGTACCGCGGGTGCTCGCCACCATGATGGTCGCCTTCTTCCTGAACGGATTCGTCAGCGTCGTCGGCGTGATGGGCGGCTACGTCTTCAACGTGGTCCTGCAGGACGGCACACCAGGCAGCTATATCGCGTCGTTCACCGCTCTCGCGCATCTGCCGGACCTCTGGCAGGGCCAGATCAAAGCGCTCGTCTTCGGGTTCCTGGCCGCGGTCGTTGCCTCGTACAAGGGGATGAACGCCGGTGGCGGTCCGAAGGGCGTCGGTGACGCCGTGAACCAGTCGGTCGTCATCACCTTCATGCTGCTGTTCGTCGCGAACTTCTCGATGACGGCGATCTACTTCCAGCTCGTTCCGCCGAAGGGGGCCTGACATGTCGGCCCTCGACTACCTGATCAAGAAGCCGCTGAGCTCGCTCGACCACCTCGGTGAGCAGCTCGCCTTCTACATCAAGGCGCTGGCCTGGTCCGGCAAGTCGGTCACCCGGTACCGCCGCGAGATCCTCCGGCTGCTCGCCGAGGTGACGCTCGGCACCGGCGCCCTCGCGGTGATCGGCGGCACCGTCGGCGTGATCACCTTCCTGGCCTTCTTCACCGGCACCGAGGTCGGCCTGCAGGGCTACTCGGCGCTGAACCAGATCGGCACCTCGGCCTTCGCCGGGTTCGTCTCGGCGTACATCAACACCCGCGAGATCGGCCCGCTGATCGCCGGCATCGCGCTCGCCGCGACCGTCGGCTGCGGGTTCACCGCACAGCTCGGCGCGATGCGGATCAGCGAGGAGATCGACGCCCTCGAGGTGATGGCGATCCCGTCGCTGCCGTTCCTGGTCACCACCCGGATCATCGCGGGGCTGGTCGCGGTCATCCCTCTGTACGTCGTGGGTCTGCTTTCCTCGTACTTCGCCACCCGACTGACCGTGACGAAGTTCTACGGCCAGAGCACCGGGACGTACGACCATTACTTCCATCTGTTCTTACCGCCCGGGGACGTGCTCTGGTCCTTCGGCAAGGTGCTCGTGTTCGCCGTCCTGGTGATCCTCGTGCACTGCTACCACGGCTACCACGCATCCGGCGGTCCCGCCGGAGTCGGCGTCGCCGTCGGCCGCGCGGTACGGACCTCGATCGTCGTGATCAACGTCGTGGACCTGCTGCTCTCGATGGCGATCTGGGGTACGACGACCACGGTCAGGCTGGCGGGCTAACACCATGACCAGACGCTTGCTCGGGACGGCCTTCATCGGGGTGCTGTGCTTCCTGCTCTGGCTGACCTACGCGTTCTACGCGAAGGTCTTCACCGACACCGTCGACGGTCGAGCTGAAGACCAGCCACATCGGCCTGCAGCTGAACCGGCACGCGGACGTGAAGCTGCGCGGCATCATCGTCGGCGAGGTGCAGAAGGTCTCCACCGACGGCGACGAGGCGACGGTGGAGCTGTCGCTGAAGCCGGACCAGGTGAAGGAGATCTCCAGCCAGGTCAGCGCGCGGATCCTGCCGAAGACGCTGTTCGGCGAGAAGTACGTCGCGCTGGTGCCGCCGCAGGGTCCCGAGGGCCGGGCGATCAAGGCCGGTGACGTGATCAGCCGGGACAAGACGGCGGTCGGGATCGAGATCGAGAAGGTCCTGAACGACGCGCTGCCGTTGCTGCAGGCCGTCGACCCGGCCGATCTGAACGCGACCCTGAACACTCTGGCGACCGCGCTCGAAGGCCGAGGTGAGGAGGTCGCCAAGACCCTCACCCAGCTCGACGGCTACCTGAAGAAGCTGAACCCGCGCGTGCCGGACCTGATCGCGGCGCTGACCAAACTCACCCAGGTCTCGCAGATCTACGGCGACGTGACGCCGGACCTGGTCCGGGCGCTGCGCAACCTGACCATCACCGGCAACACCGTGGTGGAGAAGGAACAGCAGCTGCAGAAGTTCTTCACCGACGTCCAGACGCTGTCGACCACCGGCGACGGGTTCCTCAAGGAGAACGAGGACCGGGTGATCCGCCTCGGCGAGGTGAGCCGCCCGGTGCTCGACCTGCTGGAGCGGTACTCGCCGGAGTTCCCCTGCTTCCTCAAGGTGATGACGGACACCGCGCCGGTGCTGAACGACACGTTCCGCGACGGCCAGCTGCACATCAACCTGGAGCTGATCACCAACCAGCCCACGCCGTACCAGTCGAACGAGCTGCCGGTCTACAAGGACCACCGCGGCCCGACCTGTGTCGGTAAGAACTACAGCGTGCCGGGGGAGAAGCCGGGCCCGTACACCCAGCAGAACCCGGCGCCCTACGTGACCGGCGAGGACGGCGTGATCGGTGATCACAACAAGACCACCCGCTTCCCGCTGAACCTGACCCTGAACCGGTCGGCGCCCGGGTTCGCGATGGACAACGGCGGCGCCGGTACGCCGGCCGAGCAGCGCGTGATCGACTCCTTCGCCGGCCCGGTGCTCGGGATGCCGGCTGACGACGTACCGGATCTGACCACTCTGATGATCGGCCCGCTCGTCCGCGGTGGGCAGGTGAACCTCAAATGAAACTCTTCGACAAGAAGACCTCGTTCGACACCATCCGGCTCGGCGATCTTCGTGGTGATCACGACCGTCGCGACCGCGCTGCTGGCCGTGACCATCGGCAACATCAGCTTCAACGCGACCACGAAGTACCGGGCCGTCTTCACCGACGTGGTCGGCCTGAACAAAGGCGACGACATCCGGATCGCGGGTGTCCGGGTCGGCCAGGTCGACAAGATCGCCATCTACCAGGACAAGCTCGCGATGGTGACCTTCAGCGTCGACTCCGACCAGTCGGTCGACACCACCACCCGCGCGACGCTGCGCTACCGGAACCTGGTCGGCAACCGCTACATCGCGCTCACCGAGGGCGTCGGCGGCGGCACCCGGATGAAGAAGAACGGGATCATCGACAAGGACCGGACCGCTCCCGCGCTGGACCTGTCGGTGCTGTTCAACGGGTTCAAGCCGCTGTTCACCGCGCTCACCCCGGCCGACGTGAACCAGTTCGCCTTCGAGGTGATCAAGGTGCTGCAGGGCGAAGGCGGCACGATCGAGAGCCTGCTGGCCCGGACGGCCTCGCTGACCAGCACGCTGGCCGACTCCGACCAGGTGATCGGCGACCTGATCACCAACCTGACCTCGACCCTGCAGATCGTCTCGCAGCGGCAGCAGAACTTCTCCCAGCTGCTGGTGAACCTGCAGCAGTTCATCACCGGACTGAGCCAGGACATCAACCCGATCCTCGGCTCGCTCGGCTCGATCAACTCGCTGAACACCAAGACGGCCGGCCTGCTGCAGCAGACCCGGGTCCCGCTGAAGGCGGACCTCGACAAGCTCCGGACGACCGCGACGACGCTGGACGACACCCAGGCGATCTGGGTGAAGACGCTGCAGTTCATGCCGGAGAAGCTGCAGACGATGACCCGGACCGCGCAGTACGGGTCCTGGTTCAACTTCTTCCTCTGCGGCTTCGACGGCAACGTGACCCTGCCCCTCGGCACCCGGATCCCGGTCTCCTACGACAACAACTCCGCGAGGTGTGCGAAGTGAAGCCGTTCAGGGAACAGAACCAGGTCACCATCGGGGTGGTCGGGCTGACCATCATCGGGCTGATCATGCTGGCCGCGTTCAAGGCCCAGGACCTGCCGCTGATCGGCGGCGGGACGAAGTACTCCGCGCAGTTCTCCGAGGCCGGCGGGCTGAAGCCGAACGACGAGATCCGGGTCGCCGGCGTCCGGGTCGGCCAAGTCCGCAAGGTCGAGCTGGAAGGCACCCACGTGCGGGTCGACTTCGTGGTCGACAAGGGCGTCAAGCTCGGCGACCAGACCGGCGCCGAGATGAAGATCAAGACGCTGCTCGGGCAGAAGTACCTCAAGCTGAACCCGGCCGGCAACGGCCAGCTCAAGGAGGGCACCGAGATCCCGCTGGCCAGGACGATCTCGGCGTACGACGTGGTCGACGCGTTCACCGATCTCGCCAACACGACGGACCGGATCGACACCGCCCAGCTGGCCAAGGCGCTGGACACGTTGTCGTCGACCTTCAAGAACACCCCGGAAGAGGTTCGCGCCTCGCTCGACGGGCTGTCTCGGCTCTCCCGGAACGTGGCCAAGCGCGACGAGCAGTTGAAGCAACTGCTGCAGCACTCCGACGTGGTCACCAAGATTCTGGCCGACCGGAACCAGCAGCTGATCAAGCTGCTGAAGGACGGCAACACTGTCTTCCAGGCAGTCCAGGCCCGGCGCGCGCTGATCCACGAACTGCTGGTCTCGACGCAGAAGCTGTCCGCGCAGATCACCGCGCTGGTCCGCGAGAACCGCAAGGACCTGGCGCCGACGCTGCAGAAGGTCAACGCCGTACTGGCTGTCCTGCTGAAGAACCAGGACGCTCTCGACGCCAGCATCAAGGGCCTCGCGCCTTATGCCCGCGTCTTCACCAACACTCTCGGCACCGGCCCCTGGTTCGACACCTACGTCCAGAACCTCGTCCCGGTCCCCGAGATCCCGCTCCCGAAGGTCACCGATCCCCGGCCTCCCGATCCTTGGGGGAGGTAACTGATGACCAAGGTTGCAGGTTTCTCGCGGCTGGTTGCGATCGGTGTGGTGCTGGTGGTGATCGCGGTGAGTGCGATCGCGCTCTGGCCGCATCCGAAGCGGGTCAGCGCCACGGCGTACTTCCCGCGGGCGGTCAGCGTCTACCCGGGTTCGGACGTCCGGATCCTCGGCATCAAGGTCGGCGAGATCGAGAGCGTGACGCCGGCCGGCCGGTCGGTCCGGGTGAAGTTCTGGTGGGAGGCCAAGCACAAGGTCCCCGCCGACGCGAAGGCTGTGATCGCGTCGCCGTCGATCGTTGCCGACCGCTACATCCAGCTCACCCCGGCGTACTCGAAGGGCTCGGTGATGGCCGATGGCGCCGAGATCCCGCTCGAGCGCACCGCCGTACCGCTGGAACTGGACCAGATCTACCAGTCCCTGAACGACCTGTCCGTTGCGCTCGGCCCCAAGGGCGCCAACGACCAGGGCGCGCTGTCGCGGTTGCTGGACGTCTCCGCGGCCAACCTGAACGGCCAGGGCGCGAAGCTGAACCAGACCATCGCCGACGTCTCGACCTTGACCCAGACACTGTCCGGGAACTCCAAGAGCCTGTTCGCCACGGTCCGCCAGCTGCAGACCTTCGTCTCGGCGCTGGCCGCGAACGACACCCTGGTGAAGCAGTTCAACACCAACTTCGCCGCCACCTCGACCACGCTCGCCGGGGAACGCAAGGACCTCGGCGCGGCCCTGGCCACTCTGGCGACGGCGCTCGGTGAGGTCGCGTCGTTCGTCAAGGACAACCGGGCGTTGCTGAAGACAACGATCTCCGGCGCCACCGACATCTCCCAGATCCTGGTCAAGGAGAAGACCGCGCTGGCCGAGATCATCGACACCGCGCCGCTCGGTCTGGGCAACCTGGCCCGGGTCTACAACCCGCAGTTCGGCACCCTGGACCAGCGGATCAACCTGGCCCAGCTGGACGACCCGGCCTCCTTCATCTGCTCGATCCTGCTGCAGGCGAACCAGCCGCTGTCGACCTGTACGGCGCTGAAGCAGGTCGTCGATCTGCTGCCGAAGCTGCCGCTGCTCGGCTCGATCACCGGCTCCGGCGGGCCCGCCGGTACGCCGTGGGCGCCGCCTCCGCCGAAGAAGCTGCCCAGCCCGGACAACGTCGACGACACCCTCGGCGGCCTGGTCCCGGGAGGCTCGAAGTGACTTCTTCGACGAGGGGAAGGCGCCGTACGGCGATGCTCGCGGGCGTGGTCGCGATGGCCACCCTGCTGTCCGGTTGTGACTTCAGCGTCTATTCGCTGCCGCTCCCCGGTGGCGCGAAGATCAAGGGCCCGTCGTACACGGTGACGGTGGAGTTCGCCGACGTGCTGGACCTGGTGCCCAAGTCGACCGTGAAGGTCGACGACGTCACGGTCGGCACCGTGCAGAAGGTCTGGCTCGAGGGCTATGTTGCCAAGGTCAAGATCAAGCTGCCGAAGAGCCTCGACCTGCCCGACAACACGCACGCGACGATCCGGCAGACCAGCTTGCTCGGCGAGAAGTTCGTCTCGCTGTCCCGGCCGACCGGCGACGAGAAGGCACGCGGCAAGCTCGACAACGGTGAGCTGATCCCGCTGTCGCGGACCACCAGCAACGTCGAGGTCGAGGAAGTGCTGTCCGCGCTGTCTCTGCTGCTGAACGGCGGTGGCGTCGCGCAGTTGCAGATCATCACCCAGGAGCTGAACAAGGCGCTGACCGGCAACGAGCCGGCCATCAAGAGCGTGCTCACCCAGCTGAACACCTTCGTCGGCACGCTCGACCAGAACAAGCAGAAGATCGTCACCGCGATCACCGCCGTCGACGCACTGGCGAAGAAGCTGAACGCGCAGAAGGCGACGCTGGCGACCGCGATCGACTCGCTGCCGAAGTCGATCGCCACTCTGGACAAGCAGCGCGCCGCCCTGGTGAAGACGCTGCAGGCGTTGAGCAAGCTGGGCAGCACCGCGACCCGCGTGATCACGGCCTCGCAGAAGGACCTGGTCGCGAACCTGCAGTCGCTCTACCCGACACTGACCAAGCTGGCCGAGGCGGGGGAGAACCTGCCGAAGTCGCTCGAGCTCATGCTCACCTACCCGTTCCCGGACGGCGCCGCGAAGGCGGTGCAGGGTGACTTCACCAACCTGAACATCACCCTCGACGTGAACACCCAGACGGCACTGAAGGGCCTGCTCGGGCTCGACCTGCCGACGACGGGTCTCACGCTGCCGACGCTCGGGGTCAGCTTGCCACTGCACAACTCACCGCAGTTCCCGTCCGGCAAGAAGACGTCGGCAGGGTTGCCCCCGCTGCCGTTGCCGACCGGTACTGCGACCAGCTGCATCACCCTGCTCGGTCTCCCGGTCTGTACGGCGAAGCTGAACCGCTCCGCGTTCGATCCGGAGCTGGCCAAGGTCCTGATGCCGGGGGTGGCCAAGTGATCACCAGAACCGTTCGGATCCAGCTGATGATCTTCCTGCTGATCACCGTTGTCGGGATCGCCTTCGTCGGTGCCCGGTACGCCCAGGTCGACCGGTTGTTCGTCGACGACAGCTACACGGTCAGTGCCAGCTTCGCGGAGTCCGGCGGCATCTTCACCGGTGCGGAGGTGACGTACCGCGGCCAGCCGGTCGGCCGGGTCGGCAAGCTGACCCTGCTGAACGACGGCGTGAACGTCGACCTGGACATCGACAAGAAGACCAAGATCCCCAGCGACCTGCTCGCGGTGGTCGCGAACCGGTCCGCGATCGGCGAGCAGTACGTCGACCTGCAGCCCCGGCGCGACGGTTCGCCGTACCTGCGCGACCACTCGCAGATCGCCCGGGCCGACACCGCGCTGCCGATCGACACCACCGAGCTGCTGCTGAACCTCGACCAGCTGGTGAACTCGGTCGACAAGAACAGCCTGAAGACCACCGTCAAGGAGCTCGGCGACGCGCTCCGCGGCCGGGGCAGCGACCTGCAGAAGATCATCGACAGCTCCGGGCTGCTGATCAACGACGCGGACGCGAACATCCTGCAGACGATCAAGCTGATCAACGACGGCAACACCGCACTCGCCACCCAGGTGGCCAGCGGGGACGCGATCAAGACCTGGGCGAAGAACCTGGCGCTGCTGTCGGACACCCTGGTCAGCTCGGACGCGAACCTTCGCACGGTGATCGACCAGGGCTCGGGCGCCTCCGAGCAGCTCACCGCCCTGATCTCGGAGAACCGCGGCGACATCGCTGTACTGCTGGGCAACCTGCTGACCACCAGCGAGATGACCGCGGTCCGGCTGGACGCAGTCGAACAGCTCCTGGTCGTCTACCCGGCCGTGGCGATGGGCGGTTACGTAGTACCGGGCAAGGATCCGGGGACCGGGCACTATGACGCCCACTTCGGCCTGGTGCTCGGCTTCAGCCCACCGGCTTGCCGGGCCGGCTACGGCGGTACGACGTGGCGCGTCCCCCAGGACACCACCAGCAAGGCCGCGAACACCAAGGCCGGCTGTACTGCGTCCCCCGGGTCGGGCATCGACGTCCGCGGCTCCCAGAACAAGCCGTCGCCGTCCTCGCGGAACCTGAACCGCACCGGCTACGGCGTCGCCTACGACCCGGCGACCGGCGCGGCCGGCGGGACCGGCGGGATGCCGGACCTGATCCTCGGCTCGACCGGCGGTCAGGCGGACCTGCTCGGTGCCGATTCCTGGAAGGCACTTATCCTCGGACCGGTGAGTGGACAGTGATTTCTCGTACCTCCCGGCGTGGTCCGGTCGTGCTGGCCTGGGCGCTGAGCGTCCTGCTGGTGGTCGCGCTCGCTGCGGCCGTCCTCTCGGCGGTCGCCCTGAGCCGGCAGCACAGTCGCGACAGTGAGCGGACCAGCGCGATGGCGGCCGCCCGGCAGCTGGCGCTGGACTTCACGACGTACAAGTACAGCTCGTGGGACGCGGACGCCAAGCGGGTGCTGGACGGCTCGACCGGGCAGTTCAAGGAGGAGTTCGCGGCCGGGGCGAGCCAGGTGAAGACCGAGGTGGTGACGAACCAGGCCAGCTCGCAGGGCGAGGTGGTGGAGGCCGCGGTGGTGTCGAACGACAAGGACTCGGCCCAGGTACTGGTGATCGCGAACGCGGTGGTCACCAACACGGCGGCCAAGGACGGCGTCCAGCGCCGCTACCGGATCAAGCTCGACATGGTCCGGGAGAAGAACCGCTGGCTGACCGCCGACTTCCAGGTGGTGGGCTGACATGCCGGACCGCCCCAGGAACCGCCCCCGCATCGCCGGCCAACGCCGTACCGGCGCGGTCGAGACCGCTCCGAAGGTCGCCGACGACGTGTCAACCGACACGATTGAAACGGCTGAAAAGCGGGTAACCCCCGCTCCTGACAGCAAGGTCGACGTTACGGAAAGTGACGAAACGGCTGCTCCTGTCGTCAAAAATGAGAAGAAGCCGGTGGGTGCAGTTCTGTCGGCCTTGCTCGCCGTGGTGATCGTGCTGGTGCTCGCGGTGGCCGGGATCCTGGGCGTGAAGGCGCTCAAGGGCAAGGAGGCCGAGGATGCTCGCAGCCAGGCCGCCGCGGCCGGGCGGAAGGCCGCAGAGGTTGCCCTGAGCTACGACTACCGCTCGCTGGACAAGAGTTTCGCGGCCGCCCGGGCGACGATGACCCCGGATTTCGCCACCAAGTTCGACGCCACCGCCAAGGTCGCCGGCGAGCTGGCGACCAAGACCAAGGCGACGGTCCGGGCCGAGGTGCGCGAGGTCGGCGTCCGCGACGGCGACGCGGACCGGGTCACCCTGGTGATCTTCGTGAACCAGACCACCACCAGTACGATCACGCAGGGTAAACCCCGGGTGGATCTGAACCGGACCCGATTCACGATGGTCCGAAACGGGGACCAATGGCTGGTCCAGGAGATCTCCGGACTGTAGTCTCTTGCTGACTCCGGACAGGACGTGCCGGGCGGCTCGCGGGTGGATCTACCCGCTGGAGAACCCGGGTCGATCCTTGACGGAGTGGGTGGTCCGAAGGCATAGTGTCGGACCCCATTGGACAGGCTTGCCCTGATCGGGTAGCCTATTGCTTTGCGCTGCCTTTACCCCACCCTGGTTCGGCTCAAAAACTTGACTAGGGCCGTTTGGCGTGCGCTCCCAGCACCGAAGTGCCAGGATTTCTGCGAGCCCGTGGAAGGACGCCCCTTGGTCGCCTCGCGCAACCCCCAGTCCGACAGTATTACCGACGTTTCCGGCTCCCGCCGCATCTCCTTCGCGAAGATCTCCGAGCCTCTCGAGGTTCCGGATCTGCTTGCGCTGCAGGTGGACAGTTTCGACTGGCTGGTCGGGAACGAAACCTGGCAGGCCCGCGTGGCCGCCGCCGAGGCGGAGGGTCGAACCGAACTCTCCTCCCCGTCCGGCCTGGAGGAGATCTTCGAAGAGATCTCCCCGATCGAGGACTTCAGCGGCACCATGTCGCTGTCGTTCCGCGATCACCGGTTCGAGCCCCCGAAGAACACGGTCGACGAGTGCAAGGAGCGTGACGTCACCTATTCGGCGCCGCTGTTCGTCACCGCCGAGTTCATGAACAACGAGACCGGCGAGATCAAGAGCCAGACCGTCTTCATGGGTGACTTCCCGTTGATGACGCGCAAGGGCACGTTCGTGATCAACGGCACCGAGCGTGTCGTCGTGTCCCAGCTGGTCCGCTCGCCCGGTGTGTACTTCGAGCGCACGCCGGACAAGACGTCGGACAAGGACATCTTCACCGCCAAGATCATCCCGTCGCGCGGTGCGTGGCTGGAGTTCGAGGTCGACAAGCGCGACATGGTGGGCGTGCGGCTGGACCGCAAGCGCAAGCAGAACGTCACCGTGCTGCTCAAGGCGCTCGGCTGGACCGACGCGCAGATCCTCGAGGAGTTCGGCGAGTACGAGTCGATCCGGCTCACCCTGGAGAAGGACCACACCTCCGGGCAGGACGACGCGCTGCTCGACATCTACCGCAAGCTGCGCCCCGGCGAACCGCCGACGCGCGAGGCTGCCCAGGCGCTGCTGGACAACTACTACTTCAACGGCAAGCGCTACGACCTGGCCAAGGTTGGTCGCTACAAGATCAACAAGAAGCTGGGCCGCGACGAGGCGCACGACACGGCCGTCCTGACGATCAACGACATCGTCGCGACGATCAAGTACCTGGTCGCGCTGCACGAGGGCAAGACCGAGCTGGCCGCGCCGCAGGGCGAGATCGTCGTCGAAGAGGACGACATCGACCACTTCGGCAACCGCCGTCTGCGCACGGTCGGTGAGCTGATCCAGAACCAGCTGCGCACCGGCCTGGCCCGGATGGAGCGCGTGGTCCGCGAGCGGATGACGACCCAGGACGTCGAGGCGATCACGCCGCAGACCCTGATCAACATCCGCCCGGTGGTGGCGGCGCTGAAGGAGTTCTTCGGCACCTCCCAGCTGTCGCAGTTCATGGACCAGACCAACCCGATCGCGGGACTCACCCACAAGCGCCGCCTGTCGGCGCTTGGCCCGGGTGGTCTGAGCCGCGAGCGGGCCGGCTTCGAGGTTCGCGACGTGCACCCGTCCCACTACGGCCGGATGTGCCCGATCGAGACCCCGGAAGGCCCGAACATCGGTCTGATCGGCTCGCTCGCGACGTACGGCCGGGTGAACCCGTTCGGCTTCGTCGAGACGCCGTACCGCAAGGTCGTCGACGGCCGGGTCACCGACCAGGTCGACTACCTGACCGCGGACGAGGAGGACCGGTTCGTCATCGCTCAGGCCAACGCGGCACTGACTGACTGACGACGTGTTCGCCGAGGACCGGGTGCTGGTTCGCCGGCGCCACGGTGAGGTCGAGCTCGTGCTGGTCGACGACGTGGACTACATGGACGTCAGCCCGCGCCAGATGGTGTCGGTCGCGACGGCGATGATCCCGTTCCTCGAGCACGACGACGCCAACCGCGCCCTGATGGGCTCCAACATGCAGCGCCAGGCCGTTCCGCTGATCACCGCGGACGCCCCCCTGGTCGGTACCGGCATGGAGTTCCGCGGAGCGGTCGACGCCGGTGACGTGCTGGTGTCGGAGAAGGCAGGTGTGATCAAGGAGGTCTCGGCCGACCTGATCGAGGTCGCCGCCGACGACGGCACCTACCAGACCTACCGGCTGGCCAAGTTCCGTCGCTCGAACCAGGGCACCTGCATCAACCAGCGTCCGCTGGTCGACGCCGGTCAGCGGGTCGAGGTCGGTTCGCCGCTGGCGGACGGTCCGTGCACCGACGAGGGCGAGATGGCCCTCGGCCGGAACCTGCTCGTGGCGTTCATGCCGTGGGAAGGTCACAACTACGAAGACGCGATCATCCTGTCGCAGCGCGTCGTCCAGCAGGACCTGCTCACCTCGATCCACATCGAGGAGCACGAGGTCGACGCCCGCGACACCAAGCTCGGTCCGGAAGAGATCACCCGGGACATCCCGAACGTCTCCGACGAGATGCTGGCCGACCTGGACGAGCGCGGCATCATCCGGATCGGCGCGGAGGTCACCACCGGTGACATCCTGGTCGGCAAGGTCACGCCCAAGGGTGAGACCGAGCTGACCCCGGAGGAGCGGCTGCTCCGGGCGATCTTCGGTGAGAAGGCGCGGGAGGTCCGCGACACCTCGCTGAAGGTGCCGCACGGTGAGAACGGAACCGTCATCGGGGTCCGCGTCTTCGACCGCGACAACGGCGACGAACTGCCGCCGGGCGTGAACCAGCTGGTCCGCGTGTACGTCGCGCAGAAGCGCAAGATCTCCGTCGGCGACAAGCTCGCCGGACGCCACGGCAACAAGGGCGTCATCTCGAAGATCCTGCCGGTCGAGGACATGCCGTTCATGGAAGACGGCACCCAGGTCGACATCATCCTGAACCCGCTGGGCGTGCCCGGCCGGATGAACGTCGGTCAGGTGCTCGAGACCCACCTCGGCTGGGTCGCCAGCCGCGGCTGGAAGGTCGACCCGGACAGCACCGGAAGAGTGGGCGCAGCGACTGATCAAGATCGGGGCCGGCGAAGCCGCTCCGTTCACGAACGTCGCCACCCCGGTCTTCGACGGCGCGCGCGAGGAAGAGGTCACCGGCCTGCTCGGCTCGACCCTGCCGAACCGCGACGGCGACCGGATGGTCGACAGCACCGGCAAGGCCAACCTGTTCGACGGCCGCTCGGGTGAGCCTTTCCCGGCAGCCGGTCGGCGTCGGCTACATGTACATGCTGAAGCTGCACCACCTGGTGGACGACAAGATCCACGCCCGTTCGACCGGTCCGTACTCGATGATCACGCAGCAGCCGCTGGGTGGTAAGGCGCAGTTCGGTGGTCAGCGGTTCGGCGAGATGGAGGTGTGGGCCCTGGAGGCCTACGGTGCCGCCTTCGCGCTGCAGGAGCTGCTGACGATCAAGTCGGACGATGTGGTCGGTCGGGTCAAGGTGTACGAAGCGATCGTCAAGGGCGAGAACATCCCGGAGCCGGGTATCCCGGAGTCCTTCAAGGTTCTGGTCAAGGAAATGCAGTCCCTGTGTCTGAACGTCGAGGTCCTCTCGTCCGACGGAAGCCGGGTCGAGATGCGCGACAGCGAAGAGGACGTCTTCCGCGCTGCGGAGGAACTGGGAATCGACCTGTCCCGGCGTGAGCCGAACAGCGTCGAGGAGGTCTGAGCGGGTTGCCGCTTGAGATCAACAGCCAACTCACTCAGACCATTTTTACAATCGGGAGATAACACATCGTGCTCGACGTGAACTTCTTCGACGAGCTTCGGATCGGCCTGGCGACCGCGGATGAGATCCGCCAGTGGTCGCACGGCGAGGTCAAGAAGCCCGAGACGATCAACTACCGGACGCTCAAGCCCGAGCGTGACGGTCTGTTCTGCGAGAAGATCTTCGGTCCCACCCGGGACTGGGAGTGCTACTGCGGTAAGTACAAGCGCGTTCGCTTCAAGGGCATCATCTGCGAGCGGTGTGGCGTCGAGGTCACCCGTTCCAAGGTGCGCCGCGAGCGGATGGGCCACATCGAGCTGGCCGCGCCGGTCACCCACATCTGGTACTTCAAGGGTGTCCCGTCGCGACTCGGCTACCTGCTCGACCTCGCCCCGAAGGACCTCGAGAAGGTCATCTACTTCGCGGCGTACATGATCACCGACGTCGACGACGAGGCGCGGCACCGCGACCTCTCGTCGTTGGAGGGCCGGACCGACGTCGAGCGCAAGCAGCTCGAGAACCGGCGCGACAACGACATCGAGACCCGGATGAAGAAGCTCGAGGAGGACCTCGCCCAGCTCGAGGCCGAGGGCGCGAAGGCCGACGTTCGCCGCAAGGTGAAGGAAGGCGCCGAGCGTGAGGTCAAGCAGCTGCGCGACCGTGCGCAGCGCGAGATCGACCGCCTCGACGAGGTCTGGACCCGGTTCAAGAACCTGAAGGTCCAGGACCTCGAGGGCGACGAGATCCTCTACCGCGCCATGAAGGAGCGGTTCGGCAAGTACTTCGAGGGCGCGATGGGCGCGGCCGCGATCCAGCGCCGGCTGGAGACCTTCGACCTGAAGGCCGAGGCGGACAACCTGCGCGAGACGATCAAGACCGGTAAGGGCCAGCGCAAGACCCGCGCCCTGAAGCGGCTCAAGGTCGTCACCGCGTTCCTGGCCACCAACAACAGCCCGATGGGCATGGTGCTCGACTGCGTCCCGGTGATCCCGCCGGACCTGCGGCCGATGGTCCAGCTCGACGGTGGCCGGTTCGCCACCTCGGACCTGAACGACCTGTACCGCCGGGTGATCAACCGGAACAACCGGCTCAAGCGGCTGCTCGACCTGGGCGCGCCCGAGATCATCGTCAACAACGAGAAGCGGATGCTGCAGGAGGCCGTCGACGCACTGTTCGACAACGGCCGTCGTGGCCGTCCGGTCACCGGCCCGGGCAACCGGCCGCTGAAGTCGCTGTCCGACATGCTCAAGGGCAAGCAGGGCCGTTTCCGTCAGAACCTGCTCGGCAAGCGCGTCGACTACTCCGGCCGTTCGGTCATCGTGGTCGGCCCGCAGCTGAAGCTGCACCAGTGCGGTCTGCCGAAGGCGATGGCGCTGGAGCTGTTCAAGCCGTTCGTGATGAAGCGGCTGGTCGACCTCAACCACGCGCAGAACATCAAGTCCGCCAAGCGGATGGTCGAGCGTCAGCGCGCCCAGGTCTGGGACGTGCTGGAAGAGGTCATCACCGAGCACCCGGTCCTGCTGAACCGTGCACCTACCCTGCACCGGCTGGGCATCCAGGCGTTCGAGCCGCAGCTGATCGAGGGCAAGGCGATCCAGATCCACCCGCTCGTCTGCTCCGCGTTCAACGCGGACTTCGACGGTGACCAGATGGCGGTGCACCTGCCGCTGTCGGCCGAGGCGCAGGCCGAGGCCCGGATCCTGATGCTGTCGACGAACAACATCCTGAAGCCGGCCGACGGCCGTCCGGTCACGATGCCGACGCAGGACATGATCATCGGCATCTACTTCCTGACGATGCTGAAGGAAGGCGCCCTGGGCGAGGGCCGGGCGTTCAGCTCGCGTGGCCGAGGCGCTGATGGCCTTCGACCGCAACGAGCTGTCGCTGCAGGCCAAGATCACCCTGCGGCTGAACGAGGCCGGCCGCGCCGGCAGGGTCGCTCGAGCTGGCCGACGGCGGGTTCTCGCTGGAGACCACGCTGGGCCGCGCGCTGTTCAACGAGGCGCTGCCGAGCGGACTACACCTTCGTCGACACCGAGGTCGGCAAGAAGCAGCTGGGCTCGATCGTCAACGATCTGGCCGAGCGCTACTCCAAGGTCGAGGTCGCGAACTGCCCTGGACGCGCTGAAGGACCTCGGTTTCCGCTGGGCCACCCGTTCGGGTGTCACGGTGTCGATCGACGACTTCAGCACGCCGCCGTCGCAAGCCGGAGATCATGGCGCGCTACGAGTCGCAGGCCGAGAAGGTCCAGAAGCAGTTCGAGCGGGGTCTGATCACCTCGTCCGAGCGGCGTCAGGAGCTGATCGAGATCTGGACCGGCGCCAACGCCGAGGTCGGCAAGGCGATGGAGGAGAACTTCGAGAAGGACAACCCGATCTGGATGATGGTCCACTCGGGTGCCCGAGGCAACATGATGCAGATCCGGCAGATCGCCGGTATGCGTGGCCTGGTGGCCAACCCGAAGGGCGAGATCATCGCCCGGCCGATCAAGTCCAACTTCCGCGAGGGCCTGTCGGTGGTCGAGTACTTCATCGCCACCCACGGTGCGCGTAAGGGTCTGGCCGACACCGCGCTGCGGACCGCCGACTCGGGGTACCTGACCCGTCGTCTGGTGGACGTGTCGCAGGACGTCATCATCCGCGAGGAGGACTGCGGCACCGAGCGCGGTCTGCCGAAGCAGATCGGCGAGAAGGGCCCGTACGGCAAGGTCGTGCACGCCGAGAACGTCGAGACCAGCGCCTACGCACGGACCCTGGCCACCGACGTCCTGGACGCCGACGGCAACGTCGTGCTGACCGCGGGCAGCGACCTGGGCGACGTGTCGATCGCGAAGCTGGTCGAGGCCGGGCGTCGAGGAGGTCAAGGTCCGCTCCGTGCTGACCTGTGACGCCAAGACCGGTACCTGCGCGAAGTGCTACGGCCGTTCGCTGGCGACCGGCAAGCCGGTCGACATCGGTGAGGCGGTCGGCATCATCGCGGCCCAGTCCATCGGTGAGCCGGGTACGCAGCTGACGATGCGGACCTTCCACACCGGTGGTGTCGCGGGTGATGACATCACCCACGGTCTGCCGCGTGTGGTCGAGCTGTTCGAGGCGCGCCAGCCCAAGGGCAAGGCGCCGATCGCGGAGGCCGCGGGCCGGATCGCGATCGAGGACACCGACAAGACCCGGAAGCTGGTGCTCACCCCGGACGACGGTTCCGAGGAGGTCGCCTACCCGGTGTCGAAGCGTGGCCGCCTGCTGATCGAGGAGGGTCAGCACGTCGAGGTCGGTCAGCAGCTGACGCAGGGTACGCCGGACCCGCAGGAGGTTCTGCGGATCCTGGGTGTCCGCAAGGCGCAGGAGCACCTGGTGGACGAGGTCCAGGAGGTGTACCGGTCGCAGGGTGTGGCCATCCACGACAAGCACATCGAGATCATCGTCCGGCAGATGCTGCGCCGGGTCACGGTGATCGAGTCCGGCGAGGCGAACCTGCTGCCGGGTGAGCTGGCGGACCGGATCATGTTCGAGGCGGAGAACCGTCGCGTCGTGGCCGAGGGCGGTACGCCGGCCTCCGGTCGTCCGGTGCTGATGGGTATCACCAAGGCGTCGCTCGCGACCGAGTCGTGGCTGTCGGCCGCCTCCTTCCAGGAGACGACCCGGGTCCTGACCGAGGCCGCGATCCACGGCAAGTCCGACTCGCTGGTCGGTCTGAAGGAGAACGTCATCATCGGAAAGCTGATCCCGGCGGGTACCGGCATGGACCGTTACCGCAACATCCGGGTGGAGCCCACCGAGGAGGCGAAGGCCGCGATGTACTCGATGGTCGGCTACGAGTCGTACGACTACGACTTCGGCCCGTCCACCGGTCAGTCGGTCCCGCTCGACGACTTCGACCTCGGTTCGTACCAGAACTGAGTCGCAGTCCAACGCCGCGAGGGCGGCACTCCCTGCAGGGGGTGCCGCCCTCGCGGCATTTACGCGGGTCGCCGGTCGGCGTACGGGCTGTTGCCGAGGCAACAGGCTGAGATCGCCCGTCTGGGTGTTCGGCGGTCGGTACGAGGTCGGGGCGAGCACTCGCGGGTGGCGGCTGAAAGTGTCCGCGGGATAGCGCCAAGATGGTGCATGACGGATCTCCCGGCCTACCTGCGGCCTTTCGTCCTGGGCGTTCGGAGGGGCCTGAAGTGCGCGTCGATCGCGCTCGGGGAGATCGACCTCTACCGCCCGCGCCGGTACTGCCCGGACGGGCGCGATTCTCTTTGTGCACGGGGGTCCCGGGCCTGCCGGCCTCGAGGTGATGCCTCGGGACTGGCCGGTCTACCAGGGCTACGCGACGGCGGCCGCTCAGCGCGGCCTGGTGGCCGCGGTCGTCGACCACAGCCTGATCCGTGGCCTCGACCAACTGGTCACGGCCGCCGACGAGGTGGAGGCAGCGGTCGGCGTACTGCGTTCCGACCCACGGGTCGACCCGGAGCGGGTCGGGCTGTGGTTCTTCTCCGGCGCCGGCCTGCTGGCGGGGGAGTGGCTGGACAGCCGCCCCGACTGGCTGCGCTGTCGTCGCCCTGACCTACCCCCTGCTCGCCACCCCGCCCGGTGTCGACGAATTGGTAACCGCCGCCGAAGTGATCGGCAAACACAAGGACCTGCCGGTGCTGCTGACGAGGGTCGGCCGCGAGCGCGACGAGCTCGCCGGTCCGGTAGCGGAGTTCGTCTCCGCCGGCGGCGCCGCGCTGGACATCATCGACGTACCGAAAGGGCAACACGGGTTCGACATGCTCGACCACACCGAAGAATCCCGCGCCGCGGTGACCAAGGCCCTCGACTGGGCGATCGCCCACCTGGGCGAAGACCCCACCGCGACCTCCACCTCCACTCTCCCGATCCCCACGCCGACCGAGACTTCCCAGGTGAGCCCCGCCAGCTCACCGGCGAAGAAGACCACCGCTGCCCCCAAGAAGCCGGCCCCGGCCCCGAAGGCAGCACCAGTAAGTTCCACTCCCGCACCTGTTGTCGAGAAGCCCTCCACCTCCGTTCCGTCAGCAGCGCCTGATCTGACGGCCGTGGTGGCGACGGCGTTCTCGTTCGACACCCCGGCGACCCGGGTGATCGATCGGGAGCACGCGACGTACGCGGCGCACGATCTCGAGGCGTTCCTGGCGCTGTACTCGCCGACGGCTCAGCTGCAGTTCGCGGACGGGGCCGTACTGCGGGGACGGCGGTCCCTGCGGGAGTACTACGGGCCCCTGTTCGACGCGGGCAAGTGCAAGACCGAGCTGCAGCAGCGGATGATGCTGGGCGAGTGGGTGGTGGAGCAGTCCGTCCGCCACGACACCGACCAGGGTCCGGTGCCGACGATCGTGATGTACCGCGTGCAGGACGGCCTGATCGTCGAGGTCCGCTTCCTCGCTGACCGTCTCGGGGAGCTCGGCGCCGGCCAGTCCTGGTCGGCGCCGATGCTGCTCCCCGGCCGCGTCAGTTGCTAGGCCATGATCCCCAGCGACTTGGGCTTCCAGCCCGGGAACACCTTGCTCGCTTGCGCGGAGCTCAGCCCGAGGCGGCCCATCACGACGTCGGACAGCACGTCGCGGTAGTCGTTCGTCCCCGGCACATCGCCCTGGTCCAGGACCTTCGACTCCAGCCCCTCCCACTTGCCGTGCACGCCGCCCTTCACGCGGCCGCCGAGCACCAGCGCAACTCCACCGTGCCCGTGGTCGGCGCCGATGTTGCCGTTCTGCTCCACGCGCCGGCCGAACTCGCTCATCGTCACGACCGTCGTGTTCTTGAGCTCCGGTCCCAGCTCGGCGGTGAACACCGCCAACCCATCGGCCACCGTCTTCAACGACCGGGTCAGATCACCGCCGTCGACGTTCCCGATGTCCGTGTGCATGTCCCACCCACCAAGGTCGACGGCCGCCACCCGCACGCCGGCCTTGTTCTTGATCAGCTGCGCAAGCGTCGCCAGCGACGACCCGAACTCACCCTCGGGATACCCACGGTCCTTCGGCTCGGTCTGGATCGCCTGCTGGTAGCTCTGCGCCTTCGCCGAAGCCTGCAACGCGGCAAGCCCCTGCGTGCCGAGCGGATGGTCGAGCCCGGTGTACAGCGTCTCCAGCGCCTTCAACGTCTGCGGCGCGACCCCGTCGATCCCCTTCACGCTGAAGTCCTTCAGCGACGCTGGCATCACCGGGTTCGTCGGCCCGAGCAGCGACCGTGTCATCCGCGCACCGATCCCGAGCCCGCGGAACGTCGTACCAGGTCCCAGCTGAGCGATCACCCGGTGAGCCAGCCGGACTGCACCGACGACCGCGCGGCCCCGCCGCGCTCCAGACAGTCCTGCGCCTGGAAGTGGCTGCGGGTCAGGTCGGGCGTCGACACAGCCGGTACGGCGGCCAAACGGCCTGACGTGATCAGCGGCGTCAACGGCGCCATCGCCGGATGCAGCCCGAAGTCCCGGCCGAACTCGATCAGCGAAGCACCCCGTACGGCGATGCCCGGTCGAGCCTTCAGCAGCTGCGATCGTCCGCCGGTACGAGGACCGACAGCCCGTCCATCCCGCCGCGCAGGAAGATCACCACCAACGTCCCCGTCGTCGCAGCGCCCGGCGCGGCCCACGAGATGCGTGTGGTCACCAGCTGGTCGGCCACAGCCGCGACACCGACGCCGAGCCCACCCGCCAGCAGCCGGCGCCGCGTGAACCCGCGGCTCCACTTCTCGCGCCGCTCGTCCACCTCGGCGGAGACGGCGGCGGCCTGGGCGCGAACAGCGGCGTCGGCAGGTGTCGGCCCGAGCTGCTGCCAGTCAGGGCAGTCGGGGTGCAGGGAAGAGAGAGTTTCCGAGTGCTTCATCGAGCAGGTCTCCTACAAAGAGATTGACCCGGCCGCAGGGGCGGCGCGGCCGGGCCAAGATCAGCGGGCGAGGAACTGAGGAGAGTCGAGAACCAGGGCGACGACGTGGCCTGCTTGCCACTCCATCCGGCCCTGGTCGACGCGAGACGTGGTCTTGGCGCCGACGAAGGTCGCCAGGGCGCTGCGCTGCCGGGAGTTCGGGCGCTGACCGATCAGCCGCAGGCCGAGCCGGTCGAACCACTCGCGGTAGGTGTCGCCGGACTTCGGCCGCAGGTCGGCGGGAAGCTTCTCGCGCTTCAGTCCGTCCCACCACCCGTACGAGAGGGCGCGGTGCGACGACCAGCGCTCCAGCATCTGACCGGCCGACGACCAGGCCGGTGCGACGTCCGGGTAGCCGTTGTCGTCGGCCACGCGGGCGGTACGTGGCCGAGGTTGTTCAGCTGCCAGTACATGGCTTCGAGGCCCTTGCCGGTGGTCGGACCGAAGGGCAGGTCTAGCGCCCGGGCAGTACCGACGACGTCCTCGAGCGGCCGTTTCGTCTTGCGTCCAAGGGAGTTCCAGAACTCACCGCTGCGGAACAACGCGGTCAGCACCGGCAGGATCGCCGTGTTGTTGCTCAGGTAGACCTGCGCCAACCGAGCGACCAGAGCCGGCGGC
>CAVUFT010000040.1:0-30724 GCA_963740725.1 uncultured Actinomycetota bacterium
CCGCTCGCGGTACTGCGCTGGCCGAAGCCGGCCGACTGCTCGAGCTGTTCCCACTCCCCCCTCTGCGTTATCCGTACCTGCTGCGAACCGCCCGGCTGCAACTGCGCCGCGGCGAGCGCCGAGAAGCAGAGGAGTCGTATCGCAGTGCGATCGTCGAGGTCGAACGGCTGAGCGGGGTGCTGCCCGACCACACCCTGCGGATCGCGTTCCGTGCCGAGCGATTGGCGGCGTACGACGAACTGGTCGCGCTGCTGATCGACAAGGGCGACGCGGCCTCGGTCGCCGATGCCTGGGCGGTCAGTGACCGGGCGAAGGCCAGCACGTTGGTCGATCTGCTCGACGGGGTCATCCAGCCGGGCCGGCACGCGGCCGAACTGCGGTCCCTGATCGGCGACCTGACCGCGACATACAGCAGCTTGATCGCGACGGACCAGCCGCGCCACCGCGAGGCGCTTCACCGGCGGGCCACCGAGCTCGAGCAGCGCCTGGGTGTCGAGCGGCTACGACTCGCAGCCCAGGATCCCGTGCGCTCGGTCGCAACTCGAGCAGGCGGCGAGCACACGCAGTCCGGAGCACTCCGCGGATCGATATCGGTACCGCTCATCGGCTATCAGGCCGACGCCGACGATCTCGTGGTCTTCGTCGACCGTGGCGATGCTGTCGCCGTCCGCCGGGTGCGCGGTGTGCTGGCCGAGATCCAGCTGGAGCTCGATCGGCTCTCGGCCCAATGGAGCCGGTTCGGGCTCGGTGAATCGTTCGCCCGCCGGCATGCCGATCTGCTGCTGGCGACTGCCAACGAGATCCTCCGGCTGCTGTACCAGCACCTGATCGCACCCGTGCGGGAGTTGCTGGAAGGGTCGGACAGCCTCGTCGTCATTCCCGATCGCAGGCTGTACCGGGTGCCCTTCCACGCCTTGTTCGACGGCCGGAACCACGTCGGCGACCGGTGGCCGATCACCGTCGTCCCCGCTCGGCAGGGCGCCGACCCGGCACCCGTCCAGGGCGCGCGACACCAGCCGCTGATCGTCGCCGTACCGGACGCGAATGCCCCCTCCGTCGCGGCCGAAGCTGCCGCGCTCGCCCGCCTGATGCCGGGCGCACGGATGCTGAGTGGCGCCGACGCGACCAGTGAGGCGTTGTTCCATGAGCTGGCCGAGCAGCCACCGGCAGTGCTGCACATCGCCTGCCATGGTTCTTACCGCCCGAGTCATCCGGCCTTCTCGTCGCTCCGGTTGGCGGACCGCTGGGTGACCTCGGCGGAGATCCTCGAGCTCGAGCTTCCGGGCACCCTGGTCACCCTCAGCGCCTGCGAGTCCGGGCGGCATGAGCGGCACACCACCGAACCGGTCGGCCTGGCCTGGTCGTTCCTCGCCGCCGGTGCGTCCGGCGTCGTGGTCAGCCAGTGGCTCGTGTCCGACAGCGTCACCGTCGACCTGATGACCGCGTTCTACCAGGCGATGAGCGCCGGAGCAGAGCCGCCGACGGCACTGGCGCAAGCACAACGCGCGACCGCGAAGCGTCATCCGCACCCGTTCCACTGGGCTCCGTTCAGCTATGTCGCCCGGCCGGGTGCGACGACCTCCGCGCCAATCTCGATGGGAGCAGTCCGATGATCCGCAAGGTGTGCACTGCCGTCGTCCTCGCACTCTTGATCACCTGGATCGTCCGGATGCCGCGGGTGGCGACGGCGGCCGAGGCCGATCCTGCCGTTTCCGCCGAGATCGTCGTCAAGGTCGATCTCGCCGCCGGCTACCGGATCGACGATCTGCAGAGCCAGTTCCCGATCGCGGTGGACAACGCGCTGCTCGCCTCGCGCGGCATCTACCGGGTGCACGCGACCGATCCGAGGTACGACGGCAAAGCGAAAGACCTCGCGGACAAGGTCTCGCACAGCGACGCCGTCGTGTACGCCGAGCCGGACCTGCCGACGAGTCTGCTGGACACCCGCTTCCATGCCTGGCCGGAAGGCAGTGCCGTCGATGCCGGCACCGACCCCGCTGTCTGGCGGGATCAACAGACCGCCTCCCGGCTGATGCTCGACGACGCGCACCGCCAAAGCATGGGCGACGGCGTGCTGATCGCCGTACTGGATACCGGGGCGGACCTGACGCACCCCGCGCTCCAAGGACGTGTGGTGCCCGGATGGGACTACGTGGACGACGACCCGGATCCCTCCGAGGAGGCGCCCGGGATCCCTGACGAGTCGGGGCACGTGGACACCGCCTTCGGGCACGGAACTTTCGTCAGCGGCGTGACCGCGATGGTGGCGCCGGACGCCCGGATCATGCCCGAGCGGGTCCTGGACAGCAACGGACGAGGAAACATCTTCACCGTCGCCCAGGCGGTGCTGGACGCCACCGCGGCCGGCGCGGACGTGATCAACCTCAGTTTCGGGATGCCGAAGCAGCAGATGTCGAAGCTGCTGGATGAGGCGATCAAGAGCGCCCGGAAGCAGGGCGTCGTGGTGGTCGCGGCGGCCGGCAACACCTCGAGCGACAAGCAGCAGTACCCAGCTGCCCAGCCAGAGGTCCTCAGCGTGGCTGCACTGGACAGCGACGGCAACGATCTTGCCCCATTCTCCGGCTGGGGTGACTGGATCGACGTCGCCGCTCCCGGCGACAACGTCGCCGGGCCGATCCCCGGCGGTCACTACGCCTGGTGGCGCGGAACCTCGGTGGCAGCGCCGATCGTCGCCGGGCAGGTCGCGCTGTTGCAGGCCATCGCGATGAAGGCCGGCCCGGCGAAGGCGACCAGCGCAACGAAGATGTTCGACGCGGTGACTCGAACCAGCGACAAGATCGAAGAGAAGCGCCGCGTGCACAGCGGAGCGATCGACGTTCTCGGCAGTCTCACCTTCGCGGAGACGCATCACTGAGGGCGAACGCCTGCCAAGCGCTGGTGGCGATCTCCTGAAGGTCCCGACCTGCCGTCCAGCCCAGCTCCGCGCGGATCTTGCTCGCATCGGCGACCACCTGGGCGGCGTCGCCCGGACGCGCCGGAACCGCTCGCCAAGGCAGCGGTCGTCCGGTCGCCGCGCGGACTGCTTCGATCACCTCCAGGACACTCGCACCCTGTCCACGGCCGATGTTGTAGACCGCGCCGAACGGCCCAGTGCGCAGACGGTCGAGCACGCAGAGGTGTGCGTCCGCGACGTCGGCGACGTGTACATAGTCGCGCACACAGGTCCCATCCGGGGTCAGGTGGTCGACGCCGTACACCTCGACCACGTCGCCGGTCTCGGTGGCGCGCAGCAGCCTCGGGATCAGGTTGTCCTCTCCGTGGTCCGCGAGTAGCCGGTTGCGCGTTCCGCCGACGTTGAAGTAGCGCAGCACCGCCCAATCGATGCCGTGGGCAACGGCGGTGTCCCGCAGTAGTCGCTCGGCGTCCAGCTTCGTCCAGCCGTACGGCGACAGCGGATCGGTCGGCGACTCCTCCGTGACCCGGCCCGCCGGCGCTGGTCCGTAAACGGCCGCGCTCGAGGAGAACAGGATCCGGCGGACGCCGGTACGGAGCATCGCGGTGAGCACACTGTGCAGACCGTGCACGTTGTGCCAGTAGTAGTCGAGCGGGTTGCGGACCGATTCAGCAACCGCCTTCCGGCCGGCCAGGTGGATGACGCCGTCGACCTTCCAGGCCTGCATCACCTGCTCCAGCCCGCGAGTGTCCTGGATCTCGGCAACCGCCAGGGCGACCTCAGGACCGAGCCGGGTGGGGTCGCCGGTCGAGAGATCGTCCACGACACCCACCAGCTCGCCACGGTCCCGGAGCGCCCGCACCACATGGGCGCCGATATAGCCGGCGCCGCCTGTCACCAACCAGGTCATCGTTCCCCCTGCCTTACTGTCGGAAATTCAGTGGTCCCGGAACCGCAACAACCGCTTCGCCGTACTGCGAACTGCGGCGTCGACTCCCGTCAACGGCAGCCGCTCGACGAAGTACGAGTTCGACTGGTACGGCGAGGCGCCGAAGCCCGCCTTGAAGGCCGCCAAACCCGAACCCGGTCGGCTCTCACCCAGGTGGTACCGGGTTGCGCCTTGCCGGCAGGCGTCCTCGATCACCTGCTGGTGCAGCAGATCGTTGGCCCGGGTGGGTGAGGCGAGCCGGTGATCCATCGCTCCTCGCCAGTAGCGCACCTGAGTGCCCTGCCGGAGCACGATCATCGCGGCCGCCGGTTCGTCACCGAGCCAGGCCACCCACACCGCGCACCGGTCGCCGAGACGGCGCGCCACCGCCTCGAACTTGCGCCGGGGATTGGACCGCTCGGCACGCCAGGCCGCCAACCGGAGCGGCTCGTGCTGCTGCTCCGCCCAGCGGGCCACCGATCGCCGGTACAGCTGATCGAAGACACCGATCAGCCTTCCGGTGCGGTCAACCTCGATCCGGAGGCCGGACCGCAACGCCTTGCGCACGGCCCGCCGCACGCTGCCGTGGAATCCTCCGCTCCAGAGCCGATCGAAACCGCCGGTCAGGTCGACGCAATAGCTCGTGTGCTCGTCGATCGCGAACGCTGTCGGCACCTGGTCCCAGGCCGGATCGGCGAAAGGCCCCGGACGAAGGGTGAGACGCAGGCGCCGCTGCGCCAGCAGGTCGTCGTACACGGCTCTGATCTGCCTTGCCTGCAAGGGGCCGTCGGCGAGCGGGCCTCCGGCTCCCCAGTCGAACGGCCACGACGCCTCGACTGGAAGCCGGCGGCGCGCGGCGAACGGGAGCAGTACCCGGCGACCGTCATCGAACCGGTAGAGGCGGCTGGCGTCGCGGTACGGGCCGACTTCGCAGATACTGGCCAGCCAGTCCGGCGTCTGCGCCGCACCGGCCTCCGGATCCAGCCTGACGAGTTCGCGCCAGGTGTCGATCCGTGCGGGCGAGACGACGTCCAGTAGTCCTACCATCGCGAGCTCCGGATCATCGGTCCGGTAAGCCGCGCGGTCCGTTGCGGCAACCCTCGTAGTCCGTCCTCGCGCAGACTGAGCATGGCGGACACCGTTGCGGAGCGGGTCGTCCGGCGCCGTGGACGACACAGTTCGCAGCCGCCCGGCGAATGACCGAGCAGGTCCCGGCATGCCTCGGCAAGGCCGGCCTGGTAGGCATGCCGGGTCAATCGGACGCCCGCTGCGCGAACGGCCGGATCGGCGTTGCGTGGTGCACGGACCAGAGCGGCAACCGGGACCATTGCCAGGTCTTCAGCCGAGTCGCCAACAGCGAAAGCGACTTCGCTCCCGAGCAGCTGAGAGAGCGCGCGAGTGCCCACGCCTTTGTCGACGCGCGCGGGAACTATGTCGGTCTGGCTCTCGCCCTGGATCACCCGGACGGATTCATTCGCCAACGAGTAGAGGTCCGCCGCAATCAGCCCGTTCACACCGCGAGCCCTGACGATGTGCTGGTAGCGCTCGTCGATTTCGATGCCCGGCTGGATCGCGAGGCGAGCCCGGAGCTGAGCCATCGTCGAGCGCTCGGCCGCGGACCGCAGATCGATCTGCTGTCCTGACTCGCGATCGTAGATCGCCGCACCGTACTCGGCCACACCACCGGACAACCCGAAAACGTTGCACCGGGCAACCACCTCGGGCAGGCTCCGTCCGGTCACCGGCACCGGTCGATAGCCGTGCACAGCCAGAGCTCGCAAGGCCAGCACACCGAGAGGCGTCGTACAGGGGAAGCCGAGCACGTCCGTCTCCAGTACTCCGTCGAGGTCGATCGCGCACAGGTCGCCACCGCCATCGAGGCCGTTCGCGTCTTGCACTGCCACCAGGAAGTCGTGAACCGCCGCCGCGGAGTAGTCGCCAACAGCAGCACGCCCCAGGTCGCCGGCCCGACTGAGCCGCCAAAGGTGTGCCAGGCGGTACAGCAGCCATCGCTCGGGGTCGATCGTCCTACCGGTGAGGCTCTCGCACTGCGACCGCAGCAGCGCCTCGAACCCGGGCGACGGCGGATCGGCGGCGGCCCCTGCCAGGTCGAACACCTCGTCGTAGCAGGCAAGCTCCAGATTCCCGAACGATCGCTCGTCGAACCCGACCTTGCGCAGCTGTCCGCCCGCCGGCCAGTAGCGGGTGTGCGTCTGGCCGTCCGTGACGCAAGGCGCCGTCACCCGCAGCAGATTGCGCGCGAGCCGGTCGCCCAGCGCGATCTGTCCCAAGGCTGCCAGCCGACCGAAGGGCCGGCTCAGCACGGCCGCCGCGACCTCCCACGCCGGTTGCCGGCCTTGCAGCCCGGCGGTCGGATCACGCCGTACGCCGAGCGCCTGGCCACGAGCGGCGACATACCGTACGACGGTCGCCGCCAACTCGCGTTCGTTCGATCGATCGCCGTTGCCTGGGAGCCACTCCCGATACAGGAGTCCCTCGACCAGTCCGTAGACCTTCGGACAATGCTCCGGCAACCGGGTCGCCACCGTCACCGCATGCCGACCGAAGAACCCCAAGCCAGCACCTTCGACAGCGATCTCCCGCTGCTCAGTCATTCCGGCCGGATCGGTGATCCGTACGGCGTACCTGGCACGGACGCGGCCGCGCTGGACCTGCTGAGACGGCCAGGCAAGTCGCTCGGCTCTCACCTGATGGCCCGGGCCGAGGAGCGAGGCCATCGCTGCCGCCACCGAGGCTGGAGCCAAACGCGCGTGCACCGTCCACTCCTGCCAGGGCTGGAAGATTCCATCCCACTCATTGAGCCTGGCGGGAGGCTCCTCGGCTGCCAAAGCCAACAGCATGGTCAATCGCTCCGCAGGCACACCGGACGCACAGATCTCCTGTGCAGCCCTTGCCAGAGCGGTGCCAGAAACGGGCGGATCGTCAATCATCAAGACCCGTCCGTCGGCTGCCACAACCTCACGGAGGTGCTGACGCTCGTCTCGATGCAAAGGTCGTCCTGGCCGGATGCTCAGCAGGCTCACCGTCGGAACCCCGCGCGACTGGAGTGCGGCTGCTGCCAGCGGAGCCAGGTAGCAACCTGAGGTTCTGACCCCCACCACACAGACCGGTCCGGTCTCGTCGAATTCCTTGCAATACAGGTCGACCAGCCGGCAGACGTCGTCGGGATGCTGATCGAAACTGCGGAAGCAGGACGGAACTCTCAACACGTCCGGCAACGGCGGGATCGCGATCTCGGCCATCGGCATCGGATTGGCGTCTCCCAGGACCACGCTCGCCAGCCGGATCGTTGCTTCTGACAACTGCTTCCGGGCGGCTCGGAGCGTTCTGCCGTGAAGGACCAGGCCCGGGAACTCCACCCCCCGCGCCGCCAGGCCGAGGGCACGAGTGCCGAGGAAGTCTCCGGCCCGGCGCAGCTGCAGCAGGTCGGGATGCAGTCGGTCGTCCACCAATTGACAGAGCCCGGCTGTGAGTAGGTAGGCGTCCAGCCACTCCCCCGCTGCCAAGGCATGTCGTCGGTGGGCCAACAACTCGTCGGCCGTCAGCAGCAGGTCGAGCGGCTCCCAGGTGATCACGAGAACCTCCTGGCAACTCGGCGATAGGCCCGCCAGAGCCGGGTGACCGGCCGATCCGTTCGGGGCGCCACCCGCCCGCGGCCCCTCAGCCAGGAGGCAATCTGCGCGTCGGTGGTCGAGCTGGTGACCGTCAGCCGGGCGATTCCGTACGGCGGATCGTCGTACGGGCTGAGGGCGTTCTTGACCGAGCATGCGCTCTCGTAGCCCGCTCTCGCGACGAGCCGCCGGACCGCGGCGGTCGAATAGCCATGGGGATAGGCGAAGCTCCGCACCGGCGAGCTCAGTCGCTGCTCCAGGTGGATGCGGGCCGTGTTGATCTCGTGCCAGGCCGAATCCCAGCTGATGGTGTCAAGCTGCGGATGCGAGACCGAATGCGCACCCAACTCGTGCCCGAGGGTCGCCAGCTCCGCGACCCCGGCCCAACTGAGCATCGCATCGCCGCCAGGGCTCCGGCCGTCGAGGAAGCCTGTGGTGAGGTAGATCGTGGCCGGTATCCGCCGGGCAGCCAGCAGCGGCGCCGCATGGTCGAGGGTGTCCGCGAAGCCGTCGTCGAAGGTGATCACGACCGGTCGGGCCGGCAACAGCCGTCGCCCCTCGAGCGCCGCTCGGAGCTCGGACACGGTGATCGGTTCCCGTTCGGCCGACCGGATCAGATCCAGATGCCGCCCGAACACCTCGGGGGTCACGGTGAACGGCGCGATCCAGGACGAAGGATCGGCGCCCACCGAGTGGTACAGGAGGACGGGAACGTTCATCGGTGCCGTCCTCTCCGGCGACCCGGCCAGAGCACGGCGATGCCAGTGAGCAGCGCGAGGATGCCGAGCAGGCGAGTGCTGTTCCAGCGGCCGGCGATCGCGAGCACTTCGCTACACACGGCCGTCAGGGCGCAACTGGTCGCGACCACGAGAACCCAACGCAAAGCTCCGACGACTTCGGTCCGCCTGACGAGTGCGTATCCCGGTCCGACCAGGAGGAAGCAGAACCACATGGCCCTCATCGTGCGACTCCCGCCGCACGGAGGTAGATCTCTGCATCCTTGTTGCGGAACGCCAACTGGTACTCGTGATCCGTGGCCAGGTCGGCGCTGATCCGGGCCCAGGCACCAGCCGGGAGGACACCGGTGTACCGGACCGAGATCTGCTCCGACCGGGTCAGTACGACGTAGACCGGCGCGGCCGTCCCGCCCAGTTCGGTGAGCAGCGGGACCGGATCGGTGTCGAGCGCCTTTCGCTTGGTCGGCGGCAGTTGCTCCAGGAATTCGTAGCGGTAGTACTCGTAGTGCGTGAACGCCCACGGATAGTTCGCCGTCGCAGAGACGATGACGGCGCCCTGTGGTGCATGCCCGTACAGCCAGGTCGAGGCCGCGACCTCGTCGGTGGTGAAGCGGTTCGAGCGCTCTTTGCCGTAGTACGCCAGAGCGAACGCCGCCGTCATGGCGAGGACGCAGATGATTGCCACCGGCAACGTCCAGCGCACCGTCGGGCGTGGGTAGAACAGCCCGGCGACCAGTAACGCGAGGAACGGGAGGGCGAACAGGTAGACCCTGAACAACATCTCGCCGCCGTAGCTGTTGGCCGCGAGGAGTGGCAGCGGGCCGGCCGCGAGCAGCGCCGTGACGCCGTACGGCGACCGCGCGCGCCACAGCCGGATCATTCCGGCGAGGCCGAGCAGGAACATGCCGGCCGTCAACCCCCGATCGGCCCACGCGACCAGGTGTTGCTCCTCGCCGGCCTGGCTGAGATCCACGAAGGTGGTCTGGGTGTTCGAGGCCGGCCGGCCGATCGACTCGACGATCCAGTACAGGTTCTGCCCGAGGAACTGGGCGGCCATCGTGTAGATCCAGATCACGGTGAGTCCGCCGAGCAGGAGCGGCAGCCAGAGTGGCCGGACCCGACGGGTCACGACCAGGATCGTCAGGGACGCCAACAGCATGAAGGGCGTGAGCTGATGGCTGCTCACGATCGCCAGCATCAACAGCGCCACGATTCCGACCAGCGCCCGGCGGCGGCCACCTGGCGTACCGTGGCCGGGAAGCCACCGAAGGCACACCGCCAGCACGGTGAGGTGGAGCAGGAACGCGAACGCCTGCGGCGAGAAGTAGTCCTGCCCGATCCAGTTGGCGAGCACGAACACCAGCAGGGCGAACCACACCCGGCGCTTGTCGTGGGTCAGGGCGTCGAAGATCAGCCAGAGCGGGACCAGAGCCAGCAGCGTGTTGACCACGGGCGCCCAGCCTGCGTAGGTCAGGGGCGCGATGCCGGTCACCGTCGTGAATTCGGCGTTCATCGCAAAGAATCCCGGCCAGGCGTGATAGGCGTTGAGCGTCTGGATGTGTGGATCGACAGCGCCGTGCCGGACGATGTAGTCGACGATCCCGACGTGCTTCCAGGCCCACGAGTACCGGAGCGTGCCGTACAGCAGCGCCGGGGTGCCATGGATCATCACAATCAGCGCGACCAGCTGAGCGGCGGCTGTCCGGCCGTGATGGATCGAGACGACGGCATGACAGACGACCGTGGCCAGGGCGGCCCAGAAGATGATCGGCAGAACGCTGACCAGTCCGAGGTCGGTCATCGCGTCCAGGTCCACGCCTCGCAGCGACACAGCCCAGGCCGCCAACGCGGCAAGCAGCGGGAGGGCGAGCAGGATCGCGCGACGCTGCGACACCGCACGCCCCACGGCGTACCCGATCGTCGTGACGGCGAGACCGGCCAGCAGCGCCGCAGCTCGCCGGCCGCCGGCGCCGAGACCTCGCGGCAGCACCCGTCGTACATAGTCGCGCTCACTCGCCAGCGCCGTCTGCCGACCGGCGATCCGCGCGACCACTGCCTTCGAAAGGCCTTCGCCGAAACAGCGGGACCGGAAATAGGCCCAGGTCTGGCGGCTGGACGGTACCTGGTGCCGGACGCGGGCCTCCGGCTGGTGCAGCAGGACGCCGCCAGGGAAACCGCCGGTCGCGCGGAGACAGAGCTCGGTCTCCTCGCAACCGACCGGACGACGGCCGACCCGGCCGAGGTCCGGCCGGAAGCCGCCGATCGTGTCCAGGACGTCGCGCCGGAAGGACATGTTGGCACCGATGAAGTTGCGCACGGCACCGACTTCACCCGGCTGGCCCGGGTGGCTGCAGCCGACCACCCAGTCGAACTCCGGCGGGAACCAGTGCGGTCGGGCTCCCTCCCAGGCCGGCTCCACGTGACCGCCGACCCCGAGCACAGCCGGGTCGGCGTACTCGGCCGCGAGCCGCTCGAGCCAATCCGGTTCGGCGACGGCGTCATCGTCCAGGAAAGCCACGACGTCGGAGCGGCTGGCAGCCACGCCGGTATTACGCGCGCCGGACAAACCACGCTCGCCCTCGTTCGGCAGCACCCGGACCCCGTCGAACAGCTCCGCCCGCGCCAGCAGTTCCGGTGCATGATCGACGACGAGGACGATCTCCGCCGGCGGCATCGACTGCGCCCGCAGCGAGGCGATCGCGTCGACGATCTGCGACCAACGGTCCATCGTGTAGCAGCAGACCACCACCGAGACAGTGGCGACGGCTGGAGCCTCGGTGGCGAGCACGTCCGTCATCGGCGGACCTCCCGCAGTACCGGTACGACGTTTCGTCGCAGCCAGACGAAGCTCGCCCCGTACCGCTCCGACTTCCCGAGGTTGCCGGCCACATGGCCCAGCCAGCAGAGCAGGAGCAGAGCACGGCCGAGCTGCGGATCCGGATCGCCCAGAAGCCGGCCCTCTGACGCCGTCCAGGGCTCTTCGCGGCGAAGACGCTGCACGATCCGGCCGCCCAGCTCGGACCGGTCACGGCTGGTCGTGAGCAACCAGAAGACGTTGTCGAGGGCAATGAGTCCGGAGTCGTCGGCCTGATCCCAATCGACGATGCCGGTGACGTTTCCGTCCTCGAACAACACGTTGCCCGGGTGGAAGTCGCCATGGGTCCAGCCGAGCTGCTCGCACCGCCCAGCCAGCGTGCCTCGCAGTTCGCGCACCAGGCCGTCGAGCGATCGAACCTGTGCGCGGGCGCCGAGCCGTGCACGCACCAGCTCTGCCGGTAGGTCGATCACCCGATCCAGCCAAGGTCCGGCGAGGACTGCTTGGCGACTGGTGCAGGAATGCAGCCGGCCGATGGCTGCCAGGGCGCTCGCAGACTCGGCTGGAGTCACGTGGCGGCCGGGAGAGCCGGGAATCCTGGTGGTGAGCAACTGTGTGCCTTCGGGATCGGCTGCAATCACTTCCGGAAGCAGCAGCCGCCAACCGCCCAGGCGAGCGTCAACCGACAGGGATGCGAGAACCTCCCGTTCGCGGCGCAACGCGTTGCGTCCAGCTGTCGTCCGGCTCGTTCGCAGCACGCCTTCCCGGCTGAGCACGACGGTCGTGTCAGAGGCCGACCGCAAGATCCGTTCGACTCCCCAGCCGATCGGCAGGGCCGCGGAGGCCTGGCTGACCTCGGCGGCGGATGGCGTACGGCGTACGGGTCGCCATTCCCGGAGCAGGACCACGGCGGCCAGGAGTGTCTCCGCCGCCAGCCAGCCGGCTCCGGCACCGACGATGCCGATGCGCGGGACGCAGACAGTGGTGAGGCCGATCACGATCAGGCCGGTGGCGACCAGGTAGGCCGCGGCCTCGCCCGTACGGCGTTCCACCCGCGCGCGGCTGATCGCCAGCGACACCACGGCATTCGGCAACGCCGACAACGCCAGTAGCCGCAGCGTGGCCGTACCCCGTCCGGCGTACCAGGCACCGAAGGTCATGAGCACCACAGGTGCGGCGGCGACGAGCAGCAGGACCGGTGGCCAGAGCAGGTGCAGGGTATGACGGCGTAACTTGCGGTAGTGCTCCTCCAGCCGCCCGGGCTCTCTGGCCCCGACGGCGACCAGCGATTGACCGAAAGCGGCCGGCACATGGAAGACAGCCAGGCAGATCGACCACGGCAACGCGAAAGCAGCGGCTCCACCGGGCCCGGCCAGACCGAGGACCAGGACGGGCACCAACGTCGTACTGGCGATCCAGCACAACGAGCCCACGTAGTCCGGGCCGACGAAGCGCACCAGGTCCCCCACCGGGACGGTCTCCCGCCGACCGTCGGCATCGTGGGTGAATCGCGGCACCGCCCGCGCTGCGAGGTAGATCGTCGTGCCGATCACGGCCGCGGCCATGCCGATGCTCCAGGACAGCCAGATCCCCGCCGCCGACGCGACGACCGCCATCGCCGCGAGCAGCCCGAGTTTGAGCAACGCGAAACCGAGGTTTTCGACCGGCACGGCAGCAGCCCGGCCGAGCGCGACCAGCACGTTGTCCTGCATCACGAACAGCGCGGCGAGGCCGGTGGCCAGGGCGAAGGCCACGGCGGACGGACCGGAGGAAACCAGACCGACCAGCTCGGGCGCCCAGACCGGCGCACCGATCACGAAGATCGCACCCGCGAGGACACTCAGTCCGCCGCCGACCAGATAGGCGAGCACGATCATCCGGGTCGCCGCCGTGCCGGCCGTCGGCACGAATCTCAGCAGGGCGCTCATCAGGTTGAGCTGGGCGCAGCCGGCCAGGAACATCATCGCCGAGATCGCGGCTGAGTTCCGGCCGACCGTCTCCGGTGGATACAGGTGCGAGGCAACGATCCAGTAGCCGACTCCGACCACCGCGGTGAGCGACGAACTCGCCGCCAGCAGATGACCGGCGCCGGTACAGCGGCTGCCGCCAGCGGGACGCGTTCTCGCCGATGGTTCGCCGCAGCGACCCGGCGACGACCCCGGCGGTCACTCGCGGACCTCGGTCCGGATCACGTCGCGGTACCGCCACCGGCTCCAGGCATAGGCGAGCGGACCGACGCAGACCCCGGCCCGCTCACGCCACACCAGTTCGCGGGGATAATCGCTACCCCGGCCGGAGTTCTTCACCGAGTCCGGCGCCAGCAGGTGACGGACCGCGGGAACCGCCCGGCGCAGCATCCGGGCCGCGGCTCTGGGTTCGTGGCGCACCGCACTCGCCAGATACGCACCGAGTCCGACGCCGTATCCGTACGACTGCCGGCGCAACCCTTCGTAGTCCCGCCGGTGATAGTGCCGAACGATCGCACCGGGTTCGTAGACCAGCGTGTGACCGTCGATCACCACCCTCAGGAAGGCGTTCAGGTCATCGCCGCCGCGGGCCGGCGTACCGGCACCGGTCGCCGGATCGAAGCCACCGGCTGACCGCAACCAACTCGACCGGAAGGCCATGTTCGCACCGGAGCCGAAGCGGCCGGCCGTGAACGGGAACAGCCGGTCGGCGGGTGGGTGCCGCAGGCTGTAGCGCCGGGTCTCGAAGCCCCGCCCGAAACCGCCGGCGTCCTCGATCCATTGCTGGGCGGCAGTCTCCAGTTCGGCCGGCAGGATGAGGCCGGTGACGCAGGCGACCTCATCGCTCGCGAACGGCGCACTGATCGTGGCCAGCCACCGCGGATCGATCTCCACGTCGTCATCGGTGAAGGCCGCGACCGTGCCGGTCAGCTGATCGATCGCCAGATCGTGGGCATATCCGAGCCCGGAACGGTCGGTCCGGAGATACCGTACGGCGAACGGCCAGGTCTCCGCCTCGAGAACCTTCATCGTGTCGTCGGTCGACGGCGCGCTGTCGACCACCACGACGTCGTACGACGGATGCGAGCTGTGCGCGAGTGAGTCCAGGCAGCGCCGCAGGCTGTCGGCGCGGTCCCGGGTCGCGATCACCACCGTTGCCGACGGCAACTCAGTAGCCGCGACGACCGCAACCGGCAAGTCGTCGCCCAACTGGTCCTTCACCACGCGGCGCAGCAAGTCGGCGGTCGGAGAACCGTCCTGCAACGGCAGGTGGATCTCGCCGACCGGGTGTCCACCCACCCTGACCAGCAGCCGCGCCGATCGGTACCCGGTTGTGTCGCCGAGCGGCTCGGCCGACGCGAGCTGGTCCAGATGAAGATCGCCGACGAGCACCGGCACATCGCCGAGCCCGCGGCCCACTAGAGAACCAGCCAGGTGCGGCGGGCGGCCTTGGCCAGCCTCCCCGGATGGTCGACGAGGAGCGCCGACAGCACCCGGCGCCCATCCCGGATCGCGTGCAGGTTGGACTGGCCGCTGCGCCGGGGCAACTCCAGGCTCGGTACCTCGGCGATCCGGAGGCCGGCCTGGACCGCCCGGACCGTCATCTGCGCCTCGATCTCGAACCCGGACGCGCTCAGATCGAGGTTGTCCAGGAACCGCCGGTCGAACGCGCAGAATCCGTAGCACAGGTCGGTCAGGTTGGTGTCGTACAAGGAATTCATCATGGCCAGCAAGAAGCGATTGCCGAGCCTTCGGAAAGGTGTTATGTCGAGCGACCCCCCGCCGCCGACAAAACGCGATCCCTTGACGAAGTCGTAGCCGTTCGACAGGAAATGCAGGTAATGCGGAATCTCGCCGGGCGACATGCTGCCATCGGCATCCATCATCACCACGACGTCCCCGGTGCAGGCCTCGAACCCGGTCCGCAGCGCCGCGCCCTTGCCCGGGCCGGACTGGGCGATGATCCGGACATCGGGATTGCACGACCGGGCCATCGCCTCGGTCGCGTCGGCCGAGTTGCCGTCGACCAACAGAATTTCGTCAACGCAGGAAGGGATCTGGTCCAGGACCCAGGCCAGGTTCCGCGCTTCGTTCTTCACCGGGATGACCAGGCTCACGGTCGTCTTGGGTGCTGTTCGGCGATTTCCGGCGGTCAATCGGGACCGGCCGTTCAAAGACGTGGCGGCGTTCGCCGTTGTCGTCATGTTCCCCCCACGGGTGACTAGGCTCTGCCCTACTGGTGCCGTCCCGGGACGGCCGTGATGCATCGAAGGTGAGGAATTTTCGGCGGCTTTTCTTGGCGCCCGGTCGGGCGTATGGTGGCCAGCCGGAGGGGGAAATGGGGAGAATATTTTCTATTGTCTGCGGCCGAACGTCTGCCCGCGGCCGGACAGTGCGGACGCTCGGTGCCGTCGTCGTCGCCGTCAGTTGCCTGGGCGTCGGTCTGATCCTGCCGGCCACCTCGGCCGCGGCCACCGCCATGGCCACGATCACCTCGCGCGGCGCCGCGACGGTCGTTTCGTACGGACCGAACTCGGCCGACAAACTCAACCTGAAGCCGCCGGCCGGCGCCAAGCCCGGCGACCTGCTGATCGCGACGCTCGGGTTCGGCCGGTCCGGGGTCAGCTCGCAGCCGGCGATCACGGCGCCATCGCGCTGGGACCCGGTGCTCCGCACGGATCAGGGCGCCGTCGGCACGCTGGCGGTGTACTCCCACGTCCTGCTGGCCGGTGAGAAGACCTTTGCCTTCCGGGCGAGCGTGAAGGTCGGCGGCGTCATGACGGTGGCAGCGTTCACCGGCGTCGACCCCGGCCGTCCGATCGACGGCGCGGCCGGCCGCGCTGTCGCCGGTCCCGGGGCGACCTCCGCGACGCCGTCGATCACGACGTCAGCACCAGGAACGATGCTGTTGGCAACCTATGTCGGATACAACGCGGCGAAGCGGAACACGACCTGGTCTGTCCCGGCCGGCGCGAGCGAGCTCGCCGACGCGTTCAAGGAGACCTGGTCCACCGCCGTCGACAGCGCGCCCCAGGCAACCGCCGGTCCGTCCGGGGAGAAGGCCGCGACCGCCTCGGTGGCGCCGGACTTCAGCATCGCCGCTCTCATCGCACTCAGACCACCCGGCACCACCACAACAGGGCCGGTCCCCCTCATCGTCGACACCGACATGTACAGCGATGCCGACGACGCCGGTGCCGTCGCCACCGCTTTCGCCCTGCAGCGCAACGGCGAGGCGCGGGTCCTCGCCGTCGCCGTCAATACCCGTACCAGCCGGCCCGCCGTGGCCGTCAGCTCGCTGGGCTGCGTCTCTGCCCTGGCGCGGTACTACGGCGCCGCCGACACTCCGATCGGCACCTCCCGGCCGTCGAACGGAACCGAACCCAGTACGCCGGACTGGGCCGGACCGTGTGCCGCGCTGGCCGGCTCTCCGCCACCACCTGAAGACGCCGTCGCGATGTACCGCAGAGTCCTCGTCGGGCAACCCGACGGCAGTGTGGTCATCGCGACCGCCGGCTATCTGCGCAATCTCGCCGACCTGCTGGCCTCCGGCCCGGACGCGGTCAGCCCGCTCAGCGGATCCGCCCTCGTCGCGCAGAAGGTGCGCCTCCTGGTCACGATGGCTGGTGGATACCCTGCGCGGTCCGGCGAGACCAATCTCGTCGGCGACATCGCGGCCGCCCGTGCAGTAGCCAGCGGCTGGCCGACCAGGATCGAGTGGGACGGCTACGAGGTCGGTGACGACATCCATACCGGCAGCGGCGTCTCGACGTCGCATCCGCCGAGCTCGCCGCTGCGCGTGGCGTACGAGGCCTTCGTCGGCCCACGCAACTGGATCTATTCCTATGACCTGACCGCCGTGTACCGCGCCGTGCGTCCGGCCGATCCAGCGATGTCGGCGGTCGGACCCGGCACCAATACCGTCGACGCTGCCGGCGGCAACCAGTTCGTTCCCGGCGCATCCGGAAAGCAGTACTACCTGCGTCTGAACGACGCGGCCGGCCTGACCTCCTCGATCGACAACCTGCTCAACGCTGTCCCGCCCGCCCCCGGACCGGCGGACGACTTCGAGTCCGGCGAGATCTCACCGAGCTGGACCGTCGGCGGCAGTGGCTCGGTGGTCACCGCGACCGGCGGACAGCTGAATCTCCTCCACCCCGGCGGGCCTTGGACCACTGCCTCTGTCCAGTCCGCGACGCCGTACAGCCAGACCGGTCGAAGCGTGCGGGTCGATGTCGTACGCGCTGCGAACGGCGGAACCGGCGGATCGACGTACGGCGAAACATCGCTCTTCATCCGTCAGGACACCACCCACTTCGCCGAGTTCTTCATCGCCAGTGGCACCCTGACAGCCTGGAACGGCGCGACGAATCTGACCCCGCAGTGGCCCGCCTACAACCCCGCAGCCCAGCACACCTTGCGATTCCGCGAGGCGGCCGGACAGCTGTTCTGGGAGTACGCCGCCTCCCCCGCCGGTCCCTGGACGGTCCTGGCGTCCGCACCCGATCCCTTCCCGATGACCGCCGTCCGCCTTCAACTGATTGCCGGAAGCAACAACACCACCGACGACACGGCCAGCTTCGACAACGTCCAGACGTCTAGCTGACTCCCCAGAAGGCGGCTACGTGTCTGGCGTCGGTGCCGCAGCAGCCGCCGACGATGGAGAGGTTGGGCAGTAGCGGCTTCAGTTGCTCGTGGGTGCTCGCGAGCAATTGAAGGTCACCCTCGTCGAGCTCGGTGGCTTCGTCGAGTTCCGCATGGCTCCTGGTGGAGGCGTTGCACCGCAGGCCTGCGATGCGCTCAGCAGTTTGATCTGCGAGCGCCGGCTTGATGTGGGTCGGATGCGCGCAGTTGACCAGGAAGTAGTCCGGACCGCCCGCCTCGTCAACAGTGGTGATCGCGGTCTGCAACGACTCACCTGACGGCAGCCGGCCGTCCGTCTCGACGGTGAACGAGATCGCTACCGACAGTCCGGCCGCGCGGGCCGCGCGAACGATCCCGATCGCTTCGCCGGTGCCGGTCAGCGTGTACGCCGTGACGACATCGGCGCCTGCCTGCGCGAACGCATCGATCTGCGGAGCGTGGTACACGGCGGCCTCTTCGGCGTCCAACTGCCGGTCCGGGTGGTACCCGTCTCCGCGCGGACCGATGGCACCTCCGACGACCACATCCGCCACCGTCGCGCGGTACCGGTCTCTGAGTCTGTCGAGCATCGTGATCGCGTCCCGGTTGGCACGGGCCAACGCGTCGTCGGAGTAGCCGAGGAGGTGACCCCAATCGCTGCTGGCCCGCCAAGTCGCCGACTCCAGCATCAGAGCGGATCCGGTCCGTTCGGCGATCGCAGCGTACCCGTCGTAGTACTCGGTCAGCAGTGATCGGCCCTTCTCGCTGTCCACCAACGGAAAGGCCGCGAAGTACGGCAACTCCTGGCCGTGATGGAAGATCAGGTCGGTCTCCAGCCCACCATCGGTGACCATCGGCCGGCCCGGCAACTGTCCACTCATTCCCCCACCCCCACGTACTGGACTATTTGGTCTGTTTGTACCAGACCATCCAGTCTGCTACAAGTGGTTGATGCCCAAGGACGGAACCGCCACCAAGCAACGCATCCTCGACACGGCAGAGCGACTCGTCATCGACAACGGCTTCGCCGCGACCTCTGTCGATCAAGTCATCGCCGAGTCCGGTACCTCGAAGGGCTCGTTCTTCCACCACTTCGCCTCCAAGCTCGACCTCGGGCGCGCACTGGTCACCCGGTACGCCGCGGCCGACCTCGCCCAACTCGAAGCCGGTCTCGAGCACGCCCGCGCGACCACCGACGATCCCGCCGAGCAGGTGATCGCCTTCATCACCTTCTTCGAGGACGGCGCAGAAGACCTGATGGCCGCCCAGTCAGGCTGCCTCTACATCTCCGTCCTGACCGAACGCCAACTCGCCCAGAGCGGGACGTCGGAGGAGATCACCCGCGCCATCATCGCCTGGCGCACAGCAGTCGCCAGTCTGCTAGGCAACGCCCTGCCATCCAGCCCGATCGACCCCGACGCGCTCGCCGACCACCTCTTCGTCACCTTCGAAGGCGCCTTCCTCCTCTGCCGCTCCACCGGCAACCCCACCCACATGCGCGCGCAACTGACCACCCTCCGGCATCTCCTCGAATCCCTACTCGCCGGCACGATGCCGGGCACCCGCACCATCTCAACCGGCACGGCCGCGCAGACATCGGATGGGAGGTGACGACAAACAGCTGAACCAACTGGCTCATGGACCGCGTTCGACGACGCGAGCAGCGGGAAGTCGGCCAAGTTCTCATCACCAGCGACTGTCATTAGGTCATCGGATCCTCCTGTCCTCAACGGTTTGCTCGGAATCTTTGCCGGGAAGCTCGGTGGCCGGTCCCCACTGTTCCGTCGTTGTTCCGTCGCGCAGCCGAACGGCACCGACGTCACCCGACGATCACCAACGACATCTGCCCAGGTCAGAGGCACATTTGCGTCGTGACCAACTCCACCCAACGGCGCTCAACCGGATGGCAGAAGTTCGAGCTGTACTACGACGTCTAGGCAGCACTAGCTTGACCCGTCGAGCCGGTGGCTGTCAGGCGATGTAAGGGATGGTTTGCGGGCCTTCCGGGAGGATGCAGACGCGGGCGGCTGGGCCGGCGGCCGCGAGTGCTTCGGCGACTGTGGTTGAGATGTCGGCTGTTTGTTCGAGGTGAACGGACGCCAGGTCGGCGTCGGTGAGGCCGGCTGTGTGCATGATGACCCGGCTGGTCGATTGGATGCGCGCCTGGATCTGCACCTGCCACTGGTCAGGCGTGGTTTCGGCCCGCCCGCTGATCTGGTCCAGAAGTGCTTGTGGAGAACTCGCCGAGGTCAGCACGGACCGGTACGACCCATGATCCGGGAAACCGTCACGGCACTCGGCCGCGCAGATGATCGTGCCGCCAGGACGGACGATCTGGTGCGCGGCCGACATCCCCTTCACCGACTGATAGAGGTTCTGGTCGAGCGGGAACCCGGAGTTCGTCGTGACCACCACATCGAACGGTGCGTCGACCGGCCGCATGGCGATCTGCCGGGCCGCAGCGCAGGCGGCGGCATGCATCGCCGGCAGGTCACCGCCGAACGCGGCGACGATGTCCTTGTCCCGATTGAGTACGACGTCGACCGCGAAGGTCACGCCGGTTGCTTCGGCGATCGCCCGGACATCGTCGTGCACCGGGTTTCCCTGAGTCACTCCCCAGGTGGCGTCCGGACTGCCGATCCTGGCGGCGTCGTGCAGGACCAGCACGGTGTCGAGGCCGGCCAGCCCCGGCGCCACGAGCTTGGGTCCGCCCGAGAATCCGGCGAAGAAGTGTGGTTCGACGAAGCCGGTGGTGATCCTGATGTCCGCGTCCACCCAGTGCCGGTTCAGCCAGACCGGCACACCCTTGCCATGGTTGCCGAGCCACGCCAACTGGCTGCGATCGCGGGCGTCGTGGTTGATGATCCGTACCGTGTCGACCACCTCGTCACCGAACATCTCGCGCAACTCGGCGTCGGTGTTGCCGCGGTGCGTGCCGGTCGCGACGAGGACCACGACATCGGCGAGGTCGATCACGTCGGCCAGTTCGGCGAGAACAGCCGGAATCATCAACTGCCTCGGCTGCGGCCGGGTACCGTCGCAGGCGGAGATCGCCACGGTCTGGCCCCGGCGTACCCGATCGCGCAACGGCGGTCCGGCGACCGGCGTACGCAGCGCACGGCGTAACACGCCGGCCGGATCCGGCGCGGCCTGCCGGTGGACCGGCTCCACCACGGTCGTCCGGGCGGAGTCCACGTCCACGGTCAATCCGGACTCGCCGTACGCCAGTCGCACTCTCATCCGACCGAACTCCTTCGATGAGTCTTGGCAGCCGCCGGCAGCTGACCGCCCGTAAGGTACGCCGTATGGCGAAAGACCCGGTCCCCGCATCGCGGCTCATTCCGCGCCGGCTCCCGGTGGGACGGCTGGGGGTCGCAGTCGTCGCCGAGCTCGTCGAGCTCATTGTGACCGGCCAGTTGCAGGAGGGAGACCTGCTGCCTCCGGAGGGACCGCTGAGCGAACTCTTCGGCGTGAGCCGCACGGTGTTGCGTGAGTCCGTGAAGCGCCTCGAGGAGAAGGGCCTGGTGACCGTCTCGCCGGGTCGGGGCACCCAGGTCCGGGCCCCCGGCTACTGGAACATGCTCGACCCGGTGGTGTTGTCGGCCCTGATCGACAACGACGAGAGCCTCGGCGTACTCGACGAGCTGACGGTCGTGCGGGCGAGCCTGGAGTCGGCGATGGCCGGCGCGGTGGCCGAATCGCACAGTCCCGAGGAACTGCGGCGGTTGCAGAACGCGCTGACGACGATGCGGGAAAGCGAAGCGGAAACGGACTCGTTCCGGCAGGCTGACGTGATCTTCCACTACGCACTCATGGAGATCTCCGGCAACCGGCTCGCGGAGAACATCGCCAAGCAGGTCTACAAACGAGCCGTCGACTCCAGCCGCTATCAGGGCATCAATCCGCCTGACGCCGTCGCGCTGACCCTCGAGGAGCACGCGGCGATCGTCGACGCCATCCAGCGGCACGACGTCGGCGCCGCCGAGCGGGCGATGCGGGACCATATCTCCGGCTCGTGGGAGCGTCGCCGGCTGGCCGACCACGCTCCTCGTCCGCGCGGCCGGGCGCGCAGACAGAAGGCCCAGTAGCTCCGGTACGCCGTGCTTCGGCGTCACGAAGCGGATCCCGTCGGCACGGTGGAGTGGTGGTCCATCACGTCCGGCTCGGCCACCAACCGCAGAGCGGCACGCTCGGGCCGGATGTGTGGCCCGGTTGATGCCGGGACGACAGCCACGGGGTTGACCGGCGACAGCTGGGACTCGTCGAGCACGATGCCGATCCCCGGGCTGTCTCCGAGGATGATTGCCCCGTCGTCGAACTGCTGGTCGACCGTGAGACCGACCGGGAAGTGCAGATCCTGGACCTCGTACGTCAACAGATTCGGTACTGCGGCGGCCGCGTGCGCGATCGGGTTCGCGTGGTAGGCAACGGGACTCACCGGCAGGTCGTGGCCGTGGGCAAGCGTCGCCACCCGGAGGAAGTGGGTGATCCCCCAGACGTTGCCCACCTGGACGATGTCGAGGGCACCTGCGTCGAGCAGCGGGCGGTACTGCTCGAGTCCGGTCAGGTTCTCACCACTGGCGATCCCCGCCCGGATCTTGCCGCGCAGCATCGCCAGCCCGGCGGCATCCCACCGGCGTAACGGCTCCTCGACCCAGGTGAGGTCGACCCGCTCCTCGATCGCCGCCACGTACCGGGTGGCCTGGGCCTGGTTCCAGGCCTCGTTCGCGTCGAACATCAGCGCGGGCCGGCGCGAATTGCGGCTCAGAACCTCCCGGACGATCTCCAGCCGGGGCAGGTCGCGGTCCAGGTCGCGGCCGCCCTTGAGCTTGCCCGCCGTGAACCCGCGGTCCGCGAACCGGCCGTACAGCGCGGCAAGCTCTTCATCGGTCAGACCGTAGTCGAGGCCGGACGCATACCCGGGGACGACGCGGTCGCGCGCCCCGAGCATCCGCCACAGGGGCTCCTCGGCGGCTTTGGCCTTGATGTCCCACAGAGCCATGTCCAGCGCCCCGATCGTGCCGAACGTGGAGCCGGCATGACCGGCTTTGAACACCCAGTCGAGCATCCGGTCGTACAAGGCGACGACCGAGCGCGGATCTTCGCCTTCGATGGCAGGGAAGACCCGCGCCACGTCGCCGTGGGCACCGAGGCCGACCCCGTCGATGCCGCTGTCGGTCTCGACGACGAGGACCGGCACCGGCGTGCTCTCGCTCTTCTGTACGCCGTTGACGTCGCCGGTGATCCTTCCCCAGTCGTGGACGCTCCTCAGGCTGCGGTAGCCGGTGATCCTCATCTGTGGTTCCCCTCGAGAGCCGAGCCGACGCCTTATGGCAAACATCATACGTATGCCAAACCATCTTCCCGAGCCACTCCGCGCCCCGACCGCTCTGCTCCTCGCAAACACCACGGCAGTCGTGCGCGCCGCCGGGCCTGTCCCTGGTGAGGGTGAACCGCGGTCAGGGCCGAAGGCCGGCGATGAAGATGTCTGCCAAGCGGCGGGCAGCTTGGGTCCAGTTTCCGACCTGCGGGAGTTGTTGAGCCAGGAGGGCGCCGAACAGGACAACGTCGGCCCTGCTGATCTCTGCGCGGATCGTGCCGTCGTCGCGACCCTGGCTGACCAGCGAGTCGAGGATGCGGTGCACCTCGGCCATCACCGCCTTGGTGCCGGCATCGGTCAGCGGCTGACCGCCGTGCATCGGCAGAACGAGCTCCCTGCCGTGCCTGATGGTCTGGTAGAGAAAGGCACGGATGGCATCGAGCGGAGGCCGGTCGCCAGCGGCGGCTGACCGCGCGGCGTCCAGGACACGGTCGCGGTTGTCGAGTGCGTCGCGCCGCGGTCCGCGCCGGCGTCCGGCGGCCTTCGAAACTGGCTCGCTCACGGCGCAATGTCGCAGACCAGGGCGCCAGGTCGTCGACTATCCAGCGGCCCACTGCGCCTTGGTGAAGGCGGCGGCGGAGTCGAGCGCCGCAGCACCTTCGTCGAGAAGCGCAGCAAACCCTTGGAAGACGTGCGGCCTCCTTGAGAGCGACAAGTGTCGCGACCACCAGACCACCCCCCGCCGACTCGCCGACGAAGGCGACCTTGGAGTTCGGTACGCCGCTGTCGAGCAGGGCCCGATACGCGGCGACCGCATCGGTGACCGCGGCGGGGTACCGATCTCGGGAGCGAGCCGGTAGTCGACGGTGATCGCACGCGACACCGACCCGCCGGGCAACGTCGGCCGCCAACCCGACCGAATCCCGCGCTGACCCGAGGACGTATCCGCCGCCGTGGAAGTACAGCACGACGACCGAAGGATCATGGTCCGGAGTCTCGACCGTGATCACCGGTACGCCGCCGAGCTCGCCTGGCGTTGTGACGATGTCGCCGGCCAACGGCACCGCGGAGATCATCTCGTGAAAGATCACCCGCTGCTCGTCGACGTCTCCGCCGATGTCGAACTCGCCGTGCCGCAGAATCTGGTCGAGCTGCTCGCGTTGCTGGCGGCTCATTAGGGCCGTCTCCTTCTGGTTGCCGGTGCGCGGGGTCAATGCGACGACCGGGATGATCCGATCGGTCTTCTGCTGGTAGCCGGCGAAGCCCGGGTAGCGGGGCGGGAACACCACTCCCCCCTCGGCCAGTTCGTACTCCTCGTCGTCACACCAGGGTGCCGCCGTCCAGCCAGTCGAGTTGCTGTGGCAGGCGGCTCGATTTTTGTGGACGATTTCTTCGCGGATGTTCGGTCAGGTCGCGTCGACGTCGCGGAGGAAGTCGAGAACAGCGGCTGCCAGCTCGTGCGGGGCTTCCTGGGCGGCGTAATGGCCGACGCCCTCGAGCGAGACGGAGCGAACCACACCGGCCGCGGCTTTGGTGAAGGTGGCACTGGTGAAGTCACCGCCGCCGGCGCCGACCGCCAGCACCGGCATACTCAGCGGGTGTTCGGCGGCGAGAGCCGTGATGTCCGCGCCGTCCTGGAGCATCGACCGGTAGAGGCCGATCGCGCCGCGGAACCCGCCGGGCCGCGAGTAGGTCCTGGCGAACTCGGCGAGGTCGGCCTCGGTGATCGCTCCCGGCGTCACGGTCAGGGGCGGGACGGCGAACTGAGCCAGGAACTCGTGCTCCCGACCGGCCAGCAGCATCTCCGGGATGCCCGGGGCGGTCAGCATGCCGATGTACCAAACGCCTCCGTGGGTGACATCGGCCAGCTTCTCCATGCCGAACCCGGGCAGTCCCGTTTCGATCGCGGTGAAGCTGCGCACGTCCTGCGGGTGCGTGGTCGCGAGCCGGAAGACGGTCTGCCCGCTGATGTCCTGTCCCGTGAGGTGCACCGGACCGAGACCGAGGTGCCCGATGAGCTGATGCAGGTCCTCGGCGGAGGTCGCGCTGTCGTACGCACCGGCCTCGTTGCCGGAGTCACCGAAGCCACGCAGGTCCACGGCGAACACGCGGTGGTTCGCCGCCAGCAGCGGGATGAGCTTGCGGAACGCCCACCAGGTCTCGGGGAAGCCGTGGACCAGCAGGATCGGGGACCCGGTAGTGCCGGCCTCGACGTAGTGGAGCTGGGTTCCGTTGGCGTCGACGTGGTGGTGCGTGATCCCGGGCAGTGACGCGATCTCGGGGGTGGTGGTCATGACGTCCTCCGTATTCGACAACTCAGTTGTCCATTAACCATAGACAACTGGGTTGTCGTTGTCCAGGCGAGCACCGGTAACCTGAGGTCCATGTCTCGCTCGGGTGCCGACCTCGCACTGCTGTTACTCGGAGGTTTTCGCAGCCTGGTGGACGCGGCACACACCGAGCTCGCCGACCGCGGGCACGCCGATGTCCGTCCCGTCCACGACTTCGCGATCCGCGCGATTGCCGCCGGAGCCGACAATGCCTCCGAACTGGGTCGGCGGATGGCTGGATCTCCAAGCAGGCGGCGGCCAAAACGATCGCGGTGCTGCAGGAACGTGGCTATGTAGCGCGCGACGTGGATCCCGCGGACGCCCGTCGCAAACGGCTTCAGGTGACCCCGCGCGGGTTCGACCTGCTGCGGGAAGCCGAGGCCATCTTCGACGAGTTGCGCGAGCGATGGGCACGCCGGATCGGCCCCGCTCGGCTACGACTGGGCAGCTGACGATAAGCCGAGGCCATCTTCGACGAGTTGCGCGACCGATGGGCACGCCGGATCGGCGCCGCCCAGCTCACCGAACTCGAGGCGCAGCTGACGGAGCTGGTCGGCGCCGAGCCCCTGCGCCTGGACACGCCCGCCTGGATGGCAAAAGACCTCGGCGAGCCAGTCTGAGCGTGACCCCTCAGTGCGCGCGGCCCGTTGGTGGTCTAGTCCTTCAGGCCTGCGTCGATGTCGGCGCTCATGACGTACTTCTGGAAGACCAGGTAGAGGGCGACCAGCGGGATCATCGACAGGACCGAGGCGCCGAGTAGCACCGACCAGTTGACGTTCTCGGCGCCCACGATGGTCGCGACGCCGATCTGGAGGGTGTACTTGCCGGGGTCGTTCAGCACGACCAGCGGCCAGATGTAGTCGTTCCAGCGCCACTGGAACGAGAAGATGGCCAGCGTCAGCATGATGGGCCGCGACAGCGGCAGCATGATCCGGAACAACGTCGACAGCTCGCCCGACCCGTCGATCCGGGCCGCCTCCAGCAGGTCGTTCGGCACGGTGAGGAAGAACTGCCGGAACATGAACGTCCCGGTCGCCGTGATCACCGCCGGTACGACGACCGCCGACAGGCTGTTGTACAGGCCGAGGTCACGCACGACCAGGAACAACGGGGCGAGGATGACCTCGCCGGGCAGCATCGTGGTCGCGAGGATGCAGAGGGCGAACCCTTTGACCCACCAGTTGTCGTACTTCGCCAGCGCGTAACCGCAGGCCGCGCTCGCCACGATGGTGAGCACGGTGGCCGAGACGGCGACGATCAGCGTGTTGACGAAGTAGTGCGCGACATCGAAGCTCGTCCAGGCCTGGGTGTAGCCCTTGACCGTCGGATGCCGGGGGAAGAAGGTCAGCGGATAGGAGAACAGTTCGCCGGCGGGCTTGAACGAGCTGAGCAGGAACCAGAGCACCGGGAGGCCGTACACGGCGACCAGGAGCCACATGACTGCGGTCGCCCAGACCTTCTTGGGGAGCTCGCCCGACCTACTGGCGACCGTGACCCGGCGCCCCGCGGAGATGACGGCCATGTCAGGAGTCCTTCCGCCGGTTGAGCCCGAGTTGCACGAGCGCGATGACCATCAGGATCAGCATCAGCACGAACGACGCGGCGCTCGCGTAGCCGATCTGGGCCCGCTGGAAGCCCTTGGTGTAGATGTACTGGACGAGCAGGTTGTTCGCCGTGCCCGGGCCGCCCGCGTTGATCGCCTGGATCAGTGCGTACTCCTTCATCGAGCCCAGCACGCTCAGGAGCACCACGATGAACGTGGTCGGAGCGATCGCCGGCACGGTGATGTGGCGGAACTTGGCCCACGAGCCGGCGCCGTCGAGCGACGCCGCCTCGTAGTACGCCGACGGCACGTTCTTCAGCGCGGCCACGAACAGCAACATGTTGAACGCGGTGCCGCCCCACGCCGCGGCGATGACGACCACGAGCATCGACAGGTTCGCGTTCGACTGCCAGGGCACCTCGCTGCCGCCGAGCTGGGTGATGACGTAGTTGACGAGCCCGAAGTTCTCGCCGAACATCCAGCGCCAGATGACGCCGGCGATGATCGGCGAGATCAGCCACGGCAGGAAGAAGATGATCCGCGCGACGGCCTTGCCCTTGGTGTAGTTCGTCACGAGCAGGACGGCTGTGCTCAGCGACAGGACGAGCGTCAGCGGTACTACGCCTGCCGTGAACACCAGGGTCCGGATCAGAGCCGCGTAGAACGCGTCGTCCTGCAACAGCCGCTGGTAGTTGTCCAGTCCGACGTACGGCGCCGTGCCGATGCCGGTGTAACTCGTGAACGAGTACAGCAGACCGGTCACGGCCGGCCAGACGAAGAAGGCCAAGAACAGCAGCAGGTTGATCGAGATGAGCACCAGAGGTGCCCCGGTGTACCGGTTCAGGCGGCGCTTCGGCCAAACTCCTTGCACCGGTGTCAGCCCAGCTGCGAGTTGAGGCCGTTGACGATGTTGTCCACGGTCTTCTGCACGTCCTGCTCACCGTTGACGAACTTCGCCATCTCGGCCTTGGTCGGGTCCTCCCCCCCGGCCTTGCCCTCCAGCAGGAGTTTGGTGCCGGCGGCCTGGCCCGATGCGGAGATCGGGTCGGCGAGCTCGATCTCCTTGGTGTAGAGCGCGAAACCGTCCAGCGCGGCCTTGGACTTGAACGGGTAGGTCAGGGTGAGACCGGACTCGACCGGCAGGTAGCCGTTGGTCTGCGCCAGCTTGGTGTAGTTGTCCCGCTGGAAGAGGAAGTCGACCCACTTCCGGGCGGCCGCCGCGGTGTCTTTGTTGTTGAAGGCAACGACCTTGCCGCCGAGGTTGATATCGGTCGCGTGGACCGGACCCGGGGTCGGCGCGCTGGCCCAGTCGAAGCCGGTGATGCCCTCGGCGAAGTCCGGTACCTGCCAGACGCCGGAGAAGTAGGCGACCACCTGACCGCTCTTGAACAGCGCGTTCGGGTCGGCACCCGAGGTCCAGACCGACTTCGGCATCACCTTGTCGTCGTTCATCGCCTTGAACTTGGTCAGCGCCGCAACGGTTGCCGCATCGGGCGTCTGGTACTTGCTGTCGGCACCGAGCTGGAAGCCCTTGCCACCATTGTTGTAGATGAAGGCCCGGATCCGGGCGGCCGAGTTGTCGTAGACCAGGTCGTACTTGGCGCCGGTCGCGGTCCGCACCTTGGAGGCGGCCGCGAGGAACTCGTCCCAGGTCCAGGTGTTCGCAGGATCGGTCGGTACGGCGACTCCCGCCTTGGTGAACAGGCTCTTGTTCACGAACAGCCCGGCCGCGGTCAGGTCGGAGGGGATGGCGAGCACCTTGCCGTCCTGCTCGGTGACCAGGTCCTTACGGATCTTGCTGGTCTCGTTGTTCGCGGTCGAACTCAGATCCTGGAGCTGATTGATCCACAGGGCATCGAGCGAGGGCACGCTGGCAACGTCCGGCAGAGACTTCGCCTGGGCCGACTGCCGCAGCTTGTCCTGGTAACCGTCGTACGGCTGGTTCACCACCTCGACGGTGATGCCTTCCTTGGCCTGGAACTCCTTGGCAAGGTCGGTGTACCCCTGGATCTGGGCGGACGTCGACAGCCAGAAGGTGATCTTCTTCGCCCCGCCCGAGCCCGAGCCGGAGTCGTCGGAGCCGGAACCACACGCGGTCAGCGCCGCCGTGGTCGCAACGACCACTGCCAGCCACCGCCAGCGCCGAAGGGAACTGGTCATCACTGTTACTCCTTGTGGGTTCACGTCAGCGACGCGTACGGAAATCGAGAGGCAAGCGCTTGCCGAGATCCCACAATGTTTACGATAACATCCCTAATGTCAAGACTTTGTTCCGAGCGCTACGCCATCCGGACATCGAGGACCTGGCGGCCAGGAGCCTGGCCGGTCAGATACACGCGCAGGCCGGCCGGAACCAGCGTGCCGTTGTGCACGCGGTAGCGCTCGCCGGGATCCATCGCGACCCGCGCCGCGCCCGAACCGGGGCCGAACTCGATCCGGTCGTCACCCACCGCATACACGCCACGGCCGGAAACCAGCTGATAGTTGGCACCGTCATCGATCGCCTCGACACCCGACAACACGCCACCCGGCCGGAAACAGAGCTCGATCGCGTACGGCGCCTCGGATCCGGCCAGCTCGAACGTGAGGTCGAAACCGTTCTCGACCTCGGCCACGGTGATCGCCGTCCGTAGCCGCTGATAATCCCTGGCCCGTTGCGCGAAGTCCATGGCCGCATAGAACCGTCCGTCGGGCGTCAGGGCGTACCGTCCGTCAGGGCTCAGCTGCTGCGGTGGCAACGGCTGGTAGTACGGCACCTCGATCTCGGCACCGAGCTCGAGCACGGTCGGCGAAGGACGCCGCAGATACTCGCTGTGGAAATGGCCGGTGCCGAAGAACTGTGGTGCGAGCCGGACGGAGTCCAGAATCGCGTCGCCCTGGCGCACCTTGAGGAACGTCGGGTTGGTCGAGAGACCGGAGGCGATCACCGGCAGCTCGTGGAGATCGGTCCCGCCGAAGACCGTGGCCGTGCGACTCCCCCGCCGGATCCGGACCGACGCCTGGGAACGGAATTCTTCGACGAAGTCCGTCGGCACCTCGGTCGCCGACGGTAGTTGGCCCGCCAGCTCAGGACGTTCGAGTACTTCGGCCAGGAAGTCCCCCAACTCACCGGTGCCGCGACGCAGGATGCCTTGAGCAACAGCGGCAAACCTGCCGTCGCCGTCCAGGAGCGCCAGCTCCCGATACTGGAGCAGATACCACCAGACGTCACGGAGCCCGAACTGGTCCTGCCGGCGGGACGCGATCACATCCACCTCGCCGTTCGGCTCCAGCAGGTACAGCGTCGCTTCCAGGTTGCGCCGGACGAACTCGATCAGCTCGGGCCGGCCCTGCCGCCACGCGATCGTCAGCAGCGACGGATTCGTCACCTCGGCCGCGTACGTCGAACTCCGCTCGCTGTAGATGCCGTCCGGCGCCGCGTCGATCCCCTCGGCCAGCCAGGCATCGATCCGGTCGACCAACCGCTGGTCGGGGAGGATGTGGTTGATGCGTGCCAGCGCAGCCGACACCTCCCAGCGGTGGTTCGGCGTATGGATGCCGCCGCTCGCCAGCGCCGGGCCGGCCTGCTGCAAGATCCCGTGGACCGCCGACCGGATCGGCGCGGTCACCGCCTGATCGTCGCCGTCGAGCAATTCCCACACCACACAGAGATCCTGGATCAGGAAGGCCGTGTCAGGCGGTGAGTGCAGGTTGCCGACGTCATAGGTCCCGTCCCGGTGCTGCCGCAGACGGAGCTCCTCGACCAGCGACTGCAATCGCTCCAGAATCGCCTGGTCATGGTGGTACGACGACTGCTCGGCCACATATCCGGCAACCAGCCGCCGGACCTTTCGCGCAACCAGCCTGGGGTCGTCGTCGGCAGCCCGTCCGGCACCCAGCAGTCCGGCAACCTGCACCTCAGCGGCTGCCGTCAGC
>CAVUFT010000041.1:0-239397 GCA_963740725.1 uncultured Actinomycetota bacterium
TCGCGGCGAGCGCTCCACTGAAGGCCCGGTTGCGGAACATGCCCAGCTCGATCATCGGGTGCTCCGCGGTCCGCTGCCGCTGGATGAAACCGACACCGACCAGCAGTCCGACCACGATGCTCACGATCGGCAGCATCTCGATGCCGTTCGCGGCGAGCTCCTTGATCCCCCAGATCACCGGCAGCACGGAGGCCAGCGAGAGCACCGAGCTGAACAGGTCGAAGCGTCCCTTGACCGGCGCCTTGAACTCGGGCAGCAGCACCGGCGCCAGCACGAGCAGCAGAATCATCGCCGGGGTGTTGATCAGGAACACCGAGCCCCACCAGAAGTGCTCGAGCAGGACTCCACCGAGCACCGGGCCGAGCGAGATGCCGCCGATCATCACCGCGCTCCAGAACGCGATCGCCTTACTCCGCTGCCCGGCGTCGTGGAACATGTTGCGGATCAGCGCCAGCGTCGACGGCATCAGGGTCGCGCCGCCGATCCCGAGCACGGCGCGAGCGGCGATCAGCTGCTCGGGGCTCTGCGAGTACGCCGCCGCCACCGAGGCGAGGCCGAACGCGATCGCGCCGAAGATCAGCAGCTTGCGCCGGCCGATCCGGTCGCCGAGGGAGCCCATCGTGATCAGCAGGCCGGCCAGCACGAAGCCGTAGATGTCGAAGATCCACAGCTGCTGCGGTGGCCGACACACCCAGGTCCGACGAGATGAACGGAACCGCGAAGTACAAGCACCGACACGTCCATCGAGACCAGCAGCAGCGGCAGTGCGAGTACGCCGAGCGCGATCCATTCCTTCCGCCCTGCCCGCTCCGGTGTGCTCATGGGAACCCCTCCAACTATCTGTGTACGACGCACACTGTGTGCGCCATACGCAGACCATAGCTCGCATCTGTCTATGATGTAAACAGATAGACTCCAGAGAATTCCGGAAGCGATCGAGGAGCAGACGATGGACGAGACGGCCGTGGAGCTACCGCGCGCGCTGCAGCTGATGTGGGGCATCGAGGGACCGGCCCGGCCGGGACCGAAGCCGACGCTCCACATCAGCGACATCGGCGCGGGCCGCGGTCAAGCTCGCCGACGCGGCCGGGCTCGGCGCGGTCTCGATGAGCAAGGTGGCGGCCGAGCTCGGCTTCACCACGATGTCGCTCTACCGGTACGTCGATTCCAAGGACGAGCTGTACGTCGTGATGCTCGACGAGGCGTTCGGGCTGCCGGCGCCGATCGACCCGGAGCTGGACTGGCGGGCGCGGATCACCGCCTGGGCGCTGATGCACTTCCGGGACGCGCATGCACCGGCACCCCTGGGTGCTGCAGGTGCCGCTCTTCGAGCCGCCGCTGTCACCGCAGCAGCTGGACTGGATGGAGTTCGGCCTGCGGGCCTTCGAAGGGACACCAGCTGAGCCCGGCCGACCAGCTGTCGGCGATGGTGCTGGTCAACATCTACGTCCGCGGCACGGCGCAGCTGACCGCCGACATGTTCGTCGGCGGAGAGCGGACCAAGGAGGAGAACGACCAGCTCTACGGCCGGCGGCTGATGATGCTGGCGACGCCCGACCGGTTCCCGACGATCGCCGCGAACCATCGGATCCGGGACGCTGGACGTCGACGGCGATTTCGGCTCGGACGACTTCACCTTCGGCCTGACCGTCATCCTCGACGGCATCCAGGCCCTGATCGACCGCAGCGCCGCCCGCGCTTGAGAGCGGCGGGCGGCGGCGGTACGCAGTACGGGAGATCAGATGTCGAGCTTGTCGGCTACTCCTCGGAGGACCGTGGCGACGCCGCGGGCGGCCTTGGCGTCGGGGTGGCGGCCGCGGCGGTAGCCCTCGCCGATGCCGTCGAGGAGCTTGATCAGGTCCTCGATGACCAGCTGCCATCTCCTCCGGCTTCGGGCGCATCGCCTTCGCGACCGACGGCGGCGGGTCGATCAGCCGGACCTGCAGCGCCTGCTCACCCTTGCGGCCCTCGACGACGCCGAACTCGACCTTCTGCCCCGGCTTGAGGCTGGTCACTCCGGCCGGCAGCGCCTCCGCACGGACGTAGACGTCCCCGCCCTCCTCCTTGCTGAGGAAGCCGAACCCCTTCTCGGAGTCATACCACTTGACCTTGCCAACAGGCACGGGAACCTCTTCGATGTCGATCGTCGGAACAGGACGGAAAGGGTGACCGGACGGGCTGCCCGGGCCGGCTACCCAGCGTACGTGAACCCGGGTGCGCCGCGCCTCCGGGAAACTACCTGATGAGGCAACGATTCCGCACTACCCAGTCTCGTAATCCGGGTGGTGACGCGTCAGCGGTAGCGATCCGGGTTGGCCAGCCGCTCGTTCATCGAGCCGGACCGGAACCCGCGGGGGTCGACCGCGGCGGCCGTGAAGCCCTGCGGCGCGGACCAGCCTCGATCAGCGGCGCGTGGTCGACCTGCGCGAGCAGCTCCGCATCGATCTCGATCGAAGCGGACTCCCCGAGGTCGCGGACCCGGACGTTCTGTACGCCGTACTGCGTGAGCTGGTCGCGGACCGCCTGCTCGGCCCGGTCGACCCGGGCCAGCAGGTTCGGAGTGATCCGGATCGCCGTACGCGATCCGGCTGGACAGGCAGGCCGCAGCGGGCTTGTCCGACGTCTCCAGCCCCCAGCTGCGCGAGGCCTCCCGGATCTGCGCCTTGGTCAGCCGCGCATCGCGCAGCGGCGTGATCGCGCCGCGCTCGAAGGCGGCCCGGATCCCCGGCCGGAAGCCGGCGATCGCGTCGTCGGCGTTCGTCCCGGTCGCGATCGCCGTCGATGCCGAACTCGTCCGCGATCGGCTGCAGCGTCTCGACCAGCTCGGCCTTGCAGAAGTAGCACCGGTCACCCGCGTTGGCCTGGTACCCCTCGCGGTCCATCTCGTGCGTGTGCGGCGTGACATGCCGTACGCCGACGCCGTCGGCGAAGCGCGCGGCCGGCTCCAGCTCGGCGACCGGCAGGCTCGGGCTGACCGCCGTCGCCGCGACCACGTTCGCCGGGCCGATCGCGCGGGCCGCGGCCGCCAGCAGGAAGGCCGAGTCGGCGCCACCGCTGAACGCGACGACCAGGTTCTCGTATCCGGACGAGCCGCGCCATCAGCGCTTCGAGCCGCTGCTCGAGCACATACGCGTCCAGCCAGGCCGGGAACTCGGTCAGGTCATTCAGTACGACGTCTGCGCCGTACGCGCGCAGCTCATCGGCGGTGAACGGCCCGGTCGCGACGCTCACCGCGACGGCTCCGGCAGCGCGGGCTCCGTCGATGTCGGCGGTGTGGTCGCCGACGTAGATCGTCGCCTGGTGCTCACGCAGCGCGGTGCCCTTCTCGGCGCCGTGCAGGTCGCCGACCGGCTCGTCGACGTCCAGCCCGAGGTGGTCCAGGTGCAGCTTCACGCTCGGCGCGTACTTCGCGGAGACGACCATCGTGCGTCCACGCAGAGCCCGTACTGCGGCCAGCGACTCGGAGACACCTGGCAGCAGATCGCTGCCGGTGATCGCGTGCGTCGGGTAGACCTCGCGGTACCGCTTGACCATCGCGTCGACCTGGTCGGCGGGGAACCAGTTCGCCATCTCCCAGGTCAGCGGCGGACCGAGCCGGCTGACCACCAGATCGGTGTCGATCGGGACGCCGGTCTCCTCGACCAGCAGGTCCCAGACGGCCTGGATCCCGGGCCGTGAATCGATCAGCGTCATGTCCAGATCGAAACCGACGACGAGCTCCGGCACGTCATGGGCGACCGGGGCGGAGGACTGGATATCGGCGGTTGACACGTCCCCAACCCTACGTCCTTGCTCCGACATCTCGCATGACGGACGGTCGCCTATGTCGAGTAAATCAGTAGGAATATAGATATTAACTACTCGACTCACAGGGGAGCCGGACATGACCACACAACTCGAGGCAGAGCAGCAGACCGTCACCGTCGACAAGGTCGGCAGCGCACTCGGCGCCGTCGTCGGAGGGGTCCGACTGGGCGGTGGTCTCACGCCGGAAACCGTCGCCCGATCCGCCGGGCGCTGCTCGTCCACAAGGTGATCTTCTTCCGCGGCCAGGAGCACCTGGACGACGCCGGACAGCTCGCGTTCGCCCAGTTGCTCGGTACGCCGACGCTGGCGCATCCGACCTCGAATGCCCTGGAAGACAACGAGAACGTGCTGCCGATCGACTCCGATTACGGCAAGGCGAACAGCTGGCACACCGACGTGACGTTCGTCGACCGGGTCCCGGCGATCAGCCTGCTCAGGGCGGTGACGCTGCCGGCGTACGGAGGCGCGACCAGCTGGGCGAACACGGTCACGGCGTACGCCGGGCTGCCGGAGCCGTTGAAGGCCCTGGTCGACCGGCTCTGGGCGGTGCACAGCAACGTCTACGACTACGCCGGAGCCAAGGACGAGACCCGGATCGGTGGGGTCGATGTGAAGGTGCAGACGCATCGCGAGCAGTTCGTCTCGCAGCTGTTCGAGACCGAGCACCCCGTCGTACGGATCCATCCGGAGACCGGCGAGCGAGCCTTCGTCCTGGGCCATTTCGTCCGCCGGTTCGTCGGGCTGAGCGCCGCGGAATCGGCGCAGCTCTTCCAGTTGCTGCAGGCGCGGGTGACGAATCTGGACAACACGGTGCGCTGGCAGTGGCAGCCGGGTGATCTGGCGATCTGGGACAACCGGGCGACGCAGCACTACGGGGTCGCGGACTACGACGACCAGCCGCGCCGGCTGCACCGGATCACGCTGGCCGGGGAGATTCCGGTGAGCATCGACGGGGTTCGCAGTACGGCCCGGACCGGGGACGCCGCGCACTACTCGGCTGTTTGACAAATGGTGCCCCGATGTCCCCGACTCTTGACATCGGGGCATGATTTGTAAACCCTGAGCTCTATGGACTCCTTCGCCGAGCGGACCAAGCGGCGGTTGCGCGACGAGCTGCTCGACGCCGCGTACGACGCGATCGTGGCCGGCGGGTACGACGGGTTGCGGATGGCCGAGGTCGGGCGGCGGACCGGGGTTTCGCGGCAGACGGTCTACAACGAGTTCGGCGACAAGTGGGGCGTGCTGCAGGCCGTCGCTGCCCGCGAGACCGAGCGGTTCCTGGTCTTGGTGAATGCCGCTCTCGCTGATCATGCCGATCCCATCGACGGGCTTCGGGCCGCGGTCGAGCGGGCGTTGATGCTGGCCGCCGACAATCCGCTCGTGAAGGCCGCGTTGAGCGCGCCCGGTTCGGATCAGGCCAGTCAGCTCCTCACCACCCGCGGTCAGCAGGTGCTCGAGTTGAGCCATCAGCGGCTGGATGCGCATGTCCGCGAGAACTGGCCTGAGGTCCCTGCCGATGACGCGACTACCTGCGTGGACATCGCGCTGCGCGTAGTACTGAGCCACATCGTCAATCCAGGCGCGGCGCCCGCTGTGGTCGCCGCACAGATCGCCCAAGTTCTCGGTCCCTTTCTCAGGAGGCAGTGATGACTAATCCCCTTCACCGGCAGGGTTTCAGTTCGTTGGCGGAGGGTGGGCTGAACTGGGACGCGTTGCCGTTGCGGTTGTTCGACAAGGGCAATGCCAAGTTCTGGAATCCGCGCGACATCGACTTCAGCCAGGACGCGAAGGACTGGGAGAACTTCACCGACAACGAGCGGGACAACGCGCTGATGCTCTGCGCGCAGTTCATCGCGGGCGAGGAAGCGGTCACCGAGGACCTGCAGCCGTTCCTGCAGGCGATGGCGGCCGAGGGGCGCTTCGGCGACGAGATGTACCTGACCCAGTTCTGCTTCGAGGAGGCCAAGCACACCGCGGTCTTCCGCATGTGGCTGGACGCGGTCGGCATCACCGAGGACCTGCATCGATACGTGGAGAACAACCCTGGCTACCGGGCGATCTTCTACGAGGCGCTGCCGGTTGCTTTGAAGTCGCTGGCTGATGACCCGTCGCCGGCGAACCAGGTGCGGGCGTCGGTCACCTACAACCACGTAGTAGAAGGCACTCTGGCCCTGACCGGCTACCACTCGTGGAACCTGTTGTGCACAGGTCGCGGCGTGCTCCCCGGCATGCAGGAACTGATCCGCCGGATCGGTGACGACGAACGCCGCCACATGGCCTGGGGCACCTTCACCTGCCGCCGCCACGTCGCCGCGGACGAGTCGAACTGGAAGGTCGTCACCGACACGATGGAGGAACTCCTCCCGCACGCCCTCGTCCAGATCCAGTGGGCGCTGGAGAACTCCCCCGAACTCCCGCCCGAGATCGACGCCACCGCGCTGATGACGTACGCCGGCGACCGCGCCACCCGTCGCCTCGGCGCCATCGAGTCCGCGGTCGGCGCCGACGTGGCCGGCATCGACCTCGACTACTCCCCCGAGAAACTCGAGGACACCTTCGGCGCCGAAGACTCCGCCGCCCTCGCCGCCGTCCGCTGAGCCGGGTCCGTCGAGCCGGCTCTGTCGAGTCAGGTCTGTTGAGTCGGCTGGCAGACTGGCGGCATGACGACGGTGTTGACCCGCGCCGAGCAGCGGGGTGCGTCGTTCAGCACCGCGATGGAGTCGGTGGTCCGGCGGTTGCCGTTCGGGTTGTCGCGGCTGCCCGCGAGTCTGCTCGGGTTCGTCGTGATCAACGGGTTCACCTTCGGCGTCGACCTGGCGTTGCTGACCGTGCTGCGGTCGGTTGTGCAGTTGCCGCTCTGGCTGTCGGTGACGATCGCGTACTGCGCGGCGTTCGGGCTGAGCTATGTGCTCAACCGGGCCCTCAACTTCCGCTCCCACGCCGCCGTCGGCCCGCAGGTCGCGATCTACGTCGGCGTAGTCGCGGTCAACTACCTCGTCTGGATCCTCGGCGTCGGCGCCGGCCTCAGCCTGCTCGGCGTCGAGTACCACGTCAGCCGCGTCATCGCCGGCGCCTGCGAAGGCATCTACATGTACTGCGCCCTCCGCTGGCTCGTCTTCAGGAAAGACACCGTCAGCTGAGATCGACCAGACCACGGCGGGTTGCTTCGATCACAGCGCCCGCGCGGTTGCTGCTGCCGAGCTTGCGGTAGATCCGGATCAGGTGTGTCTTGACGGTGGCCTCGCTGACGAACAGGTCCGCGGCGATCTCCCGATTGCTCCGGCCACGGGCCAGCAGCCTGACGACGGCAAGCTCGCGATCGGTCAGCGTCGCCGTCGGTGCGATCACCTCTTCGACCAGGAGTCCGACGGTCTGTGGCGCGATCCCGGTCCCGCCGTCATGGGTGGTTCGCAGCGCACGGAACAGCTCGTCCGGCGGGCCGGCTTTCAGGACATACCCGCGGGCCCCGGCCGCCAGCGCCAATGCCACGTCTGTCCGGGTGCCGTGACTGGTCAGGACGACCACCTTCACGGTGGGCGCGACGACTGTCAGCCGCCGGGTCGCCTCGATCCCGTCGACGGAGCCCTTCTCCAGCCGGAGGTCCATCAGCACCAGGTCGGGCCCGAGTTCGTGGACCAGCCGGATCGCTTCTTCGCCGTCACCGGCTTCGCCGACCACCTCGAACCCGGGCTCGCCCTCCAGCAGCGCACGCAAGCCGGCCCGGACCATCACGTGGTCGTCGACGAGCAAGACCTTCATCCGGCCACCGCCGCGACCGGAACCGACGCCGTCAGCGCCGCGCCACGCCCCGGTGTGCTGTCCAGCGTCAAGGTGCCACCGAGCACCCGGAGCCGCTCCCGCAACGACGGGAGCCCGAATCCCCGGTCCGGGCCCGACGCGCGCTCCCGGACGCCGCGGCCGTCGTCGCTGATCCGCAGCCGCACCGATTCGTGCTGCCAGTCGAGCAGGACCTCGATGTGTTCCGCACCCGCGTGATCCCGGACGTTCGCCAGCGCGCTCTGCGCCGTCCGGAGCAGCGCACGCTCGACCTCCGGGCTCGCGGCCACGGGTTGCCCGGTCGCTCGCAGTACGACTGCAGGACCGTACTGCCGCTCGCGCCGGCAAAGCTCCTCGAGTGCTGCCTGCAGATCACCGCCGTCAAGCTCTGCAGGACCGAGGTCCGCAATCAACCGCCTCGCCTGTACGACGCTCTGCCCCAGCATCTCGCTGACAGCACGGACGTGTTGGCGAGCCTTCGCCGGAGCCGAATCCCAGTCCCGGTCAGCCGCCTGCAGCAGCATCCGGCTCCCCGCGAGCTCCTGGGTGACGGTGTCGTGGAGGTCGCCTGCCAGCCGGGCTCGCTCGGCCTGCACCCCTGCTTCGCGTTGCTGGTCGACCAGCTCGGAGCGGGTGCGTTCGAGCTCCTCGACCAGGTCTTGCAGGAGGGTCTTGTCGCGCTGCTGGCCGGCGTACAGGGCGACGGTGGCCCAGATCGCGGCCGTGGGCGGCAGGAACAGCTCCAGGTTGCCGTACTGCCGCCAGAGCGCGACGCCGAGCAATGCGGTGACGATGCCGACGGCAACAAGTGACCACCGCGCCGGCAACGCGCGCATCCAGAGGCAGGCCAGCGGAATCGCGATCCAGCTGTACACCGCGGCGTACGGCGTGGGGACCGTCGCGATCAGCACGATCCAGATCGCCACGACCGCCGCGACGGCCGGCACCTGTAGCCGACCGAACCGTTCGCCGCCCCAGACTGCGACCGAGTAGCCGGCCGACAGCAACACGCTCAGCCCCAGCACCCACAAGCACAGCCTGCTGTCCAGCGTGAGCAGCCGCCCGAAGGCGCCGATCACGACCAGGAAGAACGCAGCGTGGACAGCAAGTTCGAGGCGGAACACGATCGTTCGGGGCACGGCGCCTCCTTCGGCTGGGTAGTACGGACTGTAGCCACCCGAACCGACGTGCCCCACGGTCAGCGTCCTGGGTGCAACCCGAGCCAGCCGGGGCTGGGAGCGCCGGTCACCTCCCCGAAGTACAGGCTGAACGTCTGCCGCCAGCGCTCGGCCTCGGCCCGGTCGGCCATGAAGGCGGGGAACCCGTCCAGGTCGGCGTTCGGATAGGTCCAGATCGGGCGCAGCCCTGTCCCGGGCGCGACGTCGGTCCGGACCGACCAGCCGTTGAAGGCAGCCTGCTGCCATTCTTTGCTCAGCTGCCAGTTGAGATAGAGCTTGGCCGCCGCCGGGTTCTTCGCGCGAGCGAGGATCGCAGCGCGTTGCCCCCAGGCCATGAAGGGATCCTTGGCGGGCACGACCCATCGGCTGGGCGAGGTTGCCCGCGGATCGCCGGCACCGCCGACGCCGAGCAACTTCTGGCCCTGGGCGACGGCCGCGCCAGGGGTGAAGCTGCCACGCGCGAAGGAAAGCTGCTGCTGAGCCAGCTGAGCGATCCAGGCCCAGCCGTACGCATCGGCGTACCGCTTGAACAAGAACAGAGTCGCATCGTCGTCGTTCGGGTAGGCCGACGCGATCTGCCCGCGCCAGCGCGGATCCGTCAACTCGCGGGGCGAGGTCGGCCCGGCCCCGCCCACACCGGCGACGTTGTAGACGAAGCTGAAGGACAAGACGCTGATCGCCGTCCAGGCACCGTCAGGATCCTTGAAATCCCCGTACACGTTGCCGAAACCGGCCGCCTTGTACGGCAGCAGGTTCCCCTCTCGTTTCCACCGCGGGAAGTTCTGTAGCGTCTGCAGCTGCACCACGTCGGGCACCAGCGTCCCGGTCGCCAGCTGATTGTTCACCCGTACGTCGTGGAACTTGCTGTAGTCGACCACCATCGTGACGTCGATCCCGGGGAACCTTGCCCGGAACGCCGCCACCGTGGCGTCCTGCTGGGAAGCCGTATCGCCGCCCGCGTAGATCACCAGTTTTCCGGACTCGGCCAGGGCGGCCTGGTGCAACTCGTCCAGCGACCTGGTCTCCTCGCGCACCGGCCGCACCGGCCGCACCGCGAACGCCGGTCCGCCGACCGCGAGCGCCGCCCCCACTCCCGCACTCACGCCCAGCAGTCCCCGCCGACTGATTCCCTTGCTCACAGCAACTTCCTCTCCTCGGTGATCCGGCGCCCCCAGCCTCGCCCGCACACCACCGGCCGCCCATCCACCAGCCGGATCACCCCGCCCCCACCCGGTTGAACCCACCGTCAACCGTTCGGTTGACCCACGGGTCAGCAGTTGACGGTGATGACGAAGTCGCCGGCGACCGCGCTGTCCCAGTCGGGGATCCAGAGCGCCACCTCGAGGACGTTCGTCGGCAGGCCGAAGTAGGTGACCTGCCCCGTCACCTGGTCACCTTGCGGGGTCACCTGCGCGGCGCACTGGTCCACCGGACGGTCGAACGTCACCCGATAGTGCATGAACTCACCCCCGAAGCCGACCGCAGCGGCACGCTTCTGAGCAGCGAAACTGACGGCATAGCCGCCGTTCTCGCCATCGCGCGTCTGCACCTTCGCCCAGAGCACGTCGCCACCTCCGGCAGGCCCAGCGGGTCCGGCGGGTCCCGTCGCGCCGGCAGGGCCCTGGGCTCCGGTGGCGCCGGTCGGGCCTGGGAGGCCCCGTTGGTTCCAGGTAAGTGGCTTTTCCAGGCTGGTGCAGGACTGGTGTTGGGTCGGGTCGATGACTCGGACCAGGCCGGTCAGCTTGCCGACGCACGCGTTGACCGTCGGCTCAGGCGCTGCCGCGGAGGCGACGGTGCCGATGGTGACTATGGACGCGGCGAGCACGCCGACGCCGGCTGCCTTCTTGAAGGTTGATCGCATGGCCCCATCGTGCGAAGCCGCCTTCAGAGATCCTTAAAGTTGCGAGTAGAACTCCAGGTGGGCGACTGCCGCGGCCTCCCAGGTGTAGCGGGCGGCCACTGACCGGCCGCGCGTCGGCCAGGTCGGGAGGATCAAGCAACTTCCCCGCGAGGTCCGTCGGGGTGGCGGCGTAGGACGCGGCGTCGCCGAAGATTTCCCGGAAGACGGGGAGGTCCGAGACCACTAGCGGTACGCCGGCTGCCAGCGCCTCCAGGGGTGCCAGGCCGAAGCCTTCCTTGATCGACGGGAAGGCGAAGACCGAGGCAGCTGCGACCAGGGACGGGAGTGCCGCATCGTCGACAGGACCCAGTACTACGGGCGTCACGCCGAGGTCGGCCGCGCGTTTCTCCCATCGGGCGCGGTAGTCGCGGTAGTCGAAGAGGGTCTCGCCGCCGGCGATCACCAGCTGGAGATCGGTTGCTCCTAACAAGGAACAGGCTTCGAGTAGCTGCAGAGATCCCTTGCGCGGCTCGATTCCGCCGACCGTGAGGATGTACCGGCCGAGTCGCTGCACCCAGGCAGCTCGCTCAGCCACAGCGGTCGGCGTACCGGATGCCGCGGCGGCGAAGCGAGCCGATGCGACGCCGTTGGGGATGACGGTTGCCGAGATCCCCAGCCTGCAAGGAGTTCTGAGGCGACCGCGGCCGAGACGCAGAGGTGGGCGTAGGGCTTGACGAGAGCACGTTCGTGGCAAGCGGCAAGCTCAGGTGTCGTGAACTGGTCGAGGTGGTGCACGGTGCGGATGCAACGACCAGCGGCGTTGGCGCTGATGCAGTCCTGCGCGTGCACGATGTCGTAGACCGACGGGGTGAAAGCAGACCGTAGTACGTCGATGGACCGGAGGATCCGCGCTCCCACAGACTCTCCCGCGAGCTCAGGGAACGGAACAACGGACAGCCTCACTCGCGGGTCGACCGGCCGGAAGAACGTCGTGTCACCGCCTCGACCCAGCGACCACACCGTGACGTCCTGGCCTAGCTCAGCCAGTGCTTCCGCCAGGGCGAGCGTGTGCACGACACCACCGCGCGGCTTGGTGGAGTAGCTCAGCAAGGCGATCCGCATCAGTACACCTCGGGGCGGCGTTCGTCGAGGTGGTGCAGGACGCGGCGAGCCGTGTCGATCTCGGCCCGTACGTCGAGGGCCGCGATCGCGATCCCCGCCTTGGACCAGGTCCGGGCGACGATGTCACCGCCTGGTCCGACCACCTTGGACTGGCCGAGGAACCGCATCCCGCCGATCGAGCCGGTCAGGTTCGACGAGACCAGGACGATCTGGTTCTCGGCGGCCCGGGACCGGTCGTAGAGATCGAAGAGCCGCGACTGCCGGTCCTCGTTCATCCGGGGCGCGCGGTTGGTGATGCTGGTCGGCCAGGCGTTCAGGCAGGCGATCACCTCGGCGCCGTCGACGGCCAGTGTCCGGGCAGCCTCGGGAAACGTCTTGTCGTAGTCGATCATCATCCCGATCCGCCCGACCGGGGTGTCGAAGGCGGCGAACTTGTTGCCCGCGGCATACACCTTCCGCTCCCCCGGCGGTTGGTGCACCTTGCGATGCCGGCCGAGCACGCCGTCGCCGCTGACGCACAGCGCGGTGTTGTACCGCAACGCACCTGCCGCCTCGCAGAATCCGAAGCAGACCACCATCTCGCCGGCCATCGCGATGATCTTGGCGATCAACGGATCGTCCAGCTCCAGCGCGGGCGGCAGGTCGTCGTGCTCCGAGCGGCTGAGATCCGACAGGTAGCCGCCCAGCGCCGCGTCCGGCAGCACCAGCAACTGCAGCGACTCGCGGCGGGCGTGCCGGATCAGCGCCTCCACCCGGGCCAGATCGAAGTCCAGATCCCGGGTGAAGCCCGCCGCCACCGCGCCCATTCTCACCATCAGACCAACTCAGGCATCCCGTAGGTCTCGGGGCGACGATCCCGTAGGTGTCCCATCGACCGTCGTGCCATCTCGAGAGCAGCAGCGACATCCAGTGACGCGATCGCCATCCCCTCGCCCACACCGGTATCCGCCAAGATCTCGCCACCGGGATCGACCACCTTGGCACTCGCCACGAACCGCAGCGACCCGAACATCCCGGACTGGTTCGCCGACAACCAGACCACCTGGTTCTCCAGCGCCCGGGCCCGATCGAACAGATCGAACCGCCGCTTCCACCGGTCCTTGGCGAGATCAGGATCCGGATTCGTCCGGGCTCCCGGCCAGGCCGAGACACACGCGATGATCTCGGCCCCGTCCATCGCCAGCGTCCGCGCCGCCTCCGGAAACGCCTTGTCGTAACAGATCAGCAGCCCGAGCCGCCCGACCGGCGTATCGAACGCCTCGAACCGATCGCCCGCCGCATAGTGCGCATCTTCCTGCAGAGGTTGATGCACCTTGCGATGCCGGCCGAGGACACCGTCGCCGCTGACACACACCGCACTGTTGAAGATCAGCCCATCCGCAGCCTCGGCGTACCCGACGGTGACGACCATCTCGCCCGCCAGCCGAACCAGCCGCGCGATCTCGGGCCCGTCGATGTCGAACGCCGGTGGCGGTTCCGCAGTACCGTCGAGGCTCAGCAGGTAGCCGCCCAACGCCCCTTCCGGCAACGCCAGCAACTGCACGCCGGCTTCCCGAGCCTCCGAGATCAACGCGGCGACGCGCAGAAAGTCGCCTTCCAGATCGCGGTCGAAGTTCGCCGCCACCGCGGCCATCCGCAAGCTCGTCATGCTGCTCCCATCCCCGTCACGCCGGCGGCCAACGCTTCGGTGACCTCGCCATCCGGCCAGCGCAGCGCGATCCCTTGTCCTGCAGTGAGTTGGCCGCAGACAGCGCCGACAGCAGGACCTGCCGGCAGCACGTCGGACCCAGTGGTCAGCATCCCGAAGCCTGGGAAGCAAGTGAGCCAGTCGCCCATCGAAGCGTCGGCCGGCTTCGGCACCGACGCGACATCCAGTACTGCGCCGCAGCCACTCGCCTCGGCAAGCATCCCGAGCGTCCCGACGATGCCGGCCATCGAGACGTCTTTGGCGGCCGAGGGTCGCGTACGGCGTACCGACGCTGTCATCGTTCGCAACTCGGCCGAGGTCCGGTGGCTGGTCGAATCCCATTGCTTCCCGGCGTACCCGGGCCGCCATCCGCCACCAAGATCGGCCGTCAACCGCACCTGCTCGCCAACCCGGCCGCCACCACCCGGCACCGGTGAGTCGGTCCGGCCCAACGCGGTCACCGCCAATGCCGCCGGTACGCCGAATTGCGTGTGCCCACCCAGCACCGGTACGCCGTACGCGGCCGCAGCACGTCGCAACCCACCGAGCACCCGCGCCGCAGAGACCCGGTCCCGCGCACCAAGAGCATCCAGCAGGCCCACCGGTTCGGCGCCCATCGCGGCCAGATCGTTGAGGTTCACCAGCACCGAACACCAGCCGGCCCAGTCCGGATCGCGTTCCACCATGGACGGAACGATCGCGTCGCAGGCCGCCACCAGATCGCTGCCCGGTACCGGCGCACCGTCGTCGCCGACAAACCCAGCACCCCCAGGCGCAACCCCGGCAAGCAACATGCCAAGGTCCTGCTTCGTCGCCGCCACCAACCGAGCGATCCTGCCGATCGGCCAGCGCATCAACACATGCCCGGCCCCGGCAACCCTCACTGGGCGGATCGTCTCCCACCCGAGCCGCTGGAAGAACCGATGCGTCCCGGTCTGCACCGTCGCGTCGAACCGCAACGCCCCGGCTGCTTCCGCTCGCGCACAGGCAGCTCGCACCAACGCCGCTCCAGCACCCTGGGACGCAACCAGGCGCCCGCCCTGCCACCAGCCGACATCCGGCCCGTCGGTCGCCGGGCCCAACCGCACCCCGCCGACAACGCAGCCGGATCGATCCCGAGCCACCAGTACGATGGTGCGCGGATCCTCGTCGCGTTCATCCAGATCCGAATGACCGAAAAGCCCTTGCTGGCCGACGAAAACCGCGCGCCGGAGCTCCTGGTAGGCCCGCACGGTCGAGGCGTCGGCGGCCTCCTCGATCATGAAAGCGGCCGGAGGTTCTCCGAGCAGGGCCTGCACGTCCGACGCACGGAGCACGCCGGACGTCTGGACCAGCGGCGTCGTCATGCGCCCGCCGCCGACAGCAGGCTGCACGCGCCACAGGCAGCGCATCCAGCACCTTGATCGGCACCGCGCATCTCGGCCGCCGTCAGCAGCTCGGCGACTCTCGCGGTGACGTCGCGGACGACACGAGGATCAGGTGGCATGACTCCATCCGCTCGCGCCAGCGTCCCGAGCATCGGCCTGAGCGGGACGACGAACGGGTAGACCCCACGATCGATCAACCGCGCGGCGCCGGCGACCAGCTCATCGGGGTCCTCGCCCATCCCGATCAGCAGGTACGTCGAGACCCGGTTGCGCCCGAAGACGCGGACTGCTTCGTCCCAGGCGGCCTCGTACTCCGCCAGGCGTGACCGTCGACTTCCCCGGCATCCACCGCCGCCGTACGGCGTCGTCCAGCGACTCGATATGGATGCCGATGGAAGTCGCGCCGGCTTCGTGCAGATCGGTCAGCACAGAGAGGTCGCCGGGCGGCTCGATCTGGACCTGGATCGGCAGTCCTGGAACAGCTTTCAGGACAGCCCGCACGCAACGGACCAGGTTGCGCGCACCGCGGTCCGGACCCGTGGTGGTGCCCGTGGTCATCACCATCTGGGTGACTCCGTCGAGCCGGACCGCCGCCTCGGCGACCTCCGCCAGTTGGGCCGGGGTCTTCGCCGCCACCGTCGCCCCGGCCCGGAGCGACTCCTCGATCGAGCAGAACCTGCACCGCGTCGATTCGTCGTACCGGATGCAGGTCTGGACGACCGTTGTGGCCAGCACGTCCTTGCCGTGCAGCAGGGCGATCTGCTGGTACGGGATGCCGTCCGCAGTACGGAGGTCGTAGAACTTCGGCCGGCTGACGGGTTCGACCGACAAGCCGAGGCTCAGGCCGTTGCGGAAGACCGATCCGTCCCGGACCTGGTAGGGGCTGTCAGCAACGATCGGGAGGGTCGCGTTGGTACCGTTGACGACCAGGTGCCCGTCGTCGCTCGGCCCGGCGCCCTTGCTGCGCTGGACCGGGGCGTCCACCTGAACTCCCCGGACCGCGAGATCCGCCCGCAACTCCAGACTGTCGGTACCAACGCTCATGGCCGACCCCTCAGAACATGTACGTCGAGTTGATGATGGCGCCCTTGCGCGCGTAGTGGATCAGCGCGTCCTGGACGTCGAGCGGGTGCGTCGGGATGACGCCCTCGATCAGGTCTTCCTCGCGGGCGCCGTGCAGCGACAGACCGAACCGGCAGCAGTAGACCTTGCCGCCCTCGGCGATGAACGTCTTCAGCGACTCGTTGATGTTGTGCTCACCCGGGAACGCCGAGTTGCCGGTGGTCGGGAAGCCGCGCGTCGCCAGGCAGTTCAGCGAGCCCGGGCCGTAGAAGTAGATCGCCGACTCGAACCCCTTCCGCTGGGCCCGGGTCGCCTGCAGGATCGCGACGAAGCTGACCGACGACTCGTGCGCGATGCCGTGCACCAGGGTGAAGTAGGTCTCGCCGTCCTCGGCCGTGTAATCGGGGAACACCTTGGTCCCGCCGTAGATGCTGGATCCCTGCGGCAGTGACGGGTGCGGGATCTCTCCCAGGCTCTTCGTCTCGAGTTCGGTCAGTTCGGCGGTTTCGGGCATTGTCGTTCTCCTTGCGGGGGTTGGGTTTTTCGCTACTGGTAGAGCTGTTCGAAGGTGCGCCGGAAGACCAGCTCACCGAGTTCGCCGTCGCCCATCGCGGCGCGCATCCGGGCGAGTTCGCCGGCGTGGTCGCCCCAGGGCTGGTCGCTGGCGAACAGCACCCGGTCGTGGCCGGTGCCGCGGCGTTCGATCTCGGCCGCGAGCCAGGCCGGCGCGAAGCCGATCGCCCAGGACAGGTCGGTGTAGACGCGTTTGCCGCGCTCGATCCAGTCGAAGAAGCGCGAGCCGATCAGCTTGATGTGCCCGCTCATCCCGCCGCCGAAGTGGACGAGGTGGAGTGGGACCTCGTCGGCGTACGACTCCACCAGCAGGCCGATGTGGTCGATGTCCGACGCCGCTCCGGGCGATGTGTGGACGTGGACGACGAGGTTGTGCGCAGCCGCCGTCGCGAAGATCTCGTCGAGCTGCGGCCGGACCTCGGCGTCGGCGGGATGGCCGCCGAGCAGGAAGCTCAGCTTCAGCACCCGGACGCCTTCCTCACCGGCGAGGCTGAGCGCCTTCGCCGTCTGGATCGCGTCCTGCGGTCGCGGTGAGACCCAGAGTCCGGCCCGGATCCGGTCGTCCCGCGCGGCCGCTTCGACCACGAGATCGTTGTAGGCAAAGGAGACTGCGACATCCGGTACGCCGTAGTTCGGGATCACCAGTGCGCGCTCGGTGCCTTCGGCGTCCATGTCGGCGATCAGCTCGTCGATCGTCTCGCGGGCGGTGATGTCGGGGTTGACCGGCGGACCGCCGTAGAAGGGATAGGCCGGGAGCTTGCCGAGATGGCGATGGGCATCGTGACTCTTGTCGACATGTCGCTTGCCTTACGCAACAGTCTTCTCGGACCGCGGCAGGCCGGCGATCCACCGGACGCCGGTCTGCATCCGGCGGGTGATGATCTGGTCGACCAGGTACGCCGCGTCGTCGGCGACACCGCCGAACCTTCCTGATCCCCAGGTGTGCTGCCAGGGCAGGCCCACGAAGTACAGGCCGGGGACGCTCGTCACGCCGCGGTGATGGGTCGGGTAGCCGCGGCCGTCGAAGACCGGTACCCGGATCCAGGAGTCGTCGCGGCGGAAGCCGGTGCTCCAGATGACGGCTGCGATCTGTTCCAGCGGTAGGTGATCAGGCTCTGTCTCAGGCTCCCAGACCGGCTGGTAGCGCGGTTCGGTCGGAGCCTGCAGTTGCCTGGCGTCGATGTAGGCGTCGATCGAGTCCTTGATGCCTTCGCTGACCGCGTCGGCGTGATCGAGGTTGGCCTTCAGGTCGTCTCTGAACCTCAGGCGGTCGCCGTCGATGTCGATCAGCCGGCCGTAGAGCCGCATCCCCTCGGTGGCGAACTTGCGCAGGTCGATATCGCGGCCGCCGTCGCGACCGGTGACGTAGTGGTTCACCCGGAAGCGCACCGCGTCGACGTCGTCGAACTCGTCGATCCCCTTCGCGTAGTACCCCATTTCGTCCAGCCAGGCGACGACATCGCGACCGCGATAGAACCTCGCCACCCGCGGCGCACTCCCGGTCACCAGGTGAACTCTCCGCCCGGCCAGGTGAAGGTCCTCGGCGATCTGACAGCCCGACTGCCCCGTCCCGACGACGACCACGTCGCCAGCGGGCAACTGCGCAGGATTCCTGTACTGCGAGGAATGCAGCTGCATCACATCGAGCTTCTCGGCAAGCCGGGGAATCCTTGGTCGCTGATACGGACCGGTTGCGAGCACGACCTGATCAGCAGTCAGTACGCCGTACGCGGTAGTCAGCCGGAATCCCTCGTCCAGCCCAGTCACCCGGACTCCCTCGACCAGCGGCACCTCGAACGAGGCGGCGTAGCTCTCCAGGTAGCTGACGATCTCGTCGCGAACCATGAAGCCGTCGGGTGCCGACCCGGAGTACGGGAAGCCTGGGAGGCGGCACTGCCAGTTCGGCGTGACGAGGCAGAACGAGTCCCACCGGCGTTCGCGCCATTCGCTGCCGACCCGATCTGCCTCCAGTACCAGGTGATCCAGCCCTTGGCGGGTCAGCTGCCAACTGGTCGCCAGCCCGGCCTGCCCACCGCCGACCACCACGACGGGGTAGTGCGCACCGTCGGTAATCCTCGGGTCTGACATAGCGGCTCCCGGAGCATCGGCCCTGCCTGGATGTCATCCAGTGAAGAACCGCCCGATTGCCCCACGATTGCCCCCGGAACAAACTCCGGTTTCCGAATCGCCCTTGTGTGTTTCGGGTGGGTAACCACGTTCTCGGCCACACTCGACTTCTGGCAGACGAAAGGAGATGCCGCCGAACGGCTGACTCGCGGTTTGCTTGCTTGGGGCGACTTTCAGCTTGTCGGGGCTGATGGTTGCAGGCCTAGGAGCTCGACGGTCTTCGCGCGCATCTCGACTTTCCGGATCTTCCCGGTGACCGTCATCGGGAAGTCGTCGACGAGGAGGACGTAGCGCGGGATCTTGTAGCGGGCCAGCTTGCCGGTGGCGAACTCGCGGACCTTCTCCTCGTCCAGCGGATCGGCGCCGTCGCGCAGCTTGATCCAGGCGCAGAGCTCCTCGCCGTACCGCTCGTCCGGTACGCCGATCACCTGGACGTCGGCGATGTCCGGATGCGTGTAGAGGAACTCCTCGATCTCCCGCGGGTACACGTTCTCGCCGCCGCGGATCACCATGTCCTTGATCCGGCCGACGATGTTCACGTACCCGTCCTCGCGCATCACCGCGAGATCCCCGGTGTGCATCCAGCGCGCCTGGTCGATCGCCTCGGCGGTCTTGGCCGGCTCGTCCCAGTAGCCCAGCATCACCGAGTACCCGCGAGTGCACAGCTCGCCCGGCTCACCGCGCTCGACCACCAGACCAGTGGCAGGGTCCACGAGCTTCACCTCGACATGCGGCATCACCCGGCCGACGGTCGACGTACGGCGGTCCAGGTCGTCGTCGCGCCGGGTCTGCGTCGACACCGGCGAGGTCTCGGTCATCCCGTAGCAGATCGCCACCTCGGCCATGTGCATGTCGGCGACGCAGCGCTTCATCACCTCGATCGGGCACGGCGATCCCGCCATCACGCCGGTCCGCAAAGAGCTGAGGTCGTACGACGGCGAAGTCGGGCAGCCCGAGTTCGGCGATGAACATCGTCGGTACGCCGTACAGGGCGGTGCAGCGCTCGTCCTGGACCGCCTTGAGCGTCGTCGCGGGATCGAACGCCGGTGCCGGGATCACCATGCAGGAACCGTGTGTGGTGCAGCCGAGGTTCGCCATCACCATGCCGAAGCAGTGGTAGAACGGCACCGGGATGCAGAGCCTGTCGTCCGGGCCGAACGCGATCGTCTCGGTGACGAAGTAGCCGTTGTTCAGGATGTTGTGATGCGACAGCGTGGCGCCCTTGGGGAAGCCGGTGGTGCCCGAGGTGTACTGGATGTTGATCGCGTCGTCGAAGCTGAGCTCGGCCGCTCTCTCGTCCAGCTGCTCAGGGGTGATCGACGCGGCAGCCTCGACCACCGCGGCCCAGTCCGGCGTACCGATGTAGACGACGTCCTCGAGCGCCGTGCAGTCCGGCCGGACCTCCTCGACCATCTTGCGGTACTCGCTGGTCTTGAACTCTGTCGCGGAGATCAGCAGCTTCACCCCGGACTGGTTCAACGCATACGCCAGCTCATGAGTCCGGTACGCCGGGTTGATGTTCACCAGAATCGCGCCGATCGCCGCCGTCGCGTACTGCGTGATCGTCCACTCCGCGCAGTTCGGGGCCCAGATCCCGACCCGGTCGCCCTTCGCGATCCCGCGCGCCATCAAACCGCGCGCGAACTCGTCCACCGCGGCACCGAACTCGGCGTACGTCCACCGCCGCCCGGTGGCGACCTCGACCAGCGCCTCCCGGTCGCCGTACGTCGCGACCGTCCGTCTCAGGTTCTGCCCGATCGTTTCCCCCAGCAACGGAACCTCGGACACCCCGGACTCGTACGACGGCAGGCTCATGCCGCCCATCGTCACTCCAACCAGGTCGCCCGACAACCCCACCCGCCGGGCGACCCCGTCACACACCGGGCCCAGTCGGCCCGGTCAACTCAACCGGCTCAGTCCGCTCAGTCGGCGATGATCTCGATGGAGTCGACGCGGTCGGCGTAGAACGCGAGATGATCCTGGATGCCGGCCACCGCGGCGTACGGGCTCTCGTACGTCCAGACCGCGTTCACCGTCTGCTCGCCGCCCGGGATGATGCTGAAGTAGGACGCGTCGCCCTTGTACGGGCAGTAGCTCTCGTTGTCGGTGCGCTCCAGCTGCGTCATGTCGACGTCCTTGCGCGGGATGTACTGCACCGCCGGGTAGTTCGCCTCCTGCAGCGACAACGCCTCGCGAGTGTCCGCGACGACCTGCCCCGCCACCTTCACGACCACCCGATCGGGGTTCTTCTGGACCGTGATCGGGTGATCCGGACCCGGTACCTTCACAACCTTCTCAGCCACAACAGCTCCTCAAGAGTCGACTCTTCACGTTTCAACAACCTCTCCGCAGCCGACCCCATTCCCGGGTCTGCGAGCATCTCAGGGTGGAGTTGCGGCAGTGCAGTACTTCGTGGCGGTGGCTGAGGTGTTGAACTTCGGGCGGGCCGCCGATCAGTTACAGGTCGGTCAGCCGGCGGTGAGTCAGCAGATCGCACGGTTGGAGCGCGAGCTCGGCGTGCAGCTGTTCGACCGGTCGGCGAGGGCGATCCGGCTGACCGAAGCGGGCCAGCGATTCCTGCCCGAAGCCCGGACGGTTCTCACCAGCGTGGAGCGGGCGCGGGCTGCGGCGGTGGGGCCGGCTGGGCAGACACTGCGGCTCGGCACCAGCACCGGACTCGGTGAGCGGCTGGAGGCGGTCCTCGTCGCGCTCCAGAAGGCGTCGATCGAGGTCGAGCTGTTCAGCGCCTCGACCCGCGCCAGACTCGATCGTGTCCGGGCCGGCCAGCTGGATGCGGCCTTCGTCCGCGGGCTCGACACCGCACCCGGCCTCGACCTCATCCCGGTCTGGCAGGAGGAGCTGCTGGCCGCACTCCCCGCCACAGCTGCCGACCTGACTTTCGGGGATCTGGCCCAGCTGCCGCTCCGGATCGTGTCGCGCCGCGACAATCCACCGCTGGTGGACCTGGTGATGAACGCCTGCGCCGATGCCGGGTTCGAGCCCCTGCTCGGCCCCCGATCCCAGAACCTGCAGGACACGCTGGCCGCGATCGGCTCGGGGACACCGAGCTGGACCGTGGTCTACCAGAGTCACGCCAACCTGCTTCGCCATCCCCGGGTGGCGTTCAAGCCGCTGGGCCTGCAGATGGCGACGCTGCTCGCAGTACCGGAAGGAGCGACGATCAGCGGCGCGCTCGCCGTACTGCTGACTGCGTCTGATCAGTTCGAGTGATACCTGGACATCGGATTCTCGCCTGGTTCGGGGCGGTGGAACCGGCTGGAATCAGTGGTGCCGGCAGGTCGCCGGCAGCTTTCCAGAGAGGAACCACCATGCCGATCGTCACCGTTCTGCAGGGCCCGCGGACGCCGGAGCTCAAGCGCGTACTCATCCAGGGCATCACCGACGTATTCGTCGACAACTACGGTCTGCCGGCGGACAGCGTGCAGGTCTGGATCCAGGAGACGCCGACGGACAGCTGGGGCGTGGGTGGCGTCCCCACTGCCGACAAGTAGGTCAGACCGGCAGGAGCTTGATCAGGAGGCAGGGGCCGCCGTCGAAGATGCCGCCGTCGATGCCGAGCGCCAGGCCGTCGGCGTACAGGAGGGGGCCGGTCAGGTACGCCGGGTCGATGCCGAGCTGGTCGGCCACGATGCTGTGGCCGTGCACGATCCGGCGGCCGCCGAGGCGCTGCAGCAGGTCGGCCGCGACCGCGGGGCCGGTCTCGCCGCGGAAGGCGTAGCGCGACGTCATCCGCCGCCAGATCTCCCACCAGACGGTGATGTCGTCGCTGTGCAGGTCGTCCCAGGCGGACTGGTTGATCTCGTCGAGCGAGTCACCCCACTCGAGGTACTCCTCGGTGTCGGAGTGCAGCAGCAGGTGGTCCGCGTCCAGCCCGACCACCGGCTGCTCGATCAGCCAGGCGACATCGTCGTCGGTGAGCAGCTCCTGGTCGCGGTCCTGGCCGCCGTTCAGCGCCCAGCTGCGCTCGAAGCTGCGCGAGGTGATCCCGTCGTGCGGGACGAAGGTGTCGCCGAACTTCCGCATCCCGAGCGCCAGGATCTCGTGGTTGCCGAGCAGCACCCGGATCTCGCCGGTCCCGGCCGCGGCCTGCGCCGCGAGGCGGCGTACCAGCGCGAGCACCCCGACGCCGTCCGGGCCCCGGTCGAAGAAGTCCCCGAGGAACCAGAGCCGCGACGTCATGGTCCGACCAGTTGCCCTCGGCGTCGACCAGCCCGGCCGCTTCCAGCGCCTCGACCAGCTTGTCAGGGTGGCCGTGGATGTCGCTGACCGCATAGGTGGCGGTCATGCTGAGCTCACCCGCGCAGCGTCAGCACGATCAGTACGACGTTGAGGACCGAGACGGCGGTTGCTACCAGGCATGCGGTGAGAGTAGTCGGCCACCGGTTGACCAGGGGGCCCATGACGCGCTTTGAGGCGGTCAATTTGACCAATGGCCACAGTGCACACGGGATCCCGAAGCTCAGCACGACCTGGGAAACCACCAGCGCGCGGCTCGGATCGATGCCGATGGCCAGGATGATCAGGGCCGGGAGCAACGTGATCAGCCGGCGGGCGGCCAGCGGGACGTGCCGCTGCCAGAACCCTTCCAGGATGACCGATCCGGCGTACGTGCCGACCGAGGACGAGGCGAAACCGCTGGCCAGCAACGCCAGCGCGAACAGCAGCGCGGGCAGGCTGCCGATCCGGTCGCCGATCGCGGTATGGGCCGCGTCCAGCGAATCTGCGCCCGGAGCCCTTCAGCGCGGCCGCCGCGAGCACGACCATCGCCAGGTTGACCGCACCGGCCAGCGCCATCGCCACGGCGACGTCGATCCGGGTCGCCCGCAGTACGCGCTGCTTGCCGGTGGCCGACCGGATCGACTTCCAGTGCCGGTCGGTGACGAGCGCCCCGTGCAGCCAGATCGCGTGCGGCATCACCGTCGCGCCGAGCATCCCGGCCGCGAGCACCAGCGACTGCGTGCCGTCCAGCCGGGGCACGAGCCCGCCGACGATCCCGGATCCGGACGGGTGGGACTGCACCGTCGAGACCACGAAACCGACCAGTACTACGGCCAGCAACCCGATGATCGCGGCCTCGAACGGCCGCTGGCCACGCTTCGACTGGTAGATCAGCAAGGCGAACGAGACGGCCCCGGTGATCACGCCGCCGAGCAGCAACGGGATCTGGAACAGCAGGTTCAGCGCGATCGCACCGCCGACCACCTCGGCCAGGTCGGTCGCGACCGCGACCAGCTCGGCCTGCGCCCACAACCCCGTGGAGGTGGACCGCCGGAAGTGGTCCCGGCACAGCTGCGGCAGGGTCCGGCCGGTCGCGATACTCGCCTTCGCCGCCAGGTACTGCACCAGGACGGCCATCAGGTTCGCCCCGACGACGACCCAGCAGAGCAGATACCCGTACGTCGCGCCCGCGGCGATGTTGGTCGCGAAGTTGCCCGGATCCACGTACGCGACGGCCGCCACGAAGGCAGGACCGAGCAGCAGCAGGCCTGATCGGTTCAGCTGCCGTCGGAGCGGTGCCGGTGCGTACATGGGAGAAGTGTGTCCGAAGCCGCCGACAAATTGGGATTCGGTCTATTTTTGAGACAGATCAGTCCATAGTCAGGCCCAGTTGAAGCGAACCTCGAGGGAGACCTCGACGGTCTGATCTCCCGGAGTGACGGCGATTTCCGCGTCGAAGGACAGGCTGACGCCCTTCGCCGCCGCCATCCGCGGGATCGGCGTCTGACCGTAGGTCTCGGCGACGGCGGCGATGGACCCGAGCGACTGCCCGGCAAGCCCGGCCAACTGGTCGGCCTTCTCACGCGCCTGAGCGAAGGCGAGTTCGCGTGCCTGCTCCTGCAGCGGCGCCTTGTCGGAGACGTCGAACTGCAGCCCGTCCAGCCCGAGGTCGTTGCCGACAGCGCCGACCGCCGCGTTCAGCAGCCGGCCGAACCCGGTCAGGTCGGTGGTCGTGACCGTCATCGAGTGCGAGGCGCGATACCCGGCGACCTTCATCGAGTCCGCGTACTGCGGGTAGACGTTCACCGAACTGGTGTGAATGTCCTTCTCGGCGACACCCTGCTCGCGCAGTGCAGCGTTCACCGCATCCGTCCGCTCGGCCACCTGCGCTACCGCGGCCGCCACATCCGTTGCGTCATGTCCCACGCTCAGCGTCAGACGTAGTACGTCGGCAGGCGCAGTGACCTGCCCGGTCCCCACCACAGTGATCCCAGAGTCCATGTTCGCCAGTCTGACAGGCCAGGACTTCACCTGATGCCCCGTCTTTGATCAGCTGGTGTCGAGCTTGTGGTCTCTTCCAGGATTCAAGCTGCCTGATCACCGGACCGAGGGAGAGCGTGATGCGTAGGAAGATCTTGCTGGCAACCGTGGTCGCGGCAACGCTGCTGACCGGGGTGACCATGGCCGATGCGGCCGGCCGCGACGACGGGGTCGCCAGGGCCTTCGAGGCGACGACACGTAGTACTGCGTGGTCGCAGGTGGCCCGGATCCCGCTGCACTTCCCGACCTATCACCCGCAGGGATTCGCCCTGGTCGGCGACTTGATCTTCCTGTCCAGCGTGGAGGTCCTCGAAGCGCCGGTGCCTTATCCGAAGCCGGTCGACGGCTATGACCGTACGCCGGGCAAGGGGATCGGGCACCTGTTCGTCATCGATCGGCAGGGGAACCTCAAGCAGGACATCCGGATCGGCGAGGGCACGGCGTACCACCCGGGCGGGATCGACTACGACGGGGAGAACGTGTGGGTGCCGGCTGCGGAGTACCGGCCGAACTAGCGGGCGATCGTCTACAAGGTGAACCCGAAGACCTTCCGGGTGACGGAGCAGTTCCGGGTCCGTGACCACGTCGGCGGAGTGGTGCGCGATCGGCGTACGGGCCTGGTGCACGGGGTGAGCTGGGGGTCGCGGACCCTCTACGAGTGGACGGCCAAGGGCAAGCAGTTGGCGGCAGAGCCCAACCAGAGCCATCTCCTGGACTACCAGGACTGTGACTACGTCAACCGGAGCAAGCAGCTCTGCGGTGGAGTCACCGGCCTGCCTACTGCGACAGGCGGCAGCTATGAGCTCGGCGGGCTGGCTCTACTCGACTTGAACGACCACAACAGGATCCTGCACGAGATCCCCTTCCCTGCCTTCTCCGCAGCCGGCCACAGCGTCACCCGCAACCCGGTAGCGCTAGAGGTCGACGGCAAGAAGCTCCGCCTCTTCACCGCTCCCGACGACGGCGAATCCCCAGCAGGCACGGAGATGCTGGTCTACGAGTCACCCATCAGCTAGCGCGCGGGACGATGCGGGCCGGGATGTCGTGTTGGTGGCAGAGGGCGAGCAGGCCGGTGCCGTCGATCAGCTGCAGGGGTTTGCCGTTGGCGAACTGGTAGCTGGACGGGCCGAAACCGCTGGTGGTGATCAGGATTCCCTTGGTAGCGCCTGCATCGAGGACGGTGCCGAAGAGGTCCCGTACTGCGGCTGGGCGGCACTGTTCGCGTGTAGAGCTTCGCCTGGACGACGAACTTGCCGCCGGTGATCGGGCGTGGGTCGTACGCCACGCAATCGATGCCACCGTCGTTGCCACGTCCGGAACAGCCTGGTCTCCAAGCCCATCCGGCTGAGCAGGTTGTGCACCAGATGCTCGAACTCGTCCGGCGTGAGCTCCAGCAAGTTGGGTCGGCTGTCGATCTCACTGAGGACATCCACGGCCTCGATGGTGCGCGGGTCGGTCAGGTCGAACTCCAGTACGCGGCTCCACCGGCTGCAGCTCCTCCGGGATGCCGTGAGACCTCGGCAGCGAAGTAGTGCCGGACACAGGCGACCGGGTCGAGCTGGTCGAGCACCAGCGCCTTGAACTGTTCTCTAGTAGCCCGAAGCGTGATCAGGCAAGGCCGGATGGTCTGACCGGTCGCCAGGTCCACCGACTCGACCACTCCGTTGAACACGACAGTGTCGACCACGCCGTACCGGTCGTTGCCGAAGACCAGATGCAAGGCCCGCAACGCCAACTGGGCGACGAGTTGCTGGTAGAGCAGACGCACGCTCCTTCTCCGGCCGCGGTACTGCGAGAACCGCGTCCTGCTCCCGGTCGTACCGGTAGGACTCCTCGGCCGGGATGACGCTCAGATCGGGCAGGTCCCACTCCAGGGCAAGCAGAGTGGACTCGGGAACGTAGCGAGCCCTGCCGGCGACTCGGGAAGTCGATGCGGCTCGGCCGTGCGGTCCAGGGCTTTCTGGAAGTACCGGCTCACTGCACGGCGATCGTGGGCTTCCACTGCACGCTCGTACTCATCTATGCGCGTGTGCTGCTCTGCAGTGGCCTCATCGAGTCGCCGCTGCTGCTCCGCGTGGTCCCGGGTCGCCCGGGCGACCCGCTCGCGACGCGCCTGTTCGTTCACGCGGTGCCGCTCGATCGCCTCGGCGAACCTGTCCTCGGCCTCCGCCAGCCGGCGCGCGTACCGCCGCTCCCCGCCGAACCAGCGGGCGAACGGGCCCGGTCCCTGCGGCAGGAAGGCTCCCCAGACTGGCCCTGGGCGCGGCTCCAGATCAGCAGGCTCGGCACTGGGCGGCGCACGCCGCGGAGCTCGCTTCAACTTCTGCAGATCGGTCCCGTGCACGTCTGCCGCGAGCGCAGCGGCCAGCACGCCCTCCAGTTCGTGGACACGCTCCTGTACCGCAGCGCTTCGTTGCGCCGCCTCGGCGGTGCGGCCGGGCGGGCGGTCGCCGCGGGCATGTCGGTCGGTCGAAAAGGCCATGCCTCACACCTCTCCCGTCCAGCGTAACCAGACAACCACGCTCCGCGACCGAAACACACGCAGAGTTGGTCACGACATTGCTTGCCGTCCACATCCAGTTTCCCCGAACCCGAACGCCTGTTCGATCTTCGGGCGCGTCGCCGGACGCGCAGAGTTTCGCTAAATCCCGGCCATATTGGGTTGCTGCCGGCCGGTGCGGCTGGGAGTCTCCGGGCATGAGTTTGCTGAGCGAGGTCGACGACTATCTCCATGCCGCTCCCCTGTCGGGCGCTTCCGGCGAGGAGGTCGGCCCGTTCACGTTGTTCCGTAGTACGAGTCCCTGGCCGTACTACGCGCGTCCGCGGCCTGGCTTGGAGCAGACGATTGTGGCGGCGGACATCGAGCGGCTGCGGGAGCGGTGTGCCGAGCTCGAGATCCCGCTGGCTCTCGAGTGGGTCGTCGAGACCTGCCCATCGCTCAGCGCTGCCGCGGCCGAGGCTGGTCTGGAAGTTGTCGAGCACCCGCTGCTCGTCCTCGACGAGGGCGATTTCAAACCCGCCACGGCCGCCGCGACCTGCACGATCCTGCCCGCGGTCGAGTCCGTACTCCGGGAAGCCCGCGCCGTTCCCAACGTGGCTTTCGGCGACCCCGGTACGGCGATCGGCAACGGCGGTGTCGCGGAGCGGGACGTGGAGGCCGCGAAGATCCCCGATTCGATGATGGAGTTCCTGCTCAAGCGCGCCACGGCCGGTTACTCCGTCACGGCCGGCGCCGCCACTGAGGAGGGCCTGGTCGCCAGTGGCGTCCACCAGCCAGTCGGCACGGCCTCCGAGATCGTCGGTGTCGCCACTCTCCCGGCCATGCGCCGCCAAGGCCTCGGAGCCGCCGTCACCAGTTGCCTGGCCGAGCACGCCTTCGCGATGGGCGTGAAGCTGCTCCTCCTGTCGGCCGAGTCCGACGACGTGGCAGCCGTCTACGAACGCATCGGCTTCCACCGGATCGGCCACGCCGGCGCCGCCGAGGTGCCGTCGGCCGACTGACCGAAAGCGTCAAGAGTTGGGCTGCGGGTCGTACTCGCTGGGGGTGGGGCCGTACCGTTGGAGGGATGAGCAATACCGAGCGGGCCCGCCCACGTACCCTCGCCGAGGCATTACGCGCCTGGGACGACGCTGCCCTCGGCCAGTTGCTCCTGAACCGGCCCGACCTGGCTACGCCGATCCCTGCCGACACCAGTCAGCTGGCGGCTCGCGCTACCACCAACGCGTCGGCTGCGCGGGCTATCAACCGGCTGGACGAGTTCAGTGTGGATCTGCTGGAGGCACTGTCCGCACTGGCCGAGCCGGTGGATCTCAAGGCGCTTGCTGCGGGTGTCGACCAGTCCGTGGAGATCGTGCAGCCGCGGGTGACCGAGCTACTCGCGCTGGCTCTGGTCTGGGGCAACGAGGACGACCTGCGGCCGATCCGCGCAGTACATGAGCTTCTCGGGCCAACACCGGCTGGGCTCGGGCCGATCACTACCCGGCACTTCGGGGACCTGGACAAGCTGATCGAAGAGGCTGGGCCTGAAGCGCGTGAGGTACTGGCCAAGCTCACCTGGGGTCCGCCGACCGGGACTGTGGAGAAGGCCGAGCGTCCGGTCACTATCGCTTCCGCCAAGACGCCTGTGGAGCAGCTGCTCGCGCGCGGGCTCGTAGTACCGAAGGATGCCAACACTGTCGTGCTGCCGCGGCAGATCGGGCTGCACTTGCGTGGTGGGCGTGTGCTGGCTTCCACTCGGCCCACGCCGCCGCCACTTGGTGGGAAGTCTGTGTCCGCGTCGATCGCAGATCGCGCTGCTGCTGGTGCTGCGCTCGATCTGGTGCGGCTGGTCGACAGTGCTTTGGAGCAGCTCGGCACGGAGCCGCCGCCTGTACTGCGTACTGGTGGCATCGGAGTGCGGGAGCTGCGGAGTCTCGCTACGAAGATCGGTGCTGACGAGACGGCTGCCGGCGCAGTACTGGAGATCGCGTACGCCGCTGGGCTGGTTGCTGCAGTCGAGGTCGGTACTGGTGAGCTGTGGTTGCCGACGTCGTCGTACGACGACTGGCTGGAGCTCGACACTGCGCACCGATGGGGGCAGTTGGTTCTGGCCTGGCACAGCGGGTTGCGGGCGATCGGGCTGATCGGGCGGCGTGACAGTGGCGGGGCGACTGCTGCTGCGCGTGAGCGGCTGGTCAACGCGCTGGCGCCTGATCTGGAACGCCTGCTGGCGCCGGAGGTCAGGCAGCTCGCTCTGGAGGCTCTTGCTGAGGCGGGGGCTGGTACTGCGCCTGGCGTGGAGTCCGTGGTCACCTGGGTTGCTTGGCATCGACCGCGTCGTGGTGGGCAGTTCCGGGACGACCTGGTCGAGTGGACGATCACTGAGGCTGCACTGCTCGGTCTGACTGGGCTGGGTGCGTTGGCTTCGCATGCTCGGGTTCTGTTGTCCGAGGAGCCTGTTGCCGAGGACCTGGCTGCTGCGCTTCAGCCGTTGGTGCCGGAGCCGGTGTCCGAAGTGCTGCTGCAGGCGGACCTCACTGCGGTTGCACCTGGGCCGCTGGTCCGCGCAGTACAAGAGGACCTTGTTGTGATGGCCGATGCCGAGTCGCACGGCGGGGGCGGGGTCTACCGTTTCAGCGAGAGCTCTATTCGGCGGGCGTTCGACCTCGGCCGTACTGCGGAGCAACTGCACGCGTGGTTGGTGGAGCACTCCCGTACGCCGGTGCCGCAGCCGCTCAGCTATCTCATCGACGACGTCGCCCGACGGCACGGCGTACTGCGAATCGGTGCCGCGTCGACCTACCTGCGCTGCGACGACGAGACTGTGCTGACCCAGTTGCTCAGCTCCAATCTGCCGGGCATCCGGTTCCGCCGCCTCGCGCCGACCGTCGTCGTCTCGCCTTCCCCGCCGGACATGGTGCTCTCCCGACTGCGCGACGCCGGCCTGGCACCGCTCGGCGAAACCTTCGACGGCGTGGTCCACGTGACGTCGGCAGGAAACCGCCGCGGCCAGCCACCACGTCGCCGTACGAGCCGGGACTTCGCCGACAGCGCCATCGACCTGACCGAAGACCAGGTCAAGGCGGTCATCGAACGCGTCCGCGCCGGCGACCGAGTCGCTGCCGAACGCCCCGCCGAGCACACCTCAGGCGACGCAACCGCCCCCGCCGAAACCATCAGCGTCCTCGCCGAAGCCGCCGAATCCGGCAGCCCGACCTGGATCTCCTACGTGGACCACAACGGCAACGCGGCAGAACGCATCGTAGAACCAGTCCGAGTAGCCGACGGCTGGCTAACCGCCTACGACAACGAGTCCGACCAGCCCCGCACCTACGCCCTCCACCGAATAGCCGTAGCCCGCCCCGTCCCGGACTAGCTGCGTCGTCGGCTCAGGCGGGCAATGGTGTGGGCTGCGGGGACTACCGCGGCCAGCAGAAGGTTCAAGCGAGCATCACTCGGGTGGACCGGCACACCGCTGCGCTTGAGACGACGCCAGGCCCAGACGGAGTACGGGATGACGACTAGCGGGGTGGTGACCAGGCCGGGGGTGTAGCGGCGAAGTACTGCGGACTGGGCGAGGTGGGTGCCTGCATGGAGGCCGAAGCCGACTAGGGATGCTTGGAAGAACTTGCTGGATCCGCCCGTACGCGCACCAGAGGCAGCGGCCGCAGCCATGACCAGACCGGTCAGGCCGATTGCAGCGGTGACCTCAGCTCGGGAGGTGGGCAGCTTGTCCAGGACCGCGTCCGGGACCTGCGGTAGGACCGCACGGATCTGCGCCGGTGCCCGCTGGGACCAGGAGGGCATCGTCAGCAGCTCCTCGAGGTCGTGGACTATCCAGGCCACCAGCAGACCCCAGGCAACTCCACGCATGCGGGAGCCTAGGCGAAGCCCCTGTTTGGTGGGAGGAGGCACAATGGAGGGTCGGGCGGAGGTCTTCGTCTGAGTCTGGTGATTGGGGAATCGGTAGTGACCGACGGGCCGTTGATCGTGCAGTCTGACAAGACGCTGCTGTTGGAGACCGCTCACGCGGAGGCTAGTGACTGCCGGAAGGCTATTGCGCCGTTCTCCGAGTTGGAGCGGGCTCCGGAGCATGTGCACACCTACCGGCTGACGCCGCTCGGGTTGTGGAACGCCCGGGCCGCGGGACACGACGCGGAGCAGGTGATCGACGTACTGCTGCGCTACAGCCGCTACCCGGTGCCGCACTCGCTGCTGGTCGACATCGCGGAGACGCTGGATCGGTACGGGCGGCTGCGGCTGGAGAAGCACCCGGAGCACGGGCTGGTGCTGATCACCACCGACCGGCCGGTGCTGGAAGAGGTGCTGCGCAGCGCGAAGGTCAAGCCGCTGCTGGGCGCGCGGATCGACGACGACACGGTGATCGTGCACCCGTCGGAGCGCGGTCACCTGAAGCAGACGCTGCTGAAGCTGGGCTGGCCGGCTGAGGACCTCGCCGGGTACGTCGACGGCGAGGCGCACAAGATTGACCTGGTCAAAGATGGTTGGGACCTCCGTCCGTACCAGCAGCAGGCGACCGACGCCTTCTGGCACGGCGGCTCCGGCGTCGTCGTACTGCCTTGTGGGGCCGGCAAGACGATCGTCGGCGCGGCCGCGATGGCGCAGGCGTCGGCGACGACCCTGATCCTGGTCACGAACACGGTGTCCGCGCGGCAGTGGAAGGAAGAGCTGCTCAAGCGGACCACGCTGACCGAGGACGAGATCGGCGAGTACTCCGGTGCGCGCAAGGAGGTCCGCCCGGTCACGATCGCGACGTACCAGGTGATGACGACGCGGCGGAAGGGCGTCTACACGCACCTCGAGCTGCTGGATGCGCGCGACTGGGGCCTCATCGTGTACGACGAGGTGCATCTGCTGCCGGCCCCGATCTTCCGGATGACCGCGGATCTGCAGACCCGGCGGCGGATCGGCCTGACCGCGACGCTGGTCCGCGAGGACGGTCGCGAGGGGGACGTGTTCTCGCTGATCGGGCCGAAGCGGTACGACGCGCCGTGGAAGGACATCGAGGCGCAGGGCTGGATCGCACCGGCGGACTGCGTCGAAGTACGGGTCGATCTGGAGCAGACCGAGCGCTTCGTCTATGCGACGGCCGAGCCCGAGGACCGGTATCGGCTGGCCGCGTCGACGCCGGCGAAGTCTCGGTCTGGTACGGCGGATCGCCGAGCACCACAAGGGCGAACCGATGCTGGTGATCGGCCAGTACATCGACCAGCTCGACGAACTCGGCGAACGCCTCAACTGCCCGGTCATCAAGGGCGAGACCACGGTGAAGGAGCGCCAGCGACTGTTCCAGGCTTTCCGCACCGGCGAGATCAACATGCTCGTCGTCAGCAAGGTCGCGAACTTCTCCATCGACCTCCCCGAGGCGTCGGTCGCCGTCCAGGTCTCCGGCACCTTCGGCTCCCGCCAGGAAGAAGCACAACGCCTCGGCCGAGTCCTCCGCCCCAAGGGCGACGGCCGCACCGCCCGCTTCTACTCCATCGTCGCCCGCGACACCGTAGACGCCGAGTTCGCCGCCCACCGCCAACGCTTCCTAGCCGAACAGGGCTACGCCTACACCATCGTCGACGCCGAAAACCTCTTCGCCTGAAGCTTCGGAGTACTGCGTGAAGACGCGGCTCGACCACGCTCTGACCGATCCACCCCTGTCGAACTGACCGCCGAGGTGACCTTCGATCGCGATGCCGTCCTGTACGGCACAGCGACGCACGACATCGGCAAGCTCATCCACACCGAGGAGCTCGCAGCCCCGCCATGAGCTGAGTCAGTTGCACCGCCGGCACTGTCCAAGGGCGGCTGGGTGGGCTGAGGTGAGGCGGCTGAGCGTGGGGTTGGGGGGCTGCGGGTGGTTGGACAGTGGTGGCGGTTCGGGGCGCGGGCACACGAACGCGCGGATCGGCGGAAAGGCGCGGCGACTGGGCAGCTAGTCGCCGAGGCGGGTGTGGATGCCTTGGAAGTGGGACTTCATGGCGGTGGCGTAGGTGAGGGGGTTGCCGGAGCGGAGGGTGTTGAGGAGGTCTCGGTGCCAGCCGGCTGCGTCTAGGGGGGTGTAGCGGGCGCCGGGGAGGCGGGCGTCTACCTGGGCGAAGGTTCGCCAGAAGACGCTGAGGAGGTCGATCACCAAGGCGTTGCCCAAGGGCTCGTAGAGGGCTTGGTGGAAGGCCCAGTCTTCGTCGGGGAAGTATTCGCCGGCGGCTGCTTTGGCCTCCATGCGGGCGACGATCGGCTCCAGGGAGTCGAAGCCGGTGGTGGTGAAGTGGGCGACGACCTCGTCGGCGAGGCCGACCTCGATGGCTTGGCGGACTTCGAGGACGTTCTGTACGTCGCGGAGGTCGCCGGCCATCGACTGGGACATCCGGAAGGCGAGGCCGTCCTCGAGCGCGTCGAGGGTGACCTGGCCGACGTACGTGCCGTACCCGTGCCGGATCTCGATGATCCCGACCGCCTGCAGCGCTTTCATTGCCTCGCGCAACGGATGCCGGCCGACACCGAGCTGCGCCATCAGCTCCTGCTCGTTCGGCAGCGGGTCGCCCGCCTTCAGACCGCGTTCCAGGATGAACGACTTCATCTGGTCGCGGATGAAGGACTGATTACCGGCCGCGCCCCGCGCCCGGCCGAGCCCACCCGTGGTCACACCGGTCCCCCTCCGACGACGACGATCAAGGTCCGCCAGTCTAGCGAGGCAGCAGTCCCGCGCGGGTCAGCAGCGACGCCGATCCCCGCGATCTCGTCGTCGGCCAGTGGGATCGACGGGTACGCCGTGAGCGGGCACTCGATCACGCCCAGCAGATACAACGCCGCCTTGAACGCCCCCAAAGCAGCCGAACTCGCCCCCATCCGCGACCGATCAGCCACGTCGATGATCTCGAACAACCGGAACAGCCGATCCTGCTCCGACCGCGCCGCCGCAGAATCCCCAGCAGCGACAGCGTCGACGATCCGCACATACCCGGCCGGATCCACATTCCCCAGCCCCGGTACGACGCCGTCGACGCCGAAGCTCAACGCCGAATCGACCGTCAACTCCGACCCGGTCATCACCGTGAACCCGGCAGGCCGATCAAGCACCAGCCTCCGAAGACTCGTCTCCTGCCCACTCGAGTCCTTCACCCCCGCCAGCACACCGCGCTCGCCCAAAGCCAGCAGCAGCGAGGCAGACAGCTTCGTCCCGACCCGCGCCGGAATGTCGTAGGCGAACAACGGCACCTCGGTCAACGAAGCCAACTGCTCGAAATGCCGCGAGATCTCCGCCGGATGCGTCGCCGCATAGAACGGCGCAGTCGCCACAACACCATCCACTCCAGCCTTCACGGCAGCAACGACATGCGCTCCCGACCGAGCAGTCGACGTATCAATCGCCCCGGCCAGCACCGGCACTTGCCCAGCAACCTCGCCGACCACAGTTTCCAGCACCACCAGGCGTTGCTCGTCGGTCAGAAACGTCCCTTCCCCGGATGTCCCGAGAACGAAAACCCCAGCGACTCCCCCGGCCAGTTGATAACCGACCAATCGAGCGAGCGAAGCGACATCGACGTCGTACGACGAGGTCAACGGCGTCACGAGCGGAGGGACAACACCGTGCAACTGGATGCTCAAAGGAGCTCCTCGAGAGAGAAGGTAGTGAAGCGGAGAGTTGCGAAGGAAGACGTTTCGCCTGCCTCGTAGAGGACACCGACGCGATCGTCGGGAAGCGGGACGAGGTCGGAGTAGCCGGCCATGCCCGGATGGACGACGAGGCCCGGCCGCCAGGTGTGACCCTCGTCAGAGCTGATGAAGATGGTCAGCTCTCGCCGGGTGTTCGGGTGCACCGGCGTCGACAACAGCAGCCGATCCCCCACCCGCAGCACGCTCCCCTGGATCCCGGGGGCAGTGACATCCAAGATCTGCGAGTACGGCGCCGTGAGAGTCTCACCGCCGTCGGCCGAGTACGCGTGCACTCGCGCGGCCCCGGTACCCCGATGGTTCCGCGCGTTGAAGTAGAGCCGACCCGAAGCCAACTCCGCTACCGCAGTCTCGTTCGCGTTGATCACGCCGCCGTCGTTGCGATCCACGAAGCCGACAGACCAGGTATGCCCACCGTCATCGCTGAAGATGCAATGACCCCCGTTCAACCGAACGGCCGCGGCCGAATCCAGACCAGCACCATCGGCAGGGACGAAGGAGTGGTTCGCCGGTACGACCAGCCGCCCGGCGTACGGGCCAACCCTCAGAGCGATTCCATGGCACGGACCAGTTGCATACCAGCCCCAGTCGCGAAGGCTTCACCTGCGCAGTGATCTCCTCCGGCGCACTCCAGGACACCCCGTCATCCGTACTGCGCTGCACGTAGACCCGGCGCCCTTCCGACGGATCGATGCCTCTGGCAACCGAAACCTCCGAAGCGTCCGCGCCGTTCTGCACAGTCACCAGAACCAGATCACCGCTCGCCGGATCAACAACCGGCACCGGGTTCCCGCAGGTCTTCCCGGCAGCCGCCGACACCACCTGCAACGGCAACCAGGTCCGCCCACGATCAGGCGAGCGCCGTAGTACGACCTCGATCTCGCCCGCATCCGCAGCGGAGTGCAGTCGCCCCTCGCAGAACGCGAAGACCCAGTCACCGGACGACACCACCGAGGGGATCCGGAACGTGTGATAGCCGCTCCCCACCGGATCGAAGACGGCACCGACTCTTGAAGACATAGGACGTACTATGTCATGGTGTGGCCGCACTCTCAATCGCCCGGAAGTGAGGACCTCATGGGGCTCAGCAGACGAACATTCCTCGGCGGCGGCCTGGCTGCCGCCGCGGTCGCGGTCACCGGTACGCCGTTGCTCAGCGGCTGCGCGTCGGACAAGAAGAACCAGGCCGCCGCCAATCTCGCGGTCAAACTGCCCAGCTATGTCCGGTTCACCGGGGTGAAGCCGGACCTGCCGGGCACCGACGTCGTGCTGGACGGCTTCCTCAAGTACCCGGCGAACCCGATCAAGGCGATCGCCGAGAAGCCGGGCGACGGTCAGCCGATCACCTTCATGACCAACATCCCCGGCGCGATCCCGCCGGCCGCGGACCGCAACCAGTTCTGGCAGGCCCTCAACGAGCGGCTCGGCTCCGAACTCCAGATCAGCATGGCGTCGAACGACGAGTACCCCAACAAGCTCGCCACCCGGGTGGCCGGCGGCGACCTGCCGGACATCATCAACCTGCCACCGACGACGCCGCAGATCCCCGCCTTGCTGAAGGCCAAATGCGTCGACCTGACCAAGTACCTGACCGGCGACGCGGTCCGGGACTACCCGTTCCTGGCGAACATCCCGACGGAGTACTGGAAGGGCTGCGTCTTCAACGGTGGTATCTACGCCGTACCGGTGCCACGCGGAATGTCCCGTACGACGTTGCCGCTCTACCGCGAGGACCTCTTGGTTGCCAAAGGCATCAAAGACCCGGCACCGAAGAACTTCGACGAGTTCCTCGATCTCGCGAAGGAGCTGACCGCGCCGAAGCAGAACCGCTGGGCGTGGACCAAGCCGCCGATCTCCTACCTGCGCCAACTGTTCGGCATCGCGAACCAGTGGAAGGAAGAGGGCGGCAAGTTCACCTCCTTCTACGAGGCGGAAGAAGGCGCCGACGCACTCGAGGCGTGCCGCAAGATGGTTGCCGCCGGCGTCATCAACCCGGACTCCTTCAGCGCCCAGGCCAGTCAGCGCAAACAGTGGTTCAACGGTGGTATCGCCGCGTTCGACATCGACAGCTTCGTCGCCTGGAACCAGTACTACGCCGACAACACCGCCGGCGACTCGTTCAGCGTGAACATGCTCGACGTGCCGGGCCAGGGCAAGCCCTGGATGGGGGCCGCACTCAACAACATCACCGCGTTCCGCAAGGACAGCAAGCACTCGGTCGAGACACTGCTGAAGGTCGCCAACTGGATGGCCGCGCCGTTCGGCACCGAGGAGTATCTGTTCCGCAAGTACGGCGTACAGGGTCGTCAGTTCGCCTTGCAGGGAACGGATCCCGTGCCGACCAAGACCGGCGTCGTCGAGACGGGGATCGGCCTGCAGTACATCGCCGACTCGACCACTCGCGCTCTACCTGGCCGGTAAACCCGACGTGCCGCGCAAGCAGCACGCGATCCAGGAGAAGCTCGCGAAACGGCTGGTGTACGACGCGTCGTACGGGCTGTACTCGGAGACCGTGTCGAAGGACGGGCCGCGGCTGCTCAGCGTGATGACCGACGTCGAGAACCAGATCATGCAGGGCAAGAAGCCGGTCTCCGCCTGGGCTCCGGCGGTCAAGGACTGGCTGTCGCAGGGCGGCGAGAAGATGCGCACCGAACTGCAGCAGGCGTACGCGGCGGGGCGCTAGCGACATGCTCCAGCGCACCAAGACCCGCCCGGCGCAACAGCTCAGCCTCGGTCGCCGATTGATCAGGGACCGAGTGCTGCTGCTGTTCGCCTTGCCCGGTACTGCGCTGATCCTTGCGTTCCACTACCTGCCGCTGCTCGGCAACGTGATCGCGTTCAAGGACTACCAGCCGTTCCTCGGCATCGGCGGCAGCGACTGGTCCGGCTGGGAGAACTTCGCGGTGATCTTCAATGGCGATCCCGCGTTCCTGCGGGCATTGAAGAACACCCTTATCCTCACCGGTCTGCAGGCGATCCTGGTGTTCCCGGCGCCGATCTTGCTGGCGCTGCTGCTGAATTCGTTGTTCTCCGAGCGGATCAAACGGATCGCGCAGAGCATCCTCTATCTGCCGCACTTCATGTCCTGGGTGATCGTGGTGGCGCTGTTCCAGCAGATGCTCGGCGGCAGCGGCCTGCTGAACAACTACCTGCGATCGCACGACCTGGCGACACTGGACATCATCGGCAACTCCGAGCTCTTCCGCGTCCTGGTGACCACACAGGTGATCTGGAAGGACACCGGCTGGGCGACGATCCTCTTCCTGGCGGCGCTTTCGCAGATCGATTCGCAGCTCTATGAGGCAGCGAGCGTGGATGGCGCGAGCCGGCTGCGACAGGTGTGGCACGTGACGATGCCGGGGCTGCGCGGGATCATCATCCTGCTCTTCATCCTGAAGCTGGGCGACTCACTGACGGTCGGGTTCGAGCAGATCATCCTGCAGCAACAGGCGGTTGGGCGGGACGTCAGCGAAGTACTGGACACCTACGTCTACAACAACGGCGTACTGGGCGGAGCCTGGGGAGTCGCCGCCGCGGTCGGTCTGGTGAAGGGCCTGGTCGGCGTCATCCTCGTCCTGGCCGCGAACAAGGTGGCGCACATCTTCGGGGAGCAAGGGGTGTACAGCCGATGACGCGCCGGATCGTTCAAGGTGTGCCGATGCCGTCGTGGCCGATGCGAGTCTTCAAAGGCCTTGTACTGCTGGTGTTCTGCGCCGCGGTGATCATCCCGTTCGTCGGGGTGATCTCGACCAGCGTGGCGCCGAACAAGCAGATCAACGAGTCCGGCGGGCTGGTGTTGTTGCCGGACTCGATCAACCTCAACGCCTACAAGTCCTTGTTCGCAGGTGGTGTGGTCACCCGGGCCTTGCTGGTGAGCATCTTCGTCACTGTGGTCGGGACGTTGTTGAGCCTGACGGTGTCCTGTCTGCTCGCCTATGCGTTGTCGCGGCCGGGATTCTCGGCCGGTCGGCCGATCCTGTTGATCGTGCTGTTCAGCATGTTGTTCTCGCCCGGGATCATCCCGATGTACCTCGTGGTCAAGGGCGCCGGGCTGCTGGACAGCCTGTGGGCGCTGATCGTGCCGACGATGGTGAGCGCGTTCAACGTGATCGTGTTGCGGGCGTTCTTCTCGAACCTGCCGGGTGAGATCACCGAGAGCGCGCGGATCGACGGCGCGGGCGAGCTGAAGACCTTCGGCTACATCGTGCTGCCGCTGTCGAAGGCGGTGCTCTCGGTGATCGGCCTGTTCTACGCGGTCAGCTACTGGAACGCGTTCTTCGGTGCCTTGCTCTACCTCAACGACAGCAAGCTCTGGCCGTTGCAGCTCGTACTGCGTACGTACGTCATCAACGACACCCAACTCGGCAGCGCAGAACTCGGCACCGAGCTACTACCACCCCAGGCCTCGATCCAGATGGCCATCCTGGTCATCTCGATCGTCCCGATCCTGCTCATCTACCCGTTCCTGCAAAGGCATTTCGCCAAAGGCGTCCTCACCGGCGCGGTTAAGGGATGAGGTCGTCGCAGGGGATCAGGGGGCAGCCGGCTCGTTTGAGGTAGGGGCCGGCGCCTCGGTCTCCGGTTGCTGCGGCGGCTGCGGCTTCCCAGTGCGCGCGGCCCATCAACACCGGATGACCGGCCCGGCCCTGGTAACCGGCTCGCGACAACACGGCGTCACCTGACCCGACCCGGCCCGCCAGCACCCGGCGTACGACGTCCGGCCCTACGTCCGGCAGGTCGACGAAGTGGACGACGACCGCCTCGGCCGGGGTTTCGGTGACCCACCCCAGGCCGCTGCGGAGGGATGCCGACATCCCCGTTTCCCAGTCGAGCGACGGCACGATGGTGACATCCTCGTCGGCCAGCAGGGCTGTGACCTCCTCCGCGGCGGCTCCGACGACGACCCCGATCGGTCCGCAGCCGGCGTCCCGTAGTACGTGGACCGACCGCACCACCCAGGGCACTCCGCCAGCGTCGCGAACGAGCGCCTTCGGCCTCCCGATCGATGCGCCGGCACCGGCCGCGAGCAGGACTCCTGCGGGATCCATGACCACCCGAGCTCCTATCAGACCTGCGGTTCGTTAATTGTCAAGTGTGATCTTCGAGTCAAACCCACCGGGAATGCGATCGCCGGTCCGGCCGTTGGCCGCTACAGGGACGTTATCGCGAGCAATGGATAGGGGGTGACGGATCGGTCACAGCGAGTGGTTCGGGGGTTGCCCAGGGCAACATCAGGGGTGAACCTGAGCGATTCCGGAGACTTCGACCGGTACCGTCGAGACGTATGGGGACACAGGCACTCGAGCGAGTGGATCTGACTGGGGAACGCGGGCGCAGCTCCACGGGGGCCGGGCCGGTGGTGTGGCGGGTGGTCCGGGAAGCAGTCCTGCTGGCGACCATGTTCCTGGTCTACAGCGCGGGCCGTCAGTTCGCCGGGAAACATACCGGCTCCGCCTTCGACCATGCCCGCGAAGTGCTGTCCTTCCAGCACTGGTTGCATCTGCCCGATGAGGCAGCGATCCAGCACTGGGTCCTCCAGTTCCCCCATCTGGTCCAGGGAGCGAACCTGTACTACGCGTCGGTGCACGCCCCGCTGACCGCCGCGATCCTGCTCTGGCTGTCGATCTGGCGCCCGAAGGCCTATCCGCGGGTCCGCTGGACCATCGTCTCGGTCACCGGGCTGGCACTGATCGGCCACATCCTGTTCCCGCTGGCCCCGCCGCGGATGATGCCCGGCTTCATCGACACCGGGCTGAAGTTCGGCCAGTCGGTCTACGGGCCGGACGAGCTCCGGTGGGGTGGCGAACCAGTTCGCCGCGATGCCGAGCCTGCACGTCGGATGGGCCGCCCTGATCGCGCTCTCGATGATCCTGATCACCCGGTCCAAGTGGCGCTGGTTGTGGCTGCTGCACCCGATCATCACGTTCTCGCGTGGTGGTCGTGACAGGAAACCACTACTGGCTGGACGGCATCGCCGCCCTGCTCCTGATCGCCGTCAGCCTGCCGCTGCTGCTCCGCCCGGGCCTGCGCGCGACAAGGAGGAGCCGACACTGGATAAATCGGTCGCTCAAGAGGCAGTGCTCAAGTAACGTAGCGGGGCTTCCCTGACCCGTCGACCGCTTTGCGGAGGTCTTGTCGTGCCCCCTGACCCTTTGCCGCCGACCCTCCAAGCCGAGAAGGACTACCTCGCCGCATCCCGCGCCGCCCTCGCGCAGATGCGGGAGAAGACCGGTTCGCTGAAGATCTACTCGCGCCGACCCGGTGAACGCCGAGTTCCTCAAGGCAGCGATCTAGCGCCGGATGCAGGAACTCGAGGACGACCCCGAGGTGCCGCTGTTCTTCGGCCGCCTGGACTACCTCGAACCCACCGACGAGACGTTCCATATCGGCCGCCGGCACGTGAACGACGAGCAGGGCGAGCCGCTCGTGGTCGACTGGCGGGCCGAGATCTCGGTGCCGTTCTACCGGGCCAGCCGGACCGAGCCGATGGGCGTCGGTATCCGCCGCCGGTTCGGCTTCACGCACGGCGAGATGACCGCCTTCGAGGACGAGGACCTGACCACCTCGGCACCCGTCGCCGAGCACAGCGACATCCTGGACGCCGAGATCGAGCGTCCCCGTTCCGGCCCGATGCGCGACATCGTGGCGACGATCCAGCCCGAGCAGGACGTCATCGTCCGCGCCGGAGTGGACGAGACCATCTGCGTCCAGGGAGCGCCCGGTACCGGGAAGACCGCCGTCGGGCTGCACCGCGCGGCGTACCTGCTGTACGCGTATCGCGACCAGCTGAGCCGGGCCGGCGTACTGGTGGTCGGGCCGAACGCGAGCTTCCTGCGGTACATCGGCGACGTGCTCCCCGCGCTGGGCGAGATCGAGGCGAAGCAGACCACCGTCGAGGAGATGGTCGCCCGGGTGAAGATCGCCGGGCCGGGGCCGGCTCCCGTCGACATCCTCAAGGGCGACGCGCGGCTGGCCGAGGTACTGCGCCGGGCGGTCTGGTCGCAGGTGCAGTTGCCGAAGGAGGCGCTCGTCGTACCGCGGGGATCGCACCGGTGGCGCGTACCGGCGTACGAGGCCGAGGAGTTGGTCAACGAGCTGCGGACCCGAGGGATCCGGTACGGCGCGGGGCGGGCGATGCTGCCGCAGCGGCTCGCGCACGCCGTACTGCTGCGGATGGAGACCGGCGGCGATTCGCCGGACGATCGGGTGCAGGACTCGGTGGCGCGGAGCCGGCCGGTCAAGGTGTACGCCGATGCGCTGTGGCCGGCGGTCGATCCGGCGAAGTTCCTGTTCCGGTTGTTCACCGATGCCGAGATGCTGGCCGAGCATGCCGACGGGATCCTGACCAGCGAGGAGCAGGCGCTTCTCCTGTGGGACAAGGCGCCTCGGTCCGCCGGGGCCGCGAAGTGGTCTGTTGCCGATGCCACCCTGATCGACGAGCTCGCGGATCTGGTCGACCGTACGCCGAGCCTCGGTCACGTCGTACTGGATGAGGCGCAGGACCTGTCGGCGATGCAGTTGCGCGCTGTCGGGCGGCGTTGCTCGACTGGCTCGATGACCGTGCTCGGGGACATCGCGCAGGGCACGACGCCTTGGGCGACGCCGTCGTGGGATGAAGCGCTCGGGCATCTGGGGAAGAGCGGGGCGCATACGGAGGAGCTGACGGCCGGGTTCCGCGTGCCTGGGCAGGTGATCGAGTACGCCGCTCGCCTGCTGCCGTTGATCGCGCCGCATCTGACGCCGCCGACCGCAGTACGGCGGGCGCGCGGTGAGCTGGCGATCACGCAGGTGCCCGACAGTCTGGTGGCTGCTGTGGAGACCGTGCAGGAGATCACCGACCGGCCTGGTTCGATCGGGGTGATCGTGCCGGACGCGCTGGTGCCGGCGGCTCGGAAAGCCTTGCAGGACATGGGAATCAGCTACTCCGTGCTTGGCGACGAAGGTGACGTCGAGGCGCACGTGGACGTCGTACCGGCTGGTCTTGCGAAGGGTCTCGAGTTCGACCACGTCGTACTGGTTGAGCCTGCTGGCATCGTGGCGGGTGAGGCCGATGAGCGGACCGGGCTGCGACGTCTCTACGTCTGCCTCACGCGTGCGGTCACCTCGTTGGCGATCCTGCATACGGACGAGTTGCCTGAGGTGCTGCGGTAATTGAGTGGTGCGGCTGCCGCTGATGCTGAAGAGTCGCGGGTATGACTGAATTCGATCCGGCGAAGTCGTTCGGGCCTGAGGTCGCCGCGCAGTACGACAACGATCCGCGGGGCGACGAGGCGGACGGGGCCGCGTTCCTGGCCGGGCTGGCGACGGACGGTACTGCCCTGGAGTTCGCGATCGGGACCGGGCGGATGGCGTTGCCGCTGGTTGGTCACGGGGTACGGGTGGACGGGATCGAGCTGTCGCCGGCGATGGTCGAGCAGCTCCGGTCGAAGCCGGGCGGCGCCTCGCTCGAGGTGACGATCGGCGACATGTCGAAGGTCGAGCTGGGCCGTCGATATCCGCTGGTCTACCTGGTCTTCAACACGATCTTCAACCTGCTCACCGCCGACGACCAGATCCGCTGCTTCGAGAACGCGGCCAGGCATCTGACCGACGACGGTGTCTTCGTGATCGAGACCGCGATCCCCAGTGCGTGGATCAAGCCGGATCGCCAGGGTTATGTGGACGTCGAGAAGGTCGGCGTCGCAGACGTCACGCTCGATGTCTGCCGCTACGACCCAGTGACCCAGCTGCTAGAGGAGAACCACGTCCGCCTCAGTCCCACCGGCATCACGATGAACCCAATCACCTGCCGCCTGATCACCCCAGGCGAACTGGACCTCATGGCCCGCCTAGCCGGCCTCCGCCTGGTAAAACGCCTCCAAGACTGGCGCCACACCCCCTTCACCGCCGCCAGCCAAGCCCACGTCTCCATCTACGCCCGCGCCTAGAAGCCGCGGGAGCCGCCGGAGCGGCGGGAGGAGCGGCGGGAGCTGCCGCCGCCGCTGGAGCGGGTGCGGGAGGAGTAGGACCTGCGGCGGCGGGAGGAGGAGCCGCTGGAGCTCCAGAAGCTGTTGTTGTTGTCGTCTGAGTTGTCGTAGCTGGATGAAGATGAGCGGCTGGAGATGCCAGAGCCGATGTCGCTGGTCCAGGTGCTGAGGCGGGCGCCTGGGCGACGGGAACGCCAGCGGGATCGCATAGCTTCACCGGCGCGACGGGCATCCTGGTCCGGGAACCACCAGCGCTGACCGTTGCCCTGTGACCAGTAGCCGTCCATGTAGGACGCCAACTCCTCGCCGAGCGTCCAGTACGGGCGCGGCCGGTCCCTGAGCATCACCATGCGGATGTCGGGCTCCTCCTGAGCCGCAACCCGCGCAGCACAGGCGGCACACGCCTGCACCTGCCGCTCCGAACCACCTTCAGGCGTCCACTGCACAGCCGAAGTACTAGGCCCATGCCGCGGGTCGAAGAAGCAGGGAGGAGTCGGCTCAGGCATCGGCTTCCCAGCTCGCACAGCATCAAGGCAGACCAGCCCGTACCGCGCAGAGCCGAGCAGTGTCGCAACCGCCTCGGTGTCCTCGTCCCCCTTGGCCTCATCGAGGCGGTGCCGCGCCTTCTCCACCGTGTCGAGCACGTCCTTCGACAGCTTCGACTGCTGCGGATCCGACGTGGTCGGCAACGAGGACACCTGCTGTGACAGCGCAATGACCTCCTCGTTCAGCATCGGCGCGGAGATCTCCAAGTGCTTCTTCTCGTCCGACCGACGCGCACGACGAGCAGCCAGCGTCGTGCCGCCCCACCAGAGGAAGACCACGCCCGCCACCCCACCGGCGTACGGCGCAGCATCAACGTAGAACGGCTTGTCGATCACCTGCGCCCGCTGGACGAACCGCGTGAGGATGCCGTCGTAGTCAGGCGCGCAGCAGTCCACTGCCTCGTCGACAGCATCACCCACGTGGTACGTCGGCCCCTTGTCCGCGTGCTGCACGGCATGGAACCCACGACCCTTCGACTCGGAGCTAGCGTCGACGAGTACGGCGTACACGCCCTCGACGCCGACCCGGTCGTACAGCTGACTGGCGATCTCCTCACCGCTCCACGCAAGCTTGACGCGTGAGCTGTAGCTCTTCGGGGCGATGTCGATCGCCGACGCCGGGATGACCGCGATCCGCATCGGCGCCGCAGCGGACTTCACCGCCTGGTCGAGCTCCGACACCTCCGACGCGCTGAGCTTGGTCACCGAGGAGTCGACCCAGATGCCCGGATCGCCGAGCTTCGCCGCGACGCCGTCCAGATAGGTCTCCGCAGCCGCCTGCGCGCGTCGGCGGTCCCCATCGAAGTCCGGCGGCGTGTAGCGCGGCGGCGTGTACTTGTACGTCGGCCGGCTGGTCGGCGGCTTGCTCGGTGTCGGCGTCGGAGTGGCCGCATGTGCCGGTGAAGCGAGCAGCAGCAGCGGCGCACCGACCAGGGCGAGTGTGCCGAGCAGGCGAAGGGGGCGGGTCATCGTGTTCCTCCAGCGAGGCGGTTCTGGCAGGCAGCACAGACAGGGATCTCCCGGGCCTTGCCGCCCGGTGGCGTGTACATCCAGTCGGTCACAGAGGTTCCGTGCGCCGGGTCGAAGAAGCATGCGGCGCGCCGCGGCGGCGCCGGCGTACCGGCGACGAGTGCTTGGGCGCAGGCGAGTCGCCAGCGTCCGTACTCGACAGTGGCCCGTACTGCGCGGAGCCCGTCGTCGTCCGGAGCCTGATCGACAGCACGACCCGCGTCGGCGTACGCGTCCATCGCCGCCTGCACATCCGCTGCCGTGTCCACGCCGTCCAGACGCACGTCGGCGGCATCCAGTTCCTCACCGAACCGGGTCACGTCCTCGACGGCGAGCTTCCGCCGCTCAGGCAGCGTGTCCGCTTCGTCCGGCAGTACGTCGTACGACGGCCGGTACAGCGCGGGGCCTTCGTCCTTGCCCGGGCGACGCCTCCACCACCGCAGCCCAAGGCCTAGACCGAGGAGCACGACCAACGCGATCCCCGCAGGGAGCACCCAGCCTGGCAAACCCTTCGACGACTTGGGCACGTCCAGCTGATCCAGTACGCCGTCCAGCGTCCCCACCGGATCCGACCGGCTGTGCTTGCCCAGCTCATCGGTCAGGATCTCCGAGATCGGCGTATTGACGCCGACCGCACTCCCCCACGTGATCGCTCCACCAAAGACAACCAGGTAAATGCCGTCTGCCTGCTGCAGATCCACGACGTGGTCCACGAATGTCCTGGCCGCCTGGTCGCGATCCCCCGTCCCCAGAGCAGCAGCTGGAACCACTGCAATGCGGATAGCAGGCGCGTGCCCGTCGACCCGCGCAGCCAACCGCTGGGACTCCTTCTGAGGAACCAGCGATTGCTGCGACGGATCGACGTACACGGGTGAGCTCTTCCACCCCTCGACGACCTCCGCAGGCGTTGCAGTCACTGCCCACGGCGGTACGACGAGCAGCAGGGCTGCCAGAAGACGCATGGGCAGTAGCCTGCCCTAACGGAGGGCCTCGCTATCAATCAGCGATTGCTACCGGCAAGCGTTCCTCGGCCTCGAGCGGCTCCAGGTGCTCGATCTCTTCCAGCGCCGGGTTGCGACGCAGGACGTACAGCAGAGCCAGTACGACGACGCCCAGTGCCGCGGCGATCGGCGGCAGCATCTCTACGCCGACCAGGTTGATCACAACACCACCGGCGATGGCTGAGAGCCCTGCACCCAGGTAGATCGCGGACGCGTTCATCGCCAGCAGCAGTCCGCCACCTGAGCCCAGCTCGAGCAGCAGGTTCTGGATCGGCGGGTTGAACGCCCAGGTGAACAGGCTCCACACGAACAGTGCGATCCCAGCGCCGACCACGGTCGTCGCGGTCAGCGTCAGCGTTCCGATCACCAAGGTGAACCCAGCCAACGCAACGCCGAGCGTCCGCAAGCTGCCGAAGCGGTCAGTCGCCCGTCCCCCGAGCAGGTTGCCGAGCAACGGCGCCCAGCCCGTAGACGAGGAGCAGCACGCCGACGGTGCCGCCCTTGAGGTCAGCAGTCTTCGCCAGCAGCGGCACCACGTAGATGTAGACGCTCATGGTCGCCAGCACTGCGAGCACTGTCATCGCCAGCACGATCTGCACCCGCCGGTCGGTCACCCCGGCGAACCGCTCCCGCAAGCTGATCGCCGGTGGCGCAGCCACCTTCGGAAGCGCGGTCTGCACGGCCAGTGCGATCACTACGGCCACTGCCGCGATCAGCGCGAACACTCCGCGGTAGCCGAGGCTCCCGCCGAGCAGACTGCCCGCCGGTACGCCGAGCACCAGCGCGAAGGTCAACCCGCCGAACACGACAGCAACCGCTCGACCTCGCTCCTCCGGCGGCAAGAACCCAGTGGCGAACAGCGTCGCGGCCGGCGTGTAGGCGGCTGCACCGAAGGCGGCCACGATGCGGCCGACGATCAGGACGGAGTAGTCAGTGGCCAGAGCGGCTATCAGGTTGCCCAGTGCCGCAGTGAGCAGCGCGGCGAGCAGGAGCGTGCGGCGCTCCCAGCGGCCCGTCAGCGTCGACAACAGCGGCGCGCCGACGGCGTACGAGAGGGCGAACGCCGTCGCGAGCTGGCCGGCGGCGGTCAGCGAGACATGCAGCTCGGAGCTGACGGACGGGCAGCACACCGGACACGACATACGCGCTGGTGCCGACTGCGAAAGCACCGGCCGCCAGCAGGTAGATACGTGCGGACATCAGGGGGACCTTCCCACGGAACGAGTAGTTCGATGTCGATCGTACTACGATCTTCATCGAAGTTCGATAGGCGTCGTACTATGGAAGGCATGAGCACCTCGAAAGCCCTGCCGCAGCCGGATCGCGAAGAGATCCGCATCGATGCCGTGTTGCAGGCCCTGGGCGAGCCGGTGCGGCTGCAGATCGTGCGGTTGCTGGCGGAGCTGCCGAACGGCATCGCCTGCGGCGAGATCGACCTGCCGGTGACCGCGTCCACGCGGGCCCATCACCTGCGGATCCTGCGCGAGGCCGGCGTCCTGAGCACCCACACCGAAGGCACCAAGCGGATCAGCAGCCTGCGCCGCGACGACCTCGACTGCCTCTACCCGGGCCTGCTGTCCGGCGTCCTCGCCGCTCCCCGCTGAGCCGCGCGTCGAGCCTTCGCCGGCCGCCGCAGAGCCGCGCGTCAGCCTGCGCCGGCCGATATCTCGGCCGGTGATCGGGAACCGCAAGCCGATGGTGCCGAGATCGAGCGGCGGGCGTTGTGCGCGGACTGGCAGACTGTGGCGGTGGTGGCCCTGCGCGAACGGTGGAACGAGCTGATCCCGGGCTCGACGGCGTTGGCCGACGACCTGGTCGCCAGGTACGTGGGGCGCAACCGGCGGGCCTACCGCGACCAGTACCTCGAGACCGTGCTGACCGGCCTCGAATCCCTGATCCAGTTGAGCACCGACCCCACCTCGGTCCGGCTCGCCGCCTGGTTCCACCGCGCCGTGCACGAACCGGGCGGTGGCACGGCCGAGGACGCCGAGTCGTCCGCACGCCTGGCGGAGCAGACCTTGCCGGCGTACGGCGTGGATCCGATCCGGATCGCCGAAGTCGCGCGGCTGGTCCGGCTCACCGGATCGCTGTCGACACCTCCGACGGACTCCTACGCACCGCCTCGGCGTGATGCGAACGGCGATGTCCTGCTGGACGCAGTGAATGCCACGCTCGCTACAGCTCCGAGTCGCTACACCGCGCACGCCTACGAAGTACGACGTGACTCCGGCGACCGAGCTGCCGCAATCGAGCGCCGGTACGACGAAGTGCGTGAACTGCTCGACGGGCACCTCTACCGGACCCAGCTGGCACGGCAGCGAATGGGGACGGCTGCCCGGGCGAATCTGGAAGCAGAGCTCGCCGGGCTCGACAGTGAATTGCCAGCACCCTGGCGTGGTTGGCAGCAGGCTGCTCTGGCGGCTGTAGCAACGTTCGGCGCCATTGCTGCGGCAGTGGTGTCCATCGCGGCCGCTGGTGCTCCTTGGCAGGTGCCGACGTTGGAGTCCGAGCAGGGCTGGCCTCCGGTCGTCCTGGCTGCCGCTGCGTTCTTCAGTGCGCCCGTGCTGTTCCGGTGCGCTCGTAGTGCGACTCAGCGAGCCGGCTGGTCTCCGGTGCCGTGGTGGCGGTAGCGGCGACCGGGCTGCTTGTGGCGTGGGCACGGGTTCCAGTGACGAACCCTGCGCTTGGCGTTGGTCTGCGGGTGCCACTGCTGATCTCTGCGTTGCTCCTGCTGCTGTTGGCCTCTGGTGCTGCGCTGGTCGGGTCCTTGCTGCGGACGAGGACTGCACGGTTCCTGCCGACCCGGAACCGTGGGCAGCAGCTCGCCTGGCTCGTAGTACCGGCTGTGATCGCGCTGGCGTTGCTGCTGGTGGTGCAGCCGATCGCACGCAACTACGTGCTGGACTCCAATGAACGGGTGGAGGGCGGGCGGCGACCTGCTGGGGAGTTCCCGCGGTCGACGCTGGACGGGAACGTCGCCTGGGCGAGTAGGGCGTTGTCCGGAGCGGGAGCCGAGGAGGCCGTCGCTACGAAGTACGGGATCGCTATCCCGCGGCAGACCGGTGTGGTGGAGATGCTCGACGCTGCGACCGGGGACCTGCGGTGGCGGTACACCCGGTCGGACTCGGACGAGAAGCCGAACCTCTACGCCACCGGGAACGGCGAACTGCTGGTCGCCGAGTTCGCTGATGTCGGGTACTTGCTGCTCGACGCGAACACCGGCAAGCGCAAGGCTGCTTGGCCCGGGCGGACCAGGGATCACTCGATCCAGCAGGCTGATCCGCTGCTTACCGGCGAAGACGTCAGCCTTGGATCGGACAAGCTGCGCGGGGTCGATCCGGACGGGCACGAGCGCTGGACCTTCGAGCCCGGGCGGTGCACCGACATCGGGGCTGTCGCTACCGAGGACACGGTGGTCGCGTTCCTCGGGGCACAGCTGCGGGCGCGACGCCGGACGAGATGATCGGGCTCGACCTGAAGAGCGGCAAGAAGCTGTGGACCAAGTCGCCGGCCGACATGTACCGGCGGCCGATCGTGGTCGGCGGGCTGGTCGTCGTCGCGGAGCCGGGCGGCGATTCCGACGTACCGGCGGCGCTGGTGGCGATCGACCCACGCACCGGCGACACCAAGTGGCGCTGGCCGGTACCGAGGAACTGGGCGTGCCGCACGCTCCTGAACGCGGCCGGGAACCTGCTGGTCGTGGTGGACTGCCCTGGCCCTGCGACTCAGATCAACACCAAGACGATCGTCACCGCGATCGACACTGCCACCGGCCGAACCGCCTGGCAGAGCACGGCTCCGGTCGATCCACGAGCCCGCGTCGCCGTCACCACTGACGCACGGGTCGTCTCGCTCACCCGTGCCCGCACAGGCTGCGCAGCGAACATCATCAGCCGCACCGGCTACCGCCAGGCGCCGCTCCCCGAAGGCATCACCTGCAGCCGAGACCCGCGAGCACTAGGCAACCTCGTGCTGACCTCCGGCGACGGCACAGTCATAGCCCTGCACTAGCCAAGCTGCTTGTCGGCGGAAGCCAGCAGCTCGACCACCCGAGTGCCGAAAGCGATGTCCACGGGGTGGGTGTCACCGGACTCGGCTGCTGCTACCAGCTCGGTGGCGGCGGTGGTGAAGGACTGGACTGCAGGGGTGGAAGGGCGCGGGAGGAGGGTGGTGCCGGACTCTCCCCAGAGACCTGTTTCGAACGTGGTGCCGTCGGGCGGCGCGGAGAGCGACAGACTCGCAGTACTGGTGGCGCCTGACTCGTGGGTGAGGACCAGGTGAACCAGGTCGCCGGCACCGCCTACTGCTTGAAGTGAAGCGATCGGGCCGAGCAGGGCATCCAGGTTGGAGAGGGCGTGCGGTCCCACGTCCCAGAGTGCGCCGCGCTTCTCGCGGCGCCAGGCGGATTCGGCGTACGGGTTGCCGGGAGCGTCCAGCGACGCGATCATCCGGCACCAGCCGCCGCGCCAGCCACCGATGGCCTCGACCTCGGCGAAGAAGGACCGGATCTCCGGCGCGAACCGGCCGGTGAAGAAGACCACCGACGCGAGTCCCTCGGCGGCGACCTCGTCCGCCAGCGCGCGGGCGTCGTCGAGCGACGTGGCGACCGGCTTGTCGAGCAGCAGATGCTTGCCGACCGCGGCGGCTTCGAGCGCCATCGTCGCCTGTACTGCGGGCGGTACGGCGAACGCGACGGCGTCCACGACCTCCAATAACTCCGCGTAGTCGTCGTACCCGGTCACTTCCAGCTCGGTCGCTAGCTGTGACGCCTTGTCCGCGTGCCGCCCCCAGACCCCGACCAGTTCGGCACCCTCGGCAGCGTGCAGCCCCGGACCGTGCGTCACCCGGGCCCAATGACCGGTCCCGACCAGGCCGAATCGCATGGTTGCTCCTCTGCTCAGGGCGAATCGGAGGCTCCCGCACCGGTCTGGTGACGAGGCGATATCGCTTTGGCCACGACCCTAACCGGGAACCCCGGATCGGTCGGTACAGGCCTCAAACGGGTGCAAGACTCGCAGCCATGGACCTGCGCGACCAGTGGAATCGCCTGCTGCCGCACGCGCAGCCGCTGGGCGACGACCTGCTCGCTCGCTACACAGAGCAACAACGGCACTACCACGACCAGCGGCACCTGACCGAGATGCTCGAGGCGATCGACGAGCTCGCCGATCTGGCCGACGACGCGGACACCGTCCGGCTGGCCGCCTGGTTCCACGACGCGATCTACGAGCCGACGGCCGATCCGGGCGAGAACGAAGAGGTCTCGGCGCAACTGGCCGAACTCGAGCTGTCCGCGTACGGCGTACCGGCTGAGCAGGTCGAGGAAATCGGCCGGCTGATCCGGCTCACTGCCAAGCACGACTGCGACCCGGACGACGCGAACGGCGCTGTCCTGTGCGACGCGGACCTGCGCGTGCTGAGCCTGCCGGCTGATCGGTACGACGAGTACGCGGCCGGCATCCGCGAGGAGTACGGGCACATCAGCGACCGGGACTTCGCCCGCGGCCGGATGACTTTCCTGCAAGGCCTGGCCGGTACGCCGTTGTACGCGACCAGCCGTGGTCACGAGAAGTGGGAGTCGGCCGCCCGGGAGAACCTGGAACGCGAGCTGTCCACCTGGGCCCCCAAGGCGGCCCGTCCGATCTCCGGTCTCATCCCGATGATCTACCTGGGCGCTGCGCTCGGTGTGATCGTCGCAGCCTCCGTACTGCTCGGCCGCGGTCTCGGCGCCGCAGCCCACTGGCCTGCTGCCCCTGACGAAACCACCGGCTTCCCGGTCTGGGCACCGATAGCCGGTACTGCGATTGCCGCCGCCCTCGCTTGTGCATGGTTCCGCCGGGGCCAGCCACGTCTCGTGACCATCCCCGCCCTGGTGCTGGTCGGGCTGGGTGTGGTCTCTATCGGTGTGTGTTGGTGGCGCTGGCCTGCAGCACAGCCAGGTGCGGCGATGAGCGAGCGCTGGCCGTACCTGATGCTCGCCTCTGTCGCCTTGGTACTCGCCGGAGCGCTCCTCGCACTCGCCCGGCGCCTACGCCTCGCGCCGCCTTACTCACTAGCGCCACCCCGCTTTCTAGCATGTCGGTGTGACCGTGGTCTGCGCTTCTCTGCTCGCCTGGATCGTCGTGTCAGCCGGTGAGCCGTTCGTGCAGGCCAGGCTCGAGACGGCCAACACCGTGAGCACCACTACGACAATCCCGCCCGGCGTACTCCCCGTGCAGCTGGACGGCGAACTCGCCTGGAGCCGGGAGGTCCCAGCAACCGGTGCGATCGCCGGTACTGCGGGCGGTGTCGCCGAGCTGCGCTCCGACGGCGTGGTGATGTCCGACGCGACCACTGGACAGATCCGCTGGCGCTACGCCCGGGCCGACGTCGACGGTGCCGCCTCCGGCGGGTCCCGTGGACTCCTGGTCTCGGGTGACGGCCAGACACTCGCGGCACACCTCCCGTACGCCGGGAACCGGGCACCGAGCGGCATCGAGCTGCCGACGTACGCCGTACTGGATGCCAAGTCCGGCAAGCCGCTCACCGAGGTGCACACCGATGGCACGGCACTCGCGGTGAACGCCGATCAGCTGCTGGTGGCGGAAGGCAAGTACGTCGTCGCGCACGGCGTCAGCAACCCGACTCACTGGCGGACCCGGCTGGAGTGCACGGTGACGCAGGGCGTGCTGCTGGCCGACCAAGCTGTCGTAGTCGACGCGTGTGACGACAACCATGCAGTGGTGCGCGGACTCGACCTGGAGACCGGCAAGCAGCTCTGGGAAGCCGACCTGGGCATCCGGTTCGACCTGAGCGCCGAACTGGACCCGACGACCTGGGTAGGCGACATGGTCGCCGTCCCGGACAGCCGCGAGGTCTCCGGGCTCGTCTGGACGGGCGCCGCCGGCGGGACTCTCTATCAGTGGGCAGTCGACGTCGGCGAAGGCCGTGTCATCTGGGCAACACCTGTCCCCGGTACGCCGCGGCCGCGACTCGGAACGTCCTCCTGCGATGCACAGCTCGCTGCGACTCACGCCTCGCTGGTGCTGGTGACCTGCCGGACCAGCAACGAGCCCGGCGAAGTACAGAACTACGACGTGTCGGCAGTGAGCCCCGCGGACGGTTCAACGCAGTGGCACCACCTGCTGCCGGTGCCGCCGAAGCTGCAGCGGCCGGAGTACCCGCGGGACGGCTTCGGGATGCTGCCGGACGGCCGAGTCGTCACGCTGATGCCGCAGCCGGACGGCACCTGCTCCCCGGTCATGGTCGGTACTACGGGCATCCTGCCCCGGCCGATCGTCGCCGGACCGACCGCCGCCTCGGTCGCGGACACCAAGAAGGTCACCTGCGACAAGCCGGCCGTCACGGTCGCCGACGGCCGCCCGATCTTCTCGGACAACACCAGGCTCTTCGCTCTGAACTAAGTCCGGACATGTAGCGTCTGGTTACCTATGCGACGAACCGTGGCGATCTTCGTACTGTTCCTGCTGACTCTCGGCTGCATCACTCCGGCCGCTGCGGCTCAGCCCGCCTCCTTCGGCAGCCTGGAGAAGCAGTACGACGCCAGGCTGGGTGTGTTCGCCCTGGACACCGGCACCGGGCGCACTGTCGACTACCGCGCCGACGAGCGCTTCGCTTTCGCCTCGACCTCCAAGGTGCTGCTGGCAGCGACCCTGCTTCGCCAAGGCCACGACCTGGACAAGCTGATCCGGTACACCAAGGAAGACCTGGTGACGTACTCCCCGATCACGGAGAAGCACGTCGACACCGGCATGACGCTGCGGGAGATCTGCGACGCAGCACTCCGCTACAGCGACAACACCGCCGCCAACCTCCTCTTCCGCGAACTCGGTGGCCCGGCCGCTGTGCAGTCCGAGGTACGCAAGCTCGGCGACCAGACGACCAACCTGAACCGCAACGAGCCCACGCTCAACGAGGCGACTCCTGGCGACGTCCGCGACACGAGTACGCCGCATGCTCTCGCCAAGGATCTCCGTGCCTACCTCCTGGGCTGCGCGCTCCGCCCGAACCAGCGCGAAGTACTGACCGACTGGATGCAGCGCAACACGACCGGCGACAAGCTCATCCGCGCAGGCGTCCCCACCGACTGGAAGGTCGGCGACAAAACCGGCAGCGGCGGCTACGGCACCCGCAACGACATAGCCGTCATCTGGCCTCCCGACCGAGCCCCCATCGTCCTCACCATCATGTCCAGCCGCTCCACCCCAGACGCGACCTACAACGACGCTCTCCTGGCCGCCGCAACCAAGCTCGTCGTCCAGCAACTGCACTAGTCTCCACAGATGGAGCTGACCGCGGCAGCGCTCGTCCAAATGCTGCAGAAGCACGCCAAGCCCGGCGAGGTGGTTCACAAGCACTACCCGGGCTCCGGCGAAGTGCTGGGCGTTCCTATGCGAGCCACGTTCGACACGGCCAAGGCGTTCACGGCACTGCCGCTCGTAGAGGTCGACCGGTTGCTCGGCGAACCGTCGTACGAGGCTCGGCTGGCCGGCTTCTGCGTGCTGGACTTTCAAGCCCGCAAGGCGAAACAGCCCGACAGTGCCGTCTACAAGCTTTATCTGGACCGCCATGACGCCATCGACAGCTGGGACATGGTCGACCGCGCAGCACCGCACGTGGTCGGCCGCTACCTGCTGGATCGCCCCAGAGACCCACTGTTCGAACTAGCAGCATCCGCCGACCCGCTGAGACGCCGTACGGCGATCACTGCGCCTTTGTACTTCGCCCGCTTCGGTACGCCGGACGACCTCACCGACCTCTTCGCGCTGGCGAAGTTGCTGCTCGCCGACACCGACCCGGTGGTCTCCAAACCCGTCGGGATCGCCTTGAAATATGCGGGTGTGCTGGACGAGTCAGGTCTGCTGAAGTTCCTCGATGAGCATGCGTGGGGAGCTGCAGCGACCGGCGCTGCGCTACGCCGTCGAGAAGCTTGAAGGCTCGGTCAAGGCGAGGTATCTGCGCTAGGGAATTACGTTGCTGGTGGCAGCGTTGACATCTACCGTGATGGACATGTTCCGCGTGGATACTGCTGCGTTCCTGTCAGGCGTCTGCCTGACGGGCGCTGCTGCGTGGACGTCAGAGGATCTGTTCACCGGCGCGCGAAGCCGACCCTCCTCCTGCTGAAGCAGGACCCGCGGAGGAGGGTGGCACGGCAAACCGGCCCCCTTCACCGCAGTACTGACTGCTGTGTCGAAGGTGCGTGGCCGGGGGTCCTGGCTCCGACAGAATCTTCTGACCAGCAAAGGAAAATCATGGCCAAGAGCCAGTTCGTGCGGACCAAGCCGCACCTCAACATCGGCACCATGGGGCACGTCGACCACGGCAAGACAACGCTGACCGCGGCGATCACCAAGGTGCTCGCCGAGCGCTACCCGAACCTCAACCACTTCGTCGCGTTCGACGGGATCGACCGGGCGCCCGAGGAGGTCCAGCGCGGGATCACCATCAACATCTCGCACGTCGAGTACGAGACCGCCAACCGGCACTACGCGCACGTCGACATGCCCGGGCACGCCGACTACGTGAAGAACATGATCACCGGCGCCGCCCAGGTGGACGCCGCGATCCTGGTCGTGTCGGCGCAGGACGGCGCCATGCCGCAGACCCGTGAGCACGTACTGCTCGCGCAACGCGTCGGGGTGCCGTACCTGGTGGTCGCGCTGAACAAGGCGGACGCCGTCGACGACCCCGAACTGCTCGACCTGGTCGAGCTGGAGGTCCGGGAGTTGCTGGACGAGTACGGCTTCCCGGGCGACGAGGTTCCGGTCGTACGGGTCTCCGGTCTGCGTGCGCTCGAGGGCGACCCCGAGTGGATGCGGGCGGTCGGCGACCTGCTCGACGCCGTCGACGACTACGTGCCGGTTCCGGACCGTGAGCTGGGCGAGCCGTTCCTGATGCCGATCGAGAACGTGCTCACCATCAGCGGCCGTGGCACCGTCGTCACGGGTGCGGTCGAGCGCGGTTCGCTGCGCCTCGGCGACGCCGTCGAGGTGGTGGGTCTCGGGGAGACCGTGAGCAGTGTGGCGATCGGGATGGAGACGTTCGGCAAGTCGCTGGAGTCCGCGGAGGCGGGCGACAACGCGGCCGTGCTGCTGCGTGGCGTCAAGCGCGACGAGGTCCGTCGCGGCCAGGTGGTGGCCCTGCCGGGCAGCGTGCGGCCGCACCGGAAGTTCCGGGCGCAACTGCACGCGCTGTCGACCGCCGAGGGTGGCCGGCACACACCGTTCGCCGCGGACTACCGCCCGCAGTTCTTCTTCCGTACGACGGACGTGCCGGGCGGCATCGACCTCGGTGAGATCACCCTGGTGATGCCCGGCGACACGATCGAGCTCGGGGTGGAGCTGTCCACCCCGGTCGCGATGGACGTCGGCCTCGGCTTCGCGGTCCGCGAAGGCGGTCGCACCGTCGCCGCCGGCACCGTGACCGAACTGCTCGACTAAAAGTAGGCCCCCACGACATCGTGGGGGCCTACTCGCGTTTCAGGCTGTGAGGGCTATCCATAACCCCTCTCAGAGAAGAACCAAAGAAACAACAGAAAAAAGATGAGAGATAGAGGGAAGTGGGTGCCGGGCTGAGCTTGGCGTGCTGGTGACGGTCGGCGGGTGTGCCGACCGACAGGATCAATGGCCCGGAGTCACTGCCGATCAGCCCGATCTGAGCGTGGAAGCCACCCAGCTCTGACATTTGTTCCTGTCGGTCGGAACATCAAACACTCAACCGCCAACTGCACTCAGGTCAGATTGCGCGGTGCCTGGTCACCGACGCGAAGCCGCACCCGCAGAGCAGCCAGCCCGACACCCACCCAATCTAATCTCTTGTCTTTGCTCTTGCCTTTCCTGGCTTTGTTCTTCGAAGGGCTTCTGAATAGCCCTCTGTTTCGGTTTTCAGGCGGTCTTCCAGGGACCCAGCTTCTCCGGGTTGCGGACGATCCACAGGTGCTTGATCCGGTTGTCCACCACGTCGAAGGCGTAGACCGCGGCGATCTCGCCGGCCCGCTCGGCGACCAGGCCGGGCTGACCATTGACGGTGCGTTCGGAGAACTCGAGATCCGGCACCCGCCCGGCCAGATCGATCAGCAGGCCGGCGATCCGCTCGCCACCCTCGACCGGGTCGATGAACGCGGGGACGATGCCGCCACCATCGGCGATCGAGACCGCATCCGGGTCGAGCAGGCCGATCAGCGCGTTGATGTCCTTGGCCTCCCAGGCCCGCTTGAAGTCCCGGACGATGTCGGCCTTCTGCGCAGTGGAGACCACCGGCGCCTCGGCGGCCCGAATCCGTCGGCGGGCCGAGGTGGCGAGTTGCCGGCAGGCGGCCGGCGTACGGCCGACGATCTCCGCGACCTCCTTGAACGGATACCGGAAGACGTCGTGCAGCACGAAGGTGACCCGCTCGGCCGGTGTCATCGACTCCAGCACGACGAGGAACGCCATGTTCACCGACTCGTCGAGCGTGATCCGATCGGCCGGATCGACCACCGACTCCTCCGAACCCGGCAGCGGCTCCGGGATCCACTCGCCGACGTACTTCTCCCGCCGCGCCCGCGCCGAGCCGAGCAGGTCGAGACAGATCCGGCTGGCAACGGTCGTCAGCCACGCCCCCGGCGACCTGATCTCCTGCTGCTCTTCCTCGGACATCGCATACCAGCGCGCATACGTGTCCTGTACGACGTCCTCGGCGTCCACCAGCGACCCGAGCAACCGATAGGCGACGTTGATCAACTGCCGCCGCTCACTCATGATCGCGCCCAGACTCTGGTCACTCACGACTCGTCCACTCCTCCGCTAGCCGTCCTCTTCATCCTGTCCGACGAAGCGGATCGCGAAAGTGTGAGGTGGGCACCACCCTGCGGGCTCTAGCTGCCCTTGCGGTGACGGAGTCCCGACGCGATGAGGCGGCGGACCAGGTCGCGGCTGGCGACGGGGGTGGCGCCGGCCGCGATCAGTTCGTCGTACTTGTCGGACGGTACGTCGTAGTGGTCGCGGTCGAAGCGCACGCGCCGGTACGCCGGCCTGCCGGGCGAAGGCGTGCAGTTCTTCGAGGGACTCGTCGCTGACCAGAGTGGGACCAGACCCGGTCCCAGCCCGGCCAGACCGGTGGGTCGATCAGGATCACGCGTTCTGCTCCTTGCTGTCCTGCGCGTCCAGCAGGTTGCGCCAGGCCCGGACGAACCGGGAGTTCACGTACGCCTTGGTCCACGAACCGTCCTGCCGGACCGACGAGCCGACATGGAACCGGCGTACGCCGGCGCCGTACAGCCATGGCACGTGTTCGGCCTGCAGCGAGCCGCCTGCCATCATCACCTTCGCCACCTGCGGGTCCTCCTTGGCCAGCCCGGTGAGGTCGTCCAGCCCGTGGCTGACTCCCAGCGAGGACCCGGCGGTGAGCACGCAGTCGAGTCCGGGCAGGCTCCGCAGAGAACGCCAGGCCGGGCGCTGTTCCAGTACGGCGTCGATCGCGCGATGGAACGTCCACGGCGTACCGGTGAGCGTGCTCGCGAGCGCGGCGGTGGACTCGACATCGACCTGGTTGTCCGGCGTCAGGAAGCCGAACACGAACCCGTCCGCGCCGGCCGACAGGTAGGACTGCGCCATCGCGGTCAGCCGGTTCAGCTCGGCGCCGTTGGTCAGGAACGAGTCGGTCAGCCGCAGCATCACCCGCAACGGCAGATCGGTGACCCGGCGGATCGCGCTCACCGTCGAGACCGACGGGCAGAGCCCGGACGCCTCCATCGAGGCGCACAGTTCCAGCCGGTCCGCGCCACCCTCCTGAGCCGCTTCCGCATCGGCCGGATGCAGAGCGATGACCTCCAGCAACGAACCCATGCAGGACATCATCCTGCATGGGTCCAGGTAGCCGCCGACAACAACTGCCAGAAATAGGTGTTGCGCTCTCCGGGGACCTTCTGTATCGTTTTTCTAGAACGATTTAGAAGAACGATACAGAAGACTGCTCACAGGAGGGTTCGGACGATGGCACCGGGAGTCACCATCAAGACCGTGGCGCAGGCCGTCGGTGTCTCGCCGTCGACCGTCTCGAACGCCTACAACAAGCCCGACCAGCTCTCCGCCGCGATGCGCGAGCGGATCCTGGCCAAGGCCGCCGAGCTCGGGTACGCCGGGCCCGACGCCTCGGCCCGGGCGCTGCGCAGCGGGAAGGCCGGCGCCGTCGGTGTGCTGTTCACCGACAAGCTCGCCTACGCCTTCTCCGATCCGTACGCCGTGGGCTTCCTGGCCGGCCTCGCCGAGGTCGCCGAGGAGTTCGTCACCAGCCTGCTGCTGATGCCGCTCAGCTCGTCCGACGTCGAGAGCGGCGCCGACGCGGTCCGGCAGGCGTCGATCGACGGCGCCGCGATCTTCTGTGTCGCTCCCGGCCACCCCGGCCTCGAAGTGCTCCGGCAGCGCGGCATCCCGACCGTCTCGACCGATCGAGGCGACCACCCGGACACCTCCTGGGTCGCGATCGACGAGCTCGAGGCCGCGGCGAAGCTCGGCAAGCACCTGGCCCGGCTCGGTCATCGCGACCTCGTCGTACTGGTCGACAACACGAAGGCGGCCGGCAGCCAGCCGGTCGAGCTGAGCGTCGACGAAGTCGGGTACGCCGACTGCGAGCTGCGGATCCGCGGCCTGCAGAAGGAGATGCCGGACGCCCGGATCCGGCTGGTCTCGGGTGGTCACAACGCCTTCGACTCGGGTCTTCGCGGGGCCGAGTGGGTGCTCGACTCGCAGGACCGGCCGACCGCGATCGTCGGCCTGAGCGACGTCCAGGCACTCGGTGCGATGGAGGCGATGAAGACCCGCGGACTGGTTCCCGGCCGGGACCTGAGCGTGGTCGGCTTCGACGACATCCCGGCCGCCGAGGCAGCCGGCCTGACCACGATCCGGCAGCCGATCAAGGACAAGGGCCGGGCAGTCGGCCGGGTGCTGCTCGATCCCGCCTTCACCGAACGCCAGGTCCTGCTGCCGACCGAGCTGATCGTCCGCTCGAGCAGCGGTCCCGCACCGCGCAACTGAATCAACCCCCTGTTCAACCACGGCCGTCCGGCCGCTGGTTCTGATCACCACGCTCACCGGAAGGGAGCAGCACGACCATGACTTATTTCATCGCCGGCAACACCGCAGTGGAGAACGCGCGAGCCGTCGCCCAATCCGCCCTTCCCAACGCTCCCGTCGAGGAGTACCACGAGCCGGCTCCCCGCCGCTCCTACGCCGTCCGCGCCCGCCTCGGCGCCGTACTCCGAGCAGCCGCCGCCCAGCGAACTCAAGCTGGCCGACCGAATCGCCCCGCAGCGCCACTGCGAAACCGCCGCTAGCTGACAGGCACAGCAGGCACCCCCCTCGGGTGGTGCGAGGAGGGCGCACCCTCCCCCACCACCTCGGAGGGCACCCGCCCCTCACCCCCGGCCCGGGCGCGGCTCCGACCACATCGAACCGGGCGCCGCGCGGCGGATGCGGCGGGCGCAACTCGAGACCTCTCCCGAGGCGGCGAGACCCCATCCTGAGCTGGGATGGGGTTTTGTCGGTCGGGTCTGGCACTCTGAAGGGCGATGAACGAGCCCGGGATCCTGCTGACCGCCCGCGCGATGGTCCTCCACGACCTGGCCGCGCGGGGATTCGACGACGCCGTGATGGTGTCCCTGCTCGAGGACGCGGTGGCCGGCCGGCAGTGGTGGCTGGACCAGTGGCCGGACGGGGCCGAACACATCGCCGGACTGGTCGCCCAGGACGTCCAGGACCGCCTGGTCGACTCCGGCATCCGCTGGCCCCGCTGCACCGCCTGCGACGACCTCAACGACCACGAACTCCGCATCGAACCCGAGCTGGGCCCCGACCCCCACTGGGTCTGCGAACGAGCCGGCATCAGCGTCTCCCCACTCGGCGCCCTCACCTAACCCCCTCCCCCCCCCTCTCCTCCGGTTCGCCGAGCGGCGCCGACCCGCCCGTTCCTCTCCCCCGAGCCCTCAGCCGGGGGCTTTGCCCTGCCCTTCCGGGGTCTGCTCCGGGAAATACCCTGTCGCGCTACATGTAGACACGCTACTAGTATGGCGAGCATGAAGTCCTTGGCGGTACTCCGGGTGGTCGCGGTGACGCATGCCGTCGCGGTCTGCCTGCAACCCGTGCTCGCGGGTTCCTACCTGAACGGAACCTCGGCCGCCGTGCGGATCCACGAACCGATCGGCCTCGGCGTCGCCTTCCTCTGCCTCGGCCAGTTGCTGATAGCAACGATCTACTGGCGCTCCGGCGGCCGCGGCTGGACCGTCCCGCTCACCCTCGCGATCCTCGCTGCCGAAGCGGTCCAGATCGCGATGGGCTACCGCCACAACCTGGTCCTGCACATCCCACTCGGCATCACGCTGGTCGGCACCACGATCGCCTTCGCCGTCTGGACCTGCCGGCCCGCCGCGCGCGTACGTCGTACGGAGCAAGCAAAAGAGCAGGTGGCCGCATGACCCAGACCATCGCCACCCAACAGCCCGTACGCCGACCGCGCGCAACCCTCTGGGCCCTGCGGATCACCCTCTTGCTGCACACCGCCCTCGTCGTCGCGCAGCCGATTCTCGCCGGCTACTACCTGTCCGGCGACGCCGACGCGATGAACCTGCACAGCCCGATCGGCTCGACGCTGTGGATGTTGTCGATGATCCAGTTCCTGGTGGCCTTGCTCTACTGGCGAGCAGGCGGCCGACTCTGGCCCACCGGCGCAACAGTCCTGCTCTTCGTCGCCGAGTTCCTGCAGCTGATCTTCGGCTATCTCCAGAACTTCGCCGTCCACGTGCCACTCGGCACAGCCATCGTCATCGGCGTCGTCGCGCTGACCATCTGGTCCTTCCGGCCAAGTGCGCGCCGCAGCCGCCTGGAGGTCAAGCAATGAGCCTGTCCCGCCGCACCTTCCTGACTGTTGCCGGAGGCACCGGTCTGGCCGCGACCCTGACCGACTGCGGACTTGAAGCTTCCCCCAGCCAAACAGCTGAGCTGCTGCGTAGCGAGGCCCCGCTCCCCGAGCCCTTCAAGGTCCCACTACCGATCCCGCCGGTGAAGAAGCCCGTAAGAACGCAAGGCAACACCGACTACTACCGAGTGGTGCAGAAGAAGGCGAGCCTGGAGATCCTGCCCGGCCTGCGTACCGAAGTACAGGGGTATGACGGACTGTTTCCCGGACCTACGTTCGACACCAGGAGTGGGCGGACCACTGTGGTCGAGCAGGTCAACCAACTCGAAGTACCGACGGTTGTGCATCTGCATGGCGGTCACACTCCCGCTTCAAGTGATGGCTGGCCGCTCGATCTGCTGAACCCGATCGGCGGGCACGACCACGGCCACATGGACATGTCCGGCGGCGACCAGAAGATCGGCAGCCGCACCTACACCTATCCGAATACGCAGCGAGCCGCCGCGCTCTGGTATCACGACCATCGGATGGACTACACCGCTCCGCAGGTCTACCGCGGCCTCTTCGGACTCCACCTGATCCGCGACGACGAGGAAGATGCGCTGCCGTTGCCGAGAGGCGATCGCGAGATCCCGCTGGTGATCGCGGATCGCGCCTTCGCGGCCGACGGATCGTTCCGCTACCCCGCCGCGAAGGACGGCCCGGGCGTCGAATCGGCTTACATGGAAGGGGTGATCGGCGACGTCATCCTGGTCAACGGCGCGCCCTGGCCGGTCCTGGAGGTGAAGGCCGCCCGCTACCGATTCCGGATCCTCAACGCGTCGAACGCCCGGCGGTACGAACTCGCGCTCGACCCAGGGCAGCCGTTGATCCAGATCGGCAGCGACGGCGGACTGCTCGGCGTACCGATCGAGCACGACAGCCTCGTCATCGCACCGGCCGAGCGATTCGACGTCATCGTGGACTTCTCGAAGTACCAGCCGGGCACCGAGGTCACCTTGCTGAACAAGCTCGCCAAGGATCGCACCGGCCAGGTGATGCGCTTCCGGGTCACCGGCCGGATCGCCGACGACACGAGCATCCCCGCAAAGCTTTCGTCGTACGCCGAAGTGCCCGCGCCGACCGGCGTGGTCCGCCGCAAGTGGGGCTTCCGTCGCGGCAACGCCGGCACGCACAAGGGCTGGACGATCAACGGGAAGGCGTTCGATCCCGAGGTCATGCAGGCCGAGGTGAAGCTGGATCAGTACGAGATCTGGTCGTTCGTCACCGATGTGCACCATCCCGTGCACGTCCACCTCGCGCCGTTCCAGGTCCTCAGCCGCGGCGGCAAGAAGAAGCCGGGCCCGTACGACCATGGCTGGAAGGACACCGTCGACATCCAGCCCGCCGAAGTGGTCGAAGTACTGGTGAGGTTCACCGCCCACAAGGGGAAATACCTGATTCACTGCCACAACCTCGAACACGAGGACATGGCGATGATGGCGGCCTTCCGGACGATCTAGTCGATCAGCTGGAGCGCCTTCGCAGACAAGGCCGCTCGGTCGACGCCGGCCAGCTCCAGCATGCGCGGGACGCGGCCGAGCTTGGTGTCGAGGACGCCGACGAGCACATGGGCGGCGGTCATCCGGTTGGCGCCGAGTCGCTTGGCCCGCTCCGCGGCGCGCTTGAGCACGAGCTTGGCCGATTCGCCGAACTTCGGGTGCGCGGCCACGCTCGGGCGTTGCCCTGGGCAACTCAGCGACCGTGACGGTGACGCCGGCCACCGCCAGACTCTGCTCCCACTCCTGGTCGAGAGCCGCCCGGATCGCGTCCCTGGTCAGCCCGGCCTCCGCGAGCAACCGGGCCACGTCACCGCCGATCGGGCTGGCCAGCGACAGCAGCACATGCTCCGCCTCGATCGCGGCCGAGCCGTCCATCTCGGCTTCCTCGCGCGCGTTCTGGACCAGGATCGTCCGGACGTCCTTCAGCTTCGTCGACATCAGCGCCTCCTCAGGGCGACACCGGCGGCGATCAGCCGCGCGGCATGTTTCTTGTGCACTGCCTGCCGGGTGATCCCCAGCACCTCGGCCACGTCGGACCAGCTCCAGCCGGCCCGCATCGCCTGCTCCACCTGGCTGTCCTCCAGCCGGTCGGCGAGCCGTCGCAACGCCACCACCGCCGCCAGCCCGGCGGCGGGATCCGTGGGATCCATCAGCTTCTCCATATAAGCAACTTAGGTTGACAACACTGCGTTGTCAACCAGAGTTGCTAAAACTCGGCCTCTTGACCGCAGCTCCTCCACCTCTGCCTATAGTCAACACATCGGTTGATCAAGGAAATGGTTGATAAAGATGTCAGTTGACGACGAGCAGCTCGATCGGGCGTTCACCGCACTCGGTGACCCGGTCCGGCGGGCGATGATCGCGCGGCTGTCCCGCGGCCCGGCCGGGGTCAACGAGCTGGCCGAACCGTTCCCGATCACCAAGCAGGCGGTGTCGCGGCACATCCAGGTGCTCGAGGCCGCCGGGCTGATCACCCGGACCAGGGAGGGGCAACGCCGCCCGTGTCACCTGGTGCCGAGCGCCCTGGAGGCGCTGACGAGCTGGATCGACGAGTACCGGCTGGAGACCGAACGCAGGTTCCGCCGGATGGACGCAGTACTGAAAAACGTGAAGGAGCAGGAGCAATGAGCGACACGGTCATCAACACCCCCGCCGGTACGCCGTTCGTCGAGGTGACGCGGGAGTTCGACGCCACCCCGGCCCAGTTGTTCCGGATCTGCACCGATCCGGACCTGGTCGCCGACTGGCTCGGCCCGCGCGAACTCGAGGCCACGATCGAGAAGTACGACGTACGCCCGGGCGGGACGTACCGCTACATCCACAAGGACGACTCCGGTGAGTACGCCTTCCGCGGCGTCTTCCACACCGTCGAGACCGACCAGCTGATCATCCAGACCTTCGAGTGGGAAGGCGCTCCGGGCGAGGTCTGCCTGGAGAAGATGACCTTCGAGCCGACCGCGACCGGCGTACGGCTGCACCAGCAATCGGTCTTCCCCTCGGTCGAGGCCCGCGACCAGTCCATCGAATACGGCATGGAACACGGCATCCGCGAATCGATGGACCGCCTCGCCGACCTCGTCGCGAAGGAGAAGTAGTCATGGGCAACGTCATCGCCGCCGCCGTCGTGTCGCTGGACGGTTTCGTCGCCGACACCGAGGACGCGGTCGGGCCGCTGTTCGACTGGTACAACAACGGTCCCGTCGAGGTCTACGGCACCGACCAGGGCCGCCCGTTCCACGTCAGCCAGGCCAGCGCCGACTACATGAACAACTCCTGGAAGAAGGTCGGCGTCGTCATCTGCGGACGGCACCTGTTCGACCTCACCAACGGCTGGGAAGGCATCCCGCCGTTCGGCGAGCACGTCGTCGTCGTGACGCACGAACCCGCCGACCGACTGGCCCTTCCCCGATGCCCCCTTCACCTTCGTCAGCGGCATCGAGGAGGCCGTCGCCAAGGCGAAGGAGCTAGCCGGCGACCGAGACATCTCCCTGGCCGCCGGCGCCCTGACCGGCCAGGCCCTCCGAGCCGGCCTGGTCGACGAACTCTCCTACAACCTCGTCCCGGTCGTCTTCGGCACCGGCAAACCCTTCTTCGGCGACTACACCGGCCCCCAACTCCTCCTGGAAAACCCGACTGTCATCGAAGGCGACCGCGTCACCCACCTGCACTACCGCGTCAGTGCCGGATGATCCGCGATGACGGTGCGGCTGCCGGGGTCGATCTCGGTGAAGCCGGCGTCCTGTACTACGGGGAGGCCGCTCGCCAGCAGCGTCGCCCAGCGCGCGGCGGACGGCGTACGGACTGACAAGGCGAAGCCGGACTCGCGCCAGAGCTTGCGGTCCTCGTCGGACAGGACCATCCAGGCGAGCTGGGCGGCATGGCCGACCTGGGCCATCGCCTTGCCGGCGGACATCTCCAACTCCGGGTTCAGCCAGAGGACCGGGTCGGACAGGTCCGGGGCAGGCGGCGGCTCAGCGTCTTCGAGGTTCGTGCCGGAGACCTGGAGTTTGAGGAGATCTTTCGGCCAGCCGTCGAGCGGGATGGGCGGATAGACCCGTACTTCGGCCGTCGCACCCGTCACCGTGATCCCCGGCAACTCGTTCGCCCGGCGCCACTCGCCGCCGCGCGCCCGCCGGACGACCTTCCGGATCCGCGCGTCCTGCCAGGCCGTCATCTCCTCGGCCCACTCGCCGTCACCGGTCGACCGCTCGTCCGCCAGGATCGCCAGTACGGCGCGCGCCGCCGTCTCCAGCGCATCCGTCAACCCCGGTGGCTCCGTCTTCTCCAACCGCACCACCAACGGCATCACGTACTGCGGCGCCTCGTCCCGCGGATCCACTTCGCTCACTTGGCTAGTGTCCCGCGCGACGAGAAGCCGCCCACGCGGGCTCCTACGTCGCCCACTCCCCACCCCCCAGCTACGGACACTCCTTCGTCGCGTCCACGCTGCCTTGCTGAAAGGCACTTCGCAGATAGCCCGACGATGCCCACCCGGGATGGCGGAACTTCCCCGGTCACTGCATTCTCAACTCACGTTAGACAGATCTCAGCTCGCCCGTCGCAGTAGCAACCCGTTCAAGATCCATCACGATCTGCCAATGACTGCGCCGTGATGCGTAGTGCCAGCCTGCCTTCGCAGGTCACTTGAGCAAGACAATCGGCCCGTCACCACGCTCAAGGCAGGCGCCTGCAGATTTGAGCAATCGACGTACGCAGGTCGGTCATGCCAGCGTGCACCGACACATTCGGAAGCGAGGTCAAGGATGCCGACGAGTCCCGGCTCAATCCTCAACACAGAGTGATCGCTCGACCTCTAGGAATCAGCGCATCATCGTCTTCGAACCGTTTGGTGAGTTGCTACAGGACCTCCATGTCAAGGCCTGCTAAGGTCCGACCGTGCACCAGTATCTGGATCTGATGAGACATGTCCTGGACCACGGCACGAAGAAGGGTGACCGAACCGGCACGGGAACCTTGAGTGTGTTCGGCCACCAGAGTCGTTACGACCTCAGCGCCGGATTCCCGGCAGTGACGACCAAGAAGTTGCACATGAAGTCCGTCGTCGGTGAACTTATCTGGTTTTTGAGTGGATCAACTAACGCCCGGTGGATGCAGGATCGAGGAATCTCGATCTGGGACGAGTGGGCTGGTCCAGACGGCGAACTCGGACCCGTCTACGGGTTTCAGTGGCGCTCATGGCCAGCACCCGACGGGCGCAGCATCGACCAGATCTCCGAAGTCATAAGGTCGCTGCAAGAAGAACCCGGACTCACGTCGCCACATAGTCAATGCCTGGAACGTAGCCGACATTGAGGACATGGCTCTGCCGCCCTGTCACACGATGTTCCAGTTTTATGTTGCTGACGGCAAACTTTCCTGCCAGCTCTATCAACGGTCGGCAGACATCTTCCTAGGCGTGCCATTCAACATCGCCTCGTATGCGCTCCTCACCCACATGATCGCCCAGCAAACCGGACTTGAGCCCGCCGAGTTCGTCCACACGCTGGGTGATGCGCATCTTACCTCAACCATCAAGAACAGGCAGAGCGACAGCTGGCCAGAGAGCCTCGCCGCTGCCTACGCTCAAGCTTCGCAAGCGCGGCTCGATCAATGACTACGAGATGGACGACGTGGTCCTCGAAGGCTACGACCCGCACCCGGGTATCAAGGCACCCATCGCGGTATGACGATCATCCTGATCGCCGCGGTCGGCGCGAACGGCGCGATCGGCCGCGACAACGACCTGCCCTGGCGGATCCGCGAGGACCTGCAGCACTTCAAGCAACTGACGCTCGGCCACACCCTGGTGATGGGCCGCAAGACCTACGACTCGATCGGCCGCCCGCTCCCCGGCCGCCGTACGGTCGTCGTCACCCGCCAGCCGGACTGGTCAGCAGAAGGCGTCGAGGTCGTCCACACGCTCGAGGAAGCGCTCAATCAGGAAGGCGAGCTCTACGTAGCAGGCGGCGGCGAGATCTACCGCCAGGCCCTCCCATACGCCGACCGCCTGGAACTCACTGAGGTAGACCAGTCCCCTGACGGCGACGTCACCTTCCCCGCCCTCGACCGCACCGACTGGCAAGAGACCGCCCGCGATCCGCACGACGGCTTCGCCTTCGTCACCTACATCCGATAGGTGACGAAGGCGATCTCCGCATCAGGTGGTCGTCACCGACGGCGCCAGGTCATCTAGGCTTTCCTCCAAGTCGTTGAGGAGTGCTCTGACGGGCCCCCAGCACAGCATGACGCTGTCACGGTCGAAGGCCGGCTGATCGACCAACTCTTTGCGCGGGTGCACGAAGTTACGGAAGTCGCGAACGGTGTGCATGAACTTCGTCGCGTCGAACTGGACCTTGCCGGGCTTTCGCTGTATCGAGCAGGAAGGCCAGGCCTGCGAATTCTGGCTTGACCGCCTTTTGCTGACCGGCCAGGGGCCGACCCTCACGAAAGTCCTTGTCCCGTTCGGTCAGGATCGCCAGCAGGATTCCCTCGACCAGGCTTCCGATCCCGATGATCGCGAAAGTGTAGGCACCGTTCGCCTCACAGATCCGGGTCTCGGCGAGTCTGTTCATCAGGACCTGCACGGTCGCCTCGTCCTTGATCAGGACGCGTAGCCGTCTTTCCATGTCGTCCGGTTCCGTGTAAACCGGCTGGTTGCCGTCACCCGAGACCCCTGCCAGCACCGGGCGCTGGCCCACATAGGAGATCATCAGCTGCTCGGGAGCGAGGATGGTGTTTACCAGCTCACCGAAATACTTGGCCATCTCGATCCCGCCGTCGTACTCCAGCGGGTCGCAGACCCGGCAGAGCAGGTGCTCGATGTCTTCGGATTCGCCATTGCGTGCTTCGATCTGCTCCACCAGCCACGGAATCCGGGCAGTCCCGTCGTAGCTCAGGAGGGTCCGGCCAGGCCGACCGCTGCAGCAGCTTCTCCAGTTCGTATCCCTTGCGCTCACAGGGGCCGCCCATATCGACGATGAGCTTCGCGAGGCGGTCGATGGTCATCGAGTCGAGTGCTCGCTTCATCGGTGGTCTCCTTGGTTCCGCGCGCGGGCGGTCTCGTAGGCTGTCGTGAGGCGATCGATGATGTTCTTACCGCGGCGGCTGAACCCGAGCTCTCGCATCGCCTGCTCGATCCGGGCATCCCGCGTGGTGAAAAGCTCGTCGGAAAGCAACCAGCTGAAGACGTCCTCCAGCTCGTAGTCGGCGTATTCGGCAATCTTCAGTCCGACGCGGATCCGGGGTCTTGGCATGGTTAGGTGCAGATCCGCCGGATCGGGCGACGCCACAGCCGGAGCCACATGGCGGGCAACCGGGCGTGTCGGCGCCCTATCCTCCTTCATCGCGCGACGCCAACTCTCGAGGATGCTCTCGAGTTCGCCATCCGGGTCGGAGAACCAAGCAGTGGACCAAAGCCGATGGAAACGCCAGCCCAGATTCTCCAGATGTGACTGTCGAAGCCGATCACGATCCCGGGCGCTGTGCGCTAGGTGGTACTGCTCGCCGTCGGTCTCGACGGCCAGCACCATTCTGCCGGGCTGTTCGGGGTGACCAAGGGCGAAGTCGATCCGGTAGCCGTCTGAGAAGCCCCACTGCGGGTAGACCGGGACCCCGGCCTCGCGCAGTCCTGTGAAGACACCGTCCTGGGACCCGTTCAGCTCTCCGTGGTGAGCCGGCCGATCCTCGTCAGATCTCCCCCGAGTTCAGCGAACTCGAGGAATCTACGCAGCAGTTCAGCACCACTGCGGTCCAGCCGAGGTTCGAGGTCAACGTGCGAGAAAGACGCCACGACCATCATCCGGCGCTTCGCCCGGGTAACCGCGACGTTCAGTCGTCGCTCGCCACCCTCGAAGTTCAGCGGACCGAAATTCCTCGCGACCCTGCCGTCGGGTCGCCGCGCATACCCGACGCTGAGGATGATGGCATCACGCTCGTCACCCTGGACACGTTCGAGGTTCTTGACGAAGAACCGTCGTGATGCGGCCACCTCGTCGCCGAAGTACGGCTGGAGCCGAGCTTCTTCCCGCAGCGCTGCCCGGAGTGCGACATCGATCCGGTCCGCATGCTTCTGGCTCATCGCGATGACACCGAGACTCTCGTCCGGGCGCTCGGTGGCGTGCTCAAGAACCCGCTCGATGACCTTGTCCACTTCGGCAGCTGCAGCCATCCTGGCCTGGGACAGCCCTACCGTCCACCACATCGAGGCTGATCGGGCTCCCCTCCAGAACTCCGGGGAATGTGACCAGTTGGCGGTCGTAAATCTCGTTGTTGGTGATCAGCCGTTCGTCGCGGCTGCGATAGTGCCAGCGAAGCATGTGCCGCTGAGTCAGCAGACTGCCGAGCCGAGCCAGGATCGATTCGTAGTCCTTGAGGTCGCCAGCACTGTGATCCTCCTCATCGTCATCCTCCGCCCCGGCCAGCATTCGCTGGAAGTACGTCGAGGGTGGCAACTGGCGGTCGTCTCCGGCCACTACGATCTTGCGGCCCCGGACGATCGACGTGATCGCGTCCTGCGGCAGAATCTGGCTCGCCTCGTCGAAGATGACGATGTCGAACAGACACTCGGCAGGCAGTGTCTTGCTCACCAGCAAGGGCGACATCGCCCAGCAGGGCCGCAGAGCGGACCATACGTCGGACGCGCTCTCAACGAGCCGGCGGACCGACATGTGTCCCGTCTTGCGGTTCGCCTGATTCCGCACCAGGTTGCCCTGCTCGGGATAGGCGTCGCTAGCTTCACTGAGCATTCGCGCGACTTCTCGCCGAACCCGACTAGGCGCAACGTCGCGCAGTTGCACGTCAGCGGTACAGAAGTCGTTGACCGTGCGGGTGTGGAAGGCTGCCACGAAGTCACGGAGCACCGGCGACGACACCTGTAATTGGTCGATCAGGGACTGCAACCAGGCATATCGCAGAATCACCGCAGCACGTTCGGCATCCGCGTCGCGATCGACGATCTCGTCGAGCAACGCCGCCAGGCCAGTAGCTTCGAACCGTTCCGTCAACTCGGTCAGCCTCGGCATCCGGAACAACGTGCCCCGGTCTGCCTCGAGCTCTTCCAGTTGACGCTGGACATCTTCGGGAGGACGTCGCTCCAGGTCCTCCATCCGGGTACAGAGGGCGACTGCCGCCAGTTGGTTACGCAGATCCCCGTAGTGGCCGATGATCCCCGCCAGACCTTGAACCAGCGAGGGATCGCTGGCCTGCCCACCCAGGCGCTGCCAACGCTCCTGCTGCGACAGCCAGATCGACGATCGCCCGGTTGAGGTCCTGCCGCCTCTTGATACCGCGTCTCGACATCGCCCTGGCGACCTTGATGGCACGCCGCCGGTCACCGAAGGCCATCTTCCGGCCCGCTGCCTTGCGCGCCGAGCGTTTGGCCGTCGCGTAATAGAGCGAGTCGAGGTCGGCTCGGAATACATCCTGGCCGAACTCTGCCACCGCCTGCTCGATTCCGCCTCCGTCTTGCCTCCCAGCACCTCTTGCCAGCCATCGATCCCAGCCGGTCGGGCCAGTCCTGTCTGCCGGAGGATGAGGTCCATGTCCTGCGTACTTCGGTGCAGAGTCTTCGCCGTCAGGTCATCGAGTCGGCCGAGGATCCCTTCGATATCCGCTTCGGTGCGTATATCGGTCACCTGAGCCAGGGCGAGTCGCCACGGCGGATCCTCGGCCCGGAGGAGTCAACGTATTCCTGGAGATCCTGGCTCACCTGTGGCATCACCTGTGCGCTGAGGGTCTGCAGAGCCGATCCTCGGAACCTCAGGCGGGTCTGGGCTGCAGGTGGGAGCCGGAGCAACTCTTCCATCGCTTCGAAAGCAGAGATCTCCCAGGGCGTTCGCTTCGCGTGAAGCTCTGTCGCGTAGCCGATCGCGCGGCGCCGGCGGTCGGCATACCCAGCATTCAGCTCGTCAACCCGAACTGGGCGTTCTCCGGCGGCACGGTCCAGGCTCTGCGCCAACTGCTGAGCCAATTGCCGCTTGTTCAGCTTCTGCTGATGCAGATCGAATACCAGACCGTCTAGATCCACGTCGGCGAGCCTTTGGGTGACCGCTTCGATTGCCGCACGCTTCTCGGCGACGAAGAGCACCTTCAGGCCGCGCGCCGCGGCGCCTGCGATGATGTTGGCGATGGTCTGGCTTTTGCCGAGTGCCCGGTGGCCCTTTCGATCAGCACGTTGTGTCCGGCCAGCGCCGCGGAGATCGCGCTTTTGCTGCGACGAGTCCGCATCCTGCACCAATACCTCGTCGCGTGGCGAAATATCATCGACCTCGACGAAAGTAAATCCCCGGCCGCCATCCTGCAATGAGCTCAACGCGGCAGAGTCACTGACCGATATGACATCGTTGCCAGCCAGCAACTCCGTGGCCTTCCGCAGATCCTCAACCATCGGGAGCTTTTCATAGCTGAACAGACCGATCATGGTCTTGGCCTCAAGACTCAGCTCGATATCTTGCTTCGCGACCTCAAGGCGCAGGATCTCGTAGACCATTTGCAGTTGAGCCTGCGGACCGTCAGCCTCCGCCGCGGCTGCGTTGCGACGCTCGGTGAACTCGTCGAGCTTGAACTCCGCGCCATGCTCGTGGGCGAGTGAGTAGAGCAGAACCGGGTTGACTTCCACGTCGTCGCCCGACTGGAGGACATAGTCACTCTCGCTGACCGTCTTCGCAGTGATCTCCACGGCCCTTAACAACAAGGGCGCCCGCAGGGCCAGCGCTGACCGACCGCTCGCGCCGGGACGCGCGGCCAGTCGCACCAGGCCGTGCGCGATCCGGCCGGCCTGGATCCCTTGCTCCTCCTCCAGCGCGACGATGCGTCGCTTGATGTTCCGCGCCCGTACACAGGCATCCTTGAGGGTCTGTGGATCTGGCAGCAACATCCGCAGTGACTCCGCCGAGCCTGACAGCAACCGATCCAGCGGCGCTAGGCTCGCGCCGGTGAGGTCGAGGCTGGCGGTCTTGGTGTCCTTGAAATGCAACAGCGTATTGCGATGCCCCAAGTCGACGAGGCTTGCGGCCCACTCATCCGCCTTGCGAGCTACCAGGGCATACCGGTCGTTGTCCACTGAACCAGACAAATTGCTCCCCCTTGCACGAAACGATCGGCCCGAGACGGCCGGAGCCTTCGGGGCCCGCCGTTCCGCGGCGAGCCTTTTAGTCTGGGGATTACTCACCGTTACGTCAAGGCTCAAAGATCCTTAAATTTTATACTTAACACTGATCTTTATCGACTAAAGACCAATCGGAAACGCAACCTTTTCCCGTGATGGAGCTGGGCAGCAGCCGACGTCAAGGTGGTGCCTTCCTTCGATGAAGCTCAAGCAGTTCACCTTCGTCAGATATCAGCTCTCTCGGTCTTGAAGGAGTTGTACTCCGGCTTGGGTGTGCCGTCGGCCCTCAGCAGGTCCAGGGCCTGGCCGGTGTGTGACGAAATGGTGGACTGGTTGGCGAGCCAGACGTCGTGCTTGCGCAGCATGGTGAACATCGCCTTGACGTAGAAGTCGGTCCACGCCTGGTCGTTGTTGCCGGGCCAGCTGAGTTCGATCGTGTCGTTCCACTCGGTGTCGGCGAGCTTCAGCTGCTCCGCGATCGGGAAACCCTTGTCGGTCAGGCCGGCGAAGGTGCTGTTCACGAAGGCGCGCAGCTCGTCGTAGTACGCGCCCCAGGCGTCGATCGCGGTCTGCGCGTGGTCCTGGGTGTCGTTCTCGGTCGGCGTGACCAGGTAGGCGTGGCTGGAGATGAAGTCGGGCAGCCAGTCGCGGTTCCTTCCGTGCGCGAGGTAGTCGGCCTTGGTGGTGGTGAGCCAGACCTTCAGCTCGGCCAGGCTGTTCGCGTCGCTGTTCGACCAGCCGGGTCCGCCGACGAAGATCTGGTGCCCGAGTGTGCGGGCGTAGGCCTTCAGCGTCGGCACGTTGACCCAGAGGTCGTCGTGGTACTGCTGCCCGGTCATCCCGCAGTTGTGGTCCGGCTCGTTGCCCAGCTCATAGAGGCGGACCCGGTCGCCCGCCGTACGGATGATCCACTGCTGCCAGGCCAGCGACCACGGGTCCGGAGCGCTCGCGCATTGTTGGTCCCAGATGGGTGGCAGGCCGACCAACGGCTCAGCGCCGAGCCGGCGGATCCCGTCGATGGCGGCGTTGAACTGTGCTTCGGTCTGGCAGTCAGTCGGCCGCAGCTCACAGGGCGGCTTCCACATCTGCCACTTGATCACCCTGATCTTCGCGGCCGTGACATTGGCGCTCGCGGTCGGGTTGCTGATCGCAGTACCGCCGTCCATGTCCCAGGCGCCGATGTGTGAGCCATAGATGAGGTCCTTCGCCTCGAAGAGCGAACCGCGCGGGTCGGTCGGCCCGGTCCAGCTCACGTCGTCGAGGTAGACCTGTCCGCGCCACGACGGGCTGTCGACCTCCAGCCCTAGGTGGTGGACGTTCGGCACGGACGGCACCGTCCAGGTGACCGTGGTCCACTCACCCGGCTTGAGGCTCGTCTTGGCGCCGAAGTGTTCGGCGTACGCCTTGTCCGTGACGTACGGCTTCACCTGCAGTGCTCGTGCGTTCCGCGACGCGTAGACGTGGAAGGTCAGCACCGAACCCACGCCGAGCCCGGCCGGCCTCGCCGGCGAGCGGAAGCCGGCGTACTGGTCCTGCTGGATCGGCAGGGCCAGCGAGCGGTCGCCGCTGCGCGCGACGACACCGGAGTTCACCGGGTCGTCAGCGTCCCAGTCGACGGTCCAGCCCTGGAGCGTACCGTCTTCCCAGTCGTAGCCAGGGTCCACCGCAGCCTGCCCGGCACTCCCCCCGGCCACGGTCACCAGCACCGCGATCAATGTCCCTACTATTGCCAGTACCGGCAGGCGGCGCCTGTTCACCCCACGTCGAACCCGCATGGAGGCCCCCTCGGTCAGTCACCGATTCTGTGCGGCCTGACTGCGGCTGGCAATCGCCCCGGTCACGGTTCGACGAACGTTCACCCAGTTGACCGGGAACCGGTTAGATTGTGTGCGCGTCACGGAGTGTGTGACAGGGGACGCGGGCGCCGGCTCGCGAGTAGGCCACCGAGGGGAACGACGATGACCGAAGCTGACAACCCGCAGGGCGCCGCCGCACAGGCTGCTCCCGTGCAGGCGCCGCTGCAGCCGCCGACGGCGACCGCACCCGGCCTGATCCTGACCGCGCCCGAACCGACCCAGCCGGTCGCCGCGACCTCCGCGCCGAGCCTGGCGCCCGCGGTCGACCCGGCCGCGCTGCCGGGGCTGGACTCGAAGGTCGACACGTTCCTGACCTCGCTGATGGAGGCCGCGCCGCGCTCGCCGGAGTTCGCGCAGAAGGCCGGTGACGTCCGCAGCATGGGTGACGTCGACATCCGGCACGCCGCGGAGAGCTCGAACCGGCTGCTGCAGTCGCCGGTGAAGGCGCTCAGCAGCGGCGGCCTGGCCGAGGGCTCGACGGTCGGCAAGACGCTGCTCGACCTTCGCCGTACGGTCGAGAACCTGGACCCGAAGGAAGCGACGGGTGCCGAAGAAGCTGCTCGGGATGATCCCGTTCGGGGACAAGATCGAGGACTACTTCCGCAAGTACCAGAGCGCGCAGAGCCACCTCGAAGGCATCCTGCACTCGCTCCGCGACGGCCAGGACGAGCTCAGCAAGGACAACGCCGCGCTGAACATGGAGAAGCAGCAGCTCTGGGACGCGATGGGCCGGCTGAACCAGTACGTGTACGTCGCCGAGCGGCTCGACGCCCGGCTGTCCGCGACCATCGCGGAGCTGGAGGCGACCGACCCGGACAAGGCCCGCGCGCTGCGTGAGGACGTGCTCTTCTACGTCCGGCAGAAGCACCAGGACCTGCTCGTCCAGCTGGCCGTGTCGATCCAGAACTACCTGGCCATCGACATCGTGATCAAGAACAACATCGAGCTGATCAAGGGCGTCGACCGCGCCTCCACCACGACCGTCTCCGCACTCCGTACTGCGGTCATCGTGGCGCAGGCCCTGGGCAACCAGAAGCTGGTGCTGGACCAGATCACCGCGCTGAACACGACCACCAGCGGGATGATCGAGCGCACCTCGCAGATGCTGCGGGACAACTCGGTCGCGATCCAGCAGCAGGCCGCCTCGGCGACCATCGGGCTGCCCCAGCTGCAGGCGGCGTTCGCGAACATCTACGCCACGATGGACGCGATCGACACCTTCAAGGTGCAGGCGCTGGACAACATGGCCGCCACCATCGGCACGCTGGAGAACGAGGTGACCAAGTCCCGCAGCTACCTGGACCGGGTCGCCCAGCAGGACCAGCGGGTCGTTGCCGGCACCCTCGACCTCGGTCGCTGAGGACCGTCGTGAAGCGGGAGACGGACCTGCATGGCATTGGGTGACTTCTTCGCGCGGCTGACCGGCCGCAAGGCGGAGCCCGAGCCTGCCCCGATCTCCCGCGCACCGAGTAACGACGATCTGCTGGCGGCGCTGGTCCGGGTCGAGCAACTGGTCGCCGACGGCGCGGTACCGGCCGTCGTCGCCTCCCGGGTCGGCCGGGTGGTGCGGATCGTCCGGGAGACCATCCCGCGGCTCGGCAACCTCGGTGGCAGCATCGAGGCCTACAACGTGATGGCGACCGCGACGGACTACCTGCCGGAGGCGATCGGTGGGTACCTGCGGCTGCCGCGGCAGTGGGCGGACAGCCGCCCGGTCGACCGCGGCAAGACCTCGCTGATGATCCTGATCGACCAGTTGGACCTCTTGGGCGCAACGATGGACAAGGTGTTCGACGCGGTGAACCGGGCCGACGCGGCCGCGCTGATCGCGCATGGCCGGTTCCTGCAGGAGAAGTTCGGGACCGGCTCGACCGGTGGGAGTCTTGCCCTCGGCAACACGCCTTCCACGCCGGCACCCGACGTACCGCCAGGTTCAGGACCACTACAACCACCGCCAGGACGAGGAGGGGGATGACCAGCGTGGGGGGTACTTCACTGCAGGACGCGCTGTCGGCCCTGCTGTCCGTCGCTGCACGTGCTGGAGTGCCGGAAGAGGCTGCACGAGCAGAGGGGCTTTCACTCGCCGCCGCATTGGCCGAGTCCGCTCCTGGCGCTCCGGCCGACTGGGCCGCCGTGACACCTGGCAGTGGGACGCAGGACTTCTTCGACGCCGCAGTACGCGGCCGGAGATGGCGTGGCGCGCCCACCGCAGTACTGACTGATCTGATCGCGCAGGGCTCAGCAGAGAAGGTCCCGTACGCCGAGGCGCTGGCCGAGCTGGCCTCTGCAGCGTGCAATCTCGGTGAGCCGACCATGCGCGTCGTGGGCAATGCCTCGGTCGCAGCAGCTGCCCAGCTTCAGGCTGCTGGTGCACGGAAGTTCGAGGTCGGCACCAATCCCCTGGTCAAGCCTGCTGCGACCGCACCGGCGCCCGCAGTACAGGTAGAAGCCAAGGTCGAGGCAGCACCTGCTGTGCCAGAGCGCACTGTGGAAGAGCTGCTAGCTGAGCTGGACGAGCTGACTGGGCTAGCAAGCGTCAAGCGCGAGGTGCACCGGCAGGTCGCCGTGCTGCGGGTCGAGAAGCTCCGGGTCGAAGCAGGGCTCAAGAGTCCGACCATCACCCGGCACCTGGTGTTCGTGGGCAACCCCGGTACCGGCAAGACCACCGTCGCCCGGCTAGTCAGCGGGATCTACAAGGCACTCGGCCTGCTCTCCAAGGGCCAGCTGGTCGAGGTCGACCGCTCCGAGCTGGTCGCCGGCTATTTGGGGCAGACGGCAACGAAGACGGCCGAGGTGGTCGCGTCCGCTGCCGGTGGAGTGCTCTTCATCGACGAGGCGTACAGCCTGACCGCGGGCGAGCTGGGCACCCCCGACCAGTTCGGACGCGAGGCCGTCGACACGCTGGTGAAGGAGATGGAGGACCGGCGCGACGACCTGGTCGTCATCGTGGCCGGCTATCCCGAGCCGATGCAGGACTTCATCGCGGCGAACCCCGGGCTGGCGAGCCGGTTCCGGACCACGATCGCGTTCGAGGACTACAGCGACGAGGAGCTGACCGACATCCTGACCGGCCTGGCCGCGGCGGCGGACTACGAGCTGACACCGAACGCGCTGGACCAGTTCAAGGTGGTGCTGGCCTCGACGCCGCGGAACCGCTCGTTCGGCAACGGGCGGTTCGCCCGGAACACCCTGGAGGCCGCGATCGGCCGGCACGCCTGGCGACTCCGCGACGTGACGGCACCGACGACCGAACAGCTGCGTCAGATCCACCCTGAAGACCTGACCGACGAGGCGATCGAAGCGACTCCGGCCGACCTGCCGGCGGTCGCCGCAGAACTCGAGACCGCCGAGGTCGAGCCCGAGCAAGAGGAGCAGGCGTGACACAGACAACGAGCGCGCCCCCAGCCACCTGGTCGCCGCCGGCTCCCCAGCCGGTGGCCGGTACGCCGGCCGCCACGCCGCACCGCACGACCCCACGCGGCGCGGTCGAGGCCTGGTTCGCCGGTACGCCGGGCCGGATGCGCACCGTCCTCATCCTCTCGGCCGCGATCGCCGTGCTGTTCGGCCTGGCAGCGGCGCAGGGCTTCCGCGAGTCCGACGGCGCCCTGAAGCGGGCCGAGGCGAACACCGCCCAGCTGGTCCGGATCCAGGCGATCCACACCAGCCTGGTCAGCGCCAACGCCGACGCCACCAACGCCTTCCTGGTCGGCGGCCTCGAGCCGCCCGCGCAGCGCCAGCACTTCGTCGACTCGATGGCCCAGGCCGCCAAGCTGATCGCCGAGGCAGCCACCGCGCAGCCCGCAGACCAGGCGGTGCTCGGCCAGCTGAACACCACACTGCTCACCTATCAGGGTCTGATCGAGCAGGCGCGGGCGAACAACCGCCAGGGTCTGCCGATCGGTTCGCAGTACCTGAAGGATGCGAACGCGACGCTGCAGAGCGACTCACTGCCGCTGCTGAACCAGCTGGTCAAGTCCAACGAGGCCCGGGTCGACACGGAGTTCGACGGCATCGGCTACGGCAACTACTGGCTGATCATCGGCGGCCTGATCACGCTGGTCGTGCTGATCTACTCCTTGTACTGGCTGGCCAAGCGAACCCACCGCTACCTGAACGTGCCGATCGCGGCCGCCGCCGTCCTGGTGCTGCTGACCATGCTGGTCGGCGGTGCTTCGCTGGCGAGCGCAGGCAGCCACGCCAAGGACACCCGCAGCCACGCGTACGCCGACACGCTCGCGCTCTCGCGAGCCCGGATCGCGGCGTACGACGCCAAGTCCAACGAGAGCCTGACCCTGATCGCGCGCGGTTCGGGCGACGCCTTCCAGACCGCCTGGCTGCAGTCCGCCGCCGAGGTCGACAAGCAGACTCGCGATCGTAGCGGGCACGGCTCCGCAACTGTCGGCGCCGTGGAACCGAGTACAAGACCTTCCACACCAAGATCCGCGGACCTGGACAGCAAGCAGGGCAAGTGGGACGACGCGGTGGACGCAGGCGATCGGCGACGGCCAAGGGCGACAACGCCGCGACGACCTTCGACGAGCTTCGACAAGAAGCTCGGCGACCAGCCTGGACCAGACCGGCAAGCAGGTCGGCAGCCGAACTGTCCGACGCCCGTAACGGCTTGCCACCGATCGGCTGGCTCGGGCTGCCGATCGGCATCGTCGCCGCGCTGCTGGTGGCCTGGGGCATGTCTCAGCGACTGGGGGAATACCGATGAAGAAGCAGCTGATCGCGGCCGGTATCGCCGCCGCCCTGTTGACCGTGGCTGCTTGCGGTTCGAGCAGCTACGAGGCGACGCCGCTCCCCGACCGAGCCGGCGACGGTTCCGGCCACCCCGGCCCCGGCCAAGCCGCAGCCCAACTGCGGCAACCCGGTCGCGTCCTTCGCTCCCGACGGGCCGCTGCCCGCACCTGGCGACTTCCCGGCCGGCTCCTTCATGGAGACGATCAAGAAGCGTGGCCGGCTGATCGCCGGCGTCTCGGCGGACAGCCTGAACCTGGGGTCACGCAACTCGATCACCGGCAACATCGAGGGCTTCGACATCGACATGATCAAGTACGTCGCGGAGGCGCTCGGAGTGCGAGGTCGAGCTGCGGGTCATCTCCAGTCCGCAGCGCCTTCCGGTGATCATGAACAACTCGGTCGACATCGTCGCCCGCAACATGACCATCAACTGCGAGCGGTGGAAAGACATCTCCTTCTCCGCTGAGTACTACCGCTCCGGCCAGAAGTCCCTGGTACCGCTCAGCTCGGACGTGAAGAGCGTGGGCGACCTGCCCAAGGGCACCAAGATCTGCACGCCGACCGGCTCGACCAGCTTCACGAACCTGCGCGCGAAGTTCCCGCAGATCGACGTGGTCACCGCTGACACCGACGGTGGTTGCCTGGCGCTCTTCCAGTCCGGCAAGGCCTTCGGCATCAGCGGCGACGACACCGTGCTGGCCGGCGACGCCGCGCAGGACCCGTACGCGAGGGTGATCCAGGGCGAGCGGTTCAGCGACGAGCCGTACGGCCTCGGCATCGCGAAGCAACATCCCGAGTTCGTCCGGTTCGTCAACGCGGTCCTCGAGCAGATCAAGGCCGACGGCCGCTGGAAGGCGTCGTACAACAAGTGGTTCGCGGCCGCCCTCGGCCCGGCCCCCGTGCCGCCGAAGCCCGTCTACGGACGGCCGGGCGGATGACAGTTCGTACTCCGACGGCGGTCGCGCCGGCACCTCCAGGGCGGATCGGCAGCAGCATCCCCGCGAAGGATCTGCTGTCGTTCCTCGACGCCCTGGGGACCTGGCGGGACCGGCGACGGGCCGAACTGGACGAGCTCGACCAGGCCGCCCTGCAGGCCGAGGACGCCGACGCGCTCAGCGGCGACGTGGTGCTGGCGATGGCGGTCTGGAAGGCGGTCTCGGACCGGTACGAGCTGATCCTGGTCACCTGGGACTCCGGCCGGGTCGGGCAGACCGAGACCGAGCGGATCTCCACCCTGATCTGGGGCGGCCTGGACACCGGCGGCGCGAGCGGCTCGCTCGCGGTTTCGTTGCCTGAGGCATGCACTTTGTCGGACGCGCTCGCCGCCACGCTGCGGGCCAAGCTCGCGCTGGAGCCGGGCGACGCGGATCTGGCCGCGCGGCTGCGGCAGCTCCGGGCGACGGTCGAGCGGATCAACGACCAGGTCAAGAACGAACCCGCGATCAGCCGGAACGAGGCGATCGCGACCCATCACGACCTGGACCGCCGGGTCACCGACCTGACCGAGCGGGCCAAGCGCGGGGCGGACATCGGCGGTCTGATCGGTTCACTCGAGATGGATGCCGCGCGCACCGAACGGGACCTGATCGTCGGCGGTGCCACCCGGCGGGAGCGCGCTGCCGATGTGGCTCGCGCCCGCGCAGTGCGGACCGAGCTGGAGGCGCAGGGCGTCGCAGTACGGGCTCTCGCCGATCGTTGTGTCGCTGCGGTGACTCCGGCGCCGCGCCTCGGCGTACCGGATGTCACTGCGCTCGGTCCGGTGCCGAACACCCCGGCTGAGCTGGAGAAGTACCTGAACCGGCTGGACGCAGTACGGCGTGCGCTGGGTCAGGCGCAGTCGGCGTACGGCGCCGCGCTGGAACGCCGGGACGAGCTGGCTGCCCGGCTGGACGCGTACCAGGTGAAGGCGGGCAGTGTTGCCCGGACCAGCGGAACCACCGAAGACCTTGCCGAGCTCTACCGGCGCGGCCACGACGTGATCGACACCGAACCGGTGGACCTGCTCCGCCTCGGTGCGCTCGTAGCGGCCTACCAGACCTATCTGGACACCAGTCTTGCCGCCGACCCGCAGTCCGGTCGCGCCAAAGGAGGGACGACATGACGAACATCGCCTGCACCGAGCCGGGCTGCACCGGCTCCATCGTCGACGGCTACTGCGACGTCTGCGGAACGCCTGCTGCCTCGTCGACGAGTGCTCCTAGCGCTGCAACCAGTGCCCCGGCCTCGGGCGCCTGCGCGCAGCCTGGTTGCTCCGGCACGATCGTCGACGGCTACTGCGATGTCTGCGGTACGCCGGGCGGCACCGGCAGCTCAGCCGCACCGGCGCACGAGCAGATCAGCTCGGTGTCGACAGTGTCGCGCGCCTCCAACCGCCTCGCCTCCACACCACTCGGCTCGGCCCGTGCGACCCAGGCCGGCTCGAAGCTGACCCGCAAGCTCGGTACGTCGTCCACCCGGCTGCGCGGGGCCCGGCTGGGCGCGGGTCTGACCCACGTGCCGCCGATCCCGGCGATCGACGCCAGCAAGGCGATCCTGGCCAACCCGATGGTCCCCGAGGACCGCCGGAACTGCCCGACCTGCGGTAACGCGGTCGGCCGGTCCCGTGGCGACCAGCCGGGCCGGACCGAAGGCTTCTGCCCGAAGTGCCGCAGCCCGTTCTCGTTCTCGCCGAAGCTGAAGGCGGGCGACCTGGTCGGCGGTCAGTACGAGGTAGCCGGCGCGCTGGCGCACGGCGGCTTCGGCTGGATCTACATGGCCCGCGACCTGAACGTCCAGAAGCGCTGGGTCGTCCTCAAGGGCCTGCTGAACTCCGAGGACCCGGACGCCGTCGCGGCGGCGATCGCCGAGCAGCAGTTCCTGGCCCGGGTCGAGCACCCGCTGATCGTGGAGATCTACAACTTCGTCACCCACGAGGGCGCCGGCTACATCGTCATGGAGTACGTCGGCGGCACGTCGCTGAAGACCCTGCTGAAGCAGCGGATGGAGGCCAACGGCGGCCGGTACAACGCGCTGCCGATCGACCAGGCGATCGCCTACATGCTGGAGATCCTGCCCGCGTTCTCGTACCTGCACGACCTCGGCCTGGTCTACTGCGACTTCAAGCCGGACAACATCATCCAGGTCGGCGACGCGGTCAAGCTGATCGACCTCGGTGGCGTCCGCCGGATCGACGACATGGACTCGGCCATCTACGGCACAGTCGGCTACCAGGCCCCCGAAGTACCAGAGGTCGGTACGTCGGTTGCCTCGGACATCTTCACCCTCGGCCGCACGCTCACCGTGCTGGCGATGGAGTTCCGCGGCTACCAGTCGACGTACCTCTCCTCGCTGCCGCCTGTCGCGGATGTGCCGCTCTTCCAGCAGCACGACTCGGTGTACCGGCTGCTGCTGAAGGCTTGTGCCAAGGACCCGGCCGACCGCTTCGTGTCCGCCGACGAGTTCCGCGTCCAGCTGCTCGGCGTACTGCGTGAGGTGGTCGCGTCGCAGTCGAAGTCCGGCGCTGCGCAGCACTCCGCCTCGTCACTGCTGTTCGGCAGCCCGGGCGACCTGTCGGCAGGTCTGGGCGAGGCCGCTCCCCCGTGGATGCGGCTGCCTTCGCTGCTGCCGGACGAGACCGACAAGATGGCCGGCTGGCTCAAGACGGTCAGTGTGCCGGACCCGGCCGCGCGGCTGGAGCTGCTGGTCAACGCGCCTGAGCAGTCGGCACAGGTGCTGCTGGAGATTGCACTGGCGGCGCTGGAGTCCGGACAGTTCGACATGGTCGACACTGCGGTCGTCCGACCTGCTGGCCGAGGACCCGTGGGAGTGGCGCGCGGTCTGGATGTCCGGACTGGTCGCCTTGGCACGCAACGACAACGCGGCTGCGCAGTCGGCCTTCAACGCGGTCTACGGTCAGGTGCCTGGCGAGCTGGCGCCCAAGCTCGCGCTGGCGTCTGGCCTGTGAGCTCAGTGGCGAGTACGACGTCGCCGAGGGGCTCTACATCACCTGCGCCCGGACCGACGCCAACTACATCGCACCGTCCGCGTTCGGGCTGGCAGCGATCCGCTCGTCCCGCGGCGACCTCGACGGAGCCATCGCCGCGGTCGACCTGGTGCCGCCGACCAGCGGCGCGTTCATCCGGGCTCGCCGCCAGCGAGCCGGTCTGCTGGCAGGATCAGGGCGTGGACTCCCCGCCCTCGCAGAGGCCATGGGCAGTATCGAGGCGCTGACGATCGACCCGGCCGACCGGGCGCAACTGTCGGCGAACGTGTTCCGGACCGCCTTGAACGAGGTGCTCGGCAGTGGCCCCCAGCCCGGCGTACACATCGCCGGACGGGCCGCGACCGAACCGGAACTGCGGGACGGCCTGGAGGCGGCCTACCGTGAGCTGGCCGGGCAAGCGCCCAGCCGGGAGGAACGGATCGCCCTGGTCGACCAGGCCAACGAGGTTCGAGGATGGACACTGCGATGACTTCAACGCCCGGCACGACGAGCACGGCCTGCCCGAGCTGCGGCGGGCCGATCTCCGACGCCGACCGGTACTGCGAAGCCTGTGGCGCCGAGTTGACCCCGGCTGCCGCGCCGGCGACGGCCGCGATCGACACGGACACCGAGCCGACGATCGAGCTGAACCCGTCGGCGGCCGTGGCCGGCCCCTGCCGCTCCTGCGGCGGCAAGATCGGCCCGGACCAGTACTGCGAGACCTGTGGCACCAAGGCGACCAAGCCCCGCGACCACTTCAGCGAGCAGCCGGCGCCGTGGGTTGCGGCGGTCTGCGATCGCGGGATCCGGCACAGCCGCAACGAGGACGCAGTGGCGATCTCTGCTGATCCGGAGCCGGGCAGTAGAGCACAGCTGGTGGTCTGCGACGGGGTGAGCTCTTCGCTGGACTCCGACGTAGCCAGCCTGGCTGCTGCGCGGGCCGCTCGCGAAGTACTGGCTGCTGGTCATGCGCAGGGCATCGGGACGGAGTCGTCGCGGATCAGTGCTGTCGTGGCTCGGTTGAAAGCCGCAGCTGATGCCGCTAGCGACGCAGTACTGGCTAACACGAGCCCGGACAGTCCTAACCCGGCTTCCTGCACGTTCGTCGCTGCTGTGGTGGAGGGCGATCTAGTGGTGGCCGGTGTGGTCGGCGATAGTCGCGCGTACTGGTTCCCGGACAACGCAGAGGCAGTCGGGCTCACAGTGGACGACTCCTGGGCCGCTGAGCTCATCGCTACCGGCGTGCCGCGCCAGCAGGCCGAGACCGGGCCGCAGGCGCACGCCATCACCCGCTGGCTGGGCAAGGATGCACCCGACCACACGCCTCGGACGACGACCGTCAAGGTCGACGGCCCGGGCTGGCTGCTGGTCTGCTCCGACGGCCTGTGGAACTACTGCTCCGAGGCGGCACCACTGGCCGACCTCGTACGTCAGACCGCTGCGGCCAACCGTGGCGAGCCACTGGCCACCTCGTCCGCTCTGGTCGACTGGGCGAACGCCCAGGGCGGCCAGGACAACATCACCGTCGCACTGGCTCGCCTGTGATCGCCCGCAAGTGCTTTAGAAAGGACGCCTGAGATGGCCGAGTTCTCCGCCACCGTGTACCAGAACGAGTTCCTGCCCGACGGCGGCACGGACGTGCACGCGATCGTCACGGTGTCCTGCACCGGTGCGGGCGCGGCCGGCCAGTCCGGCAGCGGCGACGCCGGCGAGATCATCATCGTCGACACCTCCGGCTCGATGGGTGCCGACGGCATCCGGGCCGCCGCGTACGCCGCGCAGACCGCGCTCGACCAGATCCTCGACGGGGTCTGGTTCGCCGTCATCTCCGGCAACGACCGGGCCCAGCTCGCCTTCCCGCCGTCGCCCGAGCCGGTGATGGTGAAGATGGACCAGTTCACCCGGCAGGCCGCCAAGGACGCGGTCGCCCGCTTCTACGCCGACGGCGGTACGGCGATGGGTACCTGGCTGCGGCTCGCCGCCCGGGTCTTCGCGACCGTCCCGTCGCTGTCGCAGAAGCACGCGATCCTGCTCACCGACGGCGAGAACCAGCACGAGACGCCCGAGGTGCTCTCGGCCACGATCCAGGCCGTCACCGGTCAGTTCCAGTGCGACTGCCGCGGCGTCGGCGTCAACTGGCAGGTCGCCGAGGTACGCCGGATCGCCACCGCGCTGCTCGGCACGGTCGACATCATCCCCGCGCCGGACCAGCTGGCGGCGGAGTTCTCGCGGCTGATCCAGCAGGCGATGAGCAAGGGCGTCGCCGGTGCGGACATGCGGGTCTGGGCTCCTCAGGGTGCGCAGGTGCTGTTCGTCCGCCAGGTGGCTCCGACGGTCGACGACCTGACTGCACGGCGTACGGAAGTGAACGCGTTGACGAGCGCTTATCCGACCGGCTCCTGGGGCGACGAGTCCCGCGACTACCACGTCGCGATCCGCCTTGCTGCGAAGGGAATCGGGCAGGAGCAGCTCGCGGCCCGGGTGCAGCTCGCGATCGGCGACCAGGTCGTCGCGCAGGGCCTGGTGAAGGCGCTCTGGTCCAACGACGAGGCGCTCACCACCCGGATCAGCCCGGAGGTCGCGCACTACACCGGCCAGACCGAACTCGCCGACGCGATCCAGGAAGGCCTGGCCGCGAAGGCCGCCGGCGACACCGCGACCGCGACGACCAAGCTCGGCCGCGCGGTCCAGCTCGCCGCCCAGACCGGCAACGAGGAAGCCACCTCGCGGCTGCGCAAGGTGGTCGAGATCGACGACCAGGAGACCGGCACCGTACGACTCAAGCGCAGCGTCGAGAAGGCGGACGAGATGGCGCTCGACACGGCGTCCACCAAGACCACCAGGGTGAAGAAATGAGCGCAGCCACCTGTCCGAGCGGACACCCGTCCGTCTCCACCGACTACTGCGACGTCTGCGGACTCCCGATCGGCGCCGCCGCGACACCCGCGGCCGCGTCGGTGCCGGCTCCCGCCGCCGCGGCACCTGCTCCTGCTCCCACGACCCAGGCCTGCCCGAACTGTTCCGAGCCGGCCGCACCGGACGCCCTGTTCTGCGAGAACTGCGGCTACGACTTCACCACCGGCACGATGCCGCGCCCGGCCTCCCCACTTGACCTCGGTACGCCGCCGCCGGTGCCCCCTGCGCCGCAGGAGGTCGCCGACTGGGTGGTGGAACGCTGGGTCGACCCCGACTGGTACGCCGTACAGCAAAGCGACGACCCCTGCCCGTCCCCCGGCCTCCCGGTCGTCATCCCGATCACCGCCAAGAGCGTCCTGGTCGGCCGCCCCTCGAAGAGCCGCGGCATCACCCCCGAGATCGACTGCGGCGACGACACCGGCGTCAGCCGCCGCCAGGCCCAACTCACCACGGACGGCCAGCGCTGGTGGGTAGAAGACCTCCAGTCCTCCAACGGCACCTTCGTAGGCCAAGCCTCCGAACCCCTCCCCGAAGACCCCATCCCCCCGGGCCAACGCCGAGAACTCACCGGCGACGACCGCGTCTACGTAGGCGCCTGGACCCGCCTGGTAGTCCGCAAATCCACCCCCGAAGAACAAGCCGGCCAGGCCTGAGCAGCCGCCTGACCGAGCCTTCCGGGGTCGCCGCTTGTTCGGCCGATCCGCACGGGGTCAGGACACCTAACTGGGGGTCTGGACATGTCATTTCATGTCTAGACCCCCAGTTTGGTGTCCAAGGCTCAGCGAGGACGGTTGCTCGCCAGGCACGACCTCTACTTGTCGAGGTGTTTGGCCAGCCAGGTGGAGACTGTTTGGTACCAGAGGCGGGAGTTGCCGGGTTTCAGGACCCAGTGGCCTTCGTCGGGGAAGGAGAGGTAGGCGGACTCGACGCCGGCTAGTTGGAGGTCGGTCCAGAGGTGGAGGGTCTGGTTGATGGGGACTCGTTGGTCGCGGCTGCCGTCGGTGACCAGGGTGGGGGTGGTGATGCGGTCGAGGAAGCGGCGCGGGGAGCGTTCGGCGTACCGCTGGGGGAACTGCTCTTGCGGTCCCCATTCGGCGCGGAAGTAGCCGGGCATGTCGCTGCTGGCCCAGAAGCTCTCGGTGTTCCAGAGGCCGGCCATCGAGACGAGGCATTTGAAGCGGTCGGTCTGGCCGGCGATCCAGTTGATCATGTAGCCGCCGAAGGATGCGCCCATCGCGGCGGTGCGCTCGGCGTCGATCTCGGGTCGGGCAGCGACGGCGTCGGTGATCGCCATCAGGTCCTCGTAGACGACCTCCGCCCAGCGGTCCCAGGCCCGTTCGATCATCTGCTGGCCGTAGCCGACCGACAGAGCAGGGTCAGGCAGCAGTACGGCGTACCCCTTGGCCGCCATCAGCCACGGGTTCCACCGCCAGCTCCAACCGGCCCAGGAACTCAGCGGACCACCGTGGACCCACAGCAGCAGGGGCGCAGGCTCGGCGGAACGCGGCAGGACGAGCCAGGCCTCGACGGTCGTGCCGTCGGCGACGGTGGTCTGAACGCGTTCGAGCGTGCCGGGCAGTCCGGCCCCGGCCGGTAGCAGCCGCGTGACTGAGCCGGTGGCGAGATCGATCCGCACCGGATGCGGCGGCGCGTCGTACCCGGCCCGGATGGCGAACAACGAGGACCCGTCCGGCGCCACCTGCAAAGCGCTGAAGGAGCCTTCACTCGTCACCTGGCTGACCTCGCCGGAAGCCAGTTCGACCCGGAAGATCGGGTGCGAGCCGTGATGGAGGGCGCCGAAGAAGATGGCCTGGTCGTCGGCACTGAAGGTCGCCAGCTCCGGCCAAACCTCGGAAGAAGTGACCAGGTCGCGACTCTCCCCGCTCTCCAGATCGACCAGCAGCAGCGAGACCGTCGGCGGCTTCTCGTGCGACTGGTCGTGCCAGCGAGTGCTGACGACGTACCGGCCGTCGTGCGACACGGACGGCTCGGAGAACCCTGCACCCTCGACATCGGCGAGGACTCGCCGCTCGCCGGTCTCGGTGTCGATGCCGACCAACGTGGGCCGGTTCCAGCCGACCCGATTGACCTCCCATTTCGCAACGACCGTTCGACCGTCCGGCGTGACCGCATACTCGGGGTCGTCGAGCGCACGGCCGGGAGTCGGCGTGAGATCCAGCCCGTCGACGAGCTGCAACCGGACCTCGTCGGGTCCGAGTTCGGTGTCCCAGAGCCGCACCGGCGACGACGTGTGCAGGATGCCGCTGACTCCGGCGTCCTTGCGTTCCTTGCGAAGCTTCTCGTCCTCGGCCGCATCCGTGGCATCGGGCATGACGCTGGTGGCGACGACGATGGTGCCTGCAGCAGCGGCAACGCGGACGGCCGAGATACCTCCCGGCGTACTGGCGATCTTCTCGGCTTCACCGCTGACCGGCAGGCGCCAGAGCGCGGGGATGTCCTCGTTCGAGCGACTGGAGACGAACAGCAGGGAGCCGTCCGGCGCGAACACCGGCTGGCTCTCCCCCTCGGTCGATCGCGTCAGCCGCCGCGCCTCGCCGGCACCTGACGGGTCGAGCTCCCAGAGGGCACTGACCAGCTTGCTCGTCTCTTTGTCGTACTCCGCGATCGCGGCCACCAAGCGGCTGCCGTCGAGCGAGAGGGCCAGGCTGTTGATCCGCGGAACAGCCAGGAAGTCGTCAAAACTCGAAAGGTCCACGGCCGACCGTAACCCGCGAATCAGTCCATCAGAACGTGGTCAGTAGACAGCAGCCGCTAGCTGTTGATCCAGGCAGCGGCTGGGCGGAAGCAGAGCCATTCGATGACGGTGGAGCCGACGACGATCGGGATCGCCCAGCTCCAGGCATGATCCGGGACGTTGATCACCAGGAAGGCTGTCCACAAGGCGATCCAGCCGCCGCCGTAGCCGCGCAGTACGCCGCGGTACCAGAGGCCGCCGGCTTCCTCGGCGGCCCGCTGGCCGAAGTACACGAACAGGTACGAGGCGACGGCGATCGGCCAGAAGACCCAGAGCTCGCCCCACTCGTAGGGCACCATCACGAGCGCCGACAGACAGGCCACCGCGACCGCCCAGTGGTAGGTCTCACTCGCCCAGTTGAGTCGCCGGCGGCGCAGGGTGAAGACGATGGCCAGCGGTCCGAAGATCAAAGCGACGATGCCCGCCGCAACGTGCAGCAGCAGCGCGATATCACGCATCGCGGCGGCTCCCCTGGCTCCGGTCACGACCGGAGGTGTCTGACATGTCAGGAGAGCATAGGGGCCCGAACGGCTGCCGTCTGCACCTCGCGCGGGGGGAAATCAAGCGATCGGGTAGGAAGCCACCATCCGTACGGCGTGGTTGCGGTAACCCTGTCGCTCGAAGCTCGCCGCCATCGGCTTGTTCGTCAGATCCGTGTCGGCCCGGATCCGCTCGGCCCCGGTCTCCACCAGCAGATGGGTGATCTCGGCCAGCAGGTCGTCGCTGTAGCCGTGACCGCGCTGCTCCGGGACCACACCGAGATAGCCGACAACCGGACCACCGTTGTTGGCCGAAGGCATGGCGAAGCCGACCAGCTTGCCGTCGCCGTCATACGCCAGCCGCCACCAGGCCCGATCGCCCGGCATCGACTTGTAGATCTCGAGCTCTTCCCGCGCGGTGCCCTCGACCCCGATCCGGGCGACGTCCCGCGCGGTCGACGCGTCGAGGCTGCCCTCGATCACCTGGATGAACACCCCGACGAACGCCTCGTCGTCGGCCGGCTCGAAGCGCAACCGCGTCGACCGGGCCGGCAACCCGTCAGACGGCGTCCACTCGTATCGCAGCCGCTCGGTCAGCCCGGACAACCCCGCCGCCGCGGCAGCTTCGAGCCGCGGCTCCAGCTCGGCGACGATCTCCGGCTTGTCCCGCCAGCCGTTGGGCAGGAACAGGTGGTACTCCGGCTGCTCGGCCTCAGCAGGGAAGGTGGCCAGCGTGGTCCGGATCAGCTCGGTCCAGACAGCGACCCGGTCGACTCCCGGTACGGCGTACAGGCCGTCGATGCTGAACGGGCGATCGTTCTGTTCCATCCCCCACCAGATGGCCAGTCCGGCGATCTCGCCGTCGGTCTCGGCGACCCAGATCCAGTCGTAGCGGTAGGCGCCGGACGCGAGGTACTCGTCGAAGCGCGGCCTGGTGACGGTGTTGAGCGACTGCTCGGCGATCAGGGTGTGAATGGTGTCGAGGTCAGCCTCGACGGCGGTCCGAATCTTCAAATTTCCTCCATGCCGCGGACCCTAGGTCTCGGCTGAGGTCATAGTCCACCGAGTATTCATCTTTGGGATGACCGACTGCGATCGATCCGGGGCAGCCTGTCACCATGCGAAACCTCACGAAGTCACTGACCGCCCTCTCCGTGATCGCGACCTTCGGCCTCACCGCCGCGCCCACCACCACCTCGTACGCCGTACCGTCGGCTGTCGCCGCGATCAGCAACTGCGCACTCAGCTCGCTGCCGTCACAGGCTGCCGACACCCTGCGGCTCATCCACTCGGGCGGGCCGTTCCCGTACAGCCAGGACGGGACCGTCTTCCAGAACCGGGAAGGCATCCTGCCCTCGCAGTCCACCGGCTACTACCACGAGTACACCGTGAAGACCCCTGGCTCGTCCGACCGCGGCGCACGCCGGCTGATCGGTGGCGGCTCACCGGTCACCAACCCGGCGTACGTCTACTACACCGGCGACCACTACGCGTCGTTCTGCAAAGTGACTTCCTGACAACGCAAAGCGGTCCCAGCCTTTCGGCTGGGACCGCTTCTTTTGTCTAGCGAGGACTTCAGGAGATCAGAAGTCCATGCCGCCCATGTCGGGGGCGCCGCCCGGGGCGGCACCGGCCTTCTCGGGCTTGTCGGCGATGACTGCCTCGGTGGTGAGGAACAGCGCCGCGATCGAGGCTGCGTTCTGCAGCGCCGACCGGGTGACCTTGGCCGGGTCGATGATGCCGGTCTTGATCAGGTCCACGTACTCACCGGTCGCGGCGTTCAGACCGTGACCCGGCTCGAGGTTGCGCACCTTCTCCACCACGACGCCACCCTCGAGGCCGGCGTTCACGGCGATCTGCTTCAACGGTGCCTCGACCGCGGACCGCACGATGGCGGCACCGGTGGCCTCGTCACCCTCGAGCTCCAGCTTCTCGAACGCGATCACCGACGCCTGCAGCAGCGCGACGCCACCACCCGCGACGATGCCCTCTTCGACGGCCGCCTTCGCGTTGCGAACGGCGTCCTCGATGCGGTGCTTGCGCTCCTTCAGCTCGACCTCGGTGGCCGCGCCGACCTTGATCACCGCAACGCCACCGGCCAGCTTGGCCAGCCGCTCCTGCAGCTTCTCGCGGTCGTAGTCGGAGTCCGACTTCTCGATCTCGGCGCGGATCTGGTTCACCCGGCCGGAGATCTGGTCGGCGTCACCGGTGCCTTCGACGATGGTCGTCTCGTCCTTGGTGACGACGATCTTGCGGGCCTGGCCGAGCAGCTCCAGGTCCACGGAGTCCAGCTTGAGGCCGACCTCCTCGGAGATCACCTCGCCACCGGTCAGGACGGCGATGTCGACGAGCATGGCCTTGCGGCGGTCACCGAAGCCCGGCGCCTTGACGGCGACGGTCTTGAAGGTGCCCTTGATCTTGTTCACGACCAGGGTCGCCAGGGCTTCGCCCTCGATGTCCTCGGCGATGATGGCCAGCGGCTTGCCGGTCTGCATCACCTTCTCCAGCACCGGGACCAGGTCCTTGATGCTGGAGATCTTGCTGTTCACGATCAGGATGTACGGGTCGTCGAGGACCGCTTCCATCCGCTCGGTGTCCGTCACGAAGTACGGCGAGATGTAACCCTTGTCGAAGCGCATGCCCTCGGTGAGCTCGAGCTCGAGACCGAAGGTGTTGCTCTCCTCGACGGTGATGACACCTTCCTTGCCGACCTTGTCCATCGCCTCGGCGATGATCTGGCCGACCTGGGTGTCCGCGGCGGAGATCGAGGCGGTGGCCGCGATCTGCTCCCGCGTCTCGACCGGCTTCGCCAGGGCCAGCAGCTGCTCGCTGACGGCCTCGACAGCCTTCTCGATGCCCTTCTTCAGGCCCATCGGGTTGGCGCCGGCGGCGACGTTGCGCAGACCCTCGCGCACGAGCGCCTGGGCCAGCACGGTCGCCGTGGTGGTGCCGTCGCCAGCGACGTCATCCGTCTTCTTGGCAACTTCCTTGACGAGCTCGGCCCCGATCTTCTCGTACGGGTCCTCGAGCTCGATCTCCTTGGCGATGGAGACACCGTCGTTGGTGATCGTGGGGGCGCCCCACTTCTTCTCCAGGACGACGTTGCGGCCCTTGGGGCCAAGCGTCACCTTGACGGCATCGGCGAGGGTGTTCATACCCCGCTCGAGGCCGCGGCGCGCCTCTTCATTGAAAGAAATCAGCTTGGGCATTCTCCGCGAGTCCTCCCGCGTCGAGTTTTTTGTTCAGCCGGCCGGATGCCCGCGACGGACGGTGCTTTCGGTGCGGCGGTCACGTCCCGCCACCTCTCCGGCACCTCATCGAGGCCGTCTATGGTCACACCGTCCGGGCGCGAGCAGTTATCACTCTCGCCCTTCGAGTGCTAACCAAGTATTAGCACTCGACCCAACCGAGTGCAAGCCAGCCCCCTCCTGCACACCCCGCCGACCGGTGGGACGACGTGGTCGGGGTGGTGGGCGACCGCGCCCCGCCCGGTACGCCGTACCGGGGGTAGACGAAAGTCGTCAGGGGTGGGGTGAAGGTGTGGGCAGGGGTCGGGTCAGGGGTGGGTCGGGTCCGATCCCGATGTGGTGGCGGGGTGTGCGGCGGCAGAGTGGAGCACATGACGAACTCCACTGCACCGTTCTCGAACTTGTCCGGCAAGGTCCTTCGCCGCTCGCGCAACCAGCGGATGCTGTCCGGTGTCTCCGGCGGCCTCGCGGAGTACCTCAACATCGACGCGACCCTGGTCCGCCTGGGCATCGTCGGACTCACCCTGATCACCGGCGGTACCGCGCTGATCGGCTACGTCATCGCGTGGATCGTGATGCCGGAGGCCGACGGCAAGGCGGTCTGGCAGAACGTTCAGCAGAACGTGAACCAGCCGACCCCCGAGTCGGACATCGCCGCCCGCATCTACGACGACAAGCCGCCGGCCGCATGACCCCGGCCGCCCGGGCCACCCTGGTCCGGCGCCGGCGCCGGCGGGCGCTTCTACTGCTGAAGCTCCGCACCCAACGCCGTCAGCACGGTGACAGTTCTCCTCGGTAGGCCCCGACGACCTGTCACCGTGCTGCCGCCCCCAAGCCAAGTCCTCGAGCAGTTCTAGACCTTCAGGGACGTCCTGGCGGATGCTGCGACTGCGATGTCGGGGTGGTCGGCGAAGACGCCGTCGATGCCGGTTGCGGCGAAGCGGGCCAGCTCACCGGCGAGGTCGAGGCCCGTCGGGGTGAAGCGGCGTTCCGCACGGAAGGTCCAGACCTGGACGGCGAGGCCGGCGCGGTGAGCCTGGTCCACCAGTTTGGTGGGCTCGCCGAGTTCGCCGCTGGCGGTCCTGGGGATCACCAGGTCCTTGTGCGGCGCCAGGACCTGCGCGTACGTCGAGATCTCGCGCAAGCCGGCCGGTTCGATCAGGTCCAGGAAGGTTCGGCCGTCGCCCGTCCGCAGGAAGTCGTTCGGCGCGTTCTCGGAGTCGACCAATTGGACCAGCGGCACGCTCGTCATCACCGACAGGCGACGCAGGCTGGTCGGCTCGAACGATTGGACCATCGCCTCGCCCTTGTACAGCCCGAGCGCGGAGAGCCGCTCCGCGAGCAGCTCCTCCAGCGGCAGGCCGAGGTGCCGGAAGTACGCCGGGTGCTTGATCTCCGGGATCACCCCGATCGGGCGCCCGAGCCGCGCGGACTCCTGCCGGGCCAGCGCGACGACATCATCGAAGGTCGGGATCTGCTCGCGGCAGTCGTACGCCGTGTTGGCGGCCCTCAGCGCGGGCATCCGCTCCTTGGCGCGGAGCGTGCAGAGCTCCTCGTAGGTGAAGTCCTCCACGAACCACCCCGTGACGGCGGTCCCGTCGACGATCTTGGTGATCCGGCGGTCCGCGAACACCGCGTGATCCGCGATGTCCGTCGTACCGGAGATCTCGTTCTCGTGCCTGGCCACCAGGACGCCGTCGAGCGTGGCGACCAGGTCGGGCTCCAGGTAGTCGGCCCCCAGCGCCGCTGCCAAGCGGTACGCCGACGGCGTGTGTTCCGGACGGTAGCCACTCGCTCCACGATGCGCGATCACCAGCATGAAATCAGGACAGGCGCTACAGATGGCGCCGCCGGGAACTCGTTGCCCAACGCAAGATGAAGTCAGCAGGTACTGCGCAGTCCGGCCCGCCCCCCTTTTAATCACATGCGGGCTGTCGGTGGGGGCACCTAGCCTGAGAGTCCTATGAAACAGCTGCCTCTTGCCGACCCCGGTACGCCGGATCACCGTTCGCCTGCCCGCTATCTGTGGTGGGTGGCGCGCGGTCAGAAGCGCACGCTCCTGGGCGGGATGAGCTTCGGGATCCTGTGGATGGGGTCGCAGGCTTTCATCCCGGCGATCCTTGGGAAGGCCGTGGATCAGGGGGTCGCGGCGCGGGACGGTGACCGGTTGCTGGTGTGGACCACCGCGCTGGCCGCGGTCGGGATCGTGCAGGCGCTGGCCGGCATCATGCGGCACCGGTTCGCGGTGTCGAACTGGCTCTCGGCGGCGTACCGGACGGTCCAGGTGATCACCCGGAAGTCGGCCGATCTGGGCGCGACGCTGCCGAAGAACCTGGCGACCGGTGAGGTGGTCAGCATCGGCGCGGGCGACCTGTCCTACATCGGAAACCTGATGGAGGTCTGTGCCCGGTTCGCCGGTTCGATCGTCTCCTTCGTCGTGGTGGCCGTGATCCTGCTCCAGTCGTCGACCGTGCTCGGCCTGGTCGTGCTGATCGGCGTGCCGGTGATGTTGTTCGCGCTCGGCCCGATGCTGCGGCCGCTGCACAAGCAGCAGTTCGCCCAGCGCCAGGCGGTCGGCGAGCTGAACTCGCTCGGCTCCGACATCGTCTCCGGTCTGCGCGTACTGCGCGGCATCGGCGGCGAGGAGTCCTTCTCACGCCGGTACCGCGACGAGTCGCAGGAGGTTCGGCGTACCGGTGTGAAGGTGGCCCGGATCCAGTCCGTGCTGGACGCGACCCAGGTCCTGCTGCCCGGCATCTTCGTGGTGAGCGTCGTCGGGCTGGGAGCGCATTTCGCGCTGCGCGGCGAGCTGAGCGCCGGCACGCTGCTGGCCTTCTACGGATATGCAATGTTCCTGGTGCTTCCGCTGCGGACGGCGACCGAGTTCGCCAACGCGCTGATGCGCGGCCTGGTCGCGGCCGGCCGGGTGAACCGGGTGCTGGCGCTGACCACCGACATCGTGGAGCCGACCGAGTCGGTCCGGCTGCCGGAGCGCGGCGATCTGGTCGACCCGGTCTCGGGCATCCGCGCCCGGGACGGCCTGCTGACCGCGATCGTCTCCGCCGAGGCCGACCGCGCCGCCGAGCTGGCCGACCGCCTCGGCCGGTACGACGCGAGCAGCGAGGTCCGGTACGGCGGGGTGACGCTGGCCAGTGCGACCCGGGCAGATCTCCGCAACCGGATCCTGGTGAGCGACACAGGTACCCAGTTGTTCACGGGCACCTTGCGCGACGAGCTGGACCCGGCGCACCGGCGTACGGATGAGGAACTGCTGGCAGCGATCCGTACTGCGTCCGCCGAGGACGTGTTGGTCGCGTTGCCGGACGGGCTCGACTCCGATGTGGAGGAGAAGGGCCGGTCGTTCTCGGGTGGACAGCGGCAGCGGCTGATCCTGGTCCGCGCACTGTTGGCGGATCCGTCCGTGCTGGTGCTGGTCGAGCCCACCTCGGCGGTGGACGCGCACACCGAGATGCGGATCGCCGAGCGCCTGGCGGATCACCGGGCCGGCCGGAGCACCGTAGTACTGACTTCCAGCCCGTTGCTGCTGGACCGGGTCGACGAGGTGATCTTCGTCGCCGCCGGGCGAGTGGTTGCTGTCGGCAAGCACCGGCAGCTGCTCGAGGAGCAACCGCAGTACCGCAACACAGTGACCAGGCAGACCGAGGACGAGGAGGTGCGCGCGTGAGACAGATCCTGCCCGTCGCGAGTTCCACCGACGTACGCCGGTATGCCCGCAGCCTCGCGCGACGCCATCCGCGGGCCCTGCTGATCGCGCTGGGTCTGCATGCGCTGGCAGCGGTGTCGGGGCTGATCGCGCCACGGCTGATCGGTGGACTGGTCGAGGACGTGCAGAACGGGACGACCGCGAGCAAGGTCAACCAGGTGATCCTGGTGATCGCCGTGTTCGTGGTGGTCCAGTCGCTACTCACGCGGTGGGCGCGGTATCGCTCGTTCGCGCTGGGCGAGCAGGTGCTGGCCGAGCTGCGCGAGGACTTCGTCGACAACGCGCTGGCGTTGCCGATCGGCACGGTCGAGAGCGCCGGCACGGGCGACCTGCTGACTCGTACTTCGCGTGACGTGGATGCGCTGTCGAAGACGGTGCGGCTCGCGATCCCGGAGACGATCGTGGCGTTCGTGACCGTGCTGTTCACGGTCGGCGCCGCGGTGCTCGTCGGTCCGTGGGTGCTGGTGCCGTTGCTCGCGATGGTTCCGGTGCTGGCGTTGAGCACCAGGTGGTATCTGCGTTATGCCAAGGACGGGTATCTGCGCGAGAACGCGGCGTACGCGCAGATGACCAGCTCGCTCGCCGAGACGGTCGAGGGCGCGCGCACTGTCGAGGCGCTGCAGCGGTACGACCAGCGCGTGCGGCAGGGCGACAAGGACATCCGCGGTTCGTACGACGCCGAGCGGTACACATTGGGCCTGCGGACCGTCTACTTCCCGGTGGTCGAGATCGGCTACCTGGTGCCGATCGTCGGGACGCTGCTGTTCGGCGGCTGGCTGCATCTCGGCGGGCACGTCTCGCTGGGTGCTGTCACGGCCGGCGTCCTCTACGTCAACCAGCTGATCGATCCGGTGGACCGGTTGATCTCCTGGATGGACGAGCTGCAGATCGGTGGCGCCGCGCTCGCCCGGCTGCTCGGCATCACCGACGTACCGGACGACCGGACGCCATCCGGCCGGGCGCCGTCGGGTGAGCTGGTGGAGGCGCGCGACGTGCGGTTCTCGTACGTCGACGGGCGCGATGTCTTGCACGGTGTGGATCTGACGGTTCAGCCGGGTGAGCGGATCGCGATGGTCGGGCCGTCCGGAGCGGGCAAGTCGACGCTCGGGCGGCTGGTCGCGGGCATCCATCCGCCGCGGACCGGGTCGGTGACGGTCGGCGGGGTCGGGATGACCGAGCTGCCGCTGGACGAGTTGCGCCAGCAGGTCGCACTGGTGACGCAGGAGCATCACGTCTTCGTGGGCACGCTGCGGGACAACCTTGCGATGGCGAAGTCGGATGCCTCCGATGACGAACTGCTGGCTTCGTTGGAAGCGGTTGATGCTCGGGAGTGGGCGTTGGCGTTGCCGGATGGTCTGGATACGCGGGTGGGGTCGGGGCAGCTTGCGTTGACGCCGGCTCAGGCGCAGCAGTTGGCGCTGGCGCGGCTGGTGCTGGCGGACCCTCATACGTTGGTGCTGGACGAGGCGACGTCGTTGATCGATCCGCGGGCGGCGCGGCATATGGAGCGTTCGCTGGCCGCAGTACTGGAAGGCCGGACGGTGATCGCGATCGCTCACCGGCTTTACACGGCTCACGATGCTGACCGGGTCGCTGTCGTCGAGGACGGGCGGATCACCGAGTTGGGTAGCCATGACGAGTTGGTTGCGCAGGACGGTTCCTACGCCGCTCTGTGGCGGTCCTGGCACGGGTGACCTCATGAGGCCCCGCCTCCCTGGCTCAGGGAGGCGGGGCCTTTCTTATCTTCGGCGGATGAGTAGGACGGCTGAATCGACGTGGGGCGGTGGGGTGAAAGCCTTGCGGGGAAGGCGGATCCCGATCGAGAGGTCGTAGTGCCGGGTCGTGCGTGCTGTCCACCGGTTCACCACCGCGCGCTGCAGCACGAGGTCGGCCGAGACCAGGCGTGAGCCGGGCGCGAGCAACCTCTTCAGCAACGCGGTGGAGATCCCGTACGGCGGACTGGAGACCACCCGGAACGGTCTGCGGGGCAACCGCAGATCGGCCGCGTCGGCCCGGACCACCGTCACCGGTGCGTCCGCGAACCGCCGGCGCAACCGGTCGGCACGGCCAGGGTGGAGCTCTACGGCGACCACCTGGGCCCCGGCCCGGACCAGCGGCGCGGTCAATGCACCGAGGCCGGCTCCGACATCAAGGACGAGCTCCCCGGGACTGATCCCGGCGGAGTCGACGATGCGCTGGGCCCAACGACTATCGAGCGGATGCCATCCCCAGGCACCCCGCGCCTGCCCGGAGGCGGGCACGACGGACCATCACGAAGTAGTTGATAGACATGGCCCGACTGTAGAGCCTGGAACTTCCTTCGCTCAAAGGGTTTTCTCAGCGGACTCCCGGCGCCGGAGGATTCCGGCGTCAGAGGGTTTCCGGGGTTACGTCGAGGGACTGCACGGCCGCGCGGGTCCGCTCCTCGGCGAGTTCCAACCGCGCCCGCTGCGTCGCGGACAAGCCCGGCTTCGCGAGCTCACGCCGTACGTCGAGAACGCGCACCGGAACCGTGTCGGTCACCAGCAACGGCACATACGCGGCCTGCTGGACCTTCCATCGGTCGCCGGTGCGTTCGAAGGTGAAGCGGACCAGCAGTCCTTCCGCCTTGCGGCTGTTCGGCTCACGATGGGCCGCCGCGAGATTGCCGAGTCCGTAGGCGACCCACTTGCCGTCGATCTCCTCCATCGGCTGGACGACGTGGGCGTGGTGACCGAGGATGAGGTCGATGTTGCTATCGGCAAGGAGTTCGGCGGCGATCGACTTCTGCTGCGGATTGACCTTCGGCGAGTACTCGTCGCCCCAGTGGCAGCTGACCACGACGATCTGGGCGCCCATCTCGCGCGCCTTCGCCGCCATCGCCTTGATCGCGGGCACATCCAGCTTGCCCGCACGCCAGGTCTCGCCGTTCGGATACGGCAAACCGTTGAAGCCGAAGGTGTAGCTGAGCAATGCGACCTTCACACCTTGTACTTCGACGATGGTGGGCGTCGCGGCTTCCTCAGGGGTTCTGGCCGTGCCCATGTGCCGGAGGCCGGCCTGGTCCATCGCGTCGAGGGTGCGGTCGACTCCCTTCGCGCCGCCGTCGAAACTGTGGTTGCTGGCGGTCGAGCACGCGTCGTACCCGGTCTGCTTGAGCGCGGGAAGGATCTGCGGCGGACCCTGGAAGAGCGGGTATCCGGAGTACGGGCCGCCCTTCGGGGCAAGCGGGGTTTCGAGGTGGCAGATCGCCAGGTCGGCGGACCGGACAAGTGGTCTGACGCCGCTGAGCAGCGGCGCGAAGTCCCAGTTGCCGTTGGTGCCGTCGCGTTTCGCTGTGGTCCAGAGGCGTTCGTGCAGGAGGACGTCACCGGTTGCGACGAGGGTCAGTTTGTCGGGGGCTTTGCTGGGCTCACTTGAACCGCTCCCCTGGTTGCCGCTGTTGCTGTTGCTGTTCTGGCTGTTGTTGCTGTTCTGCTGCGCCGGCACGTCTGCGCAGCTCGACAGCATGACCAGCGCCCCCACCCCGGCCAGCAACAGCGCGAGACCTCCCCGAGCACCGCGCATCGTCTTCCCCCACTCAAGCCCCCGGTAACTTGCTTGGAAGACGCCCTGTTCGGCGGAAAGGTTGGGTCTCGATCGGGTGACGGGCAGCAGACCCTGAGCGTGATAAAAGTACCGGTATAACTATCACGTGATGCTGAGGAAGAAGCTGATGGTCGAACTGAAGACGGCCGCCGACATCGAACAGATGCGCGCCGCCGGGCAAGGTCGTCGCCGCCGCACTCACCGCGGTGAAGGCCGAAGCCAGGATCGGCGTCTCGCTCCGCGAACTGGACGAGGTCGCCCGTTCCGTACTCCGGTCCGCCGGTGCCGTGTCGCTCTTCGACGGGTACCAGCCGGGCTTCGCGACCATCCCGTTCAGCGGCGTGATCTGTACGTCGGTGAACGACGCCGTTCTGCACGGGTTGCCGAGCGACGTCCGGCTCGCGGACGGCGACCTGCTGAACGTCGATTGCGGTGCCTCGATCGACGGCTGGTGCGCCGACTCCGCGACCAGCTTCGTCGTCGGCACAGCTGCTCCCGAAGACCTTGAGCTGATCGCCGTCACGGAAGAGGCGTTGGCCGCCGGGATTGCTGCTGCTGTTCCTGGTGCTCGTCTGGGCGACATCGGAGCGGCCATCGGAGCGATCGGTCACCGGGCCGGCGTCGGCACCAACCTCGACTTCGGCGGCCACGGCATCGGCCGGCGCATGCACGAAGACCCGCACGTCCCGAACGGCGGTCCATCAGGTCGCGGTCTCAAACTCCGCCCCGGCCACGTGATCGCCATCGAGCCCTGGTTCTGGCACGGCCCCGGCTCCACCTACGTCATCGACGAGGACGGCTGGACCCTCCGCTCGGCCGACCACACCCGAGGAGCCCACGCCGAACACACCGTCGCCATCACCGAGTCAGGCCCCGACATCCTCACCCAACGCTGATCGCCCCTGACGGGGAGAGGCTCGCCGCACACAGGATCGCTGCGCGAGGCGGGAGCGGGGAGCGGCGGAGCGGGGGAGCAGCGCGGAGCTAGAAGAGGGTGTCCTGGGAGAGGTCTGGGGTGATGGCGGGGACGGGGGCTCGGCGTTTGCGGGGGCGGCGGAAGCGGTCGTGGGTGGGGTCTGGTTCGCCCCAGCCGGACTCTGAGCCGTCGCCGGGGACGTCGACGATGCCGAGCGGCTTGACCGGGTCGTGGCTCGAGCGGTGGCGGGAGGATCTGCCGAAGCCGTGTTTGTCCAAGAGCGGACGGACCTTGTCTTCGAAGGCGCGGCGGAAGCTGGGAGACGCGTTGGTGCCGCGGGCGTAGAGGTCTTCGTAGCGCTTCACCAGGTCCGGGCGTTCGTCGGCGAGCCAGCCCATGAACCATTCCTTGACGCCGGGGCGCAGGTGCAGGATGAGAGTGGTGACGCCGGTCGCGCCGGCCTCGGCCAACTGGGCAAACAAGTGGTCGAGTTGCTCTGCAGAGTCAGTCATCCAAGGGAGCACCGGCGCAACCATCACTCCACAAGGCAAGCCGGCTTCGCGGACTGCGCGGATCAGGTCCAGCCGGCCGCGCACCGACGGCACTCCCGGCTCCAGCGTCTTGCGTAACTCCTCGTCGCCCAGCGCGAGGGAGATGCCGATTCCCACCGGCACACGTTCGGCGGCAGCCGTCAGCAGCGGCAGGTCGCGTTTGAGCAGCGTGCCCTTGGTCAGGATCGACAACGGCGTACCGGAGTCGGCCAGCGCCTCGATGATGCCCGGCAGCAGGCGATAACGCCCCTCTGCCCGTTGGTACGGATCGGTATTGGTGCCGAGGGCAACTTGTTCACCGCCCCAGGACGGTCGCGCGAGCTCGCGGCGCAGCACCTCGGCGACGTTCGTCTTCACGACGATCTGCTGGTCGAAGTCCAGCCCCTGGTCGAGTTCGAGGTAGCGATGACTCGGTCGCGCGAAGCAGTACCGGCAGGCGTGCGTGCAGCCGCGGTACGGATTGACGGTCCAGTTGAACGGCAGTCCGGTGCCGGGCACCGAGTTCAGCGCGGACCGGGCGACCACCTCATGGAACGTCACCCCGCGGAACTCCGGTGTCGTCACGCTCCGCACCAGACCCGCGATCAACCCGAGCCCCGGCAACGCCCCCGGTGTCTCCACGTCGATCTGCTGTCCAGCCCATCGCATGAACGACAGTCGAACACATGTTCGGCCAGCTTTCAAGTCAGCCTGACGCCTTCCACCCAGAGGTTCCGTGACCTACAGTCACAATCACAAGGACCGGGGGGTTCGAAATGAAGGTCATCGCGCGGGGAATCATCGTGCTGCTCGCACTCAGCCTGACTGCGGCCTGCGACAACAACGACCAAGGCAGCCCATCGCCGCCAGATACGACCTGGACGCTCCCGAAGCTTCCACCGAGCACCACGCCGGTCGCCCCGGAACGCGCGACCTACCAGGTCCCGGATACCGCCTGCCCGTCGAACTTCCACCACGGCCTGCTCATCGCCACCGAGACTCCCGCGGAGCTGCAGTACGTCGACAAGATCGTCGCCTGCACCACCGACCAAGGCACCGAGACCTACCTGCGGAACGAGAGCGACGCCGTCTGGACACTGCACAACACTCTCGACGCCCGGTACTTCAGCTGGTCGGACAGCACACGCATCAAGTCGTTCCGGAGCATCTTCCAGTCCGACCGGGTACTGCTCACCCCGAAGGGTGTCATCACGGCCACCGTGCCGCCGAGCGCACTGACCTGGTCGATCGATCTCCTGCACAGCCTCGACTGGGAGGCCCACGAACTGTTCGCGGACAAGCTCGTCGAGTACGGCGAACTGGCGCTGATCGGCGGAGCGGGCCGCGTGCATCCGGCCGGCAAGGCGCTCGTGCAATGCACCTTGGCGATCCACGCCTACGGCAAGACCCTTGACGCGTTGGCCGAAGAGGACCTGACCGACGTGGTTTCCACCGGCCTTGCCACCGGTGTCGCCGGGAACAAGTGCCGGCAGCAAGGAGCCACCCTGCGCCTCTCGAGCGACCCCAACCGGACGATCGTGCTGACGGAGGACCTGGACCGTCTCAAGGGTCAGACCAAGTTCCTCGAAACTTTCGAGACGCACTGGGGCCGAGCCACCCAGGGCAGCCGGGTCGTCAAGTTCTTCGGTCTCCTCCTCCGCAGTATCTGACCGCTTCGCCACCCAACGCGCAAAGACAAGGGAAGGAAGGAAAGCGTTTGGGGTATGGCCGCAGTATCTGAGCGCTCGCCACCCGCAAGGCTGGTACCTGGATGGCGTAGCGTGGGCCAGCCGGGGCGGGACGAGAGGCTGGGGATGGGGAGCGAGAACTTTCAGGTCGATCTGCACGGGATCGTCGATCTACTGAGCAATCACCTGTACAGCAGTCCGCGGGTCTACCTGCGCGAACTGCTGCAGAACGCCGTCGACGCGATCACCGCGCGGCAGGCGAAAGAGCCGGACGCGCCTGGGCGCATCGACGTACGGACCGGGCCGGCGAAGCTCAGCATCACCGACACCGGGATCGGGCTGCGGCCCGACGAGGTGCGCGAGCTGCTGGCGACGATCGGCCGCAGCTCGAAGCGGGACGAGATCGGCTTCGCGCGGACCGAGTTCCTCGGCCAGTTCGGGATCGGTCTGCTCTCGGCCTTCATGGTGTCGGACGAGATCGAAGTACTGACCCAGCCCACCGGCGGTCCCACCACCAGATGGGTCGGTACGGCGGACGGCCGCTACTCCATCACCGAAGCAGAGCCGCAACCAGAAACCGGTACGACGGTGACGCTCACAGCGCGTCGCGGTGCCGAGCAGTGGTTCAAGCAGGCCACGGTCATCGAGCTGATCAAGCTCTTCGGTGCACTGCTCCCGCTCGAGATCCGCGTCGACGGCGAGCAGGTCACCGAGGGCAAGGCGCCCTGGGAGAGCACCGGCGCAGCCCAGCGCGCGGAGCTCGTCGGGTATGCGCAGGACAAGCTCGGCTTCACCCCGTTCGACGTGATCCCGCTCAGCAATCCGGGAGCCGGGCTGACCGGCGTCGCCTTCGTGCTGCCCTTCCCTGCGAACCCGGCCGAGCGCGCCACCCATCGCGTGTACTTGAAGCGCATGCTGCTGGCCGAAGGCGTCGAGGGACTCCTGCCGGACTGGGCGTTCTTCGTCCGCGCCGTGATCGACACCTCCGAGCTCCGCCCGACTGCCAGCCGCGAAGCGCTGTTCGACGACGGCAACCTGGAGATGACCCGGGATGCTCTCGGGGCGCAGCTCAGAGGTTGGCTGGTTCGCCTCGGCAGCACGGATCCGCAGAAGCTGGACCGTTTCCTCGGCATCCACCAGCTCGGTGTGAAGGCGCTCGCGCTGCACGACGACGAGATGCTGCGACTGGTGCACCGCTGGCTCCGGTTCGAGACGAACCACGGCAGGATGACCTCGGCGGAGCTGCACGAGCGCAACAACGAGATCCGGTACGTCGCCACGATCGAGGAGTTCCGCCAGCTGGCCGCAGTCGCCGCCGCCCAGCAGCTCACCGTGGTGAACGGCGGCTACACCTACGACACCGAGCTGCTCGAACGGCTGCCCGAGGTCGTTCCCGGCCTGACCGTCAGCCGCTTCGACCCGACCGAGCTGAGCACCAGCTTCGACAGTCTGGCTCCGGAGACCGAGCTCGAACTCAGGCCGTTCGTCCGGCTCGCCCAGGAGGCACTCGACGCGGTCGGCTGCGAGGTCGTCGTACGGGCCTTCGATCCGGCCGGTCTGCCCGCGATCTACCTGGTCGACCGGTCCGCACAGTTCGCGGCCGAGCTGCGCTCCACCAAGAGCAAGGCCGACGCGCTCTGGTCCGAGGTGCTCGGCGCCCTCGACACGCACGACGACAGCCGCCCGCAGCTCGTCCTGAACCACCGCAGTCCGCTCGTACGCCGGATGGCCGGCCTGGTCGATCCCGAACTCGCGCGCCTCGCGGTCGAAGGGCTCTACGGACACGCCCTGATGCTCGGCTACCACCCGATCAGCCCGGCGGACTCCGCACTGGTGAACCGCTCCTTCCTCGGCCTGCTGGACCAGGCTGTCCCGAACCAGGAGGATCCGCGATGAGCGAAGACGAGCTGATCGAGCGGCTCAACGCAGCCATGAGTACGCCGTACGGGAAGGCGCGTTCGGCCTTGCTGGAGGACGTCGTACGCCGGGCCGATGCGTCACCTCATCAGGAGCTGGCCTTCTACGCACGGCTCGTCCTCGTGACGGCGTACATCATGGGTGCGGAGCCGCGGAAGTCGCTGGTGCCGTTCACGCGGTGTGTGACCGACTGGGATGCGGATCCGGCGAAGTACCAGGCGCATGCGCACACGTTCTTGTGGTGCTTCAAGTACGTGCCGAGCACGCTCTCGAAGTTCCCTGAGGTGTCGCTCGACCAGACGTACGCGGTAGTGGACGACATGGAGCGACGCTGGCGTGCCGGTGGGCACAGCATGCAGGCCGTGCACCACTATCGCTGGCTGGTCGCGAACCACATCGGTGACGAGGCGACCGCGGCCGAGCAGTACCGGTTGTGGTCGACCGCGCCACGCGACGACCTGTCCGACTGCATCGGCTGCGACCCCACGGCGAAGGCCCAGCATCTGATCGAGACCGGACAGCCTGCCGAAGCGGTGGCGCTGGCGGCCGGCGTACTGGACGGGCAGCTGACCTGCAACGAGCAGCCGCAGCAGATGCTGACCGCGCTGCTTCCCGCTTATGTTGCCGAGGGCATGTACTCCGAAGCGGCCGAGGCGCATCGCCGGGCCTACCGGAAGCTCCGCGGGCTTCCCGGCGAACTGGCTACGTACGCCGACCACATCATCTTCTGCGCCCGGACCGGCAACGAGACCCGCGCGGTCGAGCTGATCGAGCGGCACCTGGGTGAACTGGCAGACCCGCCGACGACGTTCGCCGAGATGCGGTTCGCGGCCGCGGCGGCGCTGGCCCTGAGCCGGGCCGACCTGATGATCCGGCGGCCTCAGGACACCGACATCGCCTCAAGCGAGTTGTCCGCCCAGTTGGCGGCGCGAGCGCTGGAGCTGGCGGCGCAGTTCGACGTACGGAACTCGACCGGGCATCAGAGCGCCGTGATCCGCTCGATCCTCGAGGCCGAGCCGTGGGTGGAGTATCTCCCGCTGTCCGAGACTGCGCGGCGCGCCTATGTCCGCGCCCAGGCTTCGGCACCTGCCCCCGAAGAAGTAGTTGCTGTGGGCCCCGATCCGGTCGGCAGCGGCTGGCTCGACAAGGCCGAGGAGGACTGGCAGAACGACCGTCGCGACCAGGCGATCGCGGCCTGGAAGGCTTTCGCTGACGAGGTGCCCGAGCAAGAGCGTTCCAAACTCGACCAGGCCCGGCTGCTCGACGGCCGCGGGCTGTCGTTGCTGGGCCAGGGCGAGGAGGCTCTCGATGCCTGGCGCGAGGCGCTTGCCCTGTACGCCGAGCTCGGTGAGGAGGTCCGGCTGCTTCGCGACCGCGGCCGGATCGCGAGGGCGCTGGGCGAGCTCGGGCAGATCTCGGAAGGGCTCGCGACCGGTGAGGAGCCGCTGCGCTGGCTGATCACGAACGACGAGCCGCGACGCCGAGGAGGCTGGCAGTACTCGCTCGCGACGCTGCTCGCGCAGGCCGAGCGGGTCGAGGAAGCCCTGCAGCAGTTGGCGATTCTCCGTACGGCGCCGGACACCGACGACGAACTGCGGGCCGCCGCTGGGATCCTGCAGTGCAACCTGCTGGTCCCGCTCGAACGGCTGGAAGAGGCGGAGGTTGCAGCGACCGCCGGCCTCGCGACGAAGCACGACGTACCGAGATCGTTCACCTACCGTCAGCGCGGTTGGATCCGGATCGCGCTGGATCGTCCGGACGAGGCCGTCCCGGACCTCGAGGAAGCGATCGCGCTGGCGATCGGCGACCCCGACGCCGAGATCCACATCGCACTCTGCCGTCTCGAACTCGCCCGCGCCTACCTCTTCACGGGCCGCGCGCTGGAGGCAGCGGAGACCGGAGAAGAGGCACTGCCCGTACTACGTGAGCCGGTGCTCGCGAGCTTCGAAGCCGACGTCCGCGGCGTACTGGTCGATGCCTATCGAGCGCTCGGCGAACTCGACCAAGCACTCGCGCAGGTACGGACGCTGCTCGCCGCTGCGCCGGAGGACGCGCATCCGCAGTGGCTCGGCAACATCCGCCAGGACGAAGGTCTGCTGCTCGAACGGATGGACCGCGACAAGGAGGCGGTCGACGTGTTCCTCGCGGCCGCCGAGCACTTCGAGACGGCCGAGCTGCCGCTCGCGTATGTCCAGGCGATCCGGTTGGGCGCCCAGTCCGCCCGGTACTCCGGTGACTTCGACCTGGTAGTCCAGCTGCTCGACCGGGCGCGTCCAGTGCTGGAGTCGCTTCCGTCGGCCGACGAGTCGGTGCTGTTCCAGCAGGCCGGGATCCACTGGGACCTGGCGATGCTGAAGCTGCAGCAGGGGTCGGTGGAGGAAGCTGTCGCCGAGGCGCGCAGCGCGGCGCAGTACTACGAACGCGGTGGCTACGAAGGCCAGCTGATCAACGCGCGGCTGCTGATCGCCGAGCACGGCACCACCGACGAGGCGATGCTTCAGGAGATCTTCGCGGGCCTGCCGACCGGCGACGAGTCCTGGTACCGCGCCGGCTGGCTCCTGGTCGACCGCCTCCGCACCCTCGGCCGCCCCGCCGACGCCGACGCGCTGGAGAACCGCCTACAGACCTGATCGGCAACTCCGGCGACACACTTGGGTCTGTGCCGGACAGGTTCGGGGTATGACCAACAGTTCCGAGGCGCGGTTCAGTGCGCTCTACCAGGCGTCCTATGCGGACCTGGTGCGGTTCGCTCAGCGCCGGGTCGAGCACAGTCACGCCGAGGACGTCGCTGCGGAGACGTTCCTGGTTGCTTGGCGGCGGCTGGCCGACGTACCGGACGAGCCTCTCGACGCTCGGGCTTGGCTCTTCGGAGTCGCTCGCCACACGATCATGAACACCCGACGCGGCTCCGATCGGCGGCGTGCGCTCGCAGTACGGCTGGCCACGATCACCTCGACCGCAACTGACGGTGATGCGGATCTGGTGATCCAGCAGGTCGATCTGGCGAAGGCCTGGAACCTGCTGTCGGAGGTTCATCAGGAGGCGCTCGCCCTCGCAGTACTGGATGGTCTGGCTGCGCCACAGGCCGCAGTGGTCCTCGGGATCTCGCCGGTCGCGTTCCGGTTGCGGCTCAGCCGCGCCCGGCGCGCACTGCGAGCGCGCCTCGACCACCTGCCCGAACCCACATTCTCTCCGGCTGGAAGGCACTCCTCATGACGATCACCGACGAGTTCCCCGTACTACGGACGCTCGATCCCGCCGACCGCGAGATCGACCCGAACGGCCCCCGCGCCCGCGCGGATCTCGAACGCATCCTGGCCAGCGACCCCGGCCTCCCGGCGACCGGCCCCCGGAAGAGCCGCCGCCGCGAGATCTCCATCGCGGTCGGGGCGGTGGCCGCGGCCACGGTCGCCGCGGTGGTGTTGCCGTCCGCGCTCGGCGGCGACAAGGCCTTCGCGACCTGGACCGCGACACCGACCGGTTTGTCGGCATCGGAGCGAGCCGACGCCGCGAGCTCCTGCCGCTCCGCACGAAAGTCTGCGGGCTACGCCGATCAACTGAAGTCGGCCGGTACGGCGATCGCGGAGAAGCGCGGTGCTTGGACCCTGGTGGTGCTCGCCGGCCAGAACGGCTTCTCCGCCCTCTGCATCACCGACGAGTCGACCCGCTTCTTCAAGTCGAACGTCGGATCGATCGGCACCGCCGTCGACGCCGACCGCCCGAACAGCCGCGGCCTGTCCGCCACCGACCTAGGCACCACCTCGATCGACGGCCGCGACCTCTCGGTCGCCGTCGGCACCGCCGCCCCCGACGTCACGTCGGTCACCTACACCAGCCCCACCCGAGGCCCCGTCGCAGCCACCATCTCCGGCGGCCACTTCGCCCTCTGGCTCCCCGGCAACGACTTGCTGAACGCCTCCAAGGGCACCCCCGTCCACGTCACCTACCGCGACGGAACCTCGGCGACGGTCATCCTGTCCCTCTGACGTCGTCAATCGAGTAGCGGACCCGCCCAGCGCCAGTCGCGCTGCGGCCCCAGGTCCAGGTACTCGACCCGCTGCACGTCCTCGTCGTGATCGCCGTCCCTCGCCCAGGCGAGGGCTGCGGCGTGGTCCTCGAAGTCGCCCTCTTCGACGACGTCACCCATGGCGTCCAGGAACCGGTAGGAGGTCATGTGCCGGGATTCTCCTCCCCCGCGCAGTGGGTCACGATGAATCGCCGGTACTTCGAGGCGGTCGCGCCGTACGCCCGTCGGCTGCTTCAACAGGTAGCTGCGCCGCACATGCAGGAGATCACCGGCCTCCCAGCCACTATCAGGACCCTCAGACGCGCTTGACCCTCACGTGGCGTCATGCCGCATAGTCCGTGGCGTGGAGGAACACCTGACCGTGGGACGTGTGGCCGAGTTGGCCGGCGTGAGCGTTCGCACGCTGCACCACTATGACGAGATCGGCCTCGTGCAGCCATCCGCGCGGACCGCGGCCGGCTACCGGGCCTACTCGGCAGGCGACGTGGAGCGACTGCGGGAGGTGCTCGTCTACCGGCGGCTGGGCTTCGGATTGCGGGAGATCGCGGACTCGTGGACGACCCGGCTACCGACGCGGTCGCGCACCTGCACCGGCTGCGCGGGCTGCTGCTGGAACAGCGCGAGCGCGCTGCGGCCATGGTGACGGCCATCGACAGCGGAACTGAAGGAGCGGGCCATGGGAATCAGGACAACGCCGGAGGCACAACTGAAGGTCTTCGGTGCGCAGTTGTACGAAGCCATCGGATCCGCTTACCCGGCGACGCGGCGGACTGAGCCGCGGATCGCCGCGCAGATCTGGGATGCGCTCGGGGACGCACGGACGGTACTGAATGTCGGGGCCGGCGCCGGCTCCTACGAGCCCTCCGACCGCGATGTGACCGCGGTCGAACCGTCGGCGGTCATGCGGGCGCAGCGTCCCGCCGGCGCGGCGCGATGCGTGGACGCCGGCGCGGAGAGCCTCCCGTTCGAGGACCAGTCCTTCGACGCCGCGATGGCCGTCAGCACCATTCATCACTGGCAGCGACCCGATCGCCGGGCTGCGCGAGATGCGGCGGGTGGCCCGCCGCGTGGTGGTGTTCACGCACGACGCCAGTGACCCCGGCTGGCGTCACCGGTTCTGGCTCACCCGCGACTACCTGCCCGAGGTCGCCGGCCTCGTCGCCGGCCGGCCCTCGGTGGACGAGCTGACCTGCGCGATCGGCGCCCGGCTGGAGCCGGTGCTCATCCCGTGGGACTGCGCTGACGGCTTCTTCGAGGCCTACTGGCGCCGGCCCGAGGCATACCTGGACGAGCATGTACGCCGCGCGGTATCGGTATGGACCAGAGTCGGACCGGATGCCGAGCAGCGGGCAGTCGCAGCCTCCGCGACGACCTTTCCTCAGGCCGGTGGGCCGAGCGCAACAGTGAACTCGTCGCCCTCGACGCGGCAGAGCTCGGCCTCCGTTTGCTCGTGGCCTGAATTCGTGCGAGAAACCGCAAAGGAGCTGACCCCCGCCTCATCCCGCACCAGCTCGGATACGACACTGAGTCTCCCCCGGCACCTCGGCTCTTCCAGCCGCGAGGTACGAGCGGCGTCGGGGTGGGTGGGAGACAGCCGACGAAGGAGGCTGCGACGGGGCGGGTGCCTTTCAGCCGGCGGCTACTCCCACTCGATGGTGCCCGGGGGCTTGCTGGTGATGTCGACGGTGACCCGGTTGATCTCGTCGACCTCGTTGGTGATGCGGGTGGAGATCTTCTCGAGCACCTCGTACGGGAGACGCGCCCAGTCGGCCGTCATGGCGTCTTCGCTGGTGACCGGCCGCAGTACGACGGGGTGCCCGTAGGTGCGCCCGTCGCCCTGGACGCCCACCGACCGGACGTCGGCCAGCAGCACCACCGGGAACTGCCAGATGTCGCGGTCCAGCCCGGCCGCGGTCAGCTCGGTGCGGGCGATCAGGTCGGCCGCGCGGAGGATCTCCAGCCGGTCCTTGGTGACCTCGCCGATGATCCGGATCGACAACCCGGGCCCGGGGAACGGGTGCCGGTAGACCAGCGTCTCCGGCAGCCCGAGCGCGATCCCGAGCTCACGCACCTCGTCCTTGAACAGCGTCCGCAGCGGCTCGATCAGCGAGAACTGCAGGTCGTCCGGCAGCCCACCGACGTTGTGATGCGACTTGATGTTCGCCGTACCGGTCCCGCCACCCGACTCGACAACGTCCGGATAAAGCGTCCCCTGCACCAGGAACTCGATGTGCCGATCGGCGTCCAGCTTGCGAGCAGTCGCCTCGAAGGTGCGAATGAACTCGCGCCCGACGATCTTCCGCTTCTGCTCCGGATCCGTCACCCCGGCCAGCGCGCCCAGGAACTGGTCCTCGGCGTCAACCACCTCAAGCCGGGTCCCGGTCGCAGCGACGAAGTCCTTCTCGATCTGGTCCGACTCACCCGACCGCTGCAGCCCGTGGTCGACATACACACAGGTCAGCTGGTCACCGATCGCCTTGCTCACCAGCGCTGCAGCGACCGCCGAGTCAACGCCACCGGACAGCGCGCAGAGCACCTGCTTGTCGCCGACCTGCTGACGGATCAGCTCGACCTGCTCGTCGACCACATTCGTCGTCGTCCAGTCGCCACTGCATCCCGCGATGTCGTAGAGGAAGTGCTCCAGCACAGCCTGCCCGGCCTGCGAGTGCAGCACCTCCGGGTGCCACTGCACACCGGCCAGCTTGCTGCCCAGGTTCTCGAACGCCGCCACCGGCGCACCCGAAGAAGCAGCCAGTACTTCGAATCCGACCGGCGGCGCGTGCACCGCGTCACCGTGCGACATCCACACGTTCAAATCAGCAGGAATCCCAGCAAGCAGCGTCCCCGCCTCGCTCACGGTGACCGGCGTCCGGCCGAACTCGCGCAGTCCCGTACGGCGTACGTCGCCGCCGAGCGTCTGCGCCATCGCCTGGAACCCGTAGCAGATCCCGAAGGCCGGCACCCCCGCCTCGAAGAGCGCGGAGTCGACCCGCGGCGCACCCTCGGCGTACACGGACTGCGGTCCGCCGGACAGGATGATCGCCTTCGGCTGCCGGGCGAGCATCTCCTCGACCGGCATCGAGGACGGCACGATCTCGGAGTACACCTTCGCCTCGCGCACCCGCCGCGCGATCAACTGCGCGTACTGCGCCCCGAAGTCGACGACCAGAACCAGCTCATGCTCAGTCACGCCCAAAGGGTATCGGTGCAGCTCAGCAAGGCTGTAATCGCTCATTCGTTGTGGAGAACTTCGGCGATGGTGAGGTGGGCGGCGGAGCGGGCCGGGAGGAAGGCTCCGAGGGCGGAGATCGCGATGCCGGCCAGGACGAGCAGGGCGAGCATCGGGATCGGGAAGACGTCGAGCATGAAGGCCGGGATCTCCACCTGGGCGCCGTTGGCCATGGCCGGGACCACCAAGCGGTGGGCGATGATGCCCAACGGGATGCCCAGCAGCCCGCCGAGCGCGCCGAGCGCGGCCATGGAGGTCACGACCATCACGACGACCTGGCCCGGGGTCATGCCGATCGACTTGAGCATGCCGAGGTCCCGGCGGCGTTCGCGGGTGTTGAGGACGACGGTGTTGAAGACGCCGAGCGCGGCCACGGTCCCCAGCATCAAGGTCAGCAGTACTACGGTCGCCAGGACGATAGCGACGAAGGTGCCCGACTCCTGACCGGGAGTTTCGATCAGCCCCGAGTCGCCGGCCTGCACAGCCTTGACGTAGCTGTCCAGGTCCGTGCCCGGCTTCAGGTTGATCTCGTACAGCGAGGCCCGCAGATCCGGTGCCACCAGCGCCAGCGTCTGCCAGTTCGACAACACCTCGTCGCCTGAGTTGTAGAGCGCCTTCCCGACGATCCGTACCTGGACGCTCTTGCCCTTCGACTGCAAGGTGACCGAGTCGCCGACCGCCAGGCCGCGCTGGCGAAGGAACCGCTCGGACACGACCACCTGCCCCGGCCCGTCGAACCACCGCCCGTCGAGGATCCGGTAGCCGAGCTGCTCGAAGTCCCCGCGATAGAAGGACACCCGCAAGTCCGTGTTCGTCCCGGCCAGCCGCATCGGCAGCTCGGCGCTCGCAGTCACCGACGAAGCGCCCGGGGTCGACCGCAGCAATGCCTCGTCCTCCGCGTCACTCAGCTTTGCGGCGGGAGGCGCCTCCTCACCAGCGGGCGGCGGACCGCTCTCCTGGAATCCCCCGAACATCGCCAGGTCGACAGCACCGACCCGGCTCGCAGCAGTCTGGTAGCTGGTCAACGACTTCCCGAGTCCGACCGCCAGCGTCACGCTGGTGACCCCGAGTACGACGGCCGCCAGCGTCAGCGCCGTACGGGCTGGTCTGGCGAACGGAAGCCCGAGGCCGAGGCTCACCGACCGCGGCAACCGCGTGCCACTCAGCCACCGCTGCGCCTGCAGCCCACGCCCGGCCCGCGGCGCACTCCCCGCGCTGATCGCCTCAGCAGCGGACAGACTGCGCGCTCGCAGCGCAGGCACCAGAGCGGACAGCGCCACCAGCGCGGGTACGCCGAGCATCGCGGCCACGTCCACCCAGATCGGTACGCCGACCCCACCCGCGCCGTAGTTCTCGAAAGCCCTTGTCAGCAAGGACTGCGCGAGCACGTTGCCCAGCACAGTGCCGACGGCACAGCCGACGATCGCCGGGATGGACACCATCGCCAGATAGACCGTCATCACCTGCGTAGGAGTGAACCCCAGAGCCTTGAGTACGCCGATGTGCTTGAAGCCGGACACCACAGCACCACTGACCACGTTGGCCACGATCAGTACGGCGACCGCCAGTCCCAGCCAGCCGAACACCATCAGGAACGGCACGAACGTGTTCGGTTCGCCGGTGGCGAGTGCCCGCAACTGAAGGTAGGACTGGGCGCCAACCAGCGCACCGGTCGGCAGACCGGCGACCACCGCGGACTGCGCCCGCCGACACCTGCTCGTTGGTCGCGGCCTGGGCGAAGCGGTAGAGCATCTGCGTGGAGGTCGGCTTCAACGACGTCATCTGCGCCGGGGCGACCCACGCGTCAGCCGATCCGCTCACGCTGTAGGCGAACCCGACGATGGTCAGCCGGTGACTGCCGGCCACGGTGACCGTGTCACCCAGCGTCGGCGCACCGCGCCCGATGGAGTCGGTCGGATTCCGGTTCAGCACGATCTCGCCCGGCTTGTCCGCCCAGCGTCCCTTCCAGACGTTGAGCCGGTCGACCGTTCCGCCGGGATCCGCGCGTCCCACCACCACGAGAGACGCTGCTGGTCCACCACCGTTCAGGTCGAGCGTCGCCTGGCCGAACGGCCCGGCCACGGCTGCGGCACTCCGCGCCGCCTCGGCGAGCTGGGCATCGCTGACCTTCGTCCGGTCGTACGACGCGACCAGGTGTGCGCCGCTTTGCCGCGCGTAGGCCTGGTCGAAGGGGCCGCTCGACGCCGCCAGCAGTCCCAGCGCCACGACGATCATCGTGGTGGACAGCATCACGACCACTCCGATGACCACGGTCTGCATCCGTCGCCGGCGGACCGCTGCTCGTGACACCGGCCAGACGGCGCTCACGACGCACGCTCCAGGCTGCGCTCGCCCGCGATCTGCCCGTCGACGAAGTCGATCACGCGGCTGGCACACCGCGTCGCGAGTTGCTGGTCGTGCGTCACCAGGAGCAGCGTCTGGCCGATCTGGTTGAGGTCCAGCAGGAGGTCCATGACCTGCTCGCCGGCGCGGGTGTCCAGTGCGCCGGTCGGCTCGTCGGCCAGCAGCACGGCTGGGCGGTTCATCAGTGCCCGGGCGACGGCGACGCGTTGCCGTTCGCCGCCGCTCAGCTGCGCCGGGTAGATGTTCCGGCGGTCGGCGATGCCGAGCTCGTCGAAGAGTTCCTCGGCGCGCTTCCGGGCGGCCGAAGCCGACGTACCGGTCAGCTGCGCGGCCAGTGCGACGTTGTCGAGAGCCGACAGGTCGTCGAGCAGGTTGAAGAACTGGAAGATCATGCCGATCCGCCGGCGCCGGTACAGCGCCAGGCCCTTCTCGTCCAGCTTGCCCAGGTCGTCGCCGTGCACCACGACGGATCCCGAGGTCGGCCGGTCCAGACCGGCGACCATGCTGAGCAGCGTGGACTTGCCGCTGCCGGACGGTCCCATCACCGCAACCGCCTCGCCGGCGCGAATCTCCAGCGACACCCCATCCAGTGCGACAGAGTCGCCGTACTCCTTGCGTACGGCGGTGAGCCGTACGACCGCCTGTCCGTTGCCTTCGTCATCCGTCATGCGCTCACGCTAGGACCGCACGCACCCGCCGGACGTCAGCCTGCCGGTGTAATGTCCGCGCCCGGTCATCCCGGAGATGTACGGCGTGGCCCTCGCGGATGATGCGGAATCCGGAGCGCCACTGGGACAGTGGTTCCTGTGACTACGATCTGGCTGCTCGTTGCCCTGGTGGCCTGCCTGGCCGCCGTGGCGCTCGCGGTGGCCTTCGTCCGGGCGAAGCGGGCGCACGCCCGCGCGTTGGAGGAACGCGGGTGGTTGCTCGAGCGCGAACGGGAGAGCGCCGCGCAGACCGCGGTCGATGCCGAGCGGGCCCGGATCGCCCACGATCTGCACGACATCGTCAGCCACAACGTGAGCGTGATGGTGATCCAGGCCGGGGCCGCGCGGCACGTGCTGGCGACCGAGCCGGACGAAGCCGAGGCAGCGCTGCTCGCGGTCGAGGCGGCCGGGCGCGACACGATGGCCGAACTACGGCATCTGCTGGGTCTACTGGCACCTTCAGCCAGTGGTGAAGATGACGAACGGCTTGCTCCACAGCCGAGTCTGAGCCGGCTCAGTCCGCTGATCGACCGGATCGCCTTCGCCGGGTTGCCGGTGGAGGTGCGGATCTCGGGTGAGCCGCGACCACTTCCGGCCGGGGTCGACGTCACGGCGTACCGGATCATCCAGGAGGCGCTGACCAACGCGCTCCGGCACGGCGACGGGGTGAAGGCCGAGGTGACGGTGCGGTACGCCGACCATGCGTTGCGGGTGGAGATCCTGAACACCGGGCCGAGCATCCTGACCGGTGGGCGGTCGCCCGTGGCGGGTGGCGAGGGACGCGGGCTGCTGGGGTTGCGGCAGCGGGTGGCCGTGTACGGCGGCGACCTCGATGCGCGGCGCCGGTTGGGTGGCGGGTTCCGGGTCCGGGCGAAGATCCCGCTGGAGCGGCTGTGACGACCGCCGTCCGGGTGGTGATCGCCGATGACCAGGCCCTGGTGCGCACCGGGTTCCGGATGATCCTGAACGCGCGCGGCATCGAGGTCGTCGGGTGAGGCGGCCGACGGCGCCGAAGCCGTCGAAGCGGCCCGCCGGCTGGCACCGGACGTCGTCCTGATGGACATCCGGATGCCGACGATGGACGGCCTGGAGGCAACGCGCCGCATCCTGGCCGAGCCGACGGACTGCCGGATTCTGATCCTCACGACCTTCGATCTGGATCACTATGTGTACGCCGCTCTGGCGGCCGGCGCGAGCGGGTTCCTGCTGAAGGACGTCACCCCCGAGCATCTGGCGGCGGCGGTCCGACTGGTCACCACGGGCGACGCCTTGCTGTCTCCCTCGATCACGCGGCGGCTGGTGGAGCGGTTCGCGACACCCGCACCGACCCAGCCCGCCGATCCATCGCGATCTCGCGGCCCTGACGCCCCGGGAGCTCGAGGTGCTCACCTTGATGGGCCATGGGCTGTCCAACGCCGAGCTCGCCACCGAGCTGACGCTGAGCGAGGCGACGGTGAAAACCCACGTCGCCCGGATCTTCGCCAAACTCACCCTCCGCGACCGGGCGCAGGCCGTCGTCCTCGCCTACGAAACCGGCCTGGTATCCCCCGGCGACCGCTGAACCAGCACCCGCTTCGGCGCCCGGAACGACAGCAGCTCGATCATCGGAGGCACTTCAACAGCCCGTACTACGGAAAGCAGCGGCCCGGCGCATTCCAGCGCCACCCGCGTCTCGAGGCGGGCCAGCCCAGCACCCAGGCACCGGTGAATCCCGAGCCCGAACGCCAGATCGGCAGGCCCACCATGTCCCGAGAGCCCGAGCAGCACCGGCGCCTCCGCGGGCAACTCCACCTGCCCGACAGTCACCGGCCCGGCGGTCACCCGGCGCCAGGTCGGTACGGACGACGACTCCCGTAGTACGGCCTCGACCAGCTCGCCGGCATCGCCGACCACGGACCCGATCACCCGATAGAAGGCGGCGGAGATCAACTGTGTCGTCGTCTCCTGACCCGCGATCAACAGGAAGTACGCAACCGCGCACACCTCTTCATCACTCAGTCCGAGCCCGACCATCACCCCGAAGAGATCGTCGCCCGGCTGCCGACGCGCCGCCTGCACTCGCTTGCGCAACCATCCGTAGAACTCCGCCGCACTGTGCGCGAGCTCCAACTGCCGATCCTCATCCGGCCAGCCCCAGAACAACTCCAGCGACTCCCGGCTCCACGCCTTCAACGCCGGTACGTCGACGTCGCGCACCCCAAGCATCTCCAGCAATACCAACGCCGGCGGCTCCGCAGCAATCTCCTCGACCAGGTCCACCGCCCCCGTCTGCAGCTTCCGGAAGGCGCCCTCGACCCGCTCGCTCACCAACCGCCGAGTCAACGGCTCCACCGCCGCGACCCGCGCCGGACTGAAGAACCGCGCCACCGCCCCCCGAATCGCCCGATGCGACTCCCCCGCGTTATTCGCCAACGCCGCCGGCAACGCAAACCCCACCCCCTGCAACACCCGCAACGCCTTCACCGACAACGCGGTATGCGCCACCACAGCGTTATCCGGCCGAAACGTCGCCGGATCGAGCAACACGTGCCGGACCTCTACAGGATCGTCGACCACCCACATCCCCAGCTCTTCGTCATACCGGGCAGGGCATCCAGTCACGGCCGTGAGTCTAGATCGGCCCCCTGGTGGGCTCCCCGGGGCGGGCCTAGGGATCAGCCCTAGGGTGAGTGACCAACCGATCGCGCATTGTTAGGACGAGGTCATCACATGGGGAGGAAACTGATGAATCTGCGCGTGCCCGTCTATGCCTGTTCCGCCGATCCCATCTCCCGCTCCGGGGTGGAGAGTCAGCTGCGGTTCGAGCCCGATCTCCGGGTGGTCCACGACGATCAGCTCGACGACGCGGTGGTGGCGGTGGTCGCGGCCGAGACCCCCGACACCGTCACCCTCGACCTCGTCGCCGACCTGCGCCGCCGGGGCCTGGACAAGATCATCCTGGTCGTCGCGATGCTGAACGACAGCGACCTGGTCGCGGTGATCGAGGCCGGCGTCTGTGCCCTGATCCGGCGGCCCGAGGTCACGCCCGCGAAACTCGCCGACCTGGTGAAGCGGGCAGCGGTCGGCGAGGCCGAGTTGCCGCCCGATCTGCTCCGCCGGTTGTTCCAGCAGGTCTCCCATGTCCAGAACACAGTGCTCACCCCGCGCGGCCTGCGGATGGCCGGCCTGTCGGCCCGGGAGACCGCGATCCTCAAACTGGTCGCGGAAGGACTCGACACCGACGAGATCGCCCAGCAGCTGAGCTACTCGTCGCGAACGGTGAAGAACGTCCTGCACGGCGTGACGACGCGTTATCAGCTCCGCAACCGGTCGCACGCAGTCGCCTACGCCTTGCGGGAAGGCCTGATCTAGTCACTGATACAACGTTCTCGGAGCTGATACAGCGTTTCATGACAGCTTGCCCGAGAAGGACACCGAGGGACTGCAGTGGTCCGTGCCCGTCCCAGGAGCCGCGCAGTTGACGGAGACGACCACTGGCTGCCCAGGGTTGGCGTGCAGCGGTTCGAGGTAGTGGTAGTCGAGGTCCCGGAAGTTCGCCAGCCCGGTCTCCAGCACAACGTCCTCGCCGATCGAGATCCGCAGGATCCCGGTGTCGCCGCGCGGGTTCTGCAACACCAGATCGGCGATGTCCACCTTGCTCCGCTTGTCCGGCGCCGTGTACTTGAAGTCAGTGAACGAGCCGTCCGTCACGACCTTCGCGTTGGTGGCGATGCGGAAACTCAGCGGCCCTTTCGGCGCGGGAGTCCCCGACGGCTTACCGGGCGCCGGACTGGGTTTCGCGGTCGGTTTCGCCGACGAGGCCGCCGAAGGCTTCGAGCCGGGTGACGGCGTCTCCAGTCCGGCTGCCTGTCGCGCGACGGTTGCCGCCGCACCGGCCTGCTGCGCCGCTGCCGTGGCCTTCGAGGCAGCAGTCTCCGCCTTTGCGACCTGCTCCTGGGTCTGCTCCGTCGCAACTGTTTCCACCGCAGGTTTGAGCAACGCGTACCAGAACCCGATCGCGGCAACCACCAGTACGGCGCACGCCGCGATCGCGGGCAGCAGCCATTTCGGAATCAACTGCTCCTGCTGAACCACCCCCGCGACCTTGACCGGCTCTTCACCACCGGCCCTGGTGACCACCTGGAACGGGAGCATCTTCGGCTGTCCGCGGAGGAACCGGCGATGCGGGGCGGCCCGGATCTTCACGATCGTGGCGGTACCGGGCTCGGTGACGATCGTCGGGGTCGCGGTCTCCAGCGCCAGCTCGTCGTCCGGATCCTCCAGCGAGATCTGTACTGCGGTGGGGCTGTTGCCGAGATTGTCGACGGCCAGCCGGAACTTGGTCCGGCGCCGGGCCCGCCGCTTGCCCGGCACGAGTTCGGCGACGATCTCCTGGAACGGCGCCACCTCGACGCTGCCCTCCTCGACCACCGACGCCGCGGGCTCCTCCCGCGAACCGACCCGGACGCCGAACGCGTGTGTGCCCGCGACCACCTCGGACGACCGGGGCGGCGCGAACACCACGGCGGCGGTCGCACTCGCGGCCGGCATCAGGTTGACCACCGGCGGCTCGATCGTCACCCAGTCCTTGGGGGCACCGACCAGGCTGATCGAGAACTGATCGACCAGACTGCCGGTGTTCTTGATGGCGATCTCACACCGCCCGGTCTCACCGGGCACGATCTCGAGGGTCTCGTCCGACAAGGACACCGTGGCTGCCATACCGATCAGGGTCACCCGGTACGCCGGAGCGGGGCAGCCGTCCCGGGCTAACCGGACGCGTCACCTTTCCTGCCCGATGAGGAAAACCGGGCCGCCCGGAGGCTCCGGCCATCGGGCAACTCAGGCCCGGGTCCGGCTCCTACGATCGAGGTCAGCCGAGCAGGGAGGTCACCGTGAATCGACGCATGCCCGCCCTGGTCCTGACCGGCTCGTTGCTGCTGGCAAGCTTTGCGTCGGCCGCATCCGCGCTGTCCGGTGGAGCAACCGACATCGTCTCCGTTCCCACCGACGGCGGGGCCGGTTCGGCGGCCCGGGCAACCGCACCGGCGATCTCCGACAGCGGCCGCTTCGTCGCCTTCGAGTCCCGCGCGGCGCTCGACCCGATAGTGGCCGAAAGCAATGAAGTACAGAACATCTACGTCCGCGACCGGCAGTCGCCCGGGCACACCGTCCTGATCACCAGAGGTGTTCCGGCCGCCGTGACCTACCTCGGCGCGGTCCGCGGCTCGGCCAGGCCGGTACTGCGGTCATCGTTGCTCGAGGAGAGCGGCAACTCCGACAGCGGCCATCCGTCGATCTCCGCCGACGGCCGGTACGTCGCTTTCGACAGCGATGCGACCAACCTGCAGGACGGGTTCCCCGCCTACGGCCGGCATGTCATCGTCTGCGACCGCGATCCCGACGGTGACAGCGTCTTCGACGAACTCCGGCCGGACGGCACGATGGACTACCACTACCTGTGGCTGAGCACTCCGCCGGACGACGAACTCGCCCCCGTGGGTTCGACACCGAGCCTGTCGGCCGACGCGACCACCGTGGCCTGGAACGAACGTGCCGTCGGTGCGAGCCGGAACACAGTCCTGGTCACCCGGCTGATCAAGGATCAGGCCGGCCGCCTGCAAGCACCGGATCCGGAACAGTTCCGGCGCCCACTGCAGAACCTTCCCGACAATTTCGGCACAGCCGACCCGCCAGAAGTCTCCGCGGACGGTCGACATGTCGTGTTCACCGCAGGTATCTGTCCAGCAGGCTGTTACAGCGGTCCGGGCGGCCCGACGTGGTCGGTGCAGGTCCTCGATCTGGCATCCGGCCGGATCGACCGGGTCGATCTCCTGCCGGACGGCGAATACTCGGGGCGGAGTGGCCACCCGGTGATCTCCGGTACCGGCCGGCTGATCGCCTACGAGGATTTCCTCCCGGGTACCGAGTCGACCGAGATCCTCGTCGTCGACCGTGACCCGGCCGGCACCGGAGTACTGGGTCCCGCCGGCGGCGCCGCGGCGACGGCAACCATCGCCTCCCGGGACGCGAACGGCGATCCTCAGCAGGGTTCGGCTCCGGCCCTGTCCCGCGACGGGCGCTATCTCGCCTTCCAGAGCTCGGCCGACGGTCTGCACGGTGATGCCCAAGGGACGGAACGGACCGCGATCGTCCTGCGCGACCTGACCGTGGACAGCGCGCGGGAGAAGGCCGGATCGTCCCGCCTGCTGGGCGAACTCGGGTCGCCGTCCGCGCAGACCGATTGCGCCGCCGGGCCGGGCCGCAGTTGCCCGGCGAGCGGTCCGAGCGAAGCGCCGCACCTGTCGGCGGACGGCTCGGTCGTCGTCTTCACCTCTGCCGGCTCCGATCTCCTGCCGGACCCGTGCTGCGCCGGCGCCGTCTTCACCCGAACCTTCCGGCCGCAGCTGCAAGGCATCGCTACGGCGTACGGATCCGTTGCCCTTGGCAACTCATTGGCTCGCACGATCGTGTTGCACCACGTCGGCTTCGGGCCGCTCAGGCTCGGGCAGCTGAGCCTGACCGGACCGGATGCGAAGGACTTCACAGTGTCCGGCGCAGAGAACTGTAGCGGCGCGACTTTGTACGAGACCGGATCCTGCGCGGTGTCTGTCGCCTTCCGTCCGGGCGCAACGGGGCGGAAGGAGGCCGTTCTGCGCGTAGTACAGGCTGACGGCAGGGTTGTCGAGACTGCGCTCGATGCCGAGGGCGTCGAGCCGCCGGCGCCGGTCGGTGGCCTGGTGATCACACCGGATCCGCTGACCTTCGATGCTCCCCAGCTGACTCTGGTCCCCAGTGCGCCACGATCGCTGCTGGTGACGAACGGTTCGTCGGTTCCGATCACGGTGTCCGCCGTCGGCCTGCTGGAGGGGCCGCGCTTCACGATCGGCGATTTCACGGTAGGCAGGACGACCTGCGCCGGTACGACGCTCGCGCCCGGTGGGATCTGCACGATCGAGGTCACTGCCACACCGCAAGGCGGTGGCCGACGCGACGGCGTGCTCAGCATCGCGGCGAGCGACCCGACGTACAGCCGGCTGATCTCGCTGCAGAGCCAAGGCCGGCAACCGACGCTGCTCGCCAATCCGGCGGTGGTGCGGCTGAACAGGGTCGTGACGGTGAGCGGTCTGGGCTTTCCCCCCGGGCGGCCGGTCGCGATCGCTCTCGTGACGCCGGGCAGCCGAACCCTGCTGAACACGGTCACCAAGCCGGACGGGACATTGTCGATTCCGGTTCTCGTCTTCCCACAGACGAGCGCCGGTACCTGGCCTGTGGTCGCGACCGTGAGCGGCACCGGCATCCGCGCACAGACGCCGGTGTTGGTGGTCCCGGGCAGCTATCAGCCACCGGGGTTCACCTCCCGCCGGTGAGCAGTTTCACTTCGTGTACTACGTGCGCCGGCTTCGCGGCGTCGACAGCGGCATCGATCGCGGCCGGGCTCACCCGGCTGTTGCTGATCACGACCGTGACCGTCGGCACCGGCTGGTCGCCGGGCTCGTCGATGGGTTCGACCGACCACGTCGTGCCACCGGTGTCGATCACCTCGACCTCTCCGCCGGTCACGAGTTCGAGCTGCCGGCGAAGGCCGGCGACCGTACCCCGGCCGCGATGCAGAGTGACCGCCCCGGCGATCACGGCGCGTTGCTGATCCACCGGCCAGGTCTCGTCCAACTCGATCCCGACCCAGTCCGCCAGCCAGCCGAGATAGTCCGGCGGCGCGAGAGCCGGATCGACGTACGCGGTGAGACAGTCGAGCACGCTGATCGCCGGAGCGAGGACCTCGTCCAGCGCGGCGGTGAAGCGCATCAGGATCGGGTCCTCCTGGAACACCGCGGGGAGCAGGGAGGCCAGTGGGTACGGCGTACCGAGGCCTGTCGTCGTTCCTCGCATCGCGGATCTCCTTGGTCTGTTGGCTTTCAGCCGATTCCGAACAGCTCGATCTCGGTCAGCGCCAGGTTCTTCGCGTCCGGTGCCGGATAGACGTTCAGCACCTTCACGGTGACGCGGCTGACGCCGGTCGCGTTGCGCAGCGCGATCTGCTGGGGGCCGGGCGCGTCCTTGAGCTGGACCAGGTCGGACTTCTCGTTGGAGTAGCTGAACTCGAGCAGAGCCGGGCGGATCAAGCCGGCGAAGTTCTTCGGGTCGCCGGTGGAGACGATGGTCTTGCGCAGCGCCACCGGGTGATCCAGCTGAACCGTCAGGGACGGCGGGGTCTTCTCGTTCCACGGTGCTTGCCAGGCGGTGTTCTTGAAGGTGTCGAACGCGGCTTTGGGGGGATGATCGGCCGGGCCCTTGGCACCTTGGACCGAGACCGGGCGGATCGGGCTGAGGGCCGTGTCCGCGACCCCGTGGATCTTTTCCTTGACGTTCCCGATCTGCTGGGTGACGAGGGTGCGGGCGGGTGGGTAGAAGCCCGCCAGCAGGCCGAAGCCGAGCAGCATGACACCGGCGATGGCCTTGATCCGGCGGAAGGTGGTCTGAAAGGCGCGCCGCTTCTTGCTGTTCCCCGGGCTGGCCGGGCGGGTGCCGGCGGCGAGGACCCGCGGCCCGCGACGCAACCGTCGCCACCAGCGAATCCTCACCACCGCGGCCTCGGCCAGCGAGTGCCCGCACCGGCGGCAGAACTTCCGATCGGCCTTGTTGCCCTCGCCGCACTCCGCACAGATCAGTTCCCCAGGCTTCGGCCGACTCGTCGGAGCAGCCTTCCGCACCGGCGCCGGCCGCTCCTTCACGACCTGAGGCACCACCTCGTCCGGTTCTGCCTTCGCCACCACCGGAGCAACCAGCTTCGCGGCGACCACGTCCGCGGTGTCTCTGACGGGAGCGCTGGGGAGTGTGGCGGCGGCAAGTGGTGGAGGGGGCGGCGGCACTGCGGCGCGAGGCGGTGGCGGGGGTGGCGGTGCGGCCACGCTGGGCGGGGGTGGTGGCGGGGCAGCCGCGCCGGGTGGTGGGGTGGCGGCGCGTGGTGGTGGGGGTGGTGGTGGGGCGGCGGCACGTGGTGGAGGGGGCGGTGGCGCGGTGGCACCCGGTGGGGGCGGGGGTGCGGCACGGCCTGGTGGGGGCGGGGGTGCGGCAGAGCCGGGTGGGGGCGGGGTGGGGCGGCCGGGGAGGGGTGGGGGACCGCCGGGGGTCGGTGGGGCGCCGGGTTTGGGTGGGGTGGTGATCATGAGCTGGGGGCCGCCGACCAGTTCATTGGCGGCTCGGGAGAGGCGGGTGAGGAAGCCGGGTCTGGGTGGCAGAGGGGCGAGTTCCTCCTCCGTCGCGACCGGTGGCTCGGTGACCAGACGCTGGGAGCTCCATTCGAGGAACTCGCCGCACGCGCCACAGAAGGTGTCCCGCTCGCCGTTGCGGTGTCCGCATTCGCCACAGATCAGCATCAGTGGTCCTCCACCTTGACCAGGTGCTCGAACGAATAGACCAGGCTGTTGCGATCGAGATCGATCCGCGCCTGCTCCGACCCGCGTTCCCCGGTGACCGGGTTCGCGCTGAACAACCGGATGTCCTCGACGACCTGCACCCCACTGACCGCCTGCAGCACGCTGTAGACGTCACCGGATCGCACCGACCGCCCGAACTCCCACCCCGCCCCGTCGAAACCTCCACCAGGCAAGGGATTCAGGAACCGGTAGAGCACCGCGAGCGCGTCCGCCCGGACCCGGTCGGTGTCGACCCGCGGCCGGGCGATCAGCCGGGCCACCACGGTGACACCGCGATACCGCGGCGGCTCGACCGACACCTTCGTTCCGATCAGCCGCACCTGGTCGAGCCGTTCGGCCAGCCTCTCCAGCAGCGGGACCGGCGGCACCAGATCGGCGAACGACACCACTCCGTCGCGCTGTGCGGCAGCAGGAACCACCAGGACCTTGACGGTCCCCGCATCCGTCCCCGCGGTGATGCACCGGACCCTCGCGGCTTCCGGCACGGCCTCCCGGGTCAGGGCCTCGTAGTCCTCAGCCGTCACCGCCCGGCCACGTGTCCGCAGCAGGATCGGCGCCCGATCCCGCGCCTCACGCACGCTCTCACCGTCCGTGCCTCCCTGCGCGGCCACCCGGTTCTCCACCGCCGACACGAACGGGATCGACGACTTCAGGCTCCCGATCGCCGCCCGCGGGACGTTCCCGCGCAGCCCACCGCCGGTCGCGTACCCCCGGATCCGAACGGTCGCGTCCTGGGCCGGTACCGCGCCGTACTGCCGCAGCCCACCGTCGGCCAGCCGCACGACCGGCCCGAAGGAGACCTCCCCCGGTACGGCGTCCAGCCGGAAATGCCGATCGCCCGGTCCGCTGCCGGCGAAGTCGTCGACCTCGGTCCACTCCACCCAGCCGTCGTCCGAGCTCACCTCGACCACCGGCTGACCGAAACCCGCCAGCACCGGCGCCGCTCCGATCCCGAACACCTGGCCGGGAATCCCGTCGGACACTCCCAGCTCCTCGTCGAAGACCAGTTCCGCATGCGTGCTCAGCACCGTCCCGCCGACACTGCAGGCGTCCAGCCGGCCGATCAACGGTGTCGCCGTGTACGCCGGCTGGTCATCGCTCGTCGCAACGACCCGGGCACGGATCCAGCCGGCCGGCTGGCCACCGATCACACTGCCTTGATGACCCGCGGGGACATGCAGCACCAAGGAACCGGAGCGGTTCAGTCCGCCGGTCCCGTCGTGGTCCACCTCGCACCCGGTCCAGCTCGATCCGGTCCATGCCTCCCAGACGAGCGGCGGGTCGTCCGGATCGATCCCGAGCCCTTCGGTCCGGCCGCCGTACTCCAGCCGCACCGCGACCGCCGGTACGGCGATGTCCAGCCCGATCAGCAACTCGTCACCCGGTCGCGGCGAGGATGCGAAGGCGGCCACGGCCGACGTACCGAGGTCGTGGCCGACCGGTTCGGGCTCTTCCTCTGTCCTGGTCATCACCGCGGTCACGCTGCACGGTGGGATGGTCAGGTCGGCGGTCGACGTGAAGACGATCGACGGCTCGGACTCGGTCCGGACCGTTCCGGTTTCGGTGCCTCTGGCAACAACCAGTGGGGACCTCGCCGGGGCCGACAGCCAGAAGGTCACCGGCACGGTGGCCGGCGTCGGCGGCACCAGCCGCAGCCCGATCAGGTCGAGGAACTTCAGCTGCAACCGGTCCGGGACCTGGTTCAGCCGCTGGAACAGACCGTCGACCAGATAGGCGTAGACCTCGATCAGGGTCGTGCCGGCATCGGCCGGACTCTGGTCGGTCCATTCCGGGCAGGACCGCCGGACCAGGTCGAGCGAATCGGCGACCAGGTCGTCGAACCGCCGGTCGTCGAGATTCGGCGCCGGGAGTGCCATCACGCCACCGCCCCGGCCGGACCGGGCGCCGGCTCGACGAGATCCGGATGCCGATCGGTCGCGAAGTCCACCACCAGTTCCTGGGGCTCACCGGTGTCGCGTCGCCGGTAATGGATCGTGAGGTGCAGCAGCCCGTCGACCGACGGGTCCGGCAGCACCTCGACCAGGTCCACCTGCACGCGCGGTTCGCCCGCGTTGACCGCCTGCTCCACCTCGGCCGCGATCGCGACCACGGTCGCCGGGGTCGCCGCGTCGAAGAGGAAGTCGCGCAGCCGGCTGCCGAACTCCGGGCGCATCACTCGTTCCCCCGGGTAGGTGAGCAGCACCAGCCTGATGTTCTGCTCGAGCTTGGCGGTCCCGCTCGCCGGCGCGAACGCACCCGTCGTCGCGCAGTCCAAGGGGAACCGGACCCCGGCCACAGCCTGTGTCGACATCTTGATCTCCTCCGGCGTCAGTTCAGCTTGATCGGTTTGCCCTTGATCTCGGTCGGCCCGGTGCCGTTGACGGTGACCTGCTGTCCCTCGAGATTCACCTGCTGAGCCTTGAGGTTCAGCCTCGCGCCGCCGTCGACGGTGATCGCGCCACCCTTCCCCGCGACGATGTCGATCGCACCGCCCGGCCCGCACTCGATGACGAGGCGGCCCTTCTCCCCGGGCCGGGTCAGTTGTCCGGGCACGCTCTTCAGCGTCACGATCCCGGCGACCTGGTCGATCGACAGCGTCAGGTTCCCGTCACCGCTGCCGAGCAGGACCTGGGCCTGCTCGACCCGGTTCCGGCCGACGACCTCGTCATGGAAGGCCAGCCTGGACCCGGAGGGAGCAACCAGCCCACGCCACTGCACCGCGGCACTGTTGCCCTGAGCCCGTACTGCGGGCGCCCCGAGACCGTACGTACTGCGATTGTTCACGATTCCGCCCAGCACGTAAGGCCGCTGGAGATCGCCGAACTCGAAGCCGACCATCACCTCGTCGCCGGTCTCGGGCAGGAACATCGACCCGCCACGCTCCCCCGCACCGGCCTGTACGACGCTCGCCCAGCCGGTCTCGTAGTCCGGCGAGAGCCACGGCAGGATCACCTTCACCCTGCTCTTGCCCAGCGGATCGAGGTTGTTGCTCACGATGCCGCAGACCACGCCCGGGATCCGGCCGGCCGCGGCATCCCCTCCCCGGGCAAGGCCGAGCAGACTCCGGTCCTGACCTCCGCTCACCTCGAACCGGGTCCGGTACTTGCCGTACTGCAGTTCGTGCCGCGCCCGGGTCACCATCCAGCAACCGGCGAACGGCGCGGCGACTCCCATCACCTCGACCTCCCGCCCGGCCGCCAGCCATGGATCGCCGATGCTCTCCCCGACCGCCTCGGCGAACGTACTCGCGAGCCGTCCGGCCAGCCCGTCGGCCCGCGCCTGGACGGCCGGACCCGGTGTCGCCGAGGTGGCGGCAGGATCGTCGCTGACCACCAGCGCGTTCTCCGAGGGAGGCGGTCCGAGGTCACCGGAGGCCACCGATCGTGCCGCCGGCAACGGTTTCCCATTGCCCTTGGCCACCATCTCTGCGACCTCGGTGCCGTAACCGCCGTCGGCCGAGGAGACCGCAGCCCGGCCGGTGACGACCTTGGCAGCCAGCGGATCCCAGACCCGTACCTCGGCCTCCGCCGCGAGATTGCCGATCGTGACCCGCGGGGCGAAGCTGATCAGGTTGGACAGGATCCGCAGCGGCACCGGTGGACCGGCCGCGGGCCGGCCGAAGAAGAACTTGCCCTGCGCCACTCCCACGTCGAAGCCGAGCTCGGCGGCCCGGCCGGACAGGAACTCCCAGTCTGTCTGATTCACCTGGCCGACGTGTTCGTACACGGTCCGGGTCGCGGTGACTTCGCCGGCTACCAGCCCCGCGTCCCGGGCCAGTTTGCGGGCGATGTCGGCGTCCGACATGTTCACGAAGGTGCGGCTTCGGCGTACCCGCTGCAGCCGGTGGTCCTGGCTGTAGCCACGGATCGTCAGGTATGCCGTCTCTCCGTACTCCGCCTCGAGCGCGGTCACCTCGCCGGTCATCAGCATCCTCGGATCACCGGGCCGCAGCGGTGACGGAGCGGCGATCCCGACCTCGGTCCCGATCGCGAGTTCGGTGACCAGTTCGTCGGCGAGCCCACGATCGTCGAAGACCAGCTCGAACATGTCCGGCAGCCGGACACTCTGGTCAACCACAGCCCGGACGATCGCGGCCGCCAGCCGGTCGGGCAACGGCCGCCGCGCGGGACCGACGTACACGTCGGCCTGGACGGCGGCCTTCCCGTCGGATCTCCAGTCCGCGACGATCGTCACCGTGGGCTCCCGGTCCGCAGCCGGTCGTCGGCCCGGCCGGCGGCGGGCTGCCGGCCGGCACCGATCAGCTGCTGGCGGTCACGCTTCGGCTTCGGTGCCGGGGTATCGACGATCTTGTGCTCCTGCAGGGTCAGGGAGACCGTCGCGCGGCTCGGTTGCCCGCTGGGCGTGAACCGGGTGTAGGTCAGGTCGAAGCCCTTCAGCACCATCTCGCCCGGCATCCCGCCGCTGGACTGACCCCAGATCACCTGCAGCACCCGTGGCGTCCCCGCCGCGGCGGCATCGACCGGTGACTTCTTCGGCTGACCGCACGTGCGGCAGTTGGGTGACGGAGTTGCCGCCGTCCAGGTCGGGGGCGTGCTCGGCCTGGCCGCCGGCGGCTCGATCTCCAGCCATCGCTCCAGCGTCGACAGAGCGGCCGCTACCGGCGCTTCGCCCTCGATCCTCAGTTCGTTCAAGGTGACGGCGAGGCTGTTCGGATCGACCTGCACCTCACCAGCCGCCAGCAGAGCCTTCTTGTTCTGGGAACTGGCCTGGCGGGTCTTCTTGAGAGTGATCTTCGCGGGGTTGTACAGGAAGCCCAGCTGGGAACCGGCATTACCCTTCTCGTGCAGTTCCAGTTGATGACCGGGAACCTGCTCGACCGGCTTCAGGAAGCCGCTGTGCGCCAAGGTGAGTTTCTCCAGCGCGATCCCGCCGCTGCCGCTGGTGCTCAGCGCAGGAAGGACCCAGCCGACCGGCACTGCCTCCTGCAGCTCCCACTGGTGAATCAGCAAGTCGTTCCGCCCCGGCCCGCCGTACAGCTGAATGACGACAGTCGTCGGCCACGGCGGCTGGGCGGCAGCTCCCGCCACCCACTGGGCAGCCTGCTGCTCCAACCAGGTTCGGACCGCTTGACTTCCATCCTTGGTCATCACCCGTTCGAGCGTGACCTTGCCGTAGGTCAGCTTGCCGGGCAAGTACCGCGGGCTGGTGTAGTTCCCGCCCTCGTCGAACGGCCCCTCCGGCGTCAACTGCACCTCCAGGCCGCTGCACCCCGACCACAGACCGAGCGACCTCAACCCGCCGTCCAGCCGCGGCACCGAGACGTTGAACCACATGGTCATCCCGTATGGCGACGGCGCGTCGTTCCCGAGTGGCGCCGCCGAGCCGAGTTTCCCCACGGCCGGAGGGAGAACGCCCGCCGACGGCAGGCCCGGAATGCTCACAGCGGCAACCTCGCTTCCGCGTCGAGGAAACCGGTATGCGTCAGCTCGAGCGTCTCGATGGCCGGCCGCGAGCCGCCCGAGTCGAACTCCGACAGCTTCCAGCCGATCGGGAAGAACTCGTTCAGCTTCCAGGTGACGACCGGCATCCCGAGGAAGTCGACGAGATAGATCGCACCGCTCAACGGCCGGCGTGCCCGGGTCACCGTCACCAGCCACTCCTGCACCCGGCCGGAGTCGGCACCGGCCGCGCGCGACAGGCTGATGTTCGTGTAGGTGACGTTGCCGGGCAGGATCGTCTCGTGCGTCGCCCGCCCGGCCCGGTAGGTGTGCTTCTGCCAGCTGACGCCGAGACCCGACGCCTTGGACCAGGAGCCCAACTGGTACAGGGATCTGTCGATGTCGATCACGTACCGGTGGGACATGCCCACCTGGCCGGTGAGCTGTTCCAGCCCCTTGCCCACAGACCTGAGTGAAGGTGCCATGTTCCGTCTCCTAGCGCAGGTCGGCGAGCGCACCGCGGCGCTCGCGATCGATGAGCAGCTCGGCGCGCAACCGATGCCGGACGTTGGCGTACAGCCGCTCGGCGAGCCGGGTCAGCACCGAAGGGTCTTCCAGCCGGACCAGCAACTCCTCGTCGGACTCGGCTCGGAGGTCCTGGATCTCCTCCACCGTTGCCTCCAAGCGATCCAGCCGTTCACTCAGCTCCGGATCGGCCACGAACTGCTCGTCAACCTGCCGTTCGATGATGGGCTGCAGCGGTTCGCTCTCTTGCTGATCCGGCACCTCGGCCTCATCCGGCGCGAAGTCGCTCTCGGGCAAGGACCAGGTCAGCCCGGTATCGGCCGGCGCCCGCTGAACCTGCTCGACCGTCACGGCCGGCTCGCTGCGTTCGATCGGCCTGTGCACCAAGGGAGTCTGCGCCCCTGACCGGAACCACTCCTCGGCCCCGACCGCCGCCGCCTCCAGCCGCTGGCCCTCCTCGGAGCCCGCCGACGGCAGGTCCGCACCGAACCTCCGCTGCTGAGCCACATGAGTCAACTCGTGCGCCAGCAAAGCCTGTACTCCGGGATCGCTCAGCTCCCCCGCCTCATCCGGAAGATGAACCACCCCACCCGAGGTGAACGCCCGCGCCGACAACTCTTTGGCCCGCACCGCCGCCCCCCTCCCCCGAACCACCCGGACGTCCCCCAACCCCACCCACCCACCCAATTCCTTTGCCTCTAGCAACGACTCGTCACTCTCGTACCGCCGGTCCGCTGCCCCAGCAGACGCACCCGCCAACGGCGCCGGACCCCCGGACGCCAAGCCGGCCCGCTCCGCCCCCACTGCCCGCGACACCGACGACCTGCCCAGATCTGTCACCGCCGCCCCCAAGCCGGACCCATCCCCGGCGCGAGATCCGGACAGGCGGCCGACCGCGTCCGCGAAGACACCTGCGGTCCGAGGCACGGACCCACCCGCGGGTACGGAACCACGCGCAACCCCCGAACCGAACGCAGCCGTGGATCCCGGCGCGGAGGTGGATGCCGGCCCGGAGACTGCGCCGCCGCTCGACCCCGAGTCCAGCGCGGAGGTGGAACCCTGCGCGGAGGTGGAACCCCGCGCGGACCCCGCACCGGGCGCGGACGTGGAACCACGCGCAGACCCCGCACCGGGCGCGGCCGTGGAATCAGGCGTGAACCCCGGGCCGGGTGCGGGCGTGGCGCCGAAGGCGGACTCCGGGTCGACCGCTGTCCCCGCACCGCGCACGGCCGGGGATCTGAACGAGGGGCCCAGCACGAGCGCCGGCCCCGCAGAGGGCACGGATGGAGATCCGGGCGACCGTGCGGCCACCGCCGGTAATGCGGGCAGACCGGATGGTCCGCTCGCGGAAGGGCCTGGATCGGATGGACCGCCCGCGGAAGCGGGCAGATCGGACGGACCGACCCGTAAGCCGGGCAGACCGGACGGACCGACCCGTAAGCCGGGCAGACCGGATGGTCCGCTCGCGGAAGCGGGTGGATCTGTCGTGGGTGCCGGTCGCGCGGGAGCCGACGGAGCGGGTGGGGTGCCGGTGGATTCGGGGGGTACTGCGGGCCGACCGGGTGCCGTGCCCGGGGTTGCCGGTCGGCTGGATCGCCCGACCGGACCGAGCGGTGGAATCAGCTGCGGGAATGCGGACGCGGCAGGGTGTTCGATCGCCGAGGAGGACAGCTCAGCTGGAGATGGCGGGTGCCCCGATGGCTCGGTCGGGTCATTGGGCACCACCGGTTCCTCCGACCAACCTGCGTGGTCGGGTCCGTAGGTGCCGAACCTCGGCGGGTCCGCCGCGGTCGGCGAGACGACGGGGTTCGAGTGCGCCGGCATCTCGGCCGGCTCCGCCGTGATCGGCGAAGGAGCGGGATCGGAGTCCGGCCGCGCATCGCCTCGGTCCGTGGCGGCTGCTGGTGGAGTGGGGTGCTGCGGCGGGTCCGTTGGCGGGGGCGGGGGTTCGGAAGGTGCGGCGTGGGTTGCTTTGAGGCCTTGTTTGCGGGATTGGGCGAGGGTTGGGCGGCTGATGGGGCGGGCAGGTGGCGGGGGCGGCGCGGGGGCGGTCGGGGGCGGGGCGGCTACTGAGGAGAGACCGGTGAGAAGTGCCAGACCGGCGACGTCGCTGGCTTCGTAGTCCGCGAGCATCCGCTCGAACTGGCCGATGCTCCGGAAAGGCTGCGCCGGCTCTTGTGGCGCACCGACGAACTCGGAACCGGCCGTCGTCAGCGCGGCCGGCCCGACTCGCGGCTGATCCGCTACCGGCACCCGCCGGCGTGAAAGGACCGGAAGCTCTTCAGGCCCGACTGCGGGCGACCGCACAGGAGGGCTCGCCTGACCCACCAACAGCTCACGCGACGGCGACGACGACGTACCGCGTCCGTCGGCATCCGATCGCTGTCGCAGACTCAGGCCGAGCGGAGGCCGGACCCGCAGAGGTGGCTCCAGCAGCGCTCTGGTACCGGCCACAGCGGGTGCCGCCAGCAACGGGCCGAGCACCGGCGGGCGCGCCCGACTGACCGGAACGATCGCAGCCCCAGCCGCCCACGCCCTCCGTCGCCGATCGGACGACGTCACCTGGCCCGACCCGCGGGAAGACGCGAACTCTCCGCCACCCACCTGATGAGCGTCGCCCGGCGCGCCCTCGCCGTCTGTCCGAGCAGCAGCGGCCGCGGCGTTCCCGGCCGGCGGGGTGAGGGCGCGGCGGCGGCGGAAGGGCCAGCGCATCGGGTTACCTCCAGGTCTGGTTCGGGGGCGGAGAGGTGGTTGCCTCTAGCAACGTATGGATGCGGCCGATACCCTCGATCACCTTGGTTCTGGCGAGGTGTTCGAGGTCGAGGATCTCGGCGTGTGACCAGTGCAGGTAGTAGGCGACGTACACGACCTCTTCCCAGAGCCGTTCGGCCGGGTACGTCGTCAGCCTTCCCCCAGCAGATCACCGGCGATGTCGACCGCGTAGTCGTGCCCGCAGGCCGGGCAGCTCACCTCGACCTCGGTGTGACCGCTCTGGTTGATCCGCTGATAGAGGTCCTGCAGGAAGGCCAGGTCGGAGGCGAACAGGCACTCGATCACCAGCGTGTCGACGAGCGGCAGCGCGCCGAGCCGGACCACTGTCCGTTCGAGCAGCAGCACCGTCAGGTACGCCGGGTTCTGCCGGACCCGTGGATCGGTCTGGGTACTGATCTCGTCCCGCGCGGTCGCGAGCCGCATCGTGCCCTCGCGATGCAGGTTGCCCTGCTCGTCGACGAAGCCTCGCGGCAGCACGAACGGGTACTCCGTGCGCAGCCCGGGTGGGGCCGGCGCCGTCGCGGTGCTCATTGCTTGCCGATGATGTGCTCGCAGGTGATCTTGCACTCGACCATCGCCACGTCCGAGGTACCGGCCTTCATCGAGGTGATGCTCACCTCGGAGATCCAGGCACTGCTGATGATGTAGACCGCGGTCGCGACGTTCCGGTTCGTCGAGCCGAAGACGCTCAGCGTGCCGTCGGCGCGGGCTCCCAGCGCACCGTTGCGGGCCAGCTCGTGCCAGGCCAGGATCGCGTTCGTCCCCGCCTTGTCGACGGCGCGTTTGAGGGTGATGGTCGGCGGGTCGGTCTTGCCGAACTGCTTGGTGTGCACGAGCGCCCCGGTCGAGTTACTGAACATGTACTCCTGCGAGGCCACCTTGGAGTTGATCCCGCCGAGTTCGGAGAAATCCATCCGTCCGACCGGCGTACCGGGGAAGTCGACCACGAACGTCGCGGCGGTGACGATCCCCTCGAGCGGCTGAGCTGTCATCTCATCGGTCCTTTCCTCGTCGCGACTTCACAGCTGCACCAGCCCGTCGCAGATAATCGTTGCGCGCATCATCAGCACCGCCGCGGCACCCGCCTGGGCGGCGTCCAGCTCGAGCTTCGAGCACCACGCGTTCTCCAGCAGGCAGGCGATCACCGGAACGCCGCCCTTGGTGCAGATGTCGAACGAGGCCGGCAGTTTCGCCAGCGGATTGTTCATCCGCGCCAGCAGGTGCCAGCCGTAGAGCTGGGCGAAACCGGCAGCGTCGACGGCACGTTCGAGCACGATCGTCGGTGCTTTCGTCCGGCCGAACTGCTTGGTGTGCACGTTTCCCAGCCGGGCGTTGTAGGAGTACTCCTGGAACTCGACCTCGGAGGTGAAACCGGCCAGCTTGGAGAATCCGATCCCCGCCGTCCAGCCTTCGCACATCACCACGAACACCGGCGCGCTGACCACCGGCGGATCGAGCAGCAGCGCCATGCCGTCGCTCATTCCTGCAACTCCGTGCCCTCGGCGAACTGCGCGAGCCGGAAGACCACGAACTCGGCCGGCTTGACCGGGGCGATGCCGATGTCGACGGTGAGGATGCCGGCGTCCCGGTTCTCCGGCGGGTTGTTCTCCGCGTCGCATTTGACGAAGAACGCCTCCTCCGGCGTCCGGCCGAACAGGGCTCCGGTCCGCCAGACCCGGCGCAGGAACATGCTGATCATCCGCTCGACCGACGACCACAGGAACTGGTCGTTGGGTTCGAAGACGACCCAGTTGGTGCCGGCGAGGATCGGACTTCTCCAGGTAGTTGAACAGCCGGCGGACGTTGAGATAACGCCACTCGGCATCACTGGACAGCGTGCGCGCACCCCAGATCCGGATGCCCTGCCCCGGGAAGGACCGGATGCAGTTGACCCCGATCGGGTTCAGCTGGTCGTGCTCGCCCGCGCGTCAGCGACGACTGCAGGTCGAGCACGCCGCGGATGACCTCGTTGGCCGGTGCCTTGTGGACGCCGCGGGTGTCGTCGTTGCGCGCCCAGACGCCGGCCACGTGTCCGCTCGGCGGGATCAAGATCGGCTTGCCGCTGCGGGGATCCATGACCTTCACCCAAGGCCAGTACAGGGTGGCGTACTTCGAGTCGTAGCCGGCGACGTCGATCCGCCAGTCCTTCACCTGCTGGGGACGAAGGCCTGGCGGCGGATCGAGGATCGCGACCCGATCGGACATCAGTTCGCAGTGGGCGATCATCGCCAGCTGGACGGCCTTGAGCCCGTCGAGATCGATCGTCCCGGCCTGGTAGGCGGCCATCAGATCCGGCACGCAGAGCATGGTGATGTCGTCGACGGCCTCGAGTCCGGCGAAGCCGGTGCGGTCGGCCGCGTCACCGATGTAGTCCTCGGCGCCCGCGGTCCGCCGTACCGGCTCGTCGCGGACCAGCGCGGTCGCGACACCGGCCTCCGGGACAGCGAGCGCGCCGCCCTTGACCTCTTCGGCCACGATCACTTCGACTTCCGCAGCGCGGTGACGACGTTGGCGGCCCCGCGCCGGGTGGTGACATTGTCGAAGACCTCTTCGACCGGTCCGGACCTGACCACCAGCTTGAAGACGTCCTCGCCCGGCTCGGACGGTTCCTGAACCTCGACCGTCAGCGGCCGGTCCGCCGGTGCGCCATCGACCGCGCGCACGACCAGCGGCCGGCCGTCGCCGCGACTCGGCAGTTCCGCCCGGCTGCCGGCCGGCAGCGTCGGCTGTTCCGGCGCTTCACCCGGCCCACCGCCGACCCGTACGACGTACGCGCTGCCGCCGCCGTTGAGGAAGTAGCCGTAGACCGAATGCGGCGAGGCAGCGCGCCTTCGACGAACTCGCCGAAGGTCTGCGTGAACTGGGTCCAGTTGGTGACCAGGACGGGCTCGTTCAGCGGCCCCTTCTCGGCGAACCCGACGAACGCGGCGACCGCCGTGCCGACTCCCTCGATCGGCTTGGATCCGGAGGAGACCTCCTCCACGTAGACGCCCGGGGACAGGTACGACGGCATCCGGACCTCCTGGCTGAGCAGCTGTTCCGACGAATCGGCCTGCCGCCACTGTGCGGCCGGCGGCGCGCGCCCCGCCACAAGAGCCGGTGCACGCAACGGATGCCCGATCAGGCCATCCGGCAGCCCGGAGCTTTGGCCCCAGGTTCCTGTTTGGTTGCCCTCGGCACCCGCACAGTGGTGGGCATGCTGGACGACCTGGGCGCCGCCATCGGGACGCATCTCGCGGCGCACTGCCGCCCGGTACCACGATCCGGCTCGATCCACCTGACGCAGCCTGGAAGGACACCGTGAGCCTCCTACTGCATCGCGTTCAGGAGAACCCGTCCGACGGATCCGCGGGCCTCTGGTCCGAGGCCCGCGACGAGAAGGGGCGGTGGTGAGCCGTACGTCGCCGGAGCGGCGGTACGACTTCTGTTACCTGGTGACTGCTTGGGCCGCCGGCATCGACGAGGAGCTCGGGCTGCTCGGCAGCATTCTTCGTGCGGTGGCCGGCGAGCCGATCGTCCCGCCGGACCGGTTGACCGGAGCATCGCCGCGCGCGGGGCCCGGTCACGCTGGCGATCGGGCGGTCCGGCGTACCCGACCTCTGGCAGGCGCTCGGACTGACCGCCCGGACGTCCCTCGATCTGGTGGTGACCGCACCGGTACCGGCCGTCGTCCGGACCGGTCTGGACCGGGCGCCCGAGACCCTCGACCTCGGCGTCGCCGCGTCCCCGGACCCCGCGGACGGATCGGACCAGGCCCGCCGCCGACGGCCGGCCCGGATCAGCGAAGGTGGCCTCGATGGGTAAGCCCGCGGCGAAGCTCGGTGATCAAGGTGGTCGGTACCGACACCCACATCATCATGGTTCCGTCGCCCGGCGGACCGGTCCCGACCCCGACGCCACTCCCGTTCAACGGCCGGATCCTCAAGCGGTTGCAGCACCGACGTCCTGATCGAAGGCCGGCCGGCCGCCGTCCACGGCAGTGTCGCGACCAACCTGCCGCCGCATCTGCCGACGGGCGGACCTTTCCAGAAGCCCCCGGACAACCGCGGTACGTTGATCGCCATCGGTCCGCTGGTTCTGGTCAACGGCAAACCACTCGCCAGGAACGGCGACAAGGTGCTCACCTGCAACGACCCCGCGCCGGCGCCGACCGGCACCGTGATCGCCACCGGTCAAGTCCTGGTCGGCTGAAGCATACGAATGATTGATCGCCGGACATGATCGTTAACATTTCGAGGCGCACTAACTGGACGTTTCGCGTAACTCCCTGCCTTGTCAGCTAGTTAGAAGGTTTACTCCCTTCTTCCGCCCAGGAGTTGGCGATCGGGACCTCGCCACCGCCATGGAGTTGAGGCGCATGACCAAGGCCAGCGTGCATCGTCCAGAGGACCGTGATTTCGTCGGACGCGCCGTCGAACTCGCACGCCTCGGCGAGCTGGCCGACAAGGTCCGGGCCGGCGAACACCAGATCGTCGTCGTCCAGGGCCCACCGGGGATCGGCAAGTCCTGGCTGGTCCGCTACTTCCTCGGCCGGCTGCCTGACTTCGGCGTCCTGTCGGCCACCGGCGACCCGGCCGAGACGATGCTCGAGCTGGGCATCGTCGATCAACTGCTGGCACAGGCTCCGGCCGATCTCCGCTCGAAGACACTCTCGCTCGGCGCGTCCGCGCCGAACGGGGCGAACCCGCTGGCAATCGGCAGCCAGCTGCTCGACCTGTTCGGCGATCTCCAGCGCCGCTCTCCGCTCGCCGTCGTGATCGACGACCTCCAGTGGGCCGATGCGCCGTCCCTGCAGGCTCTGCGTTTCCTGCTCCGCCGGATGTGGGCCGAGCAGCTTCTGGTGGTACTGGTGAGCAGACCGGACCCGCCCGCTCCCCCCGAGACGGCCTCCTCCCCCGATCCGCCGCTCGGCCGGTTGGTGCACGGGATCCCCGTCGATCTCCATCTCGACCTGACCGGGCTGGATCTTCTCGACGTCACCGACCTGGCCCGGACGCTGGCGGGGATGCGGCTCCCGGCCGGCACGGCCCGGCGGTTCCACTCCTACACCGGCGGTCATCCGCTGTTGCTGCGCACGATGCTCGCCGAGATCTCGGGTCAGCGGCTGAACAGCATCGACTGGCGGCTGGCCGTGCCGCCCTCGGTCTCCGCCGCGACCAGACGGGCCTTCGAGAATCTCCCCGCACCTTCCAGGTCCCTGCTCGAGGCGATGGCCGTGCTCGGCGGCCGGCCGCCGCTCACCCAGGCGGCCGCGGTCGCCGGTGTGCAGGACGCACATCAGGCGCTGCGGCCGGCCACCGACGCAGGTCTGGCGGTCTGGTTCCAGCACGACCCGACCAGCCCGGTGGCGATCACCCACGACCTGCAACGCGAGGCGATCTACTCCGCGCTGCCACCCGCTCGCCGCAGCCAGCTGCACCGGCGGGCGGCGAACCTGGTCGAGCCCTTCCTGGCCTGGCGGCACCGGGTGGCCGCGGTCGGGTCGACCGACGCGATCCTCGCCTCCCAGCTCGAGAAGGCCGCCGCACTCGAGGCGGACCAGGGCAATCACGGAACAGCCGCGACCTTCCTCGGCTGGGCCGCCGGCCTGACGCCCTGGGGACCGCACGGCGAGAACCTGTTGCTCACGTCGATGGTGCAGCTGATGTTCAGCTCCGACCGCGGCCGGAGCCAGCTGCTCTACGAGCGCGCGACCCGGTGTGCACCGTCGGGCCTCCGGTCGCTGGCGCTCGGACTCTGCGACCTGTTCGTCAGTGGCCGGCGCAAGGAGGCCGAGCAGCATCTCGTGCAGGCCTTCGAGTACCGGTCGGCGACCAACGCCCGGTCCTGGGTGCGCGGTACGGCGGCCGCCGGCCTGACCGGGATCAGTGTCTGGCGCGGCGACGTCGACGAGGCACTCGAGTACGCCGAGGTAGCGCTCGCGGCAACCGGCGTACCAGGCCTTCTGCGCGACTACGTCGTCTGCTTGCGAGCCGTGGCCCAGAGCCGGCGCGACGGCCTGCTGGCCGGGCTCAAGGAACTCGGCTACCTGTCGGAGCACCCGTCGGACATCTCCAGCAAGGACCTCGAATCGCTGGCCTGCCGAGGTGCCCTCCGCGCCCTCGTCGGCCATCTCGAGGAGGCCGGCGGCGATCTCCTGGAGGTGGTCCGGCGTCAGGACGCCGGGGTGCAGATGATGTCCGGCGTGCAGCCGCACTGCTACCTGGCCTCCGTTCAGTACCAGCTGGGCGAGTGGGACTCGGCCGTCCTGACGATGCGCAGGGCCTCGCTGCTGGCCGACGACGATCAGGCGGCGATGAACGAGTCCATCCGCCACCTGGCAGCCTCCCTGGTTCCTTCGGCGCGCGGCGACTGGCGCGTGGCGGAGCACCATGTCCGGGCCGCGGAGGTGACAGCCCGGCGGGTCGGCGGCCCCCAGGATCTCCGGTACGCCGCGATCGCCGCGGCACTGCTCCACCAGGCACACAACGACCATCGCGGCATCCTCCGGGTGCTGAGCGCCGTACCGGGACTGCGAGCCGGCGGCAGCTCACCGGGCGGGATGCACGAGTGGTGGAGCACCTGGTGGGGTCCGCTCCTGATCGATTCCCTGCAGCACACCGGCCAGCTCCGCGAGGCCGCGACCGAACTTGCAGTACTCCGCGAACGAGCCGGCGGCGCTCCCGTACTGCGGACCGGCATCGTCCGGCTGGCCGCTCAGCAGGCCGAACTCGAAGGCGATCTGCAGGCGGCACTCGACCTGGCCGAGGAATGCCTGGCCGGCTTGATCGCGCCGCGCCCCCGGCTGTCCGACGGGCAACTCTTCCATGCCCACGCGCGCCGGCTGGCCGTTGCCGGGGACCTCGCCGGCGCGATCCATTGGCTGACCGCCGCCGACAACTGCTTCACTGCGTTGTCGGCGGCCCCCTACCGCCGCAGGGTTGCCGCCGACCTGACCGCTCTGAGCAGCAGACCAGATCCCTCCTCGCGTCCGCTGCTCACCAGCAAGGAACGCGAGGTCGCCGAACTGGTCCGCCAGAACCTCACCAACCGCGAGATCGCGGCCCATCTGTTCGTCACGCCGAAGACGGTCGAGTACCACCTCAGCAACATCTTCGCCAAGCTCGGGATCTCTTCCCGCCGCCAGCTCCGCTGATCAGCTCTACAGCTCGAAGTACTCGTCGAGGATGGATTTGATGATGTCCATCCGGTTGTAGTCGCGGTTACGGGCCTTGCTCTTCTTGAAGGCTTCGTCGATCTTCAGCTTCGCCGCGTCGATGTCGCCGACCCGGACCAGCGGCACCGAGTTCTCGCCGTTCTCGTTCATGTCGACGTAGACACCGTCGGGCAGGCTGTTGAGCCCGCTGCCCTTGTAGAGCTCACCGTCGTAGGTGAAACCCATCATCAGTCCGGCGCTGTGGTTCTGCTTGGAGATCAGGATCCGCCGGGCTCCGTGCACCTTCTGCGGCGTGAACCCCGCGGTGTAACCGGAAGCCACGGAGTACACCAAGGTGGAATCTGCCAGGCCGCCACCGGCACCGCGCAGATCGAGCTCGACGTCGTCACCGGAGTGGTCCGGTCCCGGCACCGGCTCCACCTGGACCAGCTCCACCTTGGCCGCCGGATACCTGCCCTGCAAGATGTTGCGGATCTGGCCGCCGGCCACCGCACCCCGGCTGTGCGCCTTGATCAGGATCACGATCGACCTCTCGGCGTCCTCGGCCAGACCGGCAGCGATCGCCTGGTCGACCATCTCGGGAACCTGGGCGACGAGCTCGGCGATGCTGTTCGATCCGACGTCCCGCGCCGCCTTGGGGTTGAAGTAGCCGCCCTTGGTTTCCGTGCCGCCGGGACCGGCGAACATCAGCTCGGTGCCCTTGCCCTTGTCCCGGCCGTAGCGGGTGGACTCGACCCCGTCGTCCGGATCGTCCTCACGCTCCCAGTTGAGCACCGCCCCGGAGTTGCTCTCCACCTGCGTCGCCCAGCCGTTGTAGCCGGAGCCGGCGATCAGCACCTTGACCACCAGCGGCATCTTCGCATCAGGGTCGGACTGGAGCCGGCCCTGATGCTCCGCCTCGAGCGCGAGCCGGCGACTACGCCGGACCTGTACGCCGTCCAGCATCGTCGGGTCGTCGGCCCATCTGTTCGAGGCCTCGGCCAGGATCTCCGGGGGAAGCTTCGAGAGCCGGAGCTGGACCGCCAATTGCAGGCCCGGATCCGCGGCATATCTGTCCGTGGTCCGGATCTTGATCAAGGCCAGCGCCTTGAGGACTTCTTTCTCGCTGAAGCCTTGTTCCAGCGCGGTTTCTGCCATCTGAGTTCACCTTCTCCTGGTCAGGCCGACTCGACGTCGACCAGGGCATCCGCGATGGCATCGTCGATGAGGGCGTCCGCCTCGGCCATCTTGGTCTCGAACGCGGGATCCTGGAGCAGGCCGTCGAGCACCTCGCGGTCGATCCCCTCGACGGCCGGGTCGTCGGCGATCGCCTGGAACTCCTTCAGTCGCTCTTCGTCGAACGGGGCGTCCTCCGCCGGCTCGTCCGCCGCTACCGGTTCAGCCTCCGGCGTCTCGGCGGGGGCAAGACTCGGCAGTGCGCTGTCGAACCAGGTCGTGAGCTGGGCCGCGTCGGCCTGGGTCCAGTCCGGCCACCACTCGTCCATCTGCACCGGTAGCCACTGCCGCCAGTCGCCGCGGAAGGCGACGAGCGAGTCCAGCTGTCCGCGTTGCTCGTCCGTCAACCACTCCAGCCCGCGCGGATCGGCCGGCGGCACAACGGTGTCCGGCTCGACGGCCGCGGCCTGCGGGAACAACCCCGCGAGTGCACCGGCGAACCAGCCGCGCAGCTCGTCCGGTGACGCCTTCGCCCAGTCCGGCCACCAGGCGTCCAGCTGCTGGGGAACCCACTCACGCCAGTCGCCACGCTCGGCGGCCAGCGTGGACAGCTGATCGCGCTGCTCATCACTGAGCCATCCGAGGGCGACGGCGTTCTTGCGTTCGTCCAGCCACTCCCGCCGGCGGTCGTCGTCCTCCTGCTGCCAGCCGGACCAGGTGGAGTCCAGGTAGCGCCCGAAGAACTCTGGCCATTCCTGCTGCCAGGCAGAGGTACTGCTGTCCTCGAGATAGCGTTCCTGCTCTTCACTGACCCAGCGAAACTCTTCCGCGTCGGTCACGAGGTGCTCCCTTCGGTCGATACTTCACGACCACTATCGGGAGCCCGGCCACATCCGCAGGGAAGACGCGCGGACCGGAGATCGTGCACCTCCGGACGCCCCTTGGGGCAACCCACGGCTGCACGATCTCCGGTCCGCGGTCTTCCCCGGAACCTGTGCCGGACGGCCGATAGTGGTGGCCCCGCGCGGACGGCGTACGGACTGGAAGGGATCACGAGAATGACCATGGGCATGTCCGAGAAGACCTACGTCGAGTACGCCCGTGAGGGTGGGTATCCCTGGGTGGAGGTGGATCCCGGCTGGCTTCAGGACAAGGACCACAAGACCCCGAAGAACCTCGCCGAGCTGATCGCCGGAGCTGACGGCGGTGACGCCGAACTGATGTTCTACAACCTCTACCGGGGATGGCTCCGCCGGAACGTCCCGAAGGGCTTCGCCGACCAGCAGTGGAACGGCGACCAGTTGGTGGAGCAGTTCGACAGCTGGTTCCCAGCCGGTGGCAGCTGGCAGGAGGACGAGACAGCGGCCGGGATGGCGCCGTACTTCACCGAGACCTTCGGGGCGTTCCGATCGGCCGTTGAGGAGCTCCGCAAGTTCGTGCTGGCGATGGTGGCCCGGCGGGCGAACCTGTCGCCGGAGATGGCGAAGACGCTCACCCAGACCATCAGGCCCGGTGCCGCCTGGGACGAGACCTTCGCCCGGCTGCAGACCTTCCTGAGCTACTCCCGGGACGAGGCCATAGCCTCCGCAGTCGTTGCCGCCGGCTATTACGAGCAGGCCGCCGACCCGGATCCGGCCCGGGGCTATCCCGACGGTGCCAAGGCGGCGCTCGCGATCAAGAAGCAGGTGGTCAGGGCGCAGGAGGCCAACTCGAAGCTGCGGGCTGCCGCCACTCGTTTCAAGGAGTCGGTCGAGGCCGGGCTGGAGCAGGGAATCGAGCCGAAGGATTCCGGCGACTTCCGGTCGAACCTGCAGAGCACCGAGCTCTATCTCGAGGAGGTCGTCACCTCCGTCGGCGAGCTCGCCGGGACCGTCTACAAAGCCGCCTACGACTACTACGTGTGGGCCGTGGAGTACACCCGGAAGTCCATCATCAAGGGTGCCCGGACGGAGATGCCGTTGATCTGGGCCGCGGTGCAGGCCTCCGAGATCCTGTTCCAGGCGGCCGCTTTCGCGATCACCTTCACGCCGGCGGCGATGGCGGCGCCGGTCTTCAGCCTCGGCGCCGTGAACGCCAAGCTGTGGGGCAACGCGATCATCGGGATGAAGGCCGGGATCGACGCCCAGAACGACGAGGAGGTCAAGAAGAAGCTCGGCTACGAGTACAAGGATCACGTCGGGCAATTGAAGGACAGCATGGTGGCCGAGCTCGGGATCGACGACAGCGTGCAGAAGGCCGCCGCCGAGCTGAACGAGAAGTACGAGTTCCTGCAGACCGCGGTGGACGTGGTCGAGCCGGTCGCCGACTATGCGGTGGAAGTCGCCGGGGTGACCCTGCCGGCCGCGATCGGTACTGCCGGAAGTGTGGCGAGCGGCGCCCTGCTGGTCTACAAACTCGTCGACACCGCGCATCAGGTGGTCGACGCGCCGGAGCTGGTCCAGGTCGCGTCCGACGACGAGATCGAGTCCCTGCATGCCGCCTACGATGCGAGCAAGGGAGCGATGCGGCTGCGCGGGCAGAGCGGCGCGACCATCTCGATCGAGGGCAAGCAGGAGAACGGCTACCAGATCAGGGTCGGTTCCAGGACCGGGCTGCTGAGCACCGTCGACGGGTGTATCTACTGGGACGACGCGATCCACCACAAGCTCTGGGCCGCGGTCGGGAAGGCCGAGCAGCGCTACAACTCCAGGACGATCTCCCTGTCCTCGGTTCCGCTGGAGGACGGCACGTGCAACGTCGCGCTCTCACTCGACAACGTCTACGCGCGGAACAGCACAGCGACCGAGGAGACCACGGGCGAGTACCAGGTCACTGGCGTCGACTGCGAGTTCCGGACCACGACCGAGCCGCCCCGGACGGGCACGGGACTGGCCGACGTGACGATCGACGCCGACGGCCATGTTTCCTGCGAGGTCGACTCCTACACGTTCGACGAGGAGGACTAGACGAACCAGGTCTTCGCCGCCGCGGTGAAGGCGGGCGCGGGCAGCGAGCCCGCGCCCTCGGGGATGCGGGCGATCACCGGCACGCCGGTTGTCGCGGGCAGGTCTTCGAGGTTGCACCGTTCGGCGAGGTCGGGTTCGGCCGGCCAGGAGCCGATGACCAGGCCCTTGATGGGCAGGGCTCGGGCGCGGAGGGCCTCTACCGTGAGGCCGGCGTGGTTGAGGGTGCCGAGGCCGGCCCGGGCCACGACGACGAAGGCGAACGGTACGTCGAGGCGGGCGGCGAGGTCGGCGAGGTCGTTGCCGTCGTCGTCCAGGCCGACGAGGAGGCCACCGGCACCTTCGACCAGGACGAGGTCGTGGTCGGTGGCGAGGTCCTCGATGGTCTTGGCGTGGGCGTCGACCGAGGGCAGCGCAACGCCTTGGCGGCGGCCTGCCGTGGTTGGGGCGAGCGGGTCGAGCAACCGGATGCCTTCGTGCAGGTCGGTGATGCCGGTGAGGCGCTCCACCTCTTGCAGGTCGCCCGGTTCCTCGGCCGTGACGCCGGTCTGGGCCGGCTTGACGACCGCCACGGACCCTCGGGCCGTGGCGGCGAAGGCAGCGGTGACGACGGTCTTGCCGACACCGGTGTCGGTGCCGGTGATGAAGAGGATCATGAGACTTCCTGGATCGCGGTGGTGATGACGTCGCAGGCCCGATCCAGATCTTCCGCGGACAGGCCGGCATGGGCGGTCAGGCGGAGGCGGGAGATGCCGTCGGGAACCGAGGGCGGGCGGAAGCTGCCGACGCGGACGCCGTTCGTCGAGGCAGAGGTCGGCGGCCTGGACTGCTTCGCGGGGGCCGGGCATGGGGACGGAGACTACGGCGCCGGCGGAGGGGGTGACGTTGCAGACGGAGGCTAGGCGGGCTGCGGTGGCGTGGATGGCGTCGGGGCGGGTGGGGTCGTCGGCCAGGATGCGGAGGGCGGCTAGGGCGGCGGCGCAGGCGGCTGGGTTGAGGCCGGTGTCGAAGATGAAGGGGCGGGCTCGGTTGACCAGGTGCTCGCGGAGTACGGCGGGGCCTAGGACTGCGCCGCCTTGGCTGGCCAGGGATTTCGAGAGGGTCATGGTGACGATGACGTGGTCGAGGCCTGCCAGGCCGGCGGCGAAGACTGAGCCGTGGCCGTTGCCGGTGACACCTAATCCGTGGGCTTCGTCTACCAGGAGGACGGCGCCATGCTCCAAAGCGATAGCCGAGAGTTCAGTAAGGGGGCGGCGTCGCCGAGGACGCTGTAGACCGATTCGACCAGGACTACCGCGTGGGGTTCGTTGCGTTCGGCAAGGGCTTTGGTGACGGCCTCGACATCGTTGTGGGGCACGACTTCGACGCGCGAACGCGAGAGGCGGCAGGCGTCGACGATCGATGCGTGGACGTGTTCGTCGGAGACCAGGAGGGTTCCGGGGCCGCCGAGTGCGGTGACGACGCCGAGATTGGCGAGGTAGCCGGAGGAGAAGACGAGGGCGGAGTCCTGGCCGGCATACGCAGCGAGCGACGATTCCAGCTCCGCATGGAGCGCCGTCGTACCGGTGACCAGGCGGGAGGCGGTTGCGCTGGTGCCCCATTCCCGTACTGCGGCGGCCGCCGCCTCGACGACTCGCGGATCGCGAGCCAGGCCGAGGTAGTCGTTGCTCGCAAGGTCGATCAGTACTTCGTCGGACGGACGCGCCCGGAGTCGCCGGGTCAGGCCGCGGGATTCCAGTGCTGCTGCTTTCGGGGTCAGCCACTCCTCGAGCATCAGTTGCCCTCGGCAATTGCTTCGGTGATGGCCGAGGTGATGGTGGCGATCTCGTCGTCGGTGCACACGTACGGCGGCATCGTGTAGACGAGGTCGCGGAACGGGCGGACCCAGACACCACGGCGCAGTACGGCGTCTGTCATGCGTTTCATGTCGACCGGGCCGGCGAGCTGCACGACACCGACGGCGCCGAGGACTCGCACATCTTTCACGCCAGGCAGGGCGGAAGCGGGCGCCAGGCCGGTCGACAGGCCCGCGGAAATCCGGGCTACAGCAGCGGACCAATCAGAGGCCAGCAGGAGATCGATGCTGGCGAGGGCGACGGCGCAGGCGAGTGGGTTCGCCATGAAGGTGGGGCCGTGCATCAGGGCGCCGCCCGGGCCGCTCGACACGGTGTGCGCGACGTCCGTAGTACAGAGGGTGGCGGCCATCGACAGGTAGCCGCCGGTCAGAGCCTTGCCGATGCAGAGGATGTCGGGGTCGACGCCGGCGTGCTCCGAAGCGAAGAGCGTCCCGGTGCGGCCGAAGCCGGTCGCGATCTCGTCCAGGATCAGCAGGAAGCCGTACTCGTCGGCCAGCTCGCGGAGCAGGCGAAGGCAGGCCGGGCTGTAGGGGTACATCCCGCCCGCGCCTTGCAGGATCGGCTCGACGATGATCGCGGCGACTTCATCCTTGTACTGCGCGGCGACCTGCCGCATCGCCGTAGCCCAGGCAAGGAACTCGGGATCGTCGTCATCCCGGTCGAAACCACTCGGCGGTTGCGGGCCGAAGACTTGGTCCTTCAGAGCGCCGGTGAACAGCGAGTGCATCCCGTTGACCGGGTCGCAGACGCTCATCGGAGCGAAGGTGTCCCCGTGATACCCACCGCGAACCGTCAGCATCCGCGTCCGGCCTTCAAAGCCCCGAGCCACCTGATACTGCAGTGCGAGCTTGATCGCGACCTCGACGGACACCGAACCCGAGTCACAGAAGAAGACATGCTGCAGAGGCTCAGGACTGATCTCGACCAGCCGCGAGGCCAGCCGGATCGCCGGCTCGTGCGTCAGCCCGCCGAACATCACGTGGCTGAAGTCGTCCACCTGATCCTTCAAGGCACGATCCAGGACCGGGTTGCGGTAGCCGTGGATCATGCACCACCACGAGGCCATCGCGTCGATCGCCTCGATCGTGCCGCCGGCCCCGTCGTCCAACTGCAGCCGCACCCCCGCCGCACCCTTGACCAGGCGCATCGGCGCCGGTTCGCTCAACGACGAGTACGGGTGCCACAACAGCTCGGCATCCCGTCGCAACAGTTCCTGGCCGCTCATCAGCTACCCGGGAGGTCTGAGGAGAGTTCCCCATGGGCGGAGCAGCGAGCTGTCCAGCCCATGGGGTGTACCTGAACGATCATCCGGCGCCGGCACTGGTCGCAGTACCGGGGTGGCTCGAGGGCCAGCGACTGCTGGCACGCTGTCGTGACGTGCCGTCAGAGAGTCTCGCGGCCGCAGTGGCCGCAGTAGAGCACTGTGGTCATAGCGTCTTCTGGAGTTCCTTCACCGGCATCTTCAGGTCGGCCAGCAGGTCCAGGTCCGCGGTCGCCGGGCGGCCGAGGGTGGTCAGGTAGTTGCCGACGATGACCGCGTTGATGCCACCGAGCAGTCCTTCGCGGGTGCCGAGGTCGCCCAGTGTCAGCTCACGGCCACCCGCGTACCGCAGTACGGTCTTGGGCATGGCCAGCCGGAACGCGGCGATGGTCCGCAGCGCGTCCTTGCCGGCCATGATCTCCATGTCGCCGAACGGCGTCCCTGGGCGCGGGTTGAGGAAGTTCAGCGGCACCTCGTGCGGCTCGAGCTCGGCCAGCTGGGCGGCCAGCTCGGCGCGCTGCTCCAGGGTCTCGCCCATCCCGACCAGACCGCCGCAGCACAGCTCCATGCCGGACTCGCGAACCATCAGGCAGGTGTCCCAGCGCTCCTCGAAGGAGTGCGTGGTGACGACGTCACCGAAGTACGAGCGGGCGGACTCGAGGTTGTGGTTGTAGCGGTGCACCCCCATCGCCTTGAGCTCGTCGACCTGCTCCTGGGTCAGCATGCCGAGCGAGCAGGCGATGTTGATGTCGACCTCGGCGTTGATCGCCTCGATCCCGGCCTTCACCTGCGACATCAGCCGCGCATCGGGACCACGGACGGCCGCGACGATGCAGAACTCGGTCGCACCGGTCTTCGCGGTCTCCTTGGCGGCCTCGACCAGCTCGGGGATGTTCAGCCAGACCGCGCGCACCGGCGAGGTGAACTGGCCGGACTGGGAGCAGAAGTGGCAGTCCTCGGGGCAGCCGCCGGTCTTCAGCGAGATGATCCCCTCCACCTCGACCTCTTCACCGCACCACTTCACCCGTACTTCGTGCGCCAGCGCCAACAGGTCGTCGAGTTGCTCGTCCGGCGATCGCAGGACCTCGACCAGCTGCTCCTCGGAGAGGCCGACGCCTCTTCCCAGTACCTGCTCACGAGCTACCTCGAGGATGTCGGTCATGGTTCTCCTGCCTCATCGAACGGTCGGCCCACAGTAAGCCAGCATGGCCGCCCAGCACTGCGAGGGGCGTCACCTTGGAACACCCGCCCCGGAAGTGCCTCAGCGAAGATCTCCAGAAAAGTTTTCCGGAACTTCGTAACCCCTTGTGAGTGGCCTCGTTGATGTGTGCAGAGGCGGTGATCGCAAGAACACAGCTTCTGATTACGAGGAGCGACTGAAATGTCGCACATTACGATCAGCACGCAGAGTGATTACGGTCACCGCGAGCAGGTAGAAATGGCTCGAATCGGTAGTAGAGTGAGGCACATGAGCTCGGGTCGCCAGCTATGGTTGGTGACCCGATCCCAAAGCGCCGGGCGCCTCACCCCGGCTTGAGTGGGTCCCTCGGGAAACGATTTGGGCGGAAACGTTCCCGAGGGACCTGCTCCCTTTTCTGGCACTTTTACCCTCAACCTGACCAAGGTTGAGGGTTTTTCATTTTCCCACCAATAGTCGCCGGCCCCGTGAGTCCCACCCACCACAACCATTTGTTGTCATAGCGTTACGGTTTCGTCACAGCCTGCTTCTTGGTGATCTCCACGATGGGCAGCCGAAGGGCCGCCGGGGCATCCGCGGGCACGACGGGGTCGGCCGGTGTGACCGGGGTCACCCGCTCGTACTCCGATCCGACGGGCGGCCGGCGTCCGACGAGCCCTTGTTCGGCCAGAACGACAGCGCCCGCTCGGCCTGGGCCGTGATCGTCAGGGACGGGTTCACCCCGAGGTTCGCCGAGATCGTCGACCCGTCGACGATGTGCAGCCCCTCGTACCCGTAGACCCGGTGGTACGGATCCACCACCCCGGTCGCGGCCGAGTCGCCGATCGCGCAGCCGCCGATGAAGTGCGCGGTCATCGGCACGTTGAACGGCTCGCCGATCGTGCCCCCCGGCGTACCGTTCATCAGCTTGGCCATCCGCCGGACCACCTCGTTGGCGACCGGGATCCAGGACGGGTTCGGGGCGCCGTGGCCCTGCTTCGACGAGAGCCGCCAGCGGCCGAACCGGTCCCGCTTGCCGAAGGTGGTGATCGAGTTGTCCGCGGTCTGCATCACCAGCGCGATCACGGTCCGCTCCGACCAGTGCTTCAGGTCGTACAGCCGGCGCAGGTTCTTCCGCTGCACGCCCATCTCGCGCAGCCACACCCGCCAGCGCGGCTTGTCCCCGTCGCCGTCGGTCAGCACGGTCTGCAGCAGCGACATCACGTTGCTGCCCTTGCCGTACCGGACCGGCTCGATGTGGGTGATCTCGTCCGGATGGAACGACGAGGTGATCGCGACACCGCGGCTGTAGTCCACGGTCCGGTCGCGAGCGATTGCCCCGAGCAACGATTCGGAGTTGGTCCGGGTCAGCAGGCCCAGCCGGTCCGACAACCGGGGCAGCTTGCCCTCGTCCTTCAACCGGTGCAGGAGTTTGGCCGTGCCGAGTGCCGAGGCGGCGAAGATCACTTGCTGGGCAGTGAAAACGCGGACCGCCTTGCGGTTCGACGTACTCCGCGTGGTGATCTCGTAGCCGCCACCAGAGAGCGGCCGGACCGACGTCACCGTCGTCATCGGGAACACCTTGGCGCCGGCCTTCTCGGCCAGGTACAGGTAGTTCTTCGTCAACGTGTTCTTCGCGTTGTGCCGGCACCCGGTCATGCACTCGCCACAGTCGATACAGCCCGTACGCCGGGGGCCGACGCCGCCGAAGAACGGGTCGTCCACCTCGACGCCCGGTTCGCCGAAGAACACACCGACCGGAGTCGGGTGGAAGGTGTCCCCCACGCCCAGATCGTCGGCGACCTGCTTCATCACCTCGTCGGCCGGGGTGAAATGCGGGTACGTCGTGACGCCGAGCATCCGCTTCGCCTGGTCGTAGTACGGCGCGAGCTCGGACTTCCAGTCGGTGATGTGCGCCCAGGCCTTGTCGGCGTAGAACGCGGGCAGCGGTTCGTACAGGGTGTTCGCGTAGACGAGGCTGCCGCCGCCGACACCCGCGCCGGACAGGATGATCACGTCGCGGAGCGCGCTGATCCGCTGGATGCCGTACATGCCGAGCTTCGGGGCGAAGAGGAACCGCTTGTTGTCCCACGAGTTCTTCGCGAACCCTGCGTCCTCGTACCGCGCGCCCTGCTTCGAGCACCGCGACGTCGTAGCCCTTCTCCACCAGGCGAAGCGCGCTGACGGAACCGCCGAAACCAGATCCGATAACGACGACGTCGTGCTCGAAACTCATGCCCGGCCCAGCTTCTTCAGCACGCGCAACGCGCCGGTCATCAGCTCGGCGTAGGCCTCGTCCTTGATCCCGTGCGAGGCCGCGATCGGGAGCACGCGCTGGGTCGCGATCGCCTGCGGGTCGACGTACCGGCGGATGCCTTCGACGCCTTGCCGGCGGCCGAGACCGGACGATCGCATGCCGCCCATCGGGGTGTCGATCGAGCCGAAGGTGGCGGCGTAGCCCTCGTTCACGTTCACCGTGCCGGCCACCAGTTGGGCGGCGACCTTGCGGCCGCGGCTGCCGTCCTTGGTCCAGACGCTCGCGTTCAACCCGTACTCGCCCTCGTTGGCGCGCTCGATCGCCTCGGCCTCGTCAGAGAACCGGTAGATCGACACGACCGGCCCGAAGGTCTCGTGGTCGAAGCACTCCATCGCGGGCGTCACCCCGGACAGCACGGTCGGCTCGTAGAACAACGGCCCGATGTCCGGCCGCGCCTTCCCACCGGCCAGTACTACGGCTCCGCGCGCCCTGGCGTCCTCGACGTGCCGGCTGACCGTCTCCAGCTGGGCCTTGGAGATCAGCGAACCCATGTCGACGTCCCAGCCGGTGCCGGCCGAGAGCTTGATCTTCTTCACTCGGTCCAAGAACGCAGTGACGAAGGCGTCGTAGATCTGGTCCGCGACGTACAGCCGCTCCATCGAGACACAGAGCTGGCCGGCACTGGAGAAACAGGCCCGTACTGCGCCTTCGGCAGCGCGGTGCACATCGGCGTCACGTAGTACGAGCATCGGGTTCTTGCCACCGAGCTCGAGGCTGCAGCCGATCAGGCGTTCACCTGCCTGCTGAGCTACCAGGCGACCGGTCTTGGTCGAGCCGGTGAAGCAGACGTAGTCGGTGTTCTGGATGATCGCGCCGCCGACGGTCGGGCCGTCGCCGTTCACGGCCTGCCAGGCGTCACGCGGGAGACCTGCTTCGTAGAGCAGCTCGATCGCGCGCAACGCGGTCAGCGGGGTCTGGCTATCTGGCTTGTGGACGACAGTGTTGCCGGCGAGAACCGCCGGGAGGCCGTCTGCCATCGCCATGCTGAGCGGGTAGTTCCAGGGCGAGATGATGCCGACGACACCCTTGGGGACGAAGCGCTGCTCAGCACGGGTGAGCACGGGGAACATGCCCAGCTTGCGCTGCGGTGAGAGGAGCTCAGCCGCCTTGCGCCCGTAGTACCGGGCGGTGAGCGCTACGTGCGCTACCTCCTCGAAGGCCTGCTTGCGGGCCTTGCCGGACTCCACGATCACCAGGTCGACCAGCTCGTGCCGGTGGTCCAGGACGAGATCGTGGTAGCGCAGCAGGATCGCTGCGCGGTCGTCGAGGGACGTGTTCTTCCAGCTCCGCTGGGTCCGGCGGGCAGACCGTACTGCGGCCAGCACGTCGTCAGGACTGGACAGCGGCAGCTCGGCAACCGGTTGCCCAGTCGCGGGTGCGTAGGAGGTGCGTGTTCCTGCCGTCGCGTGCAGCAGACCACCCAGTCGGCGGATGACCGACTGGTCTGTCGCGTAGGACGCGGTGGGGTCGAGCTCGGGGTCAGCAGGGATCGAGGTCTGCTCGCTCATCTGCCCAGGCTACCTGCCGGTAACAGCTGTGTCAGCAGTTGACGACAGCGACGCAGTTAGGTGAAGAAGTTCTTGCAGGTAAACGCTAGCTGTGAGCGCCTGAACTGGTGAAAGGGCGGGGTTGTAAAGATGGTGGACAGCGGGGGGCTCTGGACGCCTCCTGAGGACGAGCTCGGCGAGGCGTTGCAGACAGCCCAGGTGCTGATCGAGGAAGGCCGTGCCGACGAGGCCGGGCCGTACCAGCAACGCGTGATCGAGCTGGCCAGGGAACGAGCCGGGGACCGCCCGGACCACTACGAGGCCAAGCACCTGATGGCGGCCACGCAGTACGAGCTGGCCGGGTCGTTGAACGCCTCGGGCCGGCACGAGGAAGCGCTTGCCGCGCTGCACGAGGCCCAGCTCGGGTACACCGAGCTCAGTGACGCGGGGGTTCTCGACGCCACCTCGTTCCTGGCCGATGTCCGCGCCCGGCGTGCGATGACGCAGGCCCATCGCGGCTACGGCGCGACCGCGGTGCTGGAGATGGACGGCGCGGTGATCGCGTACGGCCAGCTGGTCGGCGGCGAGAACGGCATCGACCACCAGCCCGACTTCGCCCGGGTGCTCGCGATGAACGCGCTCGTCCTGCGCCGGTACGGCGATCCCGACCTGGCCGTGGCCTCCGCGGATGCGGCGACCCAGCTGTTCCTGCAGTTGGCCGACAAGATCAACGCGAGCCCGCAGTCACTGTCCTATGCGCGCTACCTCTGCTCGTCGACGGCCGTGTCCGCCGACGTCCACGCAGCTGAGGGCCGTCTCGATCTGGCGCTCGAAGCGGACGAGATCGGCCTCAGTACGGCGGACACGCTCGCCGACTCCGAGTCCACGACCGACCTGCGGACCCTGGTCTCCGCGCTGACCCGCAAGGGCAAGCACCTCGGCATCGTCGGCCGGTTGATCGAGGGCGAGACCTGCCTGCGGACGGCGGTCGCAACCGATCCCGAGACTGCGGCCCGGGTCTCGGAGGAGCTGGATCGCGGCATCCCGCCGTCGCTGACGACCGCGTTGGAGAACGCGGAGATCAAGCTCGGGCCCTATCGAGCAGTACTACCGATTGATGGCCCTGAGCGAGCCGGCGCCCGGCATGACGCTGGCGACCGTGTCCGGCCGGACCGATCCCGAGTCGGCGGCCGTCCGGGCGACCGAGCTGGCCGAACTGGTTCGCCCGATGCTCCTGCACGACGCCGAGACCGCGCTGACCCTCGGACTCGAGGCGCACTACCTGTTCGCGATCTCGTCCGAGCGGGAGTCGCACCGGATGCGCTACGAGACGTCGACGTACGCGCCGGTCTGGGCGCAGGTGCTGCTCGACATCTCCGAGGCGTACCACGCGGCCGGGCAGACCGAGATGGCGCTCGACCTGGCCGGCTGGAGCGCCGAGGTGGCGACCGCGCTGATCCCGTTCACGATGACGGACGGCGAGGTGAAGGAGCTGGCCGGCGCCTGCTACCGCCACCACGGCGACCTGCTGGCCGCCACCGGCGACTTCACCGCCTCCCAGCACGCCCACGACGCGGCGGCCCAACTGCAGCATTGACGGTCATCCCCGGCGGGCGCACGCTGGCCTTCAAGGGGGTAGGGCCATGGATGTCGTGGAAATGCATCGCCGCGCCAGCGAGGAATTCGTCCGGCAGGTGGCATCGGTAGGAGCGGATCAGTGGGACGATCCGACGCCTTGTTCTGCCTGGACCGTGCGGGAACTGGTCAACCACGTCGTCGGCGAGGAGCGCTGGACCGTGCCCCTGCTGGCCGGCCGGACCATCGCGGACGTCGGCGACTCACTCGACGGCGACCTGCTCGGCGACGATCCCGGCTCGGCCGCGGCCCACGCGGCCCGGGCTGCCCAGAACGCCGTCACAGAGCCCGTACTGCGTGGCGCTACCGTCCAGCTCTCGTACGGCGAGGAGCAGGCGTCGGAGTACGTCTACCAACTCACGGCTGATCATCTCGTCCACAGCTGGGATCTCGCCGTCGCGATCGGTTCCGCGGCTGACCTCGACCCGCAGGTCGTGGACGGGATCGCGACCTGGTTCAAGGATCGTGAGGACCTCTATCGCGGCGGCGGCGCGATCGGCGCACGAGTCGAAGGATTCTCCGATCCGGTCGGGACACTGCTGGGGGCTTTCGGCAGGAATCCCGGATGGACACCGGCTTGGGCCACGGTGGATCGGCTCGGGGCGGCGTTCGCGCGGGGAGATGTCGACGCGATCATGGCCGAGATGACGCCGGACTGCGTCTTCGAGTCGACCTCACCGGCACCGGACGGTGGTCGCTTCGTCGGCGGCGCAGGCTGTTCGGGAGCAGTGGGAGCAGCTGTTCCAGCAGACGAACGACGCGCTCTTCGAGACCGAGGAATCGGTCGTGCTTGGCGACCGCGCGATCGTGCGCTGGCGGTTCTCGTGGAACTCCGGCGACGGGGAGCGCGGTCACGTCCGGGGCGTCGACGTACTGCGGCTGCGCGACGGGAAGATCGCGGAGAAGCTTTCGTACGTGAAGGGTTAGCTGTCCTGGACGTCGAGTTTCAGAGCGCCGACGAACAGGCCGGCCTCGACCTCGGTCATGCCGGTCTCGCTGACCACGAGGGCGGTTGCCTGGTGGAGTTCACCGGCTGCCTTCAGGGCCCGGGTGCGCTCGGCGAGGTTGGTGCCGGGCACCCGTAGTACGGGGGTGTCGCTGATCGGTGGGACGTAGCGGCCGAGGCGGATCTCCTCGACCAGGTCGCGTCGCCTGGTGCAGGTCGATGTCGGTGCGTTCCTTCACGTACTTCACCGCGAAGAGCGTCTTCTTGGTGGTGAGCAGGAAGCGGATCTGGTCCACGTCGGCGGAGGAGAGTCTCGCCCGCGCGGCGGCGAGGGCAACGTTGTCGGCGTCCTTGCTGCGGCGGCTGAAGAGTCCCATGGCCCCAATCCTTTCAGAACTACTCAAGCGACGCGGATCAACCGGCGAGCACCTTGAGCAGCACCGGCCAGGCCTGGGTGCCGAAGGCGCTGTCGGCCTCGTCCGAGCCGCCGCGAGCCATCGCCTGCCCGGCGGCCTTCGGCTGCTCCCCCGGGAAGATGAACCGGTGCCCGGCCTGGGCGCCGATGATCGCCCGGGTCTCCAGGCTGCCGCGCCGCAACGCGATCTGCTCGGCGAACTCCACCGCCGGCCACACCTTGTCGTCGCCGCCGGCCAGCAGCAACAGCTCGCCCTTGAACCGCTCGGCCGGGATCCGGGCCGCCGCGGCCTCGGCCGGAAACATCTTCAGGCGGTGCCGGTAGCCGTCGATGTAGCTCGGCGGATCGTCGGCCGGCTCCCAGTCCAGGTCGAACGGGACGAACGGCAACGGCTCGCCCTGCCAGCTCCAATGCGAGGTCTGTACGCCGTCCTCGATCCAGGACCAGACATGTGCGCCGGGCGCGCAGGCGACCACCACGTCGATCCGACTCGTCCATCGTGCCGAGCAACAACGCCGCCTCGGCACCGAAGGAGCTGCCCATCACGACCAGCCGGTCGTTGCGAGCCGCGAGTTCGTCCAGCGGGAACGACTCCAGCGGGATCTCGCTGACCCGCTCGTCGAACCACTTCGGCGCGAGTACGTCGTACCCCTGTGCCGTGAGGATCCTGGCCCGGTCCAGGTCGGGCACGCCGCTCGAACCGTGCAGCAGCAGGATCCCGGTGCTCACCCGACGACGACCTCGACCCGCTGGAACTCCTTGAGCTCGGTGTAGCCGGTGGTCGCCATCGCCCGCTTGAGCGCGCCGACCAGGTTCATCGTGCCGTCCGGGACCCAGGACGGGCCGAACAGGATCTGCTCCATCGTGCCGGTGACGCCGACCTCGACCCGCTCACCACGGGGCAGGTCCGCGTGCCACGCCTCGGCGCCCCAGTGGAATCCGCCACCGGGTGCGTCGCTCGCACGGGCCAGCGGCGATCCGACCATCACGGCGTCCGCGCCACAGGCGATCGCCTTGGCCACGTCGCCCGACCGGCCGACCGAACCGTCGGCGATGACGTGCACGTAGCGGCCGCCCGACTCGTCCATGTAGTCCCGGCGGGCCGCCGCGACGTCCGCGACCGCCGACGCCATCGGCACCGCGACACCGAGCACCTTGCGGGTCGTGTGCGCCGCGCCACCACCGAAGCCGACCAGTACGCCGGCCGCGCCGGTCCGCATCAGGTGCAGCGCGGCCTGGTGGGTCGCGCAACCGCCGACGATCACCGGTACGTCGAGGTCGTAGATGAACTGCTTGAGGTTCAGCGGCTCGGCCTGACCGGACACGTGCTCGGCCGACACCGTCGTACCGCGGATGACGAACAGGTCGACGCCCGCGTCCACGACGTGCTTGGCGAACTGCTTGGTCCGCTGCGGCGAGAGTGCGCCGGCCACGGTGACCCCGGAGTCGCGGATCTCCTGCACCCGCTGGGAGATCAGCTCGGGCTTGATCGGCGCCGAGTAGATCTCCTGCAGGCGGTGCGCGGCCTGCTCGCGGCTGAGGCTGGTGATCTCTTCGAGCAGCGAGGTCGGGTCGTCGAAGCGGGTCCACAGACCTTCGAGGTTCAGCACCCCGAGACCGCCGGCCTTGCCGATCGCGATCGCGGTGGCCGGCGACATCACCGAGTCCATCGGCGCGGCCAGGATCGGCAGCTCGAACCGGTACGCGTCGATCTGCCAGGCGACCGAGACCTCCTCGGGATCCCGGGTGCGCCGCGACGGCACGATCGCGATGTCGTCGAACGCATACGCCTGCCGGCCGCGCTTGGCCCGGCCGATCTCGATCTCGGTCATCTGATTCCTTCTCAGGTCAGCGGGCGGTTCAGCGGCCGGAGTAGTTCGGGGCTTCTACCGTCATCTGGATGTCGTGCGGGTGGGACTCCTGCAGGCCGGCCGAGGTGATCCGGACGAACTTGCCCTTCTCCTGGAGCTCGGGGACGGTGCGCGAGCCGCAGTACCACATCGACTGGCGGAGGCCGCCGATCAGCTGGTGGGCGACGGCGGCGAGCGGGCCGCGGTACGGCACCTGGCCCTCGACGCCCTCGGCGATCAGCTTCTCGTCGCTGCCGACGTCGCTCTGGAAGTAGCGGTCCTTGGAGTACGACTTGCGCAGGCCGCCGGACTGCATCGCGCCGAGCGAGCCCATCCCGCGGTACGCCTTGAACTGCTTGCCGTTGATGAAGACCAGGTCGCCCGGCGACTCCTCGCAGCCGGCCAGCAGCGAGCCGAGCATCACGGTGTCCGCGCCGGCCACGAGCGCCTTGGCGATGTCACCGGAGTACTGCAGTCCGCCGTCGCCGATCACCGGCACGCCGGCCGGCTTGCAGGCCAGCGAGGCCTCGTAGATCGCGGTGACCTGCGGTACGCCGACGCCGGACACGACGCGCGTCGTACAGATCGAGCCCGGTCCGACGCCGACCTTCACGCCGTCCGCGCCCGCGTCGACCAGCGCCTGGGCGCCGGCCCGGGTGCCGACGTTGCCGCCGACGACGTCGACGCCGACGGTGGCCGGGTCGGCCTTGAGCTTGCGGATGATCTCCAGCTGGGCCTGGGAGTGACCGTGCGCGGTGTCCACCACGAGCAGGTCGACGCCGGCCTCGACCAGCGTCATCGCCCGCTTGTAGGCCTCACCGAAGAAGCCGATCGCGCCGGCCGACCCGCAGCCGGCCGGTCTCGTCCTTGGTGGACAGCGGGAACTGGTCGCGCTTGACGAAGTCCTTCAGCGTGATCAGGCCGGTCAGCTTGCCGTCGGCGTCGACCAGCGGCAGCTTCTCCACCTTGTGCTTGCTGAGCAGCGCCATCGCGTCGTCCGCGGAGATGCCCTGCTTGCCGGTGATCAGCGGCTGCTTGGTCATCACCTCGTGCACCGGGCGGTCCTGGCTCGTCTCGAACCGCATGTCGCGGTTGGTGACGATGCCGACCAGCACCCCGGCCTTGTCGACCACGGGCACGCCGGAGATCCGGTACTGCCCGCAGAGCGCGTCGGCCTCGCCGATGGTCGCGTCCGGGCCGATCGTGATCGGCTGCGCGATCATGCCGGACTCGGACCGCTTGACCAGGTCGACCTGCTGGGCCTGGTCCTCGATCGACAGGTTGCGGTGCAGCACGCCCAGGCCGCCCTGGCGCGCCATCGCGATCGCCATCCGGGCCTCGGTGACGGTGTCCATCGCGCTGGACAGCAGCGGGATGTTCACCTCGATGTTGCGGCTGACCCGGGACCGGGTGTTGGCCTCGGACGGGATGACGTCGGACTCTTCGGGCTGCAGCAGCACGTCGTCGAAGGTCAGACCGAGTACGGCGAATTTGTCGGGGACTCCGGAGGGTGTGATGTCCATGAGGAAGGCAGGCACCTTTGCACGGCGAGAACGGGACCCCATCCTATGCCGGGAGCGCCGTGGAGCCTCAATCGGTCCTCCACAGGACGGCGCAAGACCACGCCCGGAGGCGGGGCCTTGCGCTCGCAGTACGGGTCAGTGCTCGCTCATCGGGCTGTTGAGGACGGTCAGGATCTGCCGCAGCGTCATCGGGGCCATCGAGCCGTGGGCCCGGGAGATCGCGGCGTGCTTGCCCTCGGTGTACTTGCCGCTGGAGTGCTTGCCGGCCTGGTACTTGTTCTTGGCCCAGCCGAGCGACACCTTGCCGTTCGAGTGCTTGGCGGTCGGGTTGGCCGAGCCACCGAAGTACTGCTCGAGCCTCGGCACCTCGGTGGGCTCACCGGTCGGCGTCGGCAGCAGCTCGCTGAGCAGCCCGGTCGTGTCGTCACCGGTCGGCAGGTCGGCCGGCGTGCTGTCCTTCGTGTCGCCGGGCTGCGTCTCGCTACCGGGCAGGTCGTCGCCCGGCTGACTGGTCTGACCACCGTCGCCGGTCTCGAGTTCGCCGGATCCGTCGCTCGGCACGTCCGACGGGGCCGTGCTCGGCAGCGGCGTGGTGCTCGGGTCCGACGAGCCCTCGCCGGTGGTGCCGTTGTCGCCACCGGCCGGCTTGGTGGGCTCGCCGGTCGGCTCGCTCGGCGTCGGCGTGGTGGTCGTGTCGGTCGGCGGATCGGTCGGCGTCGTCGGCGCGCTCGGCTCACCGGTCGGGTCGCTCGGCGGCGGGTCGCTGGGCGGCGGGTCGCTCGGCGGGTCGGTCGGCTCCGGGTCGGCCGGCTGGCTCGGCTCGACGACCGGCGGGTCGACCGGCCTTGGTAGTGGTCGGCAGCTGCGGCACCGGCGGGCGGGCCAGCGGCGGCGTGATGTCGATCGCGTTCCGCAGGTCTCCACCGGCCGCCGGGTCCTTCTTGTCCGCGGCGTCCTGGGCGGCCTGCTGGTCCTGCTGCTTCTTCTGGTAGTTCTTCTGGACCTTGACGATCTTCGTCTTGTCGAACGGCGCCAGCCCGTCCAGCTTCTCCTTCGGGAAAGTGGTCTGCGGGCTCAGCCCGTTGACGACCTTCTCGATCACCTTCTCGTACGGCGACAGCGGATCGCCGTTGACGGCCGCGGCCACCCCGGAGATCGACAGTGCCGCCACCGCGGCGACGCCGAGCGCCAGGCCACGGGCCGCCATCTTGCGGGCGAACGGGTCCAGCGCCGGGTTCAGCTGGGCACAGCGCGCCAGGAAACTCTCCGGATCGTCGATCGTCTCCACCGGGAGCTCGTCCTCGACCTCGACCGCCAGCCGCAGTTCGGCCAGCAGCATCAGGGCCGGGTCGTGCTCGGCCGCCGCCCAGGCGGTCTCCCCACCGGCTGCGAGCAGGTCGAGCAAAGCGTCATCGGCTTCGATCGCGTCAAGATCAAAACGGTCAGCCATTTCGCTCCTCCCCGGCCCGTCGTTCCAACTTTGCCTCATGCCCCACAAACCCCCTGAGCGTGTTCAACGCCCGATGTTGTGCGACCCTCACCGCCCCCGGTGTCATCCCCAGTGCCCGGCCGGTCTCCTCGGCTGACATCCCCGCTACCACCCGGAGCCGCAGGATCTCCCGCAGTTTCTCCGGCAATCTGTCCATCAAGCTCATCACGTGCCTGAGCTCGGCGTACCGTACGGCGTGCTCCTCCGGCGTCGGCGACTCGTCGGCCCCGTCCGGCAGGTCCGGCGTCGACACATCCGCCACCGCGAACGCACGCTGGGCATCGGCGACCTTGCTCGCCGCGATGCCGTACACGAACGCCTCGAAGGGCCGACCCTCGTCGCGATACCGGCCGAGTGCGCCGAACACCGCCACACAGACTTCCTGCGCGACGTCATCGACCATGTCGGCGCCACCAGGATAGGTCCACAGCCTCGATCGCACATACCGGTGGGCCACGGCCCGGACCCGGGTGAGCAGATCGTTCAGAGCTGTCGGATCGCCACTCCCCGCCAATGCGGCGAGATCTCGCAGCTCGACCCGATCAGGGGTGTGCGGTATTTGGACCTCGGTCACCTCGCCCCCCTCGTATCGGACCGGTCAGCCTGCAAGATAGTACGGCCGCCACCGCGCTTTGCATAGTGGCAATCGGTGATCACTGAGCATTTTCACTACAACCTGTCACCCCTGCCGGAGTACTCCGGAGTAGCCCCGAATCGTGATCAGAGACCGGCGAGTACCGGCGTACCGGGGAAGCAGAACTGCCCGGCTGGTCCGAAGACCGAGCCGGGCAGTACTGGTGGTGCGGGGTGAAGAATCAGTGACCGTGGCCGTGGCCGTGACCGGCTGCGGCGGGCTCTTCGTCTTCGGGCTTGTCGACGACCAGGGTCTCCGTGGTGAGGAGCAGGGCCGCGATCGAGCCGGCGTTGGCCAGCGCGGAACGGGTCACCTTGACCGGGTCCAGGACACCCTGGGCCAGCAGGTCGCCGTACTCGCCGGTGGCGGCGTTGAAGCCGCTGCCGACCTCGAGCTCCGCGACCTTGGCGGTCACGACGTAACCCTCGTAGCCACCGTTCTCGGCGATCCAGCGCAGCGGCTCGACGATCGCCTTGCGGACGATCCGGACACCGGCGAGCTCGTCGCCCTCCAGGCCCAGGCCGTTCTCCAGCACCGCGGCAGCGTGCACGAGGGCGGAGCCGCCACCGGCGACGATGCCTTCCTCGATGGCCGCCCGGGTCGCGGAGACCGCGTCCTCGATCCGGTGCTTCTTCTCCTTCAGCTCGACCTCGGTGGCCGCGCCGACCTTGATCACGCAGACGCCGCCGGCCAGCTTGGCGAGGCGCTCCTGGAGCTTCTCGCGGTCCCAGTCGGAGTCGGTGCGCTCGATCTCGGCCTTGATCTGGTTCACCCGGCCGTCGATGTCGTCGGCCTTGCCGGCGCCCTCGACGACGGTGGTGTTGTCCTTGGTGACGACGATCCGGCGAGCGGTGCCGAGCACCTCCAGACCCACCTGGTCGAGCTTGAGGCCGACCTCGGGCGCGATCACCTGGGCGCCGGTCAGCGCGGCCAGGTCCTCGAGCATCGCCTTGCGGCGGTCACCGAAGCCCGGCGCCTTGACGGCGACGGAGGTGAAGTTGCCGCGGATCTTGTTGACCACCAGGGTCGACAGGGCCTCGCCCTCGACGTCCTCGGCGATGATCAGCAGCGTCTTGCCGGACTGGACGACCTTCTCCAGCAGCGGCAGCAGGTCCGCGACCGCGGAGATCTTGCCCTGGTGGATCAGGATGTACGGGTCGTCCAGCACCGCTTCGCCACCCTCGGCGTCGGTGATGAAGTAGGGCGAGATGAAGCCCTTGTCGAACTGCATGCCCTCGGTGAAGTCCAGCTCGGTGCCGAAGGTGTTCGACTCCTCGACGGTGATGACGCCGTCCTTGCCGACCTTGTCGAAGGCTTCCGCGATCAGCTTGCCGATCTCGGCGTCCCGCGCGGAGATGGTGGCGACGTGGGCCATGTCGCCCTTGTCGTCGACCGGGCGCGCGGTCTCGATCAGCTTCGCCGACACGGCCTCGACAGCCGCCTCGATGCCCTTCTTCAGACCCATCGGGTTGACCCCGGCGGCGACGGCCCGCAGGCCCTCGTGCACCAGTGCCTGCGCCAGCACCGTCGCGGTGGTGGTGCCGTCACCGGCGATGTCGTTGGTCTTGGTGGCAACCTCCTTGGCGAGCTGCGCGCCAAGGTTCTCGAACGGGTCGTCCAGCTCGACCTCACGGGCGACGGTGACACCGTCGTTGGTGATGGTCGGGGCGCCCCACTTCTTGTCCAGCACGACGTAGCGGCCCTTCGGCCCCAGCGTCACCTTCACCGTGTTCGCGAGCTTGTCGACGCCACGCTCAAGGGCGCGCCGCGCGTTCTCGTCGAACTCGAGGATCTTCGGCATGGAAAACTCTGTCCCTCTCTGGGTTACTGGCGATCATGGTGCCCGCAGCCGGAACCGACTCCGCTCCGGCGCCGGTGTTCCGGGCACCGGAGCGGTGTCAGTCAGCTGTTGCGGGCGATCGTCACTTGCTGACGATGGCGAGGATGTCGCGGGCGCCCAGGATCAGGTAGTCCTGGCCGTCGTACTTGACCTCGGTGCCGCCGTACTTGGAGTAGATGACCTTGTCACCGACGCTGACGTCCAGCGGGACGCGGTTGCCGTTGTCGTCGATGCGGCCGGGGCCGGTCGCGATGACCTCGCCCTCCTGCGGCTTCTCCTTGGCGGTGTCCGGGATCACCAGGCCGGACTTCGTGGTCTGCTCGGCTTCGAGCGGCGCTACGAGGATACGGTCCTCGAGCGGCTTGATCGTGACCGACACTTGCTGACCTCCACGGTCGAGTTTCTCAAATTTTCGGGTGCGAACCGCGACCGTTCGCCTCTGCCGTCGCGGGGATCAGAGGCCGGGCCGCTGGCACCCTCGCATGGAGAGTGCCAACACCGAATCTAGGCCGCCTTTAGCACTCGGTCAACTCGAGTGCCAGAATCTCGCCCCTGGCGAACGCCCGTACGACGTGTCACCGGCGCCATACTTTCCGCGACCGAGCCCTGGGCCGGACGGTCCGGACGTGGGACCGTCTTGTCTGAAGGGACTCCGCCCGGGATCGAACCAGGAGAGCACGATGGCCCTCTCACTGCGCAATCTCTCGTTCCGCAAGCTGCCTCCGAAGGCGGTGGCCGTGATCGCGGTGGTGCTGATCAGCCCGGTCGTGGTGGCCGGTCTGGCCGCTGCCGGCAAGGACTCTCCCGACAAGAGTCGGCGGGGGCGCCGGCCGGAGCGCCCGTAGTACAGGCTCCTCAGTCTTCAGCTGACACTGACCAGGCGGAGACGTTGGCAGCGGCCGCGCTGGGGCAGTGCCGGTCCGCCCGGCTGGCAGCTGTCAGCAACGGGTGGGGTGTGCCGGTGCCGTCGGTGTCGGCGAGCGGCAGCACGAACTGCAACCTCATGTACGGCGACGACCCGCATCGCGGGTCCGCACGGCGGGTGATCCCGGTCTTGCCATCAAGGTGCTGCAGCGCAACCTCAACTACTGCTACGGCAGCAACTGACAGTGGACGGGGTCTACGGCAGCAACACCCTGCCGTTGTGAAGACGGTGCAGCGCAAGCACAAGCTGACCGTTGACGGCATCTACGGTCCGAAGACGCGGTCGGCCATGAACTGGCGCCTGTTCAAGAACTCCACCCAGCAGTGGAGCACGGGCTGCTCCAGCCCGCTGTGACCGCCCAGGCAGACTTGGGCGGGTGACGCTCACTCTGCTGCTCGACCCGATCGGCAGCACGGTGCTGGCCGAGGCCTGTTCTGCATACGCGCCCGGTGGTGAGCTGAAGCTCGTCGAGAAGCTCAGACGCCGGTACGACGCTGCCGTGGTGACCGCTGCGGTTACGCAGGCGTCGCTGCGGCATCGGGCCGTCGCCAAGTTCGGCGCAGAGGACGCGGCACGGATGTACTTCACTCCGGATGGGCTGGAGCAAGCCACGCGTTCCACTGTCGGCACGCACCGGGCCGCGCGGATCGCTTCTGCGTTGCCGGGTGCATCGGTGGTCGACCTGGGGTGTGGGATCGGTGGGGATCTGATCAGCGCTGCGCGGGCTGGTTTGCGGGTGTGCGGTGTCGAGCGGGATCCGGAGACGGCTGCTGCGGCGCGGGCGAATCTTGCGGCGCTGGGGCTGCCTGGCGAGGTGATCGTGGGAGATGCGGAGGCGCAGGACGTCACGCAGTACGAGGTCGTGTTTGCTGATCCGGCACGGCGGGCGGATGGGAAGCGGGTGTTCGACCACAACGCGTACTCGCCGCCGTGGTCCTTCATCAGCTCAGCTACTGGAGCGCACTGCTTGCGTGAAGGTCGCACCTGGGATCCCGCATGACGCAGTACCGGCAGGGGTTGAAGCGGAGTGGGTGAGCGACGCCGGGGAGGTCAAGGAGGCGGCACTCTGGTCCGGGAAGCTTACGGCGGTACTGCGCGACGCGCGACGCTACTGCCGGGTGGAGCGAGTGTGGCGGCTGCGCCGGAGGCTGTGGACGGTCCTGTTGGGCGGTACATCTACGAGCCGGATGGCGCGGTGGTGCGTGCTGGGCTGGTCACTGCGGTGGCGGAGGCTGTCGGTGGGTGGCTGTTGGATCTACGGATCGCCTATGTGACCGCTGATGCGTTGGTAGCGACGCCACTGGCCTCTGCTTATGAGGTGGTGGAGGAGCTGCCTTACAAGCGAGAAAGCGCTGCGGGCGTGGGTGCGGGCGGAGGGGATCGGGACCTTGGAGATCAAGAAGCGTGGGGTGGATGTGGACCCCGCGGTACTGCGTAAGCAGCTGGCGCCGAAGGGTTCTGCGAGCGCCACTCTCATCGTCACCCGGATCGGCCGCGACGCGGTCGCCTACTCCTGCCGGCGGGTCGTTTCCTGAGTTCGGTGCGGATTTGCGCTCGGAGTCTATTCGAATGTATCTTCGAACACATGAGCGAGTGCCCGGTCGACCAGCCGACGGACGAGGTGCTGCGCCCGTTGCCGCTCCCGGCCGGGCACTCGCCGCTAACCGGTTGACCTGGAGTGCGCTCCAGGTCGGAAGATGGAGGGCATGACTGCGTACGCACCCGCCGAAGCGTCCGAGCGCACCGGCCTCAGCCTGGACACCCTCCGGTACTACGAACGCCTGGGCCTCTTCGGTCCGGTCGAGCGGACACCCGGTGGGCAACGGATCTACACCGAGCACGACGTCGCCTGGGTCGGCCTGCTGGTCTGCCTGCGCAACGCCGGCCTCGGGATCACCGACCTGCAACGCTTCATGGGCAAACTCCGCGACCGCGCGAACGGCAACGGTGACGTCGTCGAACTCCTCCAGGACAACCGCGCCCGCCTCCAGGCCGAAATCGCCAAAATGACCGTCGCCCTCAACGTCCTGGACGACAAAATCGCCCACTACAGCAAGAGCTAACCGAGCGCGGGTCGCAACCGGCGAGGGGCACATCTGGCGGCCGGAGACTCCCCCTCCCCCGGCACCACCGGGTGCCGTGCGAGCACCGTCCATCCCTCCAGGTTCGCCGGAGGCGGGTGCTGCCCATCTCTCGCCTTTCTCCGACGCGAGGGGCTGGTTAGTCGAAGTAGGGGTAGCGGGGCTTGGGGGGTTGGCTGGCTGTGGTTAGGCGTTGTTGGTGGTCGGGGGTGAGGGACCAGCCGGTGGCGCCCAGGAGGTCTTTCAGGTGGGCTGGGGTTCGGGCGCCGATGATGGGGGCGGTGATGGTCGGCTGCTGGAGGAGCCAGCGGATAGCTACCTGGGGCATGGTGTGGGCGGTTTCTTTGGCGACTGCTTCCAACTCGTCCAGGACCTGCCAGGTCTGGTCGGTGGCGTAGGCGTCCCAGTCGTGGCTTCCGGGTGTCGCGAGTTTGCTGCCGGCGGGTGCCGCCGTCATGCCGCGGCGGTAGGCGCCGGAGAGGAAGCCGGAGCGAAGCGGTGACCAGGTGATGACCCCCAGGCCTTCGTTCTGGCAGACCGGGAGAAGGTCGAACTCAGGCTCGCGGTCCAGCAGGTTGTAGAGCGGCTGCAGCGAAGCGGGTTGTTCCCAGCCGTGCTGCCGGCACAGGTCGACCGCCTTCTGCAGCTGCCAGCTACGGAAGTTGCTGACCCCGAAAGTGCCGCACCTTTCCGGCACGGACGAGACCGTCGAAGGTCGACAGCGTCTCGGTGAGGGGCGTGTCCTTGTCCCACAGATGCGCTTGGTAGAGATCGATGTAGTCGGTCCCGAGTCGCCGGAGACTCGCGTCGACCGCCGCGATGATGTGCTTCCGCGACAGGCCGCGGTCGTTCGGTCCAGGTCCCATCTCGCCCCAGACCTTGGTCGCGACGACGAGTTCGTCCCGCTGCTGGTTCTTGAGCCAACCACCGACCACCTCCTCCGACTTCCCCGCGCCGTAGACGTCAGCGGTGTCGATGAACGTCCCACCCGCCGCGACGAACTCGTCCAGGATCTCCACACTCGCCCGCTCATCCGTTCGTTCACCGAACGCCATCGCACCGAGGCAGAGCTCACTGACCTTCAGGCCGGTTGTTCCAAGGTTTCTGTACTCCATAACCAGCACGCTAAAAGCTGGAGCGCACACCAGATCAAGCCTCACCAGCAAGGAATTCGGTGGCCACTCCATACCCAGGCCGTTAGCGTCGGATCGCGTGATCCCTCGGCAGGCTTGGCAATCCACGATCGGTGACTGCCGGACCCATCGAACTCAAGCCCGGCGTCTGGCGGGTCGGCGACCACATCCTCAAGCGAACCACGCCGCTCGGTTCCGCGGACCCAAGCACGAGACTCCTGCAGTACTGCGAAGTGCTGGCTCACCTCGACCGATCAGGAATCCCCGTCGGCGCGCCGCAGCCGACCGACGACGGCCACCCGTTCGCGGAGTACGAGGGTGAGCTCTACATCTTGAGCCCGTATCTCACCGGGCCGGTCACCGCGGACTCCCCCAGCCAGATCGAGCACACCGGCGGAGCGATCGCCGAGCTGCATCAAGCGCTGGCGACCTGCCCGGCCGCGATCGACTCGTGGGAGATCCACCTCGCCGACCGCACCTTCGGCGAAACCTGGCCGAACCTGGAAACCAACCTGCCACCGGCCGACTTCAAGCAACTCTCGGCCGCCATCAGTCCGGTCCGGGACGAAATGGTCCAAGCCTTCGAGGGACTCCCGAGCCAGCGCATCCACGGGGACTGTCATGCGGGCAACATCCTGCTGACCGGCGACGAGGTCACCGGCTTCATCGACCTCGACCATCTTCCGATCGGGCCGCGGATGTACGACCTCGGCTACTACCTGAGCTGCGGCATCACCGCCTGTACCGAGAGCGGCGAGGCACCAGCCGATGCACTCGAACGCCTCAGCCACCCACTGTTCGCCGGCTACCAAGCTGTCACACCGATGACCGCAGCCGAGTCCGCCGCGATCGTGCCGATCATGCTCTCGGTCCAACTGATCCTCGCCGACTGGTACCTCCAAGCCGGCAACCGACCCCGCGCCGACCGCTCCCTCCACTTCACCCACTGGGCCGCCACCCTCAACTGGCGCCCGTGACCCGACCCACCCGGTATTCCAAACTGGGGCGATTCCCGAACCGCCAACACTGATCAACCCGACCCGAGCGGCCTCGGCCTCGCCTGCCTGACCCTTCACCCGGCCGAAAGGGCCCGTTGATCAGTGTTGGCGGTCCGCCACGCCATCAGTACTGCCCCGCGGCGGCTCACGCTGCACTCAACTCCGCCCGGCCGGCCTCCTTCTGGCGGTCCGGCGGTCCGTACTGATGGCCTGGCGGTCCGCACAACAGGCGGGACCTCGGGGCGGCGGGCTTCTTGCGGACGTTACTTGGGGGAAGCGGGGTGTTCATGTGTGCCGGGCAGGGTGTGAACTGGAACCGGCCAGTCGCTGGCCGCTCGCTGGGGGCGAGGCGGCGTAGGAGACGTCCCCAGCTTTTCCAAGTTCTGCCGCGCACTTCCCCGCGCTGCAGATCGGCTACCAGCGGGTCAGGCGGGAGCCGAAGCGGGCTTTCGCGATCGAGGCAACGCCGGAGATGAGTGGCGTACCCCGATTCCAGACCGGCAATGGGTCGCTGCGATCCGGATCGGTCGATAGCGCGTCGCAGTCGACCGAGCCCAGCGCTGCCGTGGTGAAGCGGTGGACGAGAGAGTTCCAGTCGTCGGTACGCCGGAGCATCGCGTGCTTCTCGCCGTCGACGGTCAGCATCGCAACTGGGATGCCGCTGATGCGGAGGCGCCGGGAATAGGCAGCGGTCTGACGCGGGTCGGTGATGCGATCGAGCGTGCCGTGCGCGAACACAACAGGACCACGCAACGGAACGAGCGGCTCGCCCGGAGGCAGCCAAGGCGCCAGAGCCAGCACACCCGAGACCAACGGGTGATTGCCTGCAGCAACTACCGCCCGCCCACCCATCGAGTGCCCGATCAGTACGACGCGACGAATCCTCGAAGGAAGCCCGTCGAGAACCGCCCGAAGATCCACAGCAGGTGAAGCGGCAGACCCGTTCCACCCGCGATACCGATACCGCATCAACCCAACAGCAGCATCAGGCGCAGCAGCCCGAGCAGCAGTAGCGAACGGCCACATCCGCAACAACGCAACCCGCCAGTCCCCCGCATCCTTCAACGAGTCAGCCTGCCCACCATGCGCCAGCAGCACCAAATCCGTCGCGCCACCAGGGGCTGCCAGCAGATCAATGCTTGGTGTGCGCGCGGTCATTCGGCAGGTTCGCCGTACAGGGTGGCAGGGGTTTGCTGGACTGCGAGGAAGCGGGCTGGGTTAGGGAGGTCGTCGAAGCCGTAGGAGCGGTAGAGGTCGTGGGCGTCCGCGGTCGCGAGCATGGTGCGGCGGAGGCCCTGCAGCGACGGGTGCTCCAGAAGGGTGGATACGACGAAGCGGCCGAGGCCGTGGCCTTGGTGGGACGGGAGCACGAAGACGTCGGCGATCCAGGCGAAGGTGGCCTGGTCGGTCACCGCGCGGGCGAAGGCGACCTGGGAGCCGTCCGGCGCGTAGACACCGACAATGACCGAGTTGGCGATCGCGCGAGCCACCACCTCGCGGGGCACCCCCGGCGACCAGTACGCCGTACGCAGGAAGCCATGCACCACGTCAAGGTCGACGCGGGAAGCATCGTCGTCGGCGACGAAGCCGGATGCGTGTTCCCAGCGCATCAGTTGAGCACCGTCGTGATCGGCATCGACGAGTCGGCCGGCAGATCCAGCGGCGACGGAGCCTTGCCGGCGCGAACGAGCTCCGAACCGAGCGCGGCAACCATCGCACCGTTGTCCGTGCACAGCCCAGGCCGCGGAACCCGTACTGCGATGCCTGCCTCGGCGCAGCGTTCCTCCGCCATCACCCGCAGCCGGGAGTTGGCCGCGACGCCACCGCCGATCAGCAGGTGCTCGTAGCCGCGGTCCTTGCACGCGTCGATCGCCTTGCGCGTCAGCACATCGCAAACCGCTTCCTGGAACGCGGCCGCCACGTGGTTCACCGGCACTTCTTCACCATCGCGACGCTTCGCCTCGACCCAGCGAGCGACCGCGGTCTTCAAGCCGGAGAAGGAGAAGTCGAACCGGTGCCGCTCCAGGTCGCGCTGGCTGGTCAATCCGCGCGGGAACTTCACGTAGAGCCGATCACCGCCGTCCCGTGCCGCCTTGTCGACATATGGACCTCCGGGGAACGGCAGGCCCAGCACCCGCGCGACCTTGTCGAACGCCTCGCCCGCGGCGTCGTCGATGGTCGACCCCATCGGCAGTACGCCCTCGGTGATGTCCTCGACGGCGAGCAGCGACGAGTGCCCGCCGGAGACCAGCATCGCGACGCAGCCCTTGGGGAGGTCGCCGTGTTCCAAGGTGTCGACGGCAACGTGCGCGGCGAGGTGATTCACGCCGTACAAGGGCTTTTCGAGCGACAGCGCGAGTCCCTTGGCTGCGGCGACGCCGACCAGCAGGGCGCCGGCGAGACCGGGGCCGCTCGTCACCGCGACCGCGTCGACGTCGCTGGGTTTGATCCCGGCCGTCTCGCAGGCGCGGCGGATGGTCGGCACCATCGCCTCCAGGTGGGCGCGACTGGCGACCTCCGGTACGACGCCGCCGAAGCGCGCGTGTTCCTCGACGCTCGAGGCGATCGCGTCGGCGAGCAGCGTCTGCCCGCGGACGATGCCGACCCCGGTCTCGTCACACGACGTCTCGATGCCCAGGATCAGCGGCTCGTTCTCACTCATGGTCCTCCTGCCACCGCATGATGACGGCGTCCTCGCCGCCGGCGTAGTACCCGCGCCGCCGGCTGATCTCGGTGAATCCGAACCCGCGGTACAACTCCGCCGCGGATTTGTTGCTCTCAGCAACTTCTAACAGGACGGTCCGGCCCGCGCACCGCTGCAACGCGGCAGCTCATCAGCTGCCGTCCAACCCCCGTACGCCGCTCCGCCGGCCCCACCGCAATCCGCAGCAGATCCACCGGATCCTCCACCACCTCCGGAACCAGCAGTACGACGTATCCGACGACCTCTCCTTCGTCAGCCACCAAGATCACCCGATCACTTTCCAACCGAGCAAACTCTTCGCCCCACGTAGCTGGGCTCCAGGTGTCGCCGAAGAAAGGCGGAGTGGTCAAGGCCTCGCCACCGGTGGCTGAGGTGCCTTCGGCTCTGCCGAAGCACAGTTGGTCCAAAGCAATCACCGAGGCCAGATCCGCGGTTACAGCCGGGCGGATGTTGGGTCTCATGTGGGGAGCACGCTTTTGGGGCCTGCGGACATGGTGACGTCGGGGCGGCGTAGGTAGAGGGGGTCTGGGGGGACTGTTTGGAGGGTGCCGGTGGCTACGCCTGTGGCTAGTACTTCGGCTGAGGGGTATTCGATGATTTCGGCGCCTGTGCCGCGGCCGAGGGCTTCGGCGTACAGGGTTACGCCTCGGCCGGTGAGGGGGAGGCCGGCTAGGACGTGGGAGACGTCGGCGGGGCGGTCGACGGCGGGGCCCTCGATGCGGCGGCGGCTGCCGTCCGCGGCGGGGCTGTCGTAGAGGGCCCAGTAGATCTCTTTGCGCCGCGCGTCCGTGGCGACCGCGACCGGCTGGTCGACCAGGAGACTGCAGGGCGAGGATGTCGAGACTGCAGACGCCGGCGACCTCGATGCCCAGTACGTCGCCCATCGTGCGCGCGGTGACGAGCCCGACCCGCAGACCGGTGAACGGCCCCGGCCCGACACCAACTGCGATTCGAGTCAGATCGCTGTGGCCTGCAGCCGGCGGAAGCCAGAGCAGCCAGCGATCGCCGGTGCCAGCAACTCGCCGTGGCGCAAGGCATCGACGGTCGACGACGAGGCAAGCACCTCACCAGCAGGCGTGGCCAGCGCGACGGTCACCGCGGCACTGGACGTGTCGAACGCAAGCAGCATTTCAGTCCCTCACCAAAGAAAGGTTCACGCCGGTCTCGGCCCAGCGCCGGCCGACCGGGGTGACCCGCAGGTCGCGGGTCTCGTCCGTGTCGTCGTCGCCCCGCGTCACCACGATGTCGAGCCGGTCCGCCGCCAGCGTCTCCGCCAGCCCGTGCCCCCACTCGACCACCGTCACCGCATCGTCCAGCCTCGCATCCAGGTCGAGATCGTCCAACTCGGCGATCCCGCCGAGCCGATAGGCATCGACGTGCACCAACGCCGGCCCACCCGACAGCGACGGATGCACCCGCGAGATCACGAACGTCGGCGAGGTGATGTCGCCGCGCACCTTCAGCCCAGCGCCGAGCCCCTGCGTGAACGTCGTCTTCCCCGCGCCGAGATCACCGGACAGAACCAGTACGTCGCCCGCCCGCAGCTGCCCGGCGATCTCCTCGCCGGCCGACCGCATCTCGTCGGCGGTCGGAATGGTCAGCTCGAGCGGCATCGCCTTCGCGTAGATCAGGTCGTGCCCGCGCTGCTCCACCACGGAGTACCCACGCCGCCGCCAGAACTCGACCGTCTCCGGCAGCTCCTCCCGAGCGATCAGCCGAACCCGCCGCAACCCACGACGCCGCGCCGCATCCTCAGCACACCCGACCATCGCCGACGCAACCCCACGCCCCTGGAAGCGCGGGTTCACCGACACGCGCCGCAGCCCGAGCACATCACCGGCCACGTCGAAGAGCATCGCCCCAGCCGGTACGCCGTCGATGCGCGCGAGCAGACCGCCGTGCGCAGCGACCGCCGCGCCGACCGTGGAGGCGTTCTCGGACAGGGCGGTCGACGGCGGATCGAGGACCCGCCGGGCCGCGAAGGCATGGTGGATCACCGTCACGATCTCGTCGACGGTCTCGGCCGTGGCATCCACCACGTGCAGATCGGTCATCGCTTCCTCAGGTTCTTCCGGTGCGAGGGCTCAGTTCGGGCCCAGGGAGTGCTCGGCTCGCTCGATCATCCCAAGCAGCGCCGCGGTGAACTCACGGTGGTGCTCGATCAGGCCGAGATGACCGCAGTTCTTCACCTCGACCAGCTCCGCGCCGGGCACGTGCCGGACGATCTCCTCGGAGTGCTCGAACGGCGTCAGGTGATCGGAATCGCCGCCGACCACGACGCACTCCACCTTCTGCAGCGGCTCCAGCGCGCTGTACTTGTTGTGCAGCGCGAAGATCGGGTAGAACTCCGCGATCACCGAGATCGGCGTCGCCGCGATCATCTCGTTGACGAACTCGGTGAAGGCCGGCGGCACCTCGGAGCCGAACGAGTACTTGCGGGTCAGCAGATAGCTGATGTCGGTACCGGCCTTGCGGCCGCGCTCGACCACATCGGGGATCCGCGCGAGCGCGGCGACGGTCGGCGTGGCGAGCCGTCGTACGAGCATGCCTGCTTTGCCCGGGAGCGCGATCGGGGTCTGGTCGAGGCCGCCGGCGCTGGTCGAGCACAGGCCGACGCCGATGATCCGGTCGCCGAAGATCTCCGGGTGCTGCTCGGCCATCGCCATGATCGACATGCCGCCCATCGAGTGGCCGATCAGGATCACCGGACCGGTCGGCGCGTACTCCTCGAGGATCCCGTAGAGGTCGCGGCCGAGCTGGTCGATGCTGACGTGCTCCTTCGGCGACCGCCCGGAACGCCCGTGCGAGCGCTGGTCGTAGAAGACCATCGTGCCGATCCCGGCCAGGTCACGCCGCTCGAAGTGCCAGCAGTCCATGTTCAGGCCGTACCCGTGGGCGAAGATCAGCGTCAGGTCCTCGGGTCCGTCCGGCGCCTTCCGCCGCAACCGGCGCTTCGGCGGTGCCGCCGGCCGACGAGACCTCCGCAGCTCGTCGACCTCGACGTACAGCTCGACACCGTCGTCCGCGGTGAAGACGTGCGGCGTACCGCGCAGCGAACCGAACGGCTCGGCCTCCAGCTGGGCGCGCTGGCCCGAGCGGCGGCCGATCACCTGTCGCTCGACGGCGACTCCGGCGGCCGCGCCGGCCGCCAGCACTCCGACCGCGGCTCCGATCAAGCCCGCGGTCCGTCCTGCCTTCGACATCAGCCGGTCCCCTCCGCGGTGTCGACGTACCGGCGCGGCACCCGGGCGCCGAGGCGGGTCACGATCTCGTAGTTGATGGTGCCGGCGGAGTCCGCCCAGTCGTCCGCGGTCGGTTCCCCGGCCGCACCCGACCCGAACAGTACGACGGCGTCGCCGGCCACCGCCTGGTCGTCCTCGAGATTGACCACGCACTGGTCCATGCAGATCCGCCCGACGATGCCGCGCCGCTGCCCGGCGACCTGGACGGGCGCCGAGTTCGAGGCGTGCCGGGGCAGCCCGTCGCCGTACCCGAGCGGGATCAGGCCGAGCGTCGACGGCCGCGGCGCCGTCCAGGTGAGCCCGTACGAGACGCCGACGCCGGCCGGGACGCGCTTGACCATCGCCAGCCGCGCCCGCAGCGTCATCGCGGGCCGCAGCCCGAGCTCGGCCGACGGACGCGCGTGCCCGAACGGGGACAGCCCGTACGTCGCGAGGCCGGGCCGCACCAGGTCGAAATGGGTCTCCGGCAGCTCGAGCGTCGCGCCCGAGTTGGCCAGGTGCTTGAGCGGCGGGTCGACCCCGAGCGAGGCGGCGACCTCGACGGCGTCGACGAAGTTGGCCAGCTGGAGCTCGTTCACCGGGCTCTTCGGCTCGTCCGACGAGGCCAGGTGCGACCAGATCCCGGCGATCTCGATCCGCCCGGCCTTCTCCTCCCGCTGGGCAGCGCGGAGCAGAGCGGGCCACTCCTCCGGTACTGCGCCGCCGCGGCTCATGCCGGTGTCGATCTTGAGGTGCACCCGGGCGGGGCGGTCCTGCACGGCCTCGGCCAGCTCGGCGATCTCCCACGGAGCCGCGGCCGACAGGTCGATGCCAGCGGCAATCGCCTCGGCGACGGGCTCACCGGGAGTAGTCAGCCAGCAGAAGATCGGGCCGGTATCACCGGCGGCGCGGAGGCTGAGCGCCTCGTCCAGGACGGCGGCGCCGATCCAGTCCGCACCGGCCTCCCGGGCAGCCTTGGCGACGGGGACCATCCCGTGGCCGTACGCATCAGCTTTCACCACCGTCATCAGCTGCGCGGACTCCACCCGGGAGCGCAGCGTGGCCACGTTGTGGCGGATCGCGGCGAGGTCCACGACCGCTTCGGCTCGCACAGTCAGTGGCTCGAGAGGGTCATACATAACCCACCTAGTCTCTCAGGCCCTTCGGCCCAACTCCCCCAGGCGGTCCGGAAACCCCTCCTCCGGTCGGTCCCGAGATCGTACCCAGAAGTAGGGTCCGGGACACGTTCAGACCTGGTAAAGCAGCTCCGGGAGGGCGTCCATCGCCGTGAAAATCGCCGTCGCCGTGCTGAGTTTCACAGGATCCGTCATGGCGGCGAAGCCGAGGACGCGCATCCCGGCCGCGTTGGCCGCCTCGACCCCGAGCGGGCTGTCCTCGACGACCACGCAGTCGTCCGGTTTCACGCCCATCGAGCTCGCCGCGTGCAGGAAGAGATCTGGCGCCGGCTTCCCGTGCTCGACATCCTCCGAACTGAAGGTCCGGCCCTCGAACCGGTCCCAGAACCCGACCGTGGTCAACGCAGTCCGGATCCGCCGATGCGTGCCGGAGGAGGCCAGACAGTACGTCGTACCGTCGGCATCCAGACGATCCAGGACCTCCCGTACGCCGGGGACCGGTTGCAGGTGGGCGAATCCCTCGAACAACCGCTGGTGGTAGCGGTCCTCCAGATCAGCGGGCAACGGCGACCCGAGCTTGGCCTCGGCCTTCTGGCGCATCGAGACCATGCTGCCGCCCATGTAGTCCCGGACCGCCTCGTCGAGCGTGTACGGCAGCCCGGCCTCGGTCAGCAGGTCGGCGAGGATGCCGTTGGCCAGCCGCTCGGAGTCCACCAGCACCCCGTCGTTGTCGAAGATCACCAGCGCAGGTCGAGTCACGCGCCAACCCTACGCAAGACAGCTGCAACGTCTGGGCGACCGTTCGCGTCCTTAGGGTTATGAAGATGCGGATGAGTGCTCTTGTCGTCGTGGCCGGGCTGGCTGTTGCGCTGACCGGGTGCGGGAGCGAGTCCGCCTCCGGCGGATCCTCTCTGCAGGGGAAGTCCTATCTGTCGACCGCCGTGACCGAGAACGGGCAGCCGAAGAAGCTCGCGCCGAACACGCGGATCCAGCTGCAGTTCATGGCCGACGGGCGGCTGAGCGCGAACGCCGGCTGCAACTCGATGGGCGCCGACAAGGTCTCCACCGACGACGGCAAGCTCGGGGTGAAGGATCTCGCCATCACCGACATGGGCTGCGACGCCCCGCGGCACGCCCAGGACGACTGGCTGTCCAAGCTGCTGACCTCCGGGCCGACCTGGAAGCTGACCGGCGACAAGCTCGAACTCAGCACCGGGACCACCGTGATCTCGCTGATCGACAAGGCGACCGCAGTACCGGATCTCGCCCTGGACGGCACCAAGTGGACCCTGGAGACGGTCACCACCGGGGAGACTTCGTCGCATTCGATCGTTGCCGGCAAGGCGCATTTCACGATCAGCGGCGAGCGGGTCACCGGATCGACCGGCTGCAACGACTTCCAGGGCGTGGTGGCGCGCACCGGCAACAAGCTCACCTTCGGCGAACTCGTCAGCACCCAACGGGCCTGCCTGGGTGACACCGCCGACCTGGAGAACACGATCCTGGACGTCCTCAAAGGCGAGGTCAGCTACAGCATCACCTCGGACCGGCTGCAGCTCACGCCGACCAACGCGCCTGGGACGAGCCTCACGTTCATCGGGACCCGCTGAGTCGCAGGTCGAAGGCCTGGACCTTGTTCTGGCTGGTCTCGTACGACAGGAGCAGGTGACCGTCCGCCGCGAGCTTCGCTCTCTGGGCCGCGGTCAACGGGATGGAGAAGTGCTGGACGCCAGGCCTGATCTGCTGGGTGGCCTGGGCTGTCAGGTGTCCGCTCATGTCCGGTGACCAGGGCGGGATGCCACCGTCAGTGACAGCGCACGGCGTGAGTCCGTAGTCCGGTGCAGGGTCGTTGGCACAGCTGGTTGTGTAGACCGGGATGGCTCCTAGTAGGCCAGTGGTGAGGAACATGCGGGCGGTGCCCGAGCCACGTGACAGCGTGTAGACGTCTGCCGACGCCCGCCCTAACCCGGCGTACAGGACCTTCACATCAGAGCTGGGGACTCGCCCTGAGATCGGTACGCCGTTGCGGGCCGACTGGGCGATTGTCTGGGGAGACAGTGCTCCGTTGAGGTTCGGGTTGGAGACGTTCGGTGCACTGGGCGTTGTCGGGCGGTCTGCTGGTGGGGTGTAGCCGGTGACGGTCGCCTGGCCCCAGCGGTACGGGTCGGACTGCACTGAGCCGAGTGCGGACCAGCCGAGTCTGGTGCTCATGTCGATGTGCCGCAGCGTCGTCGTACCGGCTGCAGAGGTGTCGTCGTTGTCGTACGGCGTGATGTTGAGCCCGAGGTGCGTCGGGTCGACTGCTGCCGGGAGGTCTGCGAGGGGGATCTTCACTTCCAGGTCATAGCCGCCGCCTGTATAGCTGTGCGGCGTCGTGGTCTCGTTGCTGCCGACCCAGGTTGCAGTGGAGGCCACCTGAACACCTGGTGCGTTGCCGATGCTCAGAGGCCCAGTGGAGTAGCCCTGGTGGTTGTCGGCGTCTCTCTCCCAGCAGGGGCCGTTCGGGCCGTTGCCGTTGCTTCCTGTCGGGTCGTTGGTGAACGGGAAGACGCCTAGCTTGAAGGTGTTCGCAGTGTCCTTCAGAACCTGCGAGGCGTTGCCACGTGGGTCCAGGAGGATCTCTACCGAGTCGGCTTGCCAGTGGCCGACACACTCGGTCGGTGTTACGGCGTACGACTGGTAGTCGTCGCGGATGTGGATGAAGAAGTAGAGAGCGTCATCGGACCAGCTGACCTTCGCAGTACTGCCTCCTGCGCCGCTTCCGCAGTCGTCAGTGCCGGTGCAACCGGTGGCGCCTTGCCAGATGCGGCCGAGGTCGAGTGTCGGACCGTCGTACTCGCCTGGTGAGGCTGTGCCGTCCACTGTTGGCGTGGTTTGTGCCTGGGCGATCGCTGTCTTCGGAACCAAGGTCAGGGTGAGAGTTTCGTTGCCCGAGCCACCGGCGTACGTCGTGGTGATCGGGATCGGCACGTTCTGCGTCGCGGGGAGCGTGGCGTCCGTGTTGGTGAGTTGGAAGGTGACTGTGGTCTCGGCGCCGGCGGCGAGGTTCGCGTAGGGCTTGGATGTGGCGTCCGCGGTGAAGCCGGCGGGCAAGGTGAGTGAGACGTCACCGCTCTGCGGCTGCGATGACCAGTTGTGCACGACCACCGGTACGGCGAGGGTGCTGCCGACGGCCATCGACTGGATCGCGGCCGACCGTCCGAGCCTTGTTGCCTGCGGGGCGGTGGTTGCCAGCCACTGGTCGTACTCCTGCCAGTTGCCCCAGCGCTGGAAGCGGCCTTCGACAGGCGACACGATCCGTACGACGTTGTCGGTGTAGCCGGTCTTGATGCCTGAGGTGTAGAGCGCCGAGATCTTGGCGTTCTGGTTGACCGGTGCGTTGGCGGCCGGGGTCACGGTGAAGGTGACGGCGCCGCTGCCCTGGAGATGCTTGGGTCCGTCGGTGGTCCAGCCCTGCGGGACGGTGAGGGCGATGTTGCCTTGGGCAAGCTTTCCTCGGAGGTGGACCGTTGCTTGGAAAGGCGTCCCGGCGACGTTCAGGAAGCGGGAGAAGGTCAGGTATTCCAGGGTGCCTGGCGGGAGTCCGCCGGGATCGGGTTTGGTGGCGCCGAAGAGGATCGCGTCGTCCTGGCCGGCCCTCGGGTTCGGCGTACCGTCGGGGAGGGGGTTGGGCTGGAACGGGACGAACGACTCGGTCATGCCGAACTTGGGACAGGCCGGCGTTGAAGTTCCCTTGAACATCACCCGGCTCTGGGTCGGGTAGGCGGCGCGTCCCTCATCGGTCACCTGCTGCCAGCTCTTCGGCGTACCGGCTGGTTGTCCTTGGAGGTTGCCGGCGGGCCACTTGTACGGCGAGTCGTAGCCGGTCCAGACGCCCGCGACGGTGTCCAGGTTGGTCGGGATGAAGCCGGTCGCACAGTTCGCGGCCGTCGTCGTACCGCCGGTGCCTGCCGAGCTGCCGCCGGAGAAGACCTTCTTCACCTGCCAGGTGCTCAGGGCACCGGGACCGCGGAGCTGCTCGGGGAAGCGGTTCGGGTCGGCGGCAGCCTGCACGCCTTCCCAGATCAGCCGACCGGCCTCCTGGTGGTTACCGTGTCCCGCGTCGAGGGTCGGCGTGAATCCGATGTAGATCTCCGGCTGCGTCGTCCGGATCACGCGGGTCACCCGGCGCAGGGTCTCCTCCGCATCCCAGAAGTACTGCGTCAGCGGCGCGCTCTGGTTGTAGAAGAAGTCGATCCGGTCCAGGTTGAAGATGTCCACGGTGCCGGACCGGTAGTGCGCAACCCGGTCCTCGTTCTCCCGCCGCAACCCGAGTGCGGGCCCCAGCTCGTTCCCGACCGCGTTCCCACCACCCTCACCGCGCGTCACCTGAATGACGCCACACTTCACCCCGTACCGCTGATGCCACACCCCACACGGCCCGATAATCGAGGTGTCGTCATCCGGATGAGCCCACTCCCCCATCACATCGATCTTGGTACTCCGGTCCGCCACATACGGCTTCGGCGGTCTCCCCGCCGACGCCTGCAACGGCACAGCAAGTAACAGGGCAGCAACCAGAGCAACCAAACGCTTCATGCGAGCTCCTAGGCGGGGGAGGCGCTACACCCCCGTCCTACCCAGAAACCGTTTACCCAAGCAAGAGCCGACGGGTCGCTCCGGGGAGTTTTTTGGCGACCTGCATCGCGGTGAGGGGGCCGTTGGCGGAGGCTAGGTGGGCTGCGGCGCCGTGGAGGTAGGCGGCTACGGTCGCCGCGTCCAGGGGGTTGAGGCCGGCGGCCAGGAGGGAGCCGCAGAGGCCGGCTAGGACGTCGCCGGCGCCGGCGGTGGCTAGCCAGGGGGTGGCGTTGCTGCTGACGTGGACCTGGCCGTCGGGGGCGGCGATGACGGTGGTGGCGCCTTTGAGGAGGACGGTGACGTCGTAGCGCTCTGCTGCTTGGCGGGCGTGCTTCAGGCGTTCGGCTTCGACTTTGGAGCGATCTACGCCGAGGAGGCGGGCTAGCTCGCCGGCGTGCGGGGTGGCCAGTACGTCGATGTGGTCGCCGGAGTCGTCGAGGGCCTTGAGGCCGTCGGCGTCGAGGAGGACGGGGATCTCGGAGTTCAGGAGGTCGCGGACCTTGTCGACGTCGAGTTCGTCGCCGAGACCGGAGCCGATCGCCCAGGCTTGGACCCGGCCTTCTCCGGCGACGATCTCCGGGTGAGCTGCGCGGACTGCGGTGGCGACCGCGTCGGGGCCGACGTACCGGAGCATGCCGATCGGGCCCGCGAGGGCGCCCGACGTGGCGATCACGGCCGCGCCTGGGTACTGCGTCGAGCCGGCCATCAGCCCGAGGACGCCCCGGGAGTACTTGTCGGACTCGCCGCTCGGCACCGGGTAAAGCTCCCGGATATCCGCATCCTGCACCGCCGAGACCGCAGGCGGCGGGAGCTCCAACCCGATGTCGACCAGGTGGACCGGGCCGCACGCCGCCGCCGCAGGGTCGATGAAGTGGCAGATCTTGTGAGTCCCGAAGGTGACGGTGAACGCAGCCTGCACATGCTCAGCCGGAGTCTCCCCGCTGTCGACATCCACCCCAGAAGGCACATCCACAGCAACAACCGGTACGCCGTTGTCCACAGCAACCCGTACTGCGGCAAGCGCATCAGCCTTCAACCCAGGCCGACCACCAATCCCCACAATCCCATCCACCACCACGTCAGCGGTGGCGATCTCCCCCGACGTACCGATGCGACCACCAGAACTCAAGAGGGCATCGAGTCCTTCAGCGTGCGCCTTGTCTGACAGGAGGATTGCGGTGACTTGGGCGCCTCGGCGGGCTAGTTGGGCGCCGGCGTACAGGGCGTCTCCGCCGTTGTCGCCGGAGCCTATGAGGAGGACTACGCGGGCGCCGTAGGTGGAGCCCAGGAAGTTGCTGATGGCAACAGCCAGGCCGGTGGCGGCTCGTTGCATCAGGGTGCCTTCGGGGAGGCGGGACATCAGGGAGGCCTCGGCGGTGCGGACTTGGTCGACCGTGTGGGCGTGGCGCATCTCAGCCCTCCAGGATGACTACGGCCGACGCGATGCCGGCGTCGTGGCTCAAGCGACAGGTGCATGCTCTGGACACCCAACTGGGAGGCGCGGTCGGCGACGGTGCCGGTGATTTCCAGCCACGGGCGGCCGGTGTCGTCGGTGCGGACCTCGGCGTCGTGCCAGTGCATCCCGGCCGGCGCACCCAGCGCCTTCGCCAACGCCTCTTTCGCCGCGAACCGGGCGGCGAGCGACGCGGGCGGCTTGGCAGCCTCCGCCGGAGTGAACACCTTGGTCCGCAAACCGGGCGTCCGTTCGAGCGTTTTCATGAACCGTTCGATGTCGACCACATCGATGCCGACGCCGATGATCATGAGGAACCTGATGTGACAACTGCCACACCCGCAGTCTCGTAGCCACACATGCCGGTCAGCGTAGCCCGGCCGGGTGTGGGAAGAATGGGCCCCATGCTGCAGCCGCCGCGGGAGGTGACCCCGTACACCGAGCTGGACCGCGCCGCCTGGGCGCAACTGGCCGAGACCACCGAGTCACCGCTGACGGCCGAGGAGATCGAGCGGTTGCGCGGTCTCGGTGACGAGATCGACATCGACGAGGTCCGCGAGGTCTACCTGCCGCTGTCGCGGATCCTGTCGCTGTACGTCCGGCACGCCCGCGCCCTGCATTCCGACACCGAGGCGTTCCTGGGCAAACCCGCCGCGATGCGGACGCCGTTCGTGATCGGGATCGGCGGCTCGGTTGCCGTCGGCAAGTCCACCACGGCCCGGTTGCTGCGCGAACTGCTCGCCCGCTGGCCCGAGCACCCCCGCGTCGCGCTCGTCACCACCGACGGGTTCCTCTGGCCGAACGCCGAGCTGGAGCGCCGCAACCTGATGCTGCGCAAGGGATTCCCGGAGTCCTACGACCGGAAGTCCCTGCTCCGCTTCGTCGTCGAGGTGAAGTCCGGCATGGACAGCGTCGAGGCGCCGGTCTACTCACACCTCCACTACGACCGGATGCCAGGCGTCCGTACGACGGTCGAGCAGCCCGACATCCTCCTGCTCGAAGGCCTGAACGTCCTCCAGCCGGCACCCCGGCACGCGGACGGCAAGAGCGGCCTGGCAGTCAGCGACTTCTTCGACTTCTCCGTGTACGTCGATGCTGCGGCCGACGACGTCCGGTCCTGGTACGTGCACCGCTTCCTCAAGCTCTGGGAGACGGCCTTCCGCAATCCGGAGTCCTACTTCGTCCGGTACGGCGAACTGAGCCGCGAAGAGGCGATCGCCAAGGCCGAGTCGCTCTGGGACGGCATCAACGGCCCCAACCTGCGCGAGAACATCCTCCCCACCCGCTCCCGCGCCACCCTCGTCCTCCGCAAAGGCTCCGACCACGCCGTCCGCTGGGTCCGGCTCCGCAAACTCTGACCCGTACGCCGTTCAGCCCCGCGCCGCCCGCAGCGCCGGAACAACAGCCATCGCAACAACCATGGCCGTGAGCCCGAAGGCCAACGAATACCCGGTCCCGGCGACCACGGCTCCGAAGACGATGGCGCCGATCCCCCAGCCGCCGTCGTACGCGAGGTTCCACAGCGCGCTGACCTGGGCGTGACGCGACTGCGGAACCTGGTCGTACATCATCGCGAGCGTCAGGTTCTGGGCCGCGCCGAAGCCGAGGCCGAAAGCAGCGGCGCCGACCACCACGGCGACGCCGCTGCCGATGAAGACCAGCGCGCCCGCTCCCAGCGCGGCCAGTAGTAGCGCGGCGACCAGCGGCTTCGCGGCGCCCACCCGGTCGGAGTACCGGCCGGCGACCCAGCGGGCAGCGGGAGCCGCGATCGCCTGGACCAGGAGCGCGCCGGCGACCAACGCGTGCCGATCGGCGGAGACAGCCAGCGGCACGAAGGTCACGCTGATGCCGGCGGCGACGGTCACGGCCGCGAAGACCAGCGTCGGCATCAAGAGACCGCTCCCCCGCAATCCGCCCAGGACCTTCACGTGCTGCGGTTCAGATCCCGTACTACGGGTTGGCAGGCCGGCCAGGAACGCGAGCCCGCCCAGCGAGCCGATCGCCGCCAGGACGAAGAGCGGCTCGAAGCCGATCACGTTGGTCAGGTAGACCCCGAGCGGCAAGCCGATGACGGCCGGCAACCCGACCACCACGCCGTACACGCCGAGTCCCTCGCCCCGGCGGTGCGCCGGAGTGAGTTCGGCGACCAGCGCGACCGCTCCGACGACCATGATCGCCAGCCCGCCACCGCGCACCACGCAGACCGCGAGGACCACCGGCAGCGAGGCGGTCAGCAGCAGGATCAGCGAGGGAGCACCGAGGAGTACCAGGCCGAAGCCGAGAGTTCCGCGGTAGCCGCAGCGGACCAGCATCCGGGGCACCAGCAGCTCCACTGCGACCGCGGAGAGCATCATCGCGCCGGTCGACAGGCCGGCCCCGATGCCGCCGGAGCCGTTGGCCGCGAGGTAGAGCGGGACGACCGAGGTCAGCAGGTACATGCTCAGCCCGGAGCCGAACACCATCATCAGCAACAGCCCGAACTGCCGGGTGACCAGCCGCTCGAGAGCGGGGAGCAGAGGAGCGTCGCAGGCGATCTCAGTCATGAGTTCACCGTAGAAGCGAACCGGTCTCCCCTACAGATCCAGTTCCCCACCCATGGAGAGGACCAATTCTGAGTCCTGATCAGAGCTGGTCCGTGATCAGGGCGGCCAGGCGGTTCAGGGCGGCGTCGATCTGGGGCGGGGTGACCGAGCTGCAGGAGAGCCGGAGTGCGTGGATCGGGCCGTCGCCGTCGTAGAAGTGGCCGCATCGGCGTCCACAGCACGCCGTACTCGTGGGCCGACTTCTCCAGCAGCGCGTCATCGACCGCGAACGGGACCGTGACGACGATGAAGAAGCCACCGGACGGAACCGTCCAGGTCACCTCGCCGCCGGGGAAGCGAGCGGCCAGCCCGTCGGTGACAGCGCGCAGGTTGTCCGCGTAGATCGCGCGTTCGCGCTGGTTGGCGGCGACCAGGCTGCAGTCGTTCTCCAGCAGCTTGCCGCCGATCACCGCCTGCGCGACCGCGCGAGGTGTTGACCGTGACCATGCTCTTGATCTTCGACAGCTCGTCGGCGAGCAGACCGACCGATCCGTCCACGGCAGCAACCGTCTGATCGGCGACCACGTAGCCGACCCGAGCGCCGGGCAGCGCGGTCTTGGCGAAGGAGCCGAGGTAGATCACCCGCCGCTCGGTGTCGAGCGACTTCAGCGTCGGCACCCGCTCCACGCCGGCGGCCGGGAACAGCCCGTACGGGTTGTCCTCGAGCAGCAAGCAGATCCTGCTCCGCCGCGACATCGAGCAACCGCTGCCGGGTCTCCAGATCGAGACTCAGCCCGGAAGGATTCGCGAAGTCGGGCATCACGTAGCAGGCCCGCGGCCGCAGTCCTTCGGCCCGAGCCGCCTTGACCACGGCGACCAGGTCATCCAGATCGACACCATCGTTGCCGCCGGCAACCGGCAGCACCGGCAGGTCGACCAAGCGGGCGGCACCGGTGATCCCGACGTACGCCGGGGACACGCGAGCAGGACGTCCTGCGGGTCGGCCCGGAGCGCCCGCAGTACGAGGACCATCGCTTCCTGGCAGCCGACGGTGACACGAGCGACTCGGGGTCGACCTCGATGCCCTCGTCGAGCGCGAGGTTGCGGGCGACCAGGTGGTGGATGATGCCCTTGGTCCGCCCGTACTGGAAGACCGCCCGCCGCACGGCCGCCTCGTCGTACCCGAGGTCGTCGCGCAGGTAGCCCCGCGAACGTGTCCAGGTAGCGAATGCAGGTCCTCGAACGAGTAGAACTCCTCCGACGGCCGTCCCGCGGCGAGCGAGATCGCGTCCGGGTAGTGGTGCGAGACCTCGTTGAGGAAGTTCATCGAGTTCAGCGTGCGGTCGGTGAGCGACCCGTGCAGGTCCACCACTTGCAGATCAGCCATCAGGCCCTCCCCGTTGTCAGCTCGGCGACAGCGGCCACCGTCGCGCAGCCCGCCAGCATCATCGCGTCGCGTCAGTTCCGCACCCAGCAACCCCAGCGCCTCGTCAGCGGCATCGACAGCCATTGCCCAGAGCAACGGTCGTCCGATCAGTACGCCGGACGCCCCGAGCGCGAGCGCCCGCAGTACGTCGGTGCCGCTCGCGCATCCCGCTGTCGAGCAGCACCTCGCAGTCGTTGCCACCGCATCGACGACGGCTTCCAGGGCATCGACGAGGCCGGAGCGCCGTCCAGCTGCCGGCCGCCATGGTTCGACACAACGATGCCTCCGGCACCTACTTCGACAGCTCTCTGTGCATCGCGCGGATCGAGAATGCCCTTCACCACCAAGGGAAGCTCGCTCCGGCGCCGGATCCACTCCAGGTCCCGCCAGGACAGCGACGGCTCGAAGGCGGCGGCGGTGTGCGTAGCCACAGCCGACGCGCCCGCCACCCCGACATGCGCCTCGGTCTGCGTTCCGACCAGGTTCGCCGCCACCACATCGGAGGGCAGCTGAAAGAGTTCCGTACGTCGCGCAGCCGTCGCCCCATCACCGGCACGTCGACCGTCACCATCAACGCGCTGCATCCCGCCTGCGCCGCCCGATCGATCAGCGACTCGACCATCGCCCGATCCCGCAACCAGTACAGCTGGAACCAGGTCGGTCGCCTCGGCCGCGATCTTCTCCAGCGGCTGACTGCTCAGAGTGCTAATGACATAAGGGATTCCGGCCATCGCGGCCGCCCGCGCAAGCGCCAGCTCGCCCGCCGGATGCACCAGCTGCTGATAGGCCATCGGCGCCACCGCAACCGGCATCGCGGCCGGCGTCCCGAGCAGCACCGTCGACGGATCCGGCGACGACGACCCCGGCCAACACCCGCGGGCACACCGTCACCGCATCCAGCGCCGCCCGGTTCCGCCGCAACGTCGTCTCAGAACCGCTGCCACCGGCAACAAAGTCCCGTACGCCGAGAGGCAGCGCACTCGCCGCCTGCTCCTCGTAGTCGGCCAGCGAACTAGCCATCAACCAAGACTCCGTTGCAGGAACTCGGCCGCCTCGGCGATCGCCTTCCGGCCCCCGTCGAGGACACCGGACATCGCGAAGAACCCGTGCACCATCCCGTCGTACCGGCTCAGCTGGGTCGGCACCCCGGCGGCGTACAGCTTCTCCGCGTAGAACTCGCCCTCGTCCCGCAGCGGGTCGAACTCCGCGGTGATCACCAGCGCGGGCGGAAGGTTGGCGTGCGACTCGGCCAGCAACGGCGAGGCCAGCGGATTGCGACCGTCGGCCGGGTCGGTGAGGTAGTGGTCCCAGTACCAGCCGACCGATGTCCGGTTGAAGAGGAACGGGTCGTCACCGGCTCGCATCGAGGCGGTGTCCGAGCCGTAGAGGGTGTTCGGATAGACCAACAGCTGGGCCGCGATGTCCGGCCCGGATTCCCTTGCCAGCAAGGTGGTTGCGGCCGCGAGGTTGCCGCCGGCGCTGTCGCCGCCGACCGCGATGCGCCCGACTTGGAGCTCCGAGGCGTGCGCCGCGATCCACTGCGTGGCCTGATGACAGTCGTTGACGGCCGCCGGGAACGGGTTCTCGGGGGCGAGCCGATAGCCGACGGTGATGACCTGGCACGGTACGGCGTTGGCCAGCTGCCGGCAGATGCCGTCGGCGGTGTCGATGCTGCCCAGCGTCCAGCCGCCGCCGAAGAAGTAGACCAGCGTCGGCAACGGGCCGTCGCGCATCCGGCCGGTAGATCCGCAGCGGCAGGCCGGTCTCGTCCATCACGACATCCTCGACGTGGTGAACGTGTTCCAGCGAACCACCCGCTGCCTGGATCGAGGCCAGGTCAGCAGCCCGCGCCTCGGCGAGCGTCTGGGTGTAGAGCTGCGGAACGTTGTCGGCTTCACGCTGCGCACGCATCGCCTCGACCTGCGGATCCAACGGCATGAAGTGCTCCTGGAGAGTTAGTTGCCTAGCACAACAGGCATGGTGGCGTAGCCGCGCAGGGCGAGACCGCCGCTCTGCACCGGCGGGCCGGCGAGGGCGAGATCAGGGAACCGCTGGAACAGCCGCGGCAGCGCGAGCCGCCCCTCGGCCCGGGCGAGCACCGCGCCGATGCAGAAGTAGGCGCCCGCCCCGAAGGTGATGTGGCGCTTGTCCGGCCGCTCGACATCGAAGACCTCAGGATCGGGGAAGCGCGCCGGGTCCCGGTTCGCGGCGCCGAGGATCACCAGCACCAGACCACCTTCAGGGACGGTCACACCGCCGACCGACAGGTCCTCCGATGCAGTACGGACCACCAGTTGCGCGGTTCCGTCCCATCGGAGCACCTCTTCGACGCAGGCCTCGGCGACCGCAGGGTCAGTGGCTACCGCCTTCACCAACGCAGGCCGCTCGAGCAGCGGCGGGATCGCGTTGCCGAGCAGGTTGATGGTGGTGACGAAGCTGGCGTTGAACAGCACCAGCAGGTTGCCGATCAGCTCGTCGTCGGTCAGGTCACCCTCGCCGGCATCGATGACCTGAACCAGTCCGCTGATCAGATCATCGCCAGGCTTCGTACGCCGGGCGGCGATCAGCGACGCGTAGTACTCCGACATCTCGGTGGCCGCATTGTTGGCAGCGGCAACCTTCTCCGGCGTCCGGCCGCCGAAGTCCAAGTAGTCCTCGACCCGCTGCACCCGGGTCCGGAACCAGTCCAGGTCCGGCGCCGGGATCCCGAGCAGCGCGCTCATCACCCCGGCCGGCAGCAGGTAGCCGAACTCGGCGATGAAGTCGACGGGACTTCCCAATCCGCAAGGCGATCCAGCAGCTGATCGGTGAGCTTGGCGATCTCCGGCTCCAGCGCCGCGACCCGGCGAGGCGTGAACGCGGCATGGAACGCACGCCGCATCCGGCCGTGGTCCGGCTCGGTCCGGAACATCATCGAGTTGCTCAGCGCCTTGGTGATCGGGTCCGCGTCCGGCGCGGGCGGCGGACCGCCCTTGACGAAGCGAGGATCCCGCAGGATCTGATCGACGGCCGCATACCCGTTGGCCACTGCCGCGTACGCCGGACTCTCGGGCGTCAGGTTGACCGGCCCGAGCGCGTGCAGCTTTTCGTACAAGGGATACGGCGCGCGCCGACCGGCATCGGTCTGCAGCTCCGCGAGGATCTCATCTGCTGTCATGGCGCCACCGGCATCGACTTGTAGCCGCGGAGGAACTGCTGCGGGTTCCGGACCCGTGGACCCGCACTCCGCAGCGTGGGGAACCTTGACAGCAAGCGAGGAAAGGCGATTCGCCCTTCGGCCCGGGCCAGAGCGGCACCCAGGCAGTAGTGCGGTCCGGCCCCGAAGCTGAGCGGCTTCACGTCGATCCGCGCCGGGTCGAAGATGTCCGGATCCTTGTACCGGGAGGGATCCCGGTTCGCGGCGCCGAGCATCACCAGCACCAGCTGCTTGGCCGGGATGACGGTGTCGGCCACGGTCGCCTCCTCGTTGGCGAAGCGCGCGACGAACTGCACCGGCGCCTCGTACCGGAGCACTTCCTCAACAAATGAAGGGATCTGGGCCTGCCGCACCTCGGGACGGTCGAGCAGCAGCTGCATCCCGTTGCCGATCAGGTGGATCGTGGTGACGAAGCTGGCGTTGAACAGCACCAGCAGGTTGCTGATCAGGTCGTCGTCGGAGACCTGGTGCTCACCGGCATCGATCGCCGCGGCCAGCTGGCTGATCAGGTCGTCCTTCGGCGCCGCCCGCCGTTCGGCGAGCAACGAGCGGTAGTACTCCGAGAGCTCGACCGTCGCCTGGTCGGCGGCGGCCAGCACCTCGTCGGTCTTGCCGGTGACGTCGAGGAAGTCGTTGATCCGCTCGACCCGCGGCCGGAAGAACGACAGGTCGCTCTGCGGGATGCCGAGCAGCGCGGCGACCACGCTGCTCGGCAACAGGTAGGCGAACTCCGTCATGAAGTCCGCCTCCCCGTCGGCGGCGAACCGCTCCGCCATCGCGTCCATCAGGCCGTCGACCAACTGCGCGACGGCCGGTTCGAGCTCGGCCACCCGGCGCGGCGTGAACACCTGGTGGAACAGCCGCCGGGCTTGCGTATGACGGCTGTCGTTGCTGTACATCATCGAGTTGTTGAGCACCGTGAGGAGCGGGTGCTCCCGCCACTCCGGGCCACTGCGTTCATCGGTGTACGCGTCGTCGGTGACGCGGAACCGTTGGTCACGAAGCAGCTGGTCGGCCGCTTCGTAGCCGGTGACCACCGCCGCATAGGGGCCGCCGCCGTCCAGCAGGCAGACCGGTCCGAGCTGGTGCAGTTCGGCGTAGAACTGGTACGGATCGTCCAGACCGGCTGTGCTGAACAGCCCCTTGAGCACCTGTGCGGCGGTGGTCATCCAGTCACCGCACCAACTGCAACGGGATCGAGTTCGCCATCGCCTGGTAGCCGGCGTCGGTCAGGTGGATGTGGTCCGCCCGGCGAAGCCGGCCTTGGCTGTGGGTCGGGTCGGCAGGGTCGCGGACGGCCTTGTCGAAGTCGATGTAGCCGTCGACTGTCGTGCGTGCTCCGGATCCAGGCGTTGACCGCCTGCCGGGTCTGCTCCTTCTCCGCGGTCCAGCCGCCCGGCGTGGTGAAGCCCTCGAACGGCGTGATGGTCGCGCCGAGGCTGCGGATGCCGCGCTCGTGCAGCTGGCTGTTGATCTGCTGGAGCGCCGCGATGATCTTGTCCGCCGGGGCGTTGTCCATCCAGATGTCGTTCACGCCCAGGTGGGTGATGACGACCTTCGGCTTGGTCTGCGCGAAGACGTCCTCGTTCAGCCGGGCCAGCGCGTTCAGCGCCGAGCTGCTCGGATGCCGTTCGGGGCGCCGAGGATGTCCTCGGGGCTGTCCTTGAGCAGCCGGTTGCCGGCCATGCCGACGTTCAGGACGCCGGGTGCGTCGTGCTGTGGTCGGCGGCCAGCCGCTCGGCGAGCTGGTCCGGCCAGCGGTTGTTGCCGTTCAGCGTACTGCAGCAGGCCGTCCGCGATCGAGTCACCGAGCACGACGATCGCGCCGTCGGACTGCTCGGAGATCTGCACGTCGACCCCGGCCAGGAACGTCCAGCAGCACGGCCCGGGTGGTGATGTACGGCGTACCGTCGGTCGCGTCGGTCAGGTCGCCGGGACCGAAGAAGTTCTCCTGGCGTCGGCGAGGCGTGCCAGGTGGTCGGCCCGGTCGCGGTCGGGTAGAAGACGCTGATCACCAGCGTGCCAGGTCGGGCACCTTGAGGTTGACCGGGTCGCTGAGCAGCTCGGCGCCCTTGTTCATCATGGCGGTCGGCGAGCCGCCGAAGGTCAGCGACGCTTCGAGGTCGCGGGGTCGATGTCGGACGGCGACCGGGGTGGCGGCGTTCGCCTTGGCCACGGTCGCGGCACCGATCTGGATCGGCCGGTCGCCGTAGATGTTCGGTGAACCGGATCCGGACCTTGTCGCCCCCCACGGACGGCCGGACCACGTAACGGGCGCTCTGGTTGTTCAGGCCGGTGGCGGTGAAGCCGGCGGCCTCGGGCCTGCGAGACACCGGCCGACCAACTGCCGACCCACTCGGACCTGTGCCCCTGGTCCTGGACGACGGTCGGTGTCTGGGCCTCGGATCCGGTGAACACCAGTGCCGAACCGGCGAGCGATACGGCCGCGGCCAGCGCGGCCGTATCGGACGGTACTGGGAATGCGCATGGAACAACCCCCCAAATGGGTTGGCGCGCGACGGGCAAGAAATGCCCGGCGCGGAGTGGCGGTGGCGGAAACCTAGTTCCGGATCCCTGACACGTCAACGGGAGCTTTGAATTGCTCGCTTGAATTCACTGCGAAATCTGGTCGCCGGCGGAATTCTCGAAGTACAGCTCCTGCCCGGATCGAGAAGGGTGGGGCGCCATGTCGGTCGATCTCGTGCTGGACGAAAACCTGGAACAGTCCGGTTCTTATGTCGTGGCCGCGCTGCGGCCTGTTCGCCGCGTACGGCGACGCGGACGCGATCGTCGCCGGGGACGCGACGGCTCAGCTTCACCGAGTTACGCGCGGCAGGTGCTCGACCTGGCCGCCGTCGCTGCAGGAGCGCGGGATCGGCCCGGGCACCGGCGTGCTGGTGCTGGCCGGCAACACGATCGAGCTGCCCGGCCCTGCAACTCGCGCTGCACCTGGTCGGCGCCCGGACGATGTGGATCGCGCCGATCGCGGGCCGCCGGGAGATCGAGGCGTTCGCCCGGCTGTCCGAGGCGGACGTGTTCGTCTACGACGCAGGCGACCAAGGGCGTGCTCGGCGAGCGGCTGGCCGTGCAACTCGGCGTACCGGTGCATTGCCTCGGGTCCTGGTGGGCTCGGGCCGGACCTGCTCGCTGCCAGACCGTAGCGAGCCGTTCCAGCCGGACTACGGCGACCTCGCGCCGGCCACCTGCCTGCAGACGAGCGGGACGACCGGGGAGCCGAAGCTGGTGCACCACCGGCAGGGGTTCTACGAGCAGATCCTGACGCTGGCCGCCGACTACCTGGCGGCCGGGCTGCCGGTGCTGCGGCACCTGTCGCACTCGCCGATGGCGTTCGCGAGCGGGCAGATCACCAGCTTCTTCAACCTGTTCATGGGCGGCGTGCTGTTCCTCGAGGACCAGTGGGACGCGGGCCGCGCGCTGGCCACGATCGAGCGCGAGCGGATCAACTCGACGTACGTGTCACCGCCGCTGCTCTACCAACTGCTCGACCACCCGGACCTGCCGACGACCGACGTGAGCAGCCTGTTCATGCTCAACGTCGGAGCCGGACCCGCCGCGCCCTCCCGGCTACGGCAGGCGATCGAGCGGTTCGGTCCGGTACTACGGATCGTCTACGGCTTGAGCGAAGTCATCGTGGTCACGGCGCAGCCCGGGCTCACCGAGGACCCGGAGCACCCTGAGCGACTGCGGTCGTCGGGAGCGCCGTACGGGGACGTCCGGGTGGAGATCCGTGACGCTGACGGGCAACCGGCTGAAGCCTGGTGAGACCGGGGAGATCTACGCGACCAGCAAGCTGCGCTTCGCGGGCTACTGGGGACGTCCGGATCTGACCGAGCGCGCCATCGTCGACGGGTGGGTCCGGACGGGTGACCTGGGCTACCTGGACGCCGACGGGTACCTGTACGTCGTGGACCGGGTGCAGGACACGATCGTCACCGGGTCGAGCAACTGGAACGTCTACTGCCGGCCGATCGAGGACCTGCTGCAGTCGAGCCTGGTGTGCGGGCGGCGGCGGTGATCGGCGTACCGGACGAGGAGTTCGGTGAGGTGCCGCACGCGTACGTCGTGCGGTACGCCGGGCGCTGTCGTCACCGAGCCGCCGAGCTGCGCAGCCTGGTGCGGGACGAGTTCAACGAGATGTGGATACCGCGCGCCGATCGAGTTCCTGGACGAGCTGCCCGCTGACGTCCGCCCACAAGGTCGACAAGGTAGCCCTCCGCGCCCGGCACGCGACATGCAGCCCATCATGAGCCGTCGAGACCGGCGCTGATCGCCCTGTTCACGCGCGGACATGCTGTCCGTGCTGGGCACCGGGTGTCGACCGTGGCGATCCCCTGGCTGGTCCTGACGACCACCGGCAGCGCCGCCAAGATGGGCCTCGATCGCGGCCGCCGAGATGCTCCCGTACGCGTATCCGGGGTGCTCGCCGCGCCGCTCGCCGACCGGTTCGGGCTACCGCCGGACGTCGATCGTCACCGACCTCGGCAGCGCGCTCGCGATGGTCGTGATCGTGCTGATCGCCGGGCTCGTCGTTCCTCGGGCTGTGCGCGCTGGTCGCGGTCGCCGGTGCGCTGCGCGGGTGCGGTGACCGGGTCAAGCACGTGATGCTCAAGCCGATGGCCGAGCAGCCGGCGTGAAGATGATCCGGGTCACCTCGTCGTACGAGGGCTTCACCCGGACCGCCACGCTGGTCGGGGCGCCGCTGGGCGGGCTGCTGATCAGCTGGATCGGGCCGAACAAGGCGATCACCGTGGACGCGATCTCGTTCCTGGTCTGCGCCGCGCTGATCGGTGCGCTGGTCCGCCTCCCACCGGCTGCTGCGGACGAGCCGGCGCCGGTGCGCGAGCCGTACTTCCGGGCACTGCGCGGCGGGTTCGCGTACATCCGCAAGGACCAGCTGCTGCTCGGGATGATCGTGATGATCTTCTTCCTGAACGTCTTCGACCAGGCGAGCACTGCTGTGTTCGTGCCGCTCTGGGTGGAGCAGGTGCTCAAGTCGCCGGCTGCGCTCGGCCTGCTGTTCGGCGGGTTCGCAGGCGGGAGCACTGCTCGGCAACGTGATCTTCACCGTGCTGGGGCCGCGGCTGCCGCAGTACGGGTCGTTCGTGATCGGCGCTGCGGTCGGTGGGGCGCCGCGGCTGCTTCACGCTGGGGCTGTCGCACACCTGTGGCTCGTGGTCACCGTGAGCTTCTGCTGCGGTGTAGCGAACGCTGCGGTGAACCCGGTGATGGGCGTGACCCTCTACGAGCGAGTGCCGGCCGCACTCCAGACCCGGGTGTTCGGGGTGACGGGAGCGATCGCCTTCATCGGCATCCCGATCGGCGGCGTACTGGCCGGCTGGTCAGCCGCGTCCTTCGGCCTCCGCCCAGCGGTGATCGGCTCCGGAGTGATCCTGCTCGCTGGTCGACCCTGGTCCCCGTCTACCGCCTGTGGAAGCGGCCCGTGGAACTAGAGCACTACGCAAGTCTGAGGAGGCTGCGTGACTCACCGAGGCCACCGACGACGTACTGCCTGGCTGAGGGCGAGTCGGCGAAGCTGCTGGCCGGGCACCCTTGGCGCCGGTTCGTCGTACTGGGTGACAGCGTTGCTGAGGGTCTCTGCGAGCCTGTCGCGGCTACAGCGAGCTGCAGTGGGCCGACCGCCTCGCTGCTGAGCTGAGTGCGTCTGCGCCTGCCTTGGAGTACCTCAACCTGGGCGTCAGCGGGCTCCGCGCCCACGAGATCCGCCTGACTCAGCTGGAGCGCGGCACTGGCCTTCCAGCCGGACCTGGCGCTGGTGGTCGGCGGCGGGAACGACGCCTTCAGCGCCCGCTACGACCCGACCGCGGTCGACCGCGAGCTGACCGCGATGGTCACGCGCTCCAGGCCGCCGGCGCCGACGTCATCACCCTCGGCATGTTCGACGTCTCGGCCACTGCCCGGCCGTCCAGTCGGCTGGCTCCGCCCGGGCCTGCACGACCCGCATGAAGGTCCTGGCCGAGCGCACCCGCGCCCTGGCCGAGCGCCGGACACCATCCACGTCCACCTCACGGACCACCCGCTCTCCACCGACCCGGCCTCTACAGCGCCGACGGCCGCCACGGCAACGCCCGCAGCGACGCCGTAGCCGCCGCCGTCACCATCCGCCGCCTAGGCGCCCACCTCAGTCGCTGACCAGCCCCTCCTTGAGGGCGATCTCCTCCACCTCTCGTGGGGTGCCGGTGAAGATGGTGTGGGCGTGTTCGGTGACCAGTTCGACCGGCCAGTCCCACCAGGCGGCGCGCAGGAGACGGGCGGTGTCCTCCTCGTCGTAGCGGTGCTTGATCACCCGGCCGGGGTTGCCGCCGACGACGGCGTACGGAGGCACATCTGACGTGACGACCGTGCCGGTGGCGATGATCGCGCCGTCGCCGATCGTGACGCCGGGCATGATCGTGGCGCCGTAGCCGATCCAGACGTCGTTGCCGACCACCGTGTCGCCCTTGCGGGGCGCTCCGAGGGCAGGCTCCAGCGTCCGCTCGGCCCACTCGCCGCCGAAGATGAAGAACGGGTACGCCGAGACGCCGACCAGCGGGTGGTTGGCCGACGACAGCAGGAAGGTGGCCTTGGCGGCGATCGGGCAGTACTTGCCGATGATCAGCTTCTCCGGGCCGAACGGATAAAGCACATTGTTGCGTTCGAAACCGGCCGCATCATCCGGGTCGTCGTAATAGGTGAATTCCCCGATTTGGACATAGGGAACCGTAATCAGGGGTTTCAGGAATACAGTGCGCCGACGATCGGAGAATGGGTAGACGACATTTGGGTTGGGCGCACTCGACACTGGCTGCTCCGCTCTCATGGGGATCCTCTGATGGTGATTTCCGAACACTGCCGAAAACGCGTCACTTCGTCTACAGTCCGGCCATGGCTGACAACGACGCGATCCTGATCTCCGGCGCCTCGGGCTGCATCGGCAGCACGCTGGCCCGGCTCCTGCACGCCGACGGCCGCGCCCTGATCCTGTTCGGGCGCAACCGGGAGGCCCTCGACAAGCTGGCCGTGGAGCTGCCCGGGGCCGAAACCTTGGTCGGCGACATCGGCAACGCTGACACCCTCAAGGACGTCACGTTCCCCGACCGGCTGGCCGGGCTGGTGCACGCGGCCGGCATCTGCGAGGGCCGCCCGTTCGAGGACAGCGATCCGGCGATCGTCCGCGAGCACCTCGAGGTGAACCTGGTCGGCCCGTCCGAACTCACCCGCCAGGCGCTGCCCGCCCTCCGCGCAGCCCGCGGCACCGTCGTACTGGTCAACTCCCTGGTCGGGCTCTACCCGTGGCCGGGCTGGATCGGCTACACGATGAGCAAGTACGGCCTGAAGGCGTTCGCCGAGACCCTGCGGCTGGAGGAGTTCGACCGGGGTGTCCGGGCGACCAGCATCTTCGCCAGCCGGGTCGCCACCCCGCTGCAGGCGAAGGTGCACGCCCAGGAGGGCAAGGAGTACCACCCGGACGAGTGGGTGCAGCCCGAGACGATGGCCCGGACCATCCGCACCGTGCTGGACACGCCGCACGACGCGGAGCTGAAGGACATCACCCTGATGCATCAGAAGTACCCCCGGCCGTAACGAGCGACGGACACGGTGACCGGCAGCGACTTGTAGCCGCGCAGGATGAACTGATCGGTGCGGACCGGCTCGCTGCCCAGCGCCAGCGCGGGGAACCGGTCCACCACCATCGGCAGCGCCAGCTGCGCCTCGGTCCGGGCCAGCGCCGCACCCAGGCAGTAGTGCGCCCCCGCCCCGAAGCTGATCGGCTGGTTGTCCGGCCGCGCAGGGTCGAACAGATCCGGTACGGCGAACCGCTGCGGATCCCGGTTCGCCGCTCCGGTCAGTACTGCGACCAGCTGACCCTCCTGCAGCGGTACGCCGAGGAACTCCGTGTCCTTGCCCGCCACCCGGATGAACACGTGCGCGGGGGTGTCGTACCGCAGCACCTCTTCCACGTACGCCGCCGGGTCCTTCAGCAGCTGGGCCCGCCCTTCGGAATCGCCCAGCAGCAGTGGGATCGCGTTGCCGAACAGGTGGATCGTCGTACTGAAGCTGGCGTTGAACAGGACCAGCAGGTTCCCGACCAGCTCCAGGTCGGTCACCTCGTGGGTGCCGTCGTCGATCGCCTTGGTCAGGTCGCTGATCAGGTCCCGCTCCGGCTTGGCCCGGCGCTGCGCGATCAGGTCCAGGTAGTACGTCGTGATGTCGGTCGCCGCCTTGTCCGCGGCCGCCAGCACCTCCGGGCCCTTGCGGCGGAAGTCCAGCCAGTCGTTGATCACGTCCACCTGGGCGCGGAACCAGCTGATGTCGGAGTCGGGCAGGCCGAGCAGCCGGCCGACCACCCGCGCGGGCAGCAGATAGGCGAACTCGGCCATGTAGTCGACCTCGGCGCCGCCGGCCCCGAGCAGTTCGATCCGGTCCAGCAGCTCGGCGGCGATGGCGATCACGTCGGGTTCCATCTCCTGCACCCGGCGCGGGGTGAACACCTTGCGGAACAGGGCCCGCATCCGCCCGTGCCGCACGCCGTTGCTGAACATCATCGAGTTCATCAACGTGACGAGCACCGGGTGCTCACGCCAGGTCGGGCTCATCGGCTCGAGCCGGAGCGCGTCGTGCACCTCGAAGGTCGCGTCCCGCATGATCTGGTCGACGGCCCGGTAGCCGAAGGCGGCCGCGGAGTAGGGCAGCTTGCCCGGGGTCAGCAGGCTCGCCTCGCCCAGCTCGTGCAGCTGGGCGTACAGCGGGTACGGGTCGAGCCCGCCGCCACCGGCCGCCAGTGCGCCGATGATGCGGTCGGCCTCCGTAGTGATCTCCGACATATCTCCCCCTCGCAAATGCCCTTTCACAGGGCACGCCAAAACGCCTTGACGGCTATTACCGAATCTCCCCAGAACTCGCCCCGAGAGCTCTTACCCCCACCTTTTCCGTGTCGTAGTGTGAGCCCCGGGGGCGGTCTCGACGAGGAAGGAGGTGACCATGGCGCAGCAGGTCCGCAACAAACGACTCGGCCTTTACGCATTGCTCACCGCCGACGTGTTCTCGACGTTCGGCAGCAGGTTCTCCCTGGTCGCCATTCCGTGGCTCGTTCTGATCAGCACCGGCAGTGCCGCGAAAATGGGCCTGGTGGCCGCCGCGGAAATGATTCCGTACCTGCTCACCAGCGTGCTCGCCGCGCCGATCGCCGACCGGTTCGGCATGCGCCGGACGTCGGTCTGCTGCGATCTCGGCTCGGCCGTGGCGATGGGCCTGGTGGCCGCGATCGGGCAGCTCGGCTTCGTCCACCTGTGCCTGCTGATCGCGGTCAGCGGCGGCCTGCGCGGCGTCAGCGACCGCACCAAACACGTCCTGCTGCGCCCGACGACCGCCGAGTCAGGCATCCCGATGTTGCGTGTGACCAGCGCATATGAGGCGATGAACCGCACCTCGGGGCTGATCGGCGGCCCACTGGCCGGCGTCCTGGTCGCGACCATCGGGCCGCACCACACGATCTGGCTGGATGCCGGCACGTACGCCGTCGCGGCGCTCCTGGTCGGCCTGCTGGTCAAGCCGGCACCGGAGCCCGAGGTGGCCACGCCGGTCAAGGAGCCGTACTGGCGAGCACTGGCCGGCGGGTTCTCGTTCCTCCGCAAAGATCGCATTCTGCTGGGCATGCTCGGCATGCTGTTCATGGTGAATTTCTTCCAGTACGCGAACGGCGTCGTACTGCTCCCGCTCTGGGTCCGGCAGGAATTCGGTTCGGCCACCGGACTCGGCTGGATCATGGGCGTCTTCGCGGCCGGATCATTACTCGGCAACGTGCTTTTCACGGTGTTTGCGACAAAGATTCCGCAAATGCTGAGTTTCTTCATCGGGGCCGCGATCGGCGGCGCGCCGAAGATTCTCGTTCTCGGTTTGACCGGCAACCTCACGGTCGTGCTGATCGTGACATTCTTCGCCGGTCTCGGAATGGCCGGCGTGAATCCCGTCGTCGGTGCGGTGCTGTACGAACGGATCCCGGCCGAGCTGCAGACCCGGGTGTTCGGCGTGGTCGGCGCGGTCGCGGTCGCCGGCATCCCACTGGGCAGCGCGCTGACCGGCGCAGCGGTCGCCGGGATCGGGCTGCGGCCGACCATCATGGTCTCCGCCGTGGTGCTGCTGGCCGCCACCGTGATCCCGCTGGCCAAGCACCTCTCGAAGAAGAAGATTCCCGTCCCGCAAGGAGAGCCAGGATGACCGACCCACTGGGGCCCGCCGAACTGGCGGCGATGTCCGATCTGATCCCACCGATGGCCCTCCGCGCCGCCGCCACTCTGCGGCTGGCCGACCTGCTCGCGTCCGGCCCGGTCGACCTGCAGACCCTCGCCGACAAGGCTGGAGCAGACAGCGCCGCACTCGGTCGGCTGATGCGCTACCTCGTCGCCCGCCGCATCTTCGCCCAAGAGGAGACCGGCTACGCCCTCGGCGAGTCCGGCCACTGGCTGCTCGACGACGCCCCCGGCGGTCTGCGGCGCTGGCTCGACCTGGACGGCTTCGGCGGCCACATGGACCGCGCCTTCGTCGAGCTGTTCGGCACCGTCAAGGCCGGCGGACCAGTTGCTGCTGGCAACAAGACGAGCCTCGAGCCCAAGGCCGCCGCGTCGTACGACGAGCTGATGGAGATCCGCGCCGTCCAGGAAGCACCGCTGCTCGCCAAGGCGCTCGACTGGTCCCGCTTCGAGCACGTGGTCGACGTCGGCGGCGGTACCGGCGCCCAACTCGTCGGCCTGCTCGAGCGAGCTCCCGCACCTGCGCGGCACCCTCGTCGACCTGCCGATCAGCGCACCGGCAGCTCTCCAACGCTTCCAGAGCAAAGAACCTGACCGAGCGCACCGAAGTACTGGCCGGTGATCTGTTCGAGCTGGAGCTGCCCAGCGCTGACGTCTTCGTCTTCCGCTACCTGCTGCACTCGTTCGAGGACGACGCCGCCGCCGATGCCCTGCGCCGGGCAGCACAGAGGCGAAAGCCCGGCGGTGCCGTGCTGGTCATCGAGTCCGCCGAGACCGCCCCGGTCGCCTTCGCCTCGATGGACCTGCTGATGCTCGTCCTCGGCCACGGCCGGGAGCGCACGCTCGCCGAGTACGACGTACTCGCTCAAGCCGCAGGTCTGACCCGGGCCGCGATCCACCAGCCGGCGATCGGGCCACGGGTGCTCGAGTACAGCTGACATTCAGACCTCGCCCAGCAGCAGCGAGCCGGTGACGTGCACGTTGCGCTTGAGGTTGAGGACCTCGCCTTCGCCCTGGCTGCCGATCCGCACGTAGCAACCGGCTCCCTGCCGGGCGAAGGTGTACGGCCCGATCGAGAACGGGATCTGCGCCTCCTCCTGCGCCCCGGTCTCCAGGTGCACGAAGTTCATCGTCATCCGGTCCGGCCGCGAGTAGTCCTGCACCAGATGCAGCCCCTCGGCGGCACCGTGCGCGATCAGCGCCTCCCACTCCTCCGGCGACGCCTCGCGGCCGACCACCACGCCGGACCCACCGAACTCGTCGGCCGGCTTGAGCACCAGCTGCTCCCGCTCGGCCAGCACCGACTCGACCAGCGAAGGCGTCAGCATCCGCGTCCGAGGCAGGTGCGTGCGAACCAGCGCGGCATCCTCAGCCGGAAGCGAGTCCGCGTCCTCCCACAGCCAGGCGAACACCAGCTTGTTGCTGATCAGCCAGGACGCGGCCGACGTGAACAGTGCCGCCGTACCGGCCTGCAAGGCATCCTTGATCGCCTGCAGCCCAACGGTCGGCGGCATCTCCGAACAGACGAACAGCCGCAGGATCGCCTCGACCCGACCACCCCGGCCGATCAGCTGATCACCCGGCCCGAGCGTCAGCCAGTCGACCGGCTGCACATCCATGTCGAAGCCGTTCTCACGACCTCGTACGACGAACGGCTGCAGCAACTCGACCAGCTTCTCCGGGTCGTGCGACTCCGGATACTCCCCGTCGGTCCGGAACACCATCGTCAACCGAGCTCCGTCCGGAAGCCCAAGCGTCGAACGGATCGCCTGGTACCGCCGGTCAACCGCCGACAGCGGCGCCTCGACCGGCAACTGCTCCGCCAACCCCGCAGTACGGAAGAGGTCGAGGAAGCGGGCCGAGACCTTCTCCGAGTCCCAGACGCTGCCGACATCGCTGCCGACGTTGAACTCCACGAACTTCGGTACGCCGTCGGTCAGCAGGATGTCCGGTCGCCCGGACTGCAGCAGGTGTTCGCCGAGCGGCTCGGAGTCGTCCAGGAACTCGACCCGGCCGTCCGGGATCCCGAGCAGCTTGCGCAACTCCCCCGCAGTACTGGCCCGGCGGCGGCAGCAGTCGAAGAGCAACTGGAGCATCCGGTCGCTCAACGCGTAGAGCTCGCCGAGCCAGGCCTTGTCCATCAGCACCGGACGAAGCGGTCGCCAGGTCTCGTTGTAGGTGGCGATCTCGTGGAAGACGGTCTGCCAACCAGACGTACCGGCCGCCAGGATCTCCGAACGCAGGCCGTCCGATAAGTTGCCCCAGGCATCGAATCCCGGGCGGCCGGCCCAGTCGAACGCCGTCATCGCGGCGCGACCAGCAGCGGCCCGGTGACATGGACAGCCCGCTTGAGGTTCAGCACTTCGCCGTGCTCGTGCGACCCGACCCGCAGGAAGCACCCGAACGACTTCCGCCCGAACGTGTACGGCCCGACGGAGTACGGCACCTCGGTCTGCAGGTGCTCGCCGGTCTCCATGTTGGTGAAGTCCATCGTCAGCCGATCCGGCCGGACGTAGTCCTGCAACAGGAAGTCGCCGCGGCGAACGCCCTCCTCCAGCCCTTCCCGCCACTCGTCCGCAGAGGTCTCGTGGCCCACCAGTACCCCCGAGCCGCCGTACTCGTCGGCAGGCTTCAGCACCAACGCACGCCTGCCGGGCAAGCGCATCCTCGACCATGTCCGCGGTCAGCAGCCGGCTCCAGGGGACGTGCCGCCGCACCAACTCCTGGTCCTCCGGAGCGAGCTGCTCGATGTCGCTCCACAGCCAGGTCAGCAGCAGCTTGTTCGCCAGCAGCCACCCCGCCGACGGGGTGAACATCTTCGACTTACCGGCCTTCACCGCGGCCTTCAGTGCTGCCTGGCCGGAGTTCTGCGGCATGTCGGTGCAGACGTAGAGCCGGAAGACCGACTTCACCGGCCGGCCTTCGTGGTTCAGCTGCCCGTCCTCGTCCAGCGACAGCCATTGGATCGGCACGCAGTCCATGTCGATGCCAAGCGCCTGACCGCGCTCCACGAACGGATCGAGCATCCGGACCAGTCGCCGGGATGTCGTCGTTGCCCGGGTACTCGCCGTCGGTCCGCATCACCATCGTGAGCCGGTCACCCGGCTCCAGCCCGAGGTAGTCGATCATCGCGCGGTAGCGGCCGTCGATCGGCGACGGCGGCGCCACCACCGGCACCTGCAGCTCCAGGCCGCGGTCGGTGAACATCTCCAGGAACCGGGTCGAGACCTTCTCGGTGTCCCACACGCAGCCGACCTCGCTGCCGATGTTGAACTCGACGAACTTCGGGACGCCGTCGGTGATCAGGACGTCGGGGCGACCGGACTGCACCAGGTGCTCACCCAGCACCTCGTCGTCGTCCAGGTACTCGATCAGGCCGTCCGGCGTACCGAGCAGTTTGCGGAGTTCGCCCGCTGTCGTCGCGCGCCGCATCCCGGTCTCCAGGATCAGTTGCAGCAACCGGTCCATCACCCGGGCCAGCTCGTCGTACTTGGCCTGCTCGATCATCACCGGCCGCAACGGCCGCCAGGAGCGGTTGAAGGTCAGCACGCCGTGGAAGACCTTCTTCCAGTCCTCCGTACCGGCCGCGATCACGTCGTCTTTGCGTTGCTTGCGGCAACGTCTCCCAGTGGTCGAAGGGCGTCTCCCGCCAGTCGAAAGCGTTCTCAGGATTTGGCATCCTCAGCCCTCCAGATCGTTCACGAGCAGCAGGCCGCCGGTCAGCGCGCCCTGGGTCAGGTTCACGACGCCACCCGCACCGGGCGGCGAGAACCGGGTGAAGACACCGGCCGGGATGCGGTCGAACAGATAGGTCGACACGCAGTACGAGACCTCGGCCTCGACCACGTCGCCGGTCTCCGGCTTGAGGAACTGCATGGTCAGCGGATCGGCCTCGATCAGCTCCTGGATGATGTGCGGTCCGTCGGCCGCGTCGAGGGCGGCCAGCCAGTCCTCGGGCGAGGTCAGCGGGCCGATGAAGACGCCGTGACCGCCGTAGTCGTCGGTCGGCTTGAAGACCAGCCGCTCCCGCTCGTCGATCGTCCGCTGCCGCAGCTCCGGCCCGTAGACCCACGTGCGCGGGATGTGCGCCCGGACCACCTCGGCGTCCTCCTCCGGCAGCTGGTCCAGGTCGTCCCACAGCCACGCGAAGATCGTCTTGTTGCTCAGCAGCCAGACCGCGGTCGGCAGGTACATCCGGAACGTCCCGGCCGCGTTGCGCGGCCCGGACGGCCTCCATCCCGGGACTGTCGCTGACGAACGGCGGCACGAACATCCGCCAGACCGCATCCAGCACCCGATCCCCGGCCAGCAAGCGCTTCTGCGAGTCCTGCTCGACCCACTCGACCGGGTAGACGAGCAGGTCGACACCCAGCTCACGACCACGATCCGCGAAGGGCATGCAGCCGGTTGATCATGTAGTTCGGCCGGTCCGCGCCGGGATAGCCACCACCCGCGGTGAACAGCATCGCCGTCGTCTTGCCCGGCCCGACATCGGCCCGGATCGCGTCGAACCGCGCGTCGATCGCCGACGGCGGCGCGGCCGCATCCATCGCGGTGAACATCGGCTCGTCGACGTACACGTCCATCCACCGCTTGATCACGCCATCGGCATCCAGTACGCCGCCGAGCGCGCTCTCCACGTTGCACTCGACCATCCGCGGTACGCCGCGTTCGAGCAGCAGGTCGGAGCGGATCGCGTTGATCAGCCGCCCGGTCAACGGCTCGCTGTCGTCGAGCAGCTGGATCCGGTCCTCCGGTACGCCGAGCACGCTGGCGCAACTCGCCCGCAGTACGGGCTCGTGCGTCGGCACGCTTCGAGCACGAGCCGGGAGACCGCTGGGTCACCCGATTCATCTCGTCGTACGCCGCGTGCGTGGCGACCGGCGAACGCAGCGGGATCCAGTTCTGGTTCTGCAGCGCCACGTCCTCGTAGACCTGCTGACCAGTACTTGTGGCCGTAGGCAAGCAACTTCGCTCGCGCACCGGCTCCGGCAGCACCGGCCAGAGCTCGGCGCGGACGGTCGTTGCGTCATCGATGTCCCCCACTATCAGTACGTCGCGAATCGCTGCGAGCAGCTGGTCCCGTCCAGGCTGCACCGCGCGGTCCAGAGCGAGCGCGAACGGCAGGACCGCGCCGTCCGGCCGGGTCACCCGGCGCGGCGGCGCGGCCAGGTCGAACCGCTCGGCAGCAAGCGCCAGTACTTCGGCGCGCGAAGCCGCTGGTCCGGTTCGAGTCGTCGATCACCACCAGCCGCCGGGTCTTCGCCACCGACGCGGCCAGGCCGTCGACATCGAACGGATAGACCGTCCGCGGATCGAACACCTCGACCGAGACGCCCTCACCGGCCAGCTCGTCGGCGACCGCCAGCGCGTCCTGCACCAGGTGGCCCAGGGCAACGACCGTCACGTCGGCTCCCGCCCGCGCGACCCGGCCGACACCCAGCGGCACCGGCGCCAGAGTCGAGAAGTCGACATCGTCCCGAACGCCCAGCGCACCCGCCGGCGCGAAGACCACCACCGGGTCGTCGTCCCGGATCGCCGACAGCAGCAGCCCGTACGCATCGGCCGGAGTCGCCGGCACCACCGTCTTCACCCCGACATGCGCGAACAGGCTGTACGGATGATCCGAGTGCTGACCGGCCCACCCGGTCCGCGATCCCGACCCCGGTACGACGTACGTGACCGGCACCTGGCACTGCCCGCCGGTCATCAGCGAGAACTTGTGCGCCTGGTTCGCGATCTGCTCGAAGACCAGGAACAGCAGCGACGGGATCTGGAACTCGATCACCGGCCGCAACCCGGCCAGCGCCGCCCCGGTGGCGAAGTTCGTGAACGCCTGCTCGGACAGCGGGGTGTCCAGCACCCGGTCCGGCCCGAACCGGCTCGAACAGCCCGGCGGTCAGGTTGGAGGCCGCCACCCGGATGTCCTCGCCGAGCACGAACACCGCGGTCGTCGGCCTCCAGCTCGTCACCGAGCGCCCGGTTCAAGCGCCTTCAGATAGGACAGTTTCGGCATCAGCGCATCACCTCCGGGGCTGGCGTACAGGTACTCGAGAGCGGCGGCCGGGATCGGGATGGGCGCTGCCCAACGCGATCCCGGCCGCCGCATCGAGCAGGGCCTCGACCTCGGCATCGACGGCTGCCCGGTCGTCGGCGGCCAGCCGTGCGCCCTGGATCTCCACTGGGTCCCGCGACCGCCCAGTCAGAGAGCTCTTCGGTCGAGCGGTAGTTCAGCCGGGCCCGGTGCTCGAACGTGTGGTGCGCGTCGAACCGGTACGTCGTGCACTCCAGGAACGTCGGCCCCTTGCCCGGCCCGGGCCCGGTCGACGGCGGCAGTGGTTGCCGCCAGCACCTTCTCCGGGTCCTGGCCGTCGATCGTGAAGGCCGGGATCCCGAACGCCTTGGCCCGGCCGGTGATGCTGCCGGCCACCGCGCCGAGCCACCGGCATCGTGGTGGCGTAGCCGTTGTTCTCACAGACGAACAGCACCGGGACCTGCCAGAGCGCGGCCAGGTTGAAGGCCTCCAGCAACATCCCCTCGTTCATCGCGCCGTCGCCGAAGAAGCTGACCGCGACGACGTCCTTGCCCTTGCGCCGGTGCGCCCAGGCGGCGCCGGTCGCGATCGAGCCGGCCGCGCCGACGATCGCGTTCGCACCGAGGATGCCGAGGCCGAAGTCGGCGGCGTGCATCGAGCCGCCGCGGCCCTTGTTCAGCCCGGTCTCGCGGCCCATCAGCTCGGCGAACATCCGGGCCGGGTTCACCCCCTTGGCCAGCACATGCCCGTGGCCGCGGTGGGTGCTGGTGATCACGTCGTCCGGCCGCAGCGCGGCGCAGACGCCGGCCGCGATCGCCTCCTGCCCGATGTACGGGTGGATGCCGCCGACGATCTCCCCGGACCGGACGAACTCGATCGCCCGTTCCTCGAAGCGGCGGATCAGCCGGACGGTCCGGTAGAGATCGACGGTCGACATGCCGGTCAGCCCTTGATCGCGGCGAGGATCGCGTCCCAGAGCCGGGCGCGGGCGGCCAGGGCGGTGTTGATCGTGTCCGCGCAGGCGTCCCACTTGGCCTGGTCGTCACCGCACAGGTCGGCGACCATCTGCATCGCCATCGGGGTGTGGAACTCGCCGTCCACCTCGATGTGCCGTTCCAGGTAGTCGACGAAGGTGTTCAGCTTCTTCGACCGCTCGTTCACCGCGACGACCTGGGTGAACATGTCCGGGATCAGGTCCTCCCGGCCGAACGCGAACGCGGCCGCCTGGCAGTGCACCGGCGTCGTTCTCGATGATGTCCCAGGTGGTCGCCGGCGAAGTCGATCGACGCCTGCGGTACGCCGGCCTCGTGCAGCGACTCGACCACCGGACCGCCGTCGCGCAGCAGGTCGATCAGCTTCTCGATCGCGGTCGTGTCCGCGCCGGCCTCGTGCATGCCGTTCACGTACAGCTCGAAGTGGCTGATGAAGGCGGGCCGCCGTCCTCGCCGCCAGCTCGTCGCTCTCCTCGACCATCACGATGTCGTTGATCAGCCGGCGGCTGCTGGTGTGCTCGGTCGGGATCCACGGCACCGTGACACAGGTGAGCTCGCGCTGCAGCGACTTCAGCAGGGACATGAAGTCCCAGACCGCGAAGACGTGGTGCTCCATGAAGGTGACGAGCGCCTCGTGCGTGTCCAGGTTGGCGTAGAGCGGGTGCTGGACGACCTTGTCGCGGGCCTCGGTGACGGCCTTCTCCAGCTGCTCGATGCCCGGGTGGGTCTGACCCCAGTCGTAGCGTGACATTGCTCTTCTCCTTGTTAGCGGTCGGCCCAGAGGGTCGGGCAGAAGTCGGGGTCGGCGTAGTCGGGCCGCCCGTCGGAGGTCCGGCGGACCACGGCGTCGTGGTTGTACGAGGCCAGCGATCCGTCGGAGAGCGGGAACTCCCGGTAGGAGTTGCCGCCGTCCTGCAGGTGCAGCGAGATCGCCCGGCGCGGGCGGTCGCTGACGTTGGCGCCGCTGCCGTGGTACGTCCGGCAGTGGTGGAAGTTCATGTGGCCGCGCGGGATCGTGATCGGCAGCTTGACCACCTCGACCCCGTTGTACTCGGCGTTCTCGGCGAGCATCTGGTCCAGCTCGGACTTGTCCCGCTCGGCGAAGTGCCGGACCACGGTGTCGTTCGCGCCGATCTCCTTCCAGCGGTGACTGCCGTCGACCATCGTGATGGTGCCCATCTCGGGCGGGCAGTCGTGGAACGGGATGAACGCGGTCAGCATCCGCTCCGACGACGAGGACGACCAGTAGTGCTTGTCGAAGTGCCAGGGCACGATGTTCGACGGCTCGCCGGCGACCGGCGGCTTGTAGATCAACGTGGACTGGAAGATCCGGATCTCGTCGACCTGCGCGAGCCGGGCCGCGACCGCGCCGATCAACGGCTTGCGGAGGATCTTCGCGAGTCCGTCGTGCTCGTAGTGGACGTAGTCGTTGTGCCGCTGGACATCGCCCTTCGACGGGTCCCAGTAGGCCAGCTTCGGCGGCGCGGCCGGCAGCGTCCGGTCCCGCTCGCCGGCGTAGTACCGCTCGCTGGCGTTGACCAGCTCGTCGGTCTCGTCGTCGGTGAGCAGCTTCTTGGACAGGTACCAGCCGTGCTCGGCGTAGAAGGCGACGTCCTCGTCGGACGGCAGCAGCTCGATCTCTTCGGCGGACAGGCTGAATTCAAGGAGACTCATGCTTCGACCCCCGCCAGCTCGCGCTCCTTGGCCTCGTAGAGGGCCTTGATGTTGCCGCTGCCGAACGTCATGGCTCCGCGCCGCTCGATGATCTCGAGGAACAGCGTCCGGCGTACGTGCATGGACTCGGTGAAGATCTGCAGCAGCTGACCCCAGTGGTCCTTGTCGACAAGGATCCCCAGCTCCTGCAGGTCTTCCAGTCGGCGTCTCCACCTCGCCTACGCGATCAGGCAGCGCTTCGTAGTACGTGGCAGGCGATGCCAGGAAGTTGACGCCGCGGCCGGCCAGTGTGCCGACGGCCTCGACGATGTCGCTGGTGCGCAAGGCGATGTGCTGTACGCCGGCGCCCGCGTGCCAGGTGAGGAAGTCGTTGATCTGGCCGGGGCGACGAGTCTCGTCCGGCTCGATCAGCGTGAAGGTGACGTGCGTCGACGGGCTCTGCACGACCGTCGACTCCATGCCCTGCCCTGCGACCTCGATGTACTCCTCGAAGATCGGCAGGAAGCCGAAAACGTTCTCGTAGAACTCGGTCGTCGGCTTCAGCTGACCGGACGGCACGCAGATGGCCAGGTGGTCGATCTCGCTGAACAGCTTCTCGTCCGGCCCGGTGGTCGGCTCGGTGATCGTGATCGCCCCGGGCAGGAACTCCCGGCGCGGCCCGTGCCGCTCGACCAGCCGGTGGATCACGTCACCGAAGCCCGCGACCTCGGCGATCACCACCGTGGTCTCCTGCTCGTCGGTATAGGTCGCCGGCTCGCGCACCGACACGGCTCCTCTGGCAAGCAGCTCGGTGTAGGCGACGGCGGCGTTGTCCACCTCCATCGCGACCACGGCGACACCGTCACCGTGACGTTGCACGTATTCGGCAGCCGGGTGAGTGGCGGCCAGCCCCGAGGTCAACACGATCTGTACGGCGCTCTCCCGCAGCAGCAGCGATCGCTGGTCGGCCAGTCCCGTCTCCGGTCCCCCTTGGCCGTGCACCTGCAGCCCGAAGGCGTGTGCCAGGTAGAACGCCGCCTGCTTTGCGTCGCCCACGTACATCTCCACGTGGTCGATCCCGTAGATCTCCATCACCGAGCCTTCCCCTCTTCTGACGTCTTGCGGACGGGCGTGCTCGCCGGTCCGAACAGCAGACTCACGTTCTGGCCGCCGAACCCGAACGAGTTCGACAGCGCGTATTCCAGGTGCACCTCGCGCGGCTCCTTGCGGACGTGGTCCAGCCCGCAGGCGGGATCCGGGTCGTCGAGGTTGTACGTCGGTGGCAGCAACCCGGTGTTCACGGCCAGCGCGCTCGCGGCGGCCTCGACCACTCCGGAGGTGCCGAGCATGTGACCGGTCAGCGCCTTGGTCGAGCTGACCGCGGGCACGGAGCCGTTGAACGCAAGGCCGATCGCGACCGTCTCGGCGACATCCCCGAGCTTCGTACTGGTCCCGTGCGCGTTCACATAGCCGACCTGCTCCGGTACTACGCGCCCGCTGGCGAACGCGCGTCGCATACAAGCGGCGGCACCCGTGCCGTCCGGACGCGGCGCGGTCGGGTGATGCGCGTCGGCGTTGACGCCGTACCCGGCGACGATCGGCGTAGCCGCGAAGCTCCGCGCGCAATGGCGTGCTCCGCGCTCTCCAGCACCAGCAGACCAGCGCCCTCGGAGAGCACGAAACCGTTCCTGCGCAGGTCGAACGGCCGGCTCGCCTGGGTCGGGTCGTCCCAGCCGCGAGCCAGTGCGCGGGCGTTGGCGAAGGTCTCCGCGAAGGTCGGGAACAGCGGCGCCTCGCTCGCGCCGCAGATCACCACATCCGCTTCGCCGCAACGGATCAGCCGCACCGCGTCGGCGATGGCCTGCGCACCCGAGGCACACGCCGTACCGACTGACGAGGTGTAGCCGCGGATGCCGAACCGGATGGCGACCCGGGCTGCGGGCATGTTCGGGAGGATTCCGGTGAGCAGGTAGGGACTGACCGACGCGCGGCCGCGCTCGACCCGGGTGACGACCTGCTGCTCGAGCGTCGCCATCCCGCCGACCCCGCCGACGATGATGCCGATCCGCTCGGGGTCGACGTTCTCGCCGACGACCAGGCCGGCATCCGCGAGCGCGTCCTCGGCGGTGAGCTGCGCGAGGATGACCGTCCGGTCCATCACCTTGCCGTCCGGACCGCTCGCGATCGTGCCGGCATCGATCGGTCCGAGGAACCCCGCCAGCTCGACCGACTGGGCGACCGGGTGATCGGCCGGCGGCCGCGAGATCCCGGACTTCCCGTGCAGCAACGAATCGAAGACCTCCGGTACGCCGCGGCCGACGGGCGTGAGCAGGCCCATCCCGGTGATCGTCACGGCGGTCATGACGAGACTCCGGCGAGGCGTTCTTGCCGCAGCGCGACCTTGCGGACCTTGCCGGTCACAGTGACCGGTACGTCGTCCTCGCCGATCACGGTGATCCGGCGGATCGTCGTGGCCACTTCGTCCCCGACCGCCTGGTGCACGGCCGCGGTTCGGTCCACGGCGGGATCGGCGTCGGGGACGAGTTCGAGCAGGACGTCGGTCAGGAACTTGCCGTCCTCCTGCACGATGATGACCGTGCAGTCGAGCACCTCCGGCAACGCGGCAAGGATGCGCTCCTCGGACATCGAGGTGAACAGCTGCGGCCCGTCGAACCCGGCCACCGCATCCGGCACCCGATCCAGGTGGAAGAAGTGCCCGGTCTCGTCGCGTGTAGGCGAGGTCGCCGGTCAGGAACCAGCCGTTCAACCGGAACTTGTAGGTGTTGACCGAGTCGTTCCAGTAGCCCGGCGACACCGACGGCGACTTGAACCCGATCAGCCCCACCTTGCCGACCGGCAGCTCGTTGCCATCGGCATCCAGTACGACGGCCTCGGCGAACTCGTACGGCTTGCCGATGCACCGGCCGTAGTGGTCGGAGTCGATCGTGTGCGTGATGTGGAACCCGTTGTGCCCCATCTCGCTGGAGCCGAGCCCGTCGATGAAGTGCGAGCCCTTGACCTTCACCCGGCCCTCGCGGGTCACCGTCTCCCGCGAGCCGACCGCGACCAGCTTGCGGATGTGCGGCTCGTGCGCGCAGTCGCCGGTGTTGAACCACATCCGGACCGAGTCCAGGTCGTGCTTGCTCAGGTCCTCGCGGGCCAGCCCGGCCCAGGTGACCGCGAACCCGTAGACGCCTTCGCGGCTTCCACTCCTCGATCTTGCGCAGCACCGTCGGCGCGTCCTGCGTCGACAGCAGCAGCATCTCGGCCCGGTTACCCAGCACCTGGTTGACCATCAGGACGTCGCGGTGTGCGGGATCGGCAACGCGTTGAGAATCCGGCCGGTGCCCTGCGCCTGCGGCATCGTCAGCAGGTGCTTCAACGCGGCGTACAGAGTCTTGTGCGAGTGCAGAACAGCCTTCGGTACGCCGGTGGTGCCGCTCGTGTGCGTGATCACGACCGGGTCGTCCTGGTGGTGCTTGTAGTGCTCCGGTGCGTCGGCCGGATCCCCGCTGCCGAGTTCCTTCGGCTCCGCCAGGATCGGTGCCTCGTGCAACAACTCCTTGTGCGCGGCATCGGCCAGGACGCCGGTGACGCGGAGCCGCCGGATGTACTCCTCGGCGATGGCCGGCGCCATCTTCCCGTTCATCAACGCGGGAATCGCGCCGACCCGGGTGAGGGCGAGGAAGCTCAGCACGATGTCGGCGGCCTCGGTGGCCCAGATGGCGACCACGTCCCGGCGGCCGATGCCGTGCGCCTGCAACCACGCCGTACGGGCCTGGACCCGTTCGTCGAGTTCGCCGAGGGTCAACGGGTGTTCGGCCGCGAAGTGATCGACGGGGGTGTCGAACGTGAGACCCGGTCCGGCCAGGTCGGCGCCGTGGGCGATGACCGTGGCGAGCACGTTGCCCGCGCCGATGGCCGGGTCGGCGGCCAGGGCGGCGCGGCGACTCAGTGTTTTCATGACGGTTCTCCCCCACTCACCAGCAGGGCGACGGCGGTGTCGCCCTGACTTGCCTGTTCCACGAGTACGACCAGCACCTGGTCGGCGTCGCCGTCCGCGATCAGCAGCGCGGCCTGGTCGAACCCGGCCTGCCGGGCGTCACCGGCGGGACTCAGGCAGACGACCGGACCGTGCAGCCCCCAGCGGGCCGCGACGTAGCCGGCCACGCTGTTCGGGACGGACTGGAAGAAATAGAGCGGACCGACTCGCTTGCCATCGGCAACCGCTTGGTGGACCTGCTCGGCGGACGCCCGGTCACCGGACCGGCTGACCAGGACGATGCCGACCTTTTCGCCTTGCTGTGCGGCGACTTCGCCGTACAGGGACTGCAGGCAACGGTCGGCGACGACGGCGACCAACGGGCTGAACGATGACCCGATGAAACCGGGGAGTGACGGAGGACCTGCCAAGGCGTCGTCGCCCGGCTGCGGCCAGTGACTGTCCGTGACCACACGGAGTTCAGGAATTACTGCCTGGTGGTTCATCCAGCACGCACCAGCAAGGCCGTGTTGGCGCCGCCGAAAGCGGCATTCAAGGACAGCCCGTACTGCGCCGTCGCGGGCCGGGGCGCGTCCAGGATCAGATCCAGCGGGCATGCCGGATCGGCCGTGGTGAAGCCGGCGTTGACCGGAAGCTTTCCGGCTTTGAGCGCCAGCACCGTCATCACCAACTCCAGCAGGCCGGATGCCTCCAGAGCGTGACCGTGCACGGACTTGGTCGAGCTGACCGGTACGTCGGTCGGGAAGACTGCACGGATCGCGGCCGCCTCGGAGGCGTCGCTGAACGCAGTACCGGTGGCGTTGGCGTTGATGTAGCCGACCACGTCCGGCGGGAGTTCCGCCTTGCGCAATGCGGCTTCGATCGCTGCCGTCAGGCCTTCGCCGCCAGGTGCGGGCTGACAAGGGTGATACGCATCGCCGGCACGCCCCCAGCCGGCGATCTCTGCTTGTCCTTCTCCTCTTTGCAGGACGACTGCGGCTACGCCGTCGCCGAGCAGGAGACCCCTGCGGTCCGCGCTGAACGGCCGGACCGCGGCGTCGTCGGTGAGCGCCCGGCCCGCGTCGAACAGCGCGAACTGGTCCGGCTCGACCAGGTAGCCCGCTGCCACGACGATCCGCTCCGCATAACCGTTGCGGATCAACGAGGCGGCGTCGGCGACCGCCGTACTGGCCGAGACGCATGCGCTGGTGTAGATCTTCGCGGCCCTGGTGGCCAGCCCCCGTACACCGGCACGATCGTGCACCGCGAGAAACAACGGCGTCATCGCACGTTCGGCCGGCGTCAGGCCACCATCGGCGCAGGCCGTGATGACCGCGTCGAGCATCTCCTCCTCCAGCGACCGCGCATCGATCGCCGTCGCCGCCCGGGTCACCCGGCGGTGGGTGGTGTCGAACCGCCGGATCTCACCGAACGCGGCGGCCCCGGGGAGCGCGGCCGCCAACTGCGCCTCGGCTCCCCGCCCGAGCGCGCTCAACACCGACAGCCCGGTAATCGAGACCCGGTCTAGCTCAGCCATGACTCAGCCAGCACCTCAGCGCGAGTCACGTACGACGGCGTCGTCGATGGTTGCTGATCCGGTCGAGGTACTCGTCGGCGAGCTCGATCGCGTAGCGCTGCTCGACCTGGTGCACGAGCCAGGCGAGCTCCATCGAGTCGATCCGTTCGAGCTCGCCGGATCGTTCACCGAGACCGGCGAGCCAGTCGATGATCTCGGCGCGTCCGGGGGCGGCCGGCGGGGCGGGGAGCGGGGAAGGATTGCTCATCAGACCTGCTGGGCGACCCGGCCGGCCACCTCGGTGGTGAACTCTCCGACCGTCATCAGCGCCAGCTGCTCGGACTCCTCGTCGGAGAACCGCACCCCGAACTTGTCCTCCACCCGGATCGACAGATCCGCCAGCGCCAGCGACTCCAGATCCACGCCCGCCGGACCGAGCGTCGTCTCGTCGTCGATCCCCTCGACGTCGTAGTTCATGTCCTGCAGCTGCGCGATCACGAACTCGCGAACCTCTTCCCTCATCGGGATACCTTCTTTCTGTGGAGAACCGCGCGAGGCCCGATCTGGACCCCGTGCACGTCTGGGTGTCGCCGGTCGAAGAGAACGCAGACCAGCGATCGGCCGCCCACGCTCTGCTCCTTGCCCTCACCAGATCCCTCGGTGGCGAAGGGGAATTGAGACATGAAGCAATCTGGGCGACCTGTAGTTGAAGGACTTGCCGTGAGCCTCAGCCACGCACGCGGGCTGGTTGCTGTGGCGGCGAGCCGACGCGGGCCTCGTCGGTGTCGACCTGGAGAGCCGTCGGGAGTTCGAGATCGACGGGATGGCTCGGCGGTGGTTCGACCCGGTGGAGGTGACCTGGCTTTACCGGCAGGGCGATCAGCTCGGGGCGTTTCTGGAGTTGTGGACTGCCAAGGAAGCTGTGGGTAAGGCGCTCGGGCGTGGGTTGCGGGGTTCCGGGCTGCGGCGGGTGATGCCGGTCGACGGAGCGACGACTGTCCCGTCCGAGCCGCAGCTTTCCGTTCTGCGGTTGCCGTTGCAGGCAGACGCCGTCCTGGCCATCGCAGTGCCGAACGGTGTTTCCGAGGTGCGGTTGACCGAGCATCACGGTGCGGCCTTGCGCAGTACAGTGACGTCGCGGACCAGCTTCCCGGTGGTTGTCCGCGGCAACTGATCGAGGATCCGCACACTCCGCGGCCGCTTGTACGACGCCAGCCGCTGCGCGAGCTCCGCCTCGATCCGGGCGACGTCGCGCTTCTCGCCCAGCTGCAGGTACGCCGTGATCGCGCCGTCGTAGACCACCACCGCGGCCTCGACCCCGCGCAGCGTGCCGACCGTGTACTCGACCTCGGTCAGATCCACCTTCAGCCCGCCGACGCTCACCTGCGAGTCCAGCCGCCCCTTGATCGAGACCAGCCCGGTCTCCGGATCGACCACCCCGGCATCCTTCGTCCGCAGCCAGCCGTCGGACCACCGGGACGGGATCGGACAGCCCCAGGTACGGCGACTCCGGCCGCCGGATCTGCAGTTCCCCGTCGACCGCCCGTACTTCGATGCCCGGCGCCGGCTGGATCGACGGCCGGTGCCGGCCGAACAGGTCGGTGCCGATCACCCCGACCTCGGTCATCCCGTACATGTTCCCGAGCGGACGCCTGGAACTTGTCCTCGAACGCCTTCACGACCGACGCCGGCACCAGCTCGCCACCGGTCGTCATCCGCTTGAACTGCGGCAGCGCGGGCGGCTCGTTGACCGAGGCCAGCAGCCCGATGTGGAACGGGACGCCGAGCACCGTCGCCGGCGTACTGCTGCTCGCGATCGCCTGCAGGATCGCGTCACCGGTCAACCGCGCGGGCGGGACCAAGGTCGACACCGGCGTGCAGGCCGTACATCAGACCGCCGACCAGACCGAGCACATGCACCATCGAGGGGAGCAGGATGATCCGCTCACCGCGCTGCGGGACGCCGTCGATCTGGGTGTAGCGCAGCACCTCCTCGACCAGGTCCTCCGCCGTCCGGCCGATCACCTTCGACGGCCCGGTCGATCCGGAGCTGAGCTGGACGACGGCGTGCGCGGTGTTCGCCGGATGACCGGAGTAGCTGGCCACGGTCGGTGTCGACCTCGACGAAGGTCCGCAGCCCGGAGGGCACCGACCGCTCGGGGGACACCACGACCTGCGGGACCAGCCGCTCGATCGCCCGGCGGACCTCGTAATCGGTCAGCCGGTGGTCGAGCAGGATGGCCTGCCCACCGGAGCGCCAAACCGCCAGCAAATGCGTAATGAACGCCAATGACGGCGGTAAACGCAATGCGGCGGCACCACCCGGTCGCAAACCGGAATCAGCCAGCTCGGATTGCCTGTCCCGGACCAGCCGGCGCAGCATTCCGCGATCAATTGGCGCGGGTAGCGAAAAGCAGACGTCACTGGCATCACCGGCCAGCAGCACGTCGTCGACCCACTGGGCACCCATAGTGGTTCCGGGCACCACGACAGTACCGTCCATGGTCATCCGAGCTCCGAAGTTCGCCTTGAACACAAAGGATTCAGAGCACCAGTCCCCCACCAAGGCCTGGCGATGACGCGACCATACGACACGACCCGACACTCCCGCTATGGACCGAAAGTGATGGGTCCACTACCGTTCGCAAAGTTCCCGGAAGGGCTTTTCTTTGCCCCCGCGATCAGCGATGCTGCTCCATTTCCCAACGCGCCGAACTCAAGCATCCGATTCGTTTCCAAACCGCTCGATCGACTACCAGAGGTTAGGAAATCGGGACACAAAAGAGCCCCGCAGGGGGTTCCCTGCGGGGCGTCAAGCAAGCATTTACCGGACTGTTCCAGAACAATCCGCGCGATTTTTTTTCACATTCGGCGGTGCAACTCGTGGGCGAGCTCGACCGGCCGGAAGCCCAGCTCGGCGTTGACCGCGTTCATCGCCGTGTTCTGCTCCGCGTTCCAGGTGTGCACGACCCGCCGCTCGGGGTGGCTGCGCTGCATCTCGCGCTGGTTGTGGACCTTCAGCGCCAGCCCGAGCCGGTGCCCGCGATGCGCCTTCGCGACCAGCGTGCCCCACTGGAAGGCATTGACCGGATCACTCGCGCCGACGTAGAGCTCGGTGTAGCCGGCCATCGTGCCGTCCGGAGCCACCGCGGCCGTGATCCAGCCGCTGCGCCCCTGCGCCGCGCGTTGCTCCTCACCCGCGCGGACCCGGGCGGGGTCCGGCTCCGCCGCCTCCACCTCCAGGTCGCCCATCGGCGCCTCGAGATCGAAACTGGCCTGCATCGCCGCATAGGCGTCCACGTACTCGTCGGGACACCGATCCTGCCAGGAGACCAGCTGATAGCCCTGATGATGCTCGGCGGCCTTCTCGGCCAGCCCGGACAGGAAGTCCTCGGCCAGCGGCGACTCCAGGATCCGGTGCACCTCGACGTTCGCCACGGTCAGGCCGGTGGCCACCGCGAAGGCCTGCCCGGCGGTCGGCGTACCGTCGATCGGCACGTCGATCTGGGCGTGCACGGTGGTCCGCCCGTACGCCGCGGCGCGCTCGGCCACCGTCCGCGCCAGGATCGTGCCGTAGCCCCGGCGGTGCAGGTCGGGCCGGACCCCGATACTCGGGTTGATGATCGACGTGTTGTCCTTCAGCGGCAGCTCGAAGAACAGCGTGCCGGCGATCGCTCCCGCGTCGTCCCGCACGGCCCAGATCTCCTGCTTCCAGTACGGCGACTTGGTCAGCAGCCCGACCCGGAGTTCCTCATGGGTCCACGGAACGGCATACTCCCGGCCATACTCCTGCGCCACCCGGTAGACCTCGTACCAAGCGTCGAAAGCTTCGTTGTCTAGCGGGTCGATCTGTTCAGAGGTGCTCACTCGGCTCACTGTAGAGACGAGAGCACGCCCTACTCCAACGGTTTATGCCGTGTCGGAGCGCGCGGTGGTCAGCTGGCCAAGGGCCAGCGCTACCCGCCCGCCGGTCGCTTCCAGTGCCTCGCGGGCCGCCGGCACCGGGCTTCCGGTCAGCAGGTGCACCAGAGCCGGCTTCAGTTCGCCGTCAGCAGCCACCAGGGCGGCCGCGCAGGCGTCCGGATCGGCGCCGGTCGCCTCACCCAGGATCCGCAGCATCCGGCCGCGCAGCTTGTTGTTGGTGGCAACCATGTCGACCATCAGGTTCGACCAGGTCCGGCCGAGCTTGATCATCAGCGTGGTCGAGAACGCGTTCAGGATCATCTTCTGCGCGGTCCCGGCCTTCAGCCGGGTGGAGCCCGCGATCACCTCGGGGCCGGTGTCGGCCGCGATCAGGATGTCCGCGAACGCCGCCAGCGGAGCTCCGGGTTCGAGGTCACCAGCGCCGTGGTGGCACCGACAGCCCGGGCAGCGGCGAGCGCGCCCGCGACGTACGGCGTAGTACCGGAGGCTGCGAGGCCGATGACCAGGTCCTTGCCGGTCACTCCGGCAGCGTCGGCGGCGCCGCCTTCCTCGGAGTCCTCGACGTTCTCGACCGCGCGCAGCAGGGCTTCCATGCCGCCCGCGTGGTGCGCGATGACGAGGTCGTCCGGCGCATGGAAGGTCGGCAGCAGCTCGGCCGCGTCGAGGACCGCCAGGCGGCCCGACGTACCGGCCCCGAAGTAGTGCACCCGGCCCCCGTTCCGGACGGCTTCGACCCCGGCGTCCACCACCCGGGTGAGCTCAGGGATCACCGCACGGACGGCGCCCGCGACCCGGGCATCCTCCGCGTTGACCATCCGCAGGATCTCGGCGGTCCCCACCGCATCGATCGCGAGCGTCCTGGGATTGCGCTGCTCCGTGGGTGTGATCACAGATACGATGTTAGTTTTCTACTGAAGGAATTTCAATTCTGTTGATCATTGACAGGAACTCTTGACCCGGTGACCGCGGACCGCGTTGGCGGTCTCCTCGAGCGCCTTCTGGGCGTCCGGCAGCACCAGCTGGGCCACCCCGATGAAGAGGCAGTCGATCACGGTCAGCTGCGCGATCCGGCTCGACATCGCGCCGGAGCGGTACGTCGTCTCGCGCGCCGCCGTGGTCAGCACCAGATCGGCGGTGTGCGCGAGCGGCGAGCGGGGGAAGTTGGTCACCGCAACCGTGGTGGCGCCGTGCTTGGCGGCCTCCTCGAGCGCCTCGATCACCTCGACCGTCGTACCGGTGTGTGAGATGCCGATCGCGACGTCACCCTCGCCGAGCAGCGCGGCGCTGGTCAGCGCGACGTGGACGTCCGACCAGGCGAACGCGACCCGGCGGATCCGGTGCAGCTTCTGCTGCAGGTCGAGCGCGACGAAAGCACTCGCGGCCGAACCGTAGAGATCGACCCGGGGCGCCTTGGCGACCGCGGCGACGACCTTCGCCAACGATTCCACGTCGAGCTGCTGGGCGGTCTCGCGGACCGCCCGCTCGTCCGCGAAGGCGACCTTGCCGACCACGTCCGCGAGCGAGTCGCCCGGTTCGATGTCGCCACCGACCTCCGGCCGGATGTTCTCCGTCGCCGACTGGGCCGCCAGCTGCAGGCGGAGCTGCGGATAGCCGGGAACGCCGATCTGCTTGCAGAACCGGATGACCGTGGTCTCCGAGGTGGATGCCACCTCGGCCAGTTCGGAGATCGTCATCGCCGCCACTCCGCCGGGGTCCGCAAGGACCGCGTTCGCCACCCGCTGCTCGGCCGGCGCCAGCGCGGGCATCACCGCGCGGACCCGGACCAGCAGCGGCCCCGTGGGTTCAGGAGAGGTAACTGAAGTCATGACGCCACCGTACGGCGACTAAGCACCCAGTGGGGTCACCGACGCGAAAGTCTCCAACCAGAAGCAACAAATGTTTCCGGCGAGCGTTCTCCGTCGACGAGAACCTTATGGCCGGCGGTGATCTTCACCCCGTCCACGTAGACGCCACGACCTTGGTAGAGCGGGTCCGATGTATAGCGCCAGCGCAGCGTCTGCTGGCCTGCTCCGAGCTCCGCCGACACCTGATGCCAGTGCCGGTCACCGGAGCCGCTGATCGACCCGTCGGTGTCGATCACAGTCCCGCGATCCATCACTGTGAAAGGCACCTTGTTCCAAGTAGACCCGTCTGTCGAACTCTCCAGATACAGCAGATCCGAGTCCTCGGTGTCGACGAACAGGTCGAACGCGAGCTTCGCTCCCCCGGCCGGTACTGCGACCGGCACCGAGAGCGTCGTAGTACTGGCGTCTGTGGTCCCCGAGAACCAGGCGTCCTTACCGTGCTGCGGCCCAACCCCGAGAGACAGTGCAAGGCCTTGTACTACGGCCCGCCGGGCGGGGTTGTTGCTGCCCCAGTTCCGGCTCGGATGCACCCGGTTGGTGAGCAGGATGGCGAACGAGCGCGAATCGAAATCGATCACGATCGACGTCCCGGTGTAGCCGGTGTGGCCCGCAGTACGGGGTCCGGACAGGCCACCCATGTACCAACGCTGGTTGAGCTCGAAGCCAAGGCCGTGGTCGTTGCCCGGGAAGCCCTGGTTGAAGTTGGTGATCATCGCGGTGACGGAGGACTCTTTGAGGATCCGCGCACCGCGGTAGCTGCCGCCGTTGAGGAACGTCTGGGCGAGCACGGCCAGGTCGTCCGCAGTACTGAAGACGCCCGCGTGACCGGCGACGCCGCCGAGCGACCAGGCGTTCTCGTCGTGCACCGATCCCCAGACCATCCCGCGCGGCGGAGCCGTCTGGTACTCCGTGGCGGCGATCCGCGGCTTCTTCTTGGGGTCCGGGTTGTAGCCGGTGTCGCGCATCTGCAGTGGCTTGGTGATGCCGTCGGCGACCAGCTTGTCGAGCGTCTTGCCGGTGACCCGGTGCGCGAGTTCGCCGAGCGAGATCAGGTTCAGGTCGGAGTACAGATAGGTACTGCCGGGCGGGTTGATCAGCTTGGCGGTGAGCGCCTCGTGCATGCGGAGCTCTGGCGTCGGCTGGTCGCTCCACAACGGCAGGAACGCGGGCAGGCCGGTGGTGTGCGTGAGCGCCTGCCGGACGGTGATCGCGGCCTTGCCGTTCTCGGCGAACTCCGGCACGTAGGTCGCGATCGGGGTGTCGAGGTCGACCTTGCCCTTCTCGACCAGCTGCAGGATCGACGATCGAGGTGAAGAGCTTGGAGACCGACGCCATGTCGAAGATGGTGTCGTTGCGCATCGGGATCTGCTGGTCCGCCGGCAGCTCGGTGCCGCTGCCGTCGGCGTACTTGAGCGCCAGGCCGGTGGCGTTGCGGGTGACGATCTTGCCGTCGTGACCGAGCAGGGTGACCGCGCCGGCGTACAGGGGTTTGGTGGTGCCGTTCGGCTGGGTCCAGCCGGCGACCTGGGCGAGCGCCGCGTCGATCGGGGCCGGGTCGAGGCCTGCCTTCTGCGGGGTCGAGTCCCGCAGCAGGGTGGACTTCGGCGCATACCCGTCGTACGGGTGGTCGAAGCGGCCGGATTTGTTGCCTGAGGCAATGGCAGGGGTGGTCATGGTGAGCATCAGGGTAGAGGTTAGCGCGATCAGCTTGACCAGCTTCACCGGTGATCTCCCTTGTAGAGCAGGTACTTCGCCCGCCGGGCGGTCCAGGCGTCGGTCTCGGCCTGCCAGGCCGCGGCGATCTCCTCGGCCGTCGCGCCGGCGGCGAACATGGTCCGGAACCGGTCCGAGCCGGTCAGCAGGTCGATCCAGCGGCCGGGCGGGTTGTCGCCGGTCCGCCAGTCGAACTCCGGGTACAGCTTGTTCGCCTCGACGATCATGTGCGTCGCGGTCAGGATCGCCTCGACCCGGTGCGGATCGGTGATCTGGACCTGCAGGCCGCCGCAGAGCAGGTTCGCGTTCTTGCTGATCGTCGGCGTGAAGTAGGCCTCGCGGAAGGCGACGCCCGGAAGGTTCTTCGTCTGCAACGCCTGCGCCCAGCGATAGTCGACGTACGGCGCACCGATCAGCTCGAACGGCCTGGTCGTGCCCCGGCCTTCGGACATGTTGGTCGCTTCGAAGAGACAGAGCCCCGGGTAGAGAAGGGCGGTGTCGGGCGTCGGCATGTTCGGGCTCGGCATCACCCAGGTGAGGCCGGTGTCGGCGTACAGCTGATCACGCCTCCACCCCTTCGCCTCGATGATCTGCAGCTCCTTGAGCCGGGCGCCGTTCGTGTCCAGCGGCAGGTACTCCGCGTTGAACAACCGGGCCAGCTCGCCGACGGTCATCCCGTGCTGCTGGATGATCTCCCGCTTGCCGACACCACACGTGAACCCGGGCTTGAGCATGGGTCCCCGGGCATAACCACCAGTCGGATTCGGACGATCCAGTACTACGAAGCGCGCGCCGGTGCGGACCGCGGCGAGCATCGCCTCGTACATGGTCCAGATGTAGGTGTAGAACCGCGCGCCGACGTCCTGGATGTCGAAGACGACGGTCTCGACACCGGACTTCGTGTAGAGCGTGGCGAGTTTGTCGGCGGCCGCGCCGTACGCGTCGTAGACCATGATCCCGGTCCGCGGATCGACGTGGTCACCCTCGGAGCCGCCGGCCTGGGCGCTGCCGCGGAAGCCGTGTTCGGGGCCGAAGACCGCGACGATGTTGACCTTGCCGGAGGCGTGCATGGTGTCGACGATGTGGCTCAGGTCGTCGAGGATGCCGGTCGGGTTGCTGATCACCCCGACCTTCTGGCCTTGCAGCGCCTTCCAGTTGTCCTTCGCCAGCGCCTGGGCGCCGGTGCTGACTTTGCTTTTGGCCTGTTCGGCCTGCGCCGTCTGGAGGTCGATCAGCGGTGCCGCCGCGAGGGCGCCGGCTCCGGCGAGGAGGGATCGTCGCTTCATTACCAGCTCATTCCGTGGCCGAAGGCGTAGAGGGGAGTTGTCGGGTCGCCGGCGACCGGGATGTCGACGGGGAGCTTGCCGGTCGGTGCGATCTCGCCGTACAGGACCTTGGTGAGCGACTCCATCGAGACGGCCGCGTAGCCGTAGGTGGCCAGGTACGTCGGCGCCTGGTCGAAGTACGCGATGTCGTACGGGTCGCGGACGGCGACGACGATGACGGTCTTGCCGGTGGCGAGCAGGTCCTTCACCAGCTTCTGCTGCTTGGCCAGCTTGTCGGTCACCTTGGTGTCCCACGCCTTCTGGGTCAGCACGACCGTGACGTCGTTGGCTTGCGCCTTCGTGACGGCATCGGCGATCGCGGCGTCCGTCGGCGCGGCGCCGGTCTGCGCGACCGTCGTGGTCGCGCCTCGGGCAGTGAGGCTGGTCGCCAGCGACTGGGTGGTGGTGACGCCCCAGCCGGTGACCAGGATGCTGCGCGGGGTCTTGCTCAGCGGGAGCGTGTTGGTGTCGTTCTTCACCAGCGTGATGCTCTTGTCGACGATCTTCTGCGCGGTGGCGAGGCTGGCCGGCGTACCGACCGTGGTCGCGATCTTCGCGGGGTCGACGAACGGCTGGAACAGCACGCCGTTCTTGATCTTCATCAGCAGGATGCGGAGCAGGCTCGCGTCGATCTGCCGCTCGCTGATCCGGCCCGACTTCACCGCGTCGACGACCGCCTTGAACTGGACGTCCGGCGCGGGCGGGAGCAGCACCTGGTCGGCGCCGGCTTCGATCGCACGGACAGCCACCTCGGCGTCGCCGTACTTCGCCCGGACCGCCGCCATCTCCAGCGCGTCCGTGACGATCAGGCCCTTGAAGCCGAGCTCGCCCCGCAGTACGCCGGTCAGGATCGGCTTGCTCAACGTCGCCGGGTCACCGGACGGGTCGAGCGACGGGACCACGATGTGCGCGGTCATGATCGAGTCGATGCCGGCCTTGATCGCGGCCTTGAAGGACGGTGCGTCGATCGTGTTCCACTGCTCGCGGGTGTGGTTGATCGTCGGCAACGCGGTGTGGCTGTCGTCGACGGTGTCACCGTGGCCCGGGAAGTGCTTGGCGGTGGCGGCGATCCCGGCGTCGTTCTGGTAGCCCTTCACCTGGGCGACCACCATGTCCGAGACCAGCTTCGGGTCGGACGAGAAGGACCGGACACCGATCACCGGGTTGAGCGCGTTCACGTTCACGTCGGCGACCGGGGCGTAGTTCTCGCGGATACCCATCGCCTTGAGCTCGCGCCCGGTGATGCCGGCTGCGGTCCTGGCGTCCGCGGTGTTGCGGGTCGCGCCGTGGGCCATGTTGCCGCCGAACTGGGTGGCGGGCGGGCCGATGCGGACGACGACGCCCTGCTCCTGGTCGGTGGCGATCGTCAGCGGGAGGTGGAGACCTTGCTTCACGGCCGCGGTCTGGAGCTGGTTGCTGTACGTCGCGAGCTGCGTCGGGTTCTGCACGTTGTCGCGCGCGTTGAAGTAGATCCAGCCGCCCGGGTGGTACTTCGCCACCACCTCGGCCGGCGTCGCCACGCCGTACAGGGCGGTGTTCCTGGCGTCCGGCGTGTTGGCGTCCGGCCCGTAGGCGAACAGCACGAACATCTGCCCGATCTTGTCCTCGAGCGACATCCTCTGAATCGCCTTTTGCGCCTGCTGGACGCTGGTGATCTGGTTCGGCTGGCTCCCAGGTGGTGGCGCGCTGACCGCGACCGCGGGCACCAGCGCCCCGATGGTCGCGACGGCAAGACTGGCAACGGAGAAGCGACGCAAGGCGGACATATCCGACCCCTCAGGTAATTGAATTACAACCGTGCCCCCGCACGCGAAAGTTACCCACACCTTCTACCCGGGTCAAGAGCAAACCAATCCTCATCCAACACACCCCGCACACCCCCAGCAACCCACCGCAGGTTCCAAACACTTGAACTATTCGCCGGTGCGCGAAGGCATTTCGGTGTCACCGTCCGGAAGCAAGGTGTATTCTTCGAGTAGCTCAGGGCAGTAGCTCTCGGGAAGTGAACCCGGCAGTCATCCGGACGGTTGGCGAGCCGGGTTTCGCGCGTCTAGACCTCCCTCACGATGCTGCGGGCACTGACCCGCCGTCGCCACTCGCCGCCTTTGGCCCAGGCCCACGCCACGGCATCGGGAACCCACAACATCGGATCCAGGTGCGGGGCCAGCAACTCGTACTGCAGTGTCTCCGTGCACCCATGCTTCCGAGCAGCGGAGTACAGGACGCGACGATCGAAGTCGAGTGTCGTCTCGTCACGCTCGACCACGAGACGCTCGGCGTGATCCGCTGCATCCTCGACCACTGCGAACAGACAGGCATGCCGCCCGGCGGCATCGTTGCGCTCCGCCTGATACAGCCGGAAGCTCAGATCGAGCGTGTCGATCACGCCGAGGATCTGTCGCTGACGGGCTGCCGACTCCTTCGTGAAGTGCACCCGCCGCTGCCGTGGCATCAGCAGACCGGCCATCGCTCGCCGATGGACATTCACGTCCGTGGCCGACGAGACAGCAGCGGCGACCAGTAGGCCGCGCACCTTGCTTTCATCGACGAACACATGGCTGGGCACAGCCAGTAACCATAGGTGGAATCTGAGGCAGCCCCGTTCGTCATCCACAGGCTTCCCCGGACTGCCCCACGATCTGCCCCGAGCTGCCCCAGCGCACTGTCGCGGAGCCAGGAGCCGCGTTGTTGCGGGGCCTCGATCCGCCGAGGAGGTCCGGTGAGCTCCCGGGCAGATCAGGGGGTTGAGAGGAGGACGGCGAGGATGTGTTTGCAGGGGCCTCTTGTGTTGGGGTACTTGGCCCACCAGAGGCAGGTGCATTGGTGGGAGGTGGCGGTTGGGCGGACCCAGTGTTGGTGATCGTCGACGCGGACGATCCAGTCGGCGCCGTCGCGGGTGACCTGGCCGGCGGCGACCAGGGCGCGAGCCGCGGTCAGGCGGGGGTTGTCGCGGGTGGTTCGGCCTGGTTCGAAGGGGAGTTCGCGGTGGAACCAGGTGTTGTGGAGTAGGTCGAAGCCGACCTTGCCGGAGGCGGCCAGGAAGCCCAGCCCGCTTTCGACGGCGGGCGGGGTGAGGCCGGTCATCTCGGCGATGGCGGCGCGGTCGATCGTCGGCTCCCAGGCGAGGTGTTCGAGAATCCTTGCCGCCTGATCCGCGGTCGAGGTGGTGAGCGACGCGAGCAGGCCTCCTTCGCCAGAGAAGCCGCGGTACGGCTCCGGGGAGAGCTGGAGCGTCAACGTCGCGCCCGGTAGCCCGAAGGCCCAGGCGCTCGCACCCTCGTCGTTGCCGAAGACCTTCAGCCAGCGGGCGAAACGTGCGACCCGCACGGCTGCCGTGAGCCGCGCAGTACCGGCGAGTTGTACTGCGCCCGGCACCATCCGAGCCGATTGGCGGAGGCCGACCGGCGACGGCACGACGTAGTACGACGGACCGGGCGCACCCTTGGGAAGCCGGGCCAGGAATGGCGCGATCGCCGGCCCCGGCAGCTCCGCGCGTTGCTCCATCCGCGCCGCGCTGACCGGGGTCTCCGCGAAGCCGCGGATCCAGCGGTCCGGCAGGTCGACCTTGCGCTCCTCGTGGGACTCGTCGATCGTCGAGACCCGCAGGCTTTCGCTGCCGACGCCGAGATGGACGAGCGCCCCGGCGCCGAGTCCCGCCAGCGCCGACCGCAACGGCTGGTTCACGTCGACGTTGGTGGTGCCGAACCCGATCTCACCGCTGTCGATCCCATCGGCCAGCAGATCCAGCCGCGCGTAGACCCCGTTGCAGGCCGAGAACGACTCGAACCGCAACCGATCCCCGCTCGCCGTCACCACCGGATCCAGGAACCGCGCCCGCACCGCCGCGAGGTCGACGTACCGCGTCCCCGCCACATCGGCCACCGCCAGCAACCCCGCCGCCACCACCTCCGGCCGCGCCAAAAACCCGTCGAAGAACCTGGGATGCTCCACCAACCCCAACGGCGTCACCCCAAGCGCAGTCTCCAGCGCCAGCACGGCACCGTCGACTTCCTCTCGCAGCACCGAAGCCGCCTGATACCCACTCATCCGCGAACCACCCGCCCACCAGCCACATCGACAGCAACCGCCGCGTCGGCCGTGCCCGTCGGCCCGGCCGGGGTGCGAGGTTCGGCGAAGCCGCCGGGATCGGCAGCTAGCCCCTCGGCGACAGCCACCAGCGCCCTAGCCTCCGCCCCCGCCTTCGTCGACCCCCTCCTCGCCGCCAGCTCCCGTACTCCGGACGGCAACACCGGATCGGGCACCGCCGGGAGATAGCGCCGTACGACGGCGAGCAGGCCGGCGAGACCTGGCGGGCTCTTGGCTGCCGAGCAGCTCGCGTCGACGAGGGCGAGCACCGTCGGCCAGAGCGGTTTGAGTCCGCCGGCGAGAACGGCCTGCTCGAGTGACCAGGAAGTTCTTGCCAACGGCAACGAACCTCGGGCGAATCGGCCCAGCACGAACTCCGTCAGCAGCTCCGAGTCGAACTCCTCGCGTCCCATCAGGGCCAGCAGAGCATCGATACCCCGCAGCCGCGAGTGCTCGTCAGGAAAGCCGATCGTGATCGCCAGCAACTGATGCACCGCGCGTCCCGCCCCCGGCAGTACCAGCTGATCGAGCCACGGTGGCGCCCACTTGGCTTCACCGCTGAACGCCTCTTGCATCCGGGCCGCGATCAGATCCGGCCAGCGCGGCACCACCCCGATCGTCCGCGCCGGATCGAACCCCACCCCAGGAGTGACATGGATCGCCCGGTAACCACCCACCAGATCCTGCGGCACCCCCGGGAACAGCTCCACCGGAAGCTCGACAGGCTCGATCGACGTCATCCCGTCGTCGCCCGTCCGCGCAACAATCGGCGGCAGACCACCGCCTTCGACCCACTGCCGGATCACGGTGATCGCATCCACCGACTCGCCCCGCCGACCGGTCAACCGGCTCAAGAGTCCTTCCGCGCCGGGCCGAAAGACCGGCAGCACGACATCAGGCAACTCGGCAAGACGATCCGGCGAGACCGGCTCCAACCTGAGCAACGCCTGGAAAAGATCAAGCGATCCGCACTGCACCGAGCGATAACCGCCAAGACGGGCGAGCAAATCATCGAACTCCAGTACGCCGGTACTACGACTCGGCGTGCTCAACAAATAGGGAACGCGACCGGCGTTCAGCAAACACTCCTGCAGATGCAGATCGGCAAAGACCGCAGTCACCGGCGACTCGGCAAGCACCCAGTCCTCGCCAGGGAAGAACCGTCTCCCTCCCCCGTGATACTGACCCGCGAGCTCCGCATAAGCAGCGAACGACTTCCCGGTGACCCGCCCGTTGGCCCAGTCGACCGTCCGCTGCCCGATCGGATCCGTCACGAACCCAGCCCCGTGCTCGCGGAACCACCGCTTGACCACGTCGACATCCGACCAGGCCCACCGAACCAGGGCGTCGAGATACCGAGCCAGGAAACCCGCATCCCCTTCGATCTCCATCGCCGTCAGCGCAGCCGCGATCCCCGGCGGCTCCGGCGCGATCCGCCCGAACCGCTCGACCGGCGCCGTCGGCACGTCGATCCACAGACCGTCCATCGACACAGCCGCGGGCTCAGCCGCAGCCACCCCAAGCTTCGCCAAAGCGCTACCAGCCTTGGTCACCAGCGCTTCGTCCCCAGTCAGCACGACCTTCGACAACACCGCAACCACCGATTCGCGCCCGAGGCGCTCAACCGCATCCTTCGCCAAAACCACCTTCAGCAAGGCGTTCTGCTGCTTCTTCTCCTTCCGCGAGAAGACCGTCGTCGCCAGTTCCTCCAACTCAGCAGCCGACGAGAGCGCATCAATCACCGGCGACAGCAGAACGGCGGTCAGCGACCCGTGGCAGCTCGCCATAACCCCTTGTAGCAGTGGGATCCGCCCCCGCAGCTCCGTGGCCGAAACATCCAGCCCCGCGATGATCCCCGCGATCGTCTTATTCGACGAGGGATTCTCCTGCCGGGTCAACGCCCCGAAACAGGCCTCCAGCACGCTGTCCCGATCCAGCTTCCCCTCGCCCACCATGGCGGCCACGGCAGGACCGACCTCCCAGCCCTCGGCGGCGACCGGCGCGGCGAACCGCCCGATCTCTCCCGGCGCCGCCAGGCACGCCGCCAGCGCATCCCCGAGCACAGGGTCCCGCCGCCAGGCGTCGACAAGCGTGGGAGTTTCCAGGACGGATGCGCTCTCGATCGCGGTTCCGTCCGCCGCCAACCAGGTCTGCCCGATGAAGTCCGGCTCATCGTCCCGATGCGGGTTCCCGGCCCAGCTCACCCGGAACTTCAGCCCGGTGTAGTACCCAGCCCAGCCCAGCCCGTACGCCGGTCCGCTGGGCATCGGCAGACCGAAGTGCGCGAGCAGCGGCATCGTGTACCGGACGACGCGGTCGGCATCGACGACCGCTTGACCACGGAACCTGACCTCGCTCGCCGCCTGAACAAAATCGGCGCACCATTCGCGACCACATGCGGCGAGCTTCCGCAGTACGACTGGTTCGGCAACTTCGCCGAACTCGCCCGGGAGCCCCCATCCGAACCACTCGGCGGCTTTCCGTGGTGTCGGAGCCAGCCGGAGGGCGAGCAGCTGGACACACGCGGCGCCACTCTCGCGAGTATTACCCGGCCCCAGACTCTCTTCGGCAGCTCTCCGCGCTTGCCCCCGTCCCTGCCGGTACCAGTCACGGGCTTCCTTGAGCCCGACCTCGTCCAACCCGTCCAGGAACTCCGACAAGTCGCGCCACAGTGCACCCTCGACGTACGCACCGAGTCGATCCCCCAGCCTCATATCGCGACAGTAGAGGACGAAGGGGACAAAAGGCGTCGGCCGGTACTACGTCCGGCGGGGCTTTCGGTGCGGGCGGCGGGGGGTGGTGACCGAGGCGCCGGGGTGGAGTTTGGCGGGGATGAGTTGGGGCGGGAGGGGGGCGGCGTTCTCCAGCTGGCGGAGGAGGGCGTCGGTGCCGAGGCGGCCGAGTTCGGGGCCGGGGGTGCGGAGGTAGGTCAGCTCGGGATCGGCGAGGGCGGCCGTCTCGGGGACCATCAGCAGGGCGACGACGGAGAAGTCCGCGGGGACGGCGTGGCCGAGACGCCGCAGCCCGGAGACGATGCCCAGCGTGGCGTACTCGTTGAGGACCAGGATCGCCGTGGCCTCGGGGTGCTCGGCGACGATCCGGGCGGCCGCTTCCTGGCCGGCCTGGGTGGTGTCGTTGCAGGACACCACGTCGACCCGCAGGCCGTACTCCGCGGCGATCCGGCGATACGCGGCCTCGGTCCGCACCCAGGGGCCGTAGGTCCGGAAGCGGGGATCGGACAGGTCGCCGGAGACCAGCAACAGTTCGCGGTGGCCGAGCTGGTAGACGTGGTCGATCGCGTCCCGGACCGTGGTGTCGAAGTCGATGTCCACGTGCGACAGCCCTTCGAGCTCGGTGGTCCGGCCGATCAGCGCGAACGGCGTACCGGTCTGCTGCAGGACGGCGACCCGGGGATCGTCCAGCTGGACCTCCATCAGGACGACGCCGTCGACCAGCCGCTGCCCGAGCAGCTCGCGCAGCTCGATGCCGTCGTTGCCGACCGGCCAGAGCACCAGGTGGTAGTGCTCCTCGCGGACCGCCTCGGCCGCACTGGTGAAGAACTCCGCCGACGACAGCTTGAAGCGGTGCTCGAGCGCCGGATACGCCATCGCGATGATGTGCGTCCGCCGGCTCGCCAGCGCTCGCGCGACCGCGTTGCGCCGGTAGCCGAGCTCGGTCATCGCCTGCTCGATCCGCGCCCTGGTCGCCGCGGTCACCGGTTTGGTGTCGTTCAGCAGGAAGGACACGGTCGCGATCGACACCCCGGCCCGGTCCGCGACGTCCCGCATGGTCACCATCGGATCCGGCCCCCTCTGAACTCTTGACAGCAGTGTGACCCGAGGAACATAGTCCTTGGAATCTCAGTTAAGCGGTTTACCGCCTCCCCAGCAAGTGTCCGGCGATTTTCTACAGTCCACGGTTAAACGCTTTGATCGAAGGAGCCCGATGTCATGATCAGCAAGCGGATCAGCGCTGTGCTGGCCGGCGCGACGACCCTGTCACTCGTGCTGGCCGCCTGCGGCAACAACGGCGGCGACTCGTCGTCCTCCTCGTCCGGCGAGGCCGTCAAGAGTCTGTCGATCCTCGACTACTACAACAACGACCCGGACAAGTCGCTGGTGCAGAAGGGCCTGGACTCCTGCGCGACCAAGCTCGGCATCACCATCAAGCGGGAGACGGTGCCTGGTGACACCTTGATCCAGAAGGTGCTGCAGCAGGCTTCGTCCAAGACCCTGCCGGACGTCCTGATGCTCGACAATCCCGATGTCCAGCAGATCGCCGCCACCGGTGCACTGGCTCCGCTGAACGACCTGGGGCTGAATGCCGACGGAGTCATCAAGGGCATGGTCGACGCAACGTCGTACCAGGGCAAGCTCTACGGACTGGCGCCGGTGACGAACACGATCGCGCTGTTCTACAACAAGGACATGCTGGCCGAAGCCGGCGTGCAGCCGCCGAAGACCTGGGACGAACTGAAGGCCGCTGCCAAGAAGCTGACCAAGTCCGGTCGCTACGGCATCGCCTTCAACGCCAACGCGACGTACGAAGGTTCGTGGCAGTTCCTGCCGGCGATGTGGACCAACGGCGGCGACGAGACCGACCTGACCAGCCCACAGGTGGCCGAAGCCCTGCAGCTGTGGGTCGATCTCGTCCAGTCGGGCTCGGCGTCGAAGAGCGTGATCAACTGGACGCAGGGCGATGCGAAGGATCAGTTCGTCGCCGGCAAGGCCGCGATGATGGTGAACGGCCCCTGGCAGATCCCCGCGCTCCAGACCACTCCGAACGTCAAGTGGGACGTCGTCCAGTTCCCGGTGAACAAGGTCGGCCAGACGCCGGTCGCTCCGCTCGGCGGTGAGGCTTGGACCGTCCCGCTGAACAAGGACCAGGCCAAGCAACAGAAGGCCGCGGACTACGTGAAGTGCCTGAACTCGGACGAGAACGAGCTGGCTTGGGCGAAGGCACGGTTCACGCTACCGACCAGGACCGCGCTGCTCGACCAGTACGTCAAGGAGGTGCCGTCGATGAAGGCCTTCGGTGAGCAGGTCGTCAATGCACGGGCACGGACCGGCAAGCTCGGCGACAAGTGGCCGGACGCCGCGAAGGTGATCTACCAGGCGATCCAGCTCGCACTCACCGGAAAGGCCTCGGCCCAGGACGCCTTCAAGCAGGCATCCGGCGGCTGATCGCGATGACGCAGGCACCGACCTTGACACAGCCCGAAGCCCGGACCACCGGCCCGGAACCTGCGAGCAGGTTCCGGGGCCGCCGGGGCGAGGAGCTGACCAAGATCCTGTTCGTCATGCCGGCCGCCTTGGCCATGGGCGCGCTGTTCGGCTATCCGGTGGTGAAGAACCTGCTGATGAGCCTGCAGGACTACAGCCTGAAGACCTTCTTCACCGGCCAGGCGCCCTGGGTGGGGCTGCGGAACTACAGCACGGTCGTGCGGGACAACCTGTTCTCGCAGGCGATGGTGAACACGGCGTTGTTCACCATCGGCTCGATCGCCTTCCAGTTCGGCATCGGGCTCGCGCTGGCCCTGTTCTTCCGCCGGCGCTTCCCGCTGAGCGGCGTACTGCGGTCGCTCCTGCTCCTGCCGTGGCTGCTGCCGCTGATCGTGTCGAGTGCGACCTGGCGCTCGATCCTCGAACAGGACAGCGGGATCCTCAACCGCACCCTCACCTGGCTGCACCTGATCAGCGAACCGGTGCCGTGGCTGAACTCGCCGTCGGTCGCGCTGATCGCGGTGATCGGCGTGAACATCTGGATCGGCATCCCGTTCAACGTGACCCTGCTGTACTCCGGCCTCGCGGAGATCCCGGACGAGTTGTACGAGGCCGGACAGCTGGACGGGGCCACCGGCTGGCGCGCGTTCACCTACATCACCTGGCCGAACCTGCGCGCGGTCGCGAGTGTGCTGCTGATGCTCGGCGTCGTCTACACCATCAAGGTGCTGGACATCATCCTCGGCCTGACCGGCGGTGGTCCCGCCAATGCAACCCAGACCTTGGCGACCCAGTCGTACGAGAAGTCGTTCGTCGACTTCAAGTTCGGCCAGGGCGCCGCGTTGAGCAACATCCTGATCGCGCTCTCGTTCCTGTTCGCGATCTTCTACCTGCGCGGCACCCGGCGTGCCGTGGACGAGTAGGGGTACGCCGATGTCCGACTCCACTGTCCGTCGCGCGATCTACACCGTGATCGGCGTACTGATCCTGGCCGTGCTGCTGTTCCCCGTCTACTGGATGCTGAACGCCTCGCTGCAACCGTCCGGGAACACCCTGACGGCCGGCTTCCTGCCGTTGAACCCGACGTTCGCCGGCTACCGGAGGGCGCTCAGTGAGCAGGGCGGCAACCTCGTCACGAGCATGATCATCGCGGCCGGGACCGTCGTCCTCAGCCTGGCCATCGCGACCCCGTGCGCCTACGCCCTCTCCCAGTTCCGGTCCCGCTGGGTCTCGGTCGGTCTGCTGGCGATCCTGATCTCGCAGATGATCCCGGGGATCGTGATCGCCAACGCGCTCTACACGGCGTACGAACGGATCGGGTTGCTGAACTCGATCCCGGGCCTGATCCTCGCGAACTGCAGCAGCGGCATCCCGTTCGCGATCCTGATCCTGCGGTCGTTCATGCTCTCGCTGCCGCCGTCGCTGGTGGAGGCCGCGCGGGTGGACGGCGCCGGGCTGGTCCGGGCGTTCGTCGCGATCGTGCTGCCGATCAGCCGGAACTCCCTGATCACCGCGGGGCTGTTCAGTTTCCTCTTCTCCTGGAGCGACTTCCTGTTCGCGCTGACGCTGACCACCAAGGGCGGCATCCGGCCGGTCACGCTCGGGATCTACCAGTACCTGGGCACCCAGGTACAGAACTGGAACGCGGTGATGGCCACCGCGGTCCTCTCGGCGATCCCGGCCATCGTGCTGCTGATCGTCGCGCAGAAGTACATCGCCGCCGGCGCCATCGGCGGAGCCGTCAAATAATCCACTGCAAAGGACACGAATATGACGATTCGCGTACTCGTCTGGGGCGAGAACCGGCACGAGCAGGTCGAGCCGCACGTCGCCGAGATCTACCCCGACGGCATGCACGAGACCATTGCCGCCGGCATCCGCGAAAACCTCGAGGCCACGGTGTCCACCACGACGCTGGACGAGCCGGAGCACGGACTGACCGAGGAGGTGCTGGCCGAGACCGACGTACTGGTGTGGTGGGGTCACGCCGCCCACGGTGAGGTCGAGGACAAGGTGGTCGAGCGGGTCTACCAGCAGGTGCTGTCCGGGATGGGGCTGATCGTCCTGCACTCCGGGCACTGGTCGAAGATCTTCGGCAAGCTGATGGGTACGTCGTGCACGTTGCGCTGGCGCAGCGAACGGGACCGCGAGCTGGTCTGGACGGTGAACCCGACACATCCGATCGCGCAGGGGATCCCGCACCCGATCGAGATCGAGCAGCAGGAGATGTACGGCGAGTTCTTCGACATCCCGGTGCCGGACGAGCTGATCTTCGTCTCGTCGTTCTCCGGCGGCGAGGTGTTCCGGTCCGGCTGCACGTTCCGCCGGGGGCACGGGAAGATCTTCTACTTCTCCCCCGGCGACCAGGACTTCCCGGTGTACCACCACAAGGATGTTCGCAAGGTGATCGCGAACGGGGTCGCCTGGGCGAGGTCGGACCGGCCGGAGCGCGCCGTTCCGACCTTGCTCCGGTACGAGACCGGCGACTTCTTCAACGGCCAGGGCTACCAGGGTCCGATCGAGGAGCACGCGGATGCCTGAACCCCTCCGCCTCGTGCAGGTCGGTGCCGGCGGCATGGGCCGCGCCTGGCTACGCACCATCGCCGCCAACCCCGACGTCGTCCTGGCCGGTCTGGTCGACCTCGATCTAGATGTCGCCCGGGCGGCGGCCGACGAGCACGGGTTCCCCGACGTACCGGTGGCGTCCTCGATCGGCGAACTGGCTGACGGCGCGGACGCGGTCATCGACGTCACGGTGCCGCTCGCACACCCCGTGGTGAGCGTGGATGCCTTGCTGCATGGGCTTCCGGTGCTCTGTGAGAAGCCGTTGGCCGAGACGGTCCGGGAGTGCCTGCCGATGATCGCGGCGTCGGAGGTGAGCGGGAAGCTGCTGATGGTCTCGCAGTCCCGCCGGTACTTCCGGACCGTTGCCGCGTTCGAGCAGCAACTGGCCGGTCTCGGCTCGATCGGGTCGCTGTCGTGCGAGTTCTACAAGGCCCCGCACTTCGGGGGCTTCCGGGAGCGGATGGCCGAGCCGTTGCTGATCGACATGGCGATCCACCAGTTCGATCTGGCGCGCAAGCTGATCGGCGCCGAACCGGTCTCGGTGTACTGCGAGTCGTACAACCCGGACTGGAGCTGGTTCGACGGCAACGCGGCGGCTTAGGCGCTGTTCACGTTCGCCGACGGGACCCGGTTCGCCTTCACCGGAAGCTGGTGCGCACCGGGCCTGGAGACCTCCTGGAACGGGCGCTGGCGAGCCGTCGGTCCCGCCGGTACGGCGATCTGGGACGGCGACCAACCGCCCGTCGCCGAGCTGGCGTCGGGCGAACCTCTGTCGGCTGTGCCGTCCGACGACCCCGAGGAGATCGCGGGCTCGCTGGCCGAGTTCGTGGCCGCGGTACGCACCTCGACCGTCCCACAGTCCGAGGTGCACTCCAACGTGATCAGCGTCGCGATGGTGGAGGCCGCGGTCCAGCTCAGCCTCGACCGGTACGCCGGTCCGCATCGCCGACGTCCTCGAGTCCGCCTATGCCGAGGCCTTGGACACCGTCCAGGACACGCGGCTTCGCGCAGTCCTGGACGGGTGGCCGTCGGTCCTGAAGGTGGTCGGCCTCTAGCTCAGAGCTTGAGTGCGGTGGCGACGACGGCGGCCAACTCGTGCGCCACCTCGTCGGCCGTGGCCGAGGATTCGGCCTCGACCATGACTCGGACCAGAGGCTCCGTGCCGGAGGGGCGGAGGAGGACTCGGCCGGTATCGCCCAGACGGGCGGTGGCGGCCGAGACGGCTGCCTGGACGGTGGGGTCGGTGCCGGCCCGGGACTTGTCGACGTTCGGGGACGTTGACCAGGATCTGCGGCAGGCGGGTCATCACGGCGGCCAGGTCGGCGAGGGACTTGCCGGTCTGGGCGACGCGGGCGAGCAGCATGACCGCGGTCAGCGTGCCGTCGCCGGTGGTCGCGTGGTCGGAGAGGATCACGTGACCGGACTGTTCGCCGCCGAGCTTGTGGCCGCCGGCCTTCATCGCTTCCAGCACGTAGCGGTCGCCGACCTTGGTCTGCTCGACCGCGATCTGCTCGCGGACCATCGCCTGGACGAAGCCGAGGTTGCTCATCACGGTCGCCACGACGGTGTCGTTGGACAGCCGGCCGCTGTCGCGCATCGCCAGCGCCAGGATCGGCCAGGATCTGGTCGCCGTCGACGAGCTCACCGGTCGTCGTCGACGCCAGGCAGCGGTCGGCGTCGCCGTCGAGCGCGATGCCGAGGTCGGCGCCGTGCCCGATCACCTCGCGGCGCAGGCCCTCCATGTGGGTGGAGCCGCACTCGAGGTTGATGTTCAGGCCGTCCGGGCGGCGCGCCGTACGTGATCACCTCGGCGCCCAGGCGGCGCAGCGCTTCCGGGGCGGTCAGTGAGGCGGCGCCGTTGGCGCAGTCGATGACGACCTTGATGCCGTCGAAGCGGTTCGGGGCCGAGCGGACCAGGTGCGAGACATACGTCTCGAAGCCCTGGCCGTCGTCGAGCACCCGGCCGACGGCCGCGCCGGTCGGGCGCTGCCACTCCTCGCCGACCCGGGCCTCGATCGCGTCCTCGATCGACGTCATCGAGCTTGATCCCGCCGCGGGCCAGGAACTTGATGCCGTTGTCCGGCATCGGGTTGTGGCTGGCGGACAGCATCACGCCGAGATCGGCGCCGGTCGAACCGGTCAGGTACGCGACGGCCGGGGTCGGCAGCACGCCGAGCTTGAAGACGTCGACGCCGGCGCTGGCCAGACCGGCCACCACGGCGGCTTCCAGGAACTCACCACTGGCACGCGGATCCCGGCCCACAACGGCGCGTGGCCGGTGCCCTTCGAAGGCACCGGCCTCGCCGAGTACGTGCGCAGCTGCGACCGAAAGGTCGAGAGCCAGCTCCGCGGTCAGGTCCACGTTCGCCAGGCCACGGACTCCGTCCGTGCCGAACAAACGCGACATCAGGTGATCAGCGCTTGCTGTACTGCGGAGCCTTACGGGCCTTCTTGAGACCGGCCTTCTTACGCTCCTTGATCCGCGCGTCGCGGCTGAGCAGACCGGCCTTCTTCAGACCGGGCCGGTTCGCCTCCTCGTCGGCGGCGTTCAGGCACCGAGCGATCCCGAGCTGCAGTGCACCGGCCTGGCCGGTGATGCCGCCGCCGTTGATCCGCGCGATCACGTCGTACGAGCCCTCGAGGCCGGCGACCACGAACGGCTCGTTCACGTGCTGCTGGTGAACCTTGTTCGGGAAGTAGACGTCGATCGGCTTGCCGTTGACGGTGATGTTGCCCGTCCCCGGGATGAGGCGGACGCGAGCGACGGCCTCCTTGCGGCGGCCGGTGGCACCGGCCGGGTTGATCACCGCGACGCGGCCGGACTCGGCGCGCTGCTCCGGGGTGGGGTTCGTCTCGGAGGTGTACGCAACCGGACCCTCGGTGTCGATGGGGACCTCGAGGTCGAGGTCGTCGGTCTCGGTGGTGATGTCGCTCACGCTGGGAATCCTCGTTTAACTGGCTCGTCGACCGCTACTACTGAGCGATCTGGGTGATCTCGAACGTCTTGGGCTGCTGGGCCGTGTGCGGGTGCTCCGGGCCGGCGTACACCTTCAGCTTGCTGAGCAGCTTCCGGCTCAGACGGTTCTTCGGGAGCATGCCCCAGACAGCCTTCTCGACGGCCTTGCGAGGGTCCTTCTCGAGGATCTCGCCGACCGGCGTGGCGGTCAGACCACCCGGATGACCCGAGTGGCGGTAGGCCAGCTTGTCGGTCCGCTTCTTACCGGACAGGCTGATCTTGGAGGCGTTGATGACGACAACGAAGTCACCGCCGTCCACGTGCGGGGCGAACGTCGGCTTGTGCTTGCCGCGCAGCAGACGTGGCGATCTGGACGGCGAGCCGACCGAGCACGACGTCGGTGGCGTCGATCACATGCCACTCACGGGTGACGTCAGCAGGTTTCGGGCTGTACGTGCGCACGGTCGTTGACCTTCGTTTCTCAGAGGTTGACAAAACAGATACAGGGCGTCGGCGAGCGGCCCGCCATACCCCAGTGACACCGGGAACAGGCCTAGAAACGCACAACGACAGCCCAGAATACCGGCGCGGGAGCCTTTGGGTCAAAGTGAGCCCAAGCCAGCTGGGGACCCCGGCTTGGAACGAGCTGAGGACCGCACTAGTTTAGCGGTGAAGATTGCAGTCCGATCCGCGTCCCGCCGGCGACGATAACCCTCACTCACCGGGCGATGACGCCAGCTTGCGAAGAGGGCATTGTGACCGAACAGTCGCTCACCGTCCGGGACAACCGGACCGGCAAGGACTACGACCTTGCCATCACCGATGGCACCATCCGTGCCGCGGATCTCAAGCAGATCAGCGCGGCCGAAGGAGACGGTGGCCTGGCCACCTACGACCCCGGTTTCGTCAACACCGCCTCCACCCGTTCCTCCGTCACCTTCATCGACGGCGACAAGGGCATCCTGGAGTACCGCGGGTACCCGATCGAGCAACTCGCCGAGCAGTCCAACTACCTGGAAGTCGCCTACCTGCTGGTCAACGGCAAGCTGCCGAACAAGGCGGAGTACGAGGCCTGGGCGCACGACGTGACGTATCACACGTTCGTGCACGAGAACCTGAAGACCTTCATGCAGGGCTTCCGGTACGACGCGCACCCGATGGGCATGCTGCTCGCCTCGGTCGGTGCGCTGTCCACCTTCTACCCCGAGTCGCGCGACATCTTCGACGAGGAGTCGCGGGCACTGCAGATCCGCCGGATGATCGCCAAGATGCCGACGCTGGGCGCGTTCGCCTTCCGGCACGCGCAGGGCAAGCCGTACGTCTACCCCGACAACGAGCTCAGCTACGCGGCGAACTTCCTGTCGATGCTGTTCAAGATGAGCGAGCCCAAGTACGCCGCCGACGACCGGCTGGTGCGCGCACTGGAGATCCTGTTCATCCTGCACGCCGACCACGAGCAGAACGCCTCCACCAACGCGGTCCGGGCGATCGGCTCCACCCAGGTCGACCCGTACTCCGCGGTCACCGGCGGCATCGCGGCCCTCTACGGCCCGCTGCACGGTGGCGCCAACGAGGCGGTGCTGAAGATGCTGCGCCGGATCGGCTCGATCGACAACGTGCCGTCGTTCATCGAGGGCGTGAAGGCCGGCGAAGAGCGGCTGATGGGCTTCGGCCACCGGGTCTACAAGAACTACGACCCGCGCGCCAAGATCATCAAGAAGGCCGCCGACGACGTCTTCGAGGTGACGGGCATCAACCCGCTGCTGAAGATCGCCGTCGAGCTGGAGAAGATCGCGCTGGAGGACGAGTACTTCGTCTCCCGCAAGCTCTACCCGAACGTGGACTTCTACTCGGGCCTGATCTACGAGGCCCTGCAGTTCCCGCCGGAGATGTTCACCGTGCTGTTCGCCATCCCGCGTACCTCGGGC